>NZ_JBPFDO010000001.1:324780-1111664 GCF_059415005.1 Rhizobium sp. SAFR-030 | reverse complement strand
AGGGACGGTTGAAACATGGGTCAATTCTCAATGGAAATATCAGGCTGAGCCGGGTCAGCTCTCAGTGGAAATCAACATGCCGTCTTCAGCGCGCAGATCTGGAGCAAGTGGGGTATATGCCCCGGTCTCAACAATGCCCATGACGGCACATATCTGGCGCTCGAGGCTGTGCTTGATCTTCCGGGCGTCGAGTGTCTTGCGGCCTGGCCGGCCTTCTGGCTGGTGACCAACAACACATTCGATGTTCTCCCGGTTGATGTCCCAGGCAACAATCTCGGCGGCGATGGCGGCGAGCTGGATATGCTCGAGCAATACAATTATTGGGGTCTCGCCACCGCTGGAGATTATCAGCCGTCCGCGCCGTCTCCCCTCGTATACGGCGCATACGGGCTTACCCGCTCGCCGCTGCCAGGCAACAATCTCGGCGGCTCCATCCGCGCCAAGATCCAGATGATCTACAGCAACAGCCGAGCGTGGTATTATCTCAATGGCAAGCTGATGTTCGCCAAGGATTTTCAGATCGCCACGTTCAAGCGGGCCTCGGTGGCCGTCAACCTCGCCATGGGAACATCGCTCAACAGTTCGCTGACATCCAACGGTTTCTGGCCCGTCGATGCGTCAAACGTCCCCAACACCAAAGTCCGGCTGCATAGCCTGCGGGTGCTAAGCGGAAGCTGAAGGCACGAGCCCTCAGCATCACCCTAACATCGATTGGGGGGACCATAGCCAGTCTTACCATTCGGCATCGTGCTTCCGCTCAGGCATCCTCGCGGTAGCCCAAAGCCGCGAGACTTCCTCATGCCGACCTCCATCACGACGGACCAGGATATCGTATCGACTGTGATGGTGACGCGGTTTCAAACCCATCCGAGATGCGAACACGAGAGTGTAATGACAATTACCGATTGAATTTGTGTGTTCAACTATGCTTAGTCTTTCCGGGCATTGCGTTATTGAGACTGGCGGGCTGTCATACATCCTGCGTGGGAGGGGCAAGTGGAAGGCAAGAATTTTTCGATAATATTTGATTTGGACGGCACCATCATTGACAGCGCTCCAGTGATTGCGACGATTTTAAACGGCATGCGCAATGAAAGAGAAATGAATAATCTTCCACTGCATTTTTACCGCGAATTGAGCAGTCAGGGAGGAATCCCACTCGTCAGCAGAGCACTTGAGATTGATCCTTCAGTGGCGGCATCCAGTCTCCAGCGGTTTCGCGAGACGTATGCGTCAATGCCGACACCACGTGACAGCCTGTACCCTTCAGCTCGAGAGACGCTAACGAGGCTCAAAGACGACCTTGGCTGCAGTCTTGCGATATGCAGCAACAAGCCAGAGCGGTTGTGCCTCAAGGTCCTCAATGAGACTGGTATATTCCATCTGTTTGACGGCGTGGTTGGGGGCGATACAGCCGGTATTAGTAAGCCTGACAGACGTCCCGTTGATCTTGCGCTTTCAAAATGCGGGACATCTGCTGATATGCCCTATTTCGTAGGAGACAGCGTGATTGACCAGAGAGCGGCCAAAAATGCAGGAATCCCTTTCATCTATTTCGCCGGCGGTTATGACGATACGATCGATGACGCCCCTGTCTTCAAAACCATCAGTCATTTGGAAGAGTTGGTCGGCATCGTACTCAATGATACAAACAGGGCAAAACGAGCATGAGAAATAAAAATACCTCTGAGATCGCTTACATTACAGATGACATTCGGGATCCTAGACTTCTCGATCCCAATTTGCCCGTGTGGATATTTGGCGCTGGTGGCTTTGCCAAAGGAATGTTTAGCGCCTTGATCTCGAAAGGATTTGATGTCGCGGGCTTTTTACAGACGAAGCCGGACATTGAAACTTTGCTCGACCGTCCAGTACGTAGCCTCACGGAAGCTTCATTGGACAGAACCGCGGTCCAAGTCGCCATCGGCATATTCAATAGAGAGACTGCCTTTCCCGATCTAGTGAGCCTCGCAGAAGCGGCCGGATACAAAAACATTTTCATTCCGCCTGAGTTTTATCCCCAGCTTCAAGCCGAGCTCGGATGGAAATACTGGATGTCAACGAGAGATGAGATAATCAGCATCCTGCCAAAACTCCAAACGGCCTTTGATCTCTTCGAAGACGAGCAGAGCCGCGACAGGTTCACGCGGATCTTGAAATTCAGGCTCGGAACGGACCCTGCTTATGGTAGTTTCCGAGATGAGGATGTGCAGTATTTCAACAGACTGACTGCCCCTTTTCTCCGCAAGGAAAAGGGTATCGTTTACGTTGACGGCGGAGCCTTTGACGGCGATTCACACCGCGACTTAGCAAAAGCAAGCAACGTAAGTGAAGCTTTTCTGTTTGAGCCGGATCCGGCAAATTATTCGCTCCTCGTTCACAATACTCGGCAAAGCGCTTCTGGAATAACTCACTGCCTGCCAATCGCATTGTCTGACGGTTACAAAACTCTGTCATTTGGCGGTGGCACAGGCGAAAGTTCTGCCATTTCCGACAGCGGGGGCCAGACGATAGTCACGGCGGCACTGGACAGCTTATTTCCGAACCGAACGATCGATTTCCTAAAGCTCGACATCGAAGGCGCTGAAGCCGCTGCGATTGAGGGTGCAACAGAAATTTTGCAACGAAGCCAACCTGTTGTTGCAATATCGCTATACCATAAAGTCGGTGACTTGGCTGATCTGCCAATACTGCTCAAGAGAATTCTCCCAAACCATTCACTTCATATCATCCAGCACATGTACAACTCATTTGAGAGCGTGCTTTATGCCGTGCCATCAGCTAAATTAGGAGCATGAAGTATGTCCTAGGGCTTTCGTCTCCTCGACCGACCGTCCAGCATTTCGTGAGTTCACATATAGCCTAATTATGTGATTTGCTCACGCGGACGTTTTGCCACTATGGACTGATCGCTGTCTAACTTTTGAGGGTATCCTGATGCTTCAAGCTATAACTGGTATAGGTTTTCTAGTTGTGACCGCTGCTCTAGGGCTTCTAATCGTGTCGGGGCAGACTGGGCTACTGTCGAGTGTAGTCGCGCCGTAGCGCAGTGTTGACAGCGGCATTCGACAGAAGATTTCCCAAAGCTAAGAATTAAATCGGGATCAGGATTTTGAACTATACTTTCGTTAATCCCCGAATACAGGTGGGCGTATCTGTTGCTACAATCTCAATATTCGTCATATTTTTAGTTTTTTATTCTCAGGTACTGATCGCTATTAGGAATTTAAATAGCTATCCGACTGGAAATTTTGCTCTTGAAGTAGCTGATGGTAATCCGCCGGCTTCAATTGGAAATTTAAAGGTCATAGGTCGGAGCGTTTATTTTCATGCAAGTCTCGATTTTGTCGCGGTGCGCGAGGGTTTTTACCCGAACATCATGCAAACTGACGATGGAAATGAGGGGATAAGAGTCGAACTTGCCGACAGAACACTCATGATTATGGCTGGAAAGGGTAAGAGCCAAAACTTCACGCTACCTCTTGGCCAAGTGGAATTCGGGAGGAAGTACCATCTTCAAATTGAAGGTCTTGATCGCAGTCACGTATCGGCAAAGTTCGGCGACCATCCATGGCAGTCGATCGTCGATTCAGCAATTCGTGTTCCAGGAGAAAATTTTAGAGTAGGTGACGGGCACGTCCAAGCAAGACGTTGGCAAGGAGACATCGAAAACTTTCAGCTCGAAGTAAAAAATACCTTATCTCCTCGCCGGGCAGTTCTTGTCGCATTGGCACTATTGGCAGTTCTGCTACTGCCGCTAATTTGGGTGACTGGGAAGAAAAGAGCTTTAGTGGCCGCAGCAATTCGGTTGTCGATCGAAGCGGCTATGGTGAGAGGGCCTAGCCTGCGTTTGCCGTCTGTCCCTTCAACATTTCCGCTCTGGATTCTAGCGTTGATCGCCGCTGGTATAACCGCTGTTTATACCGCTTCCTACGCGTTTGTTTATTTTCCAATTACAGAGGGTTGGTTCAATGTTTATGCGGATGCAATAAAGCGCGGGCAGATTCTCTACAAAGATGTGAACTTGTTGCTGACGCCAGTATTCCCCTTAACTTTACTTGCATTGGACAAAATTTTTGGAGACGGTTTCTGGGGTTATAGACTTCTAGGGATCGTCTTAATGGCGGCATTCGCAGCCATTACTTTCGACTTGTTGAGGTCTATTTTTGACAGGTGGGCATCGGCTTTTGCAGCAGCAGTTGCTGTTATTTTCTATGAGTCGGGACCCGCGTTTATTGACTATGACTTTACTCAAATCGTGTCGTTTTTCTTGTTAGCAGGCTGTTTAGCGGTGATCAGATATAGCCGTTCATGCAACCCTTTTTCACTTTTTTTATCCGGCTTTTTCTTCTCGCTCGCGACGCTTACTAAGCAATCTAATGGAGGTGTTGTCAGTATAGGGATGACTTTGATCGTCTTTACCACGATATTTTTTGTGGCGAGGCGGTCGTTGATCTCGCACCTTGCTATGTTTTTTCTTGGCGCGCTCCTGCCGCTTTCAGTTGTTTTGACGTGGCTTGCGCAAAACGGATCCTTGTTTGCGTTTCTTGAGCAGACTATTTTTAATGCAGCGTCCGCCAAAGGTAGTTCCGCGATTGCTTCCGGTTGGATTTGGCGGTTTTTTGGCGACCCAGATTTTGCTGGCGCAAACTTGGCCGCCGCAGAAATGGTTGTAAAGACCGTTGTCGTTGCTTTTTTGATCACGGTTTTCGTCGCGGCCACAAAGTCGGCGTTTGTCGCAGCAAATTCGCAGTCAAAATCACCTGAGAAAGTATTCGTCCACTCGTTTTTAGGCGATAGCTCTGCTCAACCTTTGCGCTGGAACCCAAGAGCGTTAGCGGCAGTGGTGGGATTTTTTCTTCTCGTAGCTACAGTATTTGGCCAAAAATTGCATTATTCCTTACAGTTATCCTTCAATTTGCCCATTATTTCGATCCCGAATAAATATAATCTAACATTTCTTTTTGTCATTATTGCAGTCAATGTTTACTGTGTCGCAATTCTAGTTGCTTTAGTAAGGCTTTCGATACGCAAGAATGAGCGATTGCTTGCCTTGCTGATAGTTGGTTGTTTCGGCCTCCTGCTCATGGCTGGCAATGGAACTTCTGCAGCACTATCGGAAATGAGTGCATTCTTGGGGATCGGTATATTAATAGCTGCTGGAATGTCGATAACTTCTCGATCTGCAATAATCCCGACATTCGTAATGCTCTTAGCTGTAAGTGGAAGCGGCTCGTTTATTTCTGCCAAGTTTTCAAATCCTTACACGTGGTGGGGTTTTAGTACCGGGGAGATTGGCACAAGTACGTGTTCGCCTCTTTCCGGCAAGCTTGAGGGTTTGTGCATTGATGAAGGCAGTGCCAAGGGAATCGCCAACACAGTGGCTGCAGTGTCGTCATCGACTGATAGATCCGCGAAGGTTTTGAGCTTCCCAAACATACCCATTTTTGCGCTTTTGGCAGATCGGACATTTTTTGGACGATCACCAGTACCGTGGTTCGATTTTATGAGCCAAAAAGAAGGGGACGTTCTTTTGGGAGAATTGATCACCGATCCACCAGAAGCAATAGTGGTTGCTCGGTTGCCCGTCGCAGTATTCGATGGTCACGAGAAAGCGTTCAATCACGGAGAGCCTGGGGTTCATCGTAAGATACTGCAATATATTGATGAGCTTTGGCGACAGGAGAAGATCGCTTTGGTCACCGAAAATATGATTGACGGCGTTAATGTGCAGGTCTTTCGGTTGGTAACGAACCCTTGTGATGAGTGTCGTTAGGGCTAGTCCTGATAAGGGACCGGCTCTACAAAACGGTATCGAGGGTGATTTGACGAGCATTCACGTCGAACCAGAGCAACTCCGCGTACTCGACGTCCTAGTTATGCATATGCTTCTTGATGACCAGCATGCATGGGGATCGGATGCTGATCGTCCGGACAGTATCTCCAACGTTGATGATCATCTTACTCGTTCCTTCATTTGGTCCCAATACTCTTCGACGATCCCTGCCGCGTCGGCCGCGGACGGCGCCCATCCATTGTTAGGCGCGATATAGTGCCGGCTTCCTTTCGGGTAGGCACCGCACCAGCGCCACTGACCTTTCTTCAGCGTCTGGTGATCGAGGTAGATGCGGCCGGCGTACTGGTCGCCGTCGTGGGCGACGTAGTCTTCGACCGGCTTTCCGTTCATATCTTTGTCGTCGGGCTATGATCGAGACCAGCTGTATTTCTTCGCCCAGGTCATCGGGGCAGGCGCCCCACAATCCAGCGATTGCTATCCTTGTTGCCGCAGCTCCTGCAGCGTAGCCGCGAGGTCAGCGAGCCAAGGTAGGCGCCCTTGCCTCATTTGCGCTGCAGTTCCCATCGATCGACCCATGCCTCGCGCTCGCATTTCGGGCAATGGATGCCGAGGGCATTCCATTCGGGGATGTCGTCGAAGGTCGTATGGACAGGGTCCATGATCGGACCTTCGTAGAAGATGCCGTCGCGGTCGTTCCTGGCCAAGTCTATGCCCCTTCGATGTTTCATCGTTCTTATTTCGTTCTCAGTTGATGGAGAGTCAAGTGATGACGATCGGCACACGCCGTCCGCTGTCCAACCTCCAAAGTTAGGAATAAAAATGAACCTCGTTGCGAACTGGCGGCGTGTTGTCGCTCTCTCTTTGTCTTTCTGGATGCAGGCTTTTGGTCTGCTCGCTCTGATCGGCCCTGAAGTCTGGTACTATTTCACAGGCCACGATTATAATCCGTACATCGCGTTCAAGGTCGGAGTGGGTTTCGGTGTAGCCGGTCTATTCGGACGGCTCTGGCAGCAAACCGACTCTGTCTGGGCCGAGTGGGTGCGGATCGCCTGCGTGATCATCCTTATCATTGGTATGGGTTTCCTATTCACCTCCCATGCTGATGCAGCCGAGAACAAGGCGCCTCCGCCTACCGAGGCTCAGGTTCTTGATATGGCCGTACCCTTTATCATCCAGCGCGAGGGTATTCGACTGAATGCCTATCTCGATGGCGTCGGCGTCGCGACAATCTGCGGCGGGCTGACTACGGCGTCGGGGATCAAAGTCTACATCGGCATGCCCGCCATGAAGATGGACGATTGCCTCCGATATATGCGGGTGCTGGTCGCAAGGTACCGCCTGCAGCTCCATGGTTATTTCACTTCCGACACGATCAGCAACCGTCTGCCGGCGACGCGGGATACCGCCTATACGTCGCTTGCTTGGAACGCTGGCGTGCCGACGATCGGCAAGAGCACGGCCGTTCGGCGTCTGAACGCTGGCGATATCGCAGGCGGGTGCGAGGCTATCACCTGGTTCGACAAGGGCGGCGGCCGGGTCATGCGTGGCCTCTTCGAACGCCGCAAGGCTGAGAAGGCTCTCTGCCTTGCGGGCCTATGATCATGGCGGCACTTTCAAGCAAACTCCGATCGTCGGTAGACGGTGGATTGATATACTGGTGTCCAGGTTGTAACGGCGCGCACCAGGTCATGGTCGGCGATGGCGCTGGCCCCCGGTGGGGATACAATGGCGATCCTGAACTCCCGACTTTCACGCCGTCCGTACTGGTCACCTACAACGGTCGAGACGCGGGCATCAGCGGTGCCCCGCCCGCCATCTGCCATTCCTTCGTTACGGGGGGCCGCATTCAATTTCTTGGTGACTGTACCCATGAACTTGCCGGCCAAACCGTCGATCTCCCAGACTTCGAGAGGGCATGATGTTCGCGCAGCTATCAGACCTGATCAAAATCCCAGCCGCCATCCTGGCTGGCATGATCGTCTCGTCCGTCTTCCTGGTCGTCATGTATCAGGGCATCAGCCTTCCGCTGTTTGGCCAGATCTACAACGGTCGCCTCCAGGATGCGGTCGACGCTGCGATCAGTCAGCAAAAGGTTACCTGCGACGCCCGCGTTGAACAGCTGACCTCTTCGACCGAGGTGGAGGCGCTTCGTTCAACACTTGAGCGAGAAAGAAGCCTGCGGCGCATGGCGGACGATGCAGCCGCGGCGGCGGATAACAGAGCTTCCATCGCGCTCAAGGCAAAGGCTCAATCCGATGAAGAGGTCGAGCGCCTCCGCGTGCTGGCTGAGCAGGATGAAGAGCTTTCTCGACCCAACGAAAAGGATAGGTCATGGACGCCAAAATTCTGATCGCGCCGGCCTTGGCCTGCGCGCTAGTTTCTTGCCAGTCGACGGATGACGCTGCAAGAGTGAGGCTTCAGGCCGCAGCAACGGTCGGTGGTCAAAGTGCAGCGAAGCCTCCGCCGATCGTCCTCCCTGCCGCGTGCACCGATCACATGGAGAAAGTGAAGCTTCGTGACGAGCCGTGGGTGATCTTCAAATTTCGGTGGGAGGTCGCGGCTAAAAATCGCGATGATCAAGCCGACGACTGCCGGGCCTGGGGCGATGACCTTAACCGCCGCAACGCCTCAGTAGTCAGCGGGGCGCCTTGATGGAAAACGGCTCCTACATCGGTCCAGGCATTTGGATCAGGATGCAACATCGCTTTGGCCCTCGCATGACCGAGTGGTTTCTCGCGGGACACACAGCCTTGTGGGGTTTCGTCCTCATTTACAGCGATGACATTTTTAATCAGCCCGCCTGGGCAGGTTTTCGCGACATCTTCGGAGATAGCCTCTTCCTGGGCTATGTGATGATGATGCTCGGCTTTCTGAGAATTGGCGGACTGATCGTCAACGGCGCCCGAAAGGACGTCACTCCCGTCATCCGGCAGTTCTCGGCCGGTGTCGGCTTCTTCATTTGGTGCCTGATTTCGTATGGATACGCATCCTCTGGCGTCATCTCGACGTGGCTGGCCATCTACCCACTGTTCGCTGTTGGCGAGCTGGTGAATATAAATCGGGCAGCGCATGACCAGGGGGAAGCTAGGAATGGACGGACTTGATAAGCTGCCTCTTCCCGTCCTGATTTCGATCGGGCTCGGTCTGGCAGTCATATTCGCGGTGCGATACCTTGGACTGATGTCCGGGCAGCGGGCCGCACCTTCGCAAGCAAGTGCTCAGGTCGCAGCTGTTATCGTCGACCCGACAGCGCTCAACAAGATGACAGAGCAGGCGACCCGGCTTGTAGATGTGCTGGAGGAGATGGTCGATCAAGCCAAGGAAAAGATCAGGGTAGATGGCGCGCTGGCTCAGGAACTTGATCACCTTCGGGAAGAGCTACGCATCTACCGAGAGATCTCCCGCAGATGAATCGAAGGCCCGGATCAAACCGGGCCTTTTTTGCTTTAGATGGCGCTCTCGTACTGATAGACGTCCATCTTCTCCGCTACGGATCGCCCGGCATTGCGCGAGTGCACGTAAATGCCCAGAAAGATCGTCACGGATTTCCAGCCGCCTGCATCCATGGTGCTCTTGATATCGGCGCCGAGGTTCAGCGAATTGTTGGCAAAGGCATGCCGGCCGCAGGTATGGCTTGGCTTGTAGTCGATCTGCGCAAGCGAGCAGATGGTCCTGATGCAGTCGTTCGCCCAATGTCGATCGGCAATCCGGAAAACTCGCTCGTCGGGGTGTTTGCTGATACCTTGGCTCATAAGGCGGTTGGCCATCTGACTGGTTAGGAAGCGGGTGGAGTTCTTTTCCGTCTTGGTCTTCTCCAGCAAAGCCGTCCGGCTCATGAAGTCGACGTTTCGCCAGCGCAAGTTCAAGGCCTCGGATATCCGAGCCCCGGTCTGGAACATGAACATGACCAGCGAGCCGATGTGGGCGTGACGCCCATCGCCGGAATCAGCCTGGCGCAGGAAGGCGTGAAGCCATATTTGCGTTGCCGCCTTCTTTCTTTTGGCCGGCTCTTCACGAAAAGACTTGTAGACCATGAGCGGTCCCCATCCGCGATCGTAGGCATGCCGCATTACCGCTCTGATAGGGCCGACACAGCACCGATTGCGAGTGCCGTTCGATTGGGTCGGGAAAATATGCTCAGCGAGTTCTCTGACGTCGTAGGGGACGATCTCGGTTAGCAGTCGGTTGCCGATGTGAGGAAGTATCTTGTCCCAGTATCGGTTGCATCCGCCGCTGTTCACGTAGCTGGCGACTGCTTCAGCGAAGATCCGCGCTGATTGAGGGATAATGCGTGCAGCATCGTTATTGATGCCGTAACGATTGCTCGCTACCATCTCGAAAGCCATCTGACACTCCTTGGGTGTTGGGCCGGTTAGGACCCATCGACGGCTTGCCGGCTGTCGTGGGTCTGACCAAACTTAGGCTTCGGTTGAATACTCGTGAAGCCCGTTTCTCCAGAAGTTGTATTGATGGTTAACTTGGCGGGGTGACCCATTCGCAGCTCCAGAACCGCTTGAGATCAGGCGCCCTGTGGGGAACGCGGTAACCGCTCGTAATCAAATCAATGATTTGGTGATAAGGGGTGGTTAAAGCCGAAGATCAGCCGATGGCCAGAGAACAAGTCGCGAACTCACTGCACGGATTTTGCACGCATTCTGCGCGCATATCACGGTTTGTTCTGTGCACTTGCGTACTTTCACGCACCGTAACTAGCCGAGATGGTCGGCTTAATGTCTTGATATCTTGAGAGGAAAATGGTGCTGCTAGAGAGATTTGAACTCTCGGCCTCTCCCTTACCAAGGGAGTGCTCTACCCCTGAGCTATAGCAGCATCGGCGCCGTTTTCGTGTCAGCGCTGCGGGTGAGCGGCCTATTGCCATAGCTGATCGGGGAGTGCAAGCCGCAAATTCCACTTCTTTGCCGAAAGCTCGGATTTGACGCCGCTCTTTGGCTTTGTCACGGTTTCGGTTATGCAAGTGGAATGACTGTCATGGACGAATCGAACGACCAGAAAGCGGCGCGCAAGGCCCGTCTGCAAAGCGAAGCGGACCGTCGCAATGCGCGTGCCGCCGAAAAGCTGCGCGAGAACCTCATGCGCCGCAAAAGCCAGGCGCGCGCCCGCCGCGCCGGCGATGCCGACATGACGGACGGCCTGCCTGCCGCAAAAACGGACGAATCGCCCGCTTGATGGCCATCCGGGCGCCCGGGCGGGTGCAATCGAATTGAAGCGCTGAGGGATTTCGTCTAAGGACGCCCATCTTTCGTGCCAGCATTAGGAGAGGCGGGCGTCAAGCCCGTGGTCATTTCATGGATCGCATCAGAATTTCCGGCGGCAACGAGCTGCGCGGCATCATTCCCATTTCGGGCGCCAAGAATGCGGCCCTGCCGCTGATGATCGCGTCGCTTCTGACGAGCGACACGCTGACGCTGGAGAACGTGCCGCATCTTGCCGATGTCGAGGGCCTGATGCGCATCCTCGGCAACCACGGCGTCGACATTGCCGTCAACGGCCGGCGCGAACGCCAGGAAGATGGCTATTCCCGCACCATCCACTTCACCTGCCGGACGATCGCTGAGACCACGGCGCCCTATGAACTCGTCTCCAAGATGCGCGCAAGCTTCTGGGTCATCGGGCCGCTGCTGGCCCGCGAAGGCCGTGCACGGGTATCGCTACCGGGCGGCTGCGCCATCGGCACGCGGCCGGTCGACCTGTTCCTCGAAGGGCTTGCAGCGCTTGGAGCGGTCATCGAGATCGACGGCGGCTACGTCAACGCGACGGCGCCGAACGGCGGCCTGATCGGTGCCCATTATACATTCCCGAAGGTGTCGGTCGGCGCCACGCACGTGCTGATGATGGCGGCGACGCTTGCCAACGGCACGACGGTCATCGAGAACGCCGCGCGCGAGCCGGAAGTCGTCGATCTTGCCAACTGCCTGATCGCCATGGGCGCCAGGATCTGGGGCGCCGGCACCAGAACCATCACCGTCGAGGGTGTCACCTCGCTGTCGGGTGCCCGCCACCGGGTGCTGCCGGACCGGATCGAGACCGGCACCTATGCCATGGCGGTTGCCATGACCGGCGGCGACGTGACGCTGGAAGGCACCGACGGCGCACTGCTCGAAACCGCGCTTGACACCCTGCGCCAGACCGGCGCCGAGATCACCCAGACCGCCACCGGCCTGCGCATCGTTCGAAACGGCGGCGGCATCCATCCCGTCGACGTGGTCACCGAGCCGTTCCCGGGCTTCCCCACCGACCTGCAGGCGCAGTTCATGGCGCTGATGACGCGCTCCTCCGGTGTGTCGCACATTACCGAGACGATCTTCGAGAACCGTTTCATGCATGTGCAGGAACTGGCTCG
Organism: Rhizobium sp. SAFR-030; assembly: GCF_059415005.1. Lineage (NCBI taxonomy): Bacteria > Pseudomonadati > Pseudomonadota > Alphaproteobacteria > Hyphomicrobiales > Rhizobiaceae > Rhizobium > Rhizobium sp. SAFR-030. The sequence continues at coordinate 1,099,506 of NZ_JBPFDO010000001.1, read as the reverse complement.
GCTCGGCGCCCGGATCTCGCTGTCGGGGCAGATGGCGCGGGTCGAGGGCGTGTCCCGGCTGAAGGGCGCCCAGGTCATGGCAACCGATCTTCGCGCCTCTGTCTCGCTGGTGATCGCCGGATTGGCGGCAGAGGGCGACACCGTCGTCAATCGCGTCTACCATCTCGACCGTGGCTTTGAGCGCCTGGAAGAGAAGCTGACACGCTGCGGCGCGATCGTCGAGCGCGTCAGCGAGTAAAGGCAGGGACGGCGAGGGCGGTGCAGGGCGCGGCGGCAGTTGCTTCCGGCCGCCCACGATCCTATGTCCATGTCCTGACAGACACGGCCGGCCCGGCGAACTGACGAGGACGAGATGGCAGCAATGACCGAACTGAAGCTTCTGGCGCTGGACGAGGATGATCTGAAGATCGTTTCGGCCCATATGCAGGACAGCGTCTTCAAGCCGGCCGACATCGACTGGAGCCCACGGCGGAGCCAGTTGTCGCTGATCGTCAACCGCTTCGTCTGGGAAGTCGCCGATCGTGGCGGCAAGGGATACGAGCGCCGCAAGGCGGTGGTCACCTTCAAGCGCGTCCGGGCAGTGCGGGCGCTCGGCGTCAGCCGCGCCGACGAAGAGGCGGTGTATGCGCTACTCGCCATTCGTTTCGACAAAAACGGCGAGGGACCGGACGGCACGATCGAACTGACGCTTGCGGCAGGTGCCGCGATCAGCCTCGACGTCGAATGCATCGAGGCGCAGCTTGCCGATACCGGCGGCGCCTGGGGCACGGAGAACCGGCCGCAGCACGACTGACGGCTCCGAGATTGACCGCCGCAGGGGTCGCGGCGGGGGACTGCAATGAGAGGGATGGGTAGTGGCAATCTGGCTGGAGCAGGCCTCTGCGGATTTCGAGGAGCGGTTCGCCGCCTTCCTGACGACCAAGCGTGAAGTGTCCGAGGACGTTAATGCCGTCGTGCGCGACATCATCGACGATGTGCGACGCCGCGGCGATGCGGCACTTTTTGAGTATTCGCAGCGTTTCGACCGGGTCGATCTCAGCGCCACGGGTCTTCGGGTAACGGAAGCCGAGATCGACGCCGCCTTTGCCGAGGTCGATCAGGCGGTCGTCGATGCCCTGAAGCTGGCGGCGGAGCGCATCGAGCGCCATCACGCCCGGCAGATGCCGAAGGACGATGTCTACGAGGATGCCATCGGCGTCGGGCTGGGCTCGCGTTGGACCGCCATCGAAGCGGTCGGCCTCTATGTTCCGGGCGGCACTGCGAGCTATCCGAGCTCCGTCCTGATGAATGCCGTGCCGGCCCGCGTTGCCGGCGTCGAGCGTCTGGTCATGGTCTGCCCGGCCTCCGGTGGGGCCATCAATCCGGCCGTGCTGGTCGCCGCCAAAATCGCCGGCGTCTCGGAGATCTACCGCGTCGGCGGTGCCCAGGCGGTCGCTGCACTCGCCTATGGCACAGACACCATCGCCCCGGTCTACAAGATCGTCGGCCCGGGCAATGCCTATGTCGCCGCCGCAAAGCGCCAGGTGTTCGGCACCGTCGGCATCGACATGATCGCCGGTCCCTCCGAAGTGCTGGTCATTGCCGATGCGGAGAACGATCCGGACTGGCTGGCGGCAGATCTCCTGGCGCAGGCGGAACATGATGCCGGCGCGCAATCGATCCTGATCACCACCGACCGGGCGCTGGGCGAAGCGGTGGAACAGGCTGTCGAGCGGCAGCTGAAGACCCTGTCGCGGGCCGACACCGCTGCTGCCAGCTGGCGCGATTTTGGTGCCATCATTCTGGTCGAGACGCTGGAGGCCTCCCTGCCGCTTGCCAACCGCATTGCCGCCGAGCACCTGGAACTTGCGGTCGCTGATCCCGACGCGCTGCTCTCCGGCATCCGCAACGCCGGCGCCATCTTCGTCGGCCGCCATACGCCAGAAGTCATCGGCGATTATGTCGGCGGCTCCAACCATGTCCTTCCGACCGCCCGCTCGGCCCGCTTTTCCTCGGGCCTTTCGGTGCTCGATTTCGTCAAGCGCACGTCGATCCTGCGGCTCGGTCCCGAGCAGCTGAACGCGCTGGGGCCGGCGGCGGTAACGCTGGCGCAATCCGAAGGGCTCGACGCCCATGCACGATCGGTCTCCATCCGTCTCAACCAGGGTCGATGAGCGATGGCAAACGGCGACTTCCGGCTGTGCGACGTGGTGCTCGACGACAGCATCGGTCGCGCCACGCCGGACGTCGAGCATGAGCGCGCCGTCGCCATCTTCGACCTGATCGAGGAGAACCGTTTCGAGCCGATCGGCCATTCGGGCGGCCCCTACCGGCTCGATATCGCGCTTGTCGATCACAAGCTGGTGCTCACCATCAGGACGGAAGAGGGCGGCGCGGTGTCCACGCATATCCTGTCGCTGACGCCCTTCCGGCGGATCATCAAGGACTACTTTATGATATGCGAAAGCTATTACGAGGCGATCCGTACCTCCACGCCGTCGCAGATCGAGGCGATCGACATGGGCCGCCGCGGCATCCACAACGAGGGGTCCGAGACGCTGCAGGATCGCCTGAAGGGCAAGATCGGCATCGACTTCGACACGGCGCGCCGGCTGTTCACGCTTGTCTGCGTCCTCTATTGGCGGGGATGACCATGGGCGAGGGGCCGGCAGCCGATGCGCCGCTTGCCAGGCCGGGCGCTATCCTCTTCATGTGCGGCATGAACGCCGTCCGCTCTCCGATGGCGGAGGTCATTGCAAAACGCCTGCTGAGACCCGATATCTACATCCAGTCGGCGGGCGTTCGCGCATCCGGCGAGGTGGATCCCTTCGTCGATGTCGTGCTCCAGGAAATCGGCCTGTCGCTGCCGAAGCACCAGCCGCGCACCCTGGATGAGCTGGAGGACGATTACTTCGATGTGATTGTCACCCTGTCGCCTGAAGCCCATCACCAGGCTCTGGAACTGACACGCTCGCAGGCCGTCGAGGTGGTCTACTGGCCGACCTTCGATCCGACGGGGGAGATCGGGCCGCGCGAGCAGGTTCTCGATGCCTACCGGTCGGTCCGGGACGATTTGTGGAGACGGATCGAGGCGCGTTTTGCACGGCCGAACGTTCAGTCTCCCCAGTCGATCTGAAAGGTCATGCCAGGACCCGCAGATTAGCCAAGATCCAAGGTTCACAAACGGGCGGCGAACGTGTAGTTTCCGCGCAATTTTCAAGGTCCCGGCCACAGTCTGGCCACATCGCACCAACCACAGGAAGACAAGTCTTAGATGGCGAAAGAAGAAGTCCTCGAATTTCCGGGCGTCGTAACGGAACTGCTGCCGAACGCGACGTTCCGCGTGAAGCTCGAAAACGAACATGAGATCATCGCTCACACGGCGGGCCGCATGCGCAAGAACCGCATCCGCGTTCTGGCGGGCGACAAGGTGCTGGTGGAAATGACGCCGTACGACCTCACCAAGGGTCGCATCACCTACCGCTTCAAGTAAGCATCGCTGCCGTCGGCGCCGACAAGGATCCCCATGTCTCTGGACCACAAGCTCATCCTCGCCTCCGGCTCGCCGCGGCGCCTTGATCTTCTCAACCAGATGGGGATCCGGCCGGCGCGTCTGATGCCGATGGATATCGATGAGACGCCGAAGCGCTCCGAGCATCCGCGCTCGCTGGCGCGGCGTCTCTCGACCGAGAAGGCGGAAGCGGCGCTGGCGGCCATCAAGGGCGATCTCGCCTGGCGGCAGAGCTACATCCTGTCGGCCGATACGGTGGTTGCCGTCGGACGCCGCATCCTCGCCAAGACCGAATACATGGATGAGGCGGCAGCCTCGCTGCACCTACTGTCCGGCCGCGGCCACTGGGTCTATACCGGCATCTGTCTCGTCACTCCGGGCGGCCAGTTCCGCCAGAAGGTGGTGGAGACGAAGGTGCGCTTCAAGCGGCTGACCAGCCGCGAGGTGGAGGCCTACCTTGCCTCCGACCAGTGGCGCGGCAAGGCCGGCGCCTATGCCATCCAGGGCATCGCCGGCAGCTTCGTGCAAAAACTGTCCGGCTCCTACACCAATGTCGTCGGCCTGCCGCTCTACGAGACGGCGCTTCTGATGAACGGCGAGGGTTTCGACGTCGCGGCGCACTGGGGCGAGGGCTGAGGCCATGGCGCGCGAGCAGATCAAGCCCGGCGCCAAGGTGGAGCCACTGCGCAAGACGCGTCCGTGCCCGGAATGCGCAAAGCCGTCGCAGCGCGATCATTACCCTTTCTGCTCCGATCGGTGCCGGACGCTCGATCTGTCCCGCTGGCTGAACGGCGCCTACGCCATTCCCGTTGCCGAGGACGAGACCAAGGCCGATCCGTCCGACGATTGATCATGCCGGTCGTGATGCTCGTCCGTCGCCGGTTAGCGGGCGTCTTCACGCAAGCAGCAGCGACCGACGGTGGCGATCGTTCATCGCGCTGAAGCGCCCAGCCGGGCGACCCTTTGGCATGCTGGCGAGGAGCTTTGTGCCGCAGCATTGTCTATATAATTCAGAGGGTTGATGGCATTCTTCGTGATCCCCTCAAAAAACTTCTCAAACCTGCTTGCCATGCCCGAACAAGATGTTATAACCCCGCTCGCTCCCGGGGATATGGTCCTCGGCGGTTCCTGAAAGGGACCGGAAGGCTTCACGAAAGCCGAGATGCCCGGATAGCTCAGTTGGTAGAGCAGCGGATTGAAAATCCGCGTGTCGGTGGTTCAAATCCGCCTCCGGGCACCATTTTTAGCAACATCATCGATCTGCGATTGTGGCATCAACCGATGCGCGCCGCGCCTGTGGCGCTTCTGAGTTGTCTGTCAATGACCTACCGTTCGCCCGGAAGTCCGCTCGTTTCGAGGAGCGGGCGGTGAAGACGTCGTCGGTGGCCTCTATGCATTCTATGCGGTGACGCGATGGGGCCTGATCCTCAGAGCGCGCAGGGCGTTGAGGATCACGGCAACATCGATGACTTCCTGAAACAGTGCTCCCTGCACCGGCGTCAGGTATCCTGCTGCGGCGACAATCATCGCGCCGACGGACAGCCCGATGCCGGCAAACACACTCTGCAAGGCGATGCGCCGACAGGCGAGGGCGATCTCGATGCCCTCCGCAATCCTGTCGAGCCTGTCGGTTAACAGAACCGCATCCGCCGATTCGATCGCTGCTGCTGAACCATGCGCGCCCATGGCGAGCCCGATATCGGCTGCGGCAAGCGCTGGGGCATCGTTCATCCCATCGCCGATCATCATCACCGGCGCCCGCTTCTTCTCGTCCCTGACGATTTCGATTTTCTGCTCGGGCGAAAGCTCGGATCTGACCTCATCGAATGGAAGCCCGGCAGTGATCTGGCGTGCGACGACGGCGCGGTCGCCGGTCGCCAGAATGATCCGGTTTACCCCGAGTTGCTTGAAGCCATTCAAAGCGGAAGCCGCACCAGTCCTGAGCTGATCGGAGAACAACAAGATGCCGGCAAACTTTCCATCGATCGCGACCGCGGCCGCAAGTGTACCAGGCGTGTGTTCGCTGTCGATCTGAACACCACAAGCCGAGGCGATGTAGTTGATGCCGCCGATCGCCACCGTCTTGTCTCCGACAGTTCCCGCAATTCCTTCGCCGGGTTTCTCTGTCACGGCTTCCGGCGGAACAAGGCTCAGGTTCCGCGCGTGCGCCGCATCGACCAGTGCCTTCGCCGCGACGTGGCTCGATGCCTGATCCAGCGAGGCTACCAGTCGCAGAAACTCATCCTCCGGCCAGGACGTGGAGATCTTTCGGAGAGTGGGTCTGCCATCGGTGAGTGTCCCCGTTTTGTCGAGCACCAGCGTCCGGATCGTGCTCAGTCCTTCCAGGACCTTGGCACCTTTGATCAGCAGACCAGAGCTTGCCGCCCTTGAGACCCCGGCAGTCCAGGCGATCGGCACAGCGAGGATAAGCGGGCAGGGCGTTGCAACCACAAGAACAGCGACGGACCTCACCGGATCACCCGAAAGCCACCACGCGAGGAGTGCGAGTGCGACTGTGAGCGTCAGGAAGACCAAGGCATACCGATCAGCCAGACGGGCCATCGGCGCCTTGCCTTGTTGGGCAGCCTCGACCAGTCTCAAGATGCCCGTATAGGTGCTGTCGGATGCCGATTTTGTCGCCGTCATGTTGAAGAGGTCGCCGACGTTGGCGGCCCCACTCATGACAGCTGCACCCGGGTTCTTCTTGGCAGGCAGAGGTTCGCCAGTGAGCGCGGATTCGTCGAGAACCGCCATCACGTCATTCACAGTGCCGTCGACCGGCACAAGATCGCCGCGCCGAACGACGAGGCAATCACCAATCGATATGGCATCGACGGCTATTTCCTGCATCTGCCCATCGCGTTGCCTGGTTGCCATACGTGGTGCACGCGAGAGAAGCGCCGTCATGTCCCGTCGGGCTCTGCCTTCGGCGACATTCTCGAGGTGTTGACCTCCCGAATACATCAGGGCCACGATCGTTGCCGCAAGGTATTCGCCAAAGGCGAGCGCACCGCCCATAGACAGCAGCGCGATGATGTCGAGACCGACTTCACCGGCTCCGAGGCGAGCAACGATCTGCGCAAGGAGCGCGAGCATGACAAGACAGGTCGCGAGCGCAAGCGACGTGACGTACAGATCCTGAAATCCGCCGTGCCAGGCGACCAGCGCAATGGCAAGCCCGAAGATCGGAGCCGCAACAAGAAGGGGCCGTAGCGAGCCAAGCCATGTGTCGAGTGTCATCGTCATCCTCGTTGCGAGCATAGCCACTGGGGATGGCGCGGCGCGCAGTTCTCTTTTTAGGCTCGGCAGTGGGAACGACCATTTGGAGATGGCCGTCAATGCCAGTCGGATCGACGACCTGTCGCAGGCTCGATCGGATGGCCAGGAGCGATCGGATCGCTCGCCGGGAAGGTTTCTTCCAGGGCTTCCTCAAGATAATCGTCCTGCTCGGTATGCGTCTTGCCGGAATTGAATTCCGCCTCGAGCTGCTCGGCGGCGCTGAACATCATTTCGTGCATGAGAGCACGAAGGTCTTCTTCCCCTGGTTCTTTGCCGGCACTGCGAAAATCCGCGAGGACCTTCTGCAGGATGTCCTCATCTCCCGGGATCGCTTTGCCTGCACGACAAATCTGCGCAAGATAGGCATCGACATCCTGCTCCTGGAGTTGCTGGGCCGCCCATCTTGCAAATAGCCGGTCCCGGCGGGCCCGGGTCTTGGGAAGCATCTGGAAATCCAGGATGTACTTCTCTTCCAAAGCGCGCCTTGTGATCCGGTCTGCGACCATCGTGCTTCCTCCAGTTATTTTGGAAGACTAGCCGGATGACAGGGCGGAGCCCCTTGCGCTTGATCAAACCGATCCGGGAAAACAGCGATATTCTCGGAGGGCGGCGTCAGTGGCGGAGGTCCGAGCTGTTCGAGAAAAATGCTCTCGTCCGATGCGGTCGAAGTTTTCCCTCTCGCCAGGAAAGCTTGCGGGCGCAGCTGTTCTCGTGCCGTGACCACATGCGCGACGGCTGCGATATCTCCTCGCCAAGTTGGTGTCACGCAATTGCGCCGCTATGTTTCAACTGGAAGTCGGGAAGACGGTGTCCTCCGCAAAGTAACGGTTGCCGCCTCGTTCAGCGCAGCATATCGTTCTGGCACCCTGTCAGACAAATGGACGCGATCATGCAGCGTTTCATATTGAGGCAAAACATCCACCGCTTTGAGGAAGCTCTCAAACGTTCGATGGATGACCGTGAGAAGGCGATGTTGCAAGGGCTTCTCGCAGAGGCCCGGCGGGCGCTTCAGGCAATTGAAAAAATCTGGTTGATCTCGTGCCCTCACATTTGCATTTCGACGGCCTTGGGTACTGAGGCGGAAGATCTTCTTGATCACAGTGTTCAGATACAGCATGCCGATCACGGCAGTTTGCAGCTTTACGACGGCACGCGCCAATCACTCTTCTTGATTGCCCAATGCAATTTCGACTCTTCATTCACGGAGCGGTTTCACAGAATTAACCGTGGGAGCGGCTCCCTTTTCGATACCTCACAGTCTCAAGGGGAAACCCTTATCGTTGATGATCTGACGTCTGACGAGAGGTTTTCGTCTCTTCGCAAATGGGCTCTTCAGACCGGAATACGTTCTCTCATAACGATCCCGGTCCTCGATAACGCCGAATTTCTAGGGACGTTCTCATTCTTATTTGTCCGGCCGGCGGTGCGCTTGCCGAGGGACACCATCGATCGATTGACGGGGCAATTCCGCAGTCTGCTGACGCAAATGGCCGCACAGTAGGTTCGACCTGCTGGCAAGGCCTCCTTCTCGATATGGGCATGCATGGGGGTGGCGGCTGTTGCACGAACGGGCGCGAGAGAAAAAGGGGCAGTAATTGAGCTCCTTTCGAGTCTTCGAGGCTTCATGTGGCGTTCTACTTATGGTTATCTAGATATAGTCCTCCATCCGTCGCATAGAGTTGATAAGTATCAATGTAATCTGCGGTCGCAGGGATAACGGTTGCTGTCGGTTGCATATGAGGGATTGCGATGGGCTTTCATTCGATACTGTGTGCGGTGAGAAGTGACGCAAGTGACGGTGAAATAGGAACCGCGATATCATTCGCGCGATCGGCTGCGGCGAACTTGACGGTCCTGTTGATTTCTGTTGCCGCCCCTCCACCAGTCGGTGCCCATATGGAAAGCGTGTGGAGGCCATGGTTGGACGAACGGGAGAGTGATCAGGTCAAGCTCCGGGCGAGAGCCTCGGAGGTGGGAAATTTGCTGGCCTCATCGACCATTCCCCACCGTGTTTCAGAGGCCTACACCGAGCTGTTCCACATCGACAACATTGTCGGCCAGGAAGCCCGATTCGCCGACTTGATTATCGTAGGGCCAGAGATGCTGCGCGACCCCGCGGTGAGAGATGCTGTGATCGATGGCGCGCTGTTCCATGAGAACGTGCCTGTGCTGCTTGTCCCGGACGAGTGCCTTGCCATTGCCCAGCCAGGAAATATCGTCATTGCCTGGGACAACTCGTCCGCGGCAGCGCATGCGGTAAGGCAGGGTCGCGCGATGCTATCATCTGCTCGCCAGGTCACTATCGCTCTGGTGGATCCCGACGACGAAGTTCTAAAGTCCGCTTCGGATCTCAGCGACTTTCTTCAGATGTCCAACGTCGACTCCAGGATCAGCACTCTGAGGAGCAACGGCCTTACGGTCGAAGAAACACTCCAAGACTTCGCCTGTGAGGGGTCAGCAGACCTGATGATGATGGGCGCTTACGGTCATTCCCGTCTACGCGAGCGCATCTTTGGCGGCGTGACCCGGGCTGTCATTGAAAACCCCAAATGCCCGATTTTCCTGACGAAGTGAGTACCGGATCACAAGCACGCGCTGGCGTAATCTCCCGAGGGTGTGCTTCAGACGTTGTCACACCTCGGCTTCTACAGGAATGACATAGCTTGAATGGACAACCCTGTATTTACGATCACGGCTCTCAGCCGCGGAGACGCTATGGTCGTGCTCGATGATGTCAGCTTATCGAGCCGAAATGTCATCGCGAATAACCAAGCGAAACCACCGGCCGATCTCGCCCGATCTGCCGCCGCCGATGGTGTCCAGGTTCAAAATCCCGGTGGTGAAACCGGCATCTCCGGAAAGCCGACAATCAGGATCCGGTCGATCACCTTCGACACACCCAACGTATTTTCAGCAGCGACCCGTGCCGCCGTCTTTTCCCGCGCGTCCAACACCCTGCCTTCCAAAGTGACGACGGTAGCCTCGACATTGACAGTAATGGTGTCAGCCCAGCGTTGCCTGCCATACTCAGCCTCAAGGCCGGCTTTGATGTCGGCGTCGATCCTGTCTACGGCGGAGGCTGCCATCTGCCGGATGAGCGTCCGCATGATATCGGATCGCGTGACGATACCGACGATCCTGTCATTCTCTACTACGGGCAGGCGCTTGATTCCTCGATCGCCCATCAGATAGCCAGCAGCCTCGACTGTCATCTCCGGCTGTGCAGTAACCGCGGGCGAGGTCATAACCTCACCAACCTGCTTGCCGAAAGCTTTTGCGTAATCCTCCGCCAGGGCACCGCGTGACGAAAACAGGGTACGCCAGAATCGGTGCGGGGGCTCTGTCCGCAGCTCCCCGCGCCGCAGGAAATCGCTTTCGCTGATCACACCCACCACCTGCTCGTCATCATTGATCACGGGCAGCCCACTGAAGCCGCAATCCAACATGGTGTTGGCCGCCTCCCAGATCTTCGCGCCTGGGCCGATCGAAATGGGATCTGAAGTCATGATGGATCGCACCGTCTTCATGGTCTTCTCTCCTTGGTTGCGGCCAGAATAAACCGGTGGCGATGGCCGTCCTTGATGTTCGTCAAAGGGCGTGTATCACCGCAACGAGCGACGGAACCCAAGCAGGGAAGATGCGAAGAGGCAGGTGGAAATTCCTGCAAGCGACAGGAACTGCGGCCAGACCACCGAAAAGCCGGCGCCGCGATAGAGGATCGCCTGGGCGAGCAGGACGAAGTGGGTGTTGGGCGCCGCGAGCATGATTGTCTGGATCGCTTCCGGCATGCTTTCGCGAGGCGTGGTCGCCCCGGAAAGGATCTGCAGCGGCAGCAGCACCAGCATCAGCAGCAGACCGAACTGTGGCATGGAGCCCGCGAATGTCGCGAGGGCAATCCCCATGGCGGTGGCGGCAAGCAGGTGGAGAGCCGCTCCCGCCATGAACAGAGCGATCGATCCCTCGATGGGAACCTTCAGCAGTCCCTGCACCACGAAGATCAGCGAAAGCAGCGTCGCGACGAACACCACCAGCCCCATCGACCAAACTTTAGCTGCCATGATTTCCAACGGGGCTAAAGGCATCACGAGGAGATGTTCTACAGTGCCGTGTTCCCGTTCGCGGATAAGCGCAGTGCCGGTAAGGATGATCGCCAGCATGGTGATATTGTCTATGACGTTCATCACCGAGGCGAACCACATCTGGTTGAGTTCCGGATTGAACCGGGCGCGCAATGCGAGGTTGACCGTCGGCGTTCTGCCACCTCGATCCGGGGTGGCAAAACTGGCGATCTCGCTCGAGATGATGCTCTGCACATATCCAGATCCCGAAAACGCCTGGCTCATGCGCGTCGCATCGACATTGAGTTGGACGACCGGAGACTTGCCGGCGATCAGGTCGCTCTGGAAGTTCGGCGGGATGTCGAGCGCAAATGTGTCGGTGCCCCCATCCATGCGGGCATCCATTTCAACAGCGGTGATCATCGCAGGAGGCTTGAAATAAGGGCTCAGAAAAGCGTCCGCGATCCGGCGCGACAGCGGCGAATTGTCCTCGTCGACGATCGCGATCGGTGCATTGTTCAACGTTTCGGGAACTGCTTTCGCTTCGGTATAGACAGCGATGGTGAAGGAATAGACGATGAGCCCGAGCAGGATCGGGTCACGCATCAGGCCGCGCAACTCCTTGATCCCCAGATGGAAGATATTGGCGAGCCGCATCCGTCACCTCGCCTGTTTCTTGAGAAAGACGGTGCTTGCCGCGATCAGCAGCGGCGCGGCAATGATGAGCGGTAAAAATGCTTCGAAGAGGTTTTCGAAGCCGAGGCCCTTCGAGAAGGTACCGCGCGAGATGATGTTGAAATAGGTGGTCGGATAGATCCGGCCGATAAACGCCCCGATCCCCTGTAACGAGGAGACCGGATCGATCATCCCGGCAAACTGCACGGCCGGTATGATCGTCATCAGCGTCGTCCCGAAGATCGCGGCGATTTGGCTGGACATGAAAGTGGAAACAAGCAGGCCGAACGCGGTCGCGAAGGCAACATAGAGAAGTGCTGCGCCCGCGAAGGCCAGCAGGCTGCCGGTGAACGGCACCTGGAACACCAGGACCGCGAACAGCCAAAGGAGCATCGCGTTCATAATGCCGAGCGCCAGGTAGGGCAGCTGTTTGCCAAGCAGGAATTCGAGCCGCGTCACCGGCGTGACGTAGAAATTGACGATTGAGCCGAGCTCCTTTTCCCGCACCACCGACAGCGCCGCCAGCATTGCCGGGATCAAGAGAAGCAGCAGCGGAATGACGGCCGGCACCATGGCCACGAGGCTTTCGATGCCGGGATTGTAGCGGAAGCGGGTCTCTATCCCAAACTGTCCGCTTGCGGCATCGCCGTAGATCTCACGCGCTTTCCGCGCCAGCCATTGGGCATGCATGCCCTGCACATAGCCCCGGGTTGTTTCCGCCCGTTGCGGCATCGCGCCGTCGATCCAGGCGCCGATCTCGACATCGTGGCCGCGGGCCACATGTTCGGCAAAACCGGCCGGGATCTCGATCGCCAGCTTCAGCGAGCCATCGCGCATGCGCCGGTCGAGGTCGGCATAATCGCGGATCGGCGGCTGCTCGATGAAATAGCGGGAGCCTGCGATGTCGGCGATGTAGTCGCGGCTGGTGACCGTGTCGTCTCGGTCGAGAACCGCAAACGTCAGGTCCTTGACGTCCATGTTGATGCCGTAGCCGATCACGAACATCAGGATGACGCTGCCGATCATCGCCAGGGTCGCACGGATTGGGTCACGGCGGATTTCCAGCGTTTCACGAAGGCTGTAGCTCCAGATGCGGCGCAGGTCAAAAGCGCGATGCCGATGCGGTCTGGCGAGTTTCGGTTCGCCTTCAGCCGTTGATGATGCCGGCGCGGATGAAGCCACCGGCTCGCCGATCGCATCTTCTAGGTAGGCGATGAACGCCTCCTCGAGTGTCGTGTCGTTGCGGGTTTTGCGGATCGCGTCGGGCGTATCGCTCACCAGCACCGTGCCCGCATGCATCAGGGATATGCGGTCGCAGCGTTCTGCCTCGTTCATGAAATGGGTGGAGATGAAGATCGTGACGTGGTCTTTCCGCGAAAATTCGATCAGCGCCGCCCAGAGCTGGTCGCGGGCGATGGGATCGACCCCGGATGTCGGTTCGTCGAGGATAAGCACTTCCGGCGCATGGATCAGCGCCACCGCAAGGGACAGTCGCTGACGGACACCAAGAGGCAGGGCGTCGGGAAGCGTGTCCATGACCGCGGTTAGCTCGAAACGCCGGCTCATTTCCGCGATCCGCGCGAGGATCGTCTCGCCCGGCAGCTGGAACAAGCGCGCGTGCAGGTCGAGGTTCTGCCGGACCGTCAGCTCTGTAAAGAGCGAAAAAGCCTGGCTCATGTAGCCGACACGCCGCCTGACATTGATGTCCTTCGGGTCGACCCCCTTGCCGAACAGTTTTGCCTTGCCTTCGCTGGCGGGCAGCAGGCCGGTCAGCATCTTCATCGTCGTGGATTTGCCGCAGCCGTTAGAGCCGAGAAAGCCGAAGATCTCGCCGCGCCGAATGCGGAAGCTGACATTATCCACCGCCGTGAAATCCCCAAAGCGCATGGTGAGGCCCTCTGCCTCGATCGCAAATTCAGCCTCGCTGAAATCCGCCGGAGGGTGGACGGGGATGGCCCTGTGCGTCGCCCGTTTCTCTTCAGGCATCAGCGCGATGAAGGCATCATCGAGCGTGGCAGCACCGGTGTGCGCAAGGATTTCGCGCGGTGTGCCGGTCGCAATCACCTTGCCGGCGTTCATGGCCGCCAGCCAGTCGAAGCGTGATGCCTCTTCCATATAGGCGGATGCGACGATGACGCTCATCTCCGCTCGCTCCCTCCGGAGATCGTCGATGAGGCTCCAGAACTGCCGGCGCGACAGCGGATCGACACCGGTCGTTGGTTCGTCGAGGATCAGCAGGTCTGGATCGTGGATGAGCGCGCAGCAGAGGCCGAGCTTCTGCTTCATGCCGCCCGAAAGCTTGCCGGCGGGCCGATCCTCGAACCCTGCCAGGCCGGTGCGCCTCAGAAGGCCGGCGATCCGATACTCCCGTTCCTCGCGGTCCTGGCCGAAGAGGCGGGCGAAGAAATCGACATTCTCGAACACCGTCAACGTCGGATAGAGGTTCCTGCCGAGCCCCTGCGGCATGTAGGCGACGGCCGGGCAGGTGAGGTCCCGGTGACGAGCGCTGCGCATGTCGCCGCCGAGCACCTCGACCTCGCCCGTCTGGATGCGGCGCGCGCCGGAAATCAGTGAAAGCAGCGAGGATTTTCCGACCCCATCCGGGCCGATGAGGCCGATTGTCCGGCCCGCCGGCAGGTCGAGCGTTATGCCGTCGATCGCGCTTGTCTTGCCGTAGGAATGGCTGACATTTTTCAACCGTGCCACGTATGCCGGCTGCGGCTGGATACCCATCGCCTGCGGCTCCGGGCTCATGGGGTTAGCGGCTGCGACAGGGCCGCCGGCCACTCTGCCGCGGGATCAAGCTTCACATAGGTCCGACCCGGCAAGCCGGTCTTGACCTGTGCGATATATTTCTGAAGCAGTTCCGGAGAGACCCGTGCCCGGATGCGGAACATCAGCTTCTGGCGTTCCTGCTCGGTCTCCACGGTCTTTGGCGTGAACTGGGCAACGTCGGACACGAACGAGACCCGGGCGGGAATGACATATTTGGGAGCCGCATCGAGAACGATCCGGGCCTCGCCGCCGATCGGCGTGCGTCCGGCCGCTTCGGTGGGCAGGAAGAAAGTCATGTAGACGTCGCCGACATCGAGGATGTTGAGCACCCGTCCGCCGGCGGCCACAACTTCGCCCGGCTGAGCCACCAGATACTGCACCCGACCGTCTCGCGGTGCCTTGAGATCGCCATCACGAAGGTCTGCGTCAATGCGTGCGATCGTCGCTTGAGCGGCGTCAACCGTGGCCTCGGCGTCGATGACTTGTGCCGTCGCGGAACCGATCGCCGCCTTGGTTGCTGCGAGGTTTGCCTCTGCTGCACTTACACTCGCTGCGGCGCCGTCGACCCGGGCTCTATCGTCGTCAAGTGTCTGCTCCGAGACCGATCCGCTCCTCGATAGCTGAAGACTGCGCGTCAGCCGCTTCTGCGCGGACTGGAGCAAGACGGTGTTTTGGGAAACTGTAGCCGCTGCCGCGTCCTTTTCGGCCTTTCGCTGGGCGACGACGCTTCTTGCGGTGTCGATCCCGATCCTGGCGCGGGAGAGTTGCGCCTCCGCCTCACGTTTTTGAGCGGCCAGTTGTTCGATATCCATGCGAGCGACGATCTGGCCAGCGGTCACGAAATCACCCTCCCGGACGGTAACGTCAGCAAGGCGCCCGGCTGTCCGTGCCGATATGTCGATTTCGACAGCCTCGATGCGGCCATTGCCGCTGGCGAGGCCCGGCGTCGCCTCCGCGGCAAGCAGCCCCGCATAGAATTGCCATGCGATGTAGCCGGCACCTGACAAAACCACCAACGCGAGGCCCACTGTCCATGTTCGGTTCAAGGCAAGCTCCACTCCTGGTACATTGGAAGATGAGTCCATGGTCCTTTTCTGAAGAGGCAGCCTTGACCGCGATCAATCACACCCAATGGCAGCGATAGGGGAACCCGCTATCTCTTCGGGGAGTGCATTCGCCGCAAGCAGTTGAGTCGTGTCAGACGCGCATCTCTCGATCATGGTCGCCGACTGTCCGGTAGCGACCGCAGGGATCGAGCAACGGCAGGAAGAGATAGAAGCGCTGATCGAGTTCCATAGACACGCCGAGGAGCTCTGCAGCAAAAATGGCATCTCCTTCGATGTCGATCACCTCTACGACGACCTTATCATCCCCGGCACCATTACCCGAGTTATACGGCCGCCTTCCTCCCTTGGCTCCATCCCCATCCGACTATATCCGACCCCAGGAACATCTACCGCAGACCCGCGTTGATGTGCAGCCGAGGCGACCGCCTTGCGCAATTATCGAATGGAGTCTTCATCATGGGTCGTGGCATTCTTCTCTGGCTCCTGGGTATCCCGCTGCCGATCATCATTCTCCTCGCGCTGTTCATGCGATAAGGGGACGGCTATGGCTCTTTATCAATCAGGCGTCTCGGACGCCGGTGTCGAATCGAACGTCCCGGCGCTCGCCTGGGGTCCGGTCATCGGCGGCGCAGTCGCGGCATCGGCAACGACGCTGATCCTGCTGCTTCTCGGCTCCGGCGTCGGGCTGACGATGGTCTCGCCCTGGGCCGGTGAGAGCGCCTCGTTCGCGACGATCGGCGTGACCGCCGCCATCTGGTTCGTCGTCGTCCAATGGCTGTCCTCGGCACTCGGCGGTTACCTGACCGGCCGCCTGCGCACCAAGTGGGCCGGCATCCACACCGACGAAGTGTTCTTCCGCGATACCGCCCACGGCTTCCTCAGCTGGGCGCTGGCAACCGTCGTCGTCGCCGGTCTTGCAGGTTCAGCCTTCACCTCGCTGGTCGGCTCTGGCGTTCAGGCCGTCAGCTCGGCTGCCTCCACCGCGACCATGGCCGGTGCCGCCGCGTCTTCGGGCGATAACGCAACCGGTCCGGATCTCGGCACGAGCTACTTCACCGATGCGCTTCTGCGTCCTCAGGAAGTCCGGGCCCGTGCGGAATCCGACAACACGGCTGCCACCGCAGAAGTATCACGCATCCTGATGAATGGTGCGGTCCAGGGTGGCGTTCCGGAGGATGACAAGGCCTATCTCGTGACGATCGTCGCCTCGCGCGCCGGACTGACACCGGAAGAGGCCCGCACGCGCGTCGATGCCGTGCTGCAGCAGGTCGAAGATGCGAAGATTGCCGCTCAGCAGAAGGCCGAGGAGGCCCGCAAGGCTGCCGCAACGACCGCCATGCTGGGTGCGCTTTCGCTTCTGGTCGGCGCCTTCATCGCTTCCGCTTCTGCCGCTCTCGGCGGCCGCCAGCGGGATGATGAAGAAGCAGCGCTCGTCGTCACGCGCTAAGATCGAGTGATCCATGAGCCGCCGGCGTTTCGCCGGCGGCTTTTTCGCGCTCTCAGGCGCGGCTCGCCAGCCAGCCGTGAATGCCGCGAGCCGCAGCTCGACCGGTTGCAAAGCATGCGGTCAAGAGGTAGCCGCCGGTCGGCGCCTCCCAGTCCAGCATTTCGCCGGCGGCAAAAACGCCCGGCATCGCCTCCAGCATGTAATTCTCGTCGACACTGTCCCAGGAGATGCCACCGGCAGACGAGATCGCCTCCTCGATCGGCCGTGGCCGCAGAACCGGCAGCGGCAGGCTCTTGACCAGCTGTGCTACGTGCGCTGCGCTGGCGGCCGAACCGTCGGACGGTTGCGGTGATCCTGCGCCGGCGTCCGATGAGGCGAGGCGGGTCATCGCACGGCATTCGCTGAACAGTGCAACTTTGACGCCATCCAGGCCGGCTGCCTTGCGCAGCCTGTTGGAGAGGCTCGTCTTGGGTGGTTGTCGCAGCAAGGCATCCTCTATCTGCCTCTCGCTGCGGCCCGGCGCCAGGTCGAGCAGCAAGGCCGCCCGTCCATCCGTCGCCAGCTGGTCGCGGAGCGCCGCCGCGTGGGCGTAGACGAGGCTGCCCTCGATCCCGTGGCGGCTGATGACGAACTCGCCCTGGCTGTCGCCGGCAGCCGAGAGCGCGCGCACCGCCTTGACCGGCGCGCCTTCGAAGCGCTCGCGAAACCTGTCGCTCCAGGCGACGTCGAAGCCACAATTGGCCGGCCGGAAATCGGCGACCGCTACGCCCTTTTCCCTCAGTCCGTCGACCCAGGCGGCGTCGGAGCCAAGCCTTGGCCAGCTGGCGCCGCCGAGCGCCAGCAGCACCGCATCGGCCGCGCGCGGCATCTCCCCCTCGGCTGTCGCAAAGATCGGTACACCCTTGTCGAAACGCAGGAAGCGATGGCGGGGCAGGAGAACGACGCCCTCGGCCTGCAGCCGCTTCAGCCAGGCGCGCAGCAGCGGCGACGCCTTCATGGCGGTGGGAAAGACGCGACCGGACGAGCCGATAAAGGTCTCGGTGCCAAGCTCCAGCGCCCAGGCACGCACGTCATCCGGCGTGAAGCGATCCAGCGCCGATGCAAGCCGTGCGTTCGCGGCGCCGAAGCGCAGGCGAAACCGGTCATAGGGTTCGGAGTGGGTGATGTTGAGGCCGGATTTGCCGGCAAGCAGGAACTTGCGGCCGAAGCTGGGCATCGCCTCGCAGACCGTCACCCGGTGGCCGGCCGCGGCAAGCACTTCTGCCGCCATGAGGCCGGCAGGCCCGCCGCCGATGATCAGAACCGCTTTGCGGACCATGGGCATCCGGTTCCGTCATCGGGATCGCGAGAGCGACCGGCGCCGCAGCGGGCGCTGGTCGGTGTCGGGAGATGGCTCAGGCCATCCACTGCTGGATATAGGGCCAGACTTCCACACCGCCGTGATAGACCATGCTCAGCGTCACGTAGACGATGACCGCGAGGCCCACATAGGCGATCCAGCGGTGACGGTGCAGCAGGCGGGCGACGAGGTTGGCAGCAAGCCCCATCAGCGCGATCGAGACGATCAGCCCGATGATCAGCACGCTGGTGTGCTCCTGCGCCGCACCGGCGACGGCCAGCACGTTGTCGAGCGACATGGAGACGTCGGCGATGACGATCTGCGTGGCGGCCTGCAGGAAGGTCTTGTTGACCTTGGTCTTCTGCGCCTCGGCATCCGTCAGGGCGCCTTCTGCCGTGTGGTCGGCGGAACGCAGCTCACTCCACATCTTCCAGCACACCCAGGCCAGCAGGAGTCCGCCGACCAGCTGCAGGCCGACGATGCCGAGCAGGTACGCGGTGATCGTCGCAAAGCCGATGCGCAGGACGGTGGCGGCGATGATGCCGACGAGGATCGCCTTCTTGCGCTGTTCGGTCGGCAGGCCGGCCGCTGCAAGTCCGATGACGATGGCGTTGTCGCCGGCCAGCACCAGATCGATGGCGATGACCTGAAAGAGCGCCGCAAGTCCTGCGGCCGTGAAGATTTCCATGGTGTTATCCCTTGTCGTCAGCACGCCGCCGGGAACGTCGGCCAACCGTGATCTCCGGCTGGCTACAGAATATTTTGCCGGCGAATGCAACAACAATCTCCGCGGGAGGCGGCAAAACGGCCCCTCTCTCCGGCAGATGTCTCGATTGCGTCACTTTCCAAGCCGGCTGCGCAGTCCCTTCAGGATATAGCCGGCAAGCTTCTCGTAATCCTCGTCGAAGTGATGGCCCCCCTCGATCCCGATGATCTCGACGCCGCGCGCCGCCAGGCCCTTGCAGGCATCGTCATCGTCTTCCGTGCCGTAGACGCACTGGACGAGCTTCGAATCGATGCTCTGCAACGCCTCAGTCGGGTCGCCGCCATCGCCGTCGCCCTGGCCGCCGAGCCAGCCGGACACCGAGATCTCGAAATCCGCCACATGCGACAGTGCCAGCAGGCTGAGGAGCGAGACCTTGGACCGGTCTGCGGGAGGCAGGCGGTTGAAGGTCGACGGCAGGATGTCGGCGCCGAAGGAATAGCCGATCAGCACCACGTGGCTGACGTTCCACTGCTTGCGGTAGGTGCGGATGATCCGGCTAAGATCCGCGGCCGTCTCGTCCGGCGTCTTGCGCGACCAGAAGTAGCGTAGCGCATCGACGCCGACGACCGGAACGCCGTCCGCCTGCAGCGCCGCCGCCACCTCGCTGTCGATGTCGCGCCATCCGCCGTCGCCGGAATAGACGATCGCCATCGTATCCAGCTTCGGTGCGGCTTCCAGAATGGTGAGCGGCAGGCCAAGCGTCGCATTGTCGGAGCCGGCAGCGTCCATGCTGGCGGTGAGCGCCTCCGCCAGCGTTTCGGCGGCAGAGCCCTGCGCTTCCTCGATGTCGATGTCGGGATGGCCCGCCTGCAGCGCCTCGGCGTGCTTGCGCCCCTCGGCATCGGCCGACCCGGAGAGATAGATCGTCACCGGCGCCGGCAGCGCACCCTCGGTCAGGCCATAGATGATCCGCTCGCCGTCCTGCTGCTTTTCGGCCGGCGTGCAAAGCTGCTTGGAAAGCGTGATGCCGGCCTGCGGATCGACGGCGATCGCCTCGCCAATCGTCGCGGCCGGGCTTTGGGCAATCATCCCGAGAACGAGCGCACCGGCCGCGCCGGTCCCGGCGATCACCGGCGATCGATAGCTGCCGCTGCCCAGCGACCGCTGCACCTGCTGCGCCACCGACTCGACGTCGGAGATCATGTAGATGCAGTCGTCCTCGTCCTTGTTCAACGCGGCGATGTAGGCGGGCAGATCGATGCCGACGACCAGTGCGCCTTTTGCTGCCAGCGCCTTCGCCTGACTGTCTTCGGCGTCGTTCCAGCCATCGGCATCCGACAGCAGGAAGATGTTGGATTTCATCGTGCCGGCCGGCTTGAAGATGTGCGGCGTCGGGATCATGCCGAGTTCCAGCGCCGGATCTCCGGCAGCGGCTGGCGGCTGGGCCTGCGCGGCAGCGGATCCGGCGGTCGCTGTGCCGAGAATGCCGATCAGCGCCAGCGTCAGGAGGTTCTTCATCATTTGCCAACCACTCCGCGAACGCCGCCACTGATCAGCAGCGTGACGTCCATCAATGCCAGGACGGCGCCCGTTCCACCCGCCACCGCCATATAGCGCGGCTGCCATTGCGGCTGGAACTTCGACTTGAAGGCGCGCAGTCCCTTGAAGTTGTAGAAGCGTTCGCCGTGCTCGAACAGCGTCCCGCCGATCCGGTCCCAGACCGGAGCCACGTCGCGCTTCGACATGCCTGACAGCGGCGCCATCCCCAGATTGAACGTCTGGTATCCGGCATTTTTCAGGTGCTCGAGCAGGCTGACGAACAGAAAGTCCATGGCGCCGCGGGGCGCATCGGGCGCGAACCGCATCAGGTCGACGCTCGCTTCCTGCCTGGTTTCGGTGAGGAAAATCGTTGCGAAGGCAACGATCCTGCCGTCCTTGCGCAGCACGGCGACGGGCTGCGATGCGACGTAGTGCTCCTCGAACGAACCCAGCGAAAAACCCTTCTCTCGCGTTTCGTGGTGGGCGAGCCAGCTGTCGGAGACGCTCTTCAGTTCCGTCATCGCGCCGGCCACGTCAGCGACCTCTATGATGGCGAACTCCATGCCGTCGCGGCGTCCCTTGTTGAGCGCCTGCCGGAGCCCGGAGAGCCGGCCGCCCTTGAGGTCGAAGGCGAGGAGGTCGACCAGCGCCATCTCGCCGAGCTTGAAGGCACGCAGGCCGGCATCGGCGCAGTAGGACAGAAGCGCCGGTGACACCTGGTAGAGAACGGCGCGGCCGCCGGCCTCGCGGGCTCGCTCGACGAAGCGCCAGATCATCTCGGCCGTCTCGGACGGATCCCCGACCGGGTCGCCGAGGCTGATCCACGAGCGCCCCTGGATGCCGTACATGATGAAGGTTCGGCCACTGTCGGAGAACATCACGTGCTTGTCGGCCATGCGCACCAGGTTGGCGTCGGAATTGCTGCCGCCGGCGACGATGGCGATGGCCTTTTGCAGATCCTCTTCCGTCAGCGGAGCGGGGTGACGGAAGGCCGGCCGCAGAAGGCTGAAGGTCGCCACCGCAACCGAAAGAATGGTCACTCCAAGCAGCGCCCGCAGGCTGCGCGGCGCCTCGCTGAACAGCTCGAACTGCCACCAGAGCTGATGGCTGTAGTCGACGTCGCGATAGACGAAGAAGAGGATGGCCGTGGCACCGGCAAGGATCACACCGATCGCCATCATCCACGGCAGGCTGAGCACCTGGTTGAACAGCGAGGCCGGGCGGCGGAACCGTCGGCCGTTGACCAACATGGCGACGATGAAGACGGCAAGGAAAGCCGCTTCGCCGAGAGCCACTGCGCGCAGGAATGAGAAGACCAGAGCCGTAAGGGCCGAGACGAAGGCCACCCACCAGGCACCGTCGAGCCGCTGCGCAAGCCCGCGCGAGGCGATCGCCATGGCAAGGCCGAGAAGGCTGGAGAGAAAATGCGCGCCCTCGACCACCGGCAGCGGCAGGATGTTCGACAGGATATCGAGGTCCGAATCCGGGGTCGGCGTGACGCTCGAAAAGATCAGCATGGCGCCGAGCAGCAGCGAGAAGGTCGAGAGCAGCGGCGGCGACAGGCGGGCCGCGACATTGCTGATGTCGCTCGCAAGCGGATGCTTGGCGAGTTCGCGCGCCTCCGAAATGACGATCATGACGATGGCGATGGTCAGCGGCAGCACGTAGTAGATGAGACGGTAGAGAACCAGGCTGCCGAGCAGCGCGTCGACGCTGATCGCATTGCCGAGCGCGCCGATGATCACGGCTTCGAAGACGCCGAGCCCGGCCGGGACGTGGCTGAGCACGCCAAGGCCGATGGCGGTGGCAAAGACCGCCAGGAAGGACGGCCAGCCGATGTTGGTCTCCGGCATCAGCACGTAGAGCACCGAGGCCGAGGCGGCGATGTCGAAGGCGGTGATGAGGAACTGGCGGGACGAGGTGAGAGTATCGGGGAGGCGCAGGCGGATGCGCATCACCTGCACGGTGCGGCCGTTGCGGCCAAGGAAAAGCAGGCCGGCGAGAAGCGCCAGGACGACCACCGCGCCGACCCGCAACAGGCTCGGGTCGAGGCCGACGATGCTTGCCAGCCGCGGCGCGGTGATCAGCGCCGCGATCGCGCTGACCGCCAGCAGGCCAAGGCCGAAGGCGAAGGTGACGAAGGCGATGACGCGGGCGACGTCTTCCGGCGACAGGCCGAGCCTCGAATAGGCGCGGAAGCGGATGGCCCCGCCGCTCAGTGCCCCGAAGCCGGCGGTATTGCCGATCGCATAGGCACTGAAGGCGGTGACCGCCACCGGCAGCGGTGGCAGTTTGCGGCCGATGTAATCGAGTGCGTTGAGATCGTAGTAGACCAGCGAGGCAAAGCTGAGCGCGGTGAACAGGATGGCAAGGCCGATGGACGTCCAACTCGTATCGGCCAGCGCATCGACGACCTCGTCATAGCGGACCTCATTGGTCAGCTTGTAGACCGCGACCGCCATGACGGCGAACACTACGAGCATCGCCAGCCACGCCAGGCAGACGCGGAAGCGGGCGAGGAATTCGAAGATCGGGTGACGAAGCGGGGCGGCGGCAGGCTGCTGTTCAGGGCTCTTCATATGTCACCTAGATGGGCGCTTCTCGCGGACGGCCGCCGGCAACGATTATTCGACCAAGAAGCGGTTGGCTACTCCTCTCGCTTCAACTTGGACGAAAGTGCGGCGCGCAACAACCGCCTCGGTCTGTGAACCTGCGTCGGATCGCCTTGTGGCCCGCGAAACGCGCGCGATGACGGGCTAAGCGGCCTGCGTCGGGGTCGACGTGAAGAGGTTCTCAGAGACGGGAAATGGGCCGTCGAGGGTTGCCGGGCAGCGGGTGGCCCGCGTGCTGTGCAAATTGGCGACATCTGGCACGCCGGACGCCTTCCTGAAGCGATCGCCATTAACCTCTGGGCAACGAATTAACCATACAACTATCGCACACACGGCGAAATGGGTTGATCCGCAAGGGCCGCCCGCAAGGCATGAAGCCGCTCCGTCGTACCGGTTCCGGCCCGGTATCTCTTCCATGACATTCCAGGATGGCGTCTGGCGCCTGTCCAATCGAACGCAAGCTGCGCAGCCCTTGCCGCACCGATTGCTCACGCGTGGAGATGCCAACCGTCCTGGCGCCAAGAGTGCCTGCCGGCTGAACACCCTCAAGCCGCCTGGCCTCGCAGGCTTTGCAATGTCGCGACCTGTCGGGATCATCAGCCCGCGGAGCGCGTCGAGAAGGTTCACGCCGATCCCCCAAAGGTCGGTCATCATTGAGGACGGGCCTTGGCTCACGACACCGCAACGGATCAAGCGCGAAAGGCCCAGGCCGGCAGCCTGCGCGAGCGGCTTGCCTTCGCCGGCCTCGATGCCGAAAGCTGCGAACTGCTGCGCCGTTTCCGGCCGGCGCTCGAGGAGCGTCTGCGCGAAGGCCTGCGCGACTTCTTCCATCGCCTGCAGACTTCGCCCGATGCCATGCGCCACTTCGACAGCGATCTGCAACTGCAGCGGCTGCACGATCTGCAGGCCTCACACTGGAGCGTGCTGACCGACGCGCGGTTCGACGCACTCTACGCCGAACGTGTGAAGGTGCTGTCGGATGCCGAGAGCCGAATGGGTCTCGACCCGCGCTGGCATATCGCCGGCCACGCGGTCATGCTCGAAAATCTGATTTCCGGACTGCTCGACGAGCTGACCTCCCGGTCGCTTCTGCCGGCCGGCCGCAAGAAGGAGCGCGAACTCTCCGATGCGGTGCGGTCCGTCATCCGGCTGGTGATGGTCGACGTCGAGATTGCCGTGTCGCTGCGTATCAACGAACTGCGCCTCAAGCATCAGCGGGCGCTGGCAGCCCAGCGCGAACACGATCATGCGCAGGCGAACGACCTGTTCGGGCCGATCGCCGCGTCGCTCTGCGACCAGGACCTGACCGCTCGTATCTCCGACGATCGCCCCGACATCTACGCCGATCTGTCGGCGCTGCTCAACCAGGCGCTGGAGGCGATGTCGGCATCGTTGCAGACCGCCTCAGACAGGATCGTCGATGCAGAAAGGCTGGCGGAAACGCTGGCTGTATCGAGCCGTCAGGTCGCGGCAGAGGTAGAACAGCAGGCGGTCGACGTTACGGCCGCTGCCGCCGATGTCTCCGAACTGGCAGCCCTGGTCGGTGCCAGCGCCGCTCAGGCGGCTGGCGCGGAAACGGCCGTGGCCGGCGCCCGCCGGTCGGCCGAGGAAAGCGGCGAGGTCGTCGGACGGGCGATCAGCGCCATGGCCGACATCGAGGAGTCCGCCGAAAAGATCGGCCAGATCATCGGGGTCATCGACGAGATCGCCTTCCAGACCAACCTCCTGGCACTGAACGCCGGTATCGAGGCGGCGCGTGCCGGCGATAGCGGTCGCGGATTCGCCGTCGTCGCCCAGGAAGTGCGGGCGCTGGCGCAGCGCTCTGCCGAGGCGGCGCGCGAAATCAAGCAGCTCGTCACCGGCACCAAGAGCCAGGTCGATGCAGGCGTGAAAATGGTCCATCGCACCCAGCAGGCGATCGGCGGCATCGTCGACCAGGTCGCCGGCATCAACACCACCATCGCCGACATCGCCAGGGCGACCAGCGATCAGGCGGGATCGCTTGCGCGCGTTGCAGGCGAGATCCGCATGCTGGACCAGCGCATGGCAGACAGTGCCCGCAAGGCGCGCCAGCTGGGCGAGGGGGGCGACGAACTGCAGACGGTCGTTCTGGAGCTTGGCCGCACCGTTCGCGAGTTCCGCATCGAGCGCGAGACGAGGAATGCCGGCCGTCTCTGGCAGGCGAAGTCCAAGGTGGCGGAAGACAAGCAGACGACGGATTTCCAGGACCTGGAGGAATTCCAGGCTTCCGGATCCGTCTTCATGGCGCCCCAGCTTGCCGTCGGGGGACGGTAGGCGCGGCGCCCGGTGCTCCCGGTGGGGCAAAGAAAACACGGATCGACGCAGCGCTCGCCGCGCGATCACAAGGCTAGAGACGGGGATTGAAGGAATGGCAAGCAGGAAAGCAGAAACGGGAAGCCTGAAGCTGGTTTCGGTGCTGGACCTCAACGAGGCCTCGGTACTGCACGGCCAGCTGGGCACCCTCAGGGGGAAGGACCTGGCGATCGATGCCTCGGGCGTCGAACGCGTCGGCGTTCAATGTGTGCAAGTGCTGATGGCGGCTGCCAACGCCTGGGAAGAGGACAAGAAGAAATTCGTGTTCGAGAAAGCCTCGGACGCCTTCCGCAAGACCACCCAGCTCATTGGCATCAACATCGAACATCTGCTCGCTAAGGAGACCGCACAGTGAAGAAGAGAATCCTGACCGTCGACGATTCACGGACCATCCGGAACATGCTTCTGGTGACCCTGAACAATGCCGGCTTCGAAACCATTCAGGCCGAGGACGGCGTCGAGGGTCTCGAAGTGCTGGAAGAGTGCAATCCCGACGTCATCGTCACGGACATCAACATGCCGCGCCTCGACGGCTTCGGCTTTATCGAGGGTGTTCGCCGCAACGAGCGCTACCGCGCCGTTCCGATCCTCGTACTGACCACGGAAAGCGATGCGGAAAAGAAGAACCGCGCGCGCCAGGCCGGGGCGACCGGCTGGATCGTCAAGCCTTTCGATCCGGCAAAACTGATTGATGCGATCGAACGCGTAACCGCCTGAACCGGGAATTCCTGCGATGGATATGAATGAAATCAAAGAGATCTTCTTCCAGGAATGCGAGGAGCAGCTCGCTGAATTGGAAGCCGGTCTTCTCAAGCTGAATGATGGAGATCGCGACCCGGAAACGGTGAACGCCGTCTTCCGTGCCGTGCATTCGATCAAGGGCGGTGCCGGCGCATTCGGGCTTGATGACCTGGTTTCGTTCGCCCACGTGTTCGAGACGACGCTTGATTGCGTGCGCTCCAACAAGCTGGAACCGTCGCAGGACGTTCTGAAGGTGATGCTGAAGTCGGCCGACATCCTGGCGGACCTTGTCACCTGCTCGCGCGATGGCGGAAGCGTCGACGAGAGCCGCAGCCGCGGTCTCGTCAAGGAACTCGAGGCGCTGGCGCGCGGCGAGATCCCGTCCGGCGGCGCAGCCGTCGAGACATCCAAGCCCGCTCCGGCAAAGGCTACAGCGCCCGCCGAGGCGCCGCCGCCGACCGATGACAGCGGCTTCCAGCCGATCCCCTTCACCTTCGATGATTTCGGCAGCGATGAGCCGCAGGCCGCGAGCTCGACCTTCGAGGTGCTGTTCAAGCCGCGTCGCGAGCTTTACGCCAAGGGCAACGAAGCCGCCCTGCTGCTGCGCGACCTCTCGCGCGTCGGCGACATGAGCATCAACTGCGACATGGACACGCTGCCGGCCTTCGACAAGATGGATCCGGAAGAGGCCTATTTCGGCTGGACCATCCAGGTGAAGACGGACAAGGGCGAACAGGACATCCGCAGCATCTTCGAATTTGCCGAATGGGATTGCGATCTCGACGTCAAGGTTCCGGACACCGCCGAAGAACTGCCGATGATCCCCGTGCCGTTCGACCTGTCGGCGCTCGACGAGGACGAGGGTGCGGCCGCAGTGCCGTCGTCGGCAGGTGCCGCCGCAAGCCTCGCGGCCGATGCCGTTTCAGCCGCTGAGACGGCCTCCAACGTCAGCAAGCTTGCCGCCGTTGCCGCGCGCGTCGAGAAGAAGGAAAGCCAGGCCGCTGCGGCCGCCGCAGCCGCGAATGCCAACGCTGCCGCCAACAACAGCGCCGGCCAGACCATCCGCGTCGACCTCGACCGTGTCGACCGCCTCATCAACCTCGTCGGCGAGCTGGTCATCAACCAGGCCATGCTGTCGCAGAGCGTCATCGAGAACGATGCGACGGGCACGTCCTCGATCAACATGGGCCTCGAGGAGCTGCAGCAGCTCACCCGCGAGATCCAGGATTCGGTCATGGCGATCCGCGCCCAGCCGGTCAAGCCGGTCTTCCAGCGGATGTCGCGCATCGTTCGCGAAGTCGCAGACATGGTCGGCAAGTCGATCCGCCTGATCACTGAAGGCGAAAACACCGAAGTCGACAAGACGGTCATCGACAAGCTGGCCGAGCCGCTGACCCACATGATCCGCAATGCCGTCGACCACGGCATCGAAAGCCCCGAAAAGCGCGAGGCCGCCGGCAAGAACCCGGAAGGCACCGTCAAGCTGACGGCCAAGCACCGGTCGGGCCGAATCGTCATCGAACTGGTCGACGACGGCGCCGGCATCAACCGCGAACGCGTGCGCCAGAAGGCCATCGACAACGACCTGATTGCGGCCGATGCCAACCTGACCGACGAGGAGATCGACAACCTGATCTTCATGCCGGGCTTCTCGACCGCCGACAAGATCTCCGACATTTCCGGCCGCGGCGTCGGCATGGACGTGGTCAAGCGGTCGATCCAGGCGCTCGGCGGCCGCATCTCGATTTCCTCGCGCCCCGGCCAGGGTTCGACCTTCACCATGAGCCTGCCGCTGACGCTTGCCGTCCTCGACGGCATGGTCGTCACCGTCGCCGGCCAGACGCTGGTCGTGCCGCTGACGGCGATCGTCGAAACCCTGCAGCCGGAAGCGTCGGCCGTGCATTCCTTCGGCGCCAACCAGCGGCTGATCTCGATCCGCAATTCCTTCTGCCCGCTCGTCGATGTCGGCCGCATTCTGAACTTCCGCGCAACTCAGGCCAATCCGGTAGAAGGCGTCGCGCTGCTGGTGGAATCCGAAGGTGGCGGCCAGCGGGCTCTGATGGTCGATGCCATCCAGGGTCAGCGCCAGGTGGTCATCAAGTCGCTTGAAGCCAACTACACGCATGTTCCGGGCATCGCCGCTGCAACCATCCTCGGCGATGGCCGCGTGGCGCTCATCCTCGACGTCGATGCGGTGGTCGCCGCCTCGCGGGGCCAGTCGCTCAGGCAGGATGGCGGGATGAAGGCGGACATGCCGCTGGCAGCGACGGGCTGAGCCGATGTCCTATGCCGCCAAAAATCTTGTTCAGGGTAGCCGGGAGCTCATCGCCTTCCGCATCGGCGATCAGGAATTTTGCGTCGACATCATGTCGGTCCGGGAGATCCGCGGCTGGACGAAGGCGACGATGCTGCCGCATTCGCCGTCCTACGTCATGGGCGTCATCAACCTGCGCGGCGTCGTGCTGCCGATCATGGATCTCTCCGCCCGGCTCGGCATCGGCCGTACCGAGGCGTCGGAGCGGCACGTCATCATCGTCACGCAGGTCAAGACCCGCATCGTCGGCCTGCTGGTCGAGGCGGTGTCGGACATCCTGACTGTCACCGATGACAACATCCAGCCGGTCCCCGAGATCTCCTCGGATCTGGAACGGCAGTTCGCCCGCGGCATCCTGGCTATCGACAAGCGCATGATCTGCCTGATCGAGCTTACGGCATTGATCTCCGACACGGAAAGTGAAGCCGCATGAAGGCTCTTGGCAATCTCGATGTGAAGCAGTCCCCGGACGAGGTGCTGGCCAGTGGTGAATATCCGCTGACTCGCCGCGACCTGACGGAAATCGCCGCGATGATCTACGCGGACGCCGGCATCTACCTCAACGACAGCAAGGCGTCGCTCGTCTATTCGCGGCTCTCCAAGCACATCCGCAATCTCGGCCTGCGCGGCTTTCGCGAATATTGCGCGCTTGTGTCGTCGCCGGAAGGTGCGCCTGCCCGGCGCGAGATGCTGTCGCATCTGACGACGAATTTTACCCGCTTCTTCCGCGAGAACCACCACTTCGAGCACCTGCGCGACGAGGTTCTGCCGGGCCTGATCGCGCGGGCCAAGAGCGGCGGCCGGGTGCGCATCTGGTCGGCCGCCTCGTCTGACGGGCAGGAACCCTACTCGATCGCGCTGACGGTGATGTCGCTGCTGCCCAATGCGGCCGACTATGACTTCCGCATCCTCGCAACCGATATCGACCCGAAGATCCTGGCTCTCGCGCGGGCCGGCATCTACGACGAGAACGCGTTGGAGACGGTCAACCCGTCGATGCGCAAGCAGTACTTCCGCGAGGTCGATGCCGGCGGCCGTCGCAAGTTCCAGATCGACGACAAGGTCAAGAAGCTGATCACCTACAACGAGCTGAACCTGATGGCCCAGTGGCCGTTCAAGGGCAAGTTCGACGTCATCTTCTGCCGCAACGTGGTGATCTACTTCGACGAGCCGACCCAGATGAAGATCTGGTCCCGCTTCGCCTCGCTGTTTCCCGAGGGCGGTCATCTGTACATCGGTCACTCGGAGCGCGTCAGCGGCGACGCAAAGAACGCCTTCGATAACATCGGCATAACCACCTACCGCTATACTGGCAAAAACGCGGGGAGGAAGTCATGACCGTACCGGCACGTGTTCTTGTCGTAGACGACTCGCCGACCATGCGCGGCCTGATCACCGCTGTTCTGAATTCCGATCCGGGCGTCAGCGTCATCGGCCAGGCCGGCGACGCCATGGAAGCCCGCGCTGCGATCAAGCAGCTCAATCCCGATGTCGTCACCCTCGATATCGAAATGCCCAACATGAACGGGCTGGAGTTCCTCGAAAAGATCATGCGGCTGCGGCCAATGCCGGTGATCATGGTGTCGACGATGACGCACCAGGGTGCCAATGCGACGCTTGCAGCCCTTGAGATCGGCGCCTTCGACTGTGTCAGCAAGCCGGTACCTGGCGATGCCCGTCCGTTTGGAGACCTGGCGGAGAAGGTCAAGGCGGCGGCGCGGTCCAAGCGCGGCCGGGTGGCGGCAACCGTGCCGGTGACGGCACCGGCGGCCGAATATCGCGTCGGCCGCAAGGTGGTCGCCATCGGTTCTTCCACCGGCGGCGTCGAGGCTCTCATTGCCGTTTTGCAGAAATTTCCGCCGAATTGCCCGCCGACGGTGATCACTCAACACATGCCGTCGACATTTACCAAAAGTTTTGCGGAAAGGCTTAATCGTATTTGCGCTCCTGTAGTCCAGGAAGCCACCGACGGGGCTAGACTTGAGATTGGCCGCATCTATCTAGCCCCCGGTGGTGACAGGCACCTGCAGGTCGTCAATCCGTCCGCGCCTTGCTGCCGGCTTGTCGAGCGAGACCCCGTCAACGGCCATCGGCCGTCGGTGGATGTGCTCTTCGACTCGGTGGCGGAACTTGCCGGCCGCAACGCGGTCGGCGTGATCCTCACCGGCATGGGCCGAGATGGTGCGTCCGGTCTGCTGAAGATGCGAAGTGCAGGGGCACGGACCATCGGTCAGAACGAGAAGACATGCGTCGTCTATGGCATGCCGCGGGTGGCGCATGACATAGGGGCGGTCGAGCTGCAGCTGCCGCTCGGCGCCATCGGAGATGAAATTTTGAAATTAACCGCTGCCCGAAAAGAAGGTACCGAATAAATGTCTCTCGCTGAAAAAATCAAAGTTCTGATCGTCGACGATCAGGTGACCAGCCGGTTGCTGCTCAGCGACGCCCTGACACAGCTCGGCTTCAAGCAGATCACGTCCGCAGGCGATGGCGAGCAGGGCATGAAGATCATGGCCGAGCAGCCGCATCACCTGGTGATTTCGGACTTCAACATGCCGAAGATGGACGGTCTGGGCCTGCTGCAGGCGGTGCGCACCAACCCGAACACCAAGAAGGCCGCCTTCATCATCCTGACGGCGCAGGGCGACCGCGCGCTGGTACAGAAGGCAGCCCAGCTCGGCGCCAACAACGTCCTGGCCAAGCCGTTCACGATCGAGAAGATGAAGGCTGCGATCGAGGCGGTTTTCGGAGCCCTTAAATGATCCACCCGGCCGCAGCCAAGCGGATGAACATCATCCAGGGCGAGTACAAGGTTACGGATGATCCCGAGGCCGTCATAACGACGATCCTCGGATCCTGCGTCGCTGCGTGCCTGCGGGATCCGGTGGCCGGGGTCGGCGGAATGAACCATTTCCTGCTGCCGGGCAATGGCCCGGGCGGCACGTCGGGTGGCGACATGTCGCGCTACGGCGTGCATCTCATGGAATTGCTGATCAACGGCATCCTGAAGCGCGGCGGACGGCGTGAGCGCCTGGAGGCGAAGGTCTTCGGTGGCGCCAAGACGATTGCCAGTTTCTCCAATGTCGGCGAGCAGAATGCGGCCTTTGCCATGCAGTTCCTGAGGGACGAGGGCATATCCGTGGTCGGCTCCTCAACGGGTGGCGAATTTGGCCGGAAACTCGAATACTGGCCTGTCAGCGGCCGCGCACGTGCATATCCCCTGACCGGCGCGGAAACGCAAAAGACGGTGGCCCTGGAGCAGCGTCCGGCCCGTCCCGTCAAGCCGGTCGAAAGTTCGATCGAATTTTTCTAGTCGAGGAAGCAATGTCCGTCATGTCCGTGCAGTCCCCCGCTTGCCTCGAAGAGAAGTTGCCTGAAGTTCTGACACGGATCGTGGCGGAACTGTATGACGTGGCCTACCTCATCGAGAGGGTGGAGCCGCAATTGCTCGACCTCGGCACGACTAGTGTTATTGGCTCGCCGGACAGCATGAAAGTCCTGCAGGGGATCGACCTTGCGGTGCAAAAGACCCGCGGCCTCGCGGAATTCATCGATACCCTCGCCGGGACCATCCCCGAGCACTGGACGGTTGATGTGTCGACGGCGCTCGCCCTCGTCAAGCTTGCCGACATGCACCGGGCGCTCAGCGCCGGCATGATCCAGCCGGCAGCAGTGCCGCTTGCCAAGGCAGCCGGTGACCTCGACTTCTTCTGATCGGCCGCCACAGTCGAGAGCTTCTCACCCCCACCGCCGCCGCGCCTCCGCCGTCCTCACGCGAAACGCTCGCACAAGCTTCGCGCTCTAGTTTGGAGCCGGGCAAAGAGCTCTTTATCCAGTGACGGTGCGGGAACAGAATGAATCTGTTGGCTCAATTCAATCAAGTTATGAGAAATCTTGGGGCGCTTGGGCAAACCAAGCTGCTGGCGCTTGCGGGTGTCGGCGTTCTGTCGATGGCTATCGTCATCGCCGCGGCCCTGATGGTGAACAAGCCATCCTACGAGACGCTGTATGTCGGTCTCGAGACCTCCGACCTCAACCAAGTCAGCATCGCGCTGGCGGAAGCCGGCATTGACTTCCAGACGGGCCAGGACGGCACGAGCCTGCAGGTGCCGGTCGGCATGACCAGCAAGGCCCGGCTGATGCTGGCCGAACGCGGCCTGCCGAACAGCGCCAACGCCGGCTACGAACTCTTCGACAATGTCGGTTCGCTCGGCCTCACCTCCTTCATGCAGGAAGTCACCCGCGTCCGCGCGCTTGAAGGCGAAATCGGCCGTTCCATCCAGCAGATCAGCGGCATTGCCGCCGCCCGCGTCCATATCGTCATGCCGGATGTCGGCAACTTCCGCCGCGCCGGCCAGAAGCCCACCTCCTCGGTGATGATCCGTGCCAGCAGCGAGGCGGGCCGCAAGGCTGCCGCATCGATCCGCCACCTGGTGGCCTCCGCCGTTCCCGGCCTCGATGTCGAGGACGTCACCATTCTCGATTCGACCGGTCAGCTGCTCGCCTCCGGCGACGAAGCCGGAAACAGCGCCCTGAACCGCTCGATGAACACCCTGCAGACGGTGCAGAAGGAAATCGAAAGCAATATCGACAAGGCGCTCGCCCCGTTCCTCGGCATGGACAACTTCCGCTCCAGCGCCACGGCGTCCATCAACACCGACAGCCAGCAGATCCAAGAGACGGTCTACGATCCGGAATCGCGCGTCGAACGCTCGGTAAAGGTCACCAAGGAGGCCCAGAAGTCGCAGCAACGCCAGCCCGACTCGGCAGCGACGGTGGAGCAGAACGTTCCTCAGGCAGCCCCTGAGGGCGGTGGCGGCAATACGCCTGAATCGTCGGATCAGTCCGACAAGAAGGAAGAGCAGACCAACTACGAGATCAACTCGAAGACGACCGCGACGACGCGCAACAGCTACCGCATCGAAAAGCTTTCGATCGCCGTCGTCGTCAACCGTGGCCGAATCGCCAAGATGGTCGGCGAGCCTGTCGACCAGCAGAAGATCGACGCCTACCTCGCCGAGATGCAGAAGATCGTCGCGACAGCTGCCGGCGTTAATCCGGACCGCGGCGACGTGGTGACCCTGACGGCCATGGATTTCCTCGAAGCGCAGCTGCTCGAAGAATCCGCCGGCTCCGGCCCTGGCATGGGCGAAGTGCTGACCCGCAACCTCGGCGGTATCATCAACTCGCTCGCCTTCGTCCTCGTCGCTTTCCTCGTCGTCTGGTTCGGCCTCCGCCCGGTCATCCGCAACATGACGGGCTCCGGTGCCGCGACAGAAGCTGCCGGCGAAGCTGCCGGCCTGGAACTGCCGGACTTCTCGCCGGCGGGCGGCAACCCGGCACTCGTCGATGGCTTCGGCTCGGATTTCGGTTCGGACTTCGGCTTCGACGGCTCGAGCGACCTGTTCGGCGGCGAAGAGGATCCGAACGGCGGCTTCAATCGCCGCGTCAAGGAAGGTCCGGAAAAGCGGCTGTCCCGGATGGTCGAGCTCTCGGAAGAGCGGGCCGCGAAGATCCTGCGCAAATGGGCAGTCGATCGGGCCGCCTGACACACCGCACAATCAGACGACGAAGGCCGCCTCCGGGCGGCCTTTTCGGTTGTGTGGCGTACAAAAGCGGCGGCGACGCTTGACCGGACCCCAGCAGCCTGTAGGAAATGTAGCGAGGTCATGGCAATTCCAAGGCTACCGCCTAGAATGGCGGTGATTCGGGGTGGGCTGAACGTGATCATGACTGGTCATAGCCGCGCTCCGGCGACGACGAAACGACGGGACCCGAGGGTGGCGGGTCGCGGTGCGCCCACCTTCAAAGGAGAGTGGCAGAATGGACGTCCGGGGCGCTGAGTTCGCATCCGAAGGCCGGCATTTCATCGAGCCAGATGCCGCCAGGCCGGTCTTGCGCGAAAAGTTCCTCCGTCGTCTGACGATCACCGGGACCTCCAACAACATCCCCGCCGCCATGCGGCTTCTGACCGACTATGTCGGCGCCTCCCACTATCTGCTCGCCCGATACGATCTGGTTCAGGAGCAAGGGCTCGACTCGATCGTTGCCTCCAACTGGCCGTTCGATCTCGTCCGCCGCCTCGGTACCGACCTGTCGCGCGGCTACTCACGTTCCACCGAAATCGAGAAGTGTCTCGCCATCCTGACGCCGCAGTTCGCGCTGCTGCCGGACGACGTGGATCTGCCGGAAGATGTCAGCCGCCAGTACTGTTCGCTGACCTTCTGCGCCGGCCGCACCCGCTACTCAATCATGCTGCTGTTCCTCGAGGGGCTCATCCTGTCGCAGGACCGGCTGCGTGAGGTTGGCCTGCTCGCCGGCTACGTGCTCAGCCTCGGGGAGACGCGGGAAGCCCGTCCGGACCGCGACTTCGAGCTGACCGATCGCGAGCTCGAATGCCTGTTCTGGATTGCCGAGGGCAAGACCAGCGACGAGATTGCCGTCATCCTCGGCATCTCGCGCAACACCATCAACAACTACATCACCAGCGTCATGCGCAAGACCGCGACGAAGACGAGATCCGAAGCAATCGCATACGCGGTGCGCAACAACCTGGTGTAGGGCGAGACCATGGCCTCTTGGCATACGGCGTTGAGGAACGATGCGGACAGCGGATCGCCGTATGGCGCCGGTTCGCGTGCGTCCAGTCGCTCGGACATATTCCCGAAGCTGGTGACGATGCAGAAGACGCTGCACGCGCGCAACTTCGCCGTCCTTCGAATTTCCGGTGCCGGCCTTCCGAACAAGCGCAAGCTGATCTGCGAACTCGACAACTGGGGCGCGCTGGCCTCCGAGCACAGCAGTGCGCTCATCGAAGCCTACGGCGATGCCTTTATCCACCATATCGACCTGTCGCTGCTGCCGATGACATGGCAGAGCAGCGATGCCGAAGCCCGGAGCGGCGGCGGTGAGACGGTGCCGCTGGTGCGCAAGCTGGAGGCCAGCAGCCTTGGCTTTTCCGGCATCGCCTTCCCGGTCCGTCTGGGGGCGCTTGGCAACGGCTATGTCGCCTTCTCCGGCGGCCCGGTGAACATCGCCAGCGAGATCGTCATCGACCAGCACGTCCGAAGCTTCCATATCATGATGGATCTTCTGGCCCTCGACGAGCGGCGCACTCTTCCATCCGAGACGCTGAGCGAACGGGAGATTGCCTGCCTCCAGCTCGCCGGCGACGGTCAGATCAGCGAAGAGATTGCCGAGCGGCTCGGGCTTTCGGTGCACACCGTCAACGCCTATCTCGGTTCAGCCACCATCAAGATGGACGCGGTCAACCGCATCCAGGCGATCGCCAAGGCGATCCGCCTCGGCTACATTCACTGACAACTGGTCTTTACTGGCCGCATCGGCCGAGCCTTGCCTGCGCGAAGCGGCGCCGAGGCTCGGTCGACGCCCTATGCCATCCCTCAGCCGGCAAGTGCCGTCGGATACTTCACGAAGCGGGCGTCGTGCAGGCTGCGTGACAGGAAGCGGGTATTTTCCTCAGGATCGTCGGACGGATCCTGGAACGCGATATGATCGATCTCGATGCCGGCCGTCTTGTCGCTGAGCATCAGGCGCGCATAGACAGAGACGCCCCGCGGCTTGATCTCGAGATCGAGAACCACCTCCGGCTGGCCGTCCCATTCCAGCCGGTAATCGCCGCCCGAGCCGAAGCTGACGGTACCCGGATGGAAGAACAGTTCTGCGGCCGACGACACCAGATCGGCGATGCTGCCATAGCATTCGAGCCGCAGCAGCGAGATCAGATCGGCTGCATCCAGCAGACGCAGTTCAGTCGCAACAGGGTTGATCGCAAGCGCCAGAATCTTTTCTCTTTCCAACGAGTAATCGCATTTTTTCATAGTTGCTAACGTGTCCGTCTTTTGGGCGACCTGGAGGCATAGACCCGGTGAATCAGTTCAGCCACGGCCTTGTAGAAGGCTGCTGGAATGACACTATCGATCGAGACTTGCGCAAACATGGAGCGCGCCAGAGGCGGATCTTCGAAAACCGGAATGTTGTTGGCCTCTGCAATCTCACGAATCTTGAGGGCAACGAGGTCAGCGCCCTTGGCAACAACGATCGGCGCGTCGCTTTCCTCGCGCACGTAACGCAGTGCCACCGCATAATGCGTCGGGTTGGCGATCACCAGCGTGGCGCGCGGCACGTTCTTCATCATCCGCTGGCGGGCGCGGCTGCGCATGACAGACCGCTGCCGGGCCTTGACCATCGGGTCGCCCTGGGACTGCTTGTTCTCGTCCTTGATTTCCTGCTTCGACATCTTCAGCTGGCTGAACCAGTGATGTCGCGTCCAGAAGAAGTCGAACACCGCCAGCGTGCCGGTCGCCAGAAGAATGATCACCATCATCTTCTTGATCGCCGTATAGAGCATGCCCGGTACGACCAGCGGATCGGCGAACATGGCATCGATCGTGTGCAGGAAGTCGCTGCGCATCATGAAGAACATGATGACGCCGACGATCAGCACCTTGAACAGCGACTTGCCGAATTCCACCAGGCCCGGAACGCTGAAGATCCGTTCAAACCCCTTGACCGGCGACAGGCGCGACAGCTGCGGCCGGACGCGCTCGAGGACGAAGGACGGCATGTTCTGTGCAAGCGACGAAACCAGGCCGAAGATCATGAACAGCAGCATGGCTGGCAGCAGGAAGGCTGCGGCGTCCCAGGCGATGCGCACCGAGATCGATACGACGTCGGAAGCGTTCTCCAGCGCCCACTGGTCGGGCTTCTCGATGAGGTCCTTCAGGGCCTGGCTGAGCTGCGCGGTGCTGCTTGGCAGAAAGAAGACGAGGAAGAAATAGAAGGCGAGGGAAGACGCCAGCAGCGTGACTTCCTTGGAGAACGGAACGTTGCCCTTGTCCGCGGCATCGAGCAGCTTCTTGTGGGTAGGGCTCTCTGTTTTACTGTCTTTGTCGTCCGACAAGGGATCATCCCTGCGCTGGAAGGGCAGGCGGCCCCCCGCTTTGGTTCGCGAAAGCCGTCATGGCTTCCAATGCCGGCGGCGCATGCCGCCAGCCGTATCAGGCTGCGGCCGGCGCGCTTTCGACCTGTTCGGAAGCCTCTTCCTTCAGCTGGATCTGCCCGGCATTGGACAGGCGGATGGCTTCCTGTGCCACAGCGCGGCGGGCAATCGCCACTTCGCGTGGATTGATCGCCGTGTTGGTGGCGGCAAGATCCGACTCGATCATGCGGCGCTGGCGAGGGCTGATCGCCGAAAGCACGCTTTCCTTGATCTCTACGGGTGCGCCGCGCAACGCCATGGTGAGGATGTCCGAGGCTATATCGTTGAGCAGCATGACGCGGCTGCGCTGCGGCATCGCCAGGAGGTCTTCAAAGAGGAAGATCTTGGGACGCACCTTGTTGACCGATTCCTTGCTGATCGTCTCCAGCGAACTCAGCAGCGTGTCGACCTGCGGCTTGTCGAGCTCGTTCATCAGCTCGGCCACCTTGTTCGAACCGTTGGAGTTGCGCTCGGCTTCGATCATCTGCGTCAGCTCGATCACCCGGTTCTCGATGATCTGGGCGGCCTTCGGGCTGACATCCTTCATGTTGACGGTACGGTTCATGATGTCGGCGCGCTGGCTGTCGGGCAGCTGGATCAGCAGCTTGGCGCCGAAAGCCGACGGCAGCATCGACAGGATGTAGGCGATCGTCTGCGGATGCTCGCGCTGCAGGAAGGTGCCGACGAAGATCGGGTCGGCATCCTGGAGGCGGTCCCAGATCGAGGCTTCGAAGGCCTGGAACGCGGTGCGGCGGCCGAGCAGGCCGTCGACCTCTTCCGGCGTAAGTCCTTCTTCGAGGATGCTTTCGATGGCGCGCGCATTGTCCATGAGACCCGCACCTTCGGTGAACAGGTCCTCGAACTCGTTGACGAGCTGCAGCAGCTCGTCCGGCGGGATTTCACGCAGCGACTGCGCCGACGCGATGATCGTCTGGAGTTCGGCTTGCGTGAAATATTTCAACAGTTTCCCGGCGACCCCCTTGCCCATGGCAAGCAGGACGGCAGCGGCTTTTTCAGCTTGGGATAACGGTTTCGTGGAGACAGCGCCTCCGAAATCGTCAAAGTCCATCATGGTCTTCCCTCACTGTCCCTCATGGGATCAGGTTTTCTTTGTACCCATCACTTCCGTGAGCTTAACACCGAAGCGACTATCGTCATGTTCCAGGACGGTGATTTCGCCCTTGGCGATCCGGCGACCATTGACCATGATCTCTACCGGTTCGCCGATCTTCTTGTCGAGCGCAATGATTGCGCCTTCCTCAAGTCCCATCAGGCCGGAGACCTGCATCTTGCTGGTTCCGAGCACAATCTCGACGTTGATCGGGATATCCATGATCAGGTCGAGGTTAGAGGTGAGCGCGCTGCCCGGCTCCGGCGTCGAGACATCGGCCCCGCCGAACGCCGCTCCACCGAAGTCGTTTCCACCGAAGTCCGAACCGCCGAAGGACGAGGTCTCGCCGCCGAGATCGGCACCGAAGGGGCTATCGCTGTCCGACAGCGAGCCCGCTCCGAAGTCACTGGCGAAATCGGGGGCCCCACCGTCGGTATCGGCTTTCAGAACGCCACGCAGATCGTCGATCGCCTGATCCAGCTCGACCTCATTGCCTGCTGCAGGAAAATCGTCGAGATCGATAAGAGGTGTCTTCTTGGTTGCCATGACCACATTATTCCTGTTGAAACTTGCGTCAGCCTGCCCATTGCCGCAGTGCGGGAAACGCGCTCCCGCCTGCTACCCCATGAGGTGACGCAGAAGCTCGTCTTCTGAGCTGATATTGTCCTTCACCCGCACCGTGTAGCGCTCTCCCGAACGGCCGAATTCGCAGGAGTACATGTCCCGGCCGTTGGCGCTCACTTCGACGCGGACGTCGTTCTTGTCCTCGAAGGCGATGATGTCGCCGGCCGCGAGCTTCGAGATCGTCTTCAGCGTCAGGCTCTGCAGCCGGATCCGCGCCTCCAGCGTGATGTGCGAGCGGCGCACCTGGTCGGCGATCCGGTCGGCCCATTCCTGCTTCTGCTTGGCCACCTGGCCGGTCGCGCGCGGCGTTTCCACCTTGGTCTTCAGAAGCGCCTTCTGCGGAATGACCAGCGCGATCTGCGACGTGACCTTGCCGATGTCGATCGTCATGCGGATCAGCGCGCCGAACTCGATCGGAGCGTCGGCTTCCGGGGCAGGGCGATCCTTGGCATTGTGCGGAAGCTCGAGACTGGCTTCAAAGCCGCCCGCCGCATTGACGCCCGACCGCAGTACGTTTGCCATCCGTTCGAACACCATCTGTGCCAGATCGAGCTCGATGTTCGACAGCGGCCGTTCCGCGGGCTGCGAGACCGTCTCCGGTGCAGCGCCGAGCATGTGCTCCATCAGGCCGATGACGAAGCTGCTGCCGCAGGCGAGCACGAAGTTCGGACACCAGTTGCGCAGCGAGCCGTCCACCAGGCTGAAATCGCCGAGGCTTGCGACAAGATCCGGCATACGGCCCATCTGGAAGCCGCTGTAGTTGACGCTGATCGACAGGCCGGTCTCGCTCTGGAAGACGTCGGGCAGGAACTCCGAATAGAGATGGCCGAACTCTCCGCAGATCTTTTCGACCGTCTTGTGGTCGCCAAGCCCGCCGGTCAGCTTGGCAAGCAGCGCCGGGTCGATTGCAGAAGAGCGGTTTTCCGGTTGAGTGCTCATGTCGGTCATGCCGCCTTGTTCTCACCGCCGCCCGGATTCATCATTTCCTGCTCGACGGAATCGATGGACGGACGCTCGTAGTTGGAGATCGTCTTGCGGCCGTATTCGAGCGCCACCTGCGGCACCGAGCCGTTCATGTAAGCGATCAGCGTCTGCTTGACGATGATGTAGAGGCGGTGCTGCTTGGTCCGAACGATCTTGATCTGCGAGCACAGCGGGCTGACCAGGCAGTAGGACAGGAAGATGCCGAGCATGGTGCCGACGAGTGCTGCGCCGATCAGGCCGCCGAGAACTTCCGGCGATTCGTTGATCTTGCCCATTGCCTTGATGACGCCGAGCACGGCCGCGACGATACCGATGGCCGGGAAGGCGTCGCCCATCACCACCAGCGCGTGATACGGCTTCATCTTGTCGTGCAGCAGCGTCTCGATCTCTTCGTCCATCAAAGCTTCGATCTCGTGGCTGCGGGCGTTGCCGATGATGATCAGGCGAACGTAGTCGCAGATGAACGACGTCAGTTCCTTGTTCTTCAGCACCGTCGGCGCCGACTGGAAGATCGACGATTCCTCTGGATTGTCGATATGCGCCTCGATCTCGTTGCGCGACTTGGTGCGCAGGTCGCGCATCAGCGAGTAGAGCACGCCGAGCACGTCGAGGTAGTTGCGTTCCTTCGGCACGGCGAACTTGAAGGCCTCGCCCAGCGCCTTGCCGGCATCCTTGACCACCTTCATGGGGTTGGCCATGACGAAGGCGCCAAGGCCGGCGCCGCCGATGATCATGAGCTCGAACGGCTGGATCAGCACGTCCAGGTGGCCGCCCATCGCCATGAAGCCGCCGAGAACGCAGCCGACGGTGATAATGAATCCGATAATAATGGTCATCGCGTGCCTGTACCGTAGTTTTATCAGGCTTTCGAATACAGGCGCTGCCTTGCGTGAGGCTGGGTAACCGATCGCTTGCAGACGGCTTGAAGCGGAACAGCCTCGCACAAGTTCTTTTGCCTACTCCTGCCGCCAAGGGGCACGACGATGTCCGCAAATCGCGTGTACGGCAGCTTTCTGATCGCCGCCGGTCCAAGGGTAACACGGGGGCAGATCCTATGCAGTCCGGATTGTATGTCGGCATTTCCTCGCAGGTCGCGCTTGAGCGCCGCCTCGACACGATCGCCGACAATATGGCCAACATCAACACGGTCGGGTTCCGCTCGACCGAGGTCAAGTTCGACGAGGTCATGAGCCGGACCCGCAACGACCTGAATGCCAATGTCGCCTTCGTCAGCCAGGGCAACGACTATCTGTCGACCCGTTCCGGCGGGCTGCAGCAGACGGGCAACCCGCTCGACTTCGCGGTGAAGGGCGACGCATGGTTTGCCATTGATACGCCGGCCGGTCAGGTTCTGACGCGCGACGGCCGCTTTACCATGCGCGAGACCGGCGAGCTGATCTCCAACCAGGGCTATCCGGTGCTCGACGCCGGCGGCGCGCCGATCCAGCTCAACCGCACCGGCGGCACGCCCGAGGTCTCCGCCGATGGCCGCATCCTGCAGGACGGGGTGCCGGTCGCGACGCTCGGCCTGTTCACCGCCGACATCTCCAAAGGCTATCAACGCTACGAAAACGGCGGCGTAATCCCGGTCGAGCAGCCGCAGGCTGTCGTCGACAGCCTCGAGTCGGGCGTCGCGCAGGGTTACCTCGAGCAGTCGAACGTCAACGGCATCAGCCAGATGACCGAGCTGATCCAGATCAACCGCAACTTCGAGGCTATCTCTGCGCTGATGCGCGATACCGAGAGCTCCTTCGGCGCCGCCATCAAGACGCTCGGCGGATCCTGAGGACTGAGCGATGGAAAGCAACGCGGCCGGAGCATCCGAGACCGGCAAGTTGGCGCAGCTGGCCGACCTGGTGCGCCGCTTCGCCGATCCGGAGGTGGCGATCGCGCCGGGCGGACATGTTCGCACCATTGCCGCCGGCCACTACACGGTGTCCGGCCTGTCGCGACATGTACGGCTTGGCGAATTCGTCGCCCATCGCAGCCCGACCGGTATCCATCTCGGTGAGGTGGTGCGGGTCGAGCCGGACATCATCTATGTCTGCCCCATCGAGCCGGGTGAGCCGATCGGCATCGGCGACGTGGTGATCCGCAAGGGGGCGTTCCGCGTCGCGCCCGACGACAGCTGGTGCGGCCGCACGATCAATGCGCTCGGCGATCCGATCGACAACAAGGGCCCGATGAAGAACGGTCCGCTCAAGCGGCCGATCTCCAATACCGCGCCGCCGTCGATGACCCGCCAAAGGGTCGAGACCGGCTTCACGACCGGCGTCCGCGCCATCGACATCTTCTCGCCGCTCTGCCTCGGCCAGCGCCTCGGCATCTTTGCCGGCTCCGGCGTCGGCAAGTCGACGCTGCTCTCGATGCTCGCCCGGGCCGAAGCCTTCGACAAGGTTGTCATCTCGCTGGTCGGCGAACGCGGCCGCGAAGTGCGCGAATTCATCGAGGACACGCTCGGCGACAACATGGCGAAATCGATCGCCGTCGTCGCCACCAGCGACGAGAGCCCGATGCTGCGCAAGATGGCGCCGCTCGTCGGCATCACCATCGCCGAACATTTCCGCGACCAGGGCGAGAACGTCCTGTTCATCGCCGACAGCGTCACCCGCTTCGCACACGCCATCCGCGAGGTCGCGGTCGCTTCCGGCGAGCCGCCGATCGCCCGCGGCTATCCGGCCTCCGTCTTCACCGAACTGCCGCGCCTGCTCGAGCGCTCCGGGCCCGGACCGGAAGGCACCGGCACGATCACCGCGATCATCTCGATCCTCGTCGACGGCGACAACCACAATGACCCGATCGCCGACAGTGCCCGCGGCATTCTCGACGGCCACATCGTGCTGGAGCGAAGCCTCGCCGAGGAGGGCCGCTATCCGCCGATCAACCCGCTTTCGTCGATCTCGCGTCTCGCCCGCAAGGCCTGGACCGGCGATCAGGAGAAGCTGGTGTCGCGGCTGAAGTCGCTGATC
Organism: Rhizobium sp. SAFR-030; assembly: GCF_059415005.1. Classification (NCBI taxonomy): domain Bacteria; kingdom Pseudomonadati; phylum Pseudomonadota; class Alphaproteobacteria; order Hyphomicrobiales; family Rhizobiaceae; genus Rhizobium; species Rhizobium sp. SAFR-030. The sequence continues at coordinate 1,056,441 of NZ_JBPFDO010000001.1, read as the reverse complement.
CACCGCTTCGAGGAGACCCGCGACCTGCGCCTTATCGGCGGCTATCGCAACGGCAGCGATCCGGATCTCGACATGGCGATCAAGCAGGTCCCGATCATCTACGAGGTGTTGAAACAGACGCCCGGCGACCCGCCGTCCGACGACGCCTATGGCGATCTTGCGGCAGCGCTGCGCGCCGCGCTGGCACCGCCCCCCGGCAATCAGAGACAGAGAGGATGACGCGCCATGGCGATTGACGACGACAAGACGGTCGCGGCTCCGAAGCCCACGCGCCGCCGGGGACATCTGACCGACCGCATGCTGGCCGGCGGCGGCGTGCTGCTGGCCGCCGCCTCTGCCTTCTTCCCCTGGTATGTCTTCCTCAACCAGGAAAAGTTCGGCATCCGCACGGACGTGTTGAGCCGCACCCGCGATCTGCCGGAGGGGTCGGGCCGCAACGTCTTCAGCGTCTCGCCTCTGGCGCTGGTCGACAATGACCGCGAGCACAGCCAGGCGCCGCTTGCCGACGCCCCAGACCCGATCACTACGGCAACCGTATCGTCGCTCGGCTCAGAGCCGCCGAAAACCGATCCGGCAGCGCTGGCGCAGCCATTCCCCGGCCGCAGCACCTTCCGCCTGATGCACGTTGCCAATGGTCGCGCCATGATCGAGGACAGCTCCGGCATGTACATGGTGCGGATCGGCTCGATCCTGCCCGACAACAGCCGCCTGGCGACGATCGAACAGCGCGAAGGGCGTTGGGTCATCGTCACTTCGAAGGGCGAGATCTACCGCGACGGCGCAACGGCCAGCCCGTAAGTCTGACGCAAGATTACCAGCCTAGGCTTCACCTACAAAATGGAGTGAAGCCTATGCAGCCCATCCAGCTTTTTGATCTCGCATCTCGACAAGCCGAATGGTTGTCCGTTCGCCAGGAAGTCGTTTCCGGCAACATCGCCAATGCCAATACGCCCGGGTTCAAGTCGAAGGACGTGACGCCGTTCTCGGCGGTCCTCAACTCGACCGGCACGCGCATGGCCCGCACGCATCCAGGCCATCTCACCGGCGCCGCCATCGACAGCCGCATCGACGTCGACGTCGAGGAATCGGAGTTGAACAACGAGATCGGCATGCAGGAGTCCGGCAACACCGTCGCGCTTGCCGAGGAACTCGCGAAGACCGGCGAGATCAAGCGCCAGTACGAGCTGAGCACCAATCTCGTGAAATCGTTTCATCGCATGATGCTGATGACAGTTAAGAGGTAGACCCATCATGGATCCGCTTTCAGCCTCTCTCAAGATCGCTGGTTCGGGAATGGAGGCGCAGGCAACCCGCTTGCGCATCGTCTCCGAAAACATCGCCAACGCCCGCTCCACCGGCGATACGCCGGGCGCCGATCCCTATCGACGCAAGACGATCACCTTCGGCACGGAACTCGACAAGGTATCCGGCGCCCAGACCGTCAGCGTCAAGAAGCTCGGCACCGACCAGTCCAATTTCGTCGAGGAATATGATCCGGGCAGCCCGGCTGCCGACGACAAGGGCATGGTCAAGATGCCGAACGTCAACATGCTCATCGAGATGGCCGACCTGCGCGAAGCCAACCGCACCTACGAAGCCAATCTCCAGACCATCAAGCAGACGCGCGATCTCATCAGCGCGACCCTCGACCTCCTGAAGGCCTCGCAATGATCGACAGTGTCCAGAACGTAAGCGCCCTTTCGCAGACCCGCAATCTCGGCGAGACCAGCAGCGTCGAGAGCACAGCGTCGAGCCTTGGTCCTGCCCAGGCGGGCGCCGCCGAAGCCGGCGGCATGTCGTTTGCCAGTGTCTTGGGCGGCATGGCCTCGGATGCGGTCAACAACATCAAGGGCGCCGAAGCGATGTCCTTCGAAGGTATCAAGGGCACCGCCAACACCCGCCAGGTGGTGGATGCGATGCTCCAGGCGGAGCAGTCGCTGCAGACGGCCATGGCATTTCGAGACAAGGTTGTAAGCGCCTATCTCGAAATCACGAAAATGCAGATGTAAGGGATAGGACGCCGTCATGAGAGCACTTTCCGTCGCCGCCACGGGCATGGATGCCCAGCAGACCAATCTCGAGGTCATCGCCAACAACATCGCCAACATCAACACCACAGGCTACAAGCGGGCGCGTGCGGAGTTTTCGGACCTTCTCTACCAGACGGAACGCGCCCAGGGCGTGCCGAACCGCGCCAACCAGGCGATCGTCCCGGAAGGCGCCAATATCGGTCTCGGCGTGCAGACGGCGGCGGTCCGCAATATCCATACGCAGGGCGAGCTGGCGCAGACCGAGAACAAGCTCGATCTCGCTGTCGTCGGCCGCGGCTGGTTCCAGGTGCAGGCTCCTGACGGCTCGACGCTCTACACCCGCGCCGGTGCCTTCAATACCAATGCCGAAGGCCAGCTGGTGACCATCGACGGTTACTCGATCGAGCCGAACATCACCTTCCCGGACGATGTCAGCGAGACCGTCATCAGCCGCACCGGCCAGGTCAGCGTCCGCACCGGCAACAACTCTGAATTCACCGAGATCGGCCAGCTGACGATCGCCAACTTCGTCAACGAGGCAGGCCTGAAGGCGCTGGGCGACAACCTCTTCCAGCAGACCGCAGCCTCCGGCGAAGCCATCGTTGCCGCACCCGAGGATCCGGGCTTCGGTTATCTGAAGCAGGGTTATCTGGAAGCCTCGAACGTCGATGCCGTCAAGGAAATCACCGATCTGATCTCGGCGCAGCGCGCCTATGAGATGAACTCGAAGGTGATCACCACGGCAGACGAGATGGCCTCCATCGTCAGCAAGAACCTGAAGTAAAAGATTGAGGTGGCAGACATGATGTTTCGCCGGACACAGTGGATCTGGGCAAGGAGCCTGCTGCTCCTTGCATCCGCGGCAAGCCTTGCCGCCGCCGGCGTCGCACGCGCCGATGCGGGCACGGCCGTCGTGCCGACGCAGATCATCTATCCCGGGCAGGAAATCGCCTCTGCCGTTCTCCAGGAAGTCGAGGTCACCAACCCCAACATCGCCGGCGGCTATGCCAGCTCGGTGGGCGAGGTCGAAGGCATGGTCAGCACGCGCACGCTGCTGCCCGGCCGTACCATCCAGGTCTCGGCGCTGCGGGCTCCCTTCGCCGTCAAGCGCGGGGCGGCAGTCCGGCTCACCTTCGCGATCGGCGGCATGCTGATCTCCGCCTCCGGAACGCCTCTCGACAACGCCGCCGTCGGTGACGTCATCCGGGTCCGCAACCTGGATTCGGGCGTCACGGTGTCGGGCACCGTCATGGGTGATGGAACGGTGCAGGTGATGGCGAAATGATCAACCGCAAGCTCCTGGCCGTCGGCCTCTGCCTCCTCGCACTCTTCGATACTGCTCAACCGTCCTTCGCCGATGCCGCCCGCATCAAGGACATCGCCTCGCTGCAGGCGGGCCGTGACAACCAGCTGATCGGCTACGGCCTGATCGTCGGCCTCCAGGGAACCGGCGACAGCCTGCGCTCGTCGCCGTTCACCGAGCAGTCGATGCGCGCCATGCTGCAGAACCTCGGCATCTCGACGCAGGGCGGCCAGTCGAGCGCCAAGAACACTGCGGCGGTGATGGTCACCGCCAACCTGCCGCCCTTCGCCAGCCCCGGCAGCCGCATGGACGTGACGGTGAGCTCGCTTGGCGACGCAACCTCGCTGCGAGGTGGCACGCTGGTCATGACCTCGCTGTCGGGCGCCGACGGCCAGATCTATTCGGTTGCCCAGGGCTCCGTCATCGTGTCCGGCTTCTCGGCTCAGGGCCAGGCCGCCTCGGTTACCGAAGGTGTGACCACGGCAGGACGCGTGCCGAACGGTGCCATCATCGAGCGTGAACTGCCGTCGAAGTTCAAGGATGCGGTCAACCTCGTCCTGCAGCTCCGCAACCCGGATTTCTCGACATCCGTCCGGATTGCCGATGTCGTCAACCGCTATGCCGGCCAGCGCTACGGCGCGCCGATCGCCGAATCGCGCGACTCGCAGGAAGTCGTCATCCAGAAGCCGAAGTCGGCCGACCTGACACGGCTGATGGCCGACATCGAAAACCTGGTCGTCGATACCGATACCCCGGCCAAGGTCGTCGTCAACGAGCGCACCGGTACCGTCGTCATCGGCGCCGACGTCAAGATCTCGCGCGTCGCGGTCAGCTACGGCACGCTGACGGTCCAGGTCACCGAGTCGCCGCAGATCATCCAGCCGGAAGCCTTTTCCGACGGTGAAACCGCCGTTCAGCCGCAGACCGATATCAGCGTCATGAAGAGCGGCAGCAATGTCGCCATCCTCAACGGGCCTGACCTGCGCACACTGGTCGCCGGCCTCAACAGCATCGGCGTCAAACCCGATGGCATCATCGCCATCCTGCAGGGCATCAAGTCCGCGGGCGCCCTCCAGGCGGAGCTCGTCATCCAATGATGAACGGTCAGATCGACATGAACAGGTGTGAGGCAGGCAACGGCTCTTCGCGCAAGCGGCTGGTAGTCAGGCTGCTCGGCGCCGCCGCCCTCCTGCTGCTCGTTCCGCAGGTCAACGCCCAGCAGGCCAACCCGGCGCTGCCGAGCTCGACCTCCGAGGATATCCAGAAGTTCTGCACCAATATTGCCGATACGGCGCGCGACCAGCGCTACCTGATGCAGAAGCAGGAGCTGGAGAAGCTGCAGTCGGACGTCAACGAGCGCATCGCGCTGCTCGAAAAGCGCAAGAGCGAATACGAGGACTGGCTGAAGCGTCGCAACGACTTCATGACCAAGGCCGACGCCGGGCTTGTCGACATCTTCAAGACGATGAAGGCGGACGCCGCAGCCCCTCAGCTGGCCGAAATGAAGACGGAACTCGCCGCGGCGATCCTCATGAAGCTGCCGTCGCGGCAGACCGGCCTGATCCTCAGCGAGATGGACCCCAAGAAGGCGGGGATGATCTCGATGATCATGTCCAGCGCTGCCGACCCCAAGACCTCGAAGGACCGTACATGACCAAGCGCGCCCCCGCTTTGCTGGCCGTTATGCTGCTGGCCGGCTGCCAGAGCCAGACCGTCAAGGAGATCGGCAACGCTCCGGCGATGAGCCCGATCGGCAGCGGCCTGCAATATGCGCAGACCCCGCAGATGTCGATGTATCCGAAGCAGCCGCGCCAGATGGCCAGCGGCTACTCGTTGTGGAGCGACAGCCAGGCGGCCCTGTTCAAGGACGCCCGGGCGCTCAACGTCGGCGACATCCTGACGGTCGATATCCAGATCAACGACCGCGCCTCCTTCGACAACCAGACCGACCGCACCCGCACCAACTCCACCAGCCTGAAGTGGAGCGCTGCGGCCAGCATTCTCGGCCTGTCGCCGTCGACGGATGGCGACATGGGAACCGACTCGGATACCGAATCGAAGGGCAAGGGCACCACCAAGCGGGCAGAAAAGCTGACGCTGCTGGTTGCCGCCGTCGTGACCGGCACGCTGGAGAACGGCAACCTGCTGATCAGCGGTTCGCAGGAAGTGCGCGTCAACCACGAGATCCGCATCCTCAATGTCGCCGGTATCGTGCGGCCGCAGGACGTCGATGCCAAGAACACGATCTCCTACGACAAGATCGCCGAAGCCCGCATCTCGTACGGTGGCCGCGGTCGCCTGACGGAAGTGCAGCAGCCGCCTGTCGGCCAGCAGGTCGTCGATCTGTTCTCGCCCTTCTAACGGGGCCGAGGGAAGGACCAAACGATGGAAGAAGCCGCAGAAGGCGCCCCGCCGAAGAAGAAAAGCGCGTTGGTCATGACCATCGCCGGCATTGCCGTCGTCACCCTGATCGGCGCCGGTGGCGGCTGGGTGCTGGGCGGCATGATCGCGCCGAAGATCCCCGGATCGGACCAGGCAGCCGCCAGGCCGGCGGATGCAGCGGCCGGCGCTCACGGCGACAAGAAGGAAGAGGGGCTGCCGCATATCGCCACCGAAGCGGCCGGTGTCGTGCAGCTCGAGCCGATCACAACAAATCTTGCCTATCCTTCCGCAAACTGGGTTCGTCTCGAAGTGGCGCTGGCCTTCGATGGCGCGCCGCAGCTGCCGCTCGCCGAGGAGATCCACCAGGATATTCTCGCCTATATGCGCACCGTCTCGCTGCAGCAGATCGAGGGTCCGCGCGGCTTCCAATATCTTAAGGACGACATTCAGGAACGTGTTGACCTGCGTTCGCAAGGCAAAGTATCGAAGGTGATGTTCAGAACCTTCGTGATCGAATGATTCGACTGATAACGCTGCTCGCCGCCTTGCTGGCGGTACCGGGCCTGGCCCTTGCCCAGCAGTCACCGGCGGACCTCTTGAATCTGCCGATCGACGGCTCGGCGGCAGCGTGGATCATCCGCACCTTCGGCCTTCTGACGGTCCTCTCGGTTGCCCCCGGCATCCTGATCATGGTGACCAGCTTTCCGCGCTTCGTCATCGCCTTCTCGATCCTGCGCACCGGCATGGGTCTTGCCTCGGCGCCCTCCAACCTCGTGCTGATCTCCATGGCGCTGTTCATGACCTTCTATGTCATGTCGCCGACGTTCGACCGCGCGTGGAACGACGGCGTGCAGCCCATGCTGCAGAACCAGATCGGCGAGGCGGAAGCGGTGCAGCGGATCGCCGAGCCCTTCCGCACCTTCATGTCCGCCAATACCCGCGACAAGGACCTGTCGCTGTTCGTCGACATCGCCCGCGAGCGTGGCCAGTCGGTCGGAACGCCCGAGCTGATCGACTACCGGGTGCTGATCCCGGCTTTCATGCTGTCGGAAATCCGCCGCGGCTTCGAGATCGGCTTCCTCATCGTGCTGCCGTTCCTGGTCATCGACATGATCGTTGCGGCCATCACCATGGCCATGGGCATGATGATGCTCCCGCCGACCTCCATCTCGCTGCCGTTCAAGATCCTCTTCTTCGTGCTCATCGACGGCTGGAACCTGCTCGTCGGCAGCCTCGTCCGCTCGTTCAACTGAACGCACGCACGCGCCCGTGAGGGCGGTGCTGGTGCCGACCCCGGCAACCAGCGACCACTGTCGCAGGGCAGAGCAGGGGATCTGTTCGTCCTGCGTGGCCCCTTGTTTCAGTTCAAGGTTGGGGCAAACGCTCCGTCGATCCAGGCCTCGAAAGTGCTCCCCATCTGCTGAGCCTTGGCGTTCGAGATATCCCACAGGATGAGACGGCCGCCAATCGAGGAGAGCAGCGAACGGACCTCCGGCGCCAGCGGCTGATGCCTTTCGAGAAAGTGCACCTCGTAACCGATCCTGCCACTGCGGCGGCGGGTATCCTCGGCGTTGTCGCACAGGACGAAAAACAGCGGGTCGCGCGCGCCGAAGGACAGCTTTGGCAGGTGTTCCGACAATGCGCTGTCGGCGGACGCGGTCAACACGAACGCAGGTGCGTCCTTGACGACATCGCGGATGGTGATCAGCCCGAGGCTGGCAAGCGTCTTGCTCTGGATGTCGCCGGTATCGTAGCTGCCGCCCGATTTTGTACGCGACTGCTCGTAGATCGACGGCCGCCGCACGGCGATCGGGATCAGCCAGTTTGCCTGTCGCGGAACGTTGATGCAGGGGATGCCGCCTTCCCGAGCGAATTTGGTCACCCAAATGTCGGCCATGTTCGGTGCAAGGAAGTCCTCCAGCGCCGGATTGAAGGTGGCCGTATGGAATGCGCAGGTTCCGGTTCCGGGAACATGAACGTAGCGTCTGTGTAGCTGCGACTGCTGGAAGTGCAGCACGGCACGAGAACTGTCGTCGTAATAGTTTTCGAACGGCTGCGACAGAAGCGAGCCGTGGGCGCAGACGATCGCTTTGCCGCCGGTCCACGCCAGTTCGGTCGCCATCCGCACCGCATAGTCTCTCGGATAGACGATGTCGTCGTCGCAGGTAAGGTAGATCGAGCTTTCCGAGAACTGAAGGCCCCAGAACTTGCCGGCGTCGCCGTATCGGGCACCGTCTGGCTCAAGGTGGTATCGCACCTTCTCCATCCCCGCCAGAAATGCCGGCGCTTCGTCGAAGCCGTTCAGCGTGAGGAACAGTTTGTCCACCTGAGGCACGATGGAGGTCACGGCTGCCCGCAGGCCATCCTCATTTCCTGGGATGGATGCCATCCCGGCAAAGATCCCGCGCGTTTCCGGCAGCTTTGCACGGATCGCCGAAGGCAGTTGCCCGAGCGCCTCGAGAACGCCATCCACGGAACGTTCGAACATTCTGAAGAGATAGGTGGGGGTGTGGTTATAGACCGCCACCTTGCGGTAACCAAGCGGCCGCAGGATCGCCTCGATGGCGATCAGGTGATCGGCCGTCGCAGCCTCGATGAGAAGCGAAGGCTGACAGCGGCGCAGGGTTTCGAGGCCCCCATTGAGGACTTCGCACTCCATGCCCTCCACATCGATCTTGATCAGGTCGACCGGCTCGTCGCCGACGAAATGATCGAGGGTCGAGATCTCGATGTCGCCTGTCTCCGACGCGAGCACTTGAGCTTTGCCAAGATTGCCGGCATCGTCGAGGCTGACGACGCCCCTTCCCGAGCTGCTGCCAAGCGCAACGTCGTGAATGCGCACGAGGCTTTCTGCGCCGTTGATCGCCACGTTGTCGCGCAGCTGTTTCACCGCCGCCGGATTCGGTTCGAAGGCGAGAACATTCGCCCCCAGCAGTTTGGCGAAGAATATGGTGTGATTGCCGATGTTGGCGCCGATGTCGACGACCGTGCCGCCCTTTGGCAGGAGCGCCGACGCCTCGCGCAGCATGTGCTCCTCGTAAAAGCTTCTGGTGCGCAGGATATGGCTCTGTATGTGATCATTCGGGTCAGGCAGGCTGAACCGGATCGTCAGGCCCTCCAGGGAGAACTCACAGGTCTTGGTGTTCGTATCGGTCACGCGTCGGCGTCCTTTTCCAACGAATCGGTCGGGTTAGTTTGCTGTCCATCCGACCAGGAAACTTCCTGCAATGGCCCCGACGCAGCTTTCGAGATTGGCATTCAGGCGGTCCCAGCGGGATTTTCCGGCATTGGATGCCTCAAGGGTGGAGGTAATCGCCACAACCATGAAGAATTCCGGGTCGAGCAATGGCAGCGTCGAGGACAGCCCGCTTTCGAGGAAGGCAGGCTCGTCGGCCGCACCGCGCGCATCGAGGATCAGGAAGTTGTATCCGTTTGTCGCCGATCCTGAAGGATCTGCATCCGCTACGATTTGCTCGACGCCGAGGAACCGGAGCGGTCCCGAATAGCCGCCGAGCCTGGCGCGCTGGGAGATCCATGACCTTGAATCGGTACCGGCGGTCATGCATGTGACGGCACAATTGTCACGTGATGCCGCGATGGCCGACGTTATGAGAGCGGACGCCGGGTTGCCCAGGTGAAGGAGCCGCATCGGCTCGACCTGGCTGGTCAGATTGCAGAGCGACAGGATTTCCAGCGGCGTCAGGGCATTTCGCGCGGCGCTGTCGATGGCGTTGATGACCAGCGGGAAACGCGAGAAGATCAGATCGATTGCCTTCTGATCCCAGGGCGACGGCGCAACGGCCACGGTTGCGACATCTGCGGCACGGGCTGTCTGTCTGTCTTCGTCACGTCTCGACAGACTGGGCTTGCGGAAGATTTCGCCGGCCGACTTCTGCTGATGCTGAGAGTTCAATCCGACCGAGTTCGGATCCAGGTTGTGGTGGGAGTAGGGATTGGTCGCCGTGTAACGGTAGGTGAGCCTTGGAATGAACTCGTAGCGGCGCGTCTGGTCGAGAATGGGCAAGGCCAGAGCGATGTCGCAGGCCGCCTGATACCACTGTCCGGCTGAATTCTTGAAGTAATCTTCCGGCACAGTTGTCAGCAGGAGCGCACGGAAGCTGAAGAGATGGCTCGTCCTCCATCCCTGCTGGCGCGGGGATACGAGCGGATCGAGTGCGCTGCTGCCCCCTTGCATCCCGTTGTCCGTGACGTAGTTCGTCCACACCACGTCCTTGCCGCCCACATAGCGGCTGGACAGGGTGGAGAGGATCGTCGGGTCGATGAGCTGGTCGTCGCTGTCGACGACCGTTATGAACGTCGCATTGCCGGCGCGGGGCCGCAGGTGCTCCCAGGCACTTCTCGCCTTGCCGAAGCGTGTCTCGTTGCGGATGAATGTGTGTCGGCCGGGAAAGAGATCGGTGAGGTGCTGGCGCGCGATCTCTGTGGTGTCGTCATCGGACGCATCATCGATGAACAGGACATGCAGGTCCTGAAGCGACTGCCGGGCAATGCTGCGCAGGCATTCGGCGACGTAAAGCTCGCAGTTGCGGCCCGTGACGAACAGCAGGCAGTCGGACTTGGGGTGTTGCATGGGCATTCTCCGCTCTTGGACCACAGGCAGGCTAGACAGCTCGACCGCCCGCTGTGACAGCAACAGCTCCTCTTGATTGAATTTCAGCGTCGGGCGACCGTCAGCCTTCCACCAGGAATGGCTCGGCACGCGCTTCAAGCGCCGGTACGTCGATGTGATCCGGCGCCTGTCCCTGCCTGGCCCGATCCGCCATCAGCGCGTAAGCCTGCTCGAGGTGGCGGCAGAAGCGCTCGGAATCGAACAGCGGCTTCAGGAGCCGGTTTGCCTCGAGCCTCTCGGCGAGGACCGACAGCTTGTCCCGGTTCTCATAGAGGTCGATCGCCCGGCGGACATAGTCATTCTCGCTGTCGGCGATGAGTTCCGGCAGATCCACGGCACGCAGCAGGCTCTCCGAAACGCGCGAGGCAAAGTGGGTACCCTTCATCGTCAGCACCGGAAGTCCGGCCCACAGCTGTTCGGAGGTCGTCGTATGGCCGTTGACCGGGAAGGTGTCGAGACCGACATCGGCGAGCGTCAGGCGCGCCATGTGCTCTTCATAGGAGACGACCTTGGTGAACACGACACGCTTGCCGTCGATGCCGGCCGCGGTGATCCTGTTGCGGATATTGTCGCGCGCCTCGTCCGACTTGCACATCAGCCAGAGAACGCTCTTCGGCGTCGCCTTCAGGATGCGGATCCACAGATCGATGTTGGCAACCGAGATCTTCCGGGTGGCGTTGAAGGAGCCGAACACGAAGGCGTCGTCCGGCAGGCTTGCATCGGCGCGGGTGAACAGCTTGCGGCGCGGCCGGTCCACGGGATTGTTCGGCTGATAGCTCTCCGGCAGGCGGCAGAACTTCTCCCAATAATGCGGTTTCGACTGGTCCGGCAGGACGTAGCGATCGCCGACGATGTAGTCGAGGTCGACGTTGACGGTGGTTCCCGGGAAGCCGAGCCAGGCAATCTGCACCGGCGCCGCCTTCTGGTTGAGGATGCCCGGACGACCGCCGCGGGTGTGCCCCTTCATGTCGACCAGGATGTCGATTTCACTGTCACGGATCAACTTTGCAGCGGCGGCGTCGTCCATGTTCCGGACCGACACGATCCGCCCCCAGTGGCTGCGGTCCTGATCGATCTCGGCCTTCAGGTACTGCTCGTCGGTGTAGCAGAACAGCGTGACGTCGACCTTGCTCTTGTCATGCTGGGTGAGGACGGTACCCACCAGCTTCATCGTCGCATGGTCATGCCAGAAGTCGGATGAGAGGTAGCCGATGCGCAGCTTCTTGTCCCAGCGATGCGGCATCGCCAGCCGCTCGGCCGGATTGCAGGCCGGGAATGCATTGGGATTGTAGCTGGCGAGCTTGTTGAGGGGTTCGTTTGCCAGCCAGTGGAGATTGTAGAACGGCGCCTCCGCCCGCATCATCTGGCCGGCATTCATCGAAAGCATCCGGTCGATCTGCGGCTGCAGCCGCTCCATCTCGGCGAAGTTGTTGACTTCGCGCTGGAAGACCAGATGCGCCATGATGATGACCATGCTGCGCGGCATGCGCTCAAGCAGATTGGCCACCGTCTCGCGGTCACGCGGGTTCTCGGGCGTACCCGTGAGGAGCAGCAAGGCAAGGCTGTTGTGGCGGGAGTTCGGGCTGGTCGACAGGGCCGGCAGGAAAACCCGGATCATGTCCTTTTCGCCCCGCTTGAAGAACAGCGATGCGATGATGAAGGCAAGATCCGGGTCGCGACGGGCGCGCTCGAGGATCGGCCGACCGAGGCTGAGGGCGAGATCATCGTTGCCGAGCTCGAAGTGGATTTTCATCGCTTCGGCATAATGGTCTTCAGCCCGCGAACCGCCCAGCTCGGCAGCGAGCACAAAGGTTCGCGCTGCTTCCTCGCGAAAGCCGAGTGCCACCAGTGTCTTTGCCAGCAGAACGTATGTCTTTGCGTCCTTCGAGTGGTCCAGAAGCCTGTTCAGCGAAGCAAGTGCGTCGGTGTACTGGCCTTTGTGAAAGCTTTTCGAGGCGTTCGAAAACAAAGTCTGCGGGGTCAAAGGCGGGGCTCCGAGCTGAATGGCCAGTCTGTCGCGGGCACCCTGTCGCCACGCGATAACCTTAAGGCTAGTCGGTGGAGCTTGTCCGAAACCGGTGTCGTCCCGTCCGTTAACGAATCGGTGACCATTCCACTCGGCTTGTCCAGACCCATTTAAGGAATCCGCAATCATTCTCTGCGACTGTTTTCCTCACATGACGGGTTTGGTTTTCCAGGAAATCTGGAACCGAGTGGGCATGAAGCCAGACGTCATCACCGGTAGTTAAATCCGGTATGTCCCCAAATAGTATTCAGTCAAAGGGACTATATCGCTATGACCAGCATTCTCACGAACAACGCTGCAACTGCTGCGCTTTCCACGCTGCGCTCGATCAGCAGCCAGATGGAAACAACGCAGGGCCGTATTTCGTCGGGCTACAAGGTCGAGACCGCCTCCGACAACGCAGCCTACTGGTCCATCGCAACGACCATGCGCTCCGACAACAAGGCTCTCGGCACGGTTCAGGACGCTCTTGGTCTTGGCGCGGCAGCCACCGACGTTGCCTACACGGCGCTTGAATCCTCGATCAAGGTCGTCGACGAAATCAAGATGAAGATCACCGCCGCCTCGCAGCCGGGCGTCGACAAGGACAAGGTCCAGAAGGAAATCACGCAGCTGCAGGAGCAGCTCGTTTCGATCTCCAAGTCGGCATCCTTCTCGGGCGAGAACTGGGTCTACAACACCAGCACCGATGCCGCCGGCACCAAGGCGATCGTCGGCTCGTTCAACCGTGACGCATCGGGCAATGTCAGCCTGACGACGCTGGAATACGACACCAACAACTCGTCGCTGATCGAAGTCAACGCTTCGGGCGCCAACGTCACCAACGGCACGGGCCTGCTGTCGAGCAACCTCAGCTACGAAACAGAGACCGGCTCCACCGCGTCGCTCAGCGTTTCGGTTCTGACCCTCGACATCAGCAACATGACCGCCGGCGAACTCTCCAACGCCCTGAAGGCCGTCGACTCGGTTCTCCAGGACATGACGGACGCCGCTTCGGACGTCGGTGCACTGAACAGCCGCATCGACATGCAGACCAACTTCGTTGCCGATCTGATGGACAGCATCGACAAGGGCGTTGGCAAGCTGGTTGACGCCGACATGAACGAAGAATCGACCCGCCTCAAGGCTCTGCAGACGCAGCAGCAGCTCGGCATCCAGGCTCTCTCGATCGCCAACAGCGACTCGCAGAACGTCCTGTCGCTCTTCCGTTAATCGAAACAGCCACGCCAGCAATGATAGATCGCGCTCCCCTCGGGGGGCGCGATTTTCGTTTGTGAAGACGGTGGCTCTGGATGGCTGGGAAGCAGGCATCCACCGAGGTCTTCTTCCTGAGGTTCTCGGAGGCGCTCGCTGCAGTTCTAAATGTCTGAGGCTAAAAGCGCTTTCGCTTTACCGTTCATTAACTAGGTTAGGGTTAACTGATCTCACTCAAGCGGTGCGTCTCTCGGCGGAATAGATGTCGAGGCGGGCATGATGCGTAGCACCCCTTGCCGGATAGCAACCGGAATGTCCCTGATTTTCAGCCTGCACAAGGGGCAGTTTCAATGACGAGCATTCTGACCAACACCGCTGCGATCGCAGCACTCTCTACGCTGCGCTCCATCAGCAGTGACATGGAAACGACGCAGGGCCGTATTTCGTCGGGCTACAAGGTCGAGACAGCCTCCGACAACGCAGCCTACTGGTCGATCGCAACGACCATGCGCTCCGACAACAAGGCCCTCGGCACGGTTCAGGACGCTCTTGGTCTTGGCGCGGCAACCACCGACGTTGCCTACACGGCGCTTGAATCCTCGATCAAGGTCGTCGACGAAATCAAGGCAAAGATCACCGCTGCCTCGCAGCCGGGCGTCGACAAGGACAAGGTCCAGAAGGAAATCACGCAGCTGCAGGATCAGCTCGTTTCGATCTCCAAGTCGGCATCCTTCTCGGGCGAGAACTGGGTCTATCACACTGGCTCCGCCGGTGCTGGCACGCAGTCGATCGTCGGTTCGTTCAACCGTGACGCATCGGGCAATGTCAGCCTGACGACGCTGGAATACGACACCAACAACTCGTCGCTGATCCAGGTTGATGCTTCCGGCGCCAACGTTTCTCTCGGCGGCACGGGCCTGCTGTCGAGCAACCTCACCTACAACACCGACACCGGCTCCTCCGCATCGCTCAGCGTTTCGGTTCTGACCCTCGACATCAGCACCATGACCGCCGGTGACCTGTCGGCTGCTCTGAAGGGCGTCGACGCCGTTCTCCAGGACATGACGGACGCCGCTTCGGACGTCGGTGCACTGAACAGCCGCATCGACATGCAGACCGACTTCGTTGCCGACCTGATGGACAGCATCGAAAAGGGCGTCGGCAAGCTGGTAGACGCCGACATGAACGAAGAATCGACCCGCCTCAAGGCTCTGCAGACGCAGCAGCAGCTCGGCATCCAGGCTCTCTCGATCGCCAACAGCGACTCGCAGAACGTCCTGTCGCTCTTCCGTTAAGCCGCTAACGCCTAACCCGATCCTTCGAAAGGCCGCGCCCCGTGCGCGGCCTTTTTCGTATATGCGCAAAACCACCAGCTTCGCGCAGGCTAAAGCCGCTCTAATGCATCTTGAGAAATGGTTCCTGCGTCACCGCGGGCTTCGGGCCTATTGCCGAGACCGTTTTTTAAGAACGCCGGAGAGCGTCGGAAGAAGTCCGTCGCTTGCACGCATGATGCGACCCAGCGTTGCCGGTTGAGCTCCGGCATGTCCCTTCACTCCTCTGGGGCACTTCTTAGATGACCAGTATCATTACCAACACCGGCGCTCTGGCAGCGCTTCAGACGCTTCGTTCTGTCAACCAGAACATGGAAACGACGCAGAACCGCATTTCGTCCGGCTACAAGGTCGAGACCGCTGCCGACAACGCAGCCTATTGGTCGATCGCAACGACCATGCGCTCCGACAACAAGGCCCTCGGCACCGTCCAGGACGCGCTTGGCCTCGGCGCGGCAAAGACCGATACCGCCTATACGGGTCTCGAATCGGCCATCAAGGTGGTCGACGAGATCAAGTCGAAGATCACCGCGGCCTCCGAGCCGGGCGTCGACAAGACGAAGATCAACAAGGAACTCGAGGAGCTGAAGAATCAGCTGTCCTCCATCGCTGAATCCGCGTCGTTCTCGGGCGAGAACTGGCTTTTCAATGCCGGTGAGGCGGGCGCGGGCATGAAGAACATCGTCGCCTCTTTCAATCGTGCGGCCGATGGTTCGATCTCGCTGACCACTCTTGAGTACAATGCCGGCGCTTCTATCCTCATCGACACGTTCGATGCTGGCCGCGGCCTGCTGACGAAGGATTGGGAGGTCGAACAGCCTGACGGTGCAGGTGGTACGGAGACGGCCAACTACTTCCTCTTGAACGTCGATGCCGGCACCGGACCGGCAGGGGATGAGATTGCCATCGACGACAGCACCACCAGCGAACAGCTGGCCGGCATGCTGAAGGCTGTCGAAGCCATGCTGCAAGGGCTGACCGATTCCGCCTCGACGCTTGGTGCGGTCACCAGCCGTATCGACATGCAGGAAGAGTTCGTCTCGACCCTGATGGACGCCATCGACAAGGGCGTCGGCCGTCTCGTGGATGCCGACATGAACGAGGAATCGACCCGGCTGAAGGCGCTGCAGACGCAGCAGCAGCTGGCGATCCAGGCGCTGTCGATCGCCAACACCAACGCCCAGAACATCCTGCAGCTGTTCCAGCAGTAAGGGTTTTCCGGCTCGGGGCGGACCGCCGCCAATGGTCTGCCCCGGATTGGACCGCGAACTGCCTTTCGCGGTCCAATCTCTTCACCTTCGCACAAGTTTGGCTGCCTAGGATCGGCACATATTCACGCTCTTTCCGCAAGGATGGTTTTCGCGTGTTTCCGGACATCAATCAGGACAGTGCAATGATCGCCGCGCCGACTTGTCGATTTTCACAGCGACGAACCCGTGCGAACCGGATCGGGCGCCGGACTGCCCCCTCGGGAGCCGCACGATGACCGCACCCCTGGCACGGTACCTGAAGGACTTCAGCGCCCCGCGCGTGCTGCCGACCATCCTTGCCGAAGAGGATTTTGGCTCGTCATTCTCGTTCGAGCCGGCGCCGTTGTTGCCAAGCGTCGAGGTCGACGTCGAGGCTGAGCGCGCCGAAGCCTTTGCCGAAGGCAAGGTGGAGGCCGAGGCCGCGGCACGGGCCGCCTGGGAAGCCGAGCGCGTCGAAATTGAAAGACGGCATGCCGAGGAGATCGCGGCACTGCGCCGATCGCTGGAAAGCGAGGCGCTGCTGCGCGTCGAAGCCGGCTACGCGGCCGCCGCCGAACGGATCGCCGCGATCGTCTCCGATCAGCTGGCCGGGGTGCTTGCTCCGGTGATGCAGGATGCACTGGCCACCAAGGCGACGCAGAAGCTGGCAGCGATGATCAGGACGGTCATGCAGGACGGAAGCGTCGGGCAGTTGACGGTGAAGGCGCCTGCCTCGCTGTTCGAGACCCTGAAGAAGGCTCTCGGCGACAATGCGCCTGACCTGCGGCACATCGAGACGACGGATCTCGACATCTCGGTCGACATCGACGAGGCGGTGCTCGTGACGCGGATGTCCGCCTGGGCCGGCAGCCTCAAGAAGGTACTCGGATGAGCGAACAGAACCACCATCACGGCAAGAACGAAATCATCATCATCAAGAAGCATGGCGGTGGTCACGAAGGCGCCCATGGCGGTGCCTGGAAGATCGCCTACGCCGACTTCATGACGGCGATGATGGCGTTCTTCCTCGTCATGTGGCTCGTCAATGCCGCCAACGAGGAAACAAAGGCATCGGTCGCCAGCTACTTCAACCCGATCAAGCTGTCCGACGAGACGCCCGCCAAGAAGGGCCTGGAAAAGCCCGTGGATGCAGCCGAAGGGCAGGAGAGCAAGGAACGTTCGAAGGTCAAGGCCGAGAACGAGCAGGTCGGCGCGTCTGCTGCAAGTGGCGAGGACATGACCTCCAGCTCCGGCGACCAATCCAACTACTCCGAGGCCGATTTCTTCGAAAACCCGTACTCGGTGCTTGCCGAGATTGCCCAGGAAGTCGGGCAGCAGGCCAATGTCAGCGCCAAGGGCGAGGGCGGTGCCAGCGTCTCCGGCCCGGCAACCGGTGCCGATGGCGGCGAAGCCTACCGTGATCCCTTCGATCCCGACTTCTGGACGAAGCAGGTCGAGGTGACGCGTGCCGACGGCCAGAAGACGGCGCAGGCTCAGGTGCCGCCGGTCGAGGAGGCGAGCGCCACGCCGCAGGAAATGCTGCCGCCGATGTCTCCCGCGCCGGTCGATCCCGCGGCTACCAAAATTGCGGCTTCTTCCGGCCAGGAAACCGCCGGCAAGCCGGATACCACCGAGGTCGCCGTCGCCGTGCCGCAGCCGCGACCGGACGCCGCAAGCATCAAGGCCGATACGGCTGCAGTTGCTGCACAGCAGAAGGCGGCCGACGATCTGAAGGCTGAGATCGAGAAGCAGATCTCCGGGATCCCCGGCAAGCTTGCCGAAGGGCTGATCGTCACGCCGACGGAGGGTGGCATGCTGATCACCGTCACCGACCAGTCGCAGACACCGATGTTCAACCTCGGATCGGCTGTACCGCGCAAGGAATTGGTGATGACGATGGAGAAGATCGGCGCCATCCTCAAGGACCGACCCGGCAATATCGTAATCCGTGGTCATACCGATGCCCGTCAGTTCAAGGGTGTTGCCAACGACAACTGGCGCCTGTCGGCAGCTCGTGCGCACAGCGCCTATTTCATGCTGGTCAAGGGCGGGCTTACCGAGACCCGCGTCAGCCAGATCTCCGGCTACGCCGATCGGCGCCTGCAGGTTCCGGATCAGCCGTTGGCGGATCAGAACCGGCGCATCGAAATCCTGCTCGAGGATAACAAGATCTGATGACACGGCGGATCCGGCATCGACTGCTTTTTCTGGCCGCAGCCGGAGTGTTCGCTTCGGCGGCGCCGGCTGCCTTTGCCCAGGCGGTCACCGAGAGCCTCGAACCCTACCAGATGCTGAGGTCGCTGCAGTTCGTCCAGGACACGGTTGTCATGGGCGATCATTCCGCCGGCGAGATGCAGCGATTCATGCTGAGCGAGCTGGACAGGAAGTTCCGCGTCGCCGATCCGCGCGTTTTCGATGACCCGCGCAACGTCGATGCTGCGTTGATCTACGCAATGAGCGGAGGCAATCCGGCGACGCTCGAACTGCTGGTCTCCAAGGACGTCTCTGGAAATTTCGACAACCGCGTCGCCGACGTCCTGCGCAAGTACCTGAACGGCCGCGGCTTGCTGGTGGCAAATACGCTCGCGGCGATGACGCCGGAATACCGCAGCCAGCGAGTCGGCCCCTACCTGGCGCTGGTTGCCGGCAACGTCATGGTTGCCAAGGAGCCGAAGCGGGCTCTCGAATTCTACGACTGGGCCCGCCTCATGGCGCCCGGCACAATCGTCGAGGAGGCGGCGCTGCGGCGCTCGATCGCCATCGCCATCGACGTGAAGATGCCCGACAAGGCATTCCTCTTCGCTCGACAGTATGCAAGGCGCTTCATCCATTCGCCCTACGCCAGCCAGTTCGCAGATCTTTTCGTCGGGCTGGTCGTCAAGCATTACGGCGAAATCTCGCGAGAGGACATCGAGGGCGCGCTGGACATCATGGACGATGACCGCGCCCGCGAAATCTATCTGCGCATCGCCCGGCAGGCGACGATCAACGGCAAGGGCGAGTTGGCCCAGCTGGCCGCCGACCGGGCACGCCAGCGTGGAGGCGATCCGGGTGCTGCATCCGGCAACGTGGCCAAGCTCTACAGTGGCGTCGCAAGCCTGTCGCAGGGCGACGTTGCGGACGCCCTGAAGGTAATGGGGGACGTGCCTTCCGATCAGCTTTCGCCGGAGGATCGCGCCCTGCGCGCCGCGGCTCAGCAGGTCGCCGAGGAGGTGATGCGCCCGCCGTCCGCCGCTCCGGACCAGGCTGTCCAGGGTCAAGACAGCCTGGAGCAAGACAAGCGGTCCAGTCTGCCAAATCAGATCAGTGCCGAGGAGACTTCGGCCGTCAAGGGGAATGAGACCACCGGCTCCAAGGCCGGGGTCGTGCCGGCTTCCGACAGCGCCAACAAACTTGATCCGGCCTTCACGACCTTCGTCGAGAAAAGCCGGTCGAACCTGAGCGCCGTCGACGACCTGTTGAGGGAGGAGAAATAATCATGTTCACTCCGGGATTGGGAGACACCACCCCCGTATCCACCACCCGTCCGTCCGCGTCGCGAAGCGGCGCCGAGGCCGGCAGCGGGTTTAGCGATACGATGTCCAGCTACGAACTCGAGAACGGCGGCCAGGATGGGCGCAGGTCCGACGACGAAGCCGAAAGCGATGCGGCGCGCGAAAGCGGCGGCAGCGCTTCGAGCTCGAAGTCGCGCCTCGATCTCGGCACACTGGCCGGCCGAACGGCGCAGATGTCCGGTGCGGCGAACGGCCTTGCGCCAACGGGCGACACCACCGTCGTCGTTGCAACACCCGACACGACGGCCGCCCTCGAAGCTGGCCACCTCGACCCGACGATGGGCGATACATTGCCGGAAGCGGCTGCCGACGTCGGCGGGCTCTCGGCCTTCGTCAATCGCGTCAAGAACCTCGGAGCGGCAGCGCTCGGTGTTCGCGAGACGTCGATGTCGGCCAAGTCGCAGGGCGAAGCGGCACTGCTTGAACAGGTGCGGGCGACGGGTAAGGGACAAAAGGGCGAGGCAACGGCTGCGGCCGCTGCTCTCAACGGTCCCGGCCGCACGCGCCATGGCGCCAGCCTGCAGGATGCCGGAAGCGCAACCGGCCAACAGCCCGCAGATCAGGCGGCTCTCAACAGCACGTCTGACGGGAGTGCTCAGCTGTCGGCGGCCGGGGATGCGGGCTCGATGCTCGGCATGCTCGGCGGCGCCATGCCGCCGACGCTCGCCCGCAGCGTGGCCCAGTCGACCCGGCAGGCATCGGCGAACGAAGGCGGCGCATCCGTCGGCAAGATCCGCGATACGCTGGCGCCTGACGATCTGCCGGCACCGGCCCTGTCACTCGGCGCCGACGCCACGACGGCAGACCTCTCGACAGATGCCAGGACATTCCGCTTCTCCTCGACCCGCGAAGGCCGGGCGACGATGGACATGATCGTCGGCGCAGACAGGGACGGAAAGACCAGCTTCGAAACATCGCGCTCGTCGAGCGGCGCGGCCGAGGGCGTGGTCGTGCTGGATTCGCGTCGCTATCTCGGGTTCAGCCAGTCGCAGAACGGCGCGGCGCTCACTTCGGCGATGGCGCAGGATGGCGAATGGGCACATGCGATGCAGCCGGGCAGCGCGCTCTCCAACGCCGCCACGCAGACCAGCACCGGCCAGGTGGTCAATACGCTGAAGCTGCAGATGACGCCGATCGAGCTCGGCAAGGTCACAGCGACCCTCAGGCTCGTCGGCGAGGAGCTGAGCGTGCACCTGACCGTCGAGAACCGTGCGGCGCATCAGCAGCTGTCGGAAGACAGCAGCGGCATTCTTGACGCGCTCCGATCGCAGGGCTTCCAAGTTGACCAGGTCAGCGTCAGCATCGTCGCTTCCAGCCAGTCGGAGACGCAGCAACAGCAATCCGATCAGGGCCAGCGCTCCTTCGGCTCCGAGCGGCAGCCGGATGGCGCGGGTGGTGGCCAGGGGCAGGGGCAGTCATCTGGCCAATCCTCTTCCAGAAATGCATCAGGGACGACTGAGAATGAGACTGCAATGGATGGTCGGCCTGGCGCCAATGCTGGCGGTCTTCGCTCTGGTGATCTCTACCTCTGACGCCAGGGCGGTGGCAGCCGGCGCCTGCGAGCGTGAGATTCAGTCCGCAGCGTCGAAATACGGCATCCCGGAAGGCATCCTTTATTCGGTCGGTCTGGCGGAGACCGGCCGCAAGGGGAGCCTTTACCCGTGGGCGCTGAACGTCGAGGGCAAGGCATATTTTCCGGAGGACCCGGCAGCGGCAATCCAGACCTTCCGGACCGCGCGCACCGAAGGCCGCAAGCTGATCGACGTCGGATGCATGCAGATCAATCAGCACTTCCACGGGGAGAATTTCACCTCCGTGGAGGACATGCTCAATCCCCGCCGCAACGTGGAATATGCCGCGAAATTTCTGCGCAACCTTCATGACAAGCATGAGACCTGGACGATGGCCGTCGCCAGATACCATGCAGGGCCCAATAACGACCCGGCACAGAAGCAGTATGTCTGCCGCGTCATCGCCAATCTGGTCGCCACGGGCTACGGAAAGTGGACGCCGACAGCCTCGCAATTCTGCCAATAAAGCAACTAAAGATTGATTGACACACGTCGTTAATTATCGGGTGTTCGGGTTGCGCTGATTTGTCCAAAATGAGGCGCTGCAAGCGCTTCGTTACGCAGTGTTAACTTTTCCACCGGAAAAATGTGCGGTCTCGTCGCGGTACCCACTAGATCTAGCGCAAATCGGGACGCAAACCTTAATCAACTATTAAAATGTATAGTTAACTTTGTAGAGTTGTCGCTGACTCCTCCGATTCGTACCCATAGTCCATCGAGGTACCACACTGATTCGGAGGCGGACGAATGATCGTAGTGGTTGATGAGCGTGAGCTCGTGAAAGAGGGTTACACCTCACTGTTTGGACGAGAGGGCGTACCCTCCACGGGGTTTGATCCTCGTGAATTTGGCGAGTGGGTGCATGCGGCAGCCGATACGGATATCGCTGCGGTCGAGGCATTCCTGATCGGTCAGAGCGATCATTCGCTCGAGCTGCCGCGGGCAATCCGCGACCGGACCACGGCACCGGTGATTGCGGTCAGCGATCATCCTTCGCTGGAAGCGACACTGGCACTGTTCGACAGCGGCGTCGACGATGTGGTGCGCAAGCCGGTTCATCCCCGGGAGATTCTGGCGCGTGCAGCGGCAATCCGCCGTCGCATCAAGGCGATCACCAACTATGTCGACATCGGCCCGATCCGGGTTTTCGACGACGGCCGGGACCCGGAAATTCAGGGCGACATCTTTCCCCTGCCGCGCCGCGAGCGACGCATCCTGGAATACCTAGTCGCCAACCGCGGCCGGCGTGTTTCCAAGACACAGATCTTCAGCGCCATCTACGGCATCTTCGACGAAGAGGTCGAAGAGAACGTCGTGGAGAGCCACATCAGCAAGTTGCGCAAGAAGCTGCGCAAGAAGCTCGGTTTCGACCCGATCGATTCCAAGCGCTTCCTCGGCTACTGCATCGACTGGGACTGACGCAGTCCTGGTCGCCGGGGCGCAATCCCACGCAAGATCAAGTCATGTCGAACCCCGGAAATCCCCAGCGGATCCGGGGTTTTGTTTTGCCCAGACCATGCCGGCGGCCTGTTTCGCCGACCCGACGGCACCGGCTCGGCACGGCCACAAAGGTCGAACCAGACAGTTTCACGCAAGGCCCGCCCTCTAGTGTCGCCGCATAGGCAAAACGAGGATTTGACATGAGCCTTTACGGAACGATGCGCACCGGTGTTTCCGGCATGAACGCACAGGCCAACCTTCTCGGAACGGTTGGCGACAATATCGCCAACTCGAGCACTGTTGGCTACAAGAAGGCCTCGACCGAATTTTCGTCCATGATCCTGCCGTCGACCGGCGGAAACTACAATTCGGGCGGCGTCCAGACCAACGTCCGCTATTCGATCAACACCCAGGGTTCGTTCAGCTACACGACGTCGCCGACCGACCTTGCGATCAACGGCTCGGGCTTCTTCATCGTCCAGGGCGCCGACGGTTCCGAGTACCTGACCCGGTCAGGCAATTTCGGCACTCAGGCAGACGGCACGCTGATGAACTCGGCCGGCTTCACGCTGATGGGCTACCCCTACGAAGAGAACGTCGATCCGACGATCGTCATTAACGGCTTCGTCGGTCTGAGCGAGATCAACGTCAAGGGCGGCGGCCTGCAGGCCACTCCGTCGACGGGCGGTTCCGTTCAGGGCAACCTACCGGTCAACGAGGCCGTCGGCTTCACCAAGTCGTCGTCGGTCGTGGCTTACGACAGCAAGGGCAATTCCCGTCTGCTGAACTACGTCTACACCAAGACCAGCGAAACCACCTGGGCGCTCGACGTCCAGTACAACGGCATCTCGATCACCGGCAACACACCGACGAAGTCGGCGACCGGCGCTGTCACCGGTACGCTGAACAACAGCCTGCCGGTCGATGCGACGAAGCCTGCCGCGACCTTCAAGTCGATCGCTTACGGCACCGACGGCTCGTCGCACGAGCTGACCTACAAGATGATCAAGACCGGCACCGATGTCGGCACCAACACCAATACCTGGGACCTCAAGGTCTATGACGGTACCGTCGAAATCGGCACCCAAGCCGTCACCTTCGATGCGACCACCGGTGCGATGACCTCGCCTGCTGCTCCCTCGGAACTGACGCTGACGGCCAACGGCACGCTTGAGGCTCTGACGATCGATCTGTCCGGCATCTCGGAAAGCGGCGCGGTGACATCCGTGGCGGCCTCGGCTGACGGCAACGGAAGAGGCCACCAGTTGACCTTCAACGGCTCCGGCGTCCTCACCAACCCGACATCGGTATCGACGACGCAGCAGACCATCGACGGTGCGACGCTGAACGCCCTGACGATCGACATCAGCAAGCTGACCGAGCTTGGCGCGGACTACTCGATCACCGGCGACGTCAACGGCAAGGGTGCCAGCGCGGTCGACAAGGTCGAGATCAGCAAGGACGGCATCGTCTCCATTCTCTACAAGAACGGCCAGTCGATCCCGAGCTACCGCATCGCGATGGCCAACGTCCAGAGCCCGAACAACCTCACGCCGCTGGCCGGCAACGTCTACTCGCAGAGCCAGGATTCAGGCGTCATCGTCATGGGTTATGCCGGCAGTTCCGGCTATGGCGAGATCCTCTCCAGCGCGCTCGAAGACTCCAACGTCGATATCGCCGAGGAGCTGACGCAGATGATCCAGGCGCAGCGCAATTACACGGCCAATTCCAAGGTCTTCCAGACCGGCTCGGAACTCCTGGATACGCTCGTCAACCTGAAGCGGTAACGAGCGGTATCCCTACAGAGGCAAACTAGATGTCGCTTTCCACAGCACGGTCCACGGCACAGTCGATCTTCAACAATACGGCACGTCAGACGTCGGTCATCGGGACCAACATCTCCAACGTCCAGAACGGCGACTACAACAAGCGCACCGTGATGATCGTATCGACGGAGCACGGCGCGCGCGTCGGCTCGGTCTACCGCGAGGAAAATGCGGCCCTGTTTCGTCAGTCACTGGAAAGCAACTCGTCTGCAAGCGCGCAGGCGACGCTGACCGACGGCTTGACCAAGGAAATCGCCAATCTGCTCGGCGGCGGCAACTACGACCGCTCGCCGAACACCTACCTCTCCACCTTCCGCGATACGTTGAGCTCGTACGGGGCAAAGCCCGCCGACACCACCTTGGCTGCCGGCGTCGTCTCCGCCGCCAAGGATCTCGTCCAGTCGCTGAATTCCACCTCGACCGGCCTGCAGGCCATCCGTCAGGATGCCGACAAGAAGATCAACGAGCAGGTCGGCAACCTCAACGCC
Organism: Rhizobium sp. SAFR-030; assembly: GCF_059415005.1. Lineage (NCBI taxonomy): Bacteria > Pseudomonadati > Pseudomonadota > Alphaproteobacteria > Hyphomicrobiales > Rhizobiaceae > Rhizobium > Rhizobium sp. SAFR-030. Next base: position 1,031,437 of record NZ_JBPFDO010000001.1, on the reverse strand, counting down.
CTGCTGGCGAGCTTCGAGACGGTCAATACCAAGGTCATCCAGGCGACCTCGACCGGAAACGACCCGAACAGCGCGCTCGACGAACGGGATGCCCTGCTGAAGAAGATTTCCGATCTCGTCGGCATCTACTCGGTCACCCGCGAAAACGGCGACATGGCGCTGTACACGTCGGAAGGCACGACGCTGTTCGAGACCATTCCGCGCGTTGTGTCGACGAAACCGATGGAAAGCTACAACGCCGGCGCAATTACGCAAGATGTCTTCATCGACGGCGTCGCCATAACGCCAGGCGACGGTGGCGATACCTCGGCCAAGGGTTCGCTCCAGGCACTGCTGCAGATCCGCGACCAGGTTGCGCCGACCTACCAGCGCCAGCTCGACGAGATAGCAACAGCTCTCATCTTGATGTTCAAAGAGGAAAATCAGAACGGCAACGGCAGTTTTGCAGCAGGCCTGTTCTACGACATCAAGAATCCATCACTACCCATATTGCCTGATCCGGCAGCGGGCGAGCCTAAGGAAAAGCTGGATATCAAGCATATGCCGGTCGACGATATGTCGACGCGCATCAGGATTAGCGCCGCGGTCTTGCCGCCGACGGGTAACCCTGCGCTCATTCGAGATGGCGGTATCGCGGGTGAAGCATACCGTGCGAACCCCGACGGATCGAGCGGCTATTCGGAACTGCTCGACAACTACGTCGAGAGCTTCGAGGACGTGAAGTTCGGCTTCAGCGACAGCAGTTCCATCGGCGGCGATCAGTCGGTTCTCGATTTCTCGACCGCATCGGTCGGCTGGTTCGAATCTCTGCGCAGCTCCGCTTCCAACGCCGACGAAACCAAGACGGCGCTCATGGCTCGCACAAGCGAAGCGTATTCTAATGTCACCTCGGTCAGCCTCGATGAGGAACTGTCGCTGCTTCTGGATGTGGAGCAGTCGTACAAAGCCGGCACCAAACTGCTGAGCACCATCGACGAGATGATCAAGACGCTGCTCGATTCGGTAGGATAAGTTATGAAGACTTCATTCAGCTCCAATCTGTCGATCCAGAACAGCCTGCGCCAGGCCATGGAGAAGGCGCAGAAGGATCTGGTGGCCGCCAATCTGGAGGTCACCACGGGACTGCACGCGGATATGGGCGTGGCGCTCGGATCCTCGACCACCCACAGCCTGGATCTCACCCGCGACCTGCTGCGCATCGAAAGCCTGCAAGGGGCGAACGGTCTCGCCAAGACCCGCATCGACAGCTCTGAAGGCGCCCTGAAGGTGATGGCCGAACAGGTGACGACGGTGAACGGCCTGCTGACAGGCCTCACCAACAGTGATTCCACCATCGACGCCGTGGTGACGACCATGAAGCAGGCGCTCAACACCTTCATCTCCAGCGGCAATTCCTCGGTCGCCGGCGAATATCTGTTTGCCGGAACGAACAGCGACGTGAAGCCGCTGACCTCCTACTCGGAAGAAAATTCGGCTCTGAAGACTGCCGTCGATGCCGAGCTGACCTACTTCATGGCCAATCAGGTGCCGCCGGTAACCTCGAAGACGGAACTGTCGGCCAGCCAGATGGGCGTCTTCCTTGATGACCTCGAGAAGAAGTTCAACGGCACGGAAATGACCACCAGCCCTCCGCAGCCGGCCGACAGTGACGGCAAGGACTTCTGGAAGGAATTCGGGTCTAAGGCTTCCGACAGCAACATGACGACCCGCATCACGTCGAGCGAAACGATCGAGAGCTCGGTCAATGCCAACGACCGCGGCTTCCGCAACTTCGTCTTTGGTGCAGTGGTTTCCATCGAACTCTTGCCGGGTGTTTCCGACGCGGCGCGTGCCGTCGTCTCGGAACGGGCGCAGCAGGCGATTGGCCGTGCATCGTCCGGCATTTCCAGCCAGCGCACGCAGCTCGGCCTGTCGAGCGAACGGATCACCAAGGCAACGGATTCGCTGTCGGCCCAGAAGGCGATCTTCGAAAACAGCATCAGCGATCTGCAATCGGTGGACCCCTACGAGGCGGCCACCCGGGTCAACTCGCTGAAGTCGCTGCTCGAGGCGGCCTATACGCTGACCGCCCGGATCCAACAGCTGAGCCTCATAAACTACCTTTGATGACCAGAGGGAGTCGATGAAAATGAAGGATACATGAATGTACCAGTTTTCATATGCCGAGATCATGGACGATGACGTCGCTGACGCCAAAACCCGCGAACGGCAGGCGCTTGATCGTGCGATCGAGCTGCTGAAAGCGGCACGAGACGACAAGCCCAATTCCCGGGCCAGCATCGAGGCTCTGTTCTACACCCGGCGCGTCTGGATCCGGTTCATCGAAGATCTCCGGCAGCCGGAAAACGAACTGAATACCGAACTGCGTGCCAATCTGATCTCCATCGCCATCTGGATCTTGAAGGAATGCGAGCGGATCAGGCGGCGGCAGTCTGACAATTTCCAAGGCATCATCGACGTGACCACCATCATCAGGGATGGACTTAAATGAAAAGTACGCTGCGCATCTCGCTGAAATCCGGCGAAAGAATCTTCATCAACGGTGCGGTTCTTCGCGTCGACCGCAAGGTGGCGCTGGAATTCCTCAACGACGTCACCTTCCTGCTCGAGAACCACGTTCTCCAGCTCGAAGACGCCACGACGCCGCTCCGCCAGCTCTACTTCATCGCCCAGATGATGCTGATCAACCCGGAGGGCAAGGACCAGTCGATGGCCATGTTCCGCAAGTCGGTCACCATGCTTCTCACCTGCTTCCAGGACGAGGAAGTGCTGGCCGAACTGAAGCGCATCGACGCGATGGTCGTCAGCGGCCGGGCTTTCGACGCGCTGAAGGCCATCCGCGGCCTCTACAGCATCGAGGACCGCATCCTCAACAACCAGGAAATGACGCCGGCGACGGTCGAGCAGATCCGCCGGGAGATTGCACCATGGCGGTAGATACGGTCACTTCGGCCACCGCCTCGTCCAACCCTTGGGCCAATGCGGCAGCGTCCAGCAATGCTGCCAACAAGGCCAGCCTGAACTATGACAGCTTTCTGAAGCTGCTCATCGCGCAGATGAAGAACCAGGATCCGACGGAGCCAATGGACGCATCCCAGCAGATGTCGCAGCTGGCGTCGTTCTCTCAGGTCGAGCAGACCATCCAGACGAACACCCACCTGAAGAGCATGCTGCAGGCGGAAGCTCTGACGCGGGCCGGCGATATTGTTGGCAAGTACATCATGAGCGCCGACGACAAGGTCACCGGCAAGATCAAGGAAGTCCAGGTCTATTCGGACGGCGTCATCGCACTGACCGAAGGGGGCGACAAGGTCCTGCTGCAGGCCGGCGTCGTGGTCTCGGACAAGCCAATTGCTGCAACACCTGCTGCCGATGATTCGGCCGCGGCCGACGGCCAGAGCGACACCTAGAGCGAAAGCTCGACGTAACCCCGACAGGCCGGTAGAACTGGCCTGTCGAATCACCCGAATGAGTCGGGGGCCCCGCGCTTAAGCGGGCAAGGAGTGGCTCCATGAATGAAGCCGATGCACTGGAAATCATGCAGGCCGCCATGCGCACGGTCCTGATCGCCTCCGGTCCGGCCATTCTGGTGGCGATGGTGGTCGGGGTCGGCGTCGCCTTCCTGCAGGCATTGACGCAGATCCAGGAAATGACGCTGACCTTCGTGCCGAAGATCGTCGCCATCCTGCTCAGTCTGGGGCTGGCCGCGCCGTTCATCGGCAGCCAGATCTCCATCTTCGCGAACCTCGTGTTCTCGCGGGTCCAGACCGGCTTCTGATCCGAGCGATCAGGGCCGGCAGTTTCCGTCTGCCATCCTCGCACAAGCTTCGCAGGCTAGCGTGATGGTTGACTGGCGTGACCTCTGTCGCGCCGCCTTCTCATGAAGAGACGGAAATACGATGGCACAACCACCTGCTCTCGCGATCCCCAAGGTCGCTCCGAACGGTCGCGATATCGGTTTCGCACTCGGCATCGTCTGCATCCTGTGCATTCTGTTCCTGCCGGTCCCGACCTTCCTCATCGACATCGGCCTTGCCTTCTCGATCGCCTTCTCGGTGCTGATCCTGATGGTGGCCCTGTGGATCCAGAAGCCGCTGGATTTCTCCTCGTTCCCGACCATCCTGCTGATCTCGACCATGGTCCGCCTGTCGCTCAACATTGCGACGACCCGCACGATCCTGTCGCACGGCCATGAGGGACATGACGCAGCCGGCGGCGTGATCGCCGGTTTCGCCTCACTGGTAATGTCGGGCGACTTCCTGATCGGGGTGATCGTCTTCCTGATTCTCGTCACCGTGAACTTCATCGTCATCACCAAGGGCGCCACGCGTATCGCCGAAGTCGGTGCCCGCTTCACCCTCGATGCCATCCCCGGCAAGCAGATGTCGATCGACGCGGATCTTTCCGCCGGCATCATCGACGAGAAGGAAGCGCAGCTTCGCCGCCGTGAGCTCGAAGAGGAAAGCATGTTCTTCGGCGCCATGGACGGCGCCTCCAAGTTCGTACGCGGCGACGCCATCGCCGGCCTGATCATCACCGCCATCAACATCTTCGGTGGCATCGTCATCGGCTATTTCCGTCACGGCATGCCGATCGGCGAAGCGGCCGACGTATTCGTCAAGCTGTCGGTCGGCGACGGTATCGTCTCGCAGATCCCGGCGCTCGTCGTGTCGCTCGCCGCCGGCTTGCTCGTCACCCGCGGCGGCACCGCCGGTACTGCCGACAAGGCCGTGCTCGATCAGCTCGGCGGCTATCCCCGCGCGCTCTCGGTCGCCGCCGGCCTGATGGGCATCCTCGCGCTGGTCCCCGGGCTTCCCTTCCTGCCGTTCACCGTGCTCGGCGGCCTGATGGCCTTCGGCGCCTGGCTCGTGCCGCGCCGCGTGGAAGCGGAAAACCAGCTGCGCCGCGATTCCGAGGAGATGAAGGTCACCCAGACGAAGGAAGCCGAGAAGGATTCCGTCAAGTCGATGCTGAAGACCGCCGAGATCGAGCTTGCGCTCGGCAAGCAGGTGTCGACGCGGCTTCTCGGCGCGCATCAGGAACTGGCGTTCCGGGTCGGCAAGATGCGCAAGAAGTTCGCCACCCAGTACGGTTTCGTCGTTCCGGAGATCAAGGTCACCGACGACATCATGATCCCGGAGAAATCCTACCAGATCCGCATCCACGGAACGACGGTCGCCTCCAACAGCCTGCGCGTCGGCGACGTGCTGGTGGTCACCGGCTCGGGCCGCAAGCCCAGCATTCCGGGTGACGAGATCCGCGAACCGGCTTTCGGCATGCCGGCCGTGTCCATCCTCGAAGCGTTCGCCGAAGACCTGAAGCGCGAAGGCTTCCATCCGATCGACAACGTCTCGGTGGTGCTCACCCATCTGAGCGAGGTGATCCGCAACAATCTTCCGCAGCTTCTGTCCTACAAGGACGTCAAGATCCTCATCGACCGCATGGACCCCGAGTACAAGAAGCTGGCCGACGAGATCTGCTCGTCGCACATGTCCTATTCCGGTCTGCAGGCAGTGCTCAAGCTGCTGCTGGCGGAGCGGGTCTCGATCCGCAACCTGCATCTCATCCTCGAGGCGGTGGCGGAACTGGCGCCGCATGTGCGCAAGACCGAGCAGATCGTCGAGCATGTGCGGGTGCGCATGGCCCAGCAGTTGTGCGGCGATCTGGCCGAAAACGGCATGCTGCGTGTCCTGCGCCTCGGCAGCAAGTGGGACCTGCTCTTCCACCAGGCACTGAAGCGCGACCAGAAGGGCGAGGTGCTGGAATTCGACATCGACCCGCGTACGCTGGAGGAATTCAGCGAGCAGGCGAGCAAGGTGATCCGCGAATTCATGGACCGCGGCACGCCTTTCGTGCTAGTCACCTCTCCGGAAACGCGCTCCTACGTGCGGATGATCATCGAACGCCTGTTCCCGACGCTGCCGGTCCTGTCGCACGTCGAGTTGGCCAAGGGTCTCGATATCAAGATACTGGGCTCCATCTCATGATCACAGACCCGCAGGGGACCGTGTTGGCACTCTTCCTGGCCTTCTGCAGGATAGGCGGGTGCATCATGACCATGCCGGGTTTCTCCAGCGCCCGCGTGCCGGGCAATCTGCGCCTGTTCCTGGCGCTTGGCGTGTCGGTCGCGCTCGTCCCCGTTCTGTGGGATGTCATCTACCCGCAGGTCGGGCAGCCGCCGGCCACCTATGTCGGGTTGATCGCTTCGGAAACGCTGATCGGCGTGACCTACGGGATGATCGCCCGCATCTACGTGATGGGCCTGCAGTTCGCCGGCGCCATCCTGACCATGTCGATCGGATTCACCGCTCCCGGCGGCCACGACATCCTCGAGGATTACTCGGAAACCGCCGTCACCAGCCTGATTTCCTTTTGCGGCCTGATGCTGCTGTTCATCCTCGACTTTCACCACATCGTCTTCCGGGCGCTCGTCGATTCTTATACGGCAACGCCCATCGGTGCAGTCCTCGAGCCGCAGAAGATGCTGATCACGCTCACCGACACGCTGCGCGCCTCGACCTACATCATGCTGCGCCTGGCGAGCCCCTTCCTCATCTACGGCCTGCTGTTCAACGTCGCGATCGGCCTCGTCAACAAGCTGGCGCCGCAGATCCCGGTCTACTTCATCTCGACGCCCTACCTGATCACCGGCGGCATCTTCATGCTGTATCTGGCGATCGGTGCCATGGTCAGGCAGTTCGCCGATGGCTTCGGCCCTGTCTTCAACGCGTTCTGAGGCGACATGGCGAGCAGCGGACAACCCCGGTCGAAAAAGCTGAAGCGCCTCGTCAATGTCCAGCGGCACCTCGAGCAGATGGCCGAGAGCGAGCTTGCCTCCACCACCCGGCAACGCAGCGAACTGGGCGAATCGATGGATCTGGTGATTTCCGCCATCGGCTCGATGACGCCGGTGCACATGCAGTTCTCGCAGAACTATTCCGAGCGCTTCGGTCGCCTGATGATCAAGGACAAGCAGCTTTCCGGCGTCCAGCAGGTGCTGGAGGCGCGGGTCATGCGCGAGCGCATCAAGGGCGACCGGCTGGAAGAGCAGATGAAGGATGCCCGTGATCTGGAGGATCGCGAGAAGGAAGACAACGCCATCTACGATCTCCTGGACATCACCCTGTCGGGTGGAGGGGCGAAGGGCTTTCGATAAAATCAGGCGGCCCGCCGACCGATCAGGCCGGACGCCAGCCTCCAGCAAGCTTCACCCCGCATAGTCTCGCCACTTAGACGAAAGGAAGCTCAAGTGGCGATCTCTCCTCCCAGCGATCTCGTGCTCGACGTTCTGCGTGCAGCGGATCCCCAAGACGTTCAGGCCGCTCAGGCAAAGCTTAAGGCAAATCGCGCGGCTTTCGCGGCGACCAGCCTTGCTGCTGCCGGCACCGGCTTTGCGACCACCATCGACCTGCTCGATGGGACCGAATCCAGGGCCAAGCTCAGCCACAACGACAAGTCGGTGAAGTCGGCCGAGATGCCGGAAGAATACCGCAAGTTCGAAGCCTCGATCCTGCAGAACTTCGTCAATTCGATGATGCCTAAGGATAGCGAAGAGGTCTACGGCAAGGGTTCGGCCGGCGAATTCTGGCAGAGCATGATGTCGGAGCAGATAGCCGAACAGATTTCCAGACAGGGTGGCATGGGCATTGCCGAGCAGGTCTACTCTCAGTCCCTGCAGAAGGTGCGCAACGAGGCGGTTCCGAACGCAGCGACGGACGAGGACAGCCGCAATCGCGCAATGAGCATGCTCGACGATTTTCAGCGAAAAGTTTTTGATCTCGCGCCGACCGAGCGCAGCCAGGCATGATGGCGAATAGAATGGGAGAGGAAGATATGGACGTTGTCTCAAGCGACTATCGCATCAAGACGGTACTTGGCCGGCTGGAAATGATCATCGACAACGAGAACGATCGCATCGGCAGGGATCCGCAGTTCGACCTCAAGGTGTCGAACGCGCACAAGAGCCGCTGCCTCTACGAATTGACCATGCTGTTCCGCGGCGCCAGCCCGCAGGAATTCGTCACCAATCACATCGAGCAGATGCACGCCTTGAAGGCGAAGCTGGCGCTCAATGCCCGTCGCGTCGAAGCGCATCTCAACGCCGTGCGCACCGTGGCCGACCTGCTGAAGAACGCCGTGCGCGATGCCGACGGCGATGGCACCTACACGCAAGAACAGTTCCTCTACAGCGAATCCTGATGATCAAGCTCGTCCTCACCGGTCTCTGGGTCTGCGTCGTGACGCTCGGCGCAGTCTACTTTTCCGTACAGATGTCCGCTCCGCCGCCACCGGTGGACGAGGCGGCTCTGCTGAAGGCGAAGTCGGAACTGGTGAAGGGCGAGTCGATCAACGTTCCGCTGTTGAAGAACGGCAACGTCCAGGGCTATTTCCTGACGCGGATCTCCTTCCTGATGGACAAGGAGAAGGTCAAGACCGTGCATCTTCCGGTCACCGAGATGATGACCGACGAGCTGTTCACCATGCTCGTCGGCAACAAGATGGTTGATCCCAACAATGCCGCCTCCTTCGACCTGCAGGCCTTCCGCAGCGGCATCAAGGATACGCTGAACAAGAAATTCGGCGACGACTACGTTCTCGAGGTGCTTGTGGAGCGGTTCGACTACCTGTCGAAGGACGATATCCGCGCCAACAGCGAGCGCTCGGTCGGCAAGCAGATTTCCCCGACGAAGATCGTCGAGGGACAGACAGCCGACGCGCCGGCAAGCACCGGCCACTGACCTTCTGCCACTCATTTTCGGGTGATGGCCGCCGATCGTCGTTAACGCCGGCCGAACGCGGCCCATCCAATTCTCGGCCGAGCCTTAAACGCGGTTTCACGCGTCTCTGATATCTGTGCAGCCCAGATCATTCGTGCCGAGCAGCTGCCACCATGACATCAAAAGACGACGCCAAACTCCATTGGCGCAGATCATCGAGCGCCCGCCCGAGCTTCCGACCCGGTGGCGGATCAAGCCGATGAGCTTCACCTCAACGCCTGTTTCCAGCCGCTGGCGAAACGCCTTCGGGCTGCCTTTCCCGGCCTTCGGCTGGAGCGACAGCTTCTCGATGCTGGAAACCGCGGCCGACATCCGCGTCGGCTGTCGCACCGTGTCGTTCCTGTCCCTGCGTCAGCTCCTGCGCAGCCTTGTCGACCGCCGGTTTCGGCAGGCCATGGCCGGCCGTGTCCTGCTGCCGGACAGCCGCTGGATTGCTTCAGTCGTCGGCCTGGTCTCCTCCGGCCGTCCGGTGAGCGAGTTCGATGCCGCCCGCTTCGTTCCGTCGCTGCTGACCTTCATGGAGGCGCCGCGCCGGATCACGCTGATCGGTGCAGACGAGGCGCGGCTTCAGACGGCGAGCCGGCAGCTCATGGCGCATTCGCCCTGGCATCAGGTGACGACAGTGCTGCTCTCCGAACCGGTCTGCGGCCGTCGTCCGATCGCCGCCGACGAACTCCTGGAGGCTGCCTCGCCGGATGTCGTTATCGCCGATGCGCGCGACTGGCGCGAGGAGATCCGTCTCGAACGCTACCTGTCGTTCCGGCACGACGGGCTGGCACTGCTGGCCGGCCGGTTCTTCGATGCGGCGGCTGTCAAAAAGGAAGCGCGGAGCGCCACCGCGCAGCGGAAATTAACGAATTATTCGCCAAAGAAATTTAACCTGTCTTAAGAAATGACAGGCGCGCCGGGGCGCGCTCGCAACAGCGGGTAGGGCGCATGCTTGCTTCGAGCGACGGATGGATGACGACAGGTAGGCCCGCAACGCGCGGCCTTTCGGTCGGGCGCGGCCGCGGCAACGCCATCACCGCCGTCCTGCTGCTGTCGGCCGCGGTGTTTGGCGCCGCTCTTCCGCATGTCCTGCCGCTCGACCTTTCCCGCCATTACCTGGCCGAAGCCCGTCTCGCGCCGGCAAGTCAGGCAGCGGACGATACCGATCGCGCCGATCTCGTGAAGGCGGCAGAGGAGGGGCTGCGGTCTTGGGCGCTCCTCGACGCCGTCGCCAGGCAGATCGGCTTCGTCGATGCCGCCGGCCGCCCCATCGAGGATCCGACGGCGATCGGCCTGCTCTCCGATATCGTGTCGCGGCAGGATCTGTCGGACGCGGCCAGCGAGACCACCGAGCGGCAGAGGCTGTCGGGCGTGCTGTCCGTCGCCGAAAGGGAAAATGGTCAACTGGCTGTCGTCGCCCGCGGCGACAACGCGCTTGCCGCTTCCGAGATCGCCAATGCCGCGGCCCGCTTGCTCAGCCAGCGCATCAACGACCAGCGACTGCTCGGCGAGCCGGATACGGTCGCCCGTGCCCGCGGAAATCTTGAAAAGATCCAGTCCGACATCGATGCGCTGGCCGTGGCGCCTGCCGATCTGCAGAGACTGCAGGAGGTCCGCGACGAACAGGCAGCGCTTGCTGCCGAGACCGAGCGGCTGCAGGCCGCGCAGGCGGATGCCGCAACACGGGGCGAAACCCTGTCGCACCTGACGCTCGACGACGTGCTTGCAAAGCCGCTGCCGGCAGAACTGCAGGCATCTGGGCTCGAGACGCTGCGCCGCAAGCACGTCGAGGCAAGACTGCTGATCGACCAGCTGTCCGCCGAGCTCGGCCCGCGCCATCCGCGGTTGATCGCCGCCACTGCCGCCGAGAGCGAGGCGAAACAGTCGATCGCCCGGGCAATGAAGCAGATGACCGGTGGCCTGAAGCAGGAAGAGGCGGCGCTGCAGGCGCAGGTGCAGGAGACCAACGCGCGGAAGGCGTCGCTGGCCGCTGCGCCGGTCTCCGATGCCGCCGCCCGCAAGCTGGCGCTCGAAACCTCGCTCGAGACGGCCCGCCAGGCCTATCTGGATGCTGTCCGCGATGCCGAAGCCAATCCATCATCCGCAGTCGAGCAGATCCGCTTCCTCAGTGCCGCAAGTCCTGCGGCTGCCAGCGTCTCCGGCCTGCCGGCCTGGCTCTACTTGCTGGCTGGCGCTGTCGCCGGCCTCTGCCTTGTCGGCGCAGCACTGCCCGGGCGTCGCATTGAAGAACCCGAGGCGGACCAGACTGCCGAGGATGCACCGGACGTTCTCGCGATCCCGCAGATCGCAGCGCCCATCGAGTTGCAGATTGAAGAGCCGGTCGTCGATCTGCTGGCGCTTGCCGGTCTTTCGGAGCACAGCGCCCGCAGCCGGATTGAGATCGCACAGCCGCAGGTGAACCGCCTTCCGGCCATGCCGTCCTTCGACGATTACTACCGGGAGGAGCGGCTGTCTGCCGAGATGTCCGCAGCCCCGGAACGCCAGGCAGTGCGAACGTCCGTAGCGGCAGAAGGCTCGCTGGAGCAGCTTCTGCTCTCCAATCTCCAGCCGCAGGTCGCCGACCCGCCGCTGCCGCAATTGCTGGCAGCCATCATGGCCGGCCAGGCGGAGCCGGTCGCGTCCCGGCCCGCCGCGGCACCCGCTTCTCCCGACCGGGAGATTGCCGAGCTGCGCCAGGGTATCGCCCGCCTGCGCCAGCAGGTTGCCAATGCGGTGCCGGTGCCGGAACAGGAACATCAGCCGGTCGAGCGCCGTTACGCCGGCCGTCGGTGAAACGCGCACGCCACCTCTTGCAATCGCCATTTTGACGGCATAGGGCGTGAACGGGAAAGCGGCCGCCGCTTCTTCGTGCGAGGAAGCTGCCGCACCGGCACGAGGAGCAAGGCGTGGCACATATCATCGACGGCAAGACATCCGCAGCAAGCGTCACCGACACCGTCGCCGAGGCGGCAGCCGTCCTCCAGCGTGAGGCGGGCATGCAGCCGGGCCTTGCGGTGGTCATCGTCGGCAACAATCCCGCCAGCCACTCCTACGTCAACGCCAAGAGCCGTATGGCAAAACAGTGCGGCTTCAACTCGATGCAGTACAGCCTCCCGGAAGAAACGACGCAGGACGAGCTGGAGCAGCTGGTGGCCAAGCTCAATGCCGATCCGGCCGTGCATGGCATTCTCGTTCAGCTGCCGTTGCCGAAGCACCTGAACTCCGAGCCGGTGATCCAGTCCATCCTGCCGCAGAAGGACGTCGACGGTCTGAATGTCGTCAACGCCGGCAAGGTGGCGAGCGGCGATCTGGCAAGTGGCCTCGTCTCCTGCACGCCGGCCGGCGCCATGGTGCTGCTGCGCAACCTCCATGGGCCAGACCTTTCCGGCCTCAATGCCGTCGTCATCGGACGCTCCAACCTGTTTGGCAAGCCGATGGCGTTGCTGCTGCTGGCCGCCAATGCCACCGTCACCATGGCCCATTCGCGGACCCGGGATCTTGCCGGCGTCTGCCGACAGGCCGATATCCTGGTCGCTGCGGTCGGCATGCCGTTCATGGTCAAGGCGGATTGGGTGAAGCCGGGTGCTACGGTGGTTGATGTCGGCATCAACCGAATCGAGGCGCCGGAAAAGGGCGAGGGCAAGTTCCGCATCGTCGGCGACGTCGCCTTCGATGAATGCGCCGAGGTGGCCGGCGCCATCACGCCCGTCCCCGGCGGTGTCGGCCCGATGACCATCGCCATGCTGATGGCAAACACGGTGGTCGCAGCCTATCGATCTGTCGGCCGGCCGATCCCCCGCTTCTAGACTGAGCCTGCGCGAACGCTGTCCGGGGGCCCGTTTCGGCCGCCCGCTCGCCCGCTATCGGAAAGCAACCGCTCACCATCGGGTGCCGCGGACCCGCGCCTGTGCACGATGAACGGAGCACCCCGTGGACTTAGGTGACGGCCGCTCTAATTCATGCGACACTTTGCTCGTCATCGGTGCAGGTCTAAGACGACATGCAGGCGGAGGGAGCATTGTTCGGTCTCGGCACGTGCAACATGTGGTCGGGGCGATCGGGATTAGGGAAGTCTTTGAAAAATCGAGACGGGAGGTTCTTTCATGAAACATCTGCTGTTGGCCGGCGTCGCGGCTCTCTGCTTGAGCGCGACATTCGCATCTGCTCAGGAACTGAAGTTTGAGCCGGGATCGGACGCCAAATTCAACTGGAAGAGCTACGAGGATTTCAAGGCGGCGCATGCGGACCTGAAGGGCCAGAGCCTGACGCTTTTCGGACCCTGGCGCGGCGAGGACGAGGTGCTCTTCAATAGCGTGCTCGCCTATTTCAACGCGGCGACCGGCGCCAACGGCCGCTACTCCTCCTCCGAGAATTACGAGCAGCAGATCGTCATCGATACCCAGGCGGGTTCTCCGCCGAACATCGCCATCATTCCGCAGCCCGGCCTGCTTGCCGATCTCGCCGCCAAGGGCCTGCTGACACCGCTCGGCAACGAGAACGCCGACTGGGTAAAGCAGAACTACGGTGCCGGCGAGGGCTGGATCCGCTACGGCACCTACAACGGCAAGGACGGTCAGCCGGCCTATTTCGGCTTCCCGTTCAAGGCGGACTTCAAATCGATGGTCTGGTACGTGCCGGAAAACTTCGAGGAGGCCGGCTACGAAGTCCCGAAGACCATGGAGGACCTGATCAAGCTCAGCGACCAGATCGTCGCCGATGGCGGTGTTCCCTGGTGCATCGGTCTCGGTTCCGGCGGCGCAACCGGCTGGCCGGCGACCGACTGGGTGGAAGACATGATGCTGCGCACCCAGGCGCCAGATGTCTACGACAAGTGGGTCAGCAACGAGGTGAAGTTCGACGATCCGGCCGTCGTCGGCGCGATCGAGGAATTCGGAAAATTCGCCAAGAACCCGAAATACGTGGCGGGCGGCGTTGCAGCCGTGTCCTCCACCGATTTCCGCGACAGCCCGAAGGGCCTCTTCGACATTCCGCCGAAATGCTACCTGCATCACCAGGCGTCGTTCGTGCCGTCCTTCTTCCCGCCCGGCACGGAACTCGGTACCGATGCCGACTTCTTCTACATGCCGACCTACGCCTCAAAGCCTGAGCTGGGGACACCGGTGCTGGGTGCCGGCACGATGTTCGCCATCACCAAGGATTCGCCGGCCGCCAAGGCGTTCATTGAATTCCTGAAGACGCCGATCGCCCATGAGGTGTGGATGGCGCAGGCCTCGTTCCTGACGCCGTTCAAGGGCGTCAATCCGGATGCCTATGCCAACGAGGTCCTGAAGAAGCAGGGCGAACTGCTGACCACCGCGACCACCTTCCGCTTCGACGCATCCGACCTGATGCCCGGCAAGATCGGCGCCGGCGCGTTCTGGACCGGCATGATCGACTATGTCGGCGGCAAGGACGCAAAGACCGTCGGAACCGACATCCAGAAGGCCTGGGACGGGTTGAAGTAGGGTCCACTGCCTCAGTCGAGCTGGTTTGACTGAAGCAAGGTCCTCTCTGGCCTGCCGGCCAATCTCCCAACAAGGGGGAGAAGTCGTTGCCCTTGCTCATCCTGCTTTGGGCCTCGGCGGTTCGGCTGGATCAAGCCCTCCCCCCTCGCGGGGAGGGTGTGGGAGGGGTCTTCGGCTACCGGCGTAAAAGAAGCTAAGCGTTCCAGGGGGAGGGGCATATGTTTACGCAGATCGTATCGGCCGTCGGCGTGGTGATCGCCGGGGTGTTTGCCTGCGCCTTGTACTACTGGCTGTCGGATAAGGCCTTGCAGCTGGTCTTTCCGGTGCCGAAGGACAATGTCGGGATTGCCTCGGTCAACCTCAATCGCCGCTCAGCGGTGCGGCCCTGGCTCTTCCTCGGGCCGGCGCTCTTGCTGCTGGTCGTCTACCTCGTCTACCCGGTCGTCGCGACCTTCATCCTCTCCTTCTACGACCGGTCGGGCGGCAACTTCGTCGGTCTCGCCAACTACCGCTGGGCCATCCAGGACGTTCAGTTCCGCCAGTCGATCTTCAACAACATCCTCTGGCTTGCCGTGGTGCCGGCCGCCTGCACCTTCCTCGGCCTCGTCATCGCCGTGCTGACCGACCGCATCTGGTGGGGCAACCTGGCAAAGAGCCTGATCTTCATGCCGATGGCGATCTCGTTCGTCGGCGCCTCGGTCATCTGGAAGTTCATCTATGAATATCGCGGCGGCAACGAGACGCAGATCGGCCTGCTGAACGCCATCGTCCAGGCGATCGGCGGCAATCCTCAGGTGTGGATCTCGCTGCCGTTCTGGAACAACTTCTTCCTGATGGCGATCCTCATCTGGATCCAGACCGGCTTTGCCATGGTCATCCTGTCGGCGGCCCTGCGCGGCATCCCTGAGGAAACGATCGAGGCGGCCGTCATCGATGGCGCCAGTGGCTGGCAGATCTTCTGGAAGATCATGGTGCCGCAGATCTGGGGTACGATCGCCGTCGTCTGGACGACGATCACCATCCTCGTCCTCAAGGTCTTCGACATCGTGCTGACCATGACCAACGGCCAGTGGAACACCATGGTGCTGGCAAACCTCATGTTCGACTGGATGTTCCGCGGTGGCGGCGACAGCGGCCGAAGTGCGGTCATCGCGCTGGTCATCATGGCCGCCGTCACGCCGATCATGATCTGGAACATCCGCCAGGCGAACAAGGAACTGGGAGGCTGATGATGAACCCCGTAGCAAGCCTTCGCCGGATCGGCCTCCCGCGCCTTGCGGTGCATGTCTCCGTCCTGCTGATCTGCATCATCTGGCTCATCCCGACGCTCGGGATCCTCGTCACCTCGTTCCGCGATGCCGGCCAGATCACCGCATCCGGCTGGTGGACTGCCTTCACCGGCGCCGCCGAAACGAGCGCCGCCCGTCTCGGCGAGCCTGCCACCGCCCAGCAGCAGGGCCCGAACTACGTCATCTCCGGGTCGGTCTTCGAAGAAGGCCAGGCCGGTACCGTGCGCGCCTTCGGCACGCGCGTCGCGGCACCGACAGAGTTTACCGCCGGAGAGGCGGCCGATCTCGGCGACGGCGAGACGCTGACCATCAACGAGGATGGCAGCTACACCTACGCCAAGAACGCCCCGTTCGGCGAAGGGCGCGGCAAGCGCGTCTATCTGTCGATCTCCGCGCCGCCGTCGTTCACCACCGACAATTACCGGACGGTGCTCACCTCGCAGGGCATCGGCCAGTCCTTCGTCAACTCGCTGACGGTCGCCATTCCGGCCACCATCATCCCGATCCTCATCGCCGCCTTCGCCGCCTACGCACTGTCGTGGATGGAGTTTCCGGGGCGGGCGCTGATCATTGCCCTGGTGGTCGGCCTCATCGTCGTGCCGCTGCAGATGTCGCTTATCCCGCTTCTCAAGATGTACAACGAGATCGGCAATCTGTTCGGCGTTCCGTCGCGCAGCTATGCCGGCATCTGGCTGGCGCACTCCGCCTTCGGCATGCCGCTGGCGATCTACCTGCTGCGCAACTACATTGCCGGTCTGCCCAAGGAGATCATCGAGTCCGCCCGTGTTGACGGGGCGAGCGATTTCGAGATCTTCGTCAAGATCATCCTGCCGCTGTCGTTCCCGGCGCTCGCATCATTCTCGATCTTCCAGTTCCTCTGGACCTGGAACGACCTTCTCGTCGCCATGGTCTTCCTCGGCACCGGCAAGGATCAGCTTGTTCTGACGGGAGCGCTCAACGCGCTGCTGGGCTCGATGGGCGGAAAGTGGGAGATCCTCACCGCCTCGGCCTTCATCACCATCATCGTACCGATTATCGTATTTTTTGCATTGCAGCGGTATCTGGTGCGAGGCCTGCTCGCGGGCTCCGTCAAGGGCGGCTGACCAACACTGATAAACGACATAGGACATGGAATGAGCATTTCCGCAGAAGCCCTCTCCGCATCGGACAAGGACTGGTGGCGTGGCGCGGTGATCTATCAGATCTACCCGCGCTCCTATCAGGATTCCAACGGCGACGGCATCGGCGACCTGAAAGGCATCACCGCGCGCCTGCCACATATCGCAGCGCTCGGCGCCGATGCGATCTGGATCTCGCCCTTCTTCCCGTCGCCGATGCGCGATTTCGGCTATGACGTGTCCAACTACTGCGACGTCGACCCGATGTTCGGCTCGCTGTCGGACTTCGATACGCTGATCGCCGAGGCGCATCGCCTGCGGATCAAGGTGATGATCGATCTGGTCATCTCGCACAGCTCCGACCAGCACGCCTGGTTCATCGAAAGCCGCTCCAGCCGCGTCAATCCCAAGGCCGACTGGTACGTCTGGGCGGATGCCAAGCCGGACGGCACGCCGCCCAACAACTGGCTGTCGATCTTCGGCGGCTCGGCCTGGGCTTGGGATCCCACCCGCATGCAGTACTTCATGCACAATTTCCTGTCGTCGCAACCGGATCTCAACCTGCACAACCCGGAAGTCCAGGATGCGCTGCTGGATGTCGTTCGCTTCTGGCTGAAGCGCGGCGTCAACGGCTTCCGGCTGGATACCATCAACTTCTACTTCCATGACCGCGAGCTGCGCGACAATCCCGCGCTCGCCCCGGAACGTCGCAACGCCTCGACGGCCCCGGCGGTCAATCCCTACAATTTCCAGGAACACATCTACGACAAGAACCGGCCGGAGAACCTCGACTTCCTCAAGCGCTTCCGAGCCGTGCTCGACGAGTTTCCGGCCATCGCTGCAGTCGGCGAGGTCGGCGACAGCCAGCGCGGTCTGGAAATCGTCGGCGAATATACCTCCGGCGGTGACAAGATGCAGATGTGCTACGCCTTCGAGTTCCTGGCGCCCGATCATCTGACGCCGGCCCGTGTCGCCGAAGTGCAGCAGGCCTTCTCCGCCGCCGCCCCGGAAGGCTGGGCGTGCTGGGCCTTCTCCAACCACGACGTTGTGCGGCATGTCAGCCGCTGGGGCGCCGAGGTCATGGACCGCGACGCCTTTGCCCAACAGCTTTCGGCGATCCTGCTGACCCAGCGCGGTTCGGTCTGCATCTACCAAGGCGAGGAGCTTGGCCTCACCGAGGCCGACATCGCCTTTGCCGACCTTCAGGATCCCTACGGCATCCAGTTCTGGCCGGAGTTCAAGGGGCGCGACGGCTGCCGCACGCCGATGGTGTGGGACGAGCATGCGCTGCAGTCGGGCTTTTCGACCGCCGACAGGCCGTGGCTGCCGATCCCCGTCGAACACCAGCTGCGGGCTGTCAGCGCCCAGCAGGGGCATGAGGGCTCGGTTCTCGAGCACTATCGCCGCTTCCTCGCCTTCCGCCGCCAGCACGCCGCCTTTGCCAAGGGCGATATCGCGTTCCTGGACGCCGCGCCCGAGGTGCTGGCCTACGAGCGGCTGCATGACGGCGAACGGCTGCTGTGCATGTTCAACATGAGCGACGCGCCGGTCGCAGCTAGCCTGCCGGCCGGCGATTGGCAGGTGCTCGAAGGCCACGGCTTTGACAGCACTTTGCGCGACGGGACGATCGATCTGCCTGCGTGGGGCGCCTTTTTCGCGCGCCACGGCTGACAACAAACGGAGGGGAGAGACATGGCCGGACTTGTTCTGAATGATATTCGCAAGGCCTACGGGCAGGTGGAGGTGCTGCACGGCATCGACCTGGACATCCGTGAGGGCGAGTTCGTCGTGTTCGTCGGTCCGTCCGGCTGTGGCAAGTCCACGCTGCTGCGGATGATCGCCGGGCTGGAAAAGATTACCAGCGGCGACATGATCATCGATGGCCAGCGGGTCAACGAGGTGCCGCCCTCCCGGCGTGGCATCGCCATGGTCTTCCAGTCCTACGCGCTCTATCCGCACATGACCGTCTACGACAACATGGCCTTCGGCATGCGCATCGCCAAGGAAAGCAAACAGGAGATCGACCGCCGCGTGCGCGCCGCAGCCGACATCCTGCAACTCACCCAGTATCTCGACCGCCTGCCGAAGGCACTTTCGGGCGGCCAGCGCCAGCGCGTCGCCATCGGCCGGGCCATCTGCCGCGACCCGAAGGTGTTTCTGTTCGACGAGCCGCTGTCGAATCTGGATGCAGCACTGCGCGTCGCAACCCGCATCGAGATCGCCAAGCTCAAGGAATCGATGCCGGAAACCACCATGGTCTACGTCACCCATGACCAGGTGGAAGCAATGACGCTTGCCGACCGGATCGTCGTGTTGTCCGCCGGCCGCATCGAACAGGTGGGCGCGCCGCTCGACCTTTACGAGCGTCCGCAGAACCTGTTCGTCGCAAAGTTCATCGGCTCGCCGGCGATGAATATCATTCCGGCGACGATCGCCACCCCCGGGGAAACGACGCGGATCGATCTGCGCGGCGGAAAGCCGGTGACGGTGCCGGTATCGACCGAGGCCTCCGAGGCGGGCAGGGCGGCAAGCTTCGGCGTGCGGCCGGAAGACCTGACGGTGACCACCGGCGACGATTATCTCTTTGAAGGTCGCGTATCGCTGGTCGAGGCGCTCGGCGAGGTGACGCTGCTCTACATCGAAGGCCTGTCGGACGAGGAGCCGATCCTTGCCAAGATCCCCGGCATCTTCAGGGTCGAGCGCGGCCAGACGCTTCGCTTCACCGCCGATGCGGCCAAGATGCACCTGTTCGACGCCGACGGGCAGACCTATCGGCGCTAGGGGAGACGCGCACGCGGGGCCGGCGGCCGATCGACAGCGAAAGCGCCATACGCTCCGTTAACGTCTGCTCCCTAGGATGCTTGGATTGTTCCAGCCTCCGAGGCAGCCATGAGCGACCGCCGTCCCGACCACTTCCTGAAGAAGGAGGAGTCCTTCATGTACGACCGCGAGACGCGGTTCAGGATGGAGGAAACGATGAATGCGGCGCGCATCGAATTCACCGAAAAGCATGTCATGCACATGGCCGGGCGGCGTTGCGACGTCATCGCCATCTCGATGAGTGGTGCCGTGCTGGCGCTGCTGACGCAGTCCAATCTGCCGACCGAATTCGTGCTCGACATTCCCGACGCCCGGATCATGAAGATCGGCTGCGTGCTGATGCGCACCAATTCCAACAACACGATCGAGGTTCGTTTCCTGCGGCTTCTGACCCAGAAGGATCTCGACCGCATCTTTGTCTTCTCGACCCATCCGGCGCACCGTGACAAGAAGCTGGACGTGAGGAACTGGTAGGCAGGTTCTATCCGTGCCGGGCATGTCCGGCGGGCCATCGTGCCCAGGGTGCGTCTGCTTGAGCTTTGCGGCTCGACGGGAATGAACCGGACTGCGGCACGCTGATCCTCCACATCCTTGGCCTTCGCGCCGGCGCAATGCGTGTAAACGCCCCGCCGGCTCTTCGCCCACCGGCAGTCGTGCCACCTCTGGCCAAGGCGGAAGCGACACGGCGGTCACGGCGCATATTGCCTCGCTCCTGTAGTGGAAATCGTATGTCTACGAGACCAGGAATGTGATCTTCGCGAAGGCACCGCCGCCGGGGTTGTTGCCGACCTCCAGCCGCGCATTGTGGCCTTCCGCAATCGCCTTGACCACCGTCAGGCCTAGCCCCGAACCGCTGAGACCGCGACCGTTTAGCCTCTCGCTTCTCCAGAACATGTCGAAAGAGGAGTGCTGCACGAAGTCTGGCAGTCCCGGACCCTTGTCTTGAACGGAAATGAATGACTGCCCGGCTTCATCCAAACCAGTGTGGACATCGATCGGTCCGCAGTGACCGGCGTATCGACGTGCGTTTTCGAGCAGAGCGAGGAGAGCCTGGCGGAAACGGTCCGGATCAATTCTCGCCGGTGCGGGCTGAAGGTCAGTTCTAAGATCGACGCCGTTGCCCGCGGAGGCCTGGAACAAGGTGACCGTCTCCAGAACATGCAGTGCCAGGTCTGTCGTCGTCGTTGCGGTCACGAAATTGGTCGTGCCTGCCAAGGAAAGCGTGTTCAGCTGGTCTACCAGGCGGGACATGCCCTGTGCTTGCCCCAGCAGAGCGCGCAACCGTTCCTCGCTGGCTGGAATGACCCCGTCCGACATGCCCTGCAGATTGCCCTGCAATACGGTGAGCGGCGTGCGCAATTCGTGGGCAACCGCTCGCGTATTGAACTTCAGACGCGTTTCCAGCGAAAGCAGTTCGCTAGCCATGCTGTTGATCGTTATCGCGAGCGCTTCGACCTCTCTGGTTGCGCCCGGTTCGACAGTGACCCGGAAATCGCCTTGTCGGATCTTCTCCGCGGCCGCCGTCAGGTGAGTAAGCGGCGCGACGATCCTGTGAGCCAGGACGACCCCGATGGCGCTTGTCAGAATAATGAGTGCGAAGCCGAAACCCAGAACACCCTCGACAGGTGACGCTTCAGTCGCCTCCTCCAACTGCGGGAAAAGGGGCGCGAGCGCCGCGAGAGCCTTCGGATCCGGGATCTCGCCGGTATTCAGGCTCGCCCAGGCCGATCTTGCATCTTGAGGCAGCCTGTCCAGGGCCGTTACCTCAGCGTGATCGATGTACCAATCGACGACGACGTAGAGCATCGCTATCGTCACGACTTGTATGATCGACGCCAATGCGGCTGTCATGGTTGCGAGAGTTGGTCTAGACACCCGTCGACCTCGCGAAACGATAGCCGATACTGCGGACTGTGGTGATGTACCCATCCTGGCCACAGTCTGCGAGCTTGCGCCGCAGGTTGGCGATATGCGTGTCAATGGTGCGATCGAGGGCGTCGCTTTCGGGCAAGCACGCGTCCAGGAGAGACGCTCGTTCGAACGTCTTGAACGGCGACCTTAACAAGCAGACCAGGAGGCGGAATTCGGTTGCCGTCAGCGGCAGTTCAATCCTGCCTTTGTCCGTTGATGCAATCGCGATGTGCGATCCCGGTTGGACTTCGATCTGGTCGTGCCGGATAACCTCGCTCGCGATGACACCTCTGGTTCGTTTCAAGACGGCCCCGACCCGCGCCACGACTTCCTGTGGGTTGAACGGTTTCGTGACGTAATCGTCGGCGCCGAGCTTCAGACCGAGCAATTTGTCCGTGCTGTCATCCATCGCCGACAGGAAGATCACCGGCACGGTGGAATTGCCCCGGACCTTCGTCAGAAGATCGAAGCCGTCGATATCCGGCAGGCCGATGTCGAGCAGGATCAGGTCCGGCTGCAATCTCTGCACATGGGCGAGAGCCGTGCGGCCTGTTGAGGCTTTGGTCGTCCTGTAGCCAGCTCTTGCAAGATATTTTTCCAGGAGGGACGCTATCTCTTCGTCGTCCTCGACCACCAGCACGAGCGATGAAATCATCGTCAAACTCACTGACTTTGACATGCTCTTCTCCGGTTCTCCGTCAAATCTTGACAATCGGGCGGGAGAACGTGGCCCTCAACGAGGAGCCACCGATGAACGTAACTGACATCAACCGCGCTCAAAAAGCAATTTCGAAAACCGCAGACGACAGACCGCGCAATCTGCTTGCCCAGGCGCTGATACTGCTGGGCTTTGTCTCCCTGATTTTCGCAGCGGTGCCAGAACTGGACCTCATCGTCACTCGCTTGTTTTGGCAGCCCGCCGCCGGCTTTGAGTTCAATGAAAACAGCTTCCTCATCGCCTTTCGCGACGCCAACAGGTTTCTACCCTGGATCGTCACCGGCACTGCGGTTGCGCTGTTGATTCCCAGTCCCTTTCTCAGATACCTGAAATACCCGCCTGAACCGCACAAGCTGCTGTTCGTGATCATCTTCTTTGCTGCGGGGCCGGGGCTGGGCGTCCACCTGATCAAGATCCTGGTTGGCAGAGCGCGTCCAAGAGCACTGGAAGAATTTGGCGGGGATGCGTTCTTTACGCCTCCATGGCAGCTCACTGACGAATGCGTCAGGAACTGTTCCTTCATCTCGGGAGAGGCCGCAAGCGCCTTCGCACTGCTCACACTCGTTGTGTTCGTCGCGCCCAGATACCGGACGCTCTATCTCGGTGCCGTTGGCATTGTCGCGGCGGCCTTCGCATTCAACCGAGTGATGTTGGGAGCCCACTTCCTCTCAGACGTGGTTATCGCCTGGAACCTGATGTTCGTTCTGGCGGCGCTGCTCTGGCAATCGTTCTCGCGCAATTCACCCCAGATCGATGCCATATTCGCCAGAGACTTCGACCAACCGTAGGTCCTTCCTGCGCAGCCCTATCCGAAGAACACGCTGGCGCCGGAATCGGCTGGGCCGACCTGGCGGCGGAAGGGGGCGAACAACTCGCGGCCCATGCCGAATTCGTTGTCGGAGAGGTCGGCCTCAGCCACCGGCCGCGCGGCGAATTCCGCCGCATCCACCAGCACTTCCAGCGTGCCGGCGACCGCATCGAGACGGATCATGTCGCCATCCTGGATCCGCGCGATCGCGCCGCCATCGACGGCCTCGGGCGTCACATGAATGGCGGCGGGCACCTTGCCGGATGCGCCGGACATCCGCCCGTCGGTGATCAGTGCCACCTTGTGTCCTCGGTCCTGCAGCACGCCGAGAGAGGGCGTCAGCTTGTGCAGTTCCGGCATGCCATTGGCCTTGGGTCCCTGGAAGCGCACCACGGCGACGAAATCGCGGTTCAGCTTTCCATCCTTGAAGGCATCCAGCATTGCCTGCTGGGTGTGGAAGACGAGCGCAGGGGCCTCGACGATATGTCGTTCCGGCTTGACCGCGGAAATCTTGATGACCGCCTTGCCCATGTTGCCGGTCAGCATCTTCAGGCCGCCATTGGCCTGGAACGGCGCTTCGATCTGCGACAGCACTTTGGGATCGACGCTCTCATTTGGTGAAGGTATGCGCTGCACGGTCCCGTCTTCATTCAGATGCGGCTCGATCGTGTAGGCGGCAAGGCCCTGGCCAAAGACCGTGCGCACGTCGTCATGCACAAGACCAGCTTTGAGCAACTGCTTGATCAGGAAGCCCATGCCGCCTGCGGCGTGGAAATGGTTCACGTCGGCCGAGCCGTTCGGATAGACGCGAGCGAGCAGCGGCACCACGTCGGAGAGATCGGAAATGTCCTGCCATGTCAGCCGGATGCCTCCGGCACGCGCCATGGCGATCAGGTGCATGGTGTGGTTGGTCGAGCCGCCTGTGGCATGCAGGCCGACCACGCCGTTGACGATCGAGCGCTCGTCGATCATCTCGCCGGCCGGCGTGAATTCGTTGCCGAGCGCGGTGATCGCCAGCGCCCGCTTGGTCGCTTCGCGGGTCAGCGCATCGCGCAGCGGCGTGCCGGGATTGACGAAGGATGCACCGGGCATGTGAAAGCCCATGATTTCCATCAGCATCTGGTTGGAATTGGCCGTGCCGTAGAAGGTGCAGGTGCCGGGGCCGTGATAGGATTTGGATTCCGACTCCAGCAGTTCTGCGCGGCCAACCTTGCCTTCCGCATAGAGCTGGCGAATGCGGTTCTTCTCGTCATTGGGCAGGCCCGACGTCATCGGTCCCGCCGGAACGAAGACCGAGGGCAGGTGGCCGAAGCTCAGGGCTGCGATCATCAGGCCAGGCACGATCTTGTCGCACACGCCGAGAAACACCGCCGCGTCGAACATGTTGTGGCTGAGGCCGATGCCTGCCGACATGGCGATGATATCGCGCGAGAACAGCGACAGCTCCATGCCCGGCTGGCCCTGGGTGACGCCATCGCACATGGCGGGAACGCCGCCGGCAACCTGCGCCACGCCGCCCACTTCGGCGGCCGCCTTGCGGATCAGATCGGGGAAATGTTCAAACGGCTGGTGTGCCGAGAGCATGTCGTTATAGGCGGTGATGATACCGAGATTGGGGACGACATCGCCGGCGAGCGCCGCCTTGTCCCCGGGGGAACAGACGGCAAAGCCATGCGCGAGATTGGCGCAGGCAAGCACGCTGCGCGTGACAGTTTTGCTGGAGGCTTGGCGAACACGCTCCAGATAAGGTTCGCGTGTCGGCTTCGAGCGCTCGACGATGCGTCTTGTGATTGCTTCGATGCTGGGATGGGCAGCCATGTCGTCCTCCATGGTCGGGCTCGCAAGCAGCCTGCGCGTCTCGCGCCGGTCCCGACGGTCGTCTTCGTCGTTATGCCGCGGCGGGCGGCGGTGGGGCGCCGGAATTCAGGGCGCCCAGTAGATCTCGATAGGCGAGGCCGCCCGGTTGAGCATGGCACGAATCGGCATCTGCATTTCGTCGGATCCGGCCTGCGCCTGGTCGAGAACGGCTTTCTTGGCCTCGCCCTCGATGTGCAGCACCAGGTAACGTGCGTCGGCAAGGCTCGGGAAACTGAATGTCAGTCGCTCCTCGCCGGCGCCGTCGGCAGTCATCGTCATCACGCCGCGCGGCGCATCGGCGGCAATAACGCGCGCCAGATGGTTGCCGCCCGGGAAGAACGATGCCGTGTGGCCGTCCGACCCCATTCCGAGCACGACGACGTCAAATGGATTGCCGATGTCGTCGGTGCGTTCGGTGGCGATCGCCGCTGCCTGCAGCGCCGAGGGAACGTCCTGGTAAAGCGGCAGGAAGATCGCCTGCGCCGCCTTGCCCTGCAGCAGGTGGGTGGCAACCAGCAGATGGTTGGAGCGCGGATTGTCGGCGGGCACGAAGCGCTCGTCGACCAGCGTCACCACCACCTTGTCCCAGGCGATATCGCACCCCGAGAGGGCCTGGAAGAAGCGCACCGGTGTCGAGCCGCCGGAGACGGCGATCGAGGCGGTCCCGCGTTGGGCCACGCCATCCGCCAGCCGGGCGGCGACATCCGCCGCCAGGTGTTCGGCAAGCGCTGCGGGATCGGCGAAAGCATGCAGATGTGCAGCCATCGCCATCAGCCCTCGTGCCAGGTTCGGCCGTCGCGCTCGATCAGCGCAATCGCCTGGCTCGGCCCCCAGGTGCCGGCGGTGTAACCCTGTGCCAGCTGGCCGGTCGCTTCCCAGCCCTTGAGGATCGGGTCGACCCAGCGCCAGGCGGCTTCCACTTCGTCACGGCGCATGAACAGCGTCTGGTTCGAGCGGATGACGTCCATCAGCAGCCGTTCGTAGGCATCCGGGCTGCGCACGTTGAAGGCGGCAGCAAAGCTCATGTCCAGCGAGACGTTGCGCAGGCGCATGCCGCCCGGACCCGGATCCTTGATCATCAGCGACTGCTTGACGCCTTCGTCCGGCTGCAGGCGGATGATCAGCTGGTTTGCCGAAATGCGCCCGGCGGCCGGGTCGAAGATGTTGTGCGGGATCGGCTTGAAGGTGATGACGATCTCCGACATGCGGCCGGTCAGCCGCTTGCCGGTGCGGATGTAGAAGGGTACGCCGGCCCAGCGCCAGTTGTTGATCTCGGCCTTGATGGCGACGAAGGTCTCGATGTTGGAGACGCCGCCTTCGAGTTCCTCGAGATAACCCTTTACCGGGCCGCCGGCAGAGGCGCCGGCGCGGTACTGGCCGCGCACCGTCATCTGCTCGACATTGGTCTCGGTGATCGGCCGAAGCGCGCGCAGCACCTTCAGCTTCTCGTCGCGCACCGCCTCGGAGTCCATTGAAGACGGCACTTCCATGGCAACCAGGCAGAGCAGCTGCAGGATATGGTTCTGCACCATGTCGCGCAGCGCGCCGGCGGTATCGTAGTAGCCGGCACGGCCTTCGAGGCCGACCGATTCCGCCACGGTGATCTGCACATGGTCGATGTACTGGGCCTTCCAGAGCGGCTCGTAGAGGGCATTGGCAAAGCGCAGTGCCATCAGGTTCTGCACCGTCTCCTTGCCGAGATAGTGATCGATGCGGAAGATCTGCTCTTCCTTGAACACCCGGCCGATCGTGTCGTTGAGATCGAGCGCCGAGGCAAGGTCCCGGCCGATCGGCTTCTCAACGACGATGCGCGTCGACTTGGTGATCAGGTCATGGTCGCGGATCTTTTCCGAGATCGCGCCGAAGATCGCCGGCGCGACCGCCAGATAGAAAGCGCGCACCCGCTCGGTGCCATCGTCGAGGAGCGCCTTCAGCTGGTCCCAACCGGCGTCCGATTTCGCGTCCACAGGGATGTAGAACAACCGGCCGAGGAACTTGGCAACTTCGGCATCGTCGTATTCGCCGGCCTTCAGGTGTTCCTTCAGCGCTTCGTCGGCGAATTTGCGGAACTCTTCATGGCTGAGCGCACTGCGCGAGGCGCCGATGATACGCGTCGGTTCTGTGAACTGGCCTTCGATCTGGCGGTGGTAGAGCGCCGGCAGCAGCTTGCGCTCTGCAAGGTCGCCGGTGCCGCCGAAGACGACATAATCGAAGGGTTCCACGGGAATGATCTGGCTGCTCATGCCTAACTCTTTTCGAAGTCTCGAGGTTGAACACTACATAATCTAATCGATTTAAAAATGCCAGCCCCGGATCGCGCGGATCTTGGGCGCAGGCATCAGAAGCGGTCCCGCAGGGCGAACCACGACAGCGCCAGGAACAGCAGCGGACTGCGCAGCCGCCGGCCGCCAGGGAAGGGCGGGATCTTCAGTTCCGTCAACAGGTCGAGTTCGCTGGAATTGCCGGCGATCGCATCTGCGTACATCTTACCTGCGTAGTTTGACAGCATGACGCCGTGCCCGGAATAGCCGGCAATCGAGGTGACGCCGGGCATTACCTCGCGTGCAAAGGGCTTGCGCGGCAGGGTGATGCCGACCGAGCCGCCCCAGGCATGGGTGATGTCGATGTCCCTCAGCGCCGGATAGAGCTCGGCGATCTGTTTGCGGATATGCCTGGAAATATCGCGTGGGCTGTCGGCGGTATAGGCCTCCCGCCCACCGAACAGCAGGCGCCCGTCGCGGCTCTTGCGAAAGTAGCGCACCACGAAGCGCGAATCGGCAACCGCTTCGGATCCCGGCAGCACCTGCGGAAAGTTATCGAGCGGCACTGTCGCGGCGATGAACGAGCGGATCGGCATCACGTGCGCCGCCGTCTGTTGCTCGAGGTTGCCGATATAGGCGTTGGTGCCGATCAGCACCCGGTCCGCGGTGATCGTCCCGCGCGGCGTCTCGATCAGCGTGCGCCCGCCCGTGTGGGTGATGCTCTTTGCCGGCGTCATCTCGAGGATGCGGGCTCCGGCATCGGCTGCGGCGCGGGCAAGCCCGATCAGCAGTTTCAGCGGATGGATATGGCCGGTGCCGGTATCGCGCACGCCGCAGTAGTAGCTTGTCGAGCCCAGCCGCTCGGCGGTCTCCGCCCGGTCCATGAACGATACGTGCGGATAGTCGTAGCGGGTCGTCAGCATCTCCACGGACCGGCGATAATGCGCCTCGTAGCCGCGCTTGTGCGCCACGTTCAGCTGGCCGGGCAGGTACTCCATGTCGATCGCGTGGGTCTCGGCAAACTCCAGGAGATAGCGCTTGGCGTTCTCGGCCATGTCGAACAGCGCCCGGGATCGTGCGTAGCCGAGTTCCGGCTCCAGTTCGTCGGGCCAGGCGCGCTGCCCGGTCCCCAGTTGCCCGCCATTGCGACCCGAGGCGCCGTCGCCGAACCGCCCGCCTTCGATGAGGACAACCGCAACGCCGCGCTTGGCGAGATTGTAGGCGGCCTGCAGGCCGGTGTAGCCGCCGCCGATGATTGCCACATCGACGGAGATGGAGCCGTCCAGGCTGTCATAGATTGGCCGGTCGGGAACGCTCTCCTGGTACCAGGAAACACCCGGCGCGATGGGGCTCTGCCACGTCATCATGCGACCTTACACGTTGAGGAGCAGGAATTCACGCTCCCACGGGCTGATGACCTGCATGAAGGTCTCGAACTCGCCGCGCTTGACCCCGGCATAGAGACCGATGAACTCCTTGCCGAACACTTCCTCGAAGGCGCTCTCGCCCTCCAGCAGCGCGACCGCCTCCAGCAGACCGCGCGGCAGGTCGATCGATCCCTCGTTGGCCGTGTCGTAGGTTGGCTCCGTCGGCTCGATGGACCGCACCATGCCCAGCCAGCCACAGGCAAGCGATGCCGCCAGCGCCAGATAAGGGTTGGCGTCCGAGCTCGGCAGGCGGTTCTCGACGCGCCGCGCCGCGGGCTCCGAGATCGGCACGCGGAAGGCCGTGGTGCGGTTGTCGTAACCCCAGGCATTGTTGACCGGGCAGGCCATGTCGGGCGTCAGCCGCCGGTAGGAATTGACGTAAGGGGCGAGCATGGCAAGCGAGCTCGGCACGTATTTCTGCATGCCGCCGATGAAGTGGAAGAAGTCCCGCGACGGCGATCCGTCGGCGTTCGAGAAGATGTTGCGGCCGGTTTCCACCTCGATGACCGACTGGTGGATGTGCATGGCCGAACCCGGCTGCGCCTGCATCGGCTTGGCCATGAAGGTGGCGTAGATGCCGTGCTTCAGGGCAGCCTCGCGGATCGTCCGCTTGAACATGAACACCTGGTCGGCAAGCTGGATCGGGTCGCCATGGCGCAGGTTGATCTCCAGCTGCGCCGGCCCTTCCTCGTGGATCAGCGTATCGATCTCGAGGCCCTGCTTTTCGGAGAAGTGGTAGATGTCGTCGATCAACTCGTCGAACTCGTTGATGCCGGCGATCGAATAGCCCTGTCCGCCGACGATCGACCGACCCGACCGTCCCTTGGGCGGGTGCAGCGGATAGTCAGGGTCGTCGTTCATCGCCACCAGGTAGAACTCGATCTCCGGCGCCACGACCGGCTTCCAGCCCCGCTCGCGATAGAGGTTCATGACGTTCTTCAGGACGTTGCGCGGCGTGTAGGGCACCTGCTCGCCGGTGGTGTTGACCACGTCGCAGATCACCTGCGCCGTCGGGTCGGTCTCCCACGGCACGACCGACAGGGTCGACAGGTCGGGCTCCAGTTTAAGGTCGCTGTCGCGCGGCTCGTAGCGGAAGTTTGCGGTCTCGTCAGGGTACTCGCCGGAAATCGTGTGCCGGTAGAGCGCCGAGGGAAGCGCCAGCGAGGTGTTCGAGGTGAATTTCGACGCCGGCATCATCTTGCCGCGCGCCACGCCTGCCAGATCCGGCGTGATGCATTCGATGTCCTCGATGCCGCGTACCTTCAGCCAGGCAGCCGCGTCACGCCAGTTGACCGCCCCGCGCAGCGAGGTCAGGGACGGTTCCGCAGCCTTCGTCTTGGAGAGGTTTCCGGACACGCGGGTAGAAGGCTTCTTCTTGGGCGGCATGCTTCACCGTAAGATGTTGACGATGCCGCATCATAGCCGGAACCCGTTCTTTAGCCAGCCGGCTGATTGACTTTGTGGTCCGGATCGCAAACAGGGATGGCTTGAGAACACGGGATTGCCGACTGTGAAACGCCGATATGATGTGATGGTGCTGGGCGCCGGCGCCGCGGGCATGATGTGCGCCATCCGCGCCGGCGCCGGCGGCCGCTCGGTGCTGGTAGTCGACCATGCAAAGGCTCCGGGCGAGAAGATCCGCATCTCCGGCGGCGGCCGGTGCAACTTCACCAACGTCCACGCCAGCCCGGCCAACTATATCTCCGGCAACCGCCACTTCGCCAAGTCGGCCCTGGCGCGCTACACGCCGCGTGAC
Organism: Rhizobium sp. SAFR-030; assembly: GCF_059415005.1. Lineage (NCBI taxonomy): Bacteria > Pseudomonadati > Pseudomonadota > Alphaproteobacteria > Hyphomicrobiales > Rhizobiaceae > Rhizobium > Rhizobium sp. SAFR-030. The sequence continues at coordinate 1,001,242 of NZ_JBPFDO010000001.1, read as the reverse complement.
TTCCTGGCGATGGTCGAAAAGCACCGCATTGCCTGGCATGAGAAGACGCTAGGCCAGCTGTTTTGCGACGATAGCGCCAAGGATATCGTCCGCATGCTGCTGGACGAGATGCTGGCCGTCGGCGTCGATCTCCAGTTGCAGCGGCAGATCGGCGTAGTCGAGAAGACCGAGGACGGTTTTCGCGTCGCGATCGACGGCGAAACGGTCGAGGCGGGTGCGCTGGTGGTGGCGACCGGCGGCAAGTCCATTCCGAAGATGGGCGCCACGGGACTTGCCTACCGGATTGCCGAGCAGTTCGGCGTGGCGATGACCGAAACGCGTCCGGCGCTGGTGCCGCTGACGCTTGACCCGTCGATGCTGGAAAAGCTGTCGCCGCTCTCGGGCGTTTCCGTCGATGCGCAGGTGCGTCACGGCAAGACGACGTTTCGCGAAGCGCTGCTGTTTACCCATCGCGGACTGAGCGGGCCATCCATCCTGCAGATCTCGTCCTACTGGAAGGAGGGGGATGATATCGCCCTGACGCTGGAGCCGTCCTGCGACGTGCTGGCGCTGCTGAAGGAGGCCCGCCGGCAGAATGGACGCCAGGCGGTGCAGACGGTTTTGGGCGAGATCCTGCCGCGGCGCCTCGCACAGTTCCTCGCCGATCAGCACCGGCTGCGCGGACCGCTGGCGGACTACAGCGACAAGGCGCTGGGAGCCGTGGCGGCAGCCGTGCAGGACTGGACGATCAGGCCAGCGGGCTCGGAAGGCTATCGGACTGCCGAGGTGACGCTTGGCGGCGTCGACACCAGCATGCTCGATTCCCGCACCATGCAGGCCAAGGCGCTGCCCGGGCTCTACTTCATCGGCGAGTGCGTCGACGTCACAGGCTGGCTCGGCGGCTATAATTTCCAGTGGGCCTGGGCTTCCGGCCATGTCTGCGGCGAGGCGCTCGCCGTCTGAGCCGCCTGAGGTAGTCCAGATGACGCGATTTCGACCCGACGGTCGATGCCGATGCGCTCGCATTGCGCGAATTCATGGGAGCCGAACACCAAATTCATCACCCGGAATTCAGTCTTCGTTCACGTGTGCATGGCACAACGAACCGTCCCCGATTTCGACAGAGACTGCGGCGGGGGGACTGCATTTGCGTTTTCAGGGGTGTTCCATGGTCATCGATCGTATGCTTGCGCGCTTTCGGATTCAAACCAAGGTCGTGGCATTCATTGTGCCGTTCGTCGTCAGTATCTCGGCGGTCGGACTGTCCGGCATCTACGCGTCCAATCTGCTGCAGAGCCGGATGGACATGTCGAATGCGGTGCTGCAGTCGCTGAGCGGCTTCAAGGGCGTGTATGCCAGCATGACCGAATTCCTCCGCCACACCAGCGATGAATCGCGCAAGGCGCTCGATCAGCAGATCAAGGAACAGATCGATCAGCTGAAGACCGTGCGCTCCGGCGCCAACAACGATCAGGGCCAGGACGAGATCGATTCCGCCATCACCGGTGCGGACGCGATCGACAACCAGATCGACCAGCTATGGGCCTCCTTCCAGGAAGAGACATCCGTGCGTGCCGGCCTCAACGCCGATCTCGCCGCCATCGTCAAGCTGCAGTCGGCTCTCCTCAGCTACGCAACCGTCAGCCGCGGCAACCTGGGCCAGGACGAGGCCAAGGCCAAGTCTCTGCTGCGCGACGCCGAGAAGCTGACGCGCGGCTCCGCGACCATTGCCAAGATGGTCACCGATTTCAACGGCCAGACCGCGCCGGAACAGAAGATGAGCATCGCCAAGGACCAGCTGCCGGCTGTCTCCGCCGCCGTTGCCGAAGTCGCCGCGGCCCTGCCGCTCGACCAGAAGGTTCTCGCAGACCAGCTGAAGGACAGCGTCCAGCAGATCCGCACCCAGCTCGAAATCGGCGTCGTCAACGACACGACGGTCGGTTCGGCCGAGCGCGCCGTCAACCTCATGCGGCCATCCTCCATCCGCCTCCAGGGCGCCGCATCCACCAAGGCACGCCAGGCGACCGAAGTGTTCGGCCAGCTGGACGCGCCGATCGCCACGGCAACCAACTTCCTGAATGCCGCACGCCAGGTCCTCGACGCCGGCAAGATCGTCGAACTGAAGGCGACAACCTACGCGACCGCCCCGGATGCCGGTGTGCTCGGCGAACTGCAGGGCGCGCTGATGTCGCTGCAGATTGCTGCCGGCACCCTGAAGATGGATGAGAGCTATCCAGTCGAGGCCCGCAACCGCGCCAGCGCCATCCTGCCGCTGACCGAGACGCTGGAAGCCAAGGCGACGTCGCTGCTCGACCTGTCGAAGAAGCGCGTCGACGCCTTCAACGCCGCCGCCCAGCAGATCGACGTCATCTGGACCAACCTGACGCGGTTTGCCGCAGAGCAGCGCGATGCCGCCGGCACCGAGCGCGACCGCGCCAACCAGATTTCGATCACCGCCACGGCACTCGGCATCCTTGTCGCCATCTTCGCCGGTATCGGCCTGATCTTCACCTTCAAGGGTCCAATCCTTCAGATTGCCGCCACCATGCGCCGCCTGGCGGCCGGCGACCTGGAGACCGCTATCGAGGGCGAGGCACGTCGCGACGAGATCGGCGACATGGCCCGCGCACTCGGCATCTTCAAGGAGAACGCCCAGGAGAAGGTCCGCATCGAAGCGATGAGCGAGCAGGAACGCGCTGCCGCCGACGCCGAGCGGGAAGGCAACGAGCGGGAAAAGCAGGAAATCGACCGGCAGATCCAGTTTGCCGTCGGCGCCCTGGCGCAGGGGCTGGAGCGTCTCGCCGACGGCGATGTCTCCACCACTCTCGATACCCCCTTCGTCGGACGCCTCGAACAGCTGCGCACCGATTTCAACCGCTCGATGATGCGGCTCCAGGATACCATCGGCCTCATCCAGCAGAACGTCTCGGCCATCCAGGGCAACGTCCGTCAGATGTCGCATTCCACCGACGACCTGTCGCGGCGCACGGAAACCCAGGCCGCCTCGCTGGAGCAGACGGCAGCCGCCGTCGGCGAAGTGACGGCAAATGTCCGCGCAGCCGCCGAACAGGCGCGCGAAGCGAACGGTATTGTTGCGGATACCCGCCGCAGCACCGACGGCTCGCTGGTCATCGTCCGCAATGCGGTATCCGCCATGGAACGCATCGAGGGTGCCTCGCAGAAGATTGGCCAGATCACCGAGGTAATCGACGGTATCGCCTTCCAGACCAATCTGCTGGCGCTGAACGCCGGCGTCGAGGCGGCGCGTGCCGGCGATGCGGGCAAGGGTTTTGCCGTCGTCGCCCAGGAAGTGCGCGAACTGGCGCAGCGCTCCGCAAGTGCCGCAAAGGAGATCAAGCAGTTGATCAACGCCTCGACCACCGAAGTCGCCAACGGCTCGCTGCTGGTCCAGCAGACGGGTGACGCGTTGGCCTCGATCGGCGATCAGGTGTCGCAGATCGCAACGCGCGTCGAGACCATCGCCGGCGCCTCCCGCGATCAGTCGGCAGCGCTGCAGGAGGTCAATGGCGCCGTCAACCAGATGGACCAGCTGACCCAGCAGAACGCCGCAATGGTCGAGGAGACGAGCGCCTCCAGCCGTCAGCTGGCGGAAGAAGCCGACCAGCTCGTCGCGCTGCTCGACCAGTTCCGCGTCGAGCCTGAAGCCGGATCCGCCTATGGATCAGGCCGCCGCGCCGCCTGACCAGCGTTATTCTGAAAGCCCTGGCCCTCCGCGAGCAATCACGGAGGGCCTTATGATTTCTGCGGCCAGCTTTCATCGCGCGTCGACGATTCAAGACTTGTTAATCCGCGTATCTCATTCTGCCTCAATGCGCGCACAGTCGTCGTGTACCCGGACTGTGTAGCGCTTCCCTGACGGGCGACCGTGGGGATGTCCAGTGGTTGAGGATACCGATCATGCAGAAGCCTCGTGCGCGTGCCGTTGCCATTGCCGAAACCAAGTCTCTCCTGCGTATGCGCCTTCTGGTGCTGGCTGCCGGTGCAACCGCAGCGCTCCTGGCAATGCCGGGCCTCTTCTAGGCACTGCAGCCGTCCACCTTGTCGCAGGGTCGGTACCACCGGCAGCATCCGCGCGAGCGCCTGGATGCGGCGGCGAACCTCAGGTCGCTACCCTCAAAATTGATAAACCGCAGGTTTAGGAAGTTTTTATCGACTTTTCCTAGAATGTCCTCTCTGGCTCGCTGCCAAGAAGGGACCGATATGTCGAAAATCATTCCTGCGTCTGTCACGTCGCGCATCCTGATCCTCTGCCTTCTCCTGGTCGTTACCGCCGTCACGGCGGTGGGTGGCATGACCTATGCCTATCTGCGCGCGGAGACGATGGAGAAAAGTGCCGACGATGCACGCTCGGCGATGCGCGCCATGGCCATCCTCTACAATGGTTCGGTACAGGGCTCGCAGCTGTCCGTCACCGACGGTACGGTGACCCGCGTCCGACAGGACGGCAAGGTCGAGCTGGCAGATCACACGCTGGTCGATCGCACGGCGCAATCGATTGCCGGCGTCGCCACGGTCTTCCAGAAGCAGGGCAGCGACTACGTCCGCATCTCCACCAACGTCAAGAAGGAAAGCGGCGAACGGGCGACCGGCACCAAGCTGGCGGCAGACCACCCGGCCCAGGCGGCGCTGGCCCGAGGCGAGGCCTATTACGGGCCGGCCGAATTGTTCGGCCGCAGCTTCATCACCGGCTACTTCCCGGTCACCGACACGAGCGGTGCGGTCTCCGGCGTTCTCTTCATCGGCATTCCGCTGGAGGTCTATTTCGCACAGATCGCCAATTCCGCATGGGTGATGATCGTCACCGGTTTGATCGCCATGGCCACCGTCTGCCTCGTCGGCTTCCTGATGACCCGCAGGCTTGTTCATCCGCTGACCGTGCTGACCGAGAGCATCCGCCTTATCGCCGGCGGCAAGGACACCGAGATCCCCTACACCAGCCGCCGCAACGAGTTCGGCAACATTGCCCGGGCGCTGGAGGTCTTCCGCACCAACGCCCGCGACAAGCAGATGGTCGAGAGCCAGTCAGCGGAAGCCCGCGCCGAAGCCGATCGCGAACGGATCCGACGCGACGCGGAAAAGCAGCAGGTCGACCTGCAGATCGACGTGGCCGTCGCGGAACTCGGATCGGCCCTTTCGCGTCTGGCCCAGGGCGACCTGTCACAGACCATCGAGACCAGCTTCTCTGGCAGGCTGGAGCAGCTGCGCGCCGACTTCAACAGCTCGATCACTCGCCTGCGCGATACCATGGGGCATATCCGTTCCAGCACGCTGACCATCCAGAGAGGAACCGCCGATCTCAGCGTCGCGTCCGACGACCTGGCGCGCCGCACGGAATCCCAGGCTGCCTCGCTGGAGGAAACCGCCGCCGCCGTCGACGAGATCACCGTGACGGTCGCCAATTCCGCCAGCCGCGCCAGGGAAGCCAACGAGGCCGTCTCGACGACCAGGAAAACCGCCGACAGTTCCTCGACCGTCGTCAGCAATGCCGTCGACGCGATGGGCCGCATCGAGGAAGCCTCGACGAAGATCGAGCTGATCATCGAAGTCATCGACGATATCGCCTTCCAGACCAACCTGCTGGCACTCAATGCCGGCATCGAGGCGGCCCGCGCCGGAGAAGCCGGCAAGGGCTTTGCCGTCGTCGCTCAGGAGGTTCGCGAACTCGCACAGCGGTCCGCAAGCGCCGCACGCGAGATCAAGGGTCTGATCAACCAGTCGAGCACCGAAGTGCGCAACGGATCGGATCTCGTGCAGCAGGCCGGCAAGGTTCTGGCGGCGATCAGCGAACAGATTGCCGGCGCCAGCCAGCATGTCGATTCCATCGCCACCGCCAGCCAGGATCAGTCGGCGGCGCTGAAGGAGATCAACGGCACCGTCAACAGGATGGACCAGCTGACCCAGCAGAACGGTGCCATGGTCGCCGAGACCAACCAGGCGAGCATCCAGCTGGCGGCCGAGGCGGATCGCCTGCTGGCCCTGGTCGAACGGTTCCGCATTGAAGCGGCGCAGCAGGGTCTCGGTAGCCGCCGCGCCGCCTGAGCGCGAACGAGTCTGGCCCATATCCTATAATGCAAGACGGGGGCGCCCACATCAGGCGCCCCCGTCTCTTTAGCGTAAGCCCGTGAAAGACGGCGATCAGCGCTGAGCCGCGACGATCACCGGGATCATCAGGTCGCCCCAGTTGCCGTCGCCGCCGTGGTGGCGGGCCGAACGCACCAGTTCGACCGAGACGCCGGCCTCGACCGCCTTCATCACCGAATGGTTCAGGCGATGCAGGTCATTGGCCAGCATGCGGATCGCCGCCTGCTGATCGGTCGTCATCGTCGTGCTCTGCTCGTCGGCGCGTTCCTTGACGCGGGTCTGGACGTTCATGGCATTTCTCCTCTCGGGTTCTTGAGATTCATGTTGGGCTGGAGGCCCCTCCCAACCCTCCCCACAAGGGGGGGGCTAATCCGGCCGCACCCTTGGATGTGGGAGGCGACGGGTGCCACGCAGTCTCTCCCCCCTTGTGGGGGAGATGGCCGGCAGGCCAGAGAGGGGTTTCACTTACGAACCCGGCCTATTCCGCCGCCGGGCGGAACTGCTCGTGCTCGGTCGATTCGTGCATGGCGGTCGTCGAAGACTGGCCGCCGGTGATCGCCATCGAGACGGCGTCGAAGTAGCCGGTTCCCACCTCGCGCTGGTGCTTGGTCGCCGTGTAGCCGCGGTCCTCGGCGGCAAATTCCGCCTCCTGCAGCTCGGAATAGGCGGCCATCTGCCGGTCCTTGTAGCCGCGCGCCAGCTCGAACATGCCGAAATTCAGCTGGTGGAAGCCGGCCAGCGTGATGAACTGGAACTTGTAGCCCATCGCCCCCAGCTCGCGCTGGAACTTTGCGATCGTCGCGTCGTCGAGGTTCTTTTTCCAGTTGAACGACGGCGAGCAGTTGTAGGCGAGCTTCTTGCCGGGATGTGCCTTGTGCACGCCTTCGGCGAACTTCCGCGCCTGCTCCAGGTCTGGCTTGGAGGTCTCGCACCAGATGAGGTCGCAGTAGGGCGCATAGGCGACGGCGCGGGCAATGCAGGGCTCCAGGCCGTTCTTCACGTGGTAGAACCCTTCGACGGTCCGGCCGCGATCGTAGTCGACGAACGGCTGGTCGCGCTCATCGATGTCCGACGTCAGGAGCTTTGCCGCCTCTGCGTCGGTGCGAGCGATGACCAGCGTCGGCGTGCCCATGACGTCGGCCGCCAGCCGTGCTGCTGTCAGGTTGCGGATATGCGCCGCTGTCGGGATCAGCACCTTGCCGCCCAGATGGCCGCACTTCTTCTCCGATGCCAGCTGGTCTTCGTAGTGAACGCCGGCAACGCCCGCCTCGATGAACGCCTTCATGATCTCGAAGGCGTTGAGCGGACCGCCGAATCCGGCTTCGGCATCCGCGACGATCGGCGCGAACCAGGTGTCGACCGACAGGCCCTTGCCCTCCGAGGTCTCGATCTGGTCGGCACGCTGCAAAGTCCTGTTGATGCGCTTGGCAAGCTCCGGTGCGGCATTGGCGGGATAGAGCGACTGGTCGGGATACATGGCGGATGCGGTATTGGCGTCCGCCGCGACCTGCCACCCGGAGAGATAGATCGCCTTCAGCCCGGCGCGCACCATCTGCATCGCCTGGTTGCCGGAGAGCGCGCCGAGCGCATTGACGAGGTCCTCGCTCTCGAGCAGCTGCCACAGCCGGTTGGCGCCCATCTCGGCAAGCGAGTAGCGGATCTCGATGGAGCCGCGCAGCCGCTCGACGTCCTCGGCGCCGTAGGGGCGTTCGATGCCGTCGAAGCGACCGGCTGGAGCGTTGCGAACCAGTGTGTAAAAATCTGTCATGATCTTGTCTTCCTCCCTGTGCGGTAATAACCAGCTCGCCCGATCATCGGATCTGGGAGCCAGTGTCTGAGGGCTAATTTACACAGGGACGAAGAGGCCCGGAAGAAAAGAAGCAGAAACAGTGTGGTAATTCGGGTCAGACTGTCTTGCCTTTGACTGCCATCGCTGTAAACTTGTCATAGTTGTAAAAGCGGTCGCAGTGGTGAAACTGTAAAGACTGTGACGGAGGAGATATGGCGGAACGCAAGATCTTCGCCGGACCGCGTGTCCGCCGGCTGCGGCTAAGCCTCGGTCTGACGCAGACGGCGATGGCCGAGGGGTTGGGTATCTCGCCGTCCTATCTCAATCTCATCGAGCGCAATCAGCGGCCGCTCACCGTCCAACTGCTGCTGCGGCTGTCGTCTGTCTACAAGGTCGATCTCGATCAACTGCAGGGCGAGGGCGGTGGGCTTGCCGTACAGTTGCGAGAGGTGTTTGCCGATCCGCTGCTGGCCGGCGAGATCCCCGGTGATCAGGAACTCGTCGAGGTATCGGAAGGCGCTCCCAATGCCGCCGTTGGCATGGTCAAGCTCTACCGGGCCTACCGCGAGCAGGCCGCCCGGCTGTCGGATCTTGCCGATCTTCTCGCCCGCGAGGGCCATCAAACCTCGCTTGCCGGCACCCGCCTGCCGATGGATGAGGTGCGCGAGACGCTGGAGCGCCGTTCCGCCTTCCATCCGCGCATCGAGGATGCCGCCGAAACCCTGACGGCGCAGCTGTCGGCGGGAGACGATCTCTCCGGCGCACTGAAGGACCGGTTGCGGACAAGCCACGGCATCGCCGTGCGTACGCTGCCTGTCCACGCCATGCCGACGCTGCGTCGGCGCTTCGACCGGCACTCCATGCGGCTGTTCCTCTCGGAGCGCCTGTCGCCGGCAGACCGCGTCCGGGAGATGGCGCAGGAGCTGGCGCTTTTGTCGTTTGGCCCGGTGATCGCAACCGAGGTCGAAAGTTTCGCTTTCACAAGCAGCGAGGCCATGCGCATCGCCAGGTTCGACTTTGCCCGGCATGCGGCGCATGCGCTGATGATGCCGTACCAGGCGTTCCTCTCCGCCGCGCAAAAGAGCCGTTACGACATCGATCTGCTGGCGGCGCGTTTTGAGGTGTCGTTCGAACAGGCGGCGCATCGCTTGGTCATGCTCGGTCGGCCGGGAGGCGCGGTGCCGCCATTTTTCCTGATGGAGGCTGATCATGCCGGCAACATCATTCGGCGCGCCGGCGCACAAGGGTTTCCGCATGCCCGCTTTGGCGGGCGCTGTCCCAAGCTCAGCCTTCACGCGGCCTTCGCCCAGCCGGGGCAGATCCTCGTGGATCGCGTCGAGATGCCGGACGGCGGCCGTTTCCTCACCGTCAGCCGTACGCTGGAAGGGCCCAAGGCCGCGTTCGGCGAGCGGCTGCGGCGCACGGCGATCCTGATCGGCAGCGAGTGGGATGCAGCGGCCGAAACGGTCTATGCTGCCGCTGCCGAACTGCCGGCAGCCGGTGTCGCTGCGGGAACCGCCTGTCGGCTCTGCGAGCGCCAGGGCTGCCTGTCTCGGGCAGAACCGCCACTGACCCGGCCGTTGGGTCTCGACGAGATGGTCGCGGGCCTCAGCGCCTTCGATTTTCAAGGATGACGGACGTAACCAAACCTGTGTGCGACGCCACATGTTTTCGCTTGTGACGCGCGGCGTTCCTTTCTACTCTTTCCCCAAACGGGAAGAAAAATCATCGCCGTTCGCTTCGTCGGACGGGATGGCGGGAACAGGAGAAGATCATGAAGCCGAACGCGCTCTGCATCATCGGGCTTGCCACGACAATTCTCGGCGCGACCACGGCGCTGGCGCAGGAGCGCGTCGTGCACGTCTACAACTGGTCCGACTATATCGACGAGACGATCCTTACCGACTTCACCAAGGAAACCGGCATCAAGGTCGTCTACGACGTCTTCGACAGCAATGAACTGGTGGAGACCAAGCTGCTCGCGGGCGGTTCGGGCTACGACGTCGTGGTGCCGACTGGTCCCTTCCTTGCCCGCCAGATCCAGGCCGGCGTATTCCAGAAGCTCGACAAGTCGAAGCTGCCGAACCTCGTCAACCTGTGGCCGCTGGTCTCGGAGCGCCTGGCGAAATACGATCCGGGCAACGAATATGCGGTCAACTACATGTGGGGCACCACCGGCATCGGCTACAACGTCGCCAAGGTGAAGGCGGCGCTTGGGGACACTCCGGTCGACAGCTGGGATGTTCTCTTCAAGCCGGAGAATGCCGAGAAGCTGAAGGCCTGCGGGATCAACATGCTGGACGCGTCCGACGAAACCTTCGCGATCGGCATGAACTACATCGGCAAGGATCCCGACAGCAAGGCAACCGCCGATCTGCAGGCTGGCGGCGAGGTCTACAAGCAGATCCGCCCGAGCATCAAGACCTTCAACTCGTCGGCCTATATCAACGATCTCGCCAATGGCGACATCTGCATGACGGTCGGCTGGTCGGGCGATATCCTGCAGGCGAAGTCGCGTGCCGAGGAGGCCAAGAACGGCGTCGAGATCGAGTACGTGATCCCGAAGGAAGGCACCTACATGTGGTTCGACAACCTGGCGATCCCGGCGGACGCCAAGAATGTCGAGGAGGCGCATGCCTTCATCAACTACCTGATGAAGCCGGAGGTCATCGCCAAGGCCTCGAACTACGTCCAGTATGCCAACGGCAATCTGGCCGCCCAGAAAGTCATGGAAGAGTCGGTGGTCAAGAACCCGGCCGTCTATCCGAGCGAGACGACGCTCGCCAAGCTCTTCACCATCTCGCCTTACGGCCCGAAGGAGCAGCGGGTGATCAACCGCGAGTGGACGGCGATCAAGACCGGCAAGTAAGCTGTCAAGACAGCGGCCAATACCGGTGGCATGAAGGGTAGCCACCGGTCCATGGTCGGATGGCTTGATGGGAACGGATAAGGGCGGGGCATGGCGAAAACTCTCGGACCGGTTAAGCGGAAATTCTCACCCTGGACCGATCCCTCGGCCAAGCCCTTCATCCGTTTCGAGAACATCACCAAGCGCTACGGTAATTTTACCGCCGTCGATAACCTGACGCTCGATATCTACGAGCGCGAGTTCTTCTCGCTGCTTGGCCCCTCGGGTTGCGGCAAGACCACACTGATGCGCATGCTGGCCGGCTTCGAGGAGCCGACCGAGGGGCGCATCTTCCTGCAGGGCAAGGACCTATCGGGCACGCCGCCCTACAAGCGGCCGACCAACATGATGTTCCAGAGCTACGCGCTGTTTCCGCACATGACGGTCGAGAAGAACATCGCCTTCGGTCTGCAGCAGGACGGACTGTCGAAGGCCGACATTGCGGCGCGTGTCGAGGAGATGCTGAAGCTCGTCAAGCTCGACAGCTTTGCGAGGCGCAAACCGGCGCAGCTGTCGGGCGGCCAGCGGCAGCGCGTGGCGCTTGCCCGGTCGCTTGCCAAGCGTCCCAAGGTGCTGCTGCTCGACGAGCCGCTCGGCGCGCTGGATCGCAAGCTGCGCGAGGAAACCCAGTTCGAGCTGATGGACATTCAGCATACGCTTGGCCTGACCTTCCTGATCGTCACCCACGACCAGGAAGAAGCGATGACCGTGTCGGACCGGATCGCGGTCATGGACAAGGGCGAGGTGGTCCAGGTGGCAACACCGGCGGAGATCTACGAGGCGCCGAACAGCCGCTACGTCGCTGAATTCATCGGCGACATCAATCTCATGGAATGCTCGGTAGTCGGCAACCGCGCCGGCGATCCGCCGGTCGTGACGCTCGAATGCGACGGACTGACGGTTGCCGTCGAGCAGGAATGCGCGGCCTCCGTCGGCGAGCGTGTGGCCTTTGCGGTGCGTCCGGAAAAAGTCCGCATGTCGATCGACCCGCCCGCCGATAGCAGCGTCAATGCCGTGCACGGCGAGGTCTGGGACATCGGCTATCTCGGCGACTTTTCCGTGTTCCTCGTCAGGCTGGAGGACGGGCGCATCATTCGCGCCGCCCAGGCCAATGTCGCGCGGCTCGTAGACCGCCCGATCACCTTTGGCGACATGGTGTGGCTCAGCTGGCCGCTCGATGCCGGCCTCGTCTTGATGCGATAGGAGGGACGGATGGCGGAAACCGGCGCTGCTTCGCAAACCAATCCGCTCCGCTGGCTGGTGGTGGCGGTCCCCTACATCTGGCTTCTGCTGTTCTTCGTCGCGCCCTTCCTGATCATCCTGAAGATTTCGCTGTCTGATACGGCGATCGCCATGCCGCCCTACACGCCGACCTTCGGTGGCATCGGCGCCATCGACGAATTCCTGTCGCAACTCGATTTCGAGAACTACGCCTTCCTCGCCGACGATCCCCTCTATATCGGCGCCTACCTGTCTTCGCTGCGCATCGCGCTGATCTCGACGCTGATGCTGCTGCTGATCGGCTATCCGATGGCGCTGGCCATGGCCCGTGCGCCGTCGACCATCCGCCCGACGCTGCTGATGATGGTGATCCTGCCGTTCTGGACGTCGTTCCTCATCCGCGTCTATGCCTGGATCGGCATCCTCAAGCCGGAAGGCCTGCTGACCCTGCTGTTGCAGAGCCTGCATCTGCTGGGCCCGCACGAGCAGGTCAACATCTTCCGCACCGACTACGCGGTGTTCATCGGCATGGTCTATTCCTATCTGCCGTTCATGGTGCTGCCGCTCTACGCGGCGCTGGAAAAAATGGACGGCACGCTGCTGGAAGCCGCCAGCGATCTCGGCTGCCCGCCGTGGCAGGCGTTCTGGAAGATCACCTTTCCGCTCTCCCTGCCGGGCGTCATCGCCGGCGCGCTGATCTGCTTCATTCCGATCACCGGCGAGTTCGTCATCCCCGACCTGCTCGGCGGCGCCGAAACGCTGATGATCGGCAAGACGCTGTGGATGGAGTTCTTTGGCAATCGCGACTGGCCGCTGGCATCCGCGGTCGCGGTGCTCCTGCTGCTGGCGCTCGTCATCCCCATCGTCATCTTCCAGAACCAGCAGCAGAAGGTGGGATGACATGAAGCCCTCCCGTTTCGACAGCACCGTCCTGACGATCTGCTTTGCGTTTCTCTACATCCCGATCGTCATCCTCGTCGTCTACTCGTTCAATGCCTCGAAACTGGTCACCGTCTGGGGAGGTTTTTCACTCGAGTGGTACCGGGTGATGTGGTCGAACCAGGGGCTGATGGATGCGGCCTGGGTCACCGCACGGGTCGGATTGCTCAGCGCCACGCTCGGCACGATCCTCGGCACTCTCGCCGCACTGACGCTCGTCCGCTACCAGAAATTCCCCGGCCGAACGGCGTTCACCGGCATGATCTACGCGCCGCTGGTCATGCCGGAAGTCATCACCGGGCTGTCGCTGCTGCTGCTGTTCGTCGCGGTAAATGTCGATCGCGGCTTCTGGACGGTCACCATCGCCCATACGACATTCACGATGTGCTATGTGGCGATCATCGTCCAGTCGCGGCTGTTGACCTTTGATCGCAGCCTTGAGGAGGCGGCACTCGATCTCGGCTGTCCGCCGGTGAAGACCTTCTTCACGATCACCTTGCCGCTGATCCTGCCGGCCATCGTCTCGGGATGGATGCTCGCCTTCACCCTGTCGCTCGACGATCTGGTGATTGCCAGCTTCACCACCGGGCCGGGTGCCACGACGCTGCCGATCAAGATCTACAGCCAGGTGCGCCTTGGGGTGACGCCGGAAATCAACGCCATCTGCACGATCCTCATCGGCTTCGTGACGCTCGGCGTCATCGCCGCGTCCATCGGCACGAAGCGCGCTGAGGTCAGGCGGATCCGGGATGAACATGCTGCGGTGCGCGCCATCGGTTGATGCACGCAGAAACGCCGGCCCCGCGAGGGACCGGCGTCGTACATCCTGAACTCAGGACAAGCTATTAACGGTGGCCGACATGTGCCTGGGCGGCGGTTTCACCGACCGACATGGCGCGGGAGAGCGGGATGAGCTGCCACAGGGCCGACAGACCAACCAGCACGTAGACGATGGTTGCCAGCGTCGTATCCTGACCGCCGAAGATCGTTGCGACGAGGTCGAAGTTGAACAGGCCAACCAGCAGCCAGTTCAGGCCGCCAACGATGATGAGAAGCAGGGTGATGATGTTGAGTGCACGCATTGATCTGTCCTTTCAGAGAGTTATGTGACTCTAGAACTGACACTTGCGCAGTTTGTTCCTTTCGGCTTTTTTAAGGCGAAGGATCATTTGGGGCGAGCGGCAGCGCTGGCCAGATCACCGGGTCCGGCCACGCGCCGCCGATGAACAGGTTGAGCGGCGGCAATCCGCCCGCAGTATCCTCAAGGGTTGCTGACAGAGACAGGCTGTGCGTCAGGTAGGGGATGACGCCGGCAAGCGAGAGTGTCTGCTCCGCGCTCACCATCTTCGCCGTCCGGATCTCGGCACTGCCAGCCGACAGGTCGGCGAGCACTTCGAGCGTATGAAACCCGGTATTTCCGCTGCCGGCCTGGTTGAGCGAAAAGTAGGAACTGGTGGCGGCAAGACCCCGGATCTTGTTCATCGCAAGTCCCGAAATCGTGCCGTTCTGCCCCGTAAGATGCAGTGTGCCGGCAAGATCCTCGGGACGGGCCTGAGCAACCGCCCTGCTGAGTGACAGGTTGGCATCGAGTGATACCGGTCCGGCGATCTGCGGCCCCGACAGCGACATCTGCTGGGCAACGCTCTCCGCATCAACATTGCGGGCCGAAAGCGTGAGGCTGGTCACCGGCTGCGGTGCAAGGTCCATGCGCAACTGGCCGGTCAGGCTTCCCGTCGACAGGTCGCTGTCGAGGATATCCACCTGCGCGCGCCGGGCATCGGACAGGATGCTGACCGCGGCGTTCGTCAGCGCCAGCCTGCCGAGGCGCGCCTCGTTTGCGGAAAATCGGACATCGAACCCGAGCTGCCGCTCGAAGGGTGGCAGGGCCGCGGGATCGAGCACCTCCGCTTCCGTGCGGTCATCGGAGATCGCCGTCACCAGCGCCCAGAGATCCAGCTTGTCGAAGGCGAGCGTGCCGGTCACACGAGGCGGCAGCTTGTCCGTCGCCATGATCAGGTCCATGACGCCGGTGCCGCGCGTTCCGTTGGCGGCGATCGCCATACGGTCGAACCGCAGCACTCGGTCCAGGGTTATGAGGCTCGCCGACAGGGTCAGATCGGTCAGCCGATCGGCGGTGTGGATCGGCAGGTTCGCCCAGCGGACCACATCGGCGACTCTCGGCACGCTGAGCTGCAGGTCGCCCGAGAAGAACGCATAGGTGGCGAGATCGGCGCGTCCGGAAAAGCTGAGCGAGGCCAGCGCCGACTGCAGCGATGCGGTGATCTCGGTGCTGCGTCCGGCAAGCAGCATCAGTGGCTGCGGCGAGCCGAGGTCGATATCCATCACCTGGTCGCGCACTGCGGCGCGGATCCTCAGCCTGGCTGCGGAGCTGAGACGCGGCCACGACAGCGATCCCTGGATGTCCTCGAGCGCCAGCCGCCGACCGTGCGTATCGGCAATCTCCAGCCGGCCGCCGGTGATCTCGACATCGCCGATGACCGGGTCGGGGTTCTCGGTCGGAGCGGTCGTCGGTGCTGACGCACCGGCAACGGCCCGCCCCAGCAAACCGTCACTGCTCCAGTTCAGCTTTCCGGCATCATCGACGGTCACCTTGATATCGGGCGACACGAGATCGAAGTCTTCGAACACCGGCTTGCCGCGCAGTGCTTCGAGGATGCTGAAACGCGCCGACATCGCGCCGATCCGTCCGAGTATCTCGGCGTCGGGACCATCGCCGTCGCGGATGGTGATGCCGCTGAGAGTGACCAGCGGTCGTGGCCAGAAGGTGAGCTCCGGCGATCCTTCAATCGCGACCTCGTGACCGAGCCAGGCTTCGACGGCGGTCTCCATGCTTTCACGCACCAGACTTGAGGAGACGAGTGCCGGAGCAAGAATGCGAAACAGCAGGACCAGCACCAGAAGGCCGGCGCTGGCGATCAGCGTGGTCCGGACAAGCATGCGGCGCGGTTTAGCGGAACTCATGTGTCTGAGCCGTTGCTTTCTGAAACAGGGTGGCATGGATGCCGTGGCGTCTGGTTAGCTGAATTGCGAGACGCTTGCAAACACAGGGCTTTGCATGTCGTAGCGCTAAGATAAGGCAATGTTTTCAGCCTGCTGACCTCGGACCCATTGTTTCAGCGATGTCGAATTGTGCGATACCGTACCGATCGGCTGGAAAGCGCATCTGGGGAGCGAGGACGGCCGCAGTTTTAACAGGTTGTTAATCTGCAACCCGGACGATGAACTCAGACTGGCGGACAAGCGAGCAGTCCGCGTTCTGGAACTATTCTGGACCATCCATCAGCATCAACTTGAAGGCAGCCTTGGCTGCCTTTTTCTTTGGCCGGACGCTGCAGCCTTCGGTCGATCTTACCGAACCTGCACTGACCGAGAACAGGAGGGCGCCGCACCAGTCAATGCGCCGACACCCCTGTTGCCGCAGCTCTTGCCTGCCTCAGTTCGCCAGTACCCGCTGCGAGGGGAAGGTGATTTCCACCAGCGTTCCCTCGTTGGGCGCCGAGTTGATCGCGAAAGCGGCGCGATTGGCATCGACCATCGCCTTTGTCAGCGGCAGGCCAAGCCCGGTTCCGTCGCCGCGTTTGCGGCCGGCACCGGCCACCTGGCGGAACGGCTTCATGGCAAGCTCGAGCTCGGCCCGGGTCATGCCGATCCCCGTGTCGCGGATGCGAAGCACGACATTGCCGTTCGCCTCGTAGGCGCTGGAGACCACGATCTGGCCGCCGGAAGGCGTGAAGCGGATCGCATTCGACAGGATGTTGAGGACGATCTGCTTGATCGACCGCAGATCGGCGACCACCGGCGGCACTGCCTGCGACAGGGCCGTGCGGATGATCACCCGCTGGCTGTTGGCCTGCGGCTGGACCAGCGACACGGCTTCCGAAACGGTCTCGTTCAGTCCGACGGCGGCGAAATCCAGCTCCATTTCGCCGGCCTCGATCTTCGAGATGTCGAGGAGGTCGTTGACGATGTCGAGCACATGACGCCCGGAACGGCCGATATCGTTGGCATACTCCACGTAGCGCGGGTGGCCGATCTGCCCGAGCCGTTCAGTTGCCATCATGTCGGCGAAGCCGATGATTGCATTGAGCGGCGTACGGATCTCGTGGCTCACATGTGCGAGGAAATCGCTCTTGTGGGCGTTGGCGGTTTCGGCGGCGCGCTTGGCGTTGCGAAGCTCCTCTTCGGTGCGCTTCCACTGGGTGATGTCGCGGATGACGGCGCAGTAGCCGTGCGACGAGGAGAGGTGGCCGATGGTCATGAAGATCGGCAGGAAGCCGCCGGATGCCTCGCGGCCGATCACCTCGCGGCCATCGTTCAGCAGGCTGGCGACGCCGTTGCCGGCAAGCCCGGCGAGATAATCAAGCACCGACTTCTGGCTTTCATGCGCAAACAGCATGACGAAGGGCCGGCCGGTGGTTTCCTCGTTGTCGTAGTTGAAGAGGGCGCTGGCCGCCCGGTTCATCGAGCGGATCTCGCCTTCGCCGCCGATGGTCACGACGCCATCGGTCGCCGTGTCGAGAATGGCGCGAAGTTCCTCCACTTCGACCTCCAGGCGCGACAGCTCACCGCTATCCACTTCAGTGTCCGCCGATGGCGCCGATGCATGGGCGGCAAACTCCGTCATCGGCATCAGCGCCAGAATGAGTGCCGAATTGCCGTCCCAGCGGATCGACTGCAGGCGGGCGCTCACCGGAACGACCACGTCGTCGGCGCGCACCACGACCATGCCGCCGGCTTCCGCCGTCTTGTCCTCGAGATCCTGGCGCTGCAGCAGCGCGTCCAGACCGCCGACCTCCGACAGTGCGTCGAGCGCGGTGTAGCCGGTCAGCCGCAGGAATTCCGGATTGGCATGGATCAGCCTGTCGCCGCTGTGGACGAGAAGCGCCACCGGCATCTGGTCGATGATGTCGGCGGAAAGCTCCGGGCGCGGCCGCAGCGGGATGGCCTGCGCATAGGCCTCGCTCAGCGAGATCTCATCCTCATCAGGCGCGTCATCGTGCGCTTCGTCGGCTGAGGCAAGCTCTTCCTCCGCATCCCTTTCGGGATCGACGATCTCGTCGACAGCCTCGGCCTTGGTGGTTTCCGCACCGTCGTCGGCCAACTCGTCGTTCGCGTCGGCGAAAACCGCCTCCTGCGCTGCGACCGGACCGGCTTCATCGTCGCTGTCCCCTGGAACGGAATCGGCAGATGCCTCGACCAGCGTTTCGGACGCGGGCGCTTGCGGATCCGGCTGCAGGCCCTGGTCGGGGGCGGGAACGACGTCTTCCGGCGCGGGGCGCGGTGCCGATGTCGCCACCGTCGGGGCATCTGCGGCATCGGGCTCGGTCGGTGCAGCGGTCAGCGTGTCGTCCGGCCGCCGGAACACGTCAAGGCGTCGGGCGATCTCGCGGAAATTGGCCTGCTCGCCCGGCGTCAGCCGGTCGTTGCCGGTCAGCCGCCGCTCGTCGAAACGCACGACCTTGTCGGAAAACTGCTGGCTCGGCGCATCGACGATCCGCAGCACCGGCTTCTCGGTTGCCGGAAGCTCGGTTGCGGGGCGACTGTCGTCTGTCGGTGTTTCGACCGGAGCGTCGGCAGCTGTGTCCGGTGTCTGCTCATCGGCGTCGTCTTCCGGAACACCTGCATCCTGCAGCGCATCGGCAGCCGAGGGCACCAGCTCCTCGGTCGGCGGCTCGATGGGTGCGAACTTGGTTGGCTGGTCGCGGGCCGTGTCGGGCCCGGCAGCGGTCGTGTCCGCATCAGAGGCTTCGACATCCGTGGCGACAGCCTGGCTATCCTGCGCCTCGCGTTCGATCTCCTCGGCCGTCGGCACGAGTTCGACATTTGCCGGCTCCGGCGAAGCGGCGAGGGGGGCGGCATCGTCGATAACATCGTCGAAAACATCGTCGTCAGGCATCGGCGACATCGCGGCAGCAGGTTCAGCCTCATCGGCGACGTCGGGCTCATCGGCGGGCGTCGTCGCCCGCAGCGCCTGCCGTTCCGCCTCGGATGCTGCAAGCACAAGTCCGGTCGCCAGCGGATCCGGCTGCGCGTCGGCCATTCTCAGGATGCCGAAACCGCGGAAGCCGTCGAACTCGCGGCTTCGGGTGTAGGTCGGCAGGGCAGCGAGGTCGATCGGTACCGCCAGTGAGGTTCCCTCGATAGGCCAGCGAATGGTTTTGCCCGACCACGTGTCGCGGCGGCGCAGCAGTTCGTCGATCTTGCCATCCGGATCGAGGTTGAAGAGTGCCGCGACATCGGCGAAGGAGAGCCCGACGACATCGGCCGCATGCGGACCGACGGCTGCAGCAAGTTCCGGCGAGACTTCGCGGAACAGGCCTTCGGCATCGATCTTCCAGACGAAGCGCATGGCGCGCGCATCGGTTCGCGGCGAAAACACCGGCGTCGCTTCAGGCCGTGCGGACGGGGCGATTTGCACGACCGGCGCGGAGACTTCGGGCCGGTTGCCTTCGGATACTTCGTCTTGCGCCGCGGCAGCCAATTCAGGCGCCGGCTCGGCCGGCTCCGCATCGCTGTGCTGGCCATCGGACAGGGCCCCATCCTCGCCGGCGTCGTCGGCCGTCGCAACGTCCGCGGCGGCCGGCGTGAACGGGCTTTCCTCCTCGGCCTCGTCTTCCAGCTCGTCGATGGCGGAGACGGCGGTCAGCGCTTCCTCGAAATCCGGTGCGACGACGGCCAGTCCCGGCTGCTCGACAAGCACGTCGTCGACGGGTAGAGCCTCGTCCGGTGCGGTATCGACATGTTCGGCCGCCTCCGCCGCCTCCGCCGCTGCCTCCTCCGGCTGCGCAGTGTCTTCGATAGCGAGGTCCGGATCCTGCGGAGCGCCGGTCTCCGGCTGCACGAGGAACAGAAGATGCAGCGCCGGCTCGTCGGAAAGCTTTGCCACGGCGCCTGGAAGGTAGCCGAAGGCGGTCGGCACCGGGCGCTTCACCAGCCGTTCGCGGCCGCCGCCGGCAAGCGTCACCAGCATCCGCGCCGTCTGCTGCGTCAGCTGCAGGCTGTCAAATTGCACCGAAGCGGAAATGATGCCGCCCGTTTCGTCCAGCACCGCCACATGCGTTGACGGATCGTCGAAGCCCACCAGCATCTGCCGGGCGCACTCCGCAGGCTTGGGGTCCATGGCGCCGGCGGGCACCGCAAGCAGCACGGCTTCGGCGCCATCCGCCAGCCGGATGCGCTCGCAGAGCGCCGTTACCGCCACCTTCTGGAATCCCTTGGTCATGCGCATGAGGAAGGTGCGGCTGTCGCCCGGACGTTTCAGCTGGCCTGCCGTGGCCGCCGCCTGCCGCAGGGTTAGGTCGCTCTTTGGCGGACCATGGTCGAGAAAATCGTAGAGACTGCGCGCGCCGAACAGTTCCGCACCGCCGCCATTCGCCCAAAGCACCTCGGTCATGTCCTGCGAAAACAGCGCCAGCGCCTTGCCCGCGGCGAAATGCGCGCGCACCCGGTCGTGAACGGCGATGTCTATGAAAGGATATTGCACAGAGGACATGGCGGGCCTTGCAATGAATGCCGTCTTCATCTCACGCGGACGGCAGATTAACACATTGTTAGTAACTTCCCAGCCCCGCCAGATCCACAATCCCCGCGACGGAATTGCCGAACAAGGTTAACCGGAGTTAACGAATTGTGCGCTGCACAATAATGTTGCAGTGCACAACACTAAGTGCTATATAAGAACTTAAGCAGGCTCCGCCATCGGCGCCGTGACCCCCATTAAAGGAGAGTCTCCCATGGCATACAGAACTGACGATATCTTCTCGTTCTCCGCATTCGACCCGTCCAGGATGACCGACAGCCTGCGGGAGATGGCCGAAAAGAGCGCCACCCAGTCCCGCGATGCCTTCGGCAAGATGAAGTCGGTCGCCGAAGATGCCAGCAGGTCGCTGGAAGTCACCATGCAGACGGCGCAGGCCGGCTCGATGGAATTCGGCCTGAAGGCGATCGACGCCATGCGCACCAATGTCGACCTGTCGATGTCGCACATGGAAGCGATGCTTGGTGTCAAGTCGGTGGCCGAACTGATCGAACTGCAGACCGGCTTTGTTCGCAAGCAGGCCGAAATGACGGTCGAGCAGGCAAAGCTCATGCAGGACACCGCGCGCAAGGTCGCCGAAGAGGTTGCACGCCCCGGCCGCGAGGCTGCCGAGAAGGCGATGAGCACCTTCAAGCAGGCCTGACCCCCTGTCTCCCACGCATCGAAGGCCGGGCGGTTTTGCTCGGCCTTTTTGCATCGGGTCGTTCCGAGGGGGCTTGCAAAAAAAATGCAATGCTTCTATGTCACGCCCCAGACGCCGCCGGCCAGATTTGCCGGCGACATGGTATGCGGTTGTAGCTCAGTTGGTTAGAGCGCAGGTTTGTGGCACCTGAGGTCGGAGGTTCAATTCCCCCCAACCGTACCATTTTTCCCGGCACTTCATTTCATCTATCGGCTCACATTCCCGCAGTTTGCCGGCCTGTGTGGCATCTCAAACGAAGATCTGCCGCGCGGCGCCGACGGCATCCTGCAGAAAATCGACGACGGTGCGGATGCGGGCAAGATCCCGCTGGCTTTCGTGGTAGCTCGTCCAGTACGTGCGGTGGATCGTTGTCTGCGGCATGACGCGCACCAGGTCCGGGTATTGCCGCGCCACGTAGTTGTGCAGGATGCAGATACCGGCGCCGGAGCGCACCGCCTCCAGCTGGCCGATCGCCGAGGAGATCTCGAAGCCGGCATCCCAGTTGCGCATCACCTCTCCGGTAAAATCGAGCGACGGCGAGAAGATCAGGTCGTCGACATAGCCGATCCGCCGGTGCCGCTTCAGCGCCTCGGCATCCTCCGGCAGGCCGTCAAGATCCGCATAGCCCTTCGATGCATAGAGGCCGAGCGTGTAGTCGGTCAGCTTCGAGGAAACCAGCCGGCCCTGGTCGGGCTGCTGCAGCGTGATGGCAATATCGGCCTCGCGCAGCGACAGCGAGAAGGAGCGCGGCACCGGTACCAGCTGGATCTTCAGTTCCGGGTGCCGCTCGATCAGCTTTCCGATGCGCGGCGCCAGGAACGACACGCCAAAACCATCCGGCGCGCCGATCCTGACGGTTCCGGCAATCGCCGTATCGGGCCGCCCGAGGCTTGCCTGCGCCGCCAGCATTTCGGTTTCCATGCGTTCGGCGGAGGTGAGAAAGATCTCGCCCTCGGCGGTCAGCTCGCAGCCATGGGTGCGGCGGACGAACAGCCGCGTCTGCAAGGCGGTCTCAAGCGTCGTCAGGCGGCGTGACAGCGTCGCATGGTTGACGCCGAGCCGTCGCGATGCGGCAAGGATCTGGCCGCTGCGGGCGATGGCGAGGAAAATGCGGATGTCGTCCCAGTTCATCTCACGGCCGCCAGCAACCCCGATCGCCCCTCGTCTGCAATGTGCGACCTCTCTCCGTTTTATTGGAACAGGTGAGGGTTACACGACGGGGGGCGGTCGGACTTCAATTTCTGCACAACGGATGCTTAACCCAGCGCATTGCCTTGAGCAAATCGAAGTGTAAGCTTTGCTGAAGCATGAAGACGGAGGAACCATCCATGTACCAGATCGGGCACTTCATCGGCGGCAAGCATGTCGCTGGCACGTCCGGCCGCAGCCAGCCGATTTTCAACCCCGCCACCGGCGAAGCGCAGGGCGAGATCTCGCTTGCCAGCGCCGCCGAGCTTAACGCCGCTGTCGAAAGCGCCAAGGCGGCGCAGCCGAAATGGGCCGCCACCAACCCGCAGCGCCGCGCCCGCGTGTTCATGAAGTTCGTCCAGCTCTTGAACGACAATATGGATGAACTGGCGGTGATGCTGTCGAAGGAGCATGGCAAGACGGTCGAGGATTCGAAGGGCGACATCATCCGCGGCCTGGAAGTCTGCGAGTTCGTCATCGGCATCCCGCATCTGTCGAAGAGCGAGTTCACCGAAGGCGCCGGCCCGAGCATCGACATGTATTCGATCCGCCAGCCGGTCGGCATCGGTGCCGGCATCACGCCGTTCAACTTTCCCGGCATGATCCCGATGTGGATGTTCGCCCCGGCGATCGCCTGCGGCAACGCCTTCATTCTAAAGCCGTCGGAGCGCGATCCGTCGGTGCCGATCCGGCTCGCCGAACTGATGATCGAGGCGGGCCTGCCGGCCGGCATCCTCAATGTCGTCAACGGTGACAAGTCGGCCGTCGACGGCATCCTCACGCATCCGGATATCGCCGCCGTGTCCTTCGTCGGCTCGACGCCGATCGCCCGCTACGTCTATGGCACGGCGGCGATGAACGGCAAGCGCGCCCAGTGCTTCGGCGGCGCCAAGAACCACATGATCATCATGCCGGATGCCGATCTCGACCAGGCTGCCCAGGCGCTGATGGGTGCCGGCTACGGTTCGGCGGGCGAGCGCTGCATGGCAATCTCGGTTGCCGTTCCGGTCGGCGAGGAAACCGCCAACCGGCTGATCGAGAAGCTGACGCCGATGGTGGAAAGCCTGCGCATCGGTCCCTATACGGACGACAAGGCCGACATGGGTCCGGTCGTCACCAAGGAAGCCCAGCAGAAGATCCTCGGCCTGATCGATAGCGGCGTCGAGGCCGGCGCCAAGCTCGTCGTCGACGGTCGCGATTTCAAGCTGCAGGGCTATGAGGACGGCTATTTCGTCGGCGGCTGCCTGTTCGACAACGTCACGCCCGACATGGACATCTACAAGACCGAGATCTTTGGACCGGTTCTGTCGGTCGTGCGCGCCAAAAACTACGAAGAGGCGCTCGATCTGCCGATGCGCCACGAATACGGCAACGGCGTTGCAATCTACACCCGCGATGGCGATGCCGCCCGCGACTTCGCCAGCCGCATCAATATCGGCATGGTCGGCGTCAACGTGCCGATTCCGGTACCGCTCGCCTACCACTCGTTCGGCGGCTGGAAGTCGTCGTCCTTCGGCGACCTCAACCAGCACGGAACGGACTCGATCCGGTTCTGGACGCGCACCAAGACGATCACCTCGCGCTGGCCATCGGGCATCAAGGACGGCGCCGAGTTCGTCATGCCGACGATGAAGTGATCGCCTGCAGGACGTCTGTGATGGAATGGGGAGGGC
This sequence comes from Rhizobium sp. SAFR-030, assembly GCF_059415005.1. Lineage (NCBI taxonomy): Bacteria > Pseudomonadati > Pseudomonadota > Alphaproteobacteria > Hyphomicrobiales > Rhizobiaceae > Rhizobium > Rhizobium sp. SAFR-030. Next base: position 977,203 of record NZ_JBPFDO010000001.1, on the reverse strand, counting down.
GCCTTGCGGGCGCCCTCCGGCGTTTCAAGGGTGCTCGGCGACGCGGTATCCACAGCCTCCCGCCTGGTGGGATAAGCTGACGACGATTTTCATATTTTGGAATTGTTCAAAACTTCCGACAGGCTTATATAAGGTTAAATCGAACCCAGGAGTGACGCATGCGTTTGACCAAGCAGACGAACTACGCGGTGCGCATGTTGATGTATTGTGCGGCCAATGAGGGCAATCTCAGCCGCATCCCGGAAATCGCGCGCGCCTATGGCGTATCCGAGCTGTTTCTGTTCAAGATCCTCCAGCCTCTGACGAGAGCCGGCCTGGTCGAAACCGTCCGTGGCCGCAACGGTGGCGTCAAGCTCGGCCGTGCCGCCGAGAAGATCACCCTGTTCGACGTGGTCAGGGTCACCGAAGACAGCTTCGCCATGGCCGAATGCTTCGAGGATGGCGCGGTGGAATGTCCGCTGGTCGACAGCTGCGGCCTGAACGCTGCGCTGCGCAAGGCGCTCAACGCCTTCTTCGACGTGCTGACGCAATACTCGATCGATGATCTAGTCAAGGCGCGTCCGCAGATCAATTTCCTGCTCGGCCTCGATATCCTGCCGGCCCGGCCGTACGCCATCCCTGCCTGATCGACGGCTTTACGACGAGGCGCGGCGCGGACGGCTTTCACGCTTGACCGCGCCTGAGGCTCGCCTCAAGATCTGACCTTACGAATCGCAGATACAGCCTTGAAGCCCGTGCGCGGGCGGTCCCCCGCACGATGTCGCCGCAGATAATCCTTCCCTACATCTACACATTGCTGCTCGGCTCCGCCGGTGCCTTCGTGGCATCCTATCTCGGCCTGCCGGCGCCTTATCTGGTCGGCCCTTCCGCCTGCGTCACGCTGGGCGGGCTTCTCGGGCTGCGGCTCGCTGTCCCGGTGCTCCTGCGCAACGCCGCCTTCCTGTCCGTCGGCCTGTCGATGGGCTCGGGCGTCACGCCGGAAGTATTGCAGGCGGCCGCCGCCTGGCCGGCGAGCTTTGCCATGGTGCTGGTCACCACGGTCCTGCTGCTCTTCGTCGCCTACCGCATCCTGCGCAATGTTTTTCACTACGACGGCGTCACCGCGATGCTCGCCGCCTGTCCGGGCCATCTCAGTTATGTGCTGAGCCTTGCCGCCGGGATGAAGAGCGATCTGCCGAGCGTCGGCATCATCCAGAGCGTCCGGGTTCTGGCGCTCACCCTTCTCGTGCCGCTGATCGTCGAGGTGAACGGCCTGGCGACGAGCGAGACGCTGGGCTTGCCGACCGCGGTCGGGCCGTTGCCGCTCCTGCTGATGGCGCTGCCGGCCGCCATCCTCGGCTTCGGGCTGCTCAGGCTTCGCGTGCCGGCCGCGCTGCTGGTCGGCGGCATGCTCGTCTCCAGCTTCGCTCACCTCGGCGGGCTCGTGAGCGGGCCGATCCCGCAATGGCTGCAGATCCCTGTCTATGTCGTGCTGGGCAGCATGATCGGCACGCGGTTTTCCGGCGTCGCGCTCGCCGATCTGCGCCGGGCCCTCGTCGCCGGCATTGCCGTCACCGTCCTTGCCGGTTCCGTTTCGGCATCCATGGCGCTGCTGGTCTCGACGGCACTCGACGTGCCGCTGGCCGCCGCGCTGATTGCCTTCGCGCCGGGCGGTCTCGAAACGATGGCTGCCATGGCCGTCATCATGCACGCCGATCCGGCCTATGTCGGAACCCATCACATCCTGAGACTTGTCTTTCTGTCGGTGCTCATGCCGCTGGTACTGGCACGCCGCAGCAGATCCTAATTCTTACCCGCGAAAAACTATATTCCTTGTATAGGATATTCGCTCCGTACAGCAGTTGAACAACCGTACAACATGAAGTACTGACGGAGAACAGATCAGTCGATCCGGCTTCTGTATCGAACAAATCCGGTTGACTCACATTGCGAATGAACGTCCCATACAACCGCGGCAGGATAGCAAGCGGATTGGTTGAAGGACTGCTGTTATTATACTGCTGGTAGGGCATGTCGGGTGCCTATGTGCCGGACATGTTCGTTTCCGGCCTGCATTCAACAAGCCAGCCGGCAGATGGCTCAAGTTTTTGAAAACAATGTTTGCGCCGCCTCAAATCTGGCGGCATGCGGAACGCGGGGGCGGTCTGCAGTCGAGGAGCAGGCGATGCGTGGCGTCGCCCTCCTCGGTTCAAGGGGAGTGGGACGCATGAACGGTTTGGTGGTCGGAGCGCGTGGTGCGGGCGATGCGGCAAGGGGAACGGGCCTGCGCCGCATTCCCAAGCAGGATCGCAGCCGCGGACGCATCGACGACATCCTCAACGTGGCGATGGATCTCATCGGTCGCAAGGGCATCGATGCGGTGACGATGAAGGAGATCGCCAGCCTGTCGGGCGGGCCGATCGCGTCCGTCTACCAGTACTTTCCCAACAAGTCGGCGATCATCGCCACCCTTTACCAGCGCTACATCGCCCAGGTGAAAGCCCTGGTGATGAACGGTCTCGTCGATGTCCGCGGCGGAGGCGACATCTGTCGGGCGACCGACGCGATGATCGACCTCTATGCCTTTTTCGTCCGCGGGCATCCGGCGGTGCAGGACCTGGTCAATGCCATACAGGCCGACAAGATGCTCGCCGACATCGACATCTCCGAAACCCGCTTGGTGGCCGCGATGTTCTGCGAAGAGACAGAAGGCTTCATCGACAGGGACCTGCGCGAGCGCTACCGCTGCACGGCCTTCACCATGTGCCACCTGACCGTCAGCCTGGTCCGCCTGGTTCTGAAGGTACCGCCGGAAGAGGGCGATCGGATCATCAGCGATTACAAGGCCTCGGTACGCGCCCAGATCGGCATGTTCGTCGGACGCCCGGCCGAGCTGCCTGCCTGACATCCAGGCGAACCAGTCCAACGCTCAGATGCCGAACCGATCGCGCAATCCGTACCACCAGGCGCCGAGAACCGTCAGCGGCACGCGCAGTACGCGGCCGCCGGGAAAGGCGAGGTTCGGCAGCGAACTCCACACATCATAGCGTTCGGCATGGCCGGCGACGGCTTCGCCGAGGATCTTGCCGAGCAGATGCGTCGTCGTCACGCCGTGGCCGCTGTCGCCATGCGAGAAGTAGACGCTGGGTGACAGCCGTCCGACATGCGGGATGCGTGTCAGCGTCAGGGCGAAATTGCCGCTCCAGGCATAGTCAATGCGGACATCCGCGAGGCTCGGGAAGGTCGTCAGCAGCTTTGTGCGGATAAGGCCGGCAATGTCTCGCGGGTCGCGTCCGCCGTAGCCGATCCCGCCGCCATAGAGGATGCGGTTGTCTTCCGTCCGCCTATAGTAGTCGAGCACGTAGTTGGCATCCTCGACGCAGGCATTGGCCGGCAGCAGCGCCTGCGCCCGCTCTTCGTCAAGCGGCTCGGTCACCGCGACCTGGCTGGAGACCGGCATCATCCGCCCGCTGATTTCTGGAAACTGCGGTCCGAGATAGGCATTGCCGCAGATCAGCACGTAGCGGCAGGAGACGCTGCCGGCTGCGGTGCGGACGCGGTTGCGCTCGCCAGCTTCAAGCCCCGTCACACGCGAACCTTCGAAGATCTGGCCGCCCTGTCGCTCGACTGCGGCTGCTTCGCCAAGCACCAGGTTCAACGGATGCAGATGGCCGCCCAGCCGGTCGACCAAGCCGCCGACATAGCGATCGGTGGCAACGTAGCGGCCGACGTCGCTGGCGCCGACCATCTCCAGCCCGGGGTGGCCGTGACGTTGCCAATGCGCCTTGTGCGCCTCCATCTCGCGCATCTGCTTGTCGGTGAAGGCAGCAAAGAATCCGCCGTCGGCCAGCGCGCAGTCGATGCCGTAGCGCGCCACCCGTTCGCGGATGATCGCGCCGCCCTCCAGCGACATGGCGCCGAGTGCCGCGGCCTTGTCGGCACCGTAGCGGCTGGCGATCGTCTGCAGGTCGCGGCTGTAGCCGTTGACGATCTGCCCGCCGTTGCGCCCGCTGGCGCCGAAGCCGATGCGCTCTGCCTCGAGCACGACGACCTTGTAGCCCCGCTCGACCAGTTCAAGCGCTGCGGATATGCCGGTGAAGCCCGCGCCGACAATGCAGACATCGGTTTCCATGTCGCCGTCGAGCGCCGGCCTGCGACGCTTGTCGTGAGCGGAGGCGGCATACCACGAGGCGGCATGGCCGGGATTTTGCGGAAACGACGCGGCGTTGAAAGCCATGGCGGGCGTGAACCTCAGATGCGGAAGCGGTCGGGGCGGTAGGCGGTCGTGTCGATGAACGGCGTCTCGCCGCAGATCATTTCTGCGACCGCACGGCCGGTGACCGGACCGAGCGTCAACCCGTGATGCGCGTGGCCGAAGGCAAACCACAGGCCGCGATGCCGCGGCGCCTTGCCGATCACCGGCATCATGTCGGGCGTGCAGGGGCGGGCACCCATCCACGGCTCCTTGTCCAGCCGCTCGCCGAGCGGAAACGCCGTCCGCGCCATGGCTTCGGCGCGCTGCAACTGGACCGGGGTCTTCGGCGCATCGCGCACGGCAAACTCGGCGCCGGTGGTCAGCCGGATGCCCTGGCGCATCGGTGCCAACAGGTAGCCGCGCTCGGCATCCATGATCCAGCCGTTCAGCACCGCGTTGTTGCGCGTCCCGTAATGCATGTGGTAGCCGCGCTTGACCCCGACCAGGAAATCGTAACCGAGCGGTCTGGTCACCGTATCCGACCAGGGGCCGAGAGCCACGACGACATCCTTGGCTTCGACCTGCCCGGTCTCGGTCATTACCGACCAGCCGGTCGCGGTTGGCCGAAGGCTTGCGGCATCGCCCCTGGCGAGGCTGCCGCCATGCCGCTCCATCAGCTTCACATAGGCCAGCGTCAGCGCGTGCGGATCGACCACCGACCAGGGATCGTTCCAGCGCAGGCCGCCGACGAAATCGCCGCTCAGATGCGGTTCGCGGTCAGCGAGCTGACGTGCATCCAGCGCTTCGAAGACAAGCCCGTATTCCTGCTGCAGCCGTCCCGCCTCTCGGAGTTCGCCGTCGCGCTTTGCATTGGTGCGAAAGATCTCGGTCCAGCCTTCCTTGCGGATCAGGTGGCCGGCATCGGCAGCCTCGACCAGGGCGGAATGCTCGGCGATCGAGTGCTCGATCAAGGGTGCATAGGCGCGGGCGATCACCTCGTGGCGACTGACATTCGAGTTCCACCAGTATCGGCTGAGAAATTTCGCCACCGACGGCAGCGCCCGTGCATGGTAGTGCGCATCGATGCGGTTGTTCAGCGCATAGCGAAGGATCATGCCGATCTGCTGCGGAAAGCCGTAAGGGACGACGCCCTCGCGCTGGATCAGGCCGGCATTGCCGTAGGAGGTCTCCTCGCCGGGGCCGCGCCGATCGACCAGCACCACCGACTTGCCGCGTTGCGCCAGGTGAACGGCCGTCGACACGCCGATGATACCGGCGCCCAGAACGATTGCATCTGCTGTCATGTCTCGCCTGTGTCTCGCTGGATTTGGCGCAACGGCTGGCCGGGCGCCTCTGGAAGGATGGAAAAGCCGGCGCCGCAAGGGCCGCGCTAGCCTCGTATTCTAGGGGATGAAGAACTGAGTCTGTCCAGACCACGCCGTTTGATTCGAACCATTTTCAGCCGAAGAGCGCCGCTTATGAGCCTTGCAGATTACGACCTCATCATTGTCGGCGCTGGTTTTTTCGGCGCCACCATTGCCGAACGGGCAGCCAACGAGCTCGGCAAGAGGGTGCTGATCATCGATCGCCGCCGCCATATCGGCGGCAATGCCTATAGCGAGAACGATCGCGAGACCGGCATCGAGGTGCATAAATACGGCGCGCATCTGTTCCATACGCCGAACAGGACCGTCTGGGATTATCTCAACCGGTTCACCGCCTTCACCGATTACCGGCACCGCGTCTTCACCAGCTATAACGGCCAGGTCTATGCCATGCCGATCAATCTCGGCACCATCTGCCAGTTCTTCGGCAAGCGCATGAGCCCCGCCGAAGCGAGAGCGCTGGTGGCCGGGCAGGCCGGCGAACTGGGCGACCGTGCACCGCAGAACCTCGAGGAGAAGGCGATCTCGCTGATCGGCCGGCCGCTCTACGAAGCGTTCATCCGCGGATACACCGCCAAGCAGTGGCAGACAGATCCGCGCGAGCTGCCGGAATCGATCATCACCCGCCTGCCGGTGCGCTACAATTTCGACAACCGCTACTTCAACGATCCCTACGAAGGTCTGCCGGTCGACGGCTACACGGCGATCTTCGAGCGCATGCTCGACAATCCGCGCATCGACGTACAGCTCAACACCGACTTCTTCTCGGTGAGGAGCGAGATCCCGGCCGGCAAGCCGGTGGTCTATACCGGCCCGATCGATCGCTACTACGATTACCGTGCGGGCGAGCTCAAGTGGCGGACAATCGATTTTGAGGAAGAGGTCGTGCCGGTGGGCGACTTCCAGGGCACCGCGGTGATGAACTACGCCGACGAGGACATTCCCTACACCCGCATCCTGGAATTCCGTCACTTCAATCCGGAGCGCGATTACCAGAAGGACAAGACGGTGATCGTGCGGGAATATTCGCGCTTCGCGACACGCGCCGACGAGCCTTATTACCCGATCGATACGGCCGAGGACAAACGCACCTATCTCGCCTACCGGGAACTGGCTGGCCAGGAGAAGGACATCATCTTCGGGGGGCGTCTCGGCACCTATCGCTATCTCGACATGCACCAGGCGATCGGCGCCGCGCTGAAGAGTTTCGAGACCGAAGTCGCCCCGCGCCTTGCTGGCTGAGCGGCCGTCTCGCCATCTCACCGTCTTCGACCAGGGGGCCTTGCGGCCCCTTTTTCGTTCCCGGGGCAGGTCTGCCGGAAGCGGGAACTTCTCCGGCAAGCTCTTGTTCGACGGCGGTCAGATCTTGAAGGAGACAGCAATGTTTTATACCGACGGCAAGCTTCAACACCCGGTTCGCGTCGATAAGCCCGATCCGCTCTTCGCCCGTGCTCTCCAGCAGGCGATCGGCGGGATCGAGGGCGAGATCCGCGTCGCCATGCAGTACTTCTTCCAGGCCTGCGGCGCGCGTGGAAACCCGAAATTCCGCGACCTGCTGATGAACACCGCGGCCGAAGAGCTGGGTCATATCGAAATGCTCGCGACAGCGGTGGCCCTCAACCTGGAAGGCGCGCCGCTCTCCGAGAAGGAGGATGTCGCCAAGGACCCGGTCGCCAGCATGGTGCTCGGCGGCATCAATATGAAGAACATCCTGTCGTCCGGCCTGTCGGCGATGCCGATCGATTCCGACGGCGTGCCGTTCAACATGTCGCATATCTATGCGAGCGGAAACATCGCGGCCGACATGACGGCAAACGTTGCAGCCGAATCCACCGGCCGCGTTCTGGCGGTCCGGCTGTTCAACATGACCAATGACGCCGGCATGAAGGACATGCTGTCCTTCCTCATCGCCCGCGATACGATGCACCAGAACCAGTGGCTTGCGGCGCTCGAGGAGCTCGGCGGCCACGAAGGCGCCTTCCCGATCCCCAACAGCTTTCCGCAGGCTAAGGAGAAGGGGGAGTTCTCCTACGCCTTCCTCGGCTTCCAGACGGATGGCACGATCCCGGAAGGGCGCTGGTCGGAAGGTCGCTCGGTCGATGGCAAGGGCGATTTCACCGCAGCTCCGATGCAGCCGCTCGGCCAGAAGCCGAACCTCGGCACAGCCAAGCCCAACAGCGGCGCGCAGGCTGAGCAGATGTGATCAACGGTTCTCTCCGGCGGTGCCCATGCGCGCCGCCGGAGAGAAGATGCTTTTCCTTGGGGAATGGTTCGATGAACAACAGATGGATCCTGCTCGCCGTGATCGTCCTTGTGGCGGCAGTCGTCATCCTCGGCCTGCGCTCGCTGGGCACGAGCGACGATGCGCCCGGACAGCAGCCGAGCCCGCATGCAATCGAGCAGCAGTGACAGCCGGAAGCAGTTACGGCCAGCACCCCGGCATCAAGTGACAGGCTTCAGTCCTTTGAACGATCTTCCTTGCGACGGTTGGCTGCCGCAGGCACCGGGTCGCTCGCTTTCACCAGCGCGTCCGGTCCATTGGCAAGCGACCCGTCCGGCTTTCCGGCACCCGATGCGCCGGCCTTGATCATCCGATCCGTCGCCTCTTCCTGCCGATCTTTTTTGGGGTCCTGATCTGCGGTCATCGGCACATCATCCTCTTTTTGGCCCTACGCCTTGCGGTGGAGAATCCAGCCGAAAAAGGCGAGGACGTATCGATCCTCGCCTTGCAATTTGGCGGCCGCGTCGCTCAGTTGAGTTGTTCGGCAAGCTGTGCGCGAGCGCGGTTGACCCGGCTCTTGATGGTGCCGACGGGGCATCCGCAGCGTTCGGCCGCGGCTTCGTAGGATTGGCCCTGCAGCAGGATGATGTCCACCGCGTCGCGATAGTGCTCCGGAAGGTCCAGCATCGCCCGGTGGAACTCGTGCGCCCGCACGGACCATTCCTGTGGCGCGTTGACGGTCGGGCGGGCGGACGCGCAGTCGTCCAGGCCGACTGTCTCGCGTTTCGCCAGGCCGAATTTCGTGCAGAAGGTGTTGCGCAGGATCGTGAACATCCACGATTTCAGGCTGGTGCCCTCCTGAAACTTGTCGAGATTTGCAAGAGCGCGCACCAGCGTCTCCTGTACGAGATCATCCACGTTGCTCGGGCTGCGATCCAGCCGACGCGCGAATGATCTCAGGGCCGGGATGAGTTCTATCATCTCCGCCCGCACACGATCGTTTCCGGCAATATCCGTCATGATGTCTGCCTCTCTGTCCCAATGGGAAAGGAACAGGCCGCCACAGCTTTTGTTCCTGACCCGGCGCGCTTAATGCCCGGAATCCGCCAGTCTGTTTTCTACCGTACGGTGCGGAGCGCCAACGGATCCATTTCAGCGGTTTTTCAACGCGGTGACAAGGTTTTTCCGACATTTTGTCGTCTTCGCTTGGAAGAGGGCGGACATCAGGAAGTTGTAGCCGGAGAACCTCTACGTTCCACGCGTTCGCGGGTTTGTGAAGACACGGGCCGCGACGCGTATGGAACGACCGGTTGCCCGGCAGGTTTTCCCGTTCGAAGGAGTACGCACATGTCATCTCTCAGGAACAGTCAGACCGTCAGACTGCTCGGGATCACCGCTGGCGCCTTGAGCACCCTCTACGTCGCAGGATCTCTGACGCTGGCAAGCGCTCAGGACGCGGGTTCGTCCGGCGCAGCGCAGCCGCAAGCGGGGCAGCCGGGCGAAAAATGCGTCGTGCCGCCACAGAGCAAATCCGGGCGAACAGCGCATCCGAGTGCGGGTTCCTCGACCACCCAGCTTTCCGATTGTGGTGGGGTGCTGACGCCGCCGGCTATGGGCGATGGCGAAATGGTGGAACCTGCACCCTCCGTCGGCGAGACGCCGGTCATTCGCCCGCAGGAAGTCCCGCCGAACGGCGCGACCGGACAGACGAAGCAGCCATGAGTGAGGAGAGGGAATAGCGGGGAGGAGAGACTGGATCCGGCCGAAGCCGGTTCACAGCGGAGGCTGATCCATCAGCAAGGATGAATCGGCCATGGCGCAGGGTGCGCCCGGTAGTCGGCAGCCGGAGCAAAGCTCCTCAAGCTGGCCGCTTTCGCTTCGCCTTGACGGCGGGCTTTTCAGGCGACGTCTCTTCTTCCGCGACTTTCTTCAGCCGCAGTGCCTTGAGGCGTTCGGTCTTCTTCAGGCGAGCCACCAATTCGGCATCGATGATGGCCCGAGCGACGTGATCCGTCGCTTCGGCCTTGTCACGAGCCGACGGTCGAGTGGTCTTGCCGCCGGGTTGTTCCTTCATCGCAGTCATGGAGATCCCTTCCAGGGATGACAGGAAACCTGTCGCGTCCCATCAACGGGCGGGGCGAACGGCCTTCTTAGGCATGGGCAGAAGTCCTTCGCGCTGCATCTTCTTGCGAAGCAGCTTCCGCTGGCGGCGGATCGCTTCCGACTTTTCGCGCGCCCGGCGTTCGGACGGCTTTTCGTAGGACTTGCGGGCCTTCATTTCACGGAAGACGCCTTCGCGCTGCATCTTCTTCTTCAGCACCCGAAGTGCCTGGTCGACATTGTTGTCTCTGACTAGAACCTGCAAAACATCTCCTTTGGGCACGGCCACTCGGCCATTGTGCGTTTCGTTGCTTATTTGCCGATCTTCATGGACGTGGGGTTGAGCCACGACCTGCCCTTGGCGGGCGAGACGGTCTTTTCAACGTGTGCCGAGCGCGTAGAGCGCTCTCGATCGATGTCGGACTCAACGATCCGACGTTCAAATGTTTCGCCATCGAACCGAATGCGATACTGCACGTGGCCGTAGGCGGCAGGCAGAACGGCGGAGATGCGGCAGTTGCCACTCGGGACCCCGCTCTGGGCCGTTTTCAGGACGATCGTGTCGCCGACGGCAAAGCTGGGTGCGCCCATGTCTTTCTCCGGTTCCGGATGCAAAACAAAAAGGCCGGGCGTTACCCCGACCTCTTCCAGTCATTCAAACCGATGCGCCGCCAGTACATCCGTGGTCGGCATCGGCGAATAACAATTAAGCAGCCCGCAGGTTGTCTGCCGAGCTCTTGCCCGAGCGCTTGTCCTGCACGATGTCGTAGCTGATCTTCTGACCATCTGCGAGTTCGCGCATGCCAGCACGCTCAACAGCGGAGATGTGGACGAAAACGTCCGCGCCGCCGTTATCAGGCTGAATGAAGCCAAAACCCTTGGTGCTGTTGAACCACTTTACGGTGCCCGTATTCATAACGATCTCCTAATCAAATCGTTGAAAGTTTTCCCGCGGCGACTGCGCACGGGATCGATGTTTGAAAGGAAATCTGACAGAGCGCCTTAGCTCTCGGACAAAGTCACGACCAAGTTCGATGAGCCCAATTTAGCCGTTTCACTGAAGAATGCAAGAATGTTTGAAAATAAAATTTCTCAAAACTGCCGAATTGATGATCTTGCTTTTCTCTAAGCCGCTGTTTGCGCAGAGTGATTGGGATTTCTTCGCTTGCCCTGGTCTGTCGTCTGGGCGTCTTCGAATCATGCCATGGATGCTGCCGATTTGCCGCCACCGGCCAGCCGAAGAGGCCCTATAACGCGCCGGATCGATCTATGTCCTCGTTCTACAGGCATGGAAGGAGAAGGGGAAGAGATATGGCGAACGCCTCTTGATCCCGGGGGCTGCCAACTGCTTTAACGGGCGCGTCGTTCTTTCCGGGCGCACCTCCCTTTTGCAGGAGCGGTAAGCGTCGGAAGCCGATGACGTCAGCGGCCATTGGGGCCACGCGTTTCGAACAGGCGGATGTTGCGCTGCCTGGCTTTAGAAGATCACGCTCGGACGTTTGTCCAAGGGAGGCACAATGACCATTCATCAGAACCTGATCGCCGGCGACTGGGTCGGCGGCGACGCGTCGGAAAACATCAATCCGTCCGACACCAAGGACGTTGTCGGCCTCTACGCGCAAGGCTCGGCCGAAGATGCGCGCACGGCGATTGCCGCCGCCAAGGCCGCTTTCCCGGCCTGGTCCCGCTCGGGCATCCTCGAGCGTCATGCGATCCTGAAGAAGGCCGCCGACGAGATCATGGCGCGCAAGGACGAGATCGGCCGCCTGCTGTCGCGCGAAGAGGGCAAGACTTTGCCGGAAGGCATCGGCGAGACCGTCCGCGCCGCACAGATCTTCGATTTCTTCGCCGGCGAGGCGCTGCGGCTGACCGGCGAGGTCGTGCCCTCGGCGCGCCCCAACATCGGCGTCGAGATCACCCGCGAGCCGCTCGGTCCGATCGGCATCATCACCCCGTGGAATTTTCCGATCGCCATTCCCGCCTGGAAGATCGCCCCTGCGCTCTGCTACGGCAACACCGTCGTCTTCAAGCCGGCCGACCTGGTTCCCGGCTGCTCCTGGGCGATCGTCGACATCCTGCACCGGGCCGGCCTGCCGAAGGGCGTGCTGAACCTGGTGATGGGCCGCGGTTCGGTCGTCGGCCAGACGATGCTCGACAGCCCCGATCTCGCCGGCATCACCTTCACCGGCTCCACTGGCACCGGCAAGCGCGTGGCCATGGCGTCCATTGAGCATAACCGCAAGTTCCAGCTGGAAATGGGCGGCAAGAACCCGATGGTCGTGCTCGACGATGCCGATCTCACCGTCGCCGTCGAAGCCGCCGCCAATTCCGGCTTCTTCTCAACCGGCCAGCGCTGCACGGCCTCGTCGCGCATCATCGTCACCGAAGGCATCCACGACCGGTTCGTTGCGGCGCTGACCGACAGGCTGAAGTCGCTGACCGTCGATAACGCCCTGAAGGCCGGCACCCATATCGGCCCGGTGGTCGACGAGAAGCAGTTGAAGCAGGACACCGATTACATCGATATCGGCAAGGGCGAAGGCGCCCGGCTGGCATTCGGCGGCGAACGCATCGAGCGCGAGACACCCGGCTTCTACCTCGCCCCGACGCTGTTCACCGAAGCCACCAACGACATGCGCATCTGCCGCGAGGAGATTTTTGGACCGGTGGCCGCCGTCATTCGCGTCAAGGATTACGACGAGGCGCTGGCCGTTGCCAACGACACGCCGTTCGGCCTGTCCGCCGGCATCGCCACCACCAGCCTCAAGCACGCGACGCACTTCAAGCGCAATTCCGAAGCCGGCATGGTGATGGTCAACCTGCCGACGGCGGGCGTCGATTTCCACGTACCGTTCGGCGGCCGCAAGGCATCGTCCTTCGGCTCGCGCGAACAGGGCAAGTATGCGGCGGAATTCTTCACTGTGGTGAAGACCGCCTACACCCAGGCCTGATCGCATAGCCCAGCCGTATGGCTGGGCTATGCCCAATTCCCCATCTGAACATGCAGCCGGCGGGTGAGAACTCGCCGGCTTTTCATTCGCCGGCAGCAAGCGGGACGGCTGTCAGCCGTCGGTCTGGTGCCGGTCCAGCATGCCGCGATAAAGGTCGGCATAGGCATCAGCCATTCGGTCGCAAGCTGCACCGATCAATGAAATTCCACGCCGCGGTGAAGGCCGGATTGTCGGCTCAGCTGCGAGCGGGGCTGTCCGAGGCTCCTGCCTCAACGATCTGGCCTCTCCTAGACAATTCCCCGGCGCCGCGCCACTGCTGATCTGCCCGCCCGGTTCGCCCCGTTGGTTCGAGTGGCTGGTTTTCCGTTGGCAGGCTGGCGACACGGCGATAAGAGACGAACAAGGGGTGCGGCCGGTTGGCGGTCCGCGAGCGCAGTGGAGTGACGGCATGCAGAAGACACGGCTTTATGCGGGAATGGGCGGCCTTCCGGGCCAGACGGAACTGCTGTCCAGCAAGGCCGTTTTCACCGAAGCCTACGCGGTCATTCCGCGCACGGTGATGACCGATATCGTCACCAGCCTGCTGCCGCACTGGAATGCCGCCCGCGCCTGGATCATTGCACGCCCGATGACCGGTTTTTCGGAAACCTTCGCCCAATATATCATGGAGATCGAACCGGGCGGCGGCAGCGGCCGCCCCGAGCCCGACCCACTGGCGCAAACAGCGATCTTCGTCGTCGATGGCGAGATGACCATCACGTGTGAAGGCAGGCCTCAGTCGCTGCGCACCGGCTCCTTCGCCTACCTGCCGGCCGGTTCCGTCTGGAGCGTCGCAAACACAGGCAGCCGCCCGGTAAGATTCCACTGGGTCCGCAAGCGCTTCAAGAAGGTCGATGGACTGGAATTGCCACCAGCGATCTTCACCCATGAGGACGAGCACCCGGTCTCACTGATGCCGGGTACTGATGCCTGGGGCACGACGCGCTTCATCGATCCGGCCGATGTCCGTTACGACATGCACCTCAACATCGTCACGTTCGAGCCTGGCGGCACCATCCCGTTCATGGAAACGCATGTGATGGAGCACGGTCTCTACGTGCTGGAAGGAAAAGCCGTCTATCGCCTCAATCGCGACTGGGTGGAGGTCGAGGCAGGTGATTTCATGTGGCTGCGCGCCTTCTGCCCGCAGGCCTGCTATGCGGGCGGCCCAGGCCGCTTCCGCTACCTGCTCTACAAGGACGTCAACCGTCACGTCGACCTCTGGTAGGCGAGGCGGAACGGATCCGGCGGACCTGCGATAGGCCGTCGACCCAGTGCGCAGCCGTCGCCGTTGCAGGCTTCATACACGTAGCAGGCAGGCGGCCATGGGTCGGCGTCAAAGGATAGTCGCTCCTCGCCATGCTCTCGTTCCTTAGCCGCTTATCTCCTGTCCGCGCACGGGTCGAACTGGCTAGGCCTCCGGTGCCTGCCAGTGCGGGTAGGTGACGTAGGCTGTCACGGCACCTTGGGCGTGCGACCGGATGGTGACCTTTTCACCCTTCGGCATGTAGACGATTTCGCCCGGGCCGGCGGTGACGGTGCCCGCGTCCGTCGACACCGAGAGCTGTCCCTCGAGGATCACCATCGTATCGTCTACGGCAAGCGTCTCCTCGATGCTCTGCTCCGGGCCATAGCGGCCAAAGCCTATGGTCACCGGCCCGCCGTGTCGCTGGTCGATGACGTTGCCGGCGAACACCTCGCCATCCTGCCCTGGCGATCGCTCGAATGATGCATCTGCAACGGCAAACTTTAGAACCCTCATGGCATGCCTCCTCGACTGCAGGCATTCGGCAGCCCGCGACCGTCAACGCCTGAAGCGCGATCAAGTTCGGCGCGGGATGGTCACGAGGAGGAGTTGACACGCCGGAGGTTTCGTTCGTCCGCTCTTGCGGCATCTCGCAGACCGGCCTCAGGTCGCCAATGATGCGAAAACGATATCCGGCACGACTGGAAAATCAGGGAACTAAGAGCTTTTCAGGAGCATTGGCTGAGGAACCTGGATTCTCACATGATTTCAATAGCTTAGCGGATAAGCCTTGAATTCCCCTCTGTTTTCCCATCGCGAGTGACCGTGGATGCCACCTTTGTGCCCTGGCTCTGGGCATCAGTCAACTGGAGGTCATATCGGCAATTATTTCCGCTGGTTTGTTCGGCTGAGCGCCCACCGACTGTCCAGCCAGCGATCAACCATACATAGCCGTCCTTAATCATCCGGGCTCTTCTTACTCTGCGGCTGGCCACTGTTGCGAATGGCTACAAAGCGCGACAACAGGTCGAACCAGAACGGCGCGCCGAGGGTCACTGCAAAGGCGGTGAGCAAAAGGCCTAGCCCTTTGGGCAAGAGCACGTTCAGGGACTCGCCGAACAACGCCGGCATCGACCAGCCAAGTGGCAAAGGCAGAAAGTCCTTTACCTGTGCGAGATCGGGCAAAGCGGGTGACACGTCGGAAGAGGATTTGGGCAGACGCACGGCGGACTCAACGACTGCCGCCCTGAGACCATCGTCCTGCCAGAAAGTGCGGGCGATCTGCAAGGTGTCGGCGTTCATGGCGACAGTTAACGCCAACGCGACCCCAAAAGACAGCAGCGACATCCATCGCTTGTAGACTCCTGAGGCTCGCTCCATCACCTGATCGAACCAGTCCCCGAGGGCCTTCCTGGTTTGCTCTATAGTGAAGGTTGCATCGATCCCAAGAGCTGTCAGAAGGTGTGCCAGAAGGGAGTTCTCGTCGATCTTTTCCGTGAGGGCCGCAAAATTCAGGGGTTGGTTGCCATCGGTTTTCGATCCGTCGATGCTGCGCAGCGCCGCGATCAGCGCACGCGCAAAATCCCGGCGATCTAAGTAGCTGGGTGCTTCTCCGGCCTTCACGGCACTCTTGTTCTTTACATCTTGGACACGGCTGCGCGATAGACTGTGTATTAGGCTGCTCTGCCAGAAGGCATTGCGCAGCTTCGTGTCGTTCAATGCGCGCGACACCTCGTTGAACAGGTTGCGAGCCCGCAGCCGCAACAGGCCCGCGATGGCCTCGTTGATGCTGGTGCAGATCAGGCTAAGGGTCAGGTAGACCATCAGAAGGCCGATGGCCGTATCGATGGCAGCGGAAAACAGCATGGTGGTTCTCCTATTGAGTGTTGCTGCGGGCGCGGTTCAGCGCTTCTTCCAACTCGAGGTCATCGGTATGTCCATGGATCTGGCGGCCGCCGAGGATGAGGGTTAGCTCGGTGACCGATTGGAAGGGATCGACGGCCTGCACCTGGAAGGCCGGGCGTGGGAAATACTGTCCCTCACCGTCCTCGATTGCCCGCCTGCTCTCAAATCCTGCGATCGCGAAGAACACCAGTTCGAAGAGCAGATTTCGCTGCGGGTCGCCTACGGCAGCGAGGTCGAAGTCGACCAGTTGCGAACCGTTCAGGATGCGTGCCAGCGAGGTCGCCACGCGGATCGCCTGCTCTCGCCCGAGGCGGTCGAAGGTGGCTGCGTCATCGATGATTGGCATGGTGTCTCCTTTTCCGAGGGGTCAGAGGCGCTCGAGTGTCCCATATCCAAGGATGAAGGGGGTTTCGAAGCACCACAGCACGAGCGCGTCGTAGGCGCCGAGGTCGATCGCCGGCGGAATCGGCCCGGCGTGTTGGCCCCGGATCTCGACCACGTTGCCCGGCAGGTCCAGGAACCGAGTCCGGCTCATGTTGGCGCGAAGGGCGAGGTCGCCGGCACTCGTAGGGATCCCGGTGTGGAAGCCGAAACCAGGTGCGGGCGAGCCATCGAAATAGAAGTCCGCATTGGTCTCGAACAGCAGGGCGCCGCCGTCTTCGCGGATGGTGAAGCCGCCGCGCAGGACATGCGGGGGGCCGGGGATGAAGATGCCGTGGGCGACGATCATGGGAGTGCACTCCTTCGGGCGCGGGGGCGCCCCACTGGTTGGGGGCGCCGATGGCGGGTTCAGCGGAACGTCGTGTTGCTGATCTTGCTCGCCTGGGGCAAGGTCCGTACAAGAGGCACCGCCCCGCCTTGCTGCCGCATGCCGCTGCCGAAGATGTCGTTGGCAATACCGAGGCCAAGGGGCACTCCGCCGACGGGAAGCGGGTCGCCGGCGTTACGAGTTGCTGTCCAGACGTGTGAATAGCTCACCTCCGCCGGGTTCTTGTAGGTGTCGTAGCCGTCGGCGTCAGGACCATTTCCGGTGTCCGCATAGTCGAAGGCATCGAAGCGCCAGTGCACGCCCAGCCAGATCCGGCTGAAAGCATTCTCCCAGATCGCATGCCAGAGCGAGGGAAATTGGCGCTTGACATAGGTCCGCACGAGACCCGGCTGATCCTCGATCTTCTTGGACGGTTCGTGCGGCTGATGCAGATCGCGGCTAACGCCGTTCATCTCTTCGGACACGAAGCTGAAGGCGATGTCGTCGGGACCATTCTTGTCCACTTTCGCGGTGCCGATCGAAGCATAGTAGAGCCGTACCATCTGGAAACAGGCGGCGCCGAAGGTCGCATGGCCCGAGGGATAGGCCGGGAACGGCGGCTTGAAACTGAGCTTGTTGGAATTCGTTTCGGGCGCGCCCAGAGCAAGCCAGAACGGATCGGCCGGCGGCACGACTTGGGCACTGCCACCATCGGCCTCGAAGGCGCTGACGTCGTGCTGGCGGATGCCAGACAGCGGGCGCCAGAGATCGTGGCGGTACTTCTCGGCCCAGGCGAACTTTCCCGCATCGGCCATCGCGACGTTGCAAAGCGCGAAGAGCCGAACGAATTCCTTGCTCCTGTCGAGTTCGGTGTCCGCCGGGTTGCTCTTGGCCCATGCGATCTCACGCAGTATCTGGTTGTAAAGGCGTGGCGGCGTGCCGATCAGGTTTGCACCATCATAGGCCCAGTAGTAGGCGGCGACGGTCTGGTCCGCGCTTCGTTCAGTGCTATTCAAAGACGCCGCGCCACCCACGCGGTGTACTTCTTTCAGGGCAGCCTCATATTTCGGGTCTGGCGGCTCTGGCCAGTTTGCGATGCGGTGGCCATTCGGATCCGTGACCGCAAAGGTTTCCACCGTCGTGCCATAGAAGGGGCCGTGATACACGTGTTGCGCTGTTTTCCCCTTGCTCGGATCGTTGGGGTCAATATCCATGAGGCGGATGGGGTTCAGCGGCTCGTCGTCGAAGCGGTAGCGGCCTCCCTTGGGCTTGTAGCTACCCTCACCGGCCCCCGGCTCGTTGGGCAGCACCGCAAGCGCGGCGTGGACCTTCTCAGCGATGTCCACGCCGTAGCGATACGCCTTGAAGTTGGTGTCGATGGGCTCCTTGTACCCGTGCTTCAAGTCACGCAATGCGCTCCTTAACGTCTTGGTCGCCTCGTCGGAGACCTTGCCTGCAGTGCAATACAGCCGATCGAACATCGTGATCGCTGCACCGGTCAGTGCCGCATTGGCAGTCGTAAGGTCTGCCACGAGGCCATGGGGCAGCTTCGGACGATTGGCGGCGGTCAGCCACATCGACGGGTTCGCGGTGTCGTTCAGCACCCCAAAGAAGGCGTCGTGCATGGCAAGATGCAGAAGGCCCAGGGCGCGGGAGCTCATTGTCGGGCCGCCCTGCGGGCCGCCCAGCGAATGGGTGATCCGGTTCATCTGCAGCCCGGCATGGTTCCAGTACAGGACCGGAAAGGTGTTGAGCCCCGAGGGCTCGTCGATATCGGGTAGAACAAGCATTGGTCTCTCCATGGGTGGTTGGTCGGTTGCGCAAGTCGACGAGGAAGTATTCTGGTGCACCCCCCCTTTCACCCGGCGCCAACCCACGGCCGTTCCTCGGCCGCGAAGTGCCAGTTGAGCGCGCCTTCGGCGTTGGGTGCAGGATGCGGGGTGTCGTAGAGCACGGTCTGGCCATCAATGGAGCCACGGCTGTGCGCATGCCGGCCGAAGGCGGTCAGGCGCATTCGTGTGCCGTCCTTACGCAGTTCGACCATGCCATCTGCTGGAAAGAATCGGCCGGGGACGGTGACGGTCGTCGGCAGATGACGTACCATCAGAAACTGCAGGGCGTCGGCGCGGTCTTCGGCGAGGATTGCCACGATCGAGTTTTGTTCGCTTAAGCCTTCCGGTGCCGAATTGGTGTCGCCCTCCACGGAAGTTGCTGTGTCCGAAATGAAAAGATAGGTCCCGCCGGGGCCGCTCCTGGCGGCAACAAGCCATTCGGGGACAGGCGGACTGGTCTGGTAAGGAGTGGCATAGGGCCCAGTGCGAAGAGCATTGAGCATTGCGACCCGAAAGGTCTCGGTGATCATCGGCAGCCTCCTCTTGTGCTGCCGGAACTCTGCGCCTCGACCGTGAGCGCAGAATCAAGTCATCGTGAAACCAGCGTTAAAGTTTCGGTAATTCCCGTGCTTCGATGTGCTAACCAATCATTGTTATTGGGGGGCGGACTTCCAGCCCTTTGTCAGTTCGTCCCATTGGCTTCGGGAAAGTCAGTTAGGAGCATCTGGCGCGCGGCGCTGCCCGGATCGAAATGCTTGACGATATCAGCAAACACCTGGCTATGTTCGGTTATCGCCTGAACTGCGAATTCTTCCACCGGCTGCGAGTTCTGGAACAGGTGGGGGATCAGGCGCCGGGCCAGGGTCCAGGACGCGATGTTGTCCGTCATGTAGTGCACGCCAGCAAAGACTCGCCGGTCGCCCCAGTCGACCATGTACTGCCGGATCACTCGCAACCTCTCATCGTCGATGGCGACGCCATCGTCCAGGAGCGCCTGATAAAAGCTGCAGCCGCCGAGGATTCCTTGGATACAGTGTCCGCTCAGCAGAGACGGGTGTATGCCGGTATGCGTGACAAAGGTGCCGCCGGCGACGATCCATCGAAAGCCATCGACTCCAAGACCCGTGGCGGTCATCCATGGGCGCGGCCTCTGGAAATACTGCTTAATGTCCCAGATGGACGGCTGCCGTGTCTGAACGCCATCCCAAAACAGCGTCTCGAAACGGCTGGTGTCGTATCTGGGGTCATAGAGCAGATAGTTGGATCCGATTTTATCGCTGGCCTGAAAATTGAAGCTCGCCGTCTGTCCGCCGGAGGGCGGAATGAAACGAAACTTCACATCCAAAACCAGTGCGTCTTCAATCTTGTAGTGCCACTCATGTGTCCTCGGATTGCCGTCGTCCGGCACCGGGGTGTTTGGCACCTCTTCGAGGGTACCTAACGCATTGCCGCCTCCGTGATAGAGTTCCACGGCAAGGTCCAGCTCGGCCTTCGTTGCCGCCTCCATTTTCGCAGCAGCGGCTCCGACCCATTGCTTCCCCTGCCAGGTTGGCCAGATATTGCTTGCGACGTCGTCCAGCCATGTCTGCAGGAACGTGCGATAGGCGCCTTCGCCGCTCGGCCAGCGTTTCATGGGCGTGAAGAGACCGGCAAGCGAGGCTTGATAATCCTGGTGCAAGGCACCGAACGGAACGAGTTTCAATGCCAATGCTCCTCTTTCAATTGAGACCGAGCAAGGTTGCCGCCTCGACGACCGCTGCCCGGTGTGCCGGGTTGATGATAGGATAGTCCTGAGATTTCAGAAGATTTAGAGAAAGGTTGGGCTCGCGGCATATCAGCAGGTCCAGTTTCTCTCGCCCTTCTTTCAGCCGGCCGGCCTGTGCATAGGCTGTCATCAGGTCAACGACTGTCGGTCGAAAAATGATGCCATCGAGCGAAGCCTCACCAGCGCGGATGGCACCATTCGTATCCCCGGTCATCAATCTGGCGAAAGATTCCATGCTCTGTGCGAGCGGCGCCAGTGCGGTCCCTCGACTGAGAAAAACCGCTCTTGAGGCGGCGTACACTGCCTCGTCATAGCGTTCGCGATAGACGAGCGACACCGCATGAAAGCTCCAACAAGCACTACTGTTCGGCAGAAGCCTGACCGCCTCGCGCGTCATTGAGGCATTTCGCTCGAGATCCCTAAGAAGATAGCCGTGGCAGTGTCCCGCGAGCGCTTGGCACAGACCATTCTCCGGCGACAATCGAAGTGACGTGCGAAAGCTTTCCATGATCTGGTCCAGATCTGGTGCCGACAGCCTTTCCCGTTCCCCGTAAAGCAGCAGATGCGCGAAACCGAGAACGGCGTGGTAGACGCCCTTTTCTTGGGCGGCGATTGCTGCCTCGCTGCATTTGACGATCTCAGCCAAGGCCATGGAGCCCGGCACCAGAATGCCCATTAGCGCCTGGCATCCGTTCGAATGCGCGTTCCAGCGCGCACCACTGAGACTTCCCGCTTCCGTTCGCGCCGCGAAGTCCTGGAGCATTTGTACGATTTCGACCTGAACGGCATGCAACTCCTTGCATCGCCTAGGTTCGATCTCCCGACGTACTTGCCACTTGAGCGCACCGAACCCATCCGTGACGGAAACGGAGAGAATGGCGCCCAGTCCCGCTTTGAGCGCGCGTGTTCGCACGACCATGTCGGTTGCGCGCGGCGGACGGGAAGCCATGTCGCCTCGGCTCCCGAGCACCGGATGGAGCCCGATGACAGCTAGGGCCTCCATAAGTCCTGCGTTTACAACCTCGCATATGTCGGTCAGGGTGGGCTCGTCGGAGCTGTGGGTCATGAGCTCGAGATACCACCGCCGGTCAGGCTCCGCGGGCGCCTCCAGCAAACCCCACCGTGTGTCACGCTCGGAGAATTCCAGTCGGCTTTGACGCAGCCAGTCGTTGAACCCTTCTTCTCTCAAATCGAAGCCGCGAAGAACTTCGCCTTTTGCGCCGCACACGGCATGATCGAAATCAACGTGCGTTGCGTCCAGCCAGACCCATGTGCGGTCGGTGAACAACACTTCGATATGCCGATTGAAAAGATCGCGCAGAGTCGTCAATGATTGCCGCAGGCTCGCTGCAGCCTGGGCTGGGCCGCGATCCCCCCATAGCTTGTCCTGAAGCCAAGTGCGGGTCTGACGATGATTTCGCGTCAGTGCAAGCATCGCGATGAGTGCACAGTCCTTTCGACCTGTTGGCCGAATCGAACGCCCATTGCGATCGACAACATCGAACGCGCCTAGAACCTTAACTGAAAATGGCTTCGATGATCGCATAGAGAACTCGTCGGCTTGAGGTCAGCGGGCTCAATCGAAATACGACGAGAGGGAATTCAAATTTTGGCGTGTTGTGCAACCGTCGGAAGTAACATCGACTAAATTCTGCAAAGTATCAAGTGGAGGAAGATAAAAGGTGGTGCGGATCGAGAAGTCGCAGGATTTATTTCCCGGAAATTATACAACTTCTCAGTCGCCACAGATTGAACTTCGGCAATCGAATCATTATTGATGTAAATCGAAATATTCCGTCAGTAAACGTAGAAGAACCGTAGCAAGTCGAAATGGATGTGGGAGCCATGGCGATTAACTTTAATCAGAAGGCTCTGGAAAACATAGTCCAGCAATGAGGGGTAGCAATCGCACATTTTGGTAAGCCGCAATAAATACTCGTCATCATAGTCTCAGAGCATTCATTGCTCGCTACAGGCCGGTCACCCCGAATGCGATGGCCTTATTCATGCCCAATAACACCATCGCTCCAGTTCTGGCAGATGATGAGAATCCGGTCGACTGGGATGACCTAGCACCGCACACCCAAGTAGATTACGTCAAGCTGATCAAGGTTATCAAAGGGAAGTTCGCCACTTGCCGCTTGTCGGCGCTCGACGGACGCGCTCGATCTTCATGGCATGGCGCGACGAGCGGTCGAAGGCCTCCGGCGGGCAGGCCGACTGCGGATGGCAGGTGCTGGCGCGAATTCCGTCCTGGGCAGCAGGCCGCGGCCTCGTGGTGTCCAATCGTTTAAGAAGGGTGGCCGTCTATACCGCAGATCTTGGGCGTAGCAGGTGTGGATGGATGCTGATGAGGCTGCCTTTCGAGTTGGCCCACCGCGCCACCTGCATCCCCCTGTCTCTCGCATTTTGGACTGGCCAGCGGCAAGGCAATCTGCTGAAACTGACATGACCGCAATACGAGGGGTGAACGAATTCGCCTAGTGCAGAGCAAAGGTCCCAGCGGCAAATCATGATCACGCTGTGAGCCGCGCAAGTCCGCATACTCGATGCTTTACGATCCGCGCCGATGCGGCATTCTCGAACCGTAAATATGGAACTGGCGAGGGCAGACTGCAGCCTCAAGATCGCGGCGTTCTGCGACTTTGGCAGTTTGCTCAACTTGACCTCAGCGCGAGCGTTTGAATTGTTTTGAGCTTTTCCTGCGTTCTGTCAGCTCTAGCGACATGCTGCGGAGAATTGGCTGGGGAACCTGGATTCGAACCAAGATTAACGGAGTCAGAGTCCGTCGTTCTACCATTGAACTATTCCCCAATCTGCCGTGCCCGGAGGCTGACGGATCGGTGCGGCTGGATCTCCCGGTTTAAGGAGAGGGGCAACGCGCAAAAGTCGCTGCCCAACCGCTTCGTGGGCGCCTTGTACCAGATTCCAATCCTCGATCAAGAGCCCAAGGAAGACTTTTTCGCGGGGCCGCGCGGCCTGGTTCGGCAAGCGGCTGCGGCGCGGTTCTCGCAGGCCTTTGTCGCGTCGTCCGGCGTCGTGATCCTCGCCCAGGCAACGTGGCATTTCCGTGTGTGACAAAGCCCATTGGCGAAACCGCCTGCGGCTGTTATCTTCATGGCAACGAAACAGATAGAGCCGCTGCGAGCCTCGTTGCTCTTGCGCGGCCAGATGGAAAAGACCCTTGATGAACCCCGACAGCGGCGAAAAGCCGCCCGAAGGCGGGGCGTCAGCAGCAGGGCGACCGGGTGGCAAGCCCGGCCGTCGCCGAAAGGCGAAGCGGAGCGGCAAACAGCCTTCCGCCGACACGGCTGCGCGTGGAGCGGAAGCGGCGCAAGCCCGCGATCCGCAACGCCCCGACGCCAGACAGGACGATAGCCCCGTCCGCAAGCGCAAGCGGCGGCGGTCGCGTGGTGGCGACCGCAAGGGCGGTCACGGCCATGCCGCCCATAATCCTGTAGCCGGTGAGCCGCTAGACCCGAAACAGGCGTCCCCGAACCAGGCGGCCTCGCACCTGGCTGGCGAGAATCAGTCGGAACAGAACGACTCGGGCCCGAATCGCCAGAGCCGCGGGGTTTCTGGTGATACCCCTGCCGGCTCCGGAAAGCCGCGGAATGGACGCCAGAATGGCGCACCTTCCGGATCGTCGTCGGATGCGGGTTCGAACCAGCGCGACCGCGGCCATATGGGCGAGCGGCCGGCGTCGCATCCGCATGCCGGCGCTTCCAACGGGGGGCAGGCGGCTTCGGGACAGGCTTCGGCGGAGAGATCCTTGGCCCAGTCGCACGGAGCAGTTGGTGAGGATCGGTCCCAGCGGCAAGTGGCTCGGCCTGAGGCAGGGCAAGAGCGGGGCGGACGCTCAGATGCTGATCAGGCGCACGCCGACCGGATGCGCTCCGGAGCCAATGCGGACACGCAGTCCGCCGAAGGGTCTCGCGGTTCTGCAGCAACGCCTGGCCGTGATCCGGGAGAGCCGCGTCCTTCCGGCAGCGGTCGGCGGCGCGGCCGCAACAAGAAGAACCGCGAGGGTCGCGGCCTGCAGGGGCGGCCTCTGGTGCCGTCTGCCAAGCCGCCGGCCGGCAAGCCACAAAGCGCACACTCCCAACAGGCAGCCCACGGCTCGGGCAATCCGCCCACGGCCCGCGGTGCCAACGGCGCGGCAATCATCGCCAAACCCGGTGCCAGGGCTGGCGTCCATGATCAACGGTCGAGGTCGCATCAGGCTGCGGAGATTGCCGAACAGGCCCGGCGCCGTGCGCCGGACGATCTCTACGCGGCGCTCGACCTTGGCACCAACAATTGCCGGCTGCTGATCGCCCAGCCGACTCGGCCTGGCCAGTTCCGGGTCGTCGATGCCTTTTCGCGCATCGTTCGCCTCGGCGAAGGCCTTGCCGCCACCGGCCGTCTGTCGGAAGAGGCGATGGATCGTGCCGTCGAAGCCTTGAAGATCTGCGCCGCCAAGCTCGCCAACCGGCCGGTCCGCAAGATGCGGCTGATCGCCACCGAAGCCTGCCGCGCAGCCTCCAATGGCGAGGCGTTTCTGGAGCGCGTCACCCGCGAAGCCGGCCTGCAGCTGGAAATCATCGACCGCGAAACCGAAGCGCGGCTCGCCGTCTCCGGCTGCTCGTCGCTGGTCGGCCGAGAGGCCCGTTCGGTGGTGCTGTTCGATATCGGCGGCGGCTCCTCGGAAATCGCCGTCATCCGCATCAGCGACAGCCGCTCCAGCCGGCTTGCCAACCACATCACCCACTGGACCTCGCTGCCGGTCGGCGTCGTCACCCTGTCGGAACGCCATGGCGGTCGTGATGTCACGCCGGCGGTGTTCTCCGCCATGGTCACCGAGGTGGAGACCATGCTCGAAGGCTTTGACTGCCCGCCGGTCGGCGAACAGCATGGCCGAGTCGACGCCGATTTTCACCTGATCGGCACCTCCGGCACGGTCACCACGCTTGCCGGCGTTCACCTGGATCTGCCGCGCTATGACCGGCGCAAGGTGGACGGGCTCTGGCTGACCGACGACGAGGTCAGCGCCATGCAGGCAAAGCTGCTGTCCTGGGATTTCGAAGGCCGTGCCGCCAATCCGTGCATCGGTCCGGACCGCGCCGATCTGGTGCTGGCCGGCTGCGCCATCCTTGAGGCCATCCGCCGCCGCTGGCCGAGCACGCGCATGCGCGTCGCCGATCGCGGCCTGCGCGAGGGACTGCTCACAGACATGATGGCCGACGATGGCGTCTGGCGGCGCATGCGGCGCCGGCCGGCCGATGGCGGCAACCACAGCACGTTGGAGATACGCCGATGACAAAGACGCCGATCGGCCGCAAGCTCGGCCAGAAGGTCAAGAAGGGCAAGCTGAAGGCGTCGTCGCGCCGCTGGATCGAACGCCACATCAACGACCCTTACGTGCAGCGCGCCAAGCTCGAAGGCTACCGTGCGCGCGCCGCTTTCAAGCTGCTCGAAATCGACGAGAAGCACCAGATCCTCAAGGGCGCGCGGCGCATCATCGATCTTGGTGCAGCGCCGGGCAGCTGGTCGCAGATCGCTGCCAAGGTCACCGGTTCGACCGACGGCGACATTCGCGTCGCGGCGATCGACTTTCTCGAGATGGCGCCGCTGCCGGGGGTAAAGATCCTGCAGCTCGACTTCCTCGAGGAGGAAGCGCCGGCAAAGCTGATGGAAGCCGTCGGCGGCACGCCCGACCTGGTCATCTCGGACATGGCGGCTCCGACCACCGGCCACCAGAAGACCGACCACCTGCGCACCATGCATCTCTGCGAGGTGGCGGCCTATTTCGCCGTCGAGGTGCTGGGCGAGGGCGGCCATTTCCTGGCCAAAACCTTCCAGGGCGGAACCGAAAAGGATCTGCTGAACATGCTGAAGCAGAATTTCCGCCAGGTCCTGCACATCAAGCCGGCCTCGTCGCGCTCCGAATCGGTCGAGATGTTCCTGCTTGCCAAGGGGTTCAAGGGCCGCAAGCCGGGCGCCGAAGGTCCAAGCTACCGCGAAGAACTGCATCGCCCGACAGACCCGCTGGATCCGCTCGACGACAGCACCGATCATCGCCCCCGCTATCCGGACGAGGACGACGAAGGCTGATCATTCGCCCGGCACTTCGCCGGCCTGCTGTTGCTGGTAGCGGCGGTGGCCGGAGACGCCGGCGCCGGCACCCGGCGGCAGCCGGATCAGCGGCAGCAATGCGGCAAGCGAGATCGCCGAGACCAGGAAGAACGCCAGGTGGAAGTCGGCAAGCTCGAGATGCGAGCCCGACAGGTAGGACGAGGCTTCCAGCACGAAGGCCGCGAACGAGACGCCGAGCGCCAGGCTGACCTGTTGCATCACCGAACTGATCGACGTCGCCTGGCTGGCTTCCTCATCCTCAATCTCCGAATAGCTGAGCGCGTTGGTGCCGGTGAAGAACATCGAGCGCGCAAGTCCCGAGGCGAACAGGAACAGGATGATCATCACCTGCGGCGTCGCCTCGGTGAAGAAGCCGTTGACCGCCGTCGTCGCGGCACCGGCAATGCTGGCGCCGATCAGCGTCACCTTGAACCCGGTTGCGGCAAACAGCCGCCGGGCGACGAACTTGACGGTCAGCGCCCCGAGCGCGCCGGCAAACGTCGTGAGGCCCGATTGGAACGGCGTCATGCCGAAGGCGAGCTGCAGCATCAGCGGCATCAGGAAGGGCACGGCGCCGGTCGCGATGCGAAACAGCGTGCCGCTGGTGATCGCCGAGCGGAAGGCTTCGTTGCGAAACAGGGTCAGCTTCAGGATCGGCGCCGGGTGGCGGGCCGCATGGCGGACATAGAGGATGCCGCAGAGGATGCCGAGCACGGTCGTCGCGATGCCGATTGCCGGCGGCAATGCCGGCAGGCTGACGACGGACAGGCCGAACACCGTACCGGCGGCGGCAACCGAGATCAGCAGGAAGCCGACTAGATCGAGCCGCGGCGAGGCGCGGCGTTCGATCTCCGGAAGGTAGATGGTCGAAAGCCAGATGCCGATCACGCCGACCGGCACGTTGATCAGGAAAATCCAGTGCCAGGTGAAATAGGTGGTGATGAAGCCGCCGAGCGGCGGTCCGGTGAGCGGGCCGACCAGGGCTGGAATGGTCAGCAGCGCCATCGCCGACACCAGGTCGCGCTTCTGCGTCGTCCTCAGCAGCACCAGCCGGGCGACCGGCGTCATCATCGCGCCGCCCATGCCCTGCAGGAAGCGCGCCAGCACGAATTCGAGGAGCGACGAGGACATGGCGCAGAGGATCGAGCCGATGACGAAGACGACGATCGCCAGGCGAAAAATGCTCTTGGCGCCGAACTTGTCGGCCATCCAGCCGCTGACCGGGATGAACACCGCCAGCGCCACCATGTAGGAAGTGAGCGCCAGTTTGAGCGTGATCGGCCCGACACCGAGATCGGTGGCGATGGCCGGCAGCGCGGTGGCAATGACGGTTGAATCCATCTGCTCCATGAAGAGCGCGACGGCGAGGATGAGCGGGACGATTCGGTTCATGAAAGGCAGGCTTCGTGCATCGGAAGGCTGACACTCCTACGCCTGCTTGGCACGCGAGACCACCGGTTTTATCGGCCACCGTCGTCTCGGCATCACGTCTACGTGAGAAACGTTTTCGTCGCCGCCGTTGCGCATATCTTCGCCAGCGACCGGTAAAAGAAACAGACGCGGCGGCGGTCCCGCGAGTGGAGGTTGGAATGGCACAGTTTGAACTGGGAAGGCGGACGCTGCTCGGCTCCGCGGGGGCGGGTCTCTTGGCCGCGCCGGCGATCCTCGGCGGTCGCGCATTTGCACAGGTTAGTACGTCTCAACCCGCAACGGATACACAGATGACAGCAAAGACACCACCGGACATTCATGGCTTCAAGGTCGGCGACTACCGCGTCCTGGTCATCAAGGACGGCGCCCGGCCGTCCGGCAAGCCCAACGAGACGTTTGGCACCAACCAGAGCGCGGAGGATGTCGGCGCCCTGCTGCAGGATAATTTCCTGCCCGCCGACAACTTCGTCAATTCCTTCTCGCCGACGCTGATCGATACCGGCAGCGACGTCGTGCTGTTCGATACCGGCTTTGGCGCTGCCGGTCGGGGCCAGGGCAATGGCCGCCTGGCCGAAGGCATGGCGGTTGCCGGATATCGCCCGGAGGACGTGACGATCGTCGTGCTGACGCATCTGCACGGCGATCACATCGGCGGGCTGATGGAAGACGGCAAGCCGGCCTTCCCGAATGCACGCTACATCACCGGCCAGAGGGAATATGATTTCTGGGCCAGCACCGAGCGCGCCGGCACCGCTGCCGAGGGCGGCCACAAGGCGGTGCTTGCCAACGTCAAGCCGCTCGCCGAGAAGATGACCTTCGTCGGCGATAACGCCACCGTCGTTCCCGGCATCACCGGCATGGCCGCCTTCGGGCACTCGCCTGGCCACATGATCTACAACGTCGAATCCGCCGGTCGCCGGCTGGTGCTGACGGCCGACACCGCCAACCATTATGTCCTGTCGCTGCAGCGGCCGGACTGGGAGGTGAAGTTCGACATGGACAAGCAGGCTGCCGCCGCCAGCCGCCGCAAGGTGTTCGACATGATCGCCACCGACAAGGTCGCCTTCCTCGGCTACCACATGCCGTTCCCGTCGGTCGGCTACGCGGAAAAGCTTGATACCGGCTATCGGTTCGTGCCGAAGACCTACCAGTTCGACATCTAGCGCCAGCGGTGGCGGCGAGCCTCTGACGAAGCCATGCGAACCCGGAGGGACAGCCCTTCGGGTTTTTTCTGTTCCCATCGTGTCATGAACGTGTTACCAGCCCTCGCCAACTTCCACGCATTTATTGCGCGACGCACCGGGCGGGATTTTCGTTCCGGGGGTTCCGCGCATTTTCAAGAACGAAGGAATTGGCAATGGCACGCATCGTAGTTTCGGCAACCGGAGCGGAAGCGCTCACCTTTGACGATGTCCTTCTTCAGCCCGGACATTCGGAAGTCATGCCGGGCCAGACCAACATCGCCACCCGCATCGCACGCGATATCGACCTGTCGCTGCCGATCCTCTCCTCGGCCATGGATACCGTCACCGAAAGCCGCCTTGCCATTGCGATGGCACAGTCCGGCGGCATGGGCGTCATCCACCGCAACCTGACGCCGGTCGAGCAGGCCGAAGAAGTCCGCCAGGTGAAGAAGTTCGAAAGCGGCATGGTCGTCAACCCGGTCACCATCGGTCCGGATGCGACGCTTGCCGATGCGCTGTCGCTGATGAAGTCGCACGGCATTTCGGGGATTCCGGTGGTCGAAAACGGCGGCCGCCCCGGTCGCCTCGTCGGCATTCTCACCAACCGCGACGTGCGCTTCGCCTCGGATCCCAGCCAGAAGATCTACGAGCTGATGACCCGCGAGAACCTCATCACGGTGCGCGACGGCGTCGAGCAGAGCGAAGCAAAGCGCCTGCTGCATTCGCACCGCATCGAAAAGCTGCTGGTGGTCGACAACGAAGGCCGCTGCATTGGCCTGATCACCGTCAAGGACATCGAGAAGTCGCAGCTGAACCCGAATGCCGCCAAGGATGCGCAGGGACGCCTGCGGGTCGCCGCCGCCATCTCCACCGGTGACGACGGCCGCGAGCGCGCCGAGCGGCTGATCGATGCCGGCGTCGACGTCATCGTCGTCGACACCGCCCACGGCCACTCGCAGAAGGTTCTCGACGCCGTCGCTCAGGTGAAGAAGATGTCGAACGCCATTCGCATCATCGCCGGCAATGTCGCCACCTCGGAAGGCACCAAGGCGCTGATCGATGCCGGCGCCGACTGCATCAAGGTCGGTATCGGCCCGGGCTCGATCTGCACCACGCGTATCGTCGCCGGCGTCGGCGTACCGCAGCTGGCAGCCGTCATGGCGGCCGTCGAGGAAGGCAATAAGCACGACATCCCGGTGATCGCCGATGGCGGCCTGAAGTTTTCCGGCGATGTCGCCAAGGCGATCGCTGCCGGCGCATCGGCTGTCATGGTCGGCTCGCTTCTGGCCGGCACCGACGAAAGCCCCGGCGAGGTCTATCTCTACCAGGGCCGTTCGTTCAAGGCCTATCGCGGCATGGGATCCGTGGGCGCCATGGCGCGGGGCTCGGCCGATCGTTACTTCCAGGCGGAAGTGCGCGACACGCTGAAGCTGGTGCCGGAAGGCATCGAAGGCCAGGTTCCCTACAAGGGTCCGGTCTCGGCGGTCCTGCATCAGCTCGCCGGCGGCCTGAAGGCGGCCATGGGTTATGTGGGCGGCAAGGACATCAAGGACTTTCAGGAAAAGGCGACCTTCGTGCGCATTTCTGGCGCCGGCCTGCGCGAAAGCCATCCGCATGGCGTAACGATCACCCGCGAAAGCCCGAACTATCCGGGCGTCAGCGCCTGATAATTCTCTTTCGCCGGGGCGGCCGGCACCATTGCCAGCCGTAGGCCCCCCGCTATGGTGGAGAGCCGGCGATCATGCCGGCTCTTTGGGGGATGCCATGAAGAGATTTGTTGCCTGCGCGCTTTTCGCCGCCGGACTGTTGACGAGCGCTCAGGCGCAGACGGTCCACGAGGGGACCTATGATGTCGCCGGGACCAATCTCGACGGCTCGAAATACAGCGGAACCGCGCGGATCGTGCTGACCAGCGAAACCACCTGCGCCATGGAGTGGAAGACCGGCGAGACGACCTCCAATGGCATCTGCATGCTGCAGGACAACGCCTTCGCCGCCGCCTATGTGCTTGGCGAAGCGGTCGGCCTGGTGATCTACGAGGTCATGCCGGGCGGTGTCCTCAACGGTTCGTGGACCATCTCGGGTCAGGACGGTTCCGGAACCGAAACGCTGCGCCTGCGCAACTGACGATCGCGGTGCCTGGCCGCAGCACCAAGGCTGCGGTCGGCACTCTCGCCCGATTTCATGCAGACTGATTGAACGGAAACCCGATGATCTCCAATGAAGCTATGATCTGGCCGATGATCGCCCATGCGGCCCTGGTTCTGGCGCTGTACGTGCAGCTCTCGCGACGCCGGGTGGCGGCCGTCAAGGCGGGCCGGGCAACGGTCGCGCAGTTCCGCGAGAACCTGCGCGAGCCCGAGGAAAGCCTGTTCGTCCACAACAACCTGAAGAACCAGTTCGAGCTGCCGATGTTCTTCCACATCGTCTGCCTGGCGCTGTTTGCTGTGGATGGCGACAATATCGGCACCGTCGTTCTGGCTTGGCTGTTCGTCGCCTCGCGCTATGTCCATGCCTATATCCACGTGACGACCAACCGCATCCGCCACCGGCGGCCGGCCTTTATCGCCGGCGTCGCGACGTTGCTGGGCCTGTGGGTGTGGCTTGCCTTCTGGCTCGCTTTGACCTGATCGCTTGTCGCCTTTGCGGCAGATCAAGGCGATCTCCCCCGGCGCTCCTCTAGAAGCACTGCGAGCGGCAAGACCGTCCGGAATGCTGCCGCCTAGAGGAGATACGCATGGCTGAGATGATGAAGGCCGCCGTGGTGCGGCAGTTCGGCAAGCCGCTGGTGATCGAGGAGAGGCCGGTGCCCGAGCCGGGCCCGGGCCAGATCCTCGTCCGCTACGAGGCGACCGGCGTTTGCCACACCGACCTGCACGCGGCAAACGGCGACTGGCCGGTGAAGCCCAATCCGCCATTCATCCCCGGCCATGAGGGCACCGGCTATGTGGCCAAGGTGGGCGCTGGCGTGTCCTCGCGGATCAAGGAGGGTGACCGCGTCGGCGTTGCCTGGCTGCACACTGCATGCGGATGCTGCTCGCCCTGCCGAACCGGCTGGGAAACGCTCTGCGCCAGCCAGCAGAACACCGGCTACTCGGTAAACGGCACCTTTGCCCAGTATGGTCTGGCTGATCCCGATTTCGTCGGCCGCCTGCCCGACAGCCTCGAGTTCGGCCCTGCTGCGCCCATCCTCTGCGCCGGTGTCACCGTCTACAAGGGCCTGAAGGAAACTGAGGTGCGCCCCGGCGAATGGGTCGCCATCTCCGGCATCGGCGGGCTCGGCCATCTTGCCGTGCAATACGCAAAGGCGATGGGCATGCATGTCGTCGCTGCCGACATCTTTGACGACAAGCTTGAGCTTGCCCGCAAGCTCGGCGCCGATGTCATCGTCAACGGTACGGCGGCCGATGCCGTCGCGCAGGTGCAGAAGGCGACCGGTGGCGTGCATGGCGCGCTGGTCACGGCCGTATCGCCCAAAGCCATGGAGCAGGCGTTCGGCTTCCTGCGTGCCAGGGGCACGATGGCGCTGGTCGGCCTGCCGCCCGGCTACATTTCTCTGCCGGTCTTCGATACCGTTCTCAAGCGCATCACCGTGCGTGGCTCCATCGTCGGCACCCGGCAGGACCTGGAGGAGAGCCTGCAATTTGCCGGCGAGGGCAAGGTCGCCTCGCATTTCTCCTGGGACAGGATGGAGAACATCAACGACATCTTCCAGCGCATGCAGGACGGCAAGATCGACGGTCGTATCGTCCTCGACCTGCACTGAAGCCGGGACCCGTGCGCCTTCACGCAAAATTGTGGCGGCGCGCGGCCGTCCTGCTGGCAGGATGGCGTGCCGCTCGATCATGGGGTGGCCAAGGTTCTGCACGGAGGAAGCGCCATGACCGACAAGCCGACAGTCACCCAGGCGATGATCGACGCCTATGACGACTATACCCATCTGAGCCTCGACCGCCGCAAGTTCATGGAGCGGCTGACGGTGCTGGCCGGCTCCGGCGCGGCTGCCGCCGCCATTGCCCCGATGCTGGCGGCAAGCAAGGCCCAGGCCGCCATGGTTGCCGCCGACGATGATCGCCTCTCAGCAGAGGATATCACCTATCCCGGCGCATCGGGCGAGATGAAGGGCTACCTGGTCCTGCCGAAGGCTGCCGCCGCGCCGCTCGGCTCGGTGATCGTCATCCACGAGAACCGGGGTCTCAACGAGCATATCCGCGATGTGGCGCGGCGCGTGGCGTTGGACGGCTTTGCAGCCCTTGCCCCGGACTTCCTGTCGCCGGCCGGCGGCACGCCTTCCGACGAGGACAAGGCGCGGCAGATGTTCTCCGGCCTCGACATGAAGCAGACGACCGCGAACGGCGAGGCGACACGGGCTTTCCTCGCCGGGCGTGACGGTGCTGCCAATGGCAAGGTCGGGGCGGTCGGCTTCTGCTGGGGCGGCGGGCTGGTGAACCGGATGGCGATTGCCTCTCCGGATCTCAATGCCGGCGTTGCCTATTACGGCGCGCAGCCGCCGGCCGAAGAGGTACCGGCGATCAAGGCGCCGCTGATGCTGCACTATGGCGGTCTCGACGAACGCATCAATGCCGGCATCGACGCCTACCGGACAGCGCTGGAAAAGGGCGGCAAGACCTTCGAGATATTCGTCTATGACGGCGTCAACCACGCCTTCAACAACGATACGTCCTCGGCCCGCTACGACAAGCCGGCCGCCGATCTGGCCTGGAGCCGGACGATCGGTTTCTTCCGCAAATATCTCGCCTGAACGCGAGCCCCTTGGCCCGATCCGGCGGACGAAAAAGCGGCCGCCGGCCTGAGAACTGTCGGGCGGCCGATTACCAGCTCGGCATCAGCGGCGCATTGCGCAGGCGCTGCGACGTGCGGCCGAACGGCTTGATCTCGGCACCATCCATGTCGTCGGGCGCCACGGCCGGCGAGATGTTGTCGAGGCAGGCGGCGATATGGTCGGTGATCGCCGTCATCAGCGACGTCGACAGGCCGGGCCGCTTCATCAGGCCGATCTGCACCGGCGGCAGCGGCGGAAAGCCGTCCGACTGGCTGAGCACCTTCATGCCGGGACGCAGAGCCGATTCGGGCAGCACCGAGACCGCCATGCCGGCCAGCACCGCGGCGGCCACCACTGTCGACGACCAGCTGGTGAAGAGGATCTGATATTCGCGACCATCCGCATCGAGCGCCGAGCAGGCGAGCTGGCGCCAGTTGCAGTCGCGCCGGCCAACGGCAAGCGGAACCGGCGCATTGTCGCGCAGCGGGTGGTTGGCCGAGGCGACCCAGCACAGGGGTTCCGTTCGCACCACGTCGGATTGGCGGGCGCGCGGGTTGTGGGTGACGAGGGCGATATCAAGCTCGCCGCGGGCCATCTTCTCCGCCAGGTCGACCGACGGTTCGCAGACGATGTAGAGCTCGACATTCGGGTGCGTCTTGGCGAAGCGGCCGATGATTTCCGGCATGTAACGGTCGGCATAGTCGTCGGGCGTGCCGATCCGCAGCGTTCCCTCCAGCCGGTTGTCGTCGAAGGCAGCCAGCGCCTCGTTGTTCAGCCGGATGATGCGCCGCGCATAGTTGAGGAGCTTCTCGCCCTCCGCCGTCAGCCGGTTGCCGCGCCCGTCCTTGGTGAACAGCTGCTTGCCGACCCGCTCCTCCAGGCGTCGCATCTGCATGGAGACGGCGCTCTGCGTCTTGAAGACGCGGTCGGCGGCTTTGGTGAAGCTGCCGGTGTCGATAATGGCGACGAAGGTGTGCAACTGATCGATATCAAGCGGAGCGGACATGACGGGACCCATGAAAACGATTGATACCAACCATTAGAAACATTCGTTGGACTGATCAATAGCGATTTTGGATAAGGGACAGGCAAGCAACTCAACGGCCTCCAGGCCCTGCTGCCGCCCGTCCGCCGCCCGGACGGGATCGATTTCTTCGTGCCAACCGGAAGGACAGGATCATGAGCACGATCGAACGGATGACCAGCCGCGACCTTTCTGCGATCCGCAGCATCGAGACGCGCCTCCTGAGCCAGGTGAAGAGCCTCGTGCTGTCCGTTCTGCGTGCCTCGCGCAACCGCCGCGCGATGCTTTGCCTTCACGATCTCGAGGATCACCAGCTGCGGGATATCGGCCTGACCCGCGCCGATGTAGATCGCGCCGTGAACCGCTCCGGACTTCTCGACGATCCCTTCGCGCTTCTGCCGAAGGACGTACAGCTGCGCCGCCGCCGGTTCGCCGCCCTGCCGCAGCGGTTCTAGAGTTTCATTTTTCCCCGCAGGGTAACGCCAATGACCCTGCTTCTTGCCCGGCCGGTTCTCCGCGCCGGGCTTTTTTTATCTGCGCAGACGCCCTCACATCGGCCGGGGCTTGGGCGCTTCGCCGGCCGGCGCCGCGCGATAGCTGTCGAAGATCGCTTCCATGTTCTTCTGGTAGGCCTTCTGCACTTCGATGCCGCTGTCGAACATGCCGCTCAGCATCGACTGGAAGGCGCCCATGTCAGGTGATTGCGCCTGCTCGCCGGCTTTGGCGGAGGCGGCCGGCTCCGCCTGTTTCGGCGCAAAGCTGCCGGTCATCATGTCCTGGAATGCCTTGGCGAACGGGTTGTCGGTGAACGGATTGTGGGCGGCCGCACCCTTCGTCCGCTCCTCCAGCCCCCACATGCTGCGCATCGCCTGGAGCATCGGGTTGTCGAAGGGCATGGTCGCGCTGTCGGCTTTGGCCTTCGGTGCGAAGCCGATGGCTTCCAGCCATTGCTGCGTCATCTGGTTCATGCCGTCGGCGGAGAACGGGTTCTGCTGCATCTGGCCCGTCATCTGACCGGTCATCTGCTTGAACATGCCGCCCATGATCGTATCGGCCATTGCCGGCATCATCCGCTTGAGGATGTCCTGGCCGATGCCGGTCAGCTGCTCCGCCTGGCGGGCAATCGCCCGCGACATCTCCTTCGAGCCGAACAGCTTTTCCAGCACCGCATTGCCGTCCGCCATTCCCTTCGGCGTGAAGGCCTTCGCCATGTCTTCGAAATAGGGGCCGTAGGTACCGGACACCATGCCGCTCATCAGCGCGCTGAGATCGTAGGGGTTGGCAGCGGTCCGCTGGAGACCCGATGAGAACGCAGGCAACAGCGCGGCCATGGCCTGCGCAGCCTGCTCCTGGGCCAGATTGAACTGCTTGGCGAGCGTATCCATGGCGGCGCCGTTCTGCGCCTTCAGCATCATATCGAACAGCGGCAGCATGATACCTGGCTCCTCCGGCAATCGCTCCAGCCGGTACTATAGCCGGAAACCATGGCCGCGAAACTGGTTTGTTCGGCTGCCGTCTGGAGGTGAAGCTGCCGCGGACCGGATGCGGATCAGTACTGGAACTCGTCGAAGACTGGCTCGATATTCTGGTTCCAGCGGCCGTTGAAGCGCGCCAGCAGGTCTTCGGCAAGCACCGTCTTCTTGGCCAGGATCTCTTCCAGCGGCTGCAGGAACACCGTCTCGTCCTGGCCTTCGCCGTTGAGCCGCGCGCGGGACTTGAGCCCCCGGGTGGAGATGCCGACGATTTCGCGTGCCACCGACATCAGCGAGCCACCGCGCACCGAGGCGTTGAGACCCTCGGCGGGAACCGCATTGCGCAGCGAGAGCACGTCTTCATAGGTCCAGTCACGGGTGATTTCTTCCGCCTCGGCCATGGCCGCATCGTCGTACAGCAAGCCAACCCAGAAGGCCGGCAGTGCACAGATCCGCCGCCACGGGCCGCCGTCGGCGCCGCGCATTTCCAGGTAGCGCTTCAGGCGCACATCCGGGAAGAGTGTCGACAGGTGGTTCGTCCAGTCGCCGAGCGTCGGCTCCCAGTCCTTGATTTCGCCCTTCAGTGCGCCGGCCATGAACTGCCGGAACGTGACATGCGTGCAGTCATGATAGTGGCCATCGCGGACGATGAAATACATTGGCACGTCGAGCGCCCATTCGACATAGGTCTGGAAACCGAAGCCGTCGCCGAACGCTTGCGGCAGCAGGCCGGAGCGCGCATTGTCGGTATCGCGCCAGATCTCGCCGCGCCACGACAGCAGCCCGTTCGGCCGGCCTTCGGTGAACGGCGATGCGGCGAACAGTGCCGTCGCCAGCGGCTGCAGCTTCAGCGACAGCTTCATCTTGCGGGCCATGTCCGCCTCGGACGAGAAGTCGAGGTTCACCTGGATCGTGCAGGTCCGGTACATCATGTCGAGGCCGTGGCTGCCGACCTTCGGCATGTAGCGCGACATGATCTCGTAGCGCGACTTCGGCATCCGTGGCGTCTCGTCGAGCGTCCACTTCGGGCTGCCGCCGATGCCGAGGAACCGGATGCCCATCGGGTCTGCGACTTCGCGCAGCACGGCCAGGTGCTGGTTGGACTCGCGACAGGTGTCGTGCAGGGTTTCAAGCGGTGCACCGGACAGTTCAAACTGGCCGCCGGGCTCGATCGAAATGGCGCCCATGCCGGATGCTTCCGACAGGCCGATGATGTTGCCGCGATCGAGGATCGGTTCCCAGCCGAGCTTCTCCTGCATGCCCTTGAGCAGCGCCGAGATGCTTGCATCGCCGTCATAGGGTACCGGCGAATGGTCGGCCTGGAAGAAGGCGAACTTTTCGTGCTCGGTGCCGATACGGAAATCGGCCTCCGGCTTGCAGCCCTGTGCAAGATAGGCTGCCATGTCCGAGACGGAGCCGAGGGGTGTGTGATCGGTGGTGTCGCGGGCCATGAAGTCGACCTTGTCTGGGGTAACGCTGCGCAGGCAGTTAAGGATCTGCTGCTTGTACCGGATCTAGCGGCGGTGCAAGTGAATTTCTTTCAAAACACCGATCAGCCCGGCGATGCCGACCAGTCGCCGATGGTTGCCTGCACGACGGCAAGCGCGGCAACGGCCGCGGTATCGGCCCTGAGGATGCGCGGGCCGAGCGGAATGGCGGTGACGAAGGAGAGGCTTCGCAGCAAGTGCCGCTCTTCCTCCGAGAACCCGCCCTCCGGCCCGATCAGCAGGGCAAGCTTGCGTTCGTGGATCCCCTGCAGGATCGGCAGCGGATTGGAGCCTGCATCGCTTTCGTCGCAGAAAAGGATGCGGCGATCCGCCGGCCAGCGCTCCAGCAGGTCCTTCAGCTTGACCGGCGCCGCGACCTCAGGAACCGCCAGCACGCCGCACTGCTCGGCAGCTTCGACGACATTCGCCTGCAGACGCTCCAGGCTGGTGATCTTGCCCTGCACGTGCTGGGTCATCACCGGCTGCAGCAGCCCGGCGCCCATCTCCACTGCCTTCTGGACGATGTAGTCGAGGCGGCCCACCTTCAGCGGCGCAAACAGGTAATGCAGGTCCGGTAGCGGATCCTGCGGACGGGTCTGCGCCACCACGTCGAGGATCAGCTTCTTGCGGCTCGGCTGCACCAGGCGCGCCGTCCACTCGCCATCCCGGCCGTTGAAGACCAGGACCTCGCCGCCCTCCTGCATGCGCAGCACATTGATCAGGTAGTTGAAGTGGTCGCTGCCGGCCTCGATCGCTGCCCCCGCGGCAAGGGGGGCATCGATGAAAAGCCGCTGCATCTTGAAATTGGCGCGCATCGCTTGTCCTGCTCAGATAAACAGGCGGAACATAATCGAAGCGAGAATGCCCGCAAGGGCCGCCGAGACCGGCACCGTCACCGTCCAGGCAGCGACGATGGTCAGCAGATGCGAGCGACGCACCAGATAGCGGCGGCGGGTCTCGGCGCTGTTGGCTTCGTGGATCTCGCCGATCTGCTGGTCCTCGGCGCGCATCCGCAGATAGTCCTGCCGCTGGCGCG
Source organism: Rhizobium sp. SAFR-030 (assembly GCF_059415005.1). Lineage (NCBI taxonomy): Bacteria > Pseudomonadati > Pseudomonadota > Alphaproteobacteria > Hyphomicrobiales > Rhizobiaceae > Rhizobium > Rhizobium sp. SAFR-030. The sequence continues at coordinate 938,306 of NZ_JBPFDO010000001.1, read as the reverse complement.
AGTGGCGGATATACCATTCGCGATACAGCCCGACGCCGAACACCGCGCCGATGGCAATATGCGTCGAACTGACCGGCGTGCCGATGCCCGACGCGATGATCACCGTGACCGCGGCCGAAAGCGCCACGCAATAGGCGCGCATCGGGTTCAACTTGGTGATCTGCTTGCCGACGAGGTTGATCAGTTTCGGGCCGAACAGCAGCAGGCCGAAGGAGATGCCGAGCCCGCCGATCAGCAGCTCCCAGGCCGGCACGACCTGGTTGCTGCCGAGCTTCGCGCCGTTCAGGCTCTCGATGATCGCCGCCAGTGGACCGACGGCGTTCGCCACGTCGTTGGCACCGTGGGCGAACGACAGCAGCGCGGCCGAGAAGATCAGCGGGATGCGGAACAGGTGGCGGAGCGACTGGTTGCGGTTTTCAAGGCCCTCCGACTGGCGGCGGACCAGCGGTATGCTGATCAACCAGCCGGCGATTGCGACCAGCAGGCCGAACAGCATCGCCCGCGGCAGGTCGGGCACGAACGGCTCCGGAACCAGCTTGATGCTGAGATAGGCGGAGAAGGCGCCGAACATCAGGCCGATCAGGACCGGCACCCACCGGCGCGCCGCGACGATCTTGTCGGGCGTGTAGATGATGAACCGCTTGATGAAGGCGAGCATGGCGATGGCAACGCAGGCACCCATCAGCGGCGAGACGATCCAGCTGACCGTGATGCCGGCGATCACGCCCCAGTTGACGGCGCCGAAGCCGGCCGCCGCAATGCCGGCGCCGCTCACTCCGCCGACGATGGCATGGGTGGTCGAGATCGGCGCACCGATCCAGGTGGCGACGTTGATCCAGATCGCCGCCGCCAGCAGCGCTGCCATCATTGCCCAGATGAAATGTGCCGTGCTCGCCATCATCTCGACATTGAGGATGCCGTTGGCGATGGTGTCGACCACCGGGCTGCCGGCGATCAGCGCTCCTGCGACCTCGCAGACGGCGGCGATCGCAAGCCCCAGACCAAGACTGAAGGCCTTCGCTCCGACGGCCGCGCCGATATTGTTGGTGACGTCGTTGGCGCCGATGTTCATCGCCATGTAGGCGGCAAGCACGGAGGCGGCGACCGCCACAACCAATGTCGGCTGCCCGATGAGCGAGACGGCCGAGAAGATGGTCACGGCGACGAGGAACAGGAAGGCGGCGCCCGGTGCTGCCAGCCGACGCGATACGTTGCGGGACGCGTATTCGACGGAGGTGATCTTCTCCAGATCCTTGTCCAGGGTCTGCTTGCGGCCCGACCTTGGCGCGTTACCTCTGTTCGTGCTGTTCTGCGGAGTGATCACGATGGTTCGTATTGCCTTTGAAAATGCAGCCGGGCTTCGCCCGGCGGATCACCAGCACAGGCACGCGGCACGGGAAAAACCTTATCGGCCGACAGCGCGCAGCTTTTGCGGGAGGGGTGCTGCCTCGCGGCTGGCAAAGGCGAGGAACAGGTTGCGCAGTTCCGGCTCCCTGACGCGCGCCGCAGCCTCGGTGCACGACACCCATTCGAGCGTCCGGCTGTCGCGCTCCGGGAACGCCTCCAGCATCGCCTCGACGCGCAGCGCATGCACCTGAACCCGCACCGGCACCTTCAGGCCGCTCTTCAGCTTCTTCATGTAGGCGAAGTAGCCGAGCGCCGCCTTCTCTGCCTCGCCCTTCACGCCGGCCTCTTCGTAGGCCTCCTGCGCGGCGACCGCGTGGGCCTTCTTGCCCTTCATCGGCCAGCCCTTGGGAATGACCCATCGACGCGTGTCGCGGCTGGTCAGCAGCAGAACCTGGAGCCCGGCGATGGGATCGAACCGATAGCACAACGCTGCGTACTGCTGTTGCGGCGGGCGCCGAAACATCAGGCAGAGATTGGCGGTCAGTTGGTTCAGCAGCTTCACGGTGATTCCGGCTCCGGATCGATAATCGAGTGTACCACATATGGACGCTTGCACAGCTGTTCAAATGCGGCGCCGAAGGATTTATCATCGGCATGTTCGCCCGCCGAACCATCCTGAGCCACCAAGGTTGCGCGAGACTATTGGTGCGTTCCGGCTTCCGCTTCGAAACTCAGCCGGTACGAGATGCTTGAAGCGGCAGCGCAACCGTGAGAGGACAGACAGGCGGCAAGTTGGAGGAGGAGACGACGTGTCCGACACCATTGAGTTCCTGAAGCCGCGCCCCGGCGTTCTGTCGCGCCGTGCCGCGATCATTGCCGACCTGACGGATCTGCTGCCGCCGGAGTGCCTGGTGCACGAGCCGCGGGAACTCGTCCCCTTCGAGACGGATGCCTTCGTAGCCTACCGGAAGGTGCCGCTGGCGGTGGCCCTGCCGCAGACGACCGCGCAGGTCTCGGCGGTTCTGAAATACTGCCATCGCTACGGCATTCCAGTGATCCCGCGCGGTGCCGGAACCTCGCTCTGCGGCGGCGCCATCCCGCAGGAGGATGCGGTGGTGATCGGCCTGTCGAAGATGGCCCGCATCCTCGAGATCGACACCTTCAATCGCACCGCCACGGTGCAGGCGGGCGTCACCAATCTTGCGATTTCCGATGCGGTCGGGCCGGAAGGCTTCTTCTACGCGCCGGATCCGAGTTCGCAGCTCGCCTGCACCATCGGCGGCAATATCGGCATGAATTCCGGCGGCGCCCACTGTCTGAAGTATGGCGTGACCACCAACAATCTTCTCGGTGCCAAGCTGGTGCTGGTGGACGGCACCGTGGTCGAGCTCGGCGGCAAGCATCTCGACAGCGCCGGCTACGATCTTCTCGGGCTGCTCTGCGGGTCGGAGGGCCAGCTCGGCATCGTCACGGAGGCTGTCGTTAGGTTGATCGCCAAGCCGGAAGGGGCGCGTCCCGTGCTCTTCGGCTTCGACACGTCGGAAGAGGCGGGTGCCTGCGTCGCCGATATCATCGGCTCCGGCATCATCCCGGTCGCCATCGAATTCATGGACAGGCCGGCCATCGCCATCTGCGAGGCCTTCGCCAAGGCCGGCTATCCTCTGGATGTCGGCGCGCTGCTGATCGTCGAGGTCGAGGGATCCGAGGCTGAGATGGACGCGATGCTGCTGCTGATCGTCGAGATCGCCCGGCGCCACGGGGTGAGGACGGTGCGCGAATGCCAGTCGGCCACCGAAGCGGCGCTCATCTGGAAAGGCCGCAAGTCGGCCTTCGGCGCCACCGGCCGCATCGCTGACTATATCTGCATGGATGGCACGGTGCCGCTCAGCCAGCTGTCCTACGTCCTGCAGCGAACCGCGGAAATCGTCGCCGGCTTCGGGCTTCGCGTGGCAAACGTCTTCCACGCCGGCGACGGCAACATGCACCCGCTGATCCTCTTCAATGCCAACGACCCGGAGGAGGCGCGCAAGGCGGAAGCGGCCGGCAACGAGATCCTCAAGCTCTGCGTCGATGCCGGCGGCTGCCTGACCGGCGAACACGGCGTCGGCATCGAAAAGCGCGATCTGATGCGCCACCAGTATTCGCAGACCGATCTCGACCAGCAGATGGCAGTGCGGGCGGCCTTCGATCCGCAATGGCTGCTGAACCCGTCCAAGGTGTTTCCCCTGGATGGAAGGCCCGCCGCATGAAGGCGATCCTCGTCCCCACCCGAGAGGCCGAAGCTGCCGACATGGTGCGATCAGCTGCCGCCTCCGGCAGGCGGCTGCTGATTGCCGGTGGCAATACTCGCTCGGGCTTCGGCAACCGCGTCGCGGCCGATGCCGTGCTGCGCTCGGCCGGCCTCTCCGGCATCGTCGCCTATGATCCGGCCGAGATGGTGATGACCGCCCGTTCCGGCACCGCACTTGCCGAGGTCGAGGAGGCGCTGACGGAAAACGGCCAGATGCTGGCCTTCGAGCCCATCGACCACCGTCCTCTGATGGGGACGGAAGGCGAGCCGACCATAGGCGGCGTGTTTGCCAGCAACGCGTCGGGGCCGCGGCGCCTGCTGTCGGGGGCTGCTCGCGACAGCCTGCTCGGCATCCGCTTCGTCAACGGGCGGGGCGATATCGTGCGCGCCGGCGGGCGGGTGATGAAGAATGTCACCGGGCTGGATCTCGTCAAGCTGCTGGCCGGATCGCACGGAACGCTGGGGCTGTTGACCGAGGTCACCTTCCGCGTCCTGCCGCGGCCTGAGGCGGAAGAGACGATCGTTGTGTCCGGCCTCGACGATGGCGATGCGGCGCGCGCCATGGCCATGGCCATGGGACTGTCTGTCGAGGTTTCCGGCGCTGCGCACCTTCCGGAAAGCGTGCGCGGCCGGTTCATCGGCGGCTTGCTGCCGGCCGGACCGGCGACCGTCCTGCGGCTGGAGGGGCTGCCGGCCTCGGTCACGGTGCGTGCGCAAAGGCTCGCTTCGGCGCTCGGCCGCAGTGGGTCCGTCAGCCGTCTGGAGCCCGATGCCGGCGCCCAGCTCTGGCGGCAGGTGCGCGACGTCGCGCCCTATGCCGACGGCAGCCTCAGACCGCTCTGGCGTGTCAGCGTCGCGCCGAGTTCCGGTTTCCAGCTGGTCGCGGACCTTAGGATGCAGGCCGGCATCGATGCCTTCTACGACTGGCAGGGCGGGCTTGTGTGGATGCGCATGGAGGCGGAACCGGCAGCCGATCTCGTTCGCCAGGTGGTGCGCCACCATGGCGGTGGACATGCGACGCTGCTGCGGGCATCCGAGGCGATGCGCGAGACGGTGCCGGCATTCCAGCCGCTGCCGCCGGCCGTCGCGGCGCTGACCGAACGGGTGCGCGCCTCGCTCGATCCGGCCGGCGTCTTCAACCCGGGCAAGATGGCGGCTGCCGCATGAGGATCGAGTACAAGGCGGCACTGGCGGCGGCGGGGTACCAGGACAACACGATCGCCGCGCAGCTTCACCGGGTCGGCAAGGTCGAACAGTTCTACGGAAGCCTCGACGACATTGCCGCATCGGGAGGCTACGAAGCGCTGATCGCCGATCTCACCTACTCCACCGCCGACGAGCGGGCGAGAAAGACCAACCCGTCGCGCATCCCCTTCGAGGGCAATGTCCGCAACAACCTGCAATCCTACAAGAACGCCGTCGCCCGCTACTTCCAGTTTCTGCACGCCCAGCTGGACCCGACGCAGGCGATCGACGGTCGAGCGCCGACGACGGCGCCATTGCCGGACATTGTCGAGAAACAGCGCCTTTCGCTCGAACGGGACATGCAGACGGCCCTGCGCCGAAACATTTCACTCTTGGAAACTGGCCTGACGATCGCCGACGATGGCATCGAACGAAGCGTCCTCTCCGGCTTCATCGACATCCTGTGCCGCGATTCCGGCGGCTCCTTCGTCATTGTCGAGCTGAAGGCCGGCAAGACCGATGCACGCGTCATCGGCCAGATCCTCGGCTACATGGGCGATCTGCAGGAGGAAGAAGAGACGCGGGTGCGCGGGATCATCGTCGCCCATGACTTCGACCAGCGGAGCCGGTCTGCGGCAAAGGCTCTGCCCAACCTTGCTCTGTTTCGTTACTCGATCTCCTTTCAGTTCGACCGAGAGGGATAGGCCTCGATGCAAACCTCCTTTACCCCTGAGCAGCTGGCTGATCCGCATGTGGCGGAATCTGAGAAGATCCTGCGCCGCTGCGTCCACTGCGGCTTTTGCACCGCCACCTGTCCCACCTATGTGACGCTCGGCAACGAGCTGGACAGCCCGCGCGGCCGCATCTACCTTATCAAGGACATGCTCGAAAACGACCGGCCGGCGGATGCCGAAGTGGTCAAGCACATCGACCGCTGTCTGTCCTGCCTTGCCTGCGCCACCACCTGTCCGTCCGGTGTCGACTACATGCACCTGGTCGACCATGCGCGGGTCCATATCGAGGATACCTACCGCCGGCCGCTCGTCGATCGGCTGATCCGCTGGTCGCTGGCAAAAGTACTGCCGTATCCCTCCCGCTTCCGGCTGGCGCTCGGGCTTGCTCGTGTCGCACGGCCGCTGGCACCACTCCTTGACCGCGTCCGGCCGCTGAAGCCGCTCGCCGCCATGCTGGCGCTGGCGCCCCGCGCGGTACCGCCGGCCACAGCGGCCGAGAACCCGCCGGCGTCGCCGGCTCCGGATAGCCGGCGCGGCCGTGTCGCCATCCTCTCGGGCTGCGCCCAGCCGGTGCTCGATCCGGGCATCAATGCGGCGACCCGCCGCCTGCTGTTACGCCTCGGGGTCGAGATCGTCACGCCGCAAGGGGAGGGCTGTTGCGGGGCGCTCGTCCACCACATGGGCCGAGAGGCGGAGGCGCTCGATTTCGCCCGCGCCAATGTCGACGCCTGGACGGCGGAGATCGAAACGGGCGGTCTGGACGCGATCATCATCACGGCGTCCGGCTGCGGCACGACTATCAAGGATTACGGCCACATGCTGCGCCTCGATTCCGATTATGCGGAGAGAGCAGCGCGGGTGTCGGCGCTCGCGATGGATGTCACGGAGTATCTGGCCACCCTCGACCTCCCGCGCCTCGAATCACGCGGAATGACCGTCGCCTATCATTCGGCCTGCTCGATGCAGCATGGGCAGAAGATCACGCTGCAGCCGAAACTGCTGCTGAAGGCGGCGGGGTTTACGGTGAAGGACCCGGCCGAAGGGCATCTCTGCTGCGGCTCGGCAGGTACGTACAACATCCTGCAGCCGGAGATTTCGGCGCAGCTCAAGGCGCGCAAGCTCACCCATGTCGAGGCGACGCGCGCCGACGTCGTTGCCACCGGCAATATCGGCTGTATGACGCAGCTGGGATCCGGCCTGTCGATGCCGATTGTCCACACGGTGGAACTGCTGGACTGGGCCTATGGCGGGCCGAAGCCCGCCAGGCTTTCATAAGAACGTTCGGGGTCAGCCGCCGAAGATCGTCCGCAGGATGTCGAGGCCGCGATCCTCGAAGGCGACGCTGCCCTGGCGGTTGCCGGGGCCGATGACGATCACCTTGGCGCCGATCTGGGCGCGGCGGTAGAGGTGCTCGACGTCCTTGTTCATCATCCGGATGCAGCCGGACGACATGTTGAGGCCGATCGTCCACGGCTGGTTTGTGCCATGAATGCGGAAGATCGTGTCGCGGCCGTCCTTGTAGAGATACATGGCGCGGGCGCCGAGCGGATTGTCGATGCCGCCCTTCTGCACCACCGGCAGGATGTGGCCCTTGGCGGCTTCGCGACGGCGCATCTCGCCCGGCGGACGCCATTCCGGCCATTCTTCCTTGCGACCGATCTTCACCACGCCCGACCAGCCGAAGCCATCGCGGCCGACGCCGACGCCGTACCGCGTGGCGCGCTTCGGACCCTCGACGAAGTAGAGGAACTTGTTGTTGGTATCGATGATGATCGTGCCCGGCGCTTCATCGGTGGAAAAACGCACCACGCGCCGCTGGAATTTCTCGTCGGGCTCGCGCCGCTGCGCAACCGAGATGACGTCGCTGCGCCCGCTGGCGGCGACACCTCCCTTGGGCAATGTTCCGGCGCTGGCGCCGGTTGTCGCTGTCACCACCATCAACGTTGCGGCCGCCACCACGCTGGCGAACCCCGTCTTTGCGAAAATCATGCCGTCCCCCTGTCAGTCCAGAAAGATCGCAGGTTGCCGGATTTTTCGCGGAAGGCAAGTATTGCGGCAAGAAGAAACGAAGCGCGGCGCTGCTTTTCGGCGCGCTTCGGCAGATGATTACATGACGAAGACCTTGGTTCCGACATCGACGCGCTGGTAGAGGTCTGTCACGTCTTCGTTGCGCATGCGGATGCAGCCGGAAGAGACGGCGCTGCCGATCGTCCAGGGCGCGTTGGTTCCGTGGATGCGGTAGAGCGTCGAGCCGAGATACATGGCGCGCGCACCGAGCGGATTTTCCGGGCCCCCTTCCATGGAGACCGGCAGGTAGTGGCCCTTTGCCGCCTCGCGCTGGATCATTTCCTTCGGCGGATGCCAGCTCGGCCATTCCGCCTTGCGCGTCACGGTGTGGGTGCCGGCCCACTCGAAGCCCGGCTTGCCGACGCCGACGCCGTAGCGCTTCGCCTGGCCGTTCTCCATCACCAGGTAGAGGAAGCGGTTGTTGGTATCGATGACGATCGTGCCTGGCGCCTTGTCGGTCCGGTAGTCCACCATCTGCGGCAGGAATTGCGGCTCGAGGCCCTGGCGGATCACCGGGTTGGGCCGGACAGCGGCAGCCTGAACCTGCATGCGCGGTGGCTGGTGGCGGATCTGCGGCGGCCGGATCTGCGTCGACTGCGTGCGCGGCGCAAAGATCGGCTGGCGACCCGATGTCGGCGCCTGGCGGTATACGGCGCGCGGTGCCTGCTGGCGGTAATAGACCTGGCCTTGCCTCGGCTGGCCGCGAACCGCCGGCGCCGGGTTCACCTGGCCGCCAAGCTGCATGATCCACGGTGCGGTGAGATCGGGGCTGACGATGACCGGCGGGCGTTCCCGGTACCGATCATTGGCCTGTGCGGAAAAACCAAACGCGCTCAACAGGCTGGCGGTGATCAGCAGCATCTTCTTCATCACGTTCCACTCCAGACACGATCTCGTCGCGGGCCAGGAAACAGGCCCGTCCTCAAGCTTGACCGTGCGCGGAAGAGGCAAGCGAATGGTAAATGCCGCACCGTTCGAATGCGTCTGTGACGCGAAAGCTTTTCGCAAGGTTAATCGCCGGTTTGGAAAGATGGTTGACGGCTGCTAAAGACGCTTTGCGAGCAGAAGGGGAAGACGCGATGCTGAAGCCGGGCTTGATCGAGGGCGAAGACGGGCGCTGCCGTTGCGCATGGCATGGCGGTCTTGCCGACTACCAGCGCTATCACGACGAGGAATGGGGCCGGCCGGTGACCGACGACATCCGGCTGTTTGAAAAGATCTGCCTCGAAGGGTTCCAGTCGGGCCTGTCGTGGCTGACGATCCTGCGCAAGCGGGAGAATTTTCGCACAGCCTTTGCCGGCTTCGACTTCGCCAAGGTGGCGCAGTTCGACGAGGCCGACATCGAGCGTTGCGTCACCGATGCCGGCATCATCCGCCATCGCGGCAAGATCGTCTCGACGATCAACAATGCCGGACGGGCCATCGAACTTTGCCGCGAATTCGGCTCGCTTGCCAATTTCTTCTGGTCGCATGAGCCGGGACGCGACGAGCGCCCGGCGGTGATGGATCTGGAGACCCTGCGCGCCAACCCGACGACGCCGACCTCCATCCGTCTCTCCAAGGACCTCAAGAAGCGCGGCTGGACTTTTGTCGGACCGACCACCGTCTATGCCTTCATGCAGGCCATGGGTCTCGTCAACGATCACCTGGATGGCTGCTTCCGTCAAACGGAGGTCGATGCCCTGCGCGCCGAGCTCGCCCGTCCCTGATCGGCATCAGTCGATGCTGAGCGCCAGGACCCGGCTGATCTCGGTCAGCGACCGGCCGGACTGTTCGCGCCAGGTGTTGAAGGCGCTCTGAACCGCTGCCTTGTCGCGCGCAGACGTGGGTGCCTTTGATACCACGCCCTCCGCCACCAGACGGTTCACGACGCTCTGAGACAGGATATAGCCGTCTATCCCGACAAAGCGCAGCACGTACTGCCCGGTATTGCCGCCGAGGCGCGAGCCCTTGAGGCGCAGGAGTTCGAGCAGCCCGGCAGTGTCGTGTCCAGGCCAGGCGGCGAGGAAGGCACCGACGCTGCCGTGGTCTCGGGCGAGGTCCGACAGGAAGACGGCGTTTTCCTGCACGGACCTGATTTTCTGGCCGTGCCGGACGATGCGCGTGTCGGAGACGAGGCGGCCAAAATCCTCGTCGTGCAGCATGGCGCAGCGGCCGATGTCGAAGCCTTCGAAGGCCGCCTCGAAACCCGGCCACATGGCATCGACGACCTTCCAGTTGAAGCCGGACTGGAAGATGCAGCGGGTCATCAGCGACAGGATGCGATCATCCGGCGTGGAGGCGATATCAGCCTTGGTCTTGGGAAACAGCAGGGCGTCGCGCACCGCCGTTTCGCCCTTGCGCTCCACGGCCAGTGCCCAGATGTCATCGAAGCTGCGCATCTGCGTCGCCCCTCACTGGCAGATCTCGTCGATCAGCCCGCCAAGCTCGCCGAGTGTGCCGATCTCCCGGAAGCGCGGCGCATCCGCGGGCTTTTCCACATGCTCCAGGATCCACGTCAGTTCGTGCGGCACAAACACACCCCAGGCGCCGGCCGCCAATGCCGGCACCACGTCGGATTTCAGCGAGTTGCCGATCATCATCGCCCGCTCCGGCCCTTCGCCGTGCTTGCCGAAAATGCCGCGATAGGTGGTTGCCGATTTCTCCGAGACGATCTCGACCGCATCGAAGAAATCGCCCAGGCCCGACTGCGCCAGCTTGCGCTCCTGGTCGAACAGATCGCCCTTGGTGATCATCACCAGGAAGAAGCGGCCGCGCAGGGCCTCCAGCGCCTCGCGCGCATGCGGCAGGCATTCCACCGGATGGCTGAGCAGGTCGCGGCCGATCGCCAGGATCTTGCCGATCACCTCGGTCGGCACCTTGCCGTTGGTGATCTCCAGCGCCGTCTCGATCATCGACAGGGTGAAGCCCTTGATGCCGAAGCCGTAGTGGGCAAGGTTGCGCTTTTCCGCCTCCAGCAGGCGTTCCGAAACGCGATCTCCCTCGGCGAAATCCGTCAGCAATTCGCGGAACTGCGTTTCCGTCAACCGGTAGTACTGCTCGTTCTGCCAGAGCGTGTCGTCGGCATCGAAACCGATCACGGTCAATGGGCGGATCGTCATGCGGCGCGGCCTCCCGTCTGCAACTCGGCTCTACCCTAATCCGCCGATCGGGCAATGCAATGGCGCGTGTCTGCGCCATTGCTGTCCTTCTCGAACGGCTACTGGCCGTTCTTGGCCAGCCAGTCCTTCATCATGGCGATCTCGGCCTCCTGCGCCTTGATCACCTCCTCGGCGATCTTGCGGATCTGCGGATCCTTGCCGTGCTCCAGCTCTATCCGCGCCATGGCGATGGCGCCTTCGTGGTGGGGGATCATCGAGCGGACGAAATCGACATCCGGCTTGCCGGTGTAGTCGATCGCCATGTCGGCGTGCATCTTTGCATTGGCGGCTTCGAATGCCGCAGTCGACGGCGTGGTGGCCGCGGCGGCCGGCATGTGGTTGCCGTGGGCGGGCATCTTCATGTCCTGGGCAACAGCCGGTGCGGCAAGGAGGAAGGCTGCGGCAAAGGCAGCCGTAATGGTTCTGGCGTTCATGGGGGTCTCCCGTATCTGACGCGAACAAAAATAGAGGTGCGATCTCGGTCAGGGTCAGGCGCGCGGCGGCGGCAGGAGAGGGGCAGGGCGGATTGCCGCAAGGGCCGCCACCGGCCCCGGTGCCGGATAGCGGAAGATCGGCGCAGCGCCGCCATCGACCAGGAGCAGCGGCGGCAGCGCGGTGCAGGCGGCGCAAAGGCTCATGGCGCAAACGGATTTCGACGTGTGGGGAGGGCAGTCCGGGCAGGGCGGGTGCGACGCTGCCTGACGCTCCGGATGATGATGTGTCTGCGCAGTCGCCGGCTGATGGCTGTGCGGCATTGCCTCGGTCATGTTGTGGTGCGCGGCGTCCGGCATCGGCACGGCGAGCGCCGGCATCATCCCCTGGAGGAGCCAGGCAAGAACCATGATGAGCAGGGCGAAACGGCGCATGGCTGCAAATCTAGGCCTCTGCGGCGCGCTTGCAAATGAATTCTTGGCGAGGAATGCCGGGCAGGCAGTGGGCAGCAGGCAGTGGGCAGCGGGCGCTAGGGAAGTGCGCGTCGACGCCGTGCCTGTTCAGCCGGCAATCACCTGATGAACCGCCTGGTATTCGCCGCGACCTTCCGCGAACGGCACCACCGTCCAGTCCCAGCGGGCGCTGTGATCGGGCAGCGGAATGCCGGCCAGCAGGTCGTCGCGTTCCAGCTCCCGTCCCTGCCGGTCCATGACCGAGTAGGATACGTCGGTGATGAGCGCGGTCGTGCAGGGCAGGGCGGATAGCCCCTCGAGATGCGCCCGGACAAGCGCCGGAACGATCGTGTCGGCCCTGTCATGCTGTCCCTCGCGCTGCAGCCGCTGCCTGGCGCCGACCGTGATCTGCGACAGGAGATTGGCCGAGACGACGAGATCGAGATACGGCACCTGACGCAGGAAGGCGAAAGGCTCCGGCGCGCGTCCGGCCAGTGCCGCATCGAGGCCGGAAAGATCCCGGTGAATCAGCCGGGTATTCTTCAGGCGCCTGGTGGCAAGCCATGTCCGGACGCTTGCAAGATGCACCAGATCGACCAGCACCACCGTATCGAAGGCCCGCGACAGATCAACGATCGGCACGTCACGCAAAAGGCCGGAGCCGAGAACCACCGCGGTCCGCCGCTGCCGCATTCCGTTGATCGTGGAAAGGATGTGCGCCTTGCTGTTTGCCTCATGCTCGGCCCACGCCTCGCGGCAGCGGTTGGCGCGCGCTGCAAGGCTGACGGAGGAGGCGATGTGCGGGCGAAAGGGCGCCGGCGTCAGCGGCCACGTGGCGGCATAGTTCAAGGCTTCAAGGATCATGGGCTAGCAGGTTCTTCTTGCATGGCAATTACGAATGCTACCCCATCTGCCCTGCCGGGCATCTCCCCCACAAGGGAGAGATCAGCAGAGGGGCATACCCTTCGCTCGGCCAACATCGAGATCCCGGAGTAACTGGCACTCATCAGGACCGGCAGCCAAGTTCGACGCCGGCGAAAGATCTGGCGGTTTCGCCAGTCCGATCTCCCCACCTGCGGGGGAGATGCCCGGCAGGGCAGAGGGGGGCGAACTGGCATGAGCGCAAACGTGGAGTGGCAAGCGTCAATCACCGGGATGAGCTGGGGGATCTTGCGAGCCAAGCAGCTCTTCCCAGGTGTAAGTAATGCTCTCTCCGTGTTGCCTGGCTTCCATGACCCATTCGGCGCGGCGCAGGAAGTAGGTGTCCTCCAACTTCTCCTCGAGGAGATCCAGCACATAGGCGTGCGGTTCCCGACCAGCTGCAGCTGCGTATTTCAACAACAAGCGATGCATTTCTTCTGGCATGTCCAGCGTCAACTGCTTGTTCATGGCGAGATCCCCGATCCAGATGCGAATGTATCAGCCAACCCGGCACGCCGCCAGTCGCGGGAGCGACGGCGAAAGGCTTGCCGCCATGGCCTCCATCCTCTAAGAAACCGCTGAAATTTCCGGCCTTTTCCGACGTGCCGGCGGCAAGGATGACGATGATGAGCGACAAGCAGAAAAAACCGCAGAAACTCAAGGCCCGCCTGCCGCGTGGCTTTGGTGACCGGACTGCCGCCGACATCCACGCCACCAACGAAATGGTCGCCAAGATCCGCGAAGTCTACGAGCGCTACGGGTTCGATCCGATCGAGACGCCGCAGTTCGAATATACCGATGCGCTGGGGAAATTCCTGCCCGACAGCGACCGACCGAACGAGGGCGTGTTCTCGCTGCAGGATGACGACGAGCAGTGGATGAGCCTGCGCTACGACCTGACGGCGCCGCTTGCCCGCCACGTGGCGGAAAACTTCAACGAGATCCAGTTGCCCTACCGCACCTATCGCCAGGGCTATGTGTTCCGCAACGAAAAGCCGGGCCCGGGCCGCTTCCGCCAGTTCATGCAGTTCGATGCGGATTCGGTCGGCGCACCGGGCGTGGCTGCCGATGCCGAGATGTGCATGATGATGGCCGACACGCTGGAAGCCTTGGGCATCAAGCGCGGCGATTATGTGATCCGAGTGAACAACCGCAAGGTTCTGGATTCAATTCTAACGGCCATTGGTCTCGTTGGTGATGAACAACTGGGCCAGCGGCTCGCCGTTCTTCGGGCACTCGACAAGCTAGATAAATTTGGTGTGGCGGGAGTAGTGCTCCTACTAGGTCCAGGCCGTAAGGACGAAAGCGGCGACTTTACCAAGGGCGCGGGGCTTGATGATGTTCAGATCATGCGTTTGCTCAATACTCTCGGTTGGGGTGAGCAAGGTAGCGGCAGCAACAGCGCTGTAAAAGATCGCATTACGATAATGAATCTTCGTGATCGTCTGCAGGAATTCGGCGTGTCAGCGGAAGGTGCTGATGAGTTGTTGACGATCAATGATCTCGTTCGGTCAGCGGGCTACGACGAAAACCGCATCAAGATCGACCCCTCCGTCGTTCGTGGCCTCGAATACTACACTGGCCCGGTCTACGAGGCCGAACTCACCTTCGACGTGACAAACGAAAAGGGCGAAAAGGTCGTCTTCGGTTCGGTCGGCGGTGGCGGTCGCTACGACGGTCTCGTCTCCCGCTTCATGGGCCAGCCTGTGCCGGCGACAGGATTTTCGATTGGCGTGTCGCGCCTGATGACGGCGCTGAAAAACCTCGGCAAGCTGGGTCAGGACGAGGTTCTGGCGCCGGTTCTGGTCACCGTCATGGATGGCGATGTCGAGGCCATGGGCCGCTACCAGCGGTTTGCGCAAGACCTGCGCAACGCCGGCATCCGCGCCGAAATGTACCAGGGCAACTGGAAGAAGTTCGGCAACCAGCTGAAATATGCCGACCGTCGCGGCTCTCCCATCGCCATCATCCAGGGCGGCGACGAGCGCGCCAACAGTGAGGTGCAGATCAAGGACCTGATCGAGGGCAAGCGCCTCTCCGGCGAGATCACCGACAATGCCGAATGGCGCGAGGCCCGCGTTGCGCAGGTCGTCGTGCCGGAGGATCAGCTGGTGGAAAAGGTGAGGGAAATTCTCGCCCACCAGGCGGAAGACCGCCGCCGCGCGAAGGGTGACTACGCGGTGGACTACGATCCCAACCAGATCGGGGATACGAGTAATGAAATCTGAGGAAGACAGACCCCTCCCCAACCCTCCCCACAAGGGGGAGGGGGTAGGTCGGCGTGCGAGGCTTCTGTTCGTCATCCAGACCATCACCGCTCGCCTGCCGTCCCTGTTCACCAGGCCTGTCGGGTTAAGTCCGGAAGGGTTCAGCAAGTTCTCTCCCCCCTCGTGGGGGAGATGGGCGGCAGCCCAGAGAGGGTCTTTTTTCAAGGCCTCAGGATCAAACCCATGCCGCTGACCGACATGCCCGATTTCGCCCCGGCGATCCTTGCGGAATTTGCCGCGCGCAACACCACGCGCGTCGACACGCCGGTGATCCAGCCGGCAGCACCTTTCCTCGACATGGCCGGCGAAGACCTGCGTCGCCGGATCTTCCTGACCGAGAACGAGCGCGGCGAGAGCCTCTGCCTGCGGCCCGAATTCACCATTCCCGTCTGCCTGCGCCACATCGAGACGGCCACCGGCACGCCGAAACGCTATGCCTATCTCGGCGAGGTGTTTCGCCAGCGGCGCGAGGGCGCCAACGAGTTCTACCAGGCGGGTCTTGAAGATCTCGGCGACGTGAACTCGGCCGCTGCCGATGCGCGTGTCGTTGCCGATGCGCTCGCCTGCCTGCAGACGGTGCTGCCGGAAAAGGCCTTCGCCGTCACCATCGGCGATCAGGCGGTGTTCGAAGCGGTGGTCGCCGCCCTCGGCCTGCCGGCCGGCTGGCAGCGTCGCCTCGTGCGCGCATTTGGGCAGACCGATCTACTGGAGGCGATGATCGCGAGGCTTGCGAAGCCGCAGCCGGTCGCAGGCCTCTCGCCGCACGTCGAACACCTGCTGGAGGCCGGAGACGAGGCCGCCGTCGTCGCGCATCTGACGGCGGAGATGGAGCGCACCGGCACTCTGACGAATGCCAGCCGTACGCCACACGAGATCGTCCGCCGGCTGACCGAGAAGCAATTGCTGGCCGGTGCCTCGCTCGACGCCACCAAGCTCGATGCGCTGAAGGAATTCCTGTCGATCAACGTCTCGCTGCGCTATGCACCGGGCGTGCTCGCCGATTTCGCCCGCTCCGCCGGACTGCCTCTCGATGCGGCGATCGCCGGCTTCGATGCGCGCGTCGCGGCCTTGGCGCAAGCCGGCGCGTCGCTTGCCGACATCACCTGGCGCGCCGCCTTCGGCCGGCCCCTCGATTACTACACCGGCCTCGTCTTCGAGGTGACTGTGCGCGGCGAACACCACGTGCTGGCCGGCGGCGGGCGCTACGACCGCATGCTGACGCTGCTCGGCGCCAAGGATCACATTCCGGCGGTCGGTTTCTCGCTGTGGCTGGACCGCATCGAACAGGCCCGGGAGGCAAGCCGATGACCATCACCATCGGGCTCCCCTCCAAGGGCCGCATGAAAGACGACGCCTCGGCCATCTTCGAGCGGGCCGGCATGAAGATCTTAGCCGTCGGCAATGATCGCTCCTATCGCGGCCGCGTCGAAGGTTTTGACGACGTCGAGATCGCCTTCCTGTCGGCCTCGGAAATTTCGCGCGAGATCGGCAACGGCACGGTGGATTTCGGCGTCACCGGCGAGGACCTCATCCGCGAGGGGCTGGCGGAAGCCGACAAGCGGGTCGAGATCGCTGCTCGTCTGGGGTTCGGCCACGCCGACGTGGTGGTCGCCGTGCCCGAGGTCTGGCTCGACGTGGAGACGATGGCCGATCTCGGCGATGTGGCAGCCGAGTTTCGCGCCCGTCACGGCCGGCGGCTCGCCATCGCCACCAAATACTGGCGGCTGACCCAGCAGCATTTCTCGTCGCAGCACGGCATCCAGCTCTACCGCATCGTCGAAAGCCTGGGCGCCACCGAGGGTGCACCGGCAGCTGGCCAGGCGGACATCATCGTCGACATTACGTCCACGGGCTCGACGCTGAAGGCCAACCACCTGAAGGTGTTGTCGGACGGGGTGATCCTGCGCTCCGAGGCCTGCCTGGTGCGGGCGAGAAAGCCGGCGCATGAGAACGATCCGACAGTCCAGAGGATCGTCGAAGCGGTGCGCGGGGCGGTCTAACCCTCCGGCCTGTCGAAGTTTGCGGAAAAGCCCCCTCTGGGGGCGCGCTTGATCTGACTTCCGCGACTCCCGACAAAAAACCCGCCGGATCGCTCCGGCGGGTTTGCTGTTTTTGCCTTTGGGGCAGGGAGATCAGGCAGCCAGCGGAGCCCTCGTGCCGCGGCGGGCGTCGATCGAGTAGGCACCGGCGCCGACCGTGGCGATCAGGATGTAGGCACCGGCGAGCGTGAAGTTCTTCATCATCATGATGCCGTTGAGCGCGTTGATCCAGCCGAGTGCCGGTTCCGGCCAGCCGGGAACGGCGATGGTGCCCGAATGGAAGGCGAGACCAGTGAACACGCAGAACACGGCGAGCGCCCAGCCGGCGATCTTCGTCTGGAAGCCGACGAGGATGGCGAGACCGGCCACCAGTTCGAACAGGCCTGCAAGATAGGCAAGGCCCGTCGCGGCCGGCAGGCCGGCGCCGGTGATCATGCTGGCGGTGCCGGCCGGATCGGCCAGCTTGCCGAAGCCCGAGGTGATGAAGATGACGGAGAGGAGGATGCGCGCGAGAAGGATCAGCGCATTGTTGGTGGTCGACATTGGTGTTCTCCAGGACGTGAGGGCCGGTCGGCCGTGAAATTTCCTGGACAGACTATGCGTCAACTAAGCGCAGGGCGAAAGATGAACAGTAGAAGACGCTACGTTCATCATTGTCGAACGATGCCCGGCGCCATCCGCGATATTCGGCGCTGACGCAACCTAATCGGGGGCATCCCCGTTGCTGCGGCAGCCTGAACGGAATTCAGCGCAAAGCCGGAGGAAGACACGTCATGAAGAGATTGATTATGGGTGCTCTCGCACTCGCCCTGCTGGGTGCCGCCCCGGCTATGGCGCAGACCTACCATTCCAATAACCGCGACGCCCGCCAGGAGCACCGCATCTACCGTGGTGCCGCACAGGGGCATCTGACGCCGCAGGAGATGCGCAGGCTCGAGCGTCAGCAGCATCGTATCGATCGCCAGCAGGCACGTTCGACCCGCGACGGTTACGTCTCGCCGCGCGAGCGCCGGCGGATCGAGCGGATGCAGGACCGTGCCTCGCGCAATATCTACCGCAAGACGCACAATGGTCGCGGCATTTACTGAGCATCCCCGTCAGGGCGAGCATTGGAGGGCCGGGCAACCGGCCCTTTTTTCGTGCGTGCCGGTGATCCTCGAGACGCAGAAAGGGCGCCGGTTGCCCGACGCCCTTCCGTAGTCTGAACCGGTTGGCTCAGATGTGAGACCCGAAGGTCTTACATCATGTCCATTCCGCCCATGCCGCCCATGCCGCCCGGCATGCCGCCAGCCGATTCCTTCTTAGGAAGTTCGGCGATCATGGCTTCCGTCGTGATCAGCAGCGAAGCAACCGAAGCTGCGTTCTGCAGAGCCGTACGAACGACCTTGACCGGGTCGACGATGCCCATGGCGATCATGTCGCCGTATTCCGACGTCTGAGCGTTGTAGCCGAAGTTGTCGCTGTTGCCGTCGAGGATCTTGCCGACGACGATCGAAGCTTCGTCACCAGCGTTGGTGGCGATCTGGCGAACCAGCGACTGCAGCGCCTTGCGGACGATGTTGATGCCGGCTTCCTGGTCGTCGTTCGCGCCCTTGGACGTGATCTTCGTGGAAGCGCGCAGCAGAGCCGTGCCGCCGCCCGGAACGATGCCTTCCTGAACAGCAGCGCGCGTCGCGTTCAGAGCGTCGTCGATGCGGTCCTTGCGTTCCTTGACTTCGATTTCCGTGGAACCGCCAACGCGGATGACGGCAACGCCGCCAGCCAGCTTGGCAAGACGTTCCTGCAGCTTTTCGCGGTCGTAGTCCGAAGAGGTTTCTTCGATCTGCGCCTTGATCTGTGCAACGCGGCCTTCGATGTCGGTCTTCTGGCCGGCACCGTCGACGATCGTCGTGTTTTCCTTGGAGATCGAGACCTTCTTGGAACGGCCGAGCATGTCGAGCGTGACGTTTTCAAGCTTGATGCCGAGGTCTTCGGAGATGACAGTGCCGCCCGTCAGGATGGCGATGTCTTCCAGCATGGCCTTGCGGCGGTCGCCGAAGCCAGGAGCCTTGACGGCAGCAATCTTCAGGCCGCCGCGCAGCTTGTTGACGACGAGCGTTGCAAGAGCCTCGCCTTCGACGTCTTCAGCGATGATGAGGAGCGGCTTGCCGGTCTGAACGACAGCTTCCAGAACCGGGAGCATCGCCTGCAGGTTCGACAGCTTCTTCTCGTGAAGGAGAATGTAAGCGTCGTCGAGATCGGCGATCATCTTTTCCGGATTGGTCACGAAGTAGGGCGACAGGTAGCCGCGGTCGAACTGCATGCCTTCGACGACTTCGAGTTCGGTTTCGGCGGTCTTGGCTTCTTCGACGGTGATGACGCCTTCGTTGCCGACCTTCTGCATGGCTTCAGCAATGTCACGGCCGACCTGGGTGTCGCCGTTTGCCGAGATCGTGCCGACCTGAGCGACTTCTTCCGAGGTCGAGATCTTCTTGGCGTTGGCCTGGAGATCCTTGACGACTTCTGCGACGGCGAGATCGATGCCGCGCTTCAGGTCCATCGGGTTCATGCCGGCGGCTACGGCCTTGTTGCCTTCGCGAACGATGGCCTGGGCAAGAACGGTAGCGGTCGTGGTGCCGTCGCCGGCGATGTCGTTGGTCTTCGAAGCAACTTCGCGGACCATCTGGGCGCCCATGTTTTCGAACTTGTCTTCGAGTTCGATTTCCTTGGCGACCGATACACCGTCCTTGGTGATGCGCGGAGCGCCGAAGGACTTGTCGATGATGACGTTACGACCCTTGGGGCCGAGCGTAACCTTCACTGCGTCAGCGAGGATGTCGACGCCGTGAAGCATCTTTTCGCGCGCGGTGCGGCCAAACTTGATTTCTTTAGCTGCCATTTTGGGAACTCCTGGAAAGGGGTGTCAGCGATATTTCTGTGGAAGCAATCGGCTACAAGATCAGCCGATGATGCCCATGATGTCGGCTTCCTTCATGATCAGAAGGTCTTCGCCGTCGAGCTTCACTTCCGTGCCGGACCACTTGCCGAACAGAATGCGGTCGCCAACCTTGACGTCCAGAGCAACGATGTTGCCCTTCTCGTCACGCGCGCCGGTGCCGACGGCGACGATTTCGCCTTCCTGCGGCTTTTCCTTGGCGGTGTCCGGGATGATGATGCCACCCTTGGTCTTCGCTTCGGACTCAACGCGACGAACGACGACGCGGTCGTGAAGCGGGCGGAAATTGGTGCTTGCCATTGTCTAATCCCTCGATCAAATGACCTTGACGAGTTTCAAGAGGCTCGTCACTCTATCGTTAGCACTCACTGTGCAGGAGTGCTAACGACCCCGAGATAAGACCGCGCCGGGAGCGAGTCAAGAACGGAGCCCCAATTTTTTGGGCTGCGTGGGACGCCCTGCGAGGCCTGGTGTCGAAACTTGACTTGCACGCGCAGTTGGCCCTAATGAAGGCATGGAGTTTGCGAATGCTCCACGAGGCACCATGCCGCAGTTTCGCGTCCCTCTTGTGACCAAAGGACGTGTCATGGCCTCTTTCAATTCGATATCCCCCGACAAGACTGCCAGGATCCTCGGATCCCCCCGATCGCCCGCAATCCTTGACGTGCGCTTTGCGGCAGATGTCGCGGCGTTCCCCTTTGTCGTTCCGGGCTCCGTCATCCGTGATTATGCCTCGGTTGGCGAGTGGGCGCCCTCCTATCGGGATGCGCAGTCGGTCATCGTCGTGTGCAAGCGCGGCAAGAAGCTGAGCGAAGGCGTGGCCGCGCACCTGCGGTGCCTTGGTATCGAGGCCGAGGTGCTTGAGGGCGGCACGGAAGCCTGGCAGCAGGCCGGCCTGCCGCTCGTGCCGATGGCGGCCATCCCGGATGCGAGACCCGGCGGTTCGACGCTCTGGGTGACCCGCAGCCGACCCAAGATCGATCGCATTGCCTGTCCGTGGCTGATCCGCCGCTTCATAGATCCGGCCGCGACCTTCCTGTTCGTATCGCCTTCTGAGATAAATGCCGTCGCGGAGCACTTCGGGGCGACGCCCTTCGACGTGGAGGGTGCATTCTGGAGCCATCGCGGCGAGTTCTGCACCTTCGACACGATGCTCGAAGAGTTTCGGCTGACCACCGATCCCCTCCTGAAGATGGCGACCATCGTGCGGGCGGCCGATACCGATCGGCTCGATCAGGTCCCGCAAGCCGCCGGGCTGCTCGCGATCTCGCTTGGTCTGTCCAGACTGTATTCGAAGGATCTTGAGCAGCTCGATGCGGGCATGCTCATCTACGACAGCCTGTATCGCTGGGCACGCGACGCGACCGAGGAACGACATGATTGGGTTGCGCATGCGCCGAAGAGAGCGACACAATGATCAGGCAGTCTGAAGACTTGGCTGAGAGCCCGCCGTCGCTCCGCGAACTGACGCTGGCCTTCGCCCGCATCGGGGTCCTGAGCTTTGGCGGGCCGGCGGCGCAGATCGCCATGATGCACCGCGTCTGCGTCGACGAGCGCCGCTGGCTGTCGGAGGATCGGTTTCTCCACGCCCTCAACTACTGCATGCTGCTGCCGGGACCGGAAGCCCAGCAGCTGGCGACCTATATCGGCTGGCTGGCGCACGGGGTGCGTGGCGGCATCATTGCCGGGCTGCTGTTCGTGCTGCCGGGGCTTGCGGTGATGATCGGGCTCAGCACCGCCTATGCCGTATTCCAGGATGCCGGATGGCTGGCCGGTCTGTTCTTCGGCCTCAAGGCGGCGGTTCTGACGATCGTCGTGGAGGCGGTCATCCGGCTCGGCCGGCGGACGCTGAAATCGGCCTTTCTCGTCTGGCTGGCGGCGCTGGCATTCCTTGCCCTGTTCGTGTTCGCCGTGCCGTTCCCGCTGGTGGTGCTGGCGGCGGGACTTGCAGGCTATCTGCGCGGCAGGGCAGGCGGATCCGGTCCGGCGATCGCCCCCGTCGATCCGGTGGCGCGTCCGCCGCTGGCGAGATCGATCCTGTCTCTGCTGTTCT
Source organism: Rhizobium sp. SAFR-030 (assembly GCF_059415005.1). Classification (NCBI taxonomy): domain Bacteria; kingdom Pseudomonadati; phylum Pseudomonadota; class Alphaproteobacteria; order Hyphomicrobiales; family Rhizobiaceae; genus Rhizobium; species Rhizobium sp. SAFR-030. The sequence continues at coordinate 916,444 of NZ_JBPFDO010000001.1, read as the reverse complement.
GGATCGCCGTCTGGCAGGCGCCGCTCGTCCTCCTCTGGAGCATCGATAGCGCCGAAGGGCTGGCGGCAATGTTCTCCTTCTTCTCGCGCATGGCGCTGGTCACATTCGGCGGCGCCTATGCCGTGCTTGCCTATGTGGCGCAGGTGGCGGTGGAAAATTACGGCTGGCTGCAGCCCGGAGAGATGCTTGACGGCCTGGCGCTCGCCGAAACCACGCCGGGGCCGCTGGTGCTGGTGCTGTCCTATGTCGGCTATCTCGTCGGCTTTCGCACCGTCACGGGTATCGATCCGGTGCTCGCCGGGATCCTCGGTGCCGTGCTGACCGCCTGGGCAACCTTCGTTCCGAGCTTCATCTGGATCTTTGCCGGCGCCCCTTACATCGAGCGGTTGCGCGGCCATGCAAAAGTCGCCGCCGCGCTGTCGGCAATCACTGCGGCCGTCGTCGGCGTCATCCTCAACCTCGCCCTGTGGTTCGGCCTGCATGTGCTGTTTGCCGACGTGCGCCGCATCCCGCTGTTTGCCGGATGGCCGGGTGAGGCAGCACCCGGCATCTGGTGGCCGGAAGTGTCCTCGCTCGATCCGGCGGCTCTTGCGCTGTTTGCAGTCTCGGCAGTGCTGCTGTTGTGGCTGCGGGTGGGCATGGTGAAGGTCTTGGGGCTCTGCGCGCTGATCGGCCTCGGCTGGCGGATTGCCGGCTTCTGAAGCGCTGAAATCCCGCTTCTCCGCTTGAATCTCCTTGCCAATGCGCAACAGCTTTGCCATGTCAGCGCCAGTTTCAATGCAGCAGCAACGGGTGACCATGGCAGACCGCATCAACAACCTCAGCGCCATCACCGCTGGTTACGAGCTCGTGCTTTCGGACGTCTGGGGCGTGCTGCACAACGGGATCGATGCGTTTCCGGCCGCCTGCGAAGCGCTGGCCGAGGCCCGCAAGGCAGGCGTCGCCGTGGTGCTGATCACCAATTCGCCGCGTCCGTCGCCGGGTGTCATCGACCAGCTGCGGGCGCTCGGCGTGCCGGATGCCGCCTATGACCGGATCGTCACTTCCGGCGACGTGACGCGCAAGCTGATCGCCGAAGGCCCGAAGAACATCTTCCTGCTCGGCCCGCAGCGCGACACGCCGCTGTTCGAGGGTCTCGACGTCGTGCTGACAGACGCCGACAAGGCCGATTGCGTGGTCTGCACCGGCTTCTTTGATGACGAGACGGAAGTGCCGGAAGACTATCACGACATGCTGACCGCATTCGTTGCCCGCGACGTGCCGCTGATCTGCGCCAATCCCGACCTGGTGGTCGAGCGCGGCCATCGCATCATCCCCTGCGCCGGCGCCGTCGCCGCCTATTACGAACAGCTCGGCGGCAAGACCCGCATCGCCGGCAAGCCGCACCGGCCGATCTATGAGGCGGCCCTGTCTGCTGCCCGCGAAGTACGCGGTGAGATCGATCTCGCCAAGGTCATCGCCATCGGCGACGGCATGCCGACCGACGTCAAGGGCGCACTGAGCTACGGCCTCGACCTTCTCTACATCTCCGGCGGCATTCACGCCGCAGAATACACGCTGCATGGCGAAACCGACGAGGCGATCCTCAACGCCTATCTGAAGCGGGAAGGGGCAACACCGAAGTGGTGGATGCCGCGCCTGGCCTGACGGACAAGAAGCCATGACCGTCTTTCACCGCAACGAGAAGAAAGAGCCGCTGCCCGCCGAGCTGCAGGGCGGCGTCGTCGCCATCGGCAATTTCGACGGCGTGCATCGCGGCCATCGCAGCGTGCTCGACCGGGCGCTGGAGCTCGCGAGCCAGCGCGGCGTGCCGGCCTCGGTGCTGACCTTCGAGCCGCACCCGCGCAGCGTCTTCAAGCCCGACCAGCCGGTCTTCCGCCTGACGCCGGCGCCGATCCGGGCGCGGCTGTTGGAGGCGATGGGCTTTCGCTCGGTGATCGACTACCCCTTTGACCGCGAATTCGCCCAGCGTTCGGCGGAAGACTTCGTCCAGTCCATCCTCGTCGACTGGCTGAAGGCGAGCGCCGTCGTCACCGGCTTCGATTTCCATTTCGGCCGTGGCCGGGAAGGCGGCCCCGCCTACCTCATCGATGCTGGCAAGCGCTCCGGTTTCGACGTGGCGCTGGTCGATGCGTTCCGCGACGAAAATTCCGACGTCATCTCCTCGAGCCGCATCCGCACGCTTCTGTCCGAAGGCGACGTGACGCAGGCAGCCGGGCTGCTCGGTTACCGCTATACGGTGGAAGCCGAAGTCATCGGCGGCGAAAAGCTCGGCCGTACGCTCGGCTACCCTACCGCCAACATGCAGCTGCCGCCGGAGACAGAACTGAAGGCCGGCATCTATGCCGTGCGCTTCCGCCGCCCCGACGGTTCCCTGCACGACGGCGTCGCGAGCTACGGCCGCCGCCCGACGGTGACCGACAACGGCGCTCCGCTTCTTGAAACCTTCCTGTTCGACTTCTCCGGCAGCCTCTACGGCGAGGTCTGCGCGGTATCGTTCTTCGGCTACCTTCGCCCCGAGCTGAAATTCGATGGGCTCGATCCGCTGGTCGAACAGATGAAGCGGGACGAGGAAGAAGCGCGTACACTGCTGGCCGGCGTCACGCCGCGCGGCGCGCTGGATGCGAAGATCGCGTTCGACCTGCAGTCCGGCAATCAAGGATAGGATCTCATGGCAACGACCCCACGCCGACCCGTCAGCCCGATGGATGCCGCCGAGGCGCTGTTCAAGCCGGCGAAGAAGGTGGAAGCCAGCGTCGAGAAACGCGCCGTGCCCGAGGCAAGGGAACTCGTGTCGCTGAGGCTCGACAGCGCGGTGATCGAATATTTCCAGGACGACGGCCCGGGCTGGCAGGATCGCATCAACGATGCGCTGCGTGCGGTCATGGCGGCCAATCCCAAGGACTGATCGGCGGGCCGCGTCCTCGGTGCACCTTCCGGCGTTTATGAAATCCTGACGTCGCACGCGCGTTTTCGAAATCGAGAACTGACGCGGCACTGCCTAACTTCGTCATCAGATGCCGTCGAGGAACGATGACGATGTACAGGCTCAGCCTCTTTCAAACGCATATCTATGCCGATCTGCTGTTCGCTCCGCACACCGGTGCCGGCCGGGCTCCCGCCGCTGATGGCGCTTCGAACAGCGCGCGCAGCGCTCCGGTCGAGAAGCGCGATGCTGTCCCCTGCGAGCAGGAAAGAACGCTGGTTCTCCAGTCGTTCTTCCGTCGCCTGCGCCTGCTTCTGGCGCGGCCTTCGCATTGAGGGAGGCCGTAATGCCAAGGACAGATTTCAGCGGCACGATCGTCGATCTCGTCACGCCCTTCCGCTCGGGCGAACTGGATCAGGCGGGGCTCTCGCTGCTCCTCGAATGGCAGATCCAGTGCGGCATCGAGGGCCTGCTGGTCTGCGGCGAAGCGGGCGAAAGCCACTGCCTCAGCATGGAGGAGCGCCAGACGGTCATCGCGACCGCCGTCGAGGTGGCGCGCGGCCGGGTGCCGGTGCTGGTCGGCGTCGTCGCCAACTGCACCGACAAGGCCGTCGTGCTGGTGGAGCAGGCGCGTGCCGCACGCGCCGATGGGGTCGTGCTGACGCTGCCCTATTACAACAAGCCGGCGCGGGAAGGCGTGCTTCGCCACGTCACGGCGGTCAGCCTGCGGGCCGGGCTGCCGCTTCTGGTGCTGAGCCGTCCCGCCGCGTCCATGATGCCCATCGATGCCGCCTTCGTCGCGCAGCTTCGCGGTCTGCCGAACCTCTGCGGCATTGTCGATTGCGGACCCGACCCCTTCCGCGCCATCGGAGAGTATGGTGACGACGGTGCAGGCCTCGGCCTGTTCTATGGTGACGAGCAGGCGGGCTCTGCCTCCTGCGCCGGCGCTGCCGGCTTCGTCTCCTGGATCGCCAACGTCTCGCCGCGCCTTGCCACCTCGCTTCATCATGCGGCGGCAGGCGGCAACCTCAAGGCGGCGCGCCTGCTGCAAAGCCGGCTTACGCCGCTGTTTGATGCCATGAAACGCGATCATCCGGTCTCGACGCTGAAGCAGGCGCTCGCCTACGTGTTTGGCATCGACGCGCAGGTGCGCCTGCCGCTTCTGCCGGTTGAAAGCCAGAACCTGCCGGAACTGCGCCAGGCGCTGTCGCTGGTCGGGCTCTCCACCGATCTCTCGTTCCTGTCGGCGGTCGCCATCGCCAGCGGCGGTGGCCTGCGCTGCCGGATTTAGAGCCAAAATTTCCGTGAATTCGAACCTGTCGAAAAAAGGAGACTGACATGGGTTCCGTGGGTCCGCAACGATCCTTCGCCTCCAACCTGCCGCGCTTTACCGTCGGGCGTGATCATCACGGCTGGTGGGTCGTCATTGATCGGGAAGACAGGGTTGGCGGCTTGTTTTCGAGCGAGGAGGCCGCAGTGCATTTCGCCGCCGGCGAATGTGCCCATCAGCCGGGTGCCGTCTGCCGTGCGAAAGCCGGCGAGGTCGTCGAGCTCCACGCGAAGATACCGTTCTGAGGCTTTTTAGAGTTTCCGGTTCGAGCCCGCATCCTTCAGGATCGCGTTTGCCGTGTGGCGGCTCATCAGGTTGCGCGGAACGAGGATGGTCTTGCCGGTTTGACTGGAACGCCATTTCTCGTGCGACCCCTTGGCGTTGGTCAGGTATTCAAATCCAAGCTGAAGGATGATGTCGCGGACAGCGCTGTAATATCCCGCAACCATCAGGCCGCCATGGGCTCAGCCGGTCTTTCGAACAGAATGGCTGGAATGAGATCCTTGAGAGGGGTTGTTGCGAGATCTTCGGGCGATATGTGATTTGCAACGATCAACTCCACCGCCGCATCGAACATCACCTCTTCGAAAACGTCGATGGTTGGCGCTTCTATATGAAGGCCGACGATGTCGCTCTCGCAGTAGTAGACCTTTGCCTCTTCGTCCCAGACTGCCTTTACCGAAAAGGTACGTTTTGTCATGGTAATGACCTCCGCAAGCCGCAGGATACATCCATCCGTCGCGATTCCAATCCCCCTTCCTTTTCCGGCCAAAACCCCCTAAAGAACGCGGCAGCATGACGTATCTTTTGGCGGCCCCGGATCATCCGAATTATCGGCCCGGCCTTCCCAGCAGCTTGAAGCCGCGGGAAGGTCCGGGTTTTTGGCGCTCGGGGTCTTCCCTTATCGCGCCTGCCGCCATTCCATGACATTTCTGCGACCGCTGCCGGTCGCCTTTCCCGATGGTTGATCCATGAACGATACCGCAGACAAGCTCGATTATTCCAAGACCCTCTATCTGCCGCAGACGGAGTTTCTGATGCGCGCCGGCCTTCCGCAGAAGGAGCCGGAAATGGCGGCGAAGTGGAAAGAGATGGGCCTCTACAAGCGCCTGAGGGCCTCCGCCGCCGGTCGCGAGAAATTCGTGCTGCACGACGGCCCTCCCTATGCCAACGGCAACATCCATATCGGCCATGCGCTGAACAAGGTGCTGAAGGACGTCATCACGCGCTCCTTCCAGATGCGCGGTTTCGACTCGAACTACGTGCCCGGCTGGGACTGCCACGGTCTGCCGATCGAGTGGAAGATCGAGGAAAAGTACCGCGAGAAGGGCAAGGACAAGAACGAGGTCCCGATCAACGAATTCCGCCGCCAATGCCGCGAGTTCGCGCAAGGCTGGATCGACATCCAGTCGGAGGAATTCCGCCGCCTCGGCATCGAGGGTGATTTCGACAATCCCTACACGACGATGGCCTTCCATTCCGAAGCCCGCATCGCCGGCGAACTGCTGAAGATCGCCAAGTCCGGCCAGCTCTACCGCGGTTCGAAGCCGATCATGTGGTCGGTCGTCGAGCGCACGGCGCTGGCCGAAGCCGAGGTGGAATACCAGGAGGTCGAGAGCGACACGATCTGGGTGAAGTTCCCGGTGGTTGCGGGCCCCGAAGATTTGAAGGCGACATACGTCGTTATCTGGACGACCACGCCTTGGACCATCCCCGGCAACCGGGCGATCTCCTATTCGTCTCGGATAGAGTACGGCCTCTACGAAGTCACCGAGGCCGTCAACGATTTCGGCCCGCAGCCTGGCGAGAAGCTGATCTTCGCCAAGCGGCTGGCGGAAGATTGCGCCGCCAAGGCCAAACTGACATTCAAGCTGATCCGTGATGTCACCGGCACGGAACTCGGCGCGATCACCTGCGCCCATCCGCTGGCGGCCATGGGCTACGATTTTCAAGTCCCGATGCTCGACGGCGACCACGTCACCGACGATGCCGGTACCGGTTTCGTCCACACTGCCCCGTCGCATGGTCGCGAAGACTTCGAAGCCTGGATGTCCAATGCTCAGAAGCTGGAAGCGCGTAACCCTCCTATCTCGTCGAAAATCCCGTTCCCGGTCGATGATGCCGGCTTCTACACCGAGGATGCGCCGGGCTTCGGCCCGTCGGCCGAGGGTGGGGCGGCCCGCGTGCTCGACGACAACGGCAAGAAGGGTGACGCCAACAAGCGCGTCATCGAGGCGCTGATCGCCGTCGGCAAGCTGTTTGCCCGCGGCCGCATCAAGCACGAATACCCGCATTCCTGGCGCTCCAAGAAGCCGGTTATCTTCCGCAACACGCCGCAGTGGTTCGTCTACATGGACAAGGAGCTGGGTGACGGCACGACGCTGCGCACCCGCGCGCTGTCCGCCATCGACGACACCCGCTTCGTGCCGGCAGGCGGCCAGAACCGTCTGCGCGCCATGATCGAGCAGCGTCCGGATTGGGTTCTCTCCCGTCAGCGCGCCTGGGGCGTGCCGATCTGCGTCTTCGCCGATGTCGACGGCAACGTGCTGCAGGACGACGCGGTCAATGAACGCATCCTGGAAGCCTTCGAGAAGGAAGGCGCCGATGCCTGGTTCGCCGAAGGCGCCAAGCAGCGCTTCCTTGGCGATCACGACGGCGAACGCTGGCAGATGGTCACCGACATCCTCGACGTCTGGTTCGACAGTGGTTCCACCCACACCTTCACGCTGGAAGACCGTCCGGACCTCAAATGGCCGGCCGACGTCTATCTCGAAGGCTCCGACCAGCATCGCGGCTGGTTCCACTCGTCGCTCTTGGAAAGCTGCGCGACGCGCGGCCGGGCACCCTACAATGCCGTCGTCACGCATGGTTTCACCATGGCCGAGGACGGTCGCAAGATGTCGAAGTCGCTCGGCAACACCGTCACCCCGCAAGAGGTGATGGCGCAGTCGGGGGCGGATATCCTTCGGCTCTGGGTGATGAGCGCCGATTACGCCGAGGACCAGCGTCTCGGCAAGACGATCATCCAGACCAACATCGACGCCTACCGCAAGATCCGCAACACGATCCGCTGGATGCTCGGCACGCTCGCCCACGATCAGGGCGAGGAGATCGTCTATGCCGACCTGCCGGAACTCGAAAAGCTGATGCTGCATCGGCTGGCCGAACTCGACCAGGTGGTCCGCAAGGGCTACGACGAGTTCGACTTCAAGCGCATCGTCCGGGCCCTGTCCGACTTCGCCAATGTCGAGCTGTCGGCCTTCTACTTCGACATCCGCAAGGACACGCTCTACTGCGAGGCACCGTCGAGCCTGAAGCGTCGCGCCGCCCTGCATGTCATCCGCCAGCTGTTCGATTGCCTGGTGCTGTGGTTTGCACCGATGATGCCGTTCACCTCGGAGGAAGCCTGGCTGTCGCGCGATCCGAAAGCGGAATCGGTGCATCTGGAGCAGTTCCGCGACATTCCGGCCGAATGGTCGAACGAAGCGGTATCGGAAAAGTGGAAGCAGGTCCGCGCCGTCCGTCGTGCCGTCACCGGCGCGCTGGAAGTGGAGCGTCGCGAAAAGCGTATCGGCTCGTCGCTTGAGGCGGCGCCGGTCGTCTACGTCGCCGAGCCGGAACTCTTCCGGGCACTCGACGGTCTCGATTTCGCGGAAATCTGCATCACCTCGGACATCTCGGTTGTCGAGGGCGAGGGACCGGCGGATGCTTTCCGTCTCGACGACGGGACGAAGGTGTCCGTCGAGCCGAGGCTTGCGGAAGGCACGCGCTGCGCCCGGTCCTGGAAGATCACCCGCGATGTCGGATCGGATCCGGAGTATCCGGACGTTTCGGCGCGCGATGCGCAGGCGCTGCGCGAGCTGGCAGCGCTCACGTAAGTGGAAGGCCGGATGATTGCGCTTTGGCGGATCATCCGGTAAGTCTGCCTGAAATTGGCCGGATTTTTCGGTCAGGCGGGTGACATTGGATCTCGCAGGCGTCGGGACGGGCGCGGCTGGAAGGGTTTGAATGAAAATGACGCAAGGAATTCGCGCCCGCGCAGGCATTCTCGCTGTGGCCGTCGCGTCCGTCGGACTGACCGGCTGCATGTCGAGCCCGACCTATGGCACCAGCAAGACAGCGGCCGAACAGCTGATGGACGACCTGGGCGATGCGGTGGCGGTAACGCCCGGCGCCAAGAACGCCGACACCAAGTACAATCCGCGTCCGGCACTGGTCGTGCGCGGCAAGCAGACGGGTGACCTGCCGGCACCGCAGACCTCGCTTGCCAGCCGCGAGAACAATCCGAACTGGGTGGAATCGCCGGAGGAAACCCGCGCCCGCCTGCGTCAGGAAGCCGAAGACAACCGCAACAATCCCAACTACCGCTCGCCGCTCCTGGCCGGCAACGGCACCGCCGGCACGATGACCGAAAGCCAGAAGTGGGAAGCCTTCCGTCAGGCCAAGACGAATGCCGAAAATCCCGGCATTGCCGGCCAGCGCCGCACCCTGACCGAACCGCCGACGCAGTACCGCATCGCCGACAATGCCAATCTCGAGGATCTCGGCGAGCCGGAACTCAAGAAGGAACGCGAGCGCAAGAAGGCCGCGACTGATTCCAGCAAGACCTCGTCCTGGTGGAAGCCCTTCCAGTAAGGCTTTGTTTCTACGGTCCTGAAAGGCTGGGTCGTTCGTCGACGACCTGGTGACCATCTGCGTGAATTTCTGTCTCATCCGCCTGCCGGCATCGTCTCGCTGCTGGCAAGACGCGCGTTGGCGCCAGGGTCGCTTTCCATTCTTCCCCTCAAGGGGGCTCTCTCGGCCAGCGAGCGCAAGGTAAGCGGGCAAATTCGACCGTCTTGGTTCGATTCTGCCAGCATCGCGCAAGTCAGAGCTACTCCTCCCGCTTTCCCCTGAAGAACCCCAGCAGCAGGCCTGCGGCCTCGCTTTCGGCGATGCCCGAATAGACGTCCGGCGCGTGATGGCAGGTCGGCTGGCCGAAGAACCGCACGCCGCTTTCCACCGCCCCGCCCTTGATGTCGTTGGCGCCGTAGTAGAGCCGGCGGATGCGGGCAAACGAGATCGCCGCCGCGCACATCGTGCAGGGCTCCAGCGTCACGTAGAGATCGGCATCCGTCAGCCGCTCCTGGCCCAGCGCCTCGCAGGCGATGCGGATCGCCACCACTTCCGCATGCGCCGTCGGGTCGCAGGTGGCGCGCGTCATGTTGCCGGCCCGGCCAACGACCGCCCCATCCACCACGACCACCGCGCCGATCGGCACCTCGTCGCGGGCGCCGGCCTTGCGGGCTTCCGCCAGTGCCTCATCCATGAAGCGATTTGTCCCGCCCATGCGGCGATTCCCTCTTAACCAGGAGGACGCGAACTGGTAGGAACGGTCCAACCTGCGTTGCGCCCGGCATTTTCGGGGCGCGACCCGATGTCCGTAAAGTTAACGTACATGTTCTGGATGCTTCGCGTCCGACACATGCCTCAGGCAAACAACATATGAGCTTCAAAGACAAGCCGAAGCGCGCGGGCGGCAAGCCCTTCGAGCGTGACAGCAAAAAAGCCACCACCGCCAAAAAGCCGACAGGTGCCGAAAAGCCGATGCGCGACAAGCCGCAGCGCAAGCCGGTGGCCGCAGCCGCGCCGGTGGCCGATGCCACGGCGGGCAAGCCCGAACGCATCTCGAAGATCCTCGCGCGCGTCGGTATCGCCTCGCGCCGCGACATCGAACGGATGATCATGGAAGGCCGCGTCAGCGTCAACGGCAAGGTGCTCGAGACGCCGGTCGTCAACGCGACGCTGTCGGATCACATCGAAGTGGACGGCCAGCCGATCCGCGGCATCGAGCGCACGCGCCTGTGGCTCTACCACAAGCCAGCCGGCCTGGTGACGACCAATTCCGATCCGGAAGGCCGCCCGACGGTCTTCGAGAACCTGCCGGAAGAGCTGCCGCGGGTGCTGTCGATCGGTCGCCTGGACATCAACACCGAAGGCCTGCTGCTGCTCACCAATGACGGCGGCCTGTCGCGCGTTCTCGAGCTGCCGACCACCGGATGGCTGCGGCGCTACCGCGTCCGCGCCTATGGCGACATCAAGCAGGAACAGCTCGACAAGCTGAAGGAAGGCATCGCCGTCGACGGCGTCCTCTACGGCGCCATCGATGCGACCCTCGACCGCACCCAGGGCCACAATGTGTGGATCACCATGGGTCTGCGCGAAGGCAAGAACCGCGAGATCAAGAACGTCCTCGGCGCCCTCGGCCTCGAGGTCAACCGGCTGATCCGCATTTCCTACGGACCCTTCCAGCTCGGCGATCTGCCCGAAGGCCAGGTGGTCGAGGTGCGCGGCCGCATGCTGCGCGACCAGCTCGGCCCGCGTCTGATCGAGGAATCGAAGGCCAATTTCGACGCGCCGATCTACAATGACGCACCGGCCGAAGAAGACCAGCCGGCTGCCAAGCCGTCCGCCCGCGGCGAGCGCGCCGAGGGTGGCTGGGGTGCCGAGCGCCGCGAACGGCCCTCGGGCCGTACCGAAGACAAGCGCGTCGACCGCCGTGACGGCGAGCAGGGCCGCAGCGAGCGCCACGAAGGCGAGCGTTCCTCCGGCCCCAGGAAGTTCGCCGGCAAGCCGGGTTCGGGCGACCGGAAGTTTGGCGACAAGCCAAAGTTTGGCGACAAGCCCAGGTTTGGCAGCAAGCCAGGCGCCGGCCAGTTCGACGAAGACAGGCCGAAGAAGCGCCCGCCGATGGGCACGTCGCGCACCGCCAATGTCTGGATGGCGCCGGGCGCCCGCCCGACTGCCGACGGCAAGGGCAGTCCTTCTGCACGCGCAGAGGCCGAGCGTCTGTTCGCCAAGGGTACCGACGATGCGAGCCTGCGCGTCCAGGTCAACCGCGTACAGGGCGACAGCGACTGGATCCGCGCCGACGAGCCGGCCGCCCGCAGCCCGCGCGATGGCGCTGGCCGTGGCGACCGTGGCGACCGGCCGCCGCGTGGTGATCGTCCGGCGCGCTCTGACCGGCCCGACCGGGGTGATCGTCCGGCGCGCGGCGAAGACCGTAATTTCTCCGACCGGCCGCGCGGCGACCGCAAGCCGCGCGACGACAATGAACGTCCGCGCTCCAAGCCGTACGGCGCGGGTGCCGGGCCTGGTCGTTCACCGCGTGAAAACGCCGAGCGTGCCTTTAGCCGTCCCGCCGGTGACCGTCCCGAAGGCGGACGTGGTGGTTTCGGCGGCAAGCCGTCCGGCGCGCGGCCCTATTCCGGCAAGCCTTCCGGCGAACGTTCCGAGGGCGGTCGTGGCGGCTTCGGCGGCAAGCCCGCCGGTGCAAGACCCTATTCCGGTCGTCCGTCGGCCGAGCGTGCCGAAGGCAGCGGCCGCGAAGGCTTTGGCCGTCCGGCCGGTGAGCGTTCCGAGCGTCCGGAAGGTCGCGGCGGTTTCGGCAAACCTTCGGGTGGCAAGCCATCCGGTGGAAAGCCATTCGGCAAGCCGGGCGGCGGAAAGTCGTTTGGCGGCAAGCCCGGCGGATCGAAGCCCGCAGGCGGCAAACCGGGTGGTAAACCCGGCGGTCGTCCCGCCGGAACCCGTGGCACGGGTGCCGGTCCGAAGGGCGGCGCACGCTCCAGAACGCCGAGAGGGTAACGGGCGTGCGGATCGTCGGAGGTGAGTTTCGCGGCCGTAACCTGGCCACGCCCAAAACCAATGCGATCCGGCCGACCGTCGACCGGACCCGAGAAAGCCTTTTCAACATCATCGGTCACGTCTATCCGGACGCGATCGAGGCAACGCGGGTGATGGATCTCTTCGCCGGCACGGGCGCGGTGGGTCTGGAAGCCCTGTCGCGCGGCTGTCGCTCCGCGCTGTTCGTCGAGAATGGCGTCGAGGGCAGGGGCCTGCTCTGGGAAAACATCGAAAGCCTCGGCCTGCACGGGCGCGCCCGGATCCTGCGCCGGGACGCCACCAAGCTCGGTCCCGTCGGCACGATGGAGCCCTGCCATTTCCTGTTTGCCGATCCGCCCTATGGGCAGGGGCTCGGCGAAGCGGCGATCCTTTCGGCGCATGAAGGCGGCTGGGTCATGCCCGGAGCGCTCGTCGTGCTCGAGGAACGCGCCGATGTCGAGCCGGCGGTCGACCCTGTCTTCCAGCCGCTCGAGCAGCGCATCTTCGGCGATACCCGCATCCATTTCTTCCGTTATCAACCGGCATAAGAGGTCGGTCATGACCACTCGGCTTTCTCTTCCTGAAACGGATCGACTGCCGAAAGGACGGACACCGCGCGTCGCCATCGCCTTCGGCGGCGGCGGAGCGCGGGGCATCGCCCATATTGCCGTCATCGAGGCACTCGACGAGATGGGCATCCGGCCGGTGGCGATCGCCGGCTCGTCGATCGGTGCGATCTTTGGCGCCGGCATGGCGGCCGGCATGAGCGGTGCGGAAATCCGCGACCATACGCTGGAGACCATCGGCAACCGCAACGCGGTGCTGAACCGGCTCTGGTCACTCGGTCCCAGCAGCATGCGCGACGGTGTCGGCGGCTTCCGGCTGGGACACTTCAACCTGGAGCGTATTCTCGGCGCCTTCCTGCCGGTCCAGGTGCCGGACACCTTCGACACCCTGCAGATTCCGCTGAAGATCGCCGTCACGGATTATTACGGCCAGGCCGAAGCGATCCTGCAGGAGGGCGACCTGCGCCAGGCGATTGCGGCCTCCGCGGCGATCCCGGGCCTGTTCATGGCAGTGCGCATCAACGGCCGCGTCATGGTCGACGGCGGCATCTTCAATCCCGTGCCGTGGAAGCACGTCATGCCGGAGAGCGACATCGTCATCGGCATCGATGTGGTGGGCGCGCCCGAAGGTGACGGGACGCACCCGCCAAATCGCTTCGACAGCATGTTCGGCGCCAGCCAGCTGATGATGCAGGGCGCCATATCGCTGGCGATGAAGCTGCACCCGCCGCATCTCTTCCTGCGCCCTTCGGTCAACCGCTTCCGGGTCCTCGATTTTCTCAAGGCGCGCGAGATCCTCGCCGAAGCCGAAGGCGTCAAGGACGAGCTGAAGCGCGGCCTCGAAGCCCTGCTGTCGGTGACCGACAGGGTCTGAACGGTGCTGCCGGACGGTGCTCGTCCACCAGCTGCCGCATCGACCTACATCGTATCGGCTTCTTCCGCCGCTTCCATCGGATCGGGCGCCGGCATGCGCTTGGGCTTGGTGAGCGGTTCCGGGCGCACCGGCCGCGTGTGCAGCATGTGCAGGCCGGCACTGATGCCGTCCGCCGCCTGGATCTGCAACCGCTCCTCGTCCCGCCGCCGGATGTCGTCACCGATCGCCGAGACTTCGGTTTCCGGCTTGCCAAGCGCCTCCAGCGCCTTCTGGCCGAACAGCAGCCCCGATTCCAGCGTCTCGCGCAGCTCGTATTCCACCTCCCGCGCCCTGAGAGAGAGCGTGTGGATGCGATCGTAGGAACGCACGAACAGCCGGACATCGGGGAATTCCGAGCGGATGAGGTCGACGATGCGATCGGTCACCTCGCGCTTCTGGGTGCACACGGCGACGATCTTCGCCCGCTCGATGCCGGCCGCCAGCAGCACTTCGCGGCGCGTTCCGTCGCCGAAATAGATGCGGAATCCGAACGTGCCTGCCTGGCGGATACGGTCGGCAGAATCGTCGATGACGGTCACCTCGCTGCCGCCGGCGAGCAGGATCTGCGCGGCGATCTGGCCGAAGCGCGAGAAGCCGACCATCAGGATGTCGGCGCCGGCACCTTCGAAATCCTCGTCGATCTCCTCATGCCTGTCGCGCACCAACAGGCGCTGGGTGATCGCCACGCCAAGCGGCGTCAGCGCCATCGACAGGGTGACGCTGGCGATTAGCAGCGAGGCGTCGGCGGGCGTCAGCAGACCGGCGGCGACAGCGGTGGTGAACAGCACGAAGCCGAATTCGCCGCCCTGCGGCAGCAGCGCAGCGATGCTCGCCGAATCCTCGTGTGTCGAACCCCAGAAGCGGCAGAGACCGTAGAGCACCAGCGCCTTGACGATCATGAACAGCGGCACGCCGACGAGGATCAGCCAGAAGTTCGAAGCGACCGCGGCAAGATCGAGCGAAAGGCCGACGGCAAGGAAGAACATTGCCAGCAGCAGTCCGCGAAACGGCTCGATATCCGCCTCCAGCTCGTGCCGGTAGGAGGATTCGGCCAGCATCACGCCGGCGAGAAAGGCACCCATCGCCATCGACAGCCCGGCCAGCTGCATCGCGGCGGCCGATCCCAGCACCACCAGCAGGGCGGCCGCCAGCATCACCTCGCGCGCACCGGTGCGGGCGATCACCTGGAACATCGGCGTCAGCAGGTAGCGGCCGGCCAGAACCATGATCAGCACCGCCGCCACGGCCTCGGCGAAATCGAGGAGGAACGAGCTTTCGGCCGTGCCATGGCCCGAACCGAGCACCGTCACCAGCGCCAGAAGCGGCACGATCGCCAGATCCTGGAACAGCAGGATGGAAAACGACCGTCGGCCGTAGAGGCTGTTGGTCTCGCCGCCGTCGTTGAGGATCTGCAGCGCGAAGGCGGTTGACGACAACGCCAGGCCAAAGCCGGCGATGACGCTGCCTTGCCAGCTGGCGATGTTGGCGGCCCAGGCGAGCCCGGTCAGTATCAGGCCCGACAGCATCACCTGCGCCGTGCCGAGCACGAAGATCTCGCCGCGCATCTTCCACAGTCGCGACGGCTTGAGCTCCAACCCGATGATGAACAGCAGGAACACGACGCCGAGTTCGGAGACGTGCAGAACCTCCTCCGGATCGCTGATCAGCTGCAGGACGGGGCCGATGACGATGCCAGCGGCGAGATAGCCGAGGACCGTGCCGAGCCCGAGTTTCTTGAACAAAGGCGCGGCGACGACGGTGCCGGCGAGAAGCAGGAGCGTTTCGTTGAAGAGCGGATCAGGGTTCGCCATGAAGCCTCGACGTGCTGGACTGGAAGCGGGCAAGAATCGCCTTGCCGCCCTTGATGCATCCTTTAGTCCACAATACATGGTTCTGGAATGAAAGGCTCATTGCATGTCCTCTGAAATCGATTCCGGTGCCCTGCAGTCTCGCGCCGGCGAGCTTATCGATCTTGCACAAAAAGCGGGTGCCGATCGGGCCGATGCGGTCATCGTTCGCTCCAGATCCCGTTCCGTCAGCGTCAGGCTCGGCAAGGTGGAGAGCACCGAAGCATCCGAGAGCGACGATTTCTCGCTTCGCGTCTTCGTCGGCAACCGGGTCGCCAGTGTCTCGGCCAATCCCGGCTTCGATCTGAAGGCGCTCGCCGAACGGGCCGTGGCGATGGCCAAGGTGTCGCCGGAGGATCCCTTCGCATGCCTCGCCGACGAGGATCGCCTGGCGCGGGACTATCCGGATCTCGACCTCTTCGATCCGACGGAGATTTCGACGGACGCCCTGACCGAGGCAGCGCTTGCCACCGAGCAGGCGGCACTCGATGTGCCGGGCATCAGCAACTCGTCCGGAGCCGGTGCGTCGGCCGGTGCCGGCGGCATGGTTCTCGTCACCTCGCACGGATTCTCAGGCAACTACATGGCCAGCCGCTTCGGCCGCTCGGTCAGCGTGATTGCCGGCGAGGGCACGAAGATGGAGCGCGACTACGATTTCGACAGTCGCCTGTTCGCCGCCGACCTCGATGCACCGGAGGTCATTGGCCGCCGCGCCGGCGAGCGCACCGTTAAGCGCATCAATCCGCGCCAGGTGCCGACGGGTAGCAATCTGACCGTGGTGTTCGATCCGCGCCTGGCGCGCGGGTTCGTCGGCCATATCGCCGGCGCCATCAACGGTGCGTCGGTTGCCCGCAAGACCAGCTTCCTGCGCGACCGGATGGGTCAGCAGGTGCTGAAGTCGGGCCTCAGCATCACCGACGACCCGCTGGTGGTCCGCGGCTCCTCTTCGCGTCCGTTCGATGGCGAGGGCGTCAAGGGCGAGCGCATGGTGATGATCGAGGACGGCGTCCTCAATCACTGGTTCCTGTCGACATCGACGGGCCGCGAGCTTGGCCTTGCCACCAATGGCCGAGGCGTGAGGGGCGGCAATCTCGTATCGCCGGCTTCCACCAACCTGGCGCTCGAGCCGGGTGACATTTCGCCCGAGGATCTGATCGCCGGCATCGGCAACGGCTTCTACGTCACCGAACTGATCGGCCAGGGCGTCAACATGATCACCGGCGAGTATTCGCGCGGCGCGACCGGCTTCTGGATCGAGAACGGCAAGCTCGCTTTCCCTATCTCCGAGGTGACGATCGCCTCGAACCTCAAGGACATGTTCATGCGCCTGACGCCGGCCAACGATATCGACCGCAAGTATGGCGTGGCGGCACCGACCATTGCCATCGAGGGCATGACGCTGGCAGGACTATGACCTTCACCGAACAGACAGCGCGAGACTGGAACAACGACCTGGCCTTGATCCGCGACGCGGCGCGGCAGGCGGGCGAGATCGCGCTGTCGCATTTCGGCAAGTCGCCGGAGGTCTGGTGGAAGCTTGAGGGGCGTTCGCCGGTCAGCGCCGCCGATTTCGCCTCCAACGACCGGCTGCACATGCTGCTTCTGGGCGCGCGTCCCGACTATGGCTGGCTGTCGGAGGAAACCGACGACGACGGCGCCCGGCTCAAGCGCGAAACGCTGTTCGTGGTCGATCCGATCGATGGCACCCGCGCCTTCATCAACGGTGAAAAGACCTGGTGCGTCAGCGTCGCCGTCGTCCATCGCGGGTCGCCGGTGGCAGGCGTACTGTTTGCCCCGGCGCTCGAAGAGGAGTTCTTCGCGGTGGCAGGCGGCCCGGCCGTCCTCAACGGCCAGCCGATCGCAGTTTCGGCGGCGCGGCCGGGAGAGGTGAGCGAGATCGCCGTTGCCGAGGACATGCTGAAGAGCTTCAACCCGGCCTTCCGCAGCACCCTGCGCAGGATCCGCCACGTGCCGTCGCTCGCCTACCGGCTGGCGATGGTCGCGGCCGGCCGTATCGACGGCACCGTCGTCAAGCGTAACTCGCACGACTGGGACCTGGCGGCGGCCGATCTTATCCTCGAGCGGGCCGGCGGGCGGCTCGTCGACATGCAGGGCAAGCGCCTCGTCTATAACCGCGCCGACGTCCAGCACGGGGTTTTGTGCGGCGCTGCGGAACATGTGCTGGATAGCTTGGTGGCCGGGCTGGACGCGGGTTGACCTTTGGCCCGGAATGCCGCAGGAGAAGGGCTCGCAGAGACAAAAGACGAGGCTGAGCATGACCGACCAGAGCGGACAGAAACAACTCCTTCACCTGGTTTTCGGCGGCGAGCTTGAAAGCCTGCAGGGCGTCCAGTTCAAGGATCTCCAGGCGCTGGATATCGTCGGCATCTTCCCCAACTACGCCACCGCACTGACCGCCTGGAAATCCAAGGCGCAGCAGACGGTCGACAACGCGCAGATGCGCTACTTCATCGTCCACATGCACCGCCTGCTGGACCCCGACAGCAACGGCTGATCCGCCCGCACGTCCGACGCGGCCGGCTCAGTCGGCGCGTTTTTGACGCATTTGTAACGCATAGGCCAATGTGCAGGATAGAGCGGCAGACGGGATGATGCGGATGGCGGAAAAGCGGGAGCGGGTGAAGTGAAGAGCGGTCTGGCGCGCGCCGCTTTGCTTGGCTACCGTGTCGCCGGTATCGGCGCCTATCCCTTCGTCACGCCCTATCTCGCCTACCGCGCCCTGAAGGGCAAGGAAGACCGGCAGCGCCGGCTCGAACGGCTCGGCTATCCGAGCCGGGCCCGGCCGCACGGGCCGCTGATCTGGGTTCACGCGGCAAGCGTTGGCGAAACCAATGCCGTCATTCCGCTCATCCGCGAACTGGTCCGCCGCAACATCCACGTCCTGTTGACCACCGGCACGGTCACCTCGGCTTCGCTGGTGCAGTCGCGGCTCGGCGACGAGGTGATCCACCAGTACGTGCCGCTCGACGTCAAATTTCCGATCAAGCGGTTCATCGCCTACTGGCACCCGGATGCGGCGATCACCGCGGAATCGGAAATCTGGCCGACGACGCTTGCCGAATTGGCCCGCCGCAACATTCCGCAGATCCGCGTCAACGCGCGCCTGTCGGATCGCTCCTATGATCGCTGGCAGAACAATCCGGCCATCGCCGAGCTGCTGTTCGGCAAGCTGTCGCTGGTGATCGCCCGCTCGGACGTCGATGCCGAACGTTTCCGCGATCTTGGCGCATGGCCGGTGATCATTTCCGGCAACCTGAAAGGCGACACCGATCCGCCTCCCTATGATCCGCAGGTTCTGGAGCGCTACCGGTCGCAGGTCGGCGACCGCAAGACCTGGGCTGCGATCTGCACTTTCGATGGAGAGGAGGCCGCCGCCGCCTTCGTCCACCGGGCGCTGAAGCCGCGCAACCATCAACTGACGATCATCGTGCCGCGCCATCCGGAGCGTGGAGACGAGATCGAGGCCATGCTCAAGCAGAAGGGTCTGGTCGTTGCCCGCCGGTCGCGGGGTGATGTCATCACGCCCGAGACCGACATCTTCCTCGGCGATACGATCGGCGAGATGGGCCTCTACCTGCGGCTGACCGAGATCTCCTTCGTCGGGCGCTCGCTGACGGAAGACGGCGGCCAGAACCCGCTGGAATCGGCGATGGTCGGCTGCGCGGTGCTGTCGGGTCCGAACGTCCAGAATTTCCGCGAGACCTATCAGCAGATCATCCGCAAGGGCGGCGCGCGCATGGTCCGCGACGTGGAGATGCTGGCCAAGGCCGTCCACTACCTGATGACCAACGACATTGCCCGCCGCAAGATGATCGACTGCGGCCACGAGGCGGTGCAGGACATGCGCGGCGCATTGTCGACCACCGTCAAGGCGCTCGAACCCTACATCAACCCGCTGACCGTGACCGCCCGGCTGCGACCGGCCAGTGCGGGCGCCTGATCTGATGGCGGCGACCGATCCCGCCCTGATCCGCGGCCTGCTGTTCGACAAGGACGGCACGATCCTCCGGTACGACGAAAGCTGGGGCCCGGTGAACCGCGAGGCGGCGCGCATCGCGGCCGCCGGCGGCGATAGCGCCTTCGAGGAGCGCCTGCTGATCGCCTGCGGCATGGATCCGGTGACCGGCCGGACGATGGCCGACAGTCTGTTTGCCGCCGGCACCGCCGCACAGATTGCCGCGGGACTGGTGGAAGCCGGGTCGCCGCTCGACGTCGCGACGCTGACCGTGGCGCTTGACGACCTGTTCGTCAGGGCTGCGGATTTTTCCGTCGCGGTGACCGATCTCGCCGCCTTCTTCGGTCGCCTGAGACGCCGCGGCTATCGGCTCGGCGTTGCCTCCAGCGACAACGAACGGTCGATCCGCGAGACGGCGCGGCGTTTCGGCTTTCTCGAACATCTGGATTTCATTGCCGGCTACGACAGCGGTCACGGCTGCAAGCCGGAACCGGGCATGGTGCTCGGCTTCTGCCGCGCCGTTGGCCTGGAGCCGTCGCAGGTCGCCGTCGTCGGCGACAACAATCACGACCTGCACATGGCCGCTGCGGCCGGCGCCGGCCTGAAGGTGGCGGTGCTGAGCGGCACCGGTTCGCTGTCGACCCTGGAGGCTGCGGCCGACCACGTGCTGGGCGATATTCTCGGGTTGGAAACCCTGCTACCGGTCTTTCAGCCGGCCTGACGCACAGGCAGATACCACGGCTTTCGCCGGCGCCGTTTTGAGGGGAAGAGATGGTTTCGGAAGCACCGCCCTTTTGGTGGGGAAGAGCGGACTGGAAAGCCTGGAGCCTGTGGCCGATCTCACAGGTCTACGGCCGCATCGCCGGCCGTCGGATGGCCCGCACCCGCCGTCCCAGTGTGCCGGTACCGGTTTTCTGCGTCGGCAATTTCACCGTCGGCGGTGCCGGAAAGACCCCGACAGCGCTCGCCATCGCCCGGGCCGCCAAGGCCCGTGGGCTGAAGCCGGGCTTCCTCAGCCGTGGCTATGGCGGCACGCTCGACGTCACGACGCTGGTCGATCCGCACCACCACCGCGCCGATGCGGTCGGCGACGAGCCGTTGCTCCTGGTGCGCGAGGCGATGACGGTGATCTCCAGGCGGCGCTACGAAGGCGCCCAGCGGCTGGTCTCTGAAGGCGCCGACCTGATCATCATGGATGACGGTTTCCAGAGCGCCAGGCTGACCATCGATTTCGCGCTGGTGGTTGTGGATGCGATGCGCGGCATCGGCAACGGCCATCTGGTGCCCGCCGGACCGGTGCGGGCGCCGCTGCGTGAGCAGATGCGGCAGATGTCGGCAATGCTGAAGGTCGGAAGCGGATCGGCCGCCGACAGCCTCGTTCGCCAGACGGCGCGGGCCGGGAAGGCGGTTCACGTGGCAAGCCTGGTGCCGCGCCCGGACCCGCAGATCGCCGGCAAGCGACTGTTCGCTTTTGCCGGTATCGCCGACCCGCAGAAATTCTACCGGACGGTGCGTTCCATGGGCGGCGAGATCGTCGCCAGCCGGGATTTTCCCGATCACCACCACTTCGCCGAGGACGAGCTTCTCGACCTGATTAACGATGCCGGGAGACAGGGCCTGACGCTCGTTACCACCGCCAAGGATGCGGTGCGGCTCGCAGGCCATCACGATGCAGCGGAGGCGCTCCTGAAGCGGCTGACGGTGGTCGAGGTGGATATGCTGTTTGATGACCCGCAGGCACCGGGCCGGATGATCGACGAGGCGATCGGACGATGCAGGGCTCGCCGGCTGCGCAACGGGTAGGGCTAGCCCTGCTCCGATCGCGGGTGCGGGGCAGGCACACAGTCCGGATGTTTAAGCCTCAGGCGCGTTTCTGGTTCGGCAGGATGCCGGCGCGCTTGTCGGCTTCCACAGCGGACTGAAGGTCGGCATAGGCTTCCTGGCGGGCGACGCTCCAGTAGCGGACCTCGTCCACCGGGATGGAGGCGCCGGTCATGGCGCAGAGCACGTAGGCGCCGGGCGTCAGGATCTGGTAGTCGCCGTCGAGGTAACGGATCTTTGCCTCCCGGTTCATGCCGCCTTCGAAACGGTTCATCTTGCGTCTCCTGCCGAATATCATCGCCATGATCTATCGCCGGCGGCGCGCGAAGACCAGTGCCGGTCCCGACGGCGACGAGAAATATCTCAGCTTCGCCCGAACAGCCGTTCGATGTCGCTGAGCTTCAGCTCGATATAGGTCGGCCGTCCGTGATTGCACTGGCCGGAACCGGGCGTCGCCTCCATGTCGCGCAGCAGCGCGTTCATTTCCTCGGGTCTCAGGCGCCGTCCGGAGCGCACCGAACCATGGCAGGCCATCGTCGCCGCGACATGCTCCAGCCGGCCGCGCAAGCCTTCCGACGTGTTCCATTCGCCGATCTCGTCGGCCAGGTCGCGGACCATCCTCGCCGCATCGACCTCGCCCAGCAGTGCCGGCGTCTCTCGCACCGCGACGGCGCCTGGACCGAACCGCTCGATTGCGAGCCCGAGCTTCTCCAGCGCTTCGGCATGCACCATCAGCCGGTCGCAGTCTTCCTCGGGAAGGTCGACGATCTCCGGGATCAGCAGCACCTGCGACGGCAGTCGCTCCTGTTCCAGCGCCTTGCGCATCGCTTCGAAGACCAGCCGCTCATGGGCTGCATGCTGGTCGACGATCACCAGTCCGTCTTCCGTCTGGGCGACGATGTAGTTCGCGTGCAGCTGCGCGCGTGCCGCCCCGAGCCGGTAGCGGGTGGCAAGCTCCACCGGCTCCGAGGCCTGGAGCCGTTCGGCGGGAGCTGCCAGGGCCGGTGTCGCAAAGCCCTGATCGGCGCGGGCGCTGGGAGAGAGCACGGTTTCGAACGCCGCCTGCTCTGTCTCGTAAAAGCCGGCAGGCTGCGCTGCCTGGGCGAACCCGCCGACGGGCCGGTAGGGCGAGGTGGCCGCCGACCAGGCGGTCCGCAGCGGTTGCTGGGCGTAGCCCGCGCCGCCGAACCCCGGCCGGAAGGCGCTCATCATGCCGCTGGCGCTGGTCGTCGAGGCGCGGTCGCCTTCGCGGGCGAGAACCTCGCGGATGGCGCCGACGATCAGCCCGCGCACCAGCCCCGGATCGCGAAAGCGGACGTCCGACTTGGCCGGATGCACGTTGACGTCGACCAGCGCCGGGTCGAGCGTCAGCGACAGCACGGCGACCGGGTAGCGACCGGAGGGAATGGTCTCGGCATAGGCGCCGCGGATGGCCGAAAGGATCAGCTTGTCCTGCACCGGCCGGCCGTTGACGAAGGCGTACTGGTGACCGGAATTGCCGCGGTTGAAGGTCGGCACCCCGGCAAAGCCCTTGAGGCCGACGTCCTCGCGCAGCGCGTCGACGGCGATCGCGTTGTCCTTGAAATCGGCGCCCAGCACCTGCGCCATGCGCGTCAACGGATCGTCGGGCGAGGCCGGGAACTCGAGCGTCGATCGGTCCGAACCGGAGAGCACGAAGCGCACATGCGGGAAGGCGATCGCCATCCGCTTCACCACCTCGGTTATGGCGCCGGCTTCGGCCCGCTCGCTCTTCAGGAACTTGAGGCGCGCCGGCGTGGCGAAGAAGATGTCGCGCACCTCCACCACCGTGCCCTGGTTGGCGGCGGCAGGCCGAACCGGCGACACGCGTCCGCCAACGACGGAGATCTCGACGCCGGTATCGGCGCCGGCCCGACGGCTGGTGATCGACAGCTTGGCGACCGAGCCGATTGACGGCAGCGCTTCGCCGCGAAAACCGAGCGTGCGGATGTCGTCGAGCGTCGCGGTGATCTTCGAGGTGCAGTGGCGGCGCACCGCAAGGTTGATGTCGGCTGCATCCATGCCGCTGCCGTTGTCGGTGATCCGGATGAGGCTCTTGCCGCCGCCGGCGGTAGCGATCTCGATGCGCGTGGCACCGGCATCGATGGCGTTCTCGATCAGCTCCTTGGCGGCACTGGCGGGTCGCTCGATGACCTCGCCGGCGGCGATCTGGTTGATCAGGGTTTCTGGCAGCTGTCTGACGGGCATGCCGCCATTGTCTCGCATCCGCCCGGCGATGAAAAGCCCCGCGACGCCCTTGTCCCGGGCTTCGAACCGTTAAGTCGACCTTAACGCGGACCGTCTAATCGTTTGGATATCGATGGCCGCGGCGGGCGGATCATATCAGAACAAGGCGGGACCCTGCGGTGGGGCGACTGTGCCTGACGACGAGGATGCGAAGATGCGACCGGCACGAGTGAGCCGCCGGCTCGGCCGATCTGGGGCCACATGTCGCCATCGGAAAGGCTTCCGATGACTGCCGGCATGCTTTCGGACGACAGCTTTCCGTCGCAGCTTCTGGAGATCATCGCCGACGCAGTTTCGGGCGCCATGCTGGTCTACGACCGGACGGACGCGATTGTCTTTGCCAGCCCGCAGCTGAAGAGCTTCCTGCCTGCCTTTTCCGTCGCCCCGGTGCCAGGCACACGTCTGCGCGATATCTTCGGCACACTCTACGATCACGGCGGCTATTGGCCCAACGAGCCGGAGCCCGAACGCCGGTCGCGCGTCGGGCGAGCCGACTGGATCGCCGGCGAGATCGCCTCGCTGTGGAAGGAGCGCGCCGAAACCGTCGTGCAGCGCGGCACCGACCGCTGGATGAGCCTGACCAAGCGGCGAATGCCGTCCGGCTTCGGCATCTGCATCTTCCGTGACATCTCCGAGCACCGCAAGCGCGAGGATCAGTGGCGTTCCGATCTCGAACGGGTCCAGGTGACCGAGGAGATCCTCGACAGCCTGCCTTTCCCGGTTGCCGTCCAGGACCGCAACTCCGCCTATGTCGCGGTCAACCGCGCCGCTTGCGCGCTCTACGACCTGCAATCCGAACAGATGCTGGGCCGGCGGACGACAGACCTGCATTCGGCCGAGCTCTCGGCCCGCGTCGACAGCATCAACCAGCAGGTCATCGAAACCGGCACCGCCTACCAGATCGCCGAAAAGCTCGTCCGGCCGGATTGCGCCGAGACGGCGGTCATCACCCGCAAGTTCAGGGTTGGCAAGCCTGGCCGCTACCTGGTGGTCACAGCCATGGAGGATCTGTCGGACGTCGTCGAGGCCGGGCTGCAGGGCGAGCGGCTGCTGACCGGCATCGAGGGCGTCGATTTCGTCCATTCGGATCTGCGCCGACAGGGTGATCGCCCAGTTCCGGTCCGGCCGGCGGCGGACGATATCGCCGGACGGCGGATCCTGCTGGTGACCGGCGACACGTCGGTCGAGAACGAGGGCCTGCCGCTTCTGCTGCGGCTCGGGCTCGATGCGACGGCTGCCCGCGATCCGCAGGAGCTCCAGGCGATCCTTGCAGTTGCCCGCGATACTGGCGTCACGATCGATCTGGTAGTCATCGACGCCGCCATGGATATCGCCTGCCTTGAACTGGCGCAGACCTGTGGCATCGACGTGCTGGTCTTTGAGGCGTTTCAACTGCACCGCGACCTGGTCAAGAACATCACCCGTCACCTGCGCAATCCGCCGGTGGTCAGCGAGCCTCTCGATGACGGCGACTGGCAGATCTCCACCGAGCCATCCATCGACATCCTCGTGGCGGAAGACAATGCCGTCAACCAGATCGTCTTCACGCAGATCCTCGAAGGCTTCGGCTATCGGTACGCCATTGCTTCGGATGGCGAGGAGGCGGTCCGGCTGTGGCGGGAGCTGTCGCCGAAGCTGGTGCTGATGGATATCACGCTGCCGGTGCTGAACGGCTTCGAGGCTGCCTCGAAGATCCGCGAGTCGGAGGAATTTCCGGGTACGACGCCGATCATCGGCGTGCTGTCCCCGGCTGTCGAAGGCGATCGCGACGCCTGCTGGGCCGCCGGTATCGACGACGTGGTGATGAAGCCGCTGAGCCCGGATATCCTCGAGGAGAAGTTCCGCCAGTATCTCGGCGAGACGTCCCGCGCCTGGCGCCAGGACACCGGCTGACCCCTCGTCAAAGCCGCCGCAGACCCTTCGGCACCCCCCCAATATCCCGGTATCTACTGCTATGCCTTTCTTAATCTTTGGGCCGCATTCTGCGGCAAACCCAAAGATGCGTGGGGCAATGCATGAATTCGGCGGTGAAACCGTTGCCAGAGGTCGCCCATAGAGAACTGCAGGCAATGGCTTACCGGGATGCCCTTACGGGTCTCGGCAACCGTCAGCGGATCAAGGAAAAAGTCCGGCTTATCGTCACGGAACGAGCCGAGGACCCGGCACCCTTCACCCTCGGCATCGCCAATCTCGACGGCTTCAAGCCGATCAACGACCTGTTCGGCTCGCAGGCCGGCGACGAGATCCTCTGTCAGGTAGCGCACCGGCTGAAGGCCTGCATGCCCGACGGTGCGACGGTCACCCGTCATGACGGCGACGAGTTCGTCTTCCTGCTGCCGCTGGTCTTCGAGAAGAACGGCGCCGAGCGCCTGGGCCAGATGATCAAGGAAGTGCTGTCGGCACCTTATGATCTCGGCGACCGCAATGTCCGGCTTTCCGCCTCCTTCGGCTTTGCCATCTATCCGTTCGCCGGCGAGGAGTTCGAGGAACTGCTGAAGAGCGCTGAAACGGCGCTCTACCGCTCCAAGCGCCGCGGCCGTGGCCAGATCACCGTCTATTCGCGCCAGATCGCCCAGGAGATGAAGCGCTCGACGCAGCTGGAGCAGGCGCTGCGCAATGCCATCATCGCCGACGCGGTGGACGTCCATTTCCAGCCGATCGTGCGCATTCGCGATGGCTCGCTGGTCGGCTTCGAAGCGCTTGCCCGCTGGATCGATCCTGATCTCGGCTTCGTGTCGCCTGCCGTCTTCGTACCGCTTGCCGAAGAGCGCGGCTTCATCGATGCGCTGTCCGAAACCCTGCTGCGCAAGGCCGCAGAGGCCGCCCTGTCCTGGCCGCGCGAGCTGTTCCTGTCATTCAACCTGTCATCCGTGCAGCTGATGGAGCCGGGCACCGTCCAGACGATCCTGGCAACACTCGGGCGCGTCGGTCTCGATCCGAACCGCGTGGAGCTGGAGATCACCGAAACCGCGGTGATGAGTTCGGCCGAGACGGCACAGCGGATCATCAACGAGCTACGCGGCGCCGGCATGCGCATTTCCCTAGACGACTTCGGCACCGGCCAGTCCAGCCTCGGAAGGCTGCGCGATTTCACCTTCGACAAGGTCAAGATCGACCGGGCCTTCATCGCCCGGATCACCACCGACCGCGCATCGGAACACATCGTAAAGGCCATCATCGCCATGTGCGACGGGCTCGATCTCGAGGTGGTCGCGGAAGGCATCGAGGAGCCGGCGGATGCCGAAAAGCTAAAGGCGCTCGGCTGCGCCATGGGGCAGGGCTATCACTACGGCCGGCCGGTCGATGCGACGGCTACGCTCGCCTACCTCGATCGCCACTACCGCGACACTCCGCTGGTGCGCGAAGCCTTCTGAACCACATCCATCGGGCGAACATGGAAAAGGGCGGTGCCTAGGCACCGCCCCCAGTCGAGACGACAGCGCGTCCCTCGTTCCAGCGGCTAGCTTACGGCTTGGCCTGCGTCGACGGGGTCGTTGCGCTGCCGGCCGGAGCTGTCGTACCAGCGCCGGTGGTCGACGACGTCGTCGTGCCGTCGGTCGCGCCGTTCGAGCGAGCAGCAGCCTGCTGGTCGTCGAGCGTCTGGAATTCCGGAGCCGACTTCAGGGCTTCGGCGGTCTCGGTTGTCGTCAGGCGGACGTCCTGGTTTTCCGTATCGCGGCTCATGGTGACCTTGCTCATCGGCAGGGCGACGTTCTTTTCGCCAATGCCGAGGAAGCCGCCTACGCCGACCACAACAGCGGCGATACCGCCATTCTGCTCGATGATGATGTCGTTGACGTCACCGATGCTGTTGTTTTCGCCGTTGTAGATGGCCTTGCCGATATAGTCGTTGGCGCTCATCTGGGTTTCGCTCTGCTGCGTCAGGTATTCACCCGAGGCGGCGCCCATCGTTGCGGCACCCGACTGCGAACCCATCGAGCCGGAGGCGGGCGGCGTAACCGTGTCGGTCTGTGCGCCCGGCATGGCCGGGGTCGCCGGAGCGGCATTATTGGTCTGTGCAAACGCCGGCGCGATCGCCGTGGAAGCCATCAGAACTGCAGCTGCTGCCATAGTGCTCAGTGTCTTCTTCATAACGAATCTACCTTCTTGTCTCGTGTCTTTCGGAAGCGCGGCTGCGGGTCTTTTTGGACCGCCACCGCACCGGTTCCGTTGAGACAATGCGGGTCGACAAGGATGGTTCCTGAGGCATTTGTGAAAAAAATAGGCAAAAATGCCAAAGCATTTTCACCTATCACAACGCGTTCGCCGCATTTTTCGTCGCGCCGCTCTGTCGTCTAGAGCTGGAAGCAAGGCTCCAGCCGACCGGCAACGTCGATGCCGAGATCGAAGGTGAAGCCGGCCTGCGGATCCTCCGCGCGCTCCTTGTCGCTTGCGCCCTCGAAGGCGGTCGTCACCAGCATCCGGCGTCCGCCGGCGCCAAAGAAGGCCGGGCATGTCGTGCGCTTTGCCGGAACCTTATAGCGCGCCAGATGACGTCCGTCGGCATCGTAGCGATCGACGGCGCCTTCACCCCAGCGAGCGTTCCAGATCGCCCCATCGGCATCGCACACCGCGCCATCGGCACCGCCCGGTCGGTCGCTGGTATCGAGGAACAGGGCGGCGTCGCCTGTCGGAAGTCCTGTCGACGGGTCGAGCGGCAGGCGCATGATCCGGTTCACCGTGGTATCGGTGTAGTAGCCGGCCGTACCGTCGGGCGAGAAGCAGACGGCGTTGGGGATGCTGACGCCGGTGACGATGCGCGTCACGCTGCCTTTCGCGACGTGGTAGATCGAGCCGGCACCGGTCTGCGCCTTCAGCCCCATCGTGCCGAGCCACAGCGCGCCCGACGGATGGACGCGCCCGTCGTTGGAGCGGTTGCCCATATGGGCCGGCTCAAGCTCCAGATATCGCTCGAAGGCTCCGGTCCGGCTGTCGCGGATCATCAGCCCCTGGTCGGATGCGATGAGCTGCCGGTCGCCGTCGATGCGTGCGAGGACGCTTGCCTTGAACGGCAGCGCATGCACCTTGACGTCGCCGGTGGAGACTGAAAGCTCATGCAGTTCCCGCCCCAGTATGTTGAACCACCAGACCGTGTCGGTCTGCGGGTCGTAGGTCGGCCCTTCACCGAGCTCGCAAGCCGTCGAGGACAGCACGCTGCCCTGAAAAGCAACCGTCTCCGTCATGCCGCCGCTCCCGTGGCGCGGTCGTAGGCGGCAATCGTGATGCGTGCACGCTCAGTAACGTCGGCAGCGCTCATGCCGGGCTTGTAGAGGCTGGAGCCGAGACCGAAGGCGGTGATGCCGCCTTTGACATATTCCTCGAAATTGACTTCCGAGACGCCGCCGACCGCAGCGATCACGAGATCCTTCGGCAGCACCGCCCGAATGGCGTTGATGCCGGCGGCACCCAGTGCATTGGCGGGGAAGAACTTGAGGCCGGTTGCGCCGGCGCGCGCCGCAGCAAGCGCTTCGGTGGCTGTAAAGCAGCCGGGAAGGGTGACCATGCCCTTGGCGGCAGCCGCTTCGATGACCGCCGGCTCGACGTTGGGGCTGACCATCAACCGACCGCCCGCCGCTTCCAGCGAGGCAACGTTTTCGACCGTCAGCACCGTACCGGCGCCGATCAGGCAATTGTCCGGCGCCATCTTTGCGGCGATCTCGATCGAGCGGAACGGATCGGGCGAATTCAGCGGGATCTCGATGGCGGTAAAGCCGGTCTCGATCAGGCCACCGACGACGGCCTGCGTTTCCTCGGGCTTCAGGCCGCGCAGGATGGCGACCAGCGGCCGCTGCATGGTGGGGAAGGGGATGCGGGTCATGACGTGGCTTTCGCAGTGCTGAAGAAAAGGGAATGGGCTGCCGTCGCAAGCCCCTGTCGAACGGCAAGATCGGCGTCCACCGTCTCGAAGGCAAGCCCTGCCGTCTCGAGCGCGGCCTCATAAAGGCCCTGCAGCCGCCCGGAAGCCACCAGCCGGATCGTCGCGCTTCGGTCGGCCATGGTCAGGCCGCCGGCGATCTCAGTGCCGATCAGGATGCCGGACAGCCGTGCCGCGGCACCGGTGGCATCGAGCCCGTGCAGAAGCTGGCCCGAGCGGGCGGTGAAGATGAGGTTGCTGATCATCGCCGGCCGGGCACAGGCGGCCTTGACGGCGGCCCGGAAGGCGGGATGGCTGCCGTCGAAAGGCTCGGCGCCGCCGACGGCGTGCTTCAGGATCGACTGCTTCGACAGGACGTCGAAGACTTCGCCGGTCATGAACGAGGAGAAGCTCGTGACGGTCGATCCGGAAACGGCCACCCATTTCGAATGGGTGCCGGGCATGCATACCAGATTTTCGCCGGCGGCGCTGTCCGACAACGAGCCGAGCAGCTGGGTCTCCTCGCCGCGCATGACGTCCGGCGTGTCGACGCTCCGCTGGGCGATGCCCGGCAGGATGCGGATGTCGCGCGCGACGCCGGGAACGCGGACCGCCCCTTGCGCGACCGCCGCCAGCTGTGCCGGCACGTCGATATAGCCGGCCTCGACCCAGCCCTGGCGCGCCCCGGCCATGCCGCAAATGACGACGGGGAGCGCGTCAGGCGCCGAAACGGCCGCCAGATGCGCGTCGAGAACCGTGGCAAAGCCGATGCCGGCGGCACTCGTCATGCCTTCGCCGCTGCGCCTTTCGGCAAGCACCGCATTCTCGGCATCCATGAGCCATAGCCTGAAGCTGGAGGTTCCCCAGTCCACGGCAACATAGGCGGGCTGCGCCATCAAAGTACTCCTCCATCGACAGTTATCCATTGTGCCGTCATGCCGGCCGAGGCACGCGACGCGAGAAACAGGCAAGGCCCGACCATGTCCTCGGCGCTAAGGCTGCGTTTCAGGCATTGCCGGTCGATCATCGCGCGCATGCTCTCGTCAGTCAGCCACAAGCGCTTCTGCCGCTCCGTCACCACCATGCCGGGCAGGATGGCGTTGACGCGGACGTTGTCCGGGCCGAGCTTCCCCGCGAGGCTTTTGGTGAGGCCGAGAACGGCGGCCTTCGCCGTCGTATAGCTCGGCATGCTGCCACTGTTGAGCATGAACGAGATCGACGACAGGTTGACGATCGCGCCGTTGCCGTCGCGGATCAGATGCGGCGCTGCCGCCTGCGCGGCAAAGAACATCTGCTTCAGATTGATCGCCTGGTTGTCGTCCCAGTACTCTTCGGTGACCTCGAGAAACTCGTGCCGATCGTCCCAGCCGGCATTGTTGACGAGCACGCCGAGACCGCCCAGCCGGTTCGCGGCCTCCTCGACAGCCGCGCGAACGGCGCTTGTCTGCTTGAGGTCTGCTTTCAGGTAATGAACGGGATGGCGGGCGGTGGCGGAGAGGTCCTCGACCAGCGCCAGGCTCGGCTCGTCGGCGACGTCGATGAACGCCACCTTGGCGCCCTGCAGGGCAAAGGCCCTAGTAAAGGCAGCGCCGATACCGGATCCGCCGCCGGTGATCAGCACGCCTCGGTCTGCAAGATCGGCAAAGTTAAAGCTGCTGTGATCGCTCATGGAATTTCCGCTAGTTCCAATATGTGGAACTCAGTTTGACTATCTGGAATAGACGCCGTATCGTGGCGCGCTGTCAAGGTCTCGCACGCGAAGGCGCACCGCATGTCACCTCCTTCGAGCGCCGGCTCCGGCCCCACCCAACTTGCCGAACCCGGCTCCGTTCCGGTTGCGCGAAGCGATGAAGAAGACAGCGTCGCAGGCACGGGAACCCTCGGCAAGGCGATTGCCGTGCTCGATCTGGTGGCCGGCGCCGACCAGCCGCTGCGCTTCGGCGACCTGCTGCGGATCGCTGGCCAGCCGCGCGGCAGCCTGCATCGCCAGTTGCGCCATCTCGTGGCGGAGGGACTGCTCGACGTGGCGCCGGATGGCAGCTACTCGCCGGGCCTTCGGCTGCTCGCCTTTGCCTCCAAGGCGTGGTCGCGCAATTCGGTGCGCCAGATTGCCGAGCCGCATCTGCATCGGCTGCAGGAGACGACCGGCGAGACCATTCATTTCGGCGTGTTGCGGGGCGTCGACGTGGTCTATCTCGACAAGCTGGAAAGTCGTCAGGCGGTGCGCATGCACTCGCAGGTCGGCAACAACGCGCCGGTCTATTGCACCGGCGTCGGCAAGGCGGCGCTCGCCAGCCTGGATCCCGCCGCTCGTGCCGACCTTATCGGCCGGCTGGTGTTCCGCAGCTTTACGCCGGAGACCCTGATCGATGCCGCGGGACTGAACGCCGAGATCGGGGAAACCGTCCGTCGCGGCTATGCCCTGGATTGGGAGGAGCATCAGCCGGGCATCCGTTGCGTCGCGGCATCCATCCGCGTCGACACACAAGGCTTCGTCGGCGGCGTCTCGGTCACCGCGCCGGCCTTCCGCGCCGACCGCGCGCAGTTGCAGGCCTGGTCGGTACCGCTGCGGACCGCCGCCGCCGCAATCAGCCGGGATGTGGAATGCGGGCTGGGCCCACGCCGCTAGATAGGCTGTCTGACGACTGTCAATTGTGAGGGAGGGTTTCGCACAGCAGGCAACGACATCGAAAGCTGATATTGTCTCCGCTTAACGAGCTCGAAGGCGGGCTTTCCGGAGACGTGGCGGGTTGATGCGGGAGGCGTTGCCGCCGTCAATTGATTGATCGAACAGCATGGACTTGCATACCTTCAGGGACACCCGTCTGCGGCTGTCCGAATCCGTCGCCGAAATCGCTCGTCTCGATACCCACTTTGATATCTTCCGCTTCATGCGCCGGCTCTCCGATGCCTATGGCTTTCGCGCTTTCATGGTGCTGCCGATCCCGCCTCTCACGGTCAATGTGCTGTCCGGCAACACGATTATCACCAACTGGCCGTCCGAACTGCTTGCTCTTTTCGACGAGCGTCAGCTGCTGCAGAACAGCCCCGTGGCGCGGCGTCTGCGGCAGTCGACGCTGCCGTTCGCCCTCAGCAGTGGCGAACTGGCGAAGGAACGCGGCGATACGTCGGCGCAGGAGATCTTCAACCGCTTCGGCATGGACAACTGCGTCTACTTCCCGGTCCATGATCCTGCCGGAAACCGCTGCGCGATCGGCTATTGCGGCAACGATGTCAGCCTCACCAGTCAGCAGACGCTGGAGCTGATGTACATCTCCATGCATGTCTTCGAGCGCCTGACGATGATCGGCTCCAGCGACAGCAAGCCCGCCGAGACACTCAGCCAGCGCGAGTTCGACTGTCTGAACTGGACGGCTGCCGGCAAGACAAGCGTCGAGATCGCCAGCATACTCGACCTCTCCGAGCACACGGTGAACCACTACCTGAACCGGGCAACGAAGAAACTCGACGCCGTCAACCGCACTCAGGCGGTTGCCAAGGCCTTGCGGCGCGGCCTGATCAAGTAACCAATCCGCCCGTTTCTTTCGCTGCGCCGCACAAGATTTCAGCATCCGGGGGCTTTAAGGTCCCAAATCCTTTGGATTGGAGCCTGCAAACCGGCTTTGTTACAGTTGGCATGCATCCTGCATTGCTTCCTGCAGGTCCAGAGGGGCTGAAAGCGCACCAAGAGGCGCGACTGAACGGAAAAGCCGTCGGCAGGACCCATGCGCGTCGAAAGACCGCGGCAGGCTCCCGCCGGCGGCTTAATACTTGTTGCTCCCGCCGCCGCGCACCACCTATAAGTCCGACCGAAAACGCGCGACGGCTTGCCGCCCGCGTCATGCCGTTGATGCAATGGGAGATGGGTCATGGCCGAGGTAACGTCGGACGTAACGAAGGAAATGGTGATCGAGACGCTGCGCCGCGTCCGCGGTCCCGACCTCGAGGGCGACATCGTTTCCCGCAACATGGTCTCCGACGTTTTCATCGCCGATTCCAAGGTCTACTTCTCGATCACGGTGCCGTCCGATCGGGCGAAGGAACTCGAACCCTTGCGTGAAGCGGCCGAACGCTCGGTAAAGGCGATGCCGGGCGTCAAGGGCGCGCTCGTCACCCTGACGGCCGACCGCAAGGCCGGCGCCGCGCCGCAGACCCCGCCGTCGCCTCCGGCTGCCAACGCCGGCGCTCCGCAGGCGCCGGGCCACGGCCACCGTCCGCAGAAGGCCGGCGTCCCGGGCGTCAATTCGATCATCGCGGTGGCCTCCGGCAAGGGCGGCGTCGGCAAGTCGACCACTGCGGTCAACCTGGCGCTGGCGATGCTGGCCAACGGCCTCAAAGTCGGCATCCTGGATTCCGACATCTACGGGCCCTCGGTGCCGCGGCTTTTGAATATTTCCGGTCGTCCGCAGCAGATTGACAACCGGATCATCGTGCCGATGGAAAACTATGGCCTTAAGGCCATGTCCATGGGCTTCCTGGTGGACGAGGAAGCGGCGATGATCTGGCGCGGACCGATGGTCCAGTCGGCCATCCTGCAGATGCTGCGCGAAGTGGCCTGGGGCGATCTCGACGTGCTGATCGTCGACATGCCGCCCGGCACCGGCGATGCGCAGCTGACGATGGCCCAGCAGGTTCCGCTGGCCGGCGCAGTGATTGTCTCGACCCCGCAGGATTTGGCGCTGATCGACGCCCGCAAGGGCATTGCGATGTTCCGCAAGGTCGAGGTGCCGCTGCTCGGCATCATCGAGAACATGAGCTACTTCCTCGCCCCGGACACCGGCAACCGCTACGACATCTTCGGCCATGGCGGCGCGAAAGCGGAGGCGGAGCGGATCGGCGTCCCCTTCCTCGGCGAGGTGCCGCTGACCATGGACATCCGCGAACGCTCCGATGCGGGTACGCCGGTCGTCGTCTCCGACCCCGAAAGTGCGTCCGCGCTCATCTACCGCGAGATCGCCGCCAAGGTGTGGGAAGAATTGACGGGACGCAAGCAAAGAGCCGCTCCAAGCATTGTCTTTGATTAACCGCGTCCCGTGTCGCCCGAAGGCGCCGCTTGCTTTCTGACGTTACTGGTCTTATAGGCGCTCCTCGCTTGGACGAGGGAACTGAACTGTAGCCTTGGCGTTCAAATGTGCCGGTAAGTCGGGCGCCGGCGCGGAGACGTAGATTGATCAATGCCTATCGCTCCAACGGCTCGGTAACGGCTCTGACGCCGGCCGCATCCCTGACCCATTTGCCTGATGACATCGTCTGGATCGACCTCATCGATCCGAGCCCGGACGAAGACCATTACGTAGAAAGCCTGTTGGGCATCGACGTGCCCACCCGCGACGAGCTGAAGGATATCGAGCCGTCGAGCCGGCTCTATGTCGAGCACGGCTCGGTGTTCATGACCGCCTCGCTCGTCTGGCGCGCCGAAAGCAACACGCCGCGGCTGACCGATGTCGCCTTCATCCTCGTCAACGACCGGCTGCTGACGGTTCGCTATGCGGATCCGAAGTCGTTCAGCCTGTTCATCGCAGCGCTCGGCCGCGCGCCGGAAGACAACGGCAATGGCCGCTCACTGCTTGCGCATCTGCTGGAGACCATCGCCGATCGCACGGCGGAAATCCTCGAGCAGGCGATCGCCCGCATCGATCATCTGTCGACCGACATCTTCCGCGACCGCGAGACCCGTCGTCCGCCGAAGTTCCTGGAAGCCAAGCTGGCGGATATCGCCGAGTGTCACCGGCTGATCGGCAAGGTGCGCGACAGCCTGGGATCGCTGTCGCGGATGCTGACCTTCCTGATGAATGCGCAGGCGATCACCTGCGACCCCGGCTTGAGCAGCCTGTGCAGCACGGTGGCGCGCGATATCGCAACGCTGTCCGAACATGCCGGCTTCGTCGCTGCCAACATCTCGTTCCTGCTTGATGCCTCGCTCGGCCTCATCAATGTCGAGCAGAACGCCATCATCAAGATCTTCTCGATCGCCTCCGTCGTCTTCCTGCCGCCGACGCTCGTTGCATCCATCTATGGCATGAACTTCGCCCATATGCCGGAACTCGGCTGGACCCTCGGTTATCCGCTGGCGCTCTGCGTCATGATCCTGTCGGCCGTGGTCCCCTTCTTTTTCTTCCGCTGGAAAGGCTGGCTCTAAAAGGCCAGATCACCGGATGTCGCACGCACATGAAGAACAGGTTGAAGATACGCGCAGCCTGAAGCAGTTTCTCGGCTTGGCTCTCGGATCGGTCGGCGTCGTCTACGGCGATATCGGCACGAGC
Source organism: Rhizobium sp. SAFR-030 (assembly GCF_059415005.1). Lineage (NCBI taxonomy): Bacteria > Pseudomonadati > Pseudomonadota > Alphaproteobacteria > Hyphomicrobiales > Rhizobiaceae > Rhizobium > Rhizobium sp. SAFR-030. The sequence goes on along the minus strand of NZ_JBPFDO010000001.1, from coordinate 881,039 downwards.
CCGCTCTACGCGTTCCGCGAGGCCCTGCGGCCCGTCGCCTCCGATGGCGTCACCCAGGCGGAGATCATCGGCATCATCTCGCTGATGATCTGGACGCTGACCATCATCGTCACGCTCAAATATGTGCTTTTCCTGCTGCGTGCCGATAACGACGGCGAGGGCGGCACGCTGTCGCTGCTCGCCATGCTGATGAAGGGCGCGCGCGGCAACCGCAAGATCCTTATGTTCCTCGGCCTGATCGGGGCTGCGCTGTTTCTCGGCGACGCGATGATCACGCCGGCGCTTTCGGTGCTGTCGGCCGTCGAGGGCCTGAAGCTCGTCACCCCCGCCTTGGACGATGCGATCCTGCCGATCTCCATCGTCATCCTCATCGGGCTGTTCGCCATCCAGTCGCAGGGCACCGGGCTCGTTGCCCGCTTCTTCGGGCCGATCACAGCCGTCTGGTTCCTTGCCATGGGGGCGGCCGGCGTCGCCCATATCTTCGATGATCCGTCGATCTTCCTCGCCTTCAACCCGATGTATGCCGTGAACTTCCTGATTGCCGAGCAGTATGTCGGCATCGTCGTGCTCGGGGCGGTGTTCCTGACGGTCACCGGTGCCGAGGCGCTCTATGCCGACCTCGGTCATTTCGGCCGCCGGCCGATCCAGTGGGCCTGGCTGGTCGTCGTCTTCCCGGCGCTGACGCTCAACTATCTCGGCCAGGGAGCGCTCGTCCTCAAGCACCCGGAGGCCATGGGCAACCCGTTCTTCCTGATGTTTCCCTCGTGGGCGCTGCTGCCGATGGTGCTGCTGGCGACCGCCGCGACGATCATCGCAAGCCAGGCGGTGATCACCGGCGCCTTTTCACTGGTGCGCCAGGCGATCCATCTCGGCTACCTGCCGCGCATGGAGATCCTCTTCACCTCCGAGACCAACACCGGGCAGATCTTCCTGCCGGCCGTCAACACGCTGCTGCTCGTCGGCGTGCTGGCGCTGGTGCTCGGCTTCGAAAGCTCCGATGCGCTGGCGACCGCCTACGGGATCTCCGTCACCGGGGCGATGGTCGTCACCACGCTGATGGCCTATGAATTCGCCCGTTCGCGCTGGCGCTGGCCGCGCGGCGTCGCGCTCGTTGTGCTCGCGCCGCTGCTGCTGCTCGAACTCGTCTTCCTCGGCGCGAACCTGTTGAAGATCCACGACGGTGGCTACGTGCCTGTCATGATGGCGATCGCCTTTACCGTGATCATGTGGACCTGGCGGCGCGGCACCGGCATCCTCGCCGAAAAGACCCGCCGCATCGACGTGCCGCTGTCGACGTTCGCCACCTCCATCGAGAAATCGATCGACCGCAAGAGCGCCCATGCCCCGGTCAACGTCTCCGGCACCGCGATCTTCCTCACCAGCGATCCGGAATCCGCGCCGGCAGCGCTGATGCACAACATCAAGCACAATCACGTGCTGCACGAGAAGAACGTCATCCTGACCATCCGCACGGTCAACAAGCCGCGGGTGTCGGTGGAGAACTCGTTCACGATCACCAAGCTGACAGACCGCTTCACGCTGATCGAGCTGCGCTTCGGCTTCATGCAGTCGCAGAACGTCTCGCAGGCGCTGGGCTACCTGCGCAAATGCGGCGTGAAGTTCGACATCATGTCGACCTCCTTCTACCTCGGCCGCCGCAAGCTGGTCCCGGATGCCGAATCCGGCATGCCCATGTGGCAGGACCGGCTGTTCATCGGCCTTGCGAACGCAGCCATTGACCCGTCTGACTACTTCCACCTGCCGGCCAACCGCGTCGTCGAACTCGGTTCGCACGTCATCATCTGACGCCCGCAAAGCGCGGCGCGCACGTCGACCAGGGACGGTTGGCGCCGCCGCGTTAACCGTCCATTTAGGTTAATATTAGATTGTTTGCTCCAACGATGTATGCGTGTGGAGTTGCGGTTGTGCGTTCGAAGATCATTCAGCGTAAGCCCCTGGCCTTGATGGACCGGTGGGCGTCCCCGGCCATCTTCGGCCTTGCCGCATGGCTTGTCTTTCCCACCATCCCCGCCCAGGGCGATCTGGCGGACCTGCTGGCCGGCTTCGACCGGGCCGGCACGCAGTGGCGGATGGTGATGACCAATTCTCCGGCAGGCTCGCTGCACGCGGCCGAACTGGCATTCCCCGCTGGCGAGGCCCGACTGGTTGCCGGCGCCGGCATGACGCTGCCCGACGGCCGCAAGATCGCCTTCACGCCGCCGCAGAAGAACGAAGACCAGTCGCCGGACGAAGCCCGCGTCAACCGCGACGGCAAGCGCGGCCGGGTGATGGCGGTCGAGCCGATGCAGCCGCCCAAGGCGTTTTCGGCCGGGTCCGTGTTGCAGCGGCAGAGTTCCCTGCTGGCACCGGTGAACGAGGAGGACGATCGCGTCGCCTTCGTCAAGGCGCCGAAGCCGGACGAGCAGGTCGAACTGGCGGCCTTCTACTTCCGCCGCGACGAGACAAGCCCGGACAGCGACGTGTCGCCGATGCTGGCAAGCCTCATCACCAACCAGAAAGCCGATGTGCTGGCGACCGCCTATGCTCCGGCCAAGCCCGATTTTGCCCGCCAGTCACCGTTCGATGCCATCCTGAACGATAAGGCTGACAGCGAGGCCGGCCGTTTCGTGCCTGAAATCGGTCCCGAGGACCATGCCTGGGCCGCAACGCCGCTGCCTGCGGAGGTGTTTTCCGCCGCCGAACAGCAGTGCCTGGCATCCGGCATCTACTTCGAAGCCCGCGGCGAATCAGCCAAGGGGCAGGCCGCCGTCGCCCAGGTGATCCTCAATCGCGTCCGCAATCCCACCTATCCGAAGACCATCTGCGGCGTCGTCTACCAGAACGAAGACTGGCGCAACCGCTGCCAGTTCTCGTTTGCCTGCGACAACATCAAGGACCGCATCCGGTCGCAAGAGCACTGGGCCATGGCCCGCGAGGTGGGAATGGCCGTCACCGCCGGCAAGATCTGGCTGCCGGAAGTCGGCTCTGCCACCCACTATCACGCCGTCTACGTACGCCCCAAGTGGGCCCGCACCATGCACAAAGTCGGCCGCATCGGCCTGCATGTCTTCTACCGCACCTACGGCGGCGGCTGGAGCTGAACCGCAGCGATTCCCGCGCAAACCTGTCGCAGGCTCGCGTCTCAACAGGCTAACCCCTTGACCTGCATAGGTTAATTAGTTCTGGATGAGCAACGCTCGGTGCCTTGACTATGCGAACGCGCAAAACTATGGTGCGGCCGACTTCAAAACGGGCCGGAAGGCGCTATTTTCAGGGCTTCGAGAGAGGCTTGGGCCGGGGCGGCCCGGGCAGGCGAGGGGCCGGGGGATAGACCATGACGGACGACCGCGAAGATAGTCTGGAGCAGCGCCGGAACAAGCTTTCAGCCGAGTTGGCGGGACGCAAGAAAGGCGAGGCGGCGGAGCGAGTGAGGGAGGCGCAGTCCGAGGAAAGCCGTAAAGGCATGGCTCTCGGCCTGAAAATCTCTTCCGAATTCATCGCGGCTGTGGCAGTAGGCGCCATGCTCGGTTATCTGATCGACCGTTTTGCCGGCAGTGCGCCCTGGGGGATGATCATTCTTCTCCTTCTCGGATTTGCTGCGGGTGTACTGAATGTGCTCCGTGCCGTCGGCATGGTCGCCAAGCCGGCGCCTCTCCAGGCGCCCGACCGTGACGGTCCGGCCGGCGACTGAAGGGCGGAGCGCCTGGGTTAGGAATTTCCGTCCTCGCGGCGGGTATAAGGTAGAAAGAAGGTAGACCGGTGGCCAACGATCCGACCCATCAGTTCCAGATCTCGAAGATCGTCCCGATTGAGATCGCTGGTATGGACTTCTCGTTCACCAATGCGTCGCTGTTCATGGTGGCAACCGTCGCCGTCGCAGCCGGCTTCCTGTACTTCTCCACGGCCAATCGCGGCCTGATCCCCGGCCGTTCGCAGTCGGTTGCGGAAATGTCGTATGAATTCATCGCCTCGATGCTGCGCGAAGGCGCCGGCAGCCACGGCATGAAGTTCTTCCCGCTGGTCTTCACGCTGTTCATGTTCGTGCTGACCGCCAACCTGCTCGGCATGTTCCCGTACTTCTTCACCGTCACCAGCCAGATCATCGTCACCTTCGCGCTGGCGCTGCTCGTCATCGGCACGGTTCTCGTATACGGCTTCTACAAGCACGGCTTCAGCTTCCTGAAGGTGTTTGTGCCGCAGGGCGTGCCGGGCGTGCTTCTGCCGCTGGTCGTGACGATCGAAATCATCTCCTTCCTGTCCCGTCCGATCTCGCTGTCGGTTCGTCTCTTCGCCAACATGCTGGCGGGACACATCACGCTGAAGGTGTTCGCAGGCTTCGTCGCCTCGCTTGGAACCCTTGGCGCACTCGGAATCGGTGGCGCGATCCTGCCCCTGATCATGACGGTCGCTTTGACCGGTCTCGAATTCCTCGTAGCCTTCCTGCAGGCCTACGTCTTTGCGGTACTGACTTGCATGTACCTGAACGACGCAGTCCATCCGGGCGGCCACTGAGGAGCGACATTGGCGTATTGAAGCGTCAGTCATCCGCCGCAACAACCCATTCTAAGGAGCATTCACATGGAAGCGGAAGCAGCAAAGTACATCGGCGCAGGTCTGGCTTGCTTTGGCATGGCCGGCACGGCCCTCGGCCTCGGCAACATCTTCGGCAACTACCTGTCGGGCGCCCTGCGCAACCCGTCGGCTGCTGACAGCCAGTTCGGCCGTCTGGTATTCGGCTTCGCCGTTACGGAAGCTCTGGGCATCTTCTCGCTGCTCGTTGCTCTCCTCCTGCTGTTCGCCGTCTAATCACGGCTGACGAATTGGGATCACGGCCGCACCTTCGCGCGCGCGCCGTGATCCTTCGTATCGAATACCCCTGGAGGTGATGATGTTCGTGACACCGGCATACGCGCAGGAAGGCGCGCCGGCCAATGGCGAGACGCACGGAGCCGCTGGCACCGTGCACACGGAAACCGGTGTGGCTCCTGGCGAGCACGGCACCGGCATTTTTCCGCCGTTTGACCAGTCGACCTACCCGTCGCAGTTGCTGTGGCTGGTCATCACCTTCGGTCTCTTCTATCTGGTCATGCAGAAGGTGATCGTGCCGCGCATCGGTGGCATCCTCGAGCACCGCCACGACCGGATCGCACAGGATCTCGACGAAGCATCGCGCCTCAAGGCTGAAGCCGACGCCGCCGTCGAAACCTATGAAAAGGAACTCGCGACTGCCCGCGCCAAGGCCGGCACCATCGCCGACACGGCACGTGACGCAGCCAAGGTCAAGGCTTCTGCCGACCGCGCCGCCATCGAAGCGGAGCTTGCCGAAAAGCTTGCGGCTGCCGAAGCCCGCATTGCCGAGATCAAGGCAAGCGCCTTCGCCGAAGTCGGTGCCATTGCCGGGGATACCGCAAGCGCCATCGTTGACCAGCTGATCGGCCCCAAGGCCTCGGCCGATGACGTCAAGGCTGCGGTTGCGGCTGCCAAAGTGGAGGCCTGATCGCCATGGCTTTTGATGCAACATTCTTCGCCCTTGTCGGCCTGGTGCTGTTCCTGGCACTGATTGCCTATCTCAAGGTGCCGGCAATGATGACCAAGGCGCTCGACAAGCGCGCCGACAACATCCGCGACGAGCTGGACCAGGCCAAGCGCCTGCGCGAGGAAGCCCAGGCGCTGCTCGCCGAATACCAGCGCAAGCGCAAGGAAGCTGAAGCAGAGGCTGCCGATATCCTGGCCGCCGCCCAGCGCGAAGCTGCCATGCTGACGGAAGAAGCCCGCCAGAAGACCGAGGAATTCGTTGCACGCCGCAATGCTCTCTCGGAACAGAAGATCCGCCAGGCCGAAACCGACGCGATCGGTGCCGTGCGTTCGGCGGCCGTCGATCTGGCCATTGCTGCGGCCGAAAAGGTGATTGCCGCCAAGGCCGATGCCGCGACGCAGAATGCCCTCTTCGACAAGTCGATGGCGCAGGTGAAGACCCGTCTCAACTGATCTCTCCAAGCGTTCATCTCATTCGAAAGGCCGGCTTGTCCGGCCTTTTTTGCGTTTGCAGGATAGCGGCCGTGGCCGATCAGGCGGAGCAAACGGGAAGGAGGGGCTGTCGGCAAACTCATCCTTGCTTGTCGAAGGCATCAGCCTGGACGGCGCGTCAAAGAAACGCTGGCGCCCAAGGTCTCGCACCGCGATCGCGGATCTTTGCAACAGGGATCACGCGACCATCGGCGCTGAACCAGGTCGAGGGCCGGGGAAATCAGTCCTTGCGCAGTGGCCGAAAGCTCATGCGGTGCAGGTCACACGGGCCGGCGGTGTCGATCGCCGTGCGATGCTGCGCCGTCGCATATCCGGCATGGCTGTCGAAACCGTAGGCCGGGTAGACCAGATGCGCGCGGGTCATCATCCGGTCGCGGGTGACCTTGGCGATGATCGAGGCAGCGGCGATCGATACCGACCGTGCATCGCCCTGGATGACCGCCTTGGCGCCACAGGCAAGCCCCGGCGGGATATCGCGGCCGTCGGTCAGCACGTAGGCCGGGGCGGTGCAGAGGCCGGCGACGGCCCGACGCATGGCATCGAGGCTCGCCCGCAGGATGTTGCGCTGATCGATCAGCGCGGGCCCGGAGCTGGCGATCGAAACATGCGCACTGCTGATGATCTCCTCGAACAGCCGCTCGCGCTGCCTGGCCGTCAGCTGCTTGGAATCGTTGAGGCCGTCTGGAATGTTGCCTGGATCGAGAATGACGGCTGCCGCAACCACCGGACCGGCAAGCGGTCCACGCCCCGCCTCGTCCGTGCCCGCCACTGGCCAGTGCCCGGCAGCCCGCGCGGCAAGCTCCAGGCTGAAATCCGGCGCCAGCGGCGGCGCATCGAACAGGCTCGGAGAATCGGGTGGCGTGCGTTTCAACATGCGGCATTCATTCGCACGCACACCCGATCTCCTGCAAGCCCCGGGCAAAGCGCTGAGTGCGGCATCGCTTTTCCGCCCAAGGGGGACAGGGCGGTCCGGGGTACCGGCACGGATGAGGCGGTGGGGCCCGTGCCGGAACTTTGCTGGGGGCGCACCGGCGTCGATCAACGCGGCCCAACCTCCGAAGTCGATAAAGCAGCGCGGGATCGCCAGGCGGTGTCATGCCGCTCCGGATCTCGCTGACTGCCAGGCCGTGGCGCCTGCCGCCACGGCCGATCTCTAGAGCAGCGACAGCTGCACGCCGGCGCCGTCCGGCCGGACGAACAGGTCGTCGCGCAGCATCACGCCCCGCCGACCGAGCCCCAGGCGCTTGGTCGCAAGCTCGAAGCGGCGGGAAATCTGCCAGGCATAGGGACCGGCACCCTTCATCCGCTTGCCGAACTCGGCGTCATAGTCCTTGCCACCGCGCATCGAGCGCACCAGCGACATCACGTGCCGGTAGCGATCCGGATAGTTGCGCAGCAGCCAGTCACGAAACAGCGGGCTGACCTCGAGCGGCAGCCGCAGCAGCACGTAGCTCGCTTCCGTGGCGCCCGCCGCCTTGGCGGCATCGAGGATCCGCTCGATCTCGTGGTCGTTGAGCGCCGGGATGACGGGAGCCACCAGCACGCTGGTCGGAATGCCGGCATCGGTCAGCGCCTTCACGGCCTCCAGCCGCAGCGCCGGCGTCGATGCGCGCGGCTCCATCGAGCGGGCGAGCTTGCGGTCGAGCGTCGTCACCGACAGCGCCACCTTGGCCAGCCCCTTGGCAGCCATGGGCCCCAGAATATCGATGTCGCGCATGACCAGTGCGGACTTGGTGACGATCATCACCGGATGGTTCGCCTTGGCGAGCACCTCCAGCAGCTGCCGCATCACCCGCCATTCCTTCTCGATCGGCTGGTACGGGTCGGTATTGGTGCCGATGGCGATCGTCCGAACCTTGTAGCCGTCCTTGCTCAGTTCGCGTTCGAGAAGCCGCGGCGCATCGGGCTTGGCAAACAGCTTGGCTTCGAAATCCAGGCCTGCGGACAGCCCCATATAGCTGTGGGTCGGCCGGGCAAAACAATAGATGCAGCCATGCTCGCAGCCGCGATAGGGATTGATCGAGCGGTCGAAGGGAATATCGGGAGATTCGTTGCGGGTGATCGCGGTGCGCGGCTTCTCGATCTGCACCTCGGTCTTGAACGGCTCGAGATCCTCCAGCGTCTGCCAACCGTCGTCAAACCCTTCGCGACGCTGGTCCTCGAAGCGTCCACTGGGGTTGAGCCCGGCACCACGTCCGCGGCGGCGGTCGACGTCTACCCGCAGGCCGGATGTTTCCACCAGCGCATCGGCAATATCGGCCGTATGGGCGGGCGCAAATGCGCCCTGCCGCAACTGAGACATCTCAATCATGTGGGAACTCCTGCGCTGGACGTCGCGTCCAACCCGACACGATTCCTAGCTGCGAAAAGAGAACAATGCAAGAACAAAATGCCGAGGCGCGGGAGCTGTGGATATTGCTGTTGCGATGCGGTAAGCATGCGGCATGCTCACGGTGATCATCGAATGTCGCGACCAGGAGACCGAACTGGCCCAGACCCTGTCTGTGCTCGTGGCTGGCGCCGTGGAAGGACTGGTCGGCGATGTGGCAGTCCTCGATCGCGGCGCGAAGGATGCTTCGGCGCGGATCGCCGATGCGGCCGGATGCCGCTATCATGCGGACGAAGAGCTGCGCGACGTGCTTCTGGCGGCCCGTGGCGAATGGTTGCTGCTGATCGAGCCCGGTGCCCGTCCGCAGCCCGGCTGGATCGACGAAATCGCCGAGCATATCTCACTCGACGGCCGACCGGCGCGCTTTTCGCCGTCGCGCAATTACCGTCCGTCGCTGCTGCGGCGCCTGTTCGGGCGCCTGCCGCCGCTGGAGAACGGGATGCTCATCGACCGAAAGCGGGCACTTGCCAAGGTGCGCGAAGGAATGTCGCTCAGCGATCTGGCACGCGGTGAAAAGGCGCTGCGACTGGTCAGCGAGATGGTGCCGGCCTGGGCGGCGCGCAGCTGAGATCGCCGTCCGTGACGGCTTATTGCGTGCCGCCGCGCCGCAGATGTTCGTCCAGCCGCGGCATGATCTCCACGAAATTGCAGGGCATGTGGCGGTAGTCGAGCTGCGCCTGCAGGATGCCGTCCCAGGCGTCCTTGCAGGCTCCGGGCGACCCCGGCAGGACGAAGATGAAGGTGGCGTTGGCAACTCCGCCCGTGGCGCGTGATTGGATCGTCGAGGTGCCGATCTTGTCGTAGGAGATCCGGTGGAACACCTCGGAAAAGCCGTCCATCCGCTTTTCGAAAAGCGGCTCCAGCGCCTCCGGCGTCACATCGCGGCCGGTAAAGCCGGTTCCGCCGGTGGTGATCACCACGTCGATGTCGTCGCGCAGCGTCCACTCTCTCACTTGCTCGGCGATCTGCGCCTTGTCGTCCTGGACAATGGCCCGGGTGATCAGCCTGTGCCCTGCCGTTTCGATCCGCTGCACCAGTGTGTCGCCGGACTTGTCGTCTGCAACGGTGCGGGTGTCGGACACCGTCAGCACGGCGATGCCGATGGGGAGGAAGGGGCGGCTCTCGTCGATCCGGCTCATGGCGTCTCTCCGGCAAGTGTTTTTGTCGCCTGGATATAGGCACCGGGATGCGCGGTCGCCAGCCGTGCTGCTGCAGCCTCTGCGTGGAGCATGTCCGGATAGATGCCGAAGCAGGTGGCGCCGGAGCCCGACATCCGGGCAAGCAGCGCACCGCTCTCCTCCAGCAGCCGGCAGGTCTCGGCGATCTCCGGCACAAGATCCTGCGCGGGCGCCTGCAGGTCGTTGCGCAGGGTCTTGAGAGAGGCGATCCAGTCGCGAGGATCCGTCGAGCTGGGAAGAGCGGGGACCGGCGGGTTGTCGCGCCGCGTCAGGCTTCGGAAAACCTCCGGAGTCGACACGGCGATCAGCGGATTGACCAGCACCATGGCGAAGGCCGGCAGCGCAACCGACGACAGCTGCTCGCCGATGCCGCGCACCATCGCCGGCCGGCCGGCCAGGCACATGGGAACGTCGGCGCCGAGCGACAGCGCCAAGTCCGAGAGGTGGGGTTCCGGCAGCGTCGCGTTCCACACGCGCATCAGCCCGCGCAGTGCCGCGGCGGCATCCGCCGATCCGCCACCGATGCCGGAGGCGACGGGAAGCGCCTTTGCAAGCGTGATGCGCACTGGCGGCGCGGCCTGGCCGGCATCGGTCAGCCACTGCCGCAGCCGGTCACGCGCCGTCAGCACCAGGTTTCCAGGCTCATCGGCGAGGAGTGACGCAAACCGTCCGGATAGCAGAAACTGGTCTTCAGTCGCGGCAGCGAAGGACAGGTCGTCGCCGTGGCCGGCAAAGGTCACCAGGCTGTCCAGCAGGTGGTAGCCGTCGGCACGGCGACCCGTCACATGCAGCGCGAGGTTGATCTTCGCGCCTGCCTTCTCGACGACCTGTTCGCCCATGCCTCAGTTGCCGGTGGCCGGAATCTTCAGCACCTGGCCGGGGTAGAGCCGGTTGGGATTGCGCTTCAGCTCCGGATTGATCTCGATGATTTCCTTGGCCCGGTCGCCGTCACCCAGCGCGTCATTGGCGATCTTCCACAGCGTGTCGCCATCGCCGACCGTATAGGTGGCCGGCTCGGCAGGCGGCTTTGCGGCGGGCGCTTCGGCGGCAGCGGGCGCTTGCGTGGCGGGCTGTCCGGCATCGGGCGGAACGGTGGCGGCAGGCGTTGCCATGGCCGTCTGCACCGGCGGCGGTCCGGCATCGGCCAGGCCATCGCGGATCTTCTGCTCGATCTTCGGAATATCGGTCAATTCCGGCTTCATGGTCAGCGCCCGCTGCCACTGATAGGTGGCCTCCAGCCTGCGGCCAACCCGCCAGTAGGCATCGCCCAGGTGGTCGTTGATCGTCACGTCGCCGGCGCGAAGCTGCACGGCGCGCTCCAGTTCCGTCACCGCATCGTCGTAGCGACCAAGCCGGTAATAGGCCCAGCCGAGCGAATCGACGATGTAGCCGTCGTCCGGACGCAGCTCGACGGCCTTGCGGATCATCGCCAGGCCTTCTTCCAGGTTGCGGTTCATGTCTACCCAGGAATAGCCGAGGTAGTTCAGCACCTGCGGCTGTTCTGGATTGAGCTCCAGCGCCTTGCGGAAGCTTGGCTCGGCCTTGTCCCATTCCTTCAGGCGCTCATAGGCGATGCCGCGCTGGAAGAAGACCGACCAGTCGGATGCCTGCGGCACCGGGCCGATGACGTCGACCGCCTTGTCGTAGGTCTTTGCCATCTCGGCATAGTCCTTGGCATCGGAGAGCACGCTGCCATAGGCGATGTAGCTGCGGATATCGCTCGGATCGGATTCGATCAACTTGCGCAGATGCTCGCGCGCCGCATCCACTTCGCCCGTCTGGGCAAGCGTCAGGCCGAGCTGCAGCTCGGAGATCCGGCGCATCGGCGAGCCTTCCGGAACCCGGCCGTAAAGCTCGATCGCCTGCTTCGGCTGTTCCAGCTTTTCGGCGATGCCGCCGAGCAGGATCAGCGTATCGGCGCTCTGCGGATCGAGTGCATGGGAGATCTGCAGGTAGAGCGACACCATTTCCTCGGCGCCCTGGCGGTTCAGCGCGCTGCCGATGGCAAACAGCACGCCGGCCGCCCCTTGCGTCGCCGTCGTCACCTGCTGCTCGGGCTTCTCACCCTTTTCGATACTCTGGCGCAGCGCCTTCAGCGGCGCGTAGTTGGAGATCAGCCGCTCGGCGACCGAGATCGCGTCCAGTGCCTTCTGCTTGTTGCCCTGCGATGCTTCGAGCCGGGCGAGCGCCATCACCGCTCTCATGAAGGTGTCGGGCGTGGTGGCGACGGCTTCCTGGTTGGTGATTGCCGTCGTCAGATGAGTGCGGGCCAGCTGCGCGTCGCCGGCAACCAGAGCCATGGCGCCCATGTGGTATTCGGTAAACACCTTGAACCAGTCGGGGCCCTTGAGGCTCTTCAGCGACTTGACGGCGTCGGCACCCTTGCCCGCGCCGACCTTCGCCCAGCCGATCAGCAGCGCATGCGTCAGCCGGTCGAGATCGTTGGCGCCCTTGTAGGCGAGGATCTTCTCGGCATTGGCATTGTCGTTCTTGCGGATAGCGTCGAGCCCGCGGACGATCGTCGTCACCCGCTCCACCGCGTCGTCATCCTTCAGCGCCTCGACATGCCTGAGACTCTCGTCGAACTGGCCGTTCATCAGCAGCGAGATCATCAGCCGCTCGCGGATGTCGATATTGGCGGGCTCGAACTGCAGCGCCTTTTCGTACAGGGCGATGGCGGTCGAATAGTCGTGGTCGACATCCGCCGTGCGGGCGGCGAGGAATGCGCCGGAAAAGGTATTCACCTTTTCGGAGGAGAAGATCGGCGCCTCGGTGACCGGCTTGTCCTGCGCGGCGGCTGGCTGGAGCGCTGCGGATGCCAGGATAAGAGCTGCCCCGAACGTCGCGCTGGATAGCAGACGAAGGGCGAATTTCTGCCGCATGAAGGTGCCTCTCATGAAAAGCTGAGGGCGGCCCTGTGGCCGCCATGAATCCTGCGCCGATGATTCACCATAGAATGGCTTTTTTGGAGCAGGTCCGCAAGAATCTGAAGACGGCGGCAGAGCGGCTTTAGCCGCTCCGTCGTCAGTTTACGCGCTCGATGCAGAAATCGATGACTTCCATCAGCGCCGCCTTGTGGGCGGAGGCCGGAAGCGGCGACAGCGCGTCGCGGGCAATGGCGCCGTAATGCTTGGCGCGGGCAATCGTATCGGACAGGCCGTTGTAGCGCGTGATCAGCCCGAGCGCCCGCTCGAGGTTCGCGTCGCTGCTCTCGCTCTGTTCGATGGCCGTCTTCCAGAAAGCCCGGTCTTCTTCGCTTCCCCGGCGATAGGACAGGATGACCGGCAGGGTGATCTTGCCCTCGCGGAAGTCGTCGCCGACATTCTTGCCGAGATCGGCTGCCTTGCCGCCATAGTCCAGCGCGTCGTCGACCAGCTGGAAGGCAAGGCCGAGGTTCATGCCGTAGGACTTCAGCGCCGCGCGGGTAGCGCGGTCGGTGCCGGCGATGATCGGCCCGACTTCGGCGGCGGCGGCAAACAGAGCCGCCGTCTTGGCACGGATGACCGACAGATAGTCGTCTTCCGTGGTTTCCATGTTCTTGGCGACGGATAGCTGCAGCACTTCACCCTCGGCGATGACCGACGCGGCCGTCGCCAGCACGTCGAGCGCGTCGAGCGAGCCGACCTCGACCATCATCTTGAACGCCTGGCCGAGCAGGAAATCGCCGACCAGCACGCTTGCCTGGTTGCCCCAGATCATCCGGGCTGTCGACTTGCCGCGCCTGAGGTCGCTCTCGTCGACCACGTCGTCGTGCAGCAGCGTCGCCGTGTGCATGAATTCGACGCTGGTGGCGAGCTTGATGTGGCCTTCGCCGGAATAGCCGAACATCTCCGCCGAGGCGAGCGTCAGCATCGGCCGCAGGCGCTTGCCACCCGACGAAATCAGGTGGTTGGCGACTTCCGGAATCATCTGTACGTCGGAACCGGCTTTTGACAGGATAAGCTGGTTCACCCTGTCCATGTCCGCCTTGGTCAGGTCGACCAGGGGTTGGACGGATGCCTGCTTGCTTTTGCCCTCTTCGAGCGGAATAACGACGCCCAACGATCCGGCCTCCTGTTCAAGTTTTGCGGCGGACAATAGAAAGGGGCGTTGGCTGCGGCAAGTGCCAATGTTCCTCATGACCGACAATTGAAGTGGTTCGACGCAATGAAAGAATTGATCCGCACAAACAATGCGGTGGTCCTGTCCTTCGCGACGAGCCTTCTCAAGGATGCCGGCATCCATTGCCTGGTGGCCGACCAATCGATGAGCATCCTCGAAGGTTCCCTGGGCCTTTTGCCGCAGCGGCTGCTGGTGGAGGGCGACCGGCACGACGAGGCACGGCGGCTGATGACCGATGCCGGCCTGGCGGCCGAGCTTCGGGACGGTGACGAGTAGGACGCCGATGACCGAGACGATCGACGCCTTCCACCGCGGACGCTTCCATCTGCTGCAGCCGAAGGACGGCGGTCATCGGGCTGGCATGGATGCCATGCTGCTGGCATCGCTGGTGACCGGTGAGGGTGCGATACGCGTGGCGGACCTCGGCGCAGGTGCCGGCGCTGCGGGTCTCGGCGTGGCCGCCCGTCTGGACGCGGCGCAGGTGACGCTGGTCGAGCGTTCTCCGCTGATGGCCGAATATGCGCGACGGACGCTGGAACTCACTGAGAATGCTGCATTGCGCCCGCGGGCAAAGGTGGTGGAGGCGGACGTGACTCTGCGCGGCAAGGTGCGTATGGAGGCGGGCCTGCCCGACAATGCCTTCGATCACGTGATCATGAACCCGCCATTCAACGACAGCCGCGACCGTACGACGCCGGACGAGCTGAAGGCGCAGGCGCATGCGATGACCGAAAACCTGTTCGACAGCTGGATCCGCACCGCTGCTGCCATCATGGTGCCCGGCGGGCAGCTGTCGTTGATCGCCCGGCCGCAATCGGTGGCCGAGATCATCGCCGCCTGCGGCAACCGGTTCGGCGGGTTGGAGCTGACGGCCATCCACCCGCGCCCCGGCGAAAGCGCCATTCGTCTTCTGGTGACGGCGATCAAGGGATCGCGCTCGCGCCTCGCAATACGGGCCCCGCTTTTCATGCACGATGGTGCCGGCCACCCGTTCACCCAAGAGGTCGACGATCTCAACAACGGCCGCGCCGCCTACCACCGCGAAGGCCGCTGAATGACGCGGAATTTATGACGCCTGCCATTGCGCCGGCTCCACCGCAGCTTACATCTCCGCAAGAACCTATTGAAACAGGAGATGAAATGGCTGGGATGTTGAAGCGGCTCTTGCCGAAACGACTGCGCAAGGAAGGGCTGACGATTCCGGTCGTGCGGCTGCATGGCGCGATCATGACAGGCGGCAGCCAGCTTCGTCCGGCGCTCAATCTCGCAACCTCTGCAGGAGCCCTCGAAAAGGCCTTCTCCAAGAAGGACGCTCCGGTCGTTGCCATCTCGATCAACTCGCCGGGTGGCTCGCCGGTCCAGTCGCGGCTGATCTACCAGCGCATCCGGGCGCTTGCCGAAGAGAAGAACAAGCGTGTGCTGATCTTCGTCGAGGACGTCGCGGCTTCGGGCGGCTACATGATCGCGCTTGCCGGCGACGAGATCTTCGTCGACGCGACCTCGATCGTCGGGTCGATCGGCGTGGTATCCGGCGGTTTCGGTTTCCCCGAGCTGTTGAAGAAGGCCGGCGTCGAGCGCCGCGTCTACACCTCCGGCGAAAACAAGGTCATCCTCGATCCATTCCAGCCGGAAAAGCAGTCGGATATCGAATATCTGAAGACGCTGCAGCTGGAGATCCACAAGGTCTTCATCGACATGGTGAAGACCCGCCGCGGCGAGCGCCTGGCGGATGATGCGACGATCTTTTCCGGCCTGTTCTGGACCGGTCTGCGCGGCGTTGAGCTCGGCCTTGTCGACGGCGCCGGCGAGATGCGCGACGTGCTGAAGCGCCGTTTCGGACCGCAGACGAAGCTGGAACTGGTCGGCGGCGCCCGCAGCCTGCTCGGCCGGCGGCTGCCGAGCATCCTCGGCGGCGGAATGGACAACGCTGCCGAACTTGGCGTGTCGGCCGCCACCGGGCTTGCCGCAAGCCTGGAAGAACGGGCATTGTGGAGCCGTTACGGGCTCTGACACCGGGAGGGGAATCATGGCGCAGCTTCTGTTTCTGGCGGTGCTCATCGGCGGCGGTTGGTATCTCTACCGCCGCTTCATTTCCGATGCGCAGAAGCTCGCGCACCGGCGCCGGCAGGCAGAGCGAGAGCAGCAGACCGGTGCCATGGGAACCCTGGAAAAGGATCCGGCGACCGGCGAATATCGCGTCAGGAAGAGCGACGAGGAGTGACGCCCATTCACTGTCTCTCCTTTACCCTCGCTTCCCAATCGCTACCAGCATAGCTGATGCACAGGATGGTCACGGTAAGTGTCTCGTCGTCGACGGTGAAGCAGATGACGGCTGCGTCTCCGCAGGGAAGAATACGCAGACGAGGCTTCAACGTGTCGCGCGCAGTGCCGATCTTCGGAAAGCTCTTCAATCTGTAGGTTGTCTGCTCGATCTCACCAAGTCTGCGACGGGCGGAGAGGTCTCCCGCATAGCGCTCGATAAAGTGATAGATACTGAGTAGATCCTTCTCGGCTTCCGGGTGGTACTTCAGCCGGTACCTTTGCATCAGCTTTGTTCGTGCGTCTGGGCGAGGCGCCTTTTCACCCGGTCGAAAAGGTTGTCGGTCTCCATGTCGATAAACTGGTCTTCCGGCAACGCGGCCCTTTCGCGGATCGTGTCGGCAAGGCTTGCGACCAGTCTATCCTGCTCCGGCGTCAGTTGGTCGGCGGTCCGCATCAGTTCGTCGAGCCCGGCCGCTACCACCTTGTCCACCGAGGGATACTGACCTTCCTCCACCAGCCGTTCGGCCAGGCGCAGCAGGTGTTCGGGCAGTTCGATCGTGGTCTTGACGTTCACGGCGATGATCCTCGCGCCACGTTGGTCGGCAAGGTGATAATAGCTCTAAGACCGGCATTTGTCGCGCTCCTTTGCCAAGCCTTCGCTGCCCGCCGAGGCTTGACCCGCCCACCCCGCCGTGGCACCAGACAGGCCACTGTTGCCACTGTTGCCACTGTTGCCACTGTTGCCATTGATGCCATTGATGCCCGGACCCGACCATGACCCAGACACTTGCCCCGCATATGGACCCGAAGCGCTCCTTCCAAGCGCTGATCCTGACGCTGCACGCCTACTGGGCGGACAAGGGTTGCGCCGTCCTCCAGCCCTACGACATGGAGGTCGGCGCCGGTACCTTCCATCCGGCAACGACGCTGAGGGCGCTCGGCCCAAAGCCATGGAAAGCCGCCTATGTGCAGCCGTCGCGGCGTCCCTCCGATGGTCGTTACGGCGAAAACCCCAACCGGCTGCAGCACTATTACCAGTACCAGGTGATCCTGAAGCCGAACCCGTCGAACCTCCAGGAACTCTACCTTGGCTCGCTGGCGGCGATCGGGCTCGATCCGCTGCTGCACGACGTGCGTTTCGTCGAGGACGACTGGGAAAGCCCGACACTCGGCGCCTGGGGCCTTGGCTGGGAATGCTGGTGCGACGGCATGGAGGTTTCGCAGTTCACCTATTTCCAGCAGGTCTGCGGCATTGAATGCTCGCCGGTCGCCGGTGAACTGACCTACGGCCTCGAGCGCCTCGCCATGTATGTCCAGGGCGTCGACAATGTCTACGATCTGAACTTCAACGGCCGCGAGGGCGAGGAAAAGATTTCCTACGGCGACGTCTTCCTGCAGGCCGAGCAGGAGTATTCCCGCCATAACTTCGAGTTCGCCAACACCGACATGCTGCTGCGGCACTTCGAGGACGCGGAAAAGGAATGCCTGGCGCTCTTGGCAGCCGGCGCACCCGGCGATGCCGGTCATGTCCACAAATGCGTCTTCCCGGCCTACGACCAGTGCATCAAGGCTTCCCACGTCTTCAACCTGCTCGATGCCCGCGGCGTGATTTCAGTCACCGAAAGGCAGAGCTACATCCTGCGGGTTCGCACGCTTGCCAAGGCCTGCGGCGAAGCTTTCCTGCTGACCGATGCCGGCGGCATCAACGTTGAGAGAGCGGCCTGATCGGCGGTCATTGACGGCCACGGGCGTTCCAACTATATAAAACGTGCGGTTGAGAGAGCTGCTTATTTGCGGTTCGCTGAGGCATGTGTCTCACTCGGCTGCCTTTTTATTGGCGGTCCGATGCATATTCTTTATGTGGATGACTCTGGACACGTCGAAAACCCCGATGAAAGATATTTCGTCCTGGGCGGCGTTTCGATTTTCGAACGCAGCATTTATCACCTCATCAAAGCTGTCGACGACTGCGTTGCCGCATTCGGCCTCGGCCCAGGCGACGATATCGAGCTTCATGGTAGCCCGATGTACAGCGGCAGGGGCGCGCTGTGGCGCTCCATTCGAGAGCGTGCTCAGCGCGAGCGGATGATCAATGACGCGCTGTATTGCCTTCAACATAATTCGGGCGTCCGGTTGTTCGCCGTAGCGGTGGATAAGGCTGCGGTTGCCCCGGAGGACCCGGTTTCCCTCGCATTCGAAGAGCTCTGTAATCGTTTTAACCTATTCCTGCAGCGCAACTACCATAGGACGAATGAAGCGCATCGCGGGCTGATCATCATGGACGAGACGAAACATGAGCAGCCGTTGCAGGCATTGTCTCGGCATTTTCGGGTCAATGGTGGGCGGTGGGGAAGCTATCGAAATCTCGCAGAAGTGCCTTTGTTCGTCGACTCGCGCGCTTCCCGGTTGGTCCAGCTTGCTGATCTGGTTGCCTATGCGACGTGGCGGCGCTACGAGTTTCTGGACGGTCGCTTCTTTGAACCGCTGATACCCAAGTTTGACGCCGATGGCGGTGTTATTCATGGGCTGGTCCATCGTCGGGATGTAAAGGAGGGCGACTGTTACTGTCCGTCCTGCCAGTCAAGAAGACGCGATCAGCGTTGAAGCTAAAAGATAAAAGGACCGCTTCATGTACATCATTCTCGGCATCGCCGTACTCGTCGCGCTTTACGTCGTCTTCATCTACAATGGACTGGTCAAGTCGCGGCAGATGGCGGAGGAAGCCTGGTCGGGCATCGATGTGCAGCTGAAGCGCCGGGCAGACCTGATCCCCAACCTGATCGAAACGGTCAAGGGATACGCCGCCCACGAGAAGGCGACGTTCGAGGAGGTCGTGGCACTGCGCAACAACGCGCAGGCGGTGCCGGCCGATGATGTCGCCGGTCGTGCCAAGGCAGAGGGCCTGCTTGGCCAGGCACTTGGCAAGCTTTTCGCGCTCGCGGAAGCCTATCCCGATCTCAAGGCCAACCAGAACTTCTCAGAGTTGCAGGCCTCGCTCGAAACCATCGAGGGCGAACTGCAGATGTCGCGGCGTTACTACAACGGTGCCGCTCGGGATCTCAACGTCAAGGTCGAGAGCGTTCCGTCCAACCTCGTCGCCAACCAGTTCGGCTTTGCCAAGAAGCCATATTTCGAGATCACCAACGAGGCCGACCGTGCCGTTCCCGCGGTCCAATTCTGATCCACGCATTTGTCCGGGGCCGTGCGCGCCCGATCATGAGCTTTAGACTGACATGAGCATCGACAGACTGACCATCCGCCCCGTCACCGAGCCGCTGCAGGGACGGGTGAGTCCTCCCGGCTCGAAATCGATCACCAACCGCGCGCTGCTGCTGGCAGGTCTTGCCCGCGGCACCAGCCGGCTGACCGGCGCGCTGAAGAGCGACGACACCCGCTATATGGCGCAGGCGCTGCGAGCGATGGGTGTCATGGTGGACGAGCCGGATGCCACCACCTTCGTCGTCACCGGCACCGGCGAGCTGAAGGCGCCGGCCGAGCCGCTGTTTCTTGGCAATGCCGGCACCGCCACGCGCTTCCTCACCGCTGCCGTGGCGCTCGGCCGCGGCCGCTACGTGGTCGACGGCGACCAGCACATGCGCAAGCGGCCGATCCTGCCGCTGGTCGAGGCGCTGCAAACGCTGGGCGTCTCTGTCGAGGCGCCGACAGGCTGCCCGCCGGTCACCATCGATGCGACGGGCAGCTTCTCTGCCAATCGCGTGGTCATCGATGCGGGGCTCTCCAGCCAGTATGTCTCGGCCTTGCTGATGGCAGCCGCCTGCGCCGCCGAACCCTTCGAGATCGAGCTTGCCGGCGCCGATATCGGCGCGCGCGGCTATATCGACCTGACGCTTGCCGCCATGCGCGCCTTCGGTGCTGAGGTCGAGCAGCCATCGCCATCCGTCTGGCGCATCCGGCCGACGGGCTATACCGCCACCGATTTCCACATCGAACCGGACGCGTCCGCTGCCACCTATCTGTGGGCTGCCGAGGTGCTGACGGTTGGTTCGATCGACATCGGCACGCCGGCCGATGCCTTCACCCAGCCGGATGCCAAGGCCTACGATATCATCGCCGCCTTTCCGCACATGCCTGACGTCATCGATGGCAGCCAGATGCAGGATGCCGTGCCGACCATCGCGGTCCTTGCCGCCTTCAACGAAACGCCGGTGCGCTTCATCGGCATCGCCAACCTGCGCGTCAAGGAATGCGATCGCATCCGCGCCGTGTCCACCGGTCTCAACACTATCCGGCAGGGCCTCGCGACGGAGGAGGGCGACGATCTGATCATTGCCGCGGATCCCACGCTTGCCGGCCAGACGCTGCCGGCCGAGATCGACACCTTTGCCGATCATCGCATCGCCATGAGCTTCGCACTAGCCGGCATGAAGATTGGCGGCATCACCATCCTCGACCCGAACTGCGTGGCGAAAACCTACCCGGACTACTGGGATGCCATGGCATCGCTCGGCGTCACCTACACCTAAGGCCGCGGCTTCTATTCATCTCGCCTGCTTCGGCGCCGGCCGGCTCCAACACATGACGTAAGGAAGAAATCCCGATGCGGTGGTTCTCTGGTCGCGGCCTGGCAGGTGTGCTCGCCGTCATTCTCTGCCTGCCGCTTCTGACGCGAACCGCCGCGGCGGAGGAATACATCCGCACCTACCACTCCGACATAGAGGTCGCCACCGACGGCCAGTTGACGGTTGCCGAGACGATCACCGTCAATGCCGAGGGCAACAACATCCGGCGCGGCATCTTTCGCGATTTTCCGCTGACCATGCAGGATGCCGATGGTCGCACGGTACGCGTCGATTTCGAGATGCTGTCGCTCACCCGCGATGGTGAGGACGAGCCGTTCCGCACCGAAGGCATCACCGGTGGCGTCCGTGTCTACGCGGGCTCGCAGGACGTGCTTCTGAGCAATGGTTCGCACACCTACGTCTTCACCTATCGCACCGACCGGCAGATCCGCTACTTCGACGATCACGACGAACTCTACTGGAACGTCACCGGCAACGGCTGGATGTTCCGCATCGCGCGGGCCTCGGCAACGGTGACGCTGCCGGACGGTGCCCGTGTCGGGCGCACCGCCGTCTACACGGGCCCGCTCGGCTCCACCGAGAGCGCCGCGCGGATGTCCGTGAGCGGCGATGAGGCGACTTTCGAAACGACCGGCACGCTCGGTGCGGGCGAGGGACTGACCATCGTCGTCTCCATCCCCAAGGGCGTCATCCAGCCTCCGTCGGCCGAGCAGCAGCGCAACTGGTGGTGGCGCGACCACATCGGCACGATCATCGCCCTCGGTGGGCTGGCACTGGTGCTGCTTTACTACTCGGTCAACTGGCGCCGGGTCGGGCGGGATCCGGAGGGCGGCGTTGTCGTTCCGCGCTGGGATGCGCCGGAGGGCCTGTCGCCGGCACTCGTCAACTACGTCGACAACAACGGCTTTTCCGGCGGCGGCTGGACGGCACTTGCTGCAAGCGCGCTCGATCTCGCGGTCAAAGGCTACGTGACGCTGGAAGACCTCGATGCGTCAATCACCATTCGCCGCACCGACAAGGCGAACCGCAAGGATCTGCCCCCCGGGCAGGCGGTCCTGTTGCAGTCGATCGGCGGACCGGGTGACGTGCTGGTGATCGATACGGACAATGGCAGTCGCGTCGAAACGCTGGGCCAGGAGTTCCGCAATTCGATCGAGAAGGAACATCGCGGAAAATACTACCATGGCAATGTCGGCTATATCGTCGGCGGCGTGGCGCTCAGCGTGGCAGCCATCCTGGCGCTTCTGGTGTTCGGCAATATCGAGCCGGACATGATGGGCATCCTTCTGGTGCCGGCGGTATCGGCCGTCATCTTCGGGGTCCTGGCCGTCTCCTTCGGCAAGCGGCTTCGTCGCGGGCGCTCGCTGCTGTCGAAGATCGTCTCCATCATCTTCCTCGGCTTCGTCGGCCTTGTTGCGCTGTCGGTCATGGCCGGGGCGATCGTCGCGATGTTCGCCGAACTCGGCGGCCGCGATCACTGGCCGCTGCTGGTGGCGGTCGGCGGCATCGTGCTCGCGAACGTGATGTTCTTCTTCCTGATGGGCGCACCGACGCCGCTCGGCGCCAAGCTGTCAGCCGGCATCGAGGGACTGCGCACCTACCTGACGCTTGCCGAGAAGGACCGCATGAACATGGCGGGCGCCCCGACCATGTCGCCGACGCATTTCGAAAAGCTGCTGCCCTATGCCGTGGCGCTCGGTGTCGAAAAGCCCTGGAGCCGTGCCTTCGAGACATGGCTGGCAACGGCTGCGGCCGGTGCGGCTGCGGCGGCCTATCAACCCGGCTGGTACAATGGTGCCTATGGCGGCGGCTTTGGCGATCGCATCGGCGGGTTTTCCTCGTCGATGGCCTCGACCATCGCCTCAACGATCCCGACGCCCAAGGCATCGTCCTCGTCCTCCGGCTTTTCGTCGGGCGGCGGCTCCTCAGGCGGCGGCGGCGGCGGTGGTGGCGGAGGAGGGTGGTAGGATGTTTTCGGTTGCTGCAGGTTGTTCTCTCGATTAGATAAATCGGAGGGGAACTGGGGAAAATTTCATGTCCGTGTCTACAGATCGACAGATTCTTATAGAGCAGCGCGTCACCAATGAGGCAAAGTCAGCAGGGGTCTCTTACCTGTTGTGGCTTTTTGTCGGCGGCCTTGGCGGTCATCGCTTCTACCTGGGACGGACAGGTTCTGCGGTGTGCATGCTTATTCTCACCATACTTGGCTTTGCATTGGCGGCTCTAGGCGTTGGCCTTGTCTTTCTTGCTATCGTCGGCGTTTGGGTCCTCGTGGACGCATTCCTAATACCCGGGATGGTTTCGGAGCATAAAAATAAGATCCGCAACGATCTCTTGCAGCAGGCTCTAGTGGCGGGAACGTAATCGGTCTCAGTAATGTGAGCGCCAACTCGAAGTGATGAACATCCGGTCGCGTTTTCGGCCACTCGGCAGATGACTTTTGCGCCATGCCTTGCTAAGTCCCGGCAACGCGAAATCCAAGAAAAAGCCGAGTAGCCATGCCTGATCTTCTTCTCGAACTCCGCTCCGAGGAAATCCCCGCACGCATGCAGCGCAAGGCGGCGGGCGATCTGCGCAAGCTCGTCACCGACGCGCTGGTCGAGGCGGGCCTCACCTACGAAGGTGCGCGCGAATACTGGACGCCGCGCCGGCTGACGCTCGACATCCGCGGCCTGACCGCGCGCTCCGCCGATCAGCGCGAGGAGATCAAGGGGCCGTCGACCAAGGCGCCGGAACAGGCGGTGCAGGGATTTCTGCGCAAGGCCGGTCTCTCCTCCATTTCGCAGGCGCAGGTTCTCTCCGACGCAAAGAAGGGCGACTTCTACGTCGCCGTCGTCTCCAAGCCCGGCCGTGCCGCCGAAGAGATCATTGCCGGCGTGATGCCGGGCATCATCCGGTCCTTCCCGTGGCCCAAGAGCATGCGCTCCGGTGCTGCCTCGATGCCCAAGGGCACGCGCTATGCGGGCATCGACGGCAAGGGGTCGGAAAGCCTGCGTTGGGTCCGCCCGCTGCAGTCGATCGTCTGCGTCTTCGGCCCCGAGCATGACGAGAGCCAGGTCATTGGCTTCGACGTCGATGGCATCACCGCCTCCAATGTCACCTACGGACACCGTTTCCATGCGCCCGAAGCCATCACCGTGCGCCGTTTCGATGACTATGCCGCAAGCCTCGAAAAAGCGAAGGTCATGCTCGATGCGGACCGCCGCAAGGATGTGATCCTCCACGATGCGCGCGATCTCGCCTTCGCCAACGGTCTCGATCTGGTCGAAGACGAAGGCCTGCTGGAAGAGGTCTCTGGCCTCGTCGAATGGCCGCACGTGCTGATCGGCACGTTCGAGGAAGAGTATCTGCAGATCCCGGCTGAAATCATCCGGCTGACCATCAAGACCAACCAGAAGTGTTTCGTCACCCGGCCGCAAGGCTCCGCGGAAGGCCTGTCGAACCGCTTCATCCTCGTCTCCAACATCGAGGCGAAGGATGGCGGAAAGGAAATCGTCCACGGCAACGGCAAGGTCGTTCGCGCCCGCCTGTCGGACGCAAAGCATTTCTGGACCCGCGACCAGGGCGACCTGCCGGATCTTCCGACGCTTAAGGCATCAGCCGAAAAGTTCGGCCTTGATCTCAAGAAGCCGCTCGACCAGCGGATGGCAAAGCTCGACGCGCTGAACGTCACCTTCCATGCCAAGCTCGGCACGCAGGGCGAGCGCGTCGCCCGCATCCGGGCGCTGGCGAAAAACCTGGCGCCGATCGTCGGTGCCGATGAGACGCTCGTCGATCGCGCCGCCGTGCTCGCCAAGGCCGACCTGCGAACCGAGGCAGTCGGTGAGTTCCCCGAACTGCAGGGCCTGATGGGCCGGCGCTACGCCGCGTTGCAGGGCGAGGACGAAAGTGTGGCAACCGCCATCGAGGACCACTACAAGCCGCAGGGTCCGTCCGACCGCGTGCCGGAGGATAAGGTGGCGATCACGGTCGCGCTCGCCGACAAGCTCGATACGCTGATCGGTTTCTGGGCGATCGATGAAAAGCCGACCGGCTCCAAGGATCCCTATGCGCTGCGTCGCGCGGCGCTCGGCGTCGTGCGCATCATTCTGGAGCGCAAGGTGCGGCTGAACCTGCTGTCGCTGTTCGATCTCGCATTGCCGCTGGTGATGTCGGCACCGAAGGGTCAGGCGCCTGAGACCGATGAAGAGCAGGCACTGGCGCAGAACAGCTATATCAACGAGACCTTCCCGGAGGTGTCTGCGCAGCCGGCCATTGCCACCGACCTCCTGTCCTTCTTCCAGGACCGCCTGAAAGTCTACCTGCGCGACATGGGCGCCCGCCACGACATTATCGATGCCGTGCTGACGCCGGATGCCGACGACCTGCTGCTGGTTGCCCGCCGCGCCGAGGCGCTGACCGCCTTCATCACCTCGGAAGACGGCAAGAACCTGCTGGCCGGTACCAAGCGCGCCACGCAGTTGCTCGCCGCCGAAGAGAAGAAGGGAACGGTCGTCGCCGACGGTGTGGCCGAGGAGCTGCTGAAGCTGGATGCGGAAAAGGCGCTGGCTGCAGCCATCACCTCTGCCACCGCGGAAGCCTCGCAGGCCGTTGCCACGGAAGACCTCCGCTCGGCGATGGAGGCGCTGTCGAAGCTGCGCGGTCCGGTGGACCGGTTCTTCGAGGATGTACTGGTGAATGGCGAGCATGTGGCGATCCGGGCCAACCGCCTGGCGCTGCTGAAGGCCATCCGGGAGGCAACGGCGACGGTCGCCGATTTCTCGAAGATCGCCGGTTGAGTTTCATTCTTCACCGGCTTCGTGCTATCCTCCTAGAGTGGAGCCGGTAGGATTGTGCCGATGAACAAGCCCGTCCAGATAACCCTTGGCGAACCCTTTGCCAATTTCGTTGAGAGCGAAGTCGAAAGCGGCCGTTTCGCCTCGCCACAGGCCGTTATCGAAGCTGGGCTGCGGCTGCTTGAGGAAGACCACGCGAAGTATGGAAAGCTTCGCGCGCTGTTGATCGAGGGTGAGAACAGCGGTGAGCCCCGTCACGTTGATCGCGATGAATTCCTCGCCCGCATGCGCAATAAGTACGGACGATGAAGAAATATCGCCTAAGCCCGGCCGCGGAAGGCGATCTTGACGATATCTGGAACTACACCGCCATCGAATGGTCCGCTGATCAGGCTGATCGCTATATTTCCCATCTTTTCGACGCCTTCGCCAGACTTGGTGATCATCCTGGCATTGGGCAGTTGAAAGACGACATTAAGCCTGGCTACCGGCGCTTCAAATGCGCTCATCATCTTGTCTTTTATGTCCTGACCAACGAAGGGCCAGTGAATATCGCCCGCATCCTCCACGAAAAGAGCAATGCTCTCCGGCACCTGGATCCATCCGAATGATGCCTCCTGCCTGGACGCTGGTCAGCCGTGGCTATGATGCCAGCGGTAATCCGCGGAAGCACCCGCATCTGCAACGGTGGCACGACGAAGGCCGGAGGGTCGGTCACTGCCCGGAGCTAGCAGGCGGCATAGGCGTGCCGCGCCCGCCACCGAGATACAGCAGAGACGGGTTCGGCGCCGGAAGAGTTAGCACTCAGCGGGTCGGGCGCAGCTCGTAGGTCGAGAAATTCGGTGCCGAGGTATCCGCCACCGGTGTGATACGGGCCGGCTCGGAAGCCTCCGTTGCTGCGGCAGCCGGGGCGACCGCCGAGGTGGTGGCCTGCAGGTCGACGCCATCACCCTTTGCCGGCCTGCCGTCGCGGCCGGCAAGCACGCCCTTTTCCGTCTCCACCCAGACAGGATTGACGCTGACGAAGGTCACGGGCGAGCCGCCCATCCAGGCTTCGGTCCGCACCAGCGTCGGCTTGCCGTTGCGGTCTTCCACCGAAAGCCGTTGCTCGCCCTGCGCCAGGCTCGGCAGGCTGTTGCCTTCCGGTTCGGCGGGAGCCGTCACCGGTGCACAGGCGGTGCAGGTCATGGTGGTGATGCTGGGAGGATTGGCGATCGGGATCGTTGACCACATCTCGACGGAGGATGCTGCCGCAGGCGAGGCTGCAAACGCTGCGAGGACTGTCAGGACATGGCTGTACATCGGTCGACCCCCGGTTGAAGTTCGGGAATGCTACCGTGTCTTCCTTTCCATCCGGTCAGGGGACGAAGTTAACGCCGGGTAAAGATCGTGCTGCGCGGGCCGGTGGTCAGCCGCGCTCGATCGCCTGCCAGCCGATGTCGCGACGGCAGAAGCCGTTTTCCCACTCCACCTGATCGACCAGCGCATAGGCGCGTGCCTGAGCTTCCGCGACCGTGCGGCCGGTGGCCGTCAGGTTGAGCACCCGGCCGCCGGTTGCCACAAGCTGTCCGTCCCTCATCGCCGTTCCGGCGTGGAAAACCCTGCCTGTCTCGCCGCCGGCCGGGAGATGCCGGATCGGCGTGCCCTTGTCGTAGGCGGCAGGATACCCCTTGGAAGCCATGACCACCGTCAGGGCCACATCGTCCCGCCACTCGGCGCTCACCTCGTCCAGCGTGCCGGTGGCAGCGGCATACAGGATCGGCAGCAGATCGCTCTTCAGCCGCATCATCAGCACCTGGCATTCCGGATCGCCGAAACGCACGTTGTATTCGATGAGTTCGGGACCCTTTTCGGTGATCATCAGGCCGGCGAAGAAGACGCCGGTGAACGGAAATCCGCTTTCGGCCATGCCGCGGATCGTCGGTTCGATGATCTCCGTCATTGTCCGCGCTACCATCTCGTCGGTCATCACCGGCGCCGGCGAATAGGCGCCCATGCCGCCGGTGTTGGGACCGGTGTCGCCGTCACCCACGCGCTTGTGGTCCTGGGCGGTTGCGAGCGCCAGCGCCGTCTTGCCATCGGACAGGCAGAAGAAGCTCGCCTCCTCGCCGTCCAGATAGGCCTCGACCACCACTTCGGCGCCGGCTGAGCCGAAGGCGCCGGCAAAGCAGTCGTCGATGGCGGCAAGTGCCTCGTCGAGTGTCATGGCCACAGTCACGCCCTTGCCGGCGGCAAGTCCGTCGGCCTTGACGACGATCGGCGCGCCTTGTTCGCGCACATACGCCTTTGCCGGTTCAGCGGCGGTAAACCGCTGGTAGGCGCCGGTGGGGATGTTGTAGCGGGCGCAGATGTCCTTGGTGAAGCCCTTCGAGCCTTCGAGCTGCGCGGCGGCCCTGGAGGGTCCGAAGACCGCAAAGCCGGCGTCACGCAGATCGTCGGCAAGCCCTGCGACCAGCGGCGCTTCGGGGCCGACGACCACGAAGTCGACCCCCGTGTCGCGGCAAAATGCAATGACGGCTGAATGATCTTCGGCGTCGAGCGCCACCAGTTCGGCCTCCTCGGCGATGCCGGGATTGCCGGGCGCGGCATAGAGCTTCGTCAGAAGCGGCGACTGCGCGAGCTTCCAGGCCAGCGCGTGTTCGCGGCCGCCGGATCCGATCACAAGAACCTTCACTGTCGCCCCCATGGTTTTTAATGGTGCCCCGGCGGTTAAGGGGACGGGCGGCAAAGGTCAAGCGCGACGTCCGGTGGTTCGGCATGATCCGCGGGAAACCTTGACGATCAACTTGCCGATACGTACAAATAGGTATCGGCGGAGGTTGGCTTGGACAGTCACGAGGTGCTGAAGCGGTTGAAGAGGCAAGGCTGTCTGGAGGTTGCCCAGAAGGGGCGCCACAAGCACTTGAAGCATCCGTCCGGCGGCGGACGAGTCACCGTACCCCACCCGAAGCGCGACATACCGGTCGGCACCTTGCGGTCGATCTGGCGCCAGGCTGGATGGAACTGGCCTCCGGAATGACTACGGTTTGAGTGAAGGATAATCCCATGCAGATCGTCGCTCTGGTTCACAGGCAGGATGATGCCTACGGCATTTCGTTTCCCGATCTGCCCGGCTGCGTATCCGCTTCGACATCCCTTGATGACCTTCTGCGCGAAGGCAAGGAAGCGCTGGATCTGCATGTCGAGTGCATGCTTGACGACGGCGAGGAGCTGCCGGAATTTCGGTCGCTGGAAGAGCTGAAGAAGGCCGACGCGTTCCGTGAGGAGTTCACCACCGCCGAAGTGGTCACGCTTTTGCCTGTGGACAGGCCGGGACGCTCCGTGAAGGTGACAATCACCATGGAGGAACATCTGCTAAACCGCCTCAACAAGGCGGCGGAGCGGCAAGGCTATACCCGCTCCGGCTTTATTGCCGACGCGGTTCGTCGGAAGCTGACCGGCTGACGACGCTTGCTTTGCCCCATTCCGCAGCTATGGTCCGCGCCACCCAGGACCCCGGCACCCGAGTAGACCAGGACAAGAGACATTCATGGCCGCTGACATTCGCTCCATCGCTTCCACCATCGCCACGGAAATCAATGCCCGCGCCGATCAGGCGATCGCCGCCATTGGACTGCTGGACGAGGGCGCGACGGTGCCGTTCATCGCCCGCTACCGCAAGGAAGTCACCGGCGGGCTTGACGACACGCAGCTGCGCAATCTCGCCGAACGCCTCGTCTACCTGCGCGAGCTGGAGGCCCGCCGCTCCGCGATCGCCGATTCCATCAACGGCCAGGGCAAGATGACCGACGAGCTGTCGCTGAAGATCGCCCGGGCGACAACCAAAGCCGAGCTGGAAGATCTCTATCTGCCCTACAAGCCGAAACGCCGGACGAAGGCGGAGATTGCCCGCGAGCGTGGACTTGGGCCGCTGGCTGAAGCGCTGTGGGCCAACCGCGCCGCCGATCCGGCGCAGCTGGCGCACGCCTATCTGTCGGCAGACGTCGTCGACGTGAAGGCGGCGCTCGATGGCGCCCGCGATATCGTTGCCGAGACCATCGCCGAGAATGCCGATCTCCTGAAGCGCCTGCGCCAGCACATGCGCGACAAGGCGATGCTGAAGGCCAAGGTGGTCGACCGCAAGCAGGAGGCGGGTGCGAAGTTCTCCGACTATTTCGACCACACGGAGCGCTGGTCAACGACGCCCGGCCACCGGGCGCTTGCCATGTTGCGCGGCTGGAACGAGGAAATGCTGACACTGACCATCGAGGTCGATCAGGACGATCCGTCGCCGGTGAAGCCCGTGCAGCGGATGATTGCCGGTGCCTTCGCCATCGGCGACAAAGGGCCGGCCGACCGCTGGCTGATGGAGGTCGCCGGCTGGACGTGGCGCGTCAAGCTGTCGATGTCGCTGTCGCTCGACCTGATGCGCGAACTGCGTGAACGGTCTGAGGAAGAGGCGATCCGGGTGTTTGCCCGTAACCTCAAGGACCTGCTGCTGGCCGCGCCCGCCGGCTCGCGTCCGACCATGGGACTTGATCCGGGCATCCGCACCGGCGTCAAGGTGGCGATCATCGATGGCACCGGCAAACTGCTTGAAACGACCACCGTCTATCCGTTCCCGCCGAGGAACGACGTGCGCGGCACGCAGACCGAACTGGCGGCCCTCATCCGCAAGCACGACGTCGACCTCATCTCGATCGGCAATGGGACTGGCAGCCGCGAAACGGAAAAGCTGGTGGCCGACATGCTGGCGCAATTGCCGACAACGGGAAAGAAGCCGACCAAGGTCATCGTTTCCGAAGCCGGTGCCTCGATCTATTCGGCCTCCGAGCTCGCAGCGCTCGAATTCCCCGGCCTCGACGTGTCCTTGCGCGGCGCCGTATCGATTGCCCGCCGCCTGCAGGATCCGCTCGCCGAACTCGTCAAGATCGAGCCGAAGTCGATCGGCGTCGGCCAGTACCAGCACGACGTCGACCAGAACAAGCTGTCCCGCTCCCTGGATGCCGTCGTCGAGGATGCGGTGAACGCCGTCGGCGTCGACCTCAACACGGCATCGCCGCCGCTGCTTGCCCGCGTCGCCGGCCTGACACGGTCGATCGCCGATGCGATCGTCCTCCACCGCGACGAGAACGGGCCGTTCGCCAGCCGCAAGGACCTGCTGAAGGTATCGAGGCTTGGCGCGCGCACCTTCGAGCAGTGCGCCGGCTTCCTGCGCATTCCAAACGGCAAGGAACCGCTCGACGCATCCTCCGTGCATCCGGAAGCCTATGGCGTGGCCAAGAAGATCGTCGCCGCTTGCGGCCGTGATCTCCGCTCGGTGATGGGCGACAGCACAGCGCTGAAATCCGTCGATCCGCGGCAGTTCATCGACGAGACGTTCGGCCTGCCAACGGTCAAGGACATCATCGCCGAGCTGGAAAAGCCGGGCCGCGATCCGCGTCCGAGCTTCAAGACCGCGACGTTCGCCGAGGGTGTCGACGAGATCACCGACCTGAAGCCCGGCATGATGCTGGAAGGCACGGTCACCAATGTGGCGGCCTTCGGTGCCTTCGTCGATATCGGCGTCCACCAGGATGGCCTCGTGCATGTGTCGCAGCTTGCCGATCGTTTCGTCAAGGATCCGCACGAGGTGGTCAAGGCCGGCGATGTCGTGAAGGTGCGTGTCGTCGAGGTGGATGTGAAGCGCAAGCGCATCGGACTGACGATGCGCAAGGACGGCGGTGAGGCGCAAGCGCCGTCGATGCGCGAGCCGCGTGGCTCGGCCAATGCCATGCGACACGCCAACGCCAAACCTGCGCGTCCCGAGACGCCGCAGATGGGCGGCCTCGGAGCCGCGCTCGCCGAGGCGATGAAGCGGCGCTAATTTAGTCTTATCCGATGCGAACTTAGCCGGCTGGACGATGTTCGGCGGCGGTTGCCTTACGGCGCTTTTGCGTCAAGAATTCGCTTGTCTCCGGGAATGAAGGCAGTAGATTTCGGTTAGTAAGGCAAGCTTAGTATCGGAGGTAGACGTGGCCTCATCCCTGCGGAAGTTGCTGGCTAGAATCATCAGGGTGGGCGAGCTGACGGTCAGCGGCCCGGATGGCATGCAGAGGTTCGGGCAGGGCGGGGGGCGCAGATTGTCCCTGCGTTTTACCGACGACAAGGCGGAAGAGGAGCTGGCCGCCGATCCGGCGCTGAAGCTCGGCGAGCTTTTCATGGGCGGCCGGATGATCGTCGAGGACGGCGACATCTACGAGTTCCTGGCGCTGGTGAAGGATAATACCCTCAGCGAAGGACTGACCTTCGGGATGATCTGGCGCGGCCTATCGCGCATGCTCGTGGCCCAGTTCCGCAATCGCGTGCCGGTCAATCACAATCGCCGCAACGTCGCCCATCACTACGATCTCAGCGAAAAGCTGTTCTCGCTGTTCCTCGACGAGGACTGGCAATACTCCTGCGCCTATTTCAATCCGCCGGGCATTTCGCTGGACGAGGCGCAACTGGCCAAGAAGCGCCATATCGCGGCCAAGCTGATGCCGAACCCCGGCCAGCGGGTGCTGGAGATCGGTTCCGGCTGGGGCGGCATGGCGATGTATCTGGCCGAATCCTCCGGTGTCGACGTCACCGGCATTACCCTCAGCCAGGAGCAGCTCAAGATCTCCCGCGACCGGGCGGAACGGCGGGGCCTGACCGACCGGGTCCGCTTCGAACTCCAGGACTACCGCAATCTGAAGCCACAGACGAAGTTCGACCGGATTGTCTCGGTCGGCATGTTCGAACATGTCGGGCGGACCAACTATTCCAACTTCTTCCGCAAGGTGAATGAGGTCCTCGACGATGACGGCGTGATGCTGCTGCATTCGATCGGTCAGCCGACCATCGCCTACGTCACTAACCCGTTCATCGAAAAATACATCTTCCCCGGCGGCTACATCCCGGCCCTGTCGGAAGTCCTGCCGCCTATCGAAAAGGCCGGGCTGCTGATTTCCGACATCGAGATCCTGCCGGTCCATTATGGCACCACGCTGCGGCATTGGCGGGAGCGCTTCGTTGCCAACCGGGAGCGGGCGGTGGCACTGTATGACGAACGCTTCTTCCGCATGTGGGAATTTTATCTCGCCGGTTCGGAGATGGCCTTCACCCACGAGAACTTCTTCATCTTCCAGATCCAGCTGAAGAAGGCCCGCGATGGCGTGCCGAACAATCGCGACTACATCCTTGAGCGCGAGGCGGCGCTGAAGCAATTCGAGGTGACGCGCAAGCCGCTGGAGCCGTTCCTGTTCTGAGATTCAGTCGGATTTCGTCCGGTCGCGGGGGGGCAATATCGCAACAAAAATTCATGCCGCCGGGCGCTTTCGTCCAGCTGGGAAAATCACTAGAACTTGCCGCCATGAAACGCTCTCAGCATATCACCGGCCGGGTCGCCGACGCACCTTCCGACAACTGGGTCTATCAGGCGCTTCCGCGTTGGGTCTGGCCCTACGCGCAGCTTGCCCGCTGGGACCGGCCGATCGGCTGGCAGCTTCTGATGTGGCCGTGCTTCTGGTCGGCGGCGCTGGCGGCGAATGCCGATGTGGCACCCGACGGCGGCTTTTCGCTGAAACTCAAGCTGACGCACCTGTTCCTGTTCTTCCTCGGATCCGTCGCCATGCGTGGTGCAGGCTGCACCTATAACGACCTCGTCGACCACGAGATCGATGGGGCGGTCGCGCGGACCCGTTCGCGTCCGCTGCCCTCCGGCCGCGTCAGCCGACTGCAGGCAAAGCTCTTCCTGGTCGGCCAGGCGCTGGTTGGTCTGCTGGTGCTCCTGCAGTTCAACAGCTTCACCATCATGCTCGGCTTTGCCTCGCTGCTGATCGTCGCCATCTATCCCTTTGCCAAGCGGTTTACCGATTGGCCGCAGTTTTTCCTCGGCCTCGCCTTCTCATGGGGTGCGCTGATGGGCTGGACCGGCGTGTTCGGGGAGCTGTCGTGGGCGCCTGTCTGGCTCTATCTTGCAGCGATCGCCTGGACCGTCGGCTACGACACGATCTATGCGCACCAGGACAAGGAGGATGACGCGCTGGTTGGCGTGCGTTCGACTGCCCGGCTGTTCGCCGAGCACACCAAGGTGTGGCTGAGCATCATCTACGGGGCGGCGCTGGTGTTCTTCGTCTTTGCCTTCATCGCCGCTGAGGTCGGCATCCTGGGCTATCTCGGGCTGCTGCTGGCCGGCCTGATGTTTGCCTGGCAGGTGCTGATCATCGACATCGACAATCCCGACCAGTGTCTCAGGCTGTTCAAGTTCAACAGCCGCGTCGGCGGGGTGATCTTCCTCGGCCTTGCGGCCTCTCTCGTCAGCTACGGTTGAACGCAGGAGGCCAGGCGCTAAGCCTGGCCTCGAATGCGGTTCTAGGCCGTGCGAAACGGATCAGCGCCGGGCGATGATCTCCTTGCCCTCGATCTTCATCGCCACGCCCAGGCTGCCGGTCGTCCGGCGGACGAGGAAGCGTGGCCGACGGGCGGCGAAGTAGGAGTGGCGGCGACGCTGCTTCACCGTGTGGGTGCGCAACTCGCCTAGATGGTTTTCCAGCGGACGTGCAACGCCATCGGCTTCGACCATCAGCATCGGGATGCGGAAGGCTTCCGACCAGCTGCGCCAGTCGGCGGCGATATCGCAGAGATCATGCGCGACGAGCAGCGGAATGCACAGGTCCGCATCCTCGTGATGCAGCTCCAGGGTCACGGTGACCTCGCCGTTACCGTGGTCGATGGCACGGGCCGCGACCCCTTTGAAGGCGCGGGCCGGAAGAGCGAAGGAAAGCGGCAGGCCGCTTCCCAGCAGTATCTTGCGCAGGACTGCGCCGCGTTCGTCGATGGTGATCGTGACATCGCCGGCGGCATCATGCAGCCCGTACGTGATCTGCTGGGGAAAACGCGACGGATCGAGCCGCAACGTTGCACCTGCCCATGAGGGTTTCAGAACCGTATTTGTCATCTCGAATGCTACCCTTGTTTTACCTGAGAGCCGATTTCATTGGCTTTCTTTCCGGGACTTTCCGTCCTCTGATGGCCCGAACATAGGGCGGCGCTTTCCAGAACCGCTTAAAAATCGCGGTTAAGAAATTCCAGCGTCTTCAGTTGGTTACCGAAATAGAAGTCGTCAGGGTTTCCGTTCCGTGAACAGCGGCCGGAGTGTGCTGAGCCAAAACAGAAAACGCTCCCGCGTCAGTTCGGGACAAGCCTGCCGTGCGAAATTGAGGAGCAATTCTTTAAGCGTGTCCGGGCTATGCTGCGCGCCGCAACGAACGCGCCTGGGTGAACGAGAGGCTCCCCCCGCTATGGTATCGACCTACCTCAGCTATGATCTTGTCAGCCGTGACATGCAGGCGAGCCTCAAACGCGTCTCCAATCAGAACATCGTTGCCCGCGACGCCGAGTACTACAAGACGAACATCGGCAAGGTGACGTCGGTCGACGACTTCATGGACGATTACCGGCTCTATTCCTACGCCATGACGGCCTTCGGCCTGGGCGATATGGCCTATGCCAAGGCGTTCATGCGCAAGGTGCTGGAAAGCGACCTCACCGACGAGAACAGCTTTGCCAACAAGCTGACCGACGACCGCTACCGCGAATTCGCGTCCGCCTTCAACTTCTCCTCGGACGAAAAGACCGCCCAGTCCTCCACCCAGGTGGATGCCATGGTCGATCTCTACAATCAGACGATGGTCAGCGAAGGCGACGCCGTGACCACCGAGACGAACTACTTCAACGCGATGATGAAGGAGGTCGGTTCGGTTGACGAGATGCTGGGAAACGACCGGCTGCGCGGCTACCTGCTGAAAAGCTTCGATGTCGACGAGCGTTACTATTCGCGTTCGCTGGTGGCCGGGGCCCTGTCGAGCGACACCGGCGACAGCCAAAGCTACATCAACCAGACGCTTGGCCCGCAGCGCGAGACGCTGAACACCCAGGTCACCGATGCCCGCACGCGTCTGGCAGCCGCCACCACCGAGGCCGACAAGAACAAGATCAACACCGAGATTGCCGGCTATCAGGCACAGCTCAGCTCGATCCAGAAGTACTACGACATCGCCGACGCCTTCGAATTTCAGTCTGATGGCAGGTCGCCCGCCGACGGCGCCCAGACGAACGACCAGAAGACGGCGATCAACAGCCTCTATCTCAGCAGGCAGGATCGCGTCTCCACCGCCAGCGCGGTCAGCGAGGACAATTACTTCAAGAGCAAGATGGCGACGCTTACCAACGTCGAGCAACTGACGGCGGATACGCGGCTCTACAACTACGTCACGACGGCCTTCAACCTCACCGGCATCACCGTGGTTCGCTCCACCGTCGAGCAGATCCTGACGAGCGACCTCAGCGATCCCAACAGCTACGTCAATCGCTTCAGCGGCAGTCATCCGGAATACATGGCGCTGGCGAAGGCCTTCAGTTTCGGCACCGACGGCACGGTCGAAGCCGGCAGCGCCCAGACCACGCAGCAGGCGGCACTCACCTCCAGCAACTATTTCAGCCGCTACAACGATGTGCAGGACGCCGCCGACGAGAAGGCGGCGACCCTCTACCGCACGGCCATATCGGATATCGATTCGGTCGACGAGTTCCTGACGAAGCAGGACGTCTACCAGTTCGCCCTCAAGGCCGTCGGCATCGATCCGGACGAGGTTTCTTCCTACACGATCAGCCGCGTGCTGAAGAGCGATCTGGATGACCCGAACAGCTTCGTCTACACCCTGAAGGACGACCGCTACCTGACGCTGGCCAAGGCCTTCAACTTTACCAGGGACGGCAACGTCACGACCCCGCTGACCGCCCAGTCACAGGGCACGATCACCGCCATCGCCTCCGACTACACGGTGAAGATGGCGCGCTTCCTCGAGGACGATGCGCGGGACAAGGCGCGTGCCGATGCCAAGGTTGAGACGGCTTACTACTCGCAGAAGATGCTGAGCATCCAGTCTGCCTCGGATTTCATCAACGACGACCGCTTGGTCAATGTGCTGCTGACCGCCTACGACGTCGATCCGACCAAGGTGTCGAAGGATTTCCTCAAGCAGATCTTCGCCTCCGACCTCAACGACCCGAAGAGCTTCGTCAACCAGCAGGCGGACGTCTGGGGCGAGATCCTCGGCACCTTCAATTTTGATGCCAAGGGCAAGCTGTCTGACGTCAACGACCAGGGTGCACAGTCGCTCGGCAAGATCTACGAGACGCAGAACAAGTACGACCGCCAGACGCTGGAGCAGCAGCAGGGCGAGGAGAACAACGGCGTCCGGCTGGCGCTGTATTTCGAGCGCATGTCGAAATCGATCACCAGCGCCTACGATATTCTGGGCGATACGGCGCTTCTCGAATTCTTCCGCGTCAGCTTCCAGCTGCCCGACAGCTTCAGCAATCTCGACGTCGACAAGCAGGCGGAGCTTGTCAAGAAGTACCTGACGCTGACCGATCTCCAGGATCCCGACATGGTGTCGAAGATGATCAGCAAGTTCACCGTGATGTACGACCTGGAAAACTCCAGCGCCAGCACCTCGGCCCTGTCCATCCTGACCGGCGCCGGCAGTGGCGGATCGATCAGCGCCGACCTCCTGACCTCGCTTGCCCAGAACCGCTGACGCGTCGCGTCTGCCCGGCTACTAGGACCGGATGACCTTGCCGGGGTTCATGATCCCGGCCGGGTCGAAGGCATGCTTGATGCGCCGCATCAGATCGATTTCGATCTCCGGGCGTATCTGCGCCAGTTCGTCGCGCTTCAGTTGGCCGATGCCGTGCTCGGCGGAGATCGAGCCGCCGGCCTTCAGCACGATCGCATGGACTATGGCGTTGATCTCGCGCCAGCGAGAGATGAACTCGGCCTTGTCGGCGCCGACCGGCTGGGAAATGTTGTAGTGGATATTGCCGTCGCCGAGATGCCCGAAGGCGCAGACGCGGGCGCCGGGCATGGCCGCCAGCACGGCCTTTTCCGCCTCCGCCATGAACGCCGGGATCTTCGAGATCGGCACCGACACGTCGTGCTTGATCGACCCACCCTCCGGCTTCTGAGCGTCCGACATGCTTTCGCGCATGTGCCAGATGGCTTTCTGCTGGGCAACCGAGGAGGCGATCACCGCGTCTTCGACCAGACCCGCCTCCAGCCCCTGTTCGAGCAGTGTTTCCACCATGGTCTGCGCGGTTTCAGCCGAATCCGTGGTCGAGATGTCGATGAGCACGTACCAGTCGTGGCGCGAAGGAAGCGGATCGCGGACGCCGGCAATGTGGCGGGTGGTGAAGTCGATGCCGATACGCGGCATCAGCTCGAAGCCTGTCAGTGCCGGGCCGAAGAGGTTGGAGGCGCGCTCGAACAGCGCCAGTGCCTTGTCCGGCGAAGCAAGCCCGACGAACGCCACCTGGTGGCCGACCGGCTTCGGGAACAGCTTCAAGACGGCGCCGGTGATCACGCCGAGCGTGCCTTCCGCGCCGATGAACAGGTCGCGCAGATCGTAGCCGGTATTGTCCTTCTTCAGGCGCCGCAGCCCGTCCCAGATTTCGCCCGTCGGCAGCACCACTTCGAGCCCGAGGCACAGCTGGCGCATGTTGCCATAGGCGAGCACAGCCGTACCGCCGGCATTGGTCGAAAGATTGCCGCCGATCCGGCACGAGCCTTCAGAGCCGAGCGACAGCGGAAACAGCCGCCCCACCGCATCGGCCGCCGCCTGCACGTCGGCAAGAATGCAGCCGCCGTCGGCCACCAGCACGTTGGCGACGGGATCGACGTCGCGGATCCGGTTCATCCGCTCCAGCGACAGGATCAGCTGGGTGTTGTCCTCGCTTGGCGTCTGGCCGCCGACCAGGCCGGTATTGCCGGTCTGCGGCACGACAGCCGTCCGCGTCTCGCTGGCAAGCTTCAGGATCTGCGACACTTCCTCGGTCGAGCCCGGCTTCAGCAGCATCGGCGTGTGGCCGTGGTAAAGCCCGCGATTCTCGGTCAGCCGCGGTGCCAGTGTATCGACGTCCGTCACCGCATGGGCGTCGCCGACGATCGCTGCAAAGCGCGACAGGAGATCGGGGGAAGGGCCGCTGATATCCATGCCAGAACTCCTAGTTATCCCGTGGTGCCGCCGCCCGCGCCAGCCGGTCGTTGATCGCTTCTCCCAGACCATGGTCCGGAACAGGCGCCACGGCAATCCGTGTCGCACCGACGGCATCGGCACGCTTCAGCGTATCGAAGAGGTTCATTGCCGCTTCGGCCAGGTCGCCTCCGGGGCTGAGGTCGAACACGGCCGCCGCCGTCTCGGTTCCTTCCGTCGGGCGGCCGCCGAACCGGATAAGCGCTTCGCCCGGCTGGGCATCGGTGGCATTCAGCCGCACCGCAGCCGATGGCGCGTAATGGGAGGCAAGCATGCCCGGCGCCTCGATGGCGGGGGCGGGGCCGTCCTGCCGCTCAAGCTGCAGACCGGTCACTTGCTCGATATCTTCCGCCGCCACGCCGCCCGGCCGCAGCAGCCGCAGCCGGTCGCCCTCGACGCGCAGGATGGTCGATTCGACGCCGACCAGCGATGCGCCGCCGTCGAGGATGAGAGAGAGCTTGTCGCCGAGATCCTGCGCCACATGCTGTGCCGAGGTCGGGCTGATCCTGCCGGAGGTGTTGGCGCTCGGCGCTGCAAGCGGCCGGTCGAAGGCGCGGATCACCGCCGCTGCGAACCCGCGCGGCACGCGAAGCCCGACGGTGTCGAGCCCGGCGGTCGCCAGCGGATGGATGCCGCAACCGGCCTTGAGCGGCACGACGAGGGTGAGCGGTCCCGGCCAGAAGGCTTCGGCGAGTTTTCGCGTCAATGGATCGAAGACGCCGTAGCGTTCCGCCATCGCCAGATCCGCCACATGGCAGATCAGCGGGTTGAAACGCGGCCGGCCCTTGGTCTCATAGATGCGCGTTACGGCCGCCGGGTTCGTGGCGT
Organism: Rhizobium sp. SAFR-030; assembly: GCF_059415005.1. Lineage (NCBI taxonomy): Bacteria > Pseudomonadati > Pseudomonadota > Alphaproteobacteria > Hyphomicrobiales > Rhizobiaceae > Rhizobium > Rhizobium sp. SAFR-030. The sequence continues at coordinate 841,862 of NZ_JBPFDO010000001.1, read as the reverse complement.
CGGCCGCAAGGCCGTAGACGGTCTCGGTCGGGATCGCCACCGGAAGCCCTTCGGACAGGAGTTCGCAGGCGGTTCTTACCGCCAGGCCTTCATCCTTCGCAATGTCGATGACGTGCGCTGCCATGGTGCCGGTGCATAGCGCCAAACCGGGCCGCAGCGCAATTCTTTCCCGTCAGATCTGCCGGATCATCTCGCGCAGATCCTGGTCGCTGGTGCCGAGCAGCAGCACGTTCTTCAGCGCTTCCATCGGATCGCTGGTGCGAAACAGCAGGCCGTTGTCGCGAATGCTGCGGCTGATGCGCGTGCCGCCTCGTTCTTCCGGCTCGATCGCCACGGCGAAATACATGCGCCCGTACTGGGTGCGGATGTGCCGGAAGAAATCCTCGGCGCCGCCGACGTCCGACAGGAAATTGCAGATGTAGAACGACCAGGCGACGGGCTCCCCGGCGCCGAGATGGCTGCGCGCTGCCGTCACATGGCAGTAGCCGAGATGTGGCCGCTCATCGAGCGACCGGCTGAAAAGCACCTTCGGGAAGCGGATCGATGCATGGAAGGCATTGATGCGCTCATAGGCGTTCTCGCCGGCTGCCGACAATCGCCGCTCGGTCTGCTCGCCGACTTCCTCATAGGTCAGGTAGCGCCGCTCGTCTTCCAGCCAGTCCTGGCTGCGCCGCGAGATCCGGCCGGTGCGCAGGAACTCGGAATGCGCCGTCGGCTTCAGGTTGGGCGCCTGCAGGACAGGCGGCCTCGTCTCGAAATATCTGAGCTTTGTCCTCTGCTGCAATGCGCTTCGGCTCCTGTGAACGCGTCGATCCTACGGACACATCCTTAACGAGCGCTTGCCAACCCGCATGTCTATGTCGGGAAGCTTAAATTCGCCGATGCGTTGTGGGCTCTGCTTTACGGGGCTTGTGGGTGAGTTGCGAAAGCAAACCAAGCAACGGCTACGGGCGCATGTCGAAGGTGTCGTCTTTGCGGAAGCGCATGTCGCATTGCATACTAAGCGGGGCGGCCCAGATTCGGTTATAGATAGTCTCATGCGCCGCTCCCGTCTGGGGAGAACCGGCCGAGATGAAGGGCAGACCGGCCACGGCTGGGCTCCCCGCCAGCATGCAGTTTGAAGGATGGAGGCATCCTCGGACGGCGCTTCGGCGTCTGCCCGGCCGATGATCCATGCGTCGCGTCGACAGGAACGGAAGATGGACACTCGCAATTCGATGCTGCGGCAGTTGAAGAACCACCGCCCGGGCTACAGCCTGGAGCAGCCGTTCTACATCGACCCGGACTACTTCCGTATCGACATGGAGAACATCTGGTATCGCGACTGGCTGTTCGTCGGTCATGACTGCGAGATCGGCCGCGCCGGCAACTATTTCACCGTTCAGATCGGCGACTACCCGGTGGTCATCGTGCGCGGCCGCGACAAGCTGATCCGCGCCTTCCACAATACCTGCCGGCATCGCGGCCATCGCGTCTGCACCGCCGAGCGCGGTGCCTCGGCAAAGCTCGTCTGTCCTTACCATCAGTGGACCTACGATCTCGACGGTTCGCTGGTCTTTGCCCGCCAGATGGGCGAGGACTTCGACAAGTCGCAGTTCGGCATGAAGACGGTGCATTGCGAGACGGTCGGCGGCTACATCTTCATCTGCCTGGCCGAACAGGCTCCGGATTTTGCCCCCGTGCGCGCCATGATCGAGCCGTACATGGCGCCGCATCGGCTGTCCGAGGCGAAGGTCGCGCACCAGAACACGATCATCGAGAAGGGCAACTGGAAGCTGGTCTGGGAAAACAACCGCGAGTGCTACCACTGCGCCAGCAACCATCCCGAGCTCTGCCGCACCTACCCGGAAGCGCCGACGGCCACCGGCGTGCAGGGTGCCGGCGACGACCCGTTCATCTCCGAGCACTGGCAGCGCTGCGAGGCCGCCGGCCTGCCGTCGACCTTTGCCATGCACGAGACCGGCCAGTTCCGTGTTGCGCGGATGCCGCTGATCGAGGATGCCGAAAGCTACACCATGTCCGGCAAGCGGGCGGTCCGCCGGCCGCTGTCCGATGACGTGCCGATCAGCCATATCGGCACCATGCTGCTCTTCCACTATCCGACCACCTGGAACCACATGCTGGGCGACCACGCCATTTCCTTCCGCGTGCTGCCGATCAGCGCCGAGGAGACTGCCGTCACCACCACCTGGCTGGTCCACAAGGATGCGGTCGAGGGCGTCGATTACGACCTCGAGGAACTGGCGCATGTGTGGAACATGACCAACGACCAGGACCGCTCGATCGTTGAGGAAAACGCCTTCGGGATCCGATCGCCGGCCTACGAGCCGGGACCCTATTCGCCCGATCACGAGGGCGGCGTTATGCAGTTCGTCGACTGGTACACGACCTTCATGACCAACCGCCTGCAGGGTGACCAGGCGAAGCTTTCCGCTGTAGCCTGAACCAACGGTGACCTGACATGAACATGGCCGTGAGCTATCCGCATTTCGACCAGATGCAGCCGTGGAACGACCGGCTGCATCTGCTGGAATGTACGTCGGCGACGGTGGAGGCACCGGAGGTGATGACCTTCACCTTCAGGGCTGAGGCGCCGGTCTGGTTCCGCTACCTGCCGGGCCAGTTCGTCACGCTGGAACTGCCGGTCGCCCGCGAGCCGGTCATGCGCACCTATACCCTGTCTTCCAGCCCGTCGCGGCCCTATTCCATGGCGGTCACCGTCAAGGCGCAGAAGGACAGCATCGGCACCCGCTGGATGTTCGACAACCTCAAGCCGGGTGTGAAGATCCGTGCCTGCGGGCCGCTGGGCGACTTCTCCTACGTCAAGCACCCGGGCGAGAAGTACCTGTTCATCTCGGCGGGGTCTGGCGTCACGCCGATGATGTCGATGACCCGCGACATGAGCGACCGCACGCCGCGCTCGGACGTCGTGTTCATCAATTGCGCCCGTTCGCCGTCGGAAATCATCTTCCGCCACGAGCTGGAGAACCTGTCGCGGCTGATGCCGCACCTCAACCTCGGCTTCATCGTCGAGCATTGCGGCAGGGCCGAGCCCTGGTCTGGACTGCGGGGCATGATTGACCGGGCCAAGATCTCGCTTCTGTCGCCGGACTTCCTCGACCGGACGATCTTCTGTTGCGGACCCGAGCCCTTCATGGCCGCCGTCCGCTCGGCTCTTGAAGGCGCCGGCTTCGACATGCGCCGCTATCACCAGGAAAGCTTCCAGCCGGTGCTGGCGACGGTCGCGGACGAGGCGACGGCGCTGGCCGATGGCGAGACCCCGGCAATGGTGTCCTTTGCGCTGGCCGGAAAGCAGGTGGCCAGCAAGCCTGGCGAGACGATCCTGATGACCGCCCGGGCCAATGGCGTGCGCATCGGCGCCGCCTGCGAATCGGGCCTCTGCGGCACCTGCCGCGTCATGCTGCTGTCTGGATCCGTCGACATGAACCATAGCGGCGGCATCCTCGACGAGGAGATCGAGGAGGGCTACATCCTCGCCTGCTGTTCGCGTCCGAAAGGCGACATCGAAATCGAGGTTTAGGCGAAAGCCAGCACTTCGATTGTCCGCTTCGGACCGTCCGCTGCCGCGGGCTGCACTGCGTGCCTTGGAACCTATGCCTGCATTTTTGCGTTTAAAGACCAAACAAGCAAAATGAGGAAACACCATGGGTATGATCAGGAAGAACTTGGCCGCGATGGCCACGGCGCTTGCCGTGACGCTGACCGGTCTCGCCCCGGCGCAGGCCATGCCGTTCGCTGCCGTGCCGCAGGCCGCCGACCGTGCGCCGGTAACCGACGTGCAGTTCAGCCAGGAGCGTGGCGACCAGCAGCGCCTTCCTTGGGTTCGCGGCCGCATTGGTGGTGGTGATCGCTGGGATCGCGGCGACCGCCGCTGGAACAATCGTCACTTCGCCCGCGATGGCTACTATAATGGCCACCGTGGCTACCGTGAGCGCCGCTCGGGCTATCGCTACCACAACGGTTTCTGGTTCCCGCTGGCAGCCTTCGGTGCCGGCGCCCTGATTGGTGGTGCAGTAGCGGCGCCGCGCGCCTCCTACGGCAATTCGCATGTTTCGTGGTGCGAACAGCGCTACAAGACGTACCGCGCTTCGGACAACACCTACGTCGCCAACAGCCGTGGCGAACGCCGCATCTGCAATTCGCCGTACTGAACCACAAGGCTTTGAACCTGGACGCCCGGATCTCGCGAAGATCCGGGCGTTTCACTTCAACGTGAAGCCGGTTTTGGCAGGATGAACGGGCCATTAATCGGCGGTTCAGGTGAAAAGCCCTAGCGTCTTCCCATTGCCGGCCTCGTGGCGAGACAAGCCGTCCCGGGCGCCGGATGATCCATGCAATCAGGATTTGGAGATCGATCATGACCAAGCTGTTCAACAGGCTTTCGATCATTGGCCTGTCAGCCGCGATGCTGGCGGCCTCCATCCTGCCGTCGCAGGCGGCGATGCCCATCGCTGCCGCACCGCAGGTGGAAAAGGACGTCGTGCAGGTACAGTACTGGCGCGATGGACCGCGTGGCGGCCACTGGCGCGGTGATGGATACCGTCGGGGCGGCTATTACGGCGGTCATCGTGGCTACCGGGATTACCGTCCGGGCTACCGTCGCCACAACGGCTACTGGTTCCCGCTCGCAGCCTTCGGCGCCGGCGCTCTGATCGGCGGTGCGATCGCCGCCCAGCCGCGTTACGTCGAACCGGCTCCGGCCCGCTCGGGCATCAACCCGCGCCACTACGAATATTGCGCTGGCCGCTATCGTTCGTACGACAGCTACTCGAACACCTTCCAGCCGTACAGCGGTCCGCGCCAGACCTGCGTATCGCCCTACTATTGAGATCCTGAACGGGGCTCATTCGATCAGCCGCCCGGTTCAGCCGGGCGGCATTTTTTGTCCCGCCGCCCGCCGCCTCAAAGAATGCCGGCGCGCCGCAGCAGCCACCAGGCGCCGAGGATCGACAGGCCGATGAAGCAGAAGGCGACGAAGGTCCCGTGGCCTCCGCCGGCGAGCGGCAGGCCGGACGTGTTCATGCCGAAGAAGCCGGTGACCAGCGACGGCGGCAGAAGAAACGCCGTCATCAGCGACAGGATGTAGAGGTGGCGGTTGGTCTCCGAGCTCAGCTTGGAATCGATTTCCTCGTGCAGCAGGCGGGCCCGCTCCTGCAGCGCATAGACGTCATGGTCCACGGCTTCCAGCCGACTGGTCAGGCGCCCGGCGACATCGTCGAACCCCGGCGGCATGTCATCCTCGTCGGATGCTCCGGCTCGCCGCATCAGTGCCAGCACGGTGCGCAGGTGCCGGTGAAGCCGCACGACGGTGCGCCTGACGGGCGCCAGCCGCCGCCGCTCGTCGCGCGAAGTGTTGTCGTAGACGCTGTCCTCGATCTGGTTGAGTTCCTCGGTGAGTTCGAGAACCAGCGTGATCATCGTCCGCTGGAATTCGGCGACGATGGTCTCGAAGATGTCGATCGGCACCCGGTAGCGGGCGGGGTTCTTCTCGACGGAGGCGCGCACGCGGTCGATCGAGCGCAGCGGCTGCAGCCGGGTGGTGACGATCAGCCCCTCGCAGACGGCAAAGTGCAGCCAGCCGATGTCGCGGGTCCCGGCGTCGAACTCGCGCTGGAAATCCACAAGCGTCCCGTAGATCATGCCGTCGTCGAGAGTGATCGAGGCATGCGTCTCGTGGGTGGTGAGCGCGGCAACGACTGCCGGAGGCAGCGCCGGGAACGTGTCGAGGAAGGTCGCCAGCCGCTGGTCGGCAAGGTTCAGGTGGAGCCACAGAAAGTCGCCGCCGGCCTTCAGCAGGTCGTCTCGGCCGATATCGGGCGGAAATCGCTGGCAGGCGCCATCCTCGGTATGGAAGCGGTAGGCCCAGACGAGGCCCGGCACGGACTGCACGATGGGCAGCATGAAAAGGTATTCCTTAGAAAAGCGGCCGCTGAAAGCGGTCGAGGGTCGCGCCGGTCTCGCCGACGCGACCCTCGTTAATCAGCAGGATCAGCCGATCATTGCATTGTCGTTGCGCTTGACCGCAATGACCGTCGAGCGCGGCAGCTTGCCTTCGCCGTCCGGGAACGGTGCGTCGGGGTGCTGGATGCCGACGAAGTGGGTGCGCTTGTCGGCCGACCATGTCTGGCCGGTCACTTCGGCACCCTTCGGTGCAGTCAGGAAACGCTCGATGCGGCCGGTTGCCGGATCGCCTGCGAGCATCTGGTTGTTGCCCTGGCCGGCGAAGTTGCCCTCGTTGGTTTCCTCGCCATCCGTCTGGATCCACAACAGGCCGGTCGAGTCGAACATCATCCCGTCCGGCGAGTTGAACATGTTGCCTTCGTTGATGTTGCTCGAACCCGCATATCCGTCCTTGTGAACGGTCGGATTGCCGGCCATGACGAACAGGTCCCACTTGAACTTGCTGTCCGCGTGGTCGGCATTCTCCGGATACCAGCGGACGATCTGGCCGTATTCGTTCTTCTCGCGCGGATTGACGGCGTTCAGCGCCAGGACTTCGCCGCCGGCATTGGTGCGCGGCTTGCCGTCCTTGGAGACGCCGCGATAGCTGTTGTTGGTGAGCGCGCAGTAGGCTTCGATGGCAACCGGGTTGATCGCCACCCATTCCGGACGGTCCATCGTCGTCGCGCCGACCTTGGAGGCTGCCTGGCGGGTGAAGACGCAGATCTCGTCCATCTTCATGCCGGTCGTCTCCGGCGTCAGCGCCAGCCATTCGCCGGTGCCTTCGTCGGAGAATTTTGCGACGTAGAGGGTGCCGTCGTCGAGCAGGCCGGAGGTCTCGCCGCCCGGAACGTAGATGCCGTTCGAGACGAACTTGTAGAGGAACTCGCCGCGCTCGTCGTCGCCCATGTAGACGACCACGCGGCCGTCACGCGCCACCACGACGGCCGCGTTTTCGTGCTTGATGCGGCCGAGCGCGCTGCGTTTGACCGGAACCGACTTGGCGTTCGAGGGATCGATCTCGACGACATAGCCGGCGCGACGCGGTTCATTCGGGTTCTTCGCCACGTCGAAGCGCTCGTCGAACTTCTCGTAGGCGTAGCGGGTCTCGGCCGCGATGCCGTAGCGCTTGTAGTCGTCCGGCATCTTGAAGGCGGCGTCGGTGGTGCCGAAGTAGCCGTTGAAGTTCTCTTCGCAGGTGAGGTAGGTGCCCCACGGCGTGCGGCCGGCACCGCAGTTGTTGAACGTCCCGAGACAGTCGGTGCCGTTGGGATCGGCGGCGGTCTTGATGAGGTCGGAGCCGGCAGCCGGGCCGGTGATCTTCATCGGCGTGTTGTGGTGGATGCGGCGGTTGAACGGGCTGTCGAGCACGATCTGCCAGCCATCTGCACCTTCGGCGACTTCCATCACCGTAACGCCCTGCATGTTCTGCAGGATGCGCACTTCATCAATGTTCTGCGGGTTGCCCTTCTCGCGATGCGGAAGGTTGATGTCCGGGTTTACGTATTCGTGGTTGATGGCGATCACCTGGTGATCACCGACGACGAACAGTTCCATGCCGTCGGTGTTCTCGCCGAACACCTTGTCGGAATTCTCAAGGCTGACGCCGTTGGCCGGATCGAGGTCGGAGACGTTGGAAAACAGCGGCTGGCCCCATTTGGCAAGCGGCTTCCAGCCATAGCCTTCCGGCACGTGGATCGTATGGTCGGTGGAGATCGGCACCGGCTTGAACGGGATGCGCGAGGCAGCCTGCTGGGCCTCGGCGGAGGTGGAGCTCATCAGGTTGCCGAGCGTTCCGAGCGCGGCGGCAGCCGATCCGAAGGCCACCATGCTGCCGAGAAAGCCGCGGCGCGACACGGCGCGCGCGACGACGCGATCGAATTCGGTTTCGGCAGGCGGCGGGGTCTGCAGTTCATCCCATGCGTCCCAGGAAAGCTGGCTCTTGTCGATCCCGGTCTCGTCCGTCTTGCTTATCTCGTTCTGGCTCATCTTGGTCTCCATCCTTTTGATTGAGGTAGGGCCCTGACGGTTACCGCGACAGCGATGACAGGCATGTGACGTGCGCCGGCAGAAGCGTGTCAGCCGTCTTGCATCCCCAACCAAACCGTCCTGCCGAGGCAGAGGGTGACGGAGCCTGCCGTGGCGCGAACGTTGACGTTTACGTAAAAATCGATTAGCCCGGAAAGCTCTAGTCGGCCACGCGCATCCGGGGAAGGGGAGCGTGCGGCCACTGCCTGTGACTGCGGAGGAGCATGCGATGTACAGGGCACCGGTTGAGGATATTGCGTTCACCTTGAAGCATGTCGCGGGTCTCGCAAAGGCCCTCGACGACGGCAGGCTCGGCGATCTTTCGGACGATCTGGTGGATGCCATTCTCTCGGAGGCCGGTCGCTTCGCCTCCGATGAGGTCGCGCCGCTGGGAGCTGTCGGCGACACGCAGGGCGCTCGGCTGGTCGATGGCAAGGTCCTAGTGCCGGATGGCTGGGACGCGCTCTACCGCCACTGGGCAGAGGGCGGCTGGAACAGTCTTGCCGCGCATCCGGATTTCGGCGGTCAGGGTCTGCCGCACATGCTCAACGTCGCGGCTCTGGAGATGTGGAATTCGGGATCGATGGCCTTCGCGCTCGGTCCGACGCTGACCATGGGGGCCGTCGAGGCACTGACGGTGCATGGCTCCGAGGCGCTGAAGGCCGCTTATCTGCCGAAGATGATCTCTGGCGAGTGGACGGGCACGATGAACCTGACCGAGCCGCATGCCGGCTCGGATCTCGGCGTGATGAAAACCCGCGCCGAGCGCCGCGACGACGGCAGCTACCGGATCTTCGGCCAGAAGATCTACATCACCTGGGGCGATCACGAGATCACCGACAACATCATCCATCTGGTGCTGGCGCGGCTGCCGGATGCGCCGGCCGGAACGCGCGGCATCTCGCTGTTCCTGGTGCCGAAATTCCTGCTGGACGCCGACGGAGCGCCGGGCGCCCGCAACGATCTTCACTGCCACTCGCTGGAACACAAGCTCGGCATCCACGGCTCGCCGACCTGCACGATGATCTATGGCGACGGGCGGTTCGGTGAGGAGGCTGGCGCCATCGGCTATCTGATCGGCGAGGAGAACCGCGGCCTCGCCTGCATGTTCACGATGATGAACAATGCTCGCCTCGCCGTCGGCATGCAGGGCGTGGCGATCTGCGAGGCGGCGACCCAGAAGGCGATCGCCTATGCCCGCGAGCGCACCCAGGGCAAGGCGCCCGGCTGGTCCGGCTCGGGCGACAAGGGGGGCATGAGCCCGATCATCGAGCATCCGGACGTCGCCCGCATGCTGCTGACCATGAAGGCGCTGACGCAAGGCGCCCGCGCCATCTGCTATACCTGCGCCCACGCAACCGACATGGGCCACCATTCCGAAGGCGACGAGGCAAAGCAGTGGGCGGAGCGCGCCGCGCTTCTGACGCCGATCGCCAAGAGCTTTGCCACCGATGCCGGCGTCGATGTCGCCTCGCTCGGCATCCAGGTGCATGGCGGCATGGGCTTCATCGAGGAGACCGGTGCCGCCCGCCTGTGGCGTGATGCCCGCATCGCGCCGATCTACGAAGGCACCAACGGCATCCAGGCCGCCGATCTCGTCACCCGAAAACTGCCGCTGTCGGACGGAAACCAGGTGCGCGGCCTCATCGCAGACCTGAAAGACATCGCCGAACAGGTTCGTTCCGCCAATGATGTCGGTTTCGGCACCACCGCGGAGCGGTTGTCGGCAAGCCTTGCCGATCTCGAAGAGGCAACCGAATGGCTGCTGGCGCGGCTGGCGGACGGCAATGTCGCTGCTGCGCTTTCGGGTGCGACGCCCTACCAGCGGCTTTTCGGGCTGGCGCTCACCGGCGTCTATCTCGCCAAGGGCGCTCTGGTGACCGGTGAAGCCGGCCGCGACCAGCGCCTTCTGCTCTGCCGGTTCGCCGCCGAAAACCTCATCGCCGAGACTGCGGCGCTGAAGGATCGGGTCGTCAACGGTGCCGAAAGCCTGGCCGCTGCCCGCGCCCTGTTTGCCTGAGGAGAGGAAGAGATGACCGACCACATCCTCATCGAACGTCCCGAGGCCCATCCGGGCGTCCTGTTGATCCGCCTCAACCGGCCGGAGAAGAAGAACGCCATCACCGCCGACATGTATCGCCGCATGACGGCAGCCCTCGAGGATGCCGAAAACGACGATGCCGTGAGAGCAATTGTCTTTCTCGGCAGCGACGGCTGCTTTTCGGCCGGCAACGACATGGCCGATTTCCTCGCCTATGCGATGTCCGGCAGCAGCGAGCCGCCGGCCGCGGTGGAGTTCCTGAAGGCGCTGACTACCTGCGGCAAGCCTCTCGTCTCCGGCGTCGACGGGTTGGCGATCGGCATCGGCACCACGCTTCACCTCCACTGCGACCTGACCATCGCCTCCGATAGAAGCCTGTTCAAGACGCCGTTCGTCGATCTGGCGCTGGTGCCGGAAGCCGCCTCCAGTCTTCTCGTGCCGCGCATCGCCGGCCATCAGCGGGCGTTTGCCTTGCTGGCTGCGGGTGAGGGATTTTCCGCCGACGAGGCCCGCGGCGCCGGCCTGATCTGGAAGGTCGTGACGCCGGCCGAGGTGGAGGCCGAGACGCTGGCGCTGGCTGCCCGGCTTGCCGCAAAACCTGCCGGCGCGATGAAGATCGCCCGCAATCTCGTGCGCGGTGATACCGGCGAGGTGCTGTCGCGCATCGATGCCGAAATGGTGCATTTTTCCGCCCAGCTGAAGAGCGCCGAGGCGCGTGCGGCCTTTGAGGCCTTCCTCAAGCGGTAGCGCTGGCCAGCCGGTTCACCGCGCGTTAATGGCTCGGCGCCAAGGATGGCGACAACGGCATCTACGTTTCCGAAGGGACAGAACCATGGTCAGGTTGTTCGCGACACTCGCGCTGCTGCTGCTTGCCCCCGCTGCCACACTGGCGCAGACGTCCGGGCCAAACACCCGCGTCTACAGCGGCAATGACGACCGCCAGCGCCAGCGTTACGTCTGCGTCGTGCCGGCACCGCGCAGCGCCGACCGCAGCACGCCGTCGGTTTGCCGCGCCGGTGAGGGCCGGGTCGGCGGCCGCTGCCGCTGCGATAACGTCACCGGAAGCGGCACCCTGCAGCTCGGGCGGTAGACCTACTTCTCCAGCAGCACCACGGCTTCCACATGCGACGACCAGAGAAACTGGTCGATCGGCGTGACCCGGGTGATGCGGTAGCCGCCGGCCGTCAGGATCGCGAGGTCGCGGGCCAGCGTCAGCGGATTGCAACTGACGGCGACGATCCGCTTCACCGACGATTTTGCCAGCTCGCGACACTGCGCTTCGGCGCCGGCACGCGGCGGGTCGAAGACGACGGCATCGAACGGCTTCAGATCCTGCGGCGTCATCGGCCGGCGGAACAGGTCGCGCCGCTCCACCGTCACCGGCTTCAGTCCCTTGGCGGTGCGCGCTGCCTGGTCGAGCGCCTTGACTGCCTTCTCGTCGGATTCCAGTGCGTGAACGGCGGCCGAGCGGCCGATCCTCAGCGCAAAGGTGCCGATGCCGGAAAACAGGTCGGCGACACGCTTCGCCTTGCCGATATGCGAGATCGCCATCGCCGCCATCGCCTCTTCGGCCTCGCGTGTCGCCTGGGTGAAGGCACCGGGCGGGATGACGACGCGGGCGCCGCCGAAATCGAGCATAGGCTTTTCCGGCTCGATCAGAATTTCGCCGTTGATCGACACCCGGGCAATACCGCGCAGCCTGATGACGGTGTCGGTGACGTTGCGGCGTGCCCGCTCGCCAAGTCCGCCTTGCACGCCCTCCAGCGAGACATCGAGCCCGGTGAGGGTCTCGGTGACCACCATGCGAAAGACGTCGCAGCCGCTGGCGCGGGCGATCATCTTCAGAGCGTCCAGTCGGGAGACGATCCCGGCGGACGTGATGGGACATTCGACGGTCGGCACCACATGGTGCGTTTCGGCCTGGTTGAAGCCGATCACCAGATCTCCGTCGCGACGGCGCACGGTCAGCACGATGCGGCGCCGCTGTCCGGGATGCGCCTCGATGGTGTCATCCACGGCGTGCTCGGCCGGCAAGGCCAGGGCCTGCGATTTCAGCGCGTTGATCAGCGCCTGTCGCTTGAAGGCATTGTAAGGGGGCTTGGCCAGGTGTTGCAGAGTGCAGCCGCCACAGGCACCGCCATCACCGTCCGGGCCGAAATGCCGGCACGGCGGCTGGACCCGATCCGCTGAGGTGCTGGCGAAGGACATGATCGTTCCTTCGTTCTTCACCCGGGCGATGGCAACCGTTTCGCCGGGCAGCGCGTAGGGCACGAACACCGGTCCGTCGGCATCATGCGCAACCCCGTCGCCGCGGGCGCCGAGGCTTGCGATCGTCACGGTCTGCGTGCTCATTGCGCCTGTCCGTCGGAGGGTTCGAGAGGCTTGCGGCCGGCGAGCAGGTATTCCTGGTTGCCGTCACCGCCGGCGATCGGCGAGGCGATCATCCCGAGACTTTCCCAGCCCATGTCCTCGACCAGCCAGCGTTCCAGCTCGGCGGCAACCGCCGGCGCGGTGTCGGGATCCTTCAGCAGCCCGGCCTTGCTGACAAAATCGCGGCCGGCCTCGAACTGCGGTTTGACCAGCAGCACGCAGGTGGCGCCCGGCTCGGCCATGTCGAGTGCCGGCGGCAGGGCCAGCTTGAGCGAGATGAACGACACGTCGGACACCACCATGCCGATATCATCGTCGCCGATGTCGTCGCGCGTCAGGGCGCGGGCATTGAGACCTTCCAGGCTCAGCACCCGCGGACTGCCGGCAATCCGGTCGTGGATCTGGCCATGGCCGACGTCGATCGCCACGACATGGGCTGCCTGGCGCTTCAGCAGCACCTCGGTGAAGCCGCCGGTCGAGGCGCCGATGTCGAGGCAGCTGAGGCCGGCGGGATCGAGGCCGAAATGATCGAGCGCCGCGACCAGCTTCAGCGCCGCGCGCGATACGTAGTCCTGGGCCGGATCGTCGATGGTGAAGACGGAGTTCGGCGGTACCACGAGGCTCGGCTTGAGCAGCGTCTCGCCGTTTACCTTGACGGTGCCGCGCAGAACGGCATCGCGGGCGCGCGACCGGCTGGCAAAAAGGCCGCGGTTGACCAGCAACTGGTCCAGTCTTTGAGGAGAATGAGAGGTCATATGCCGTCAATGCCGTTCCGGCATCGATCAGGCAAGCGGATTCCGCATCGGAGCGGCGATTGGCCGGCTGTCGGCGGGAAAGGCATCGCCGATGGCTGCGGAATTGACGAAGATCAAGCCTGCCGACAAGCGCCTCTCGTCACACAGCATTTTCGTGCAAAAGTGATCCTCTATGGCTGCGAATAAGCATGCACATTCAACATTATCTTAAGGTCCGTCGCATTCTCTACGGGCACCTTAACGACCGCATTTTTGACCGGTGCCCCATGACATTGAAGAACCTTTCCCTGAACAAGAAACTGATCGGCACGTTTCTGGCGCTGATGTCCGTGTGCCTGCTGGCGTCAGCCGACGTCTACTGGCAGGGCCTCAAGTCGGCCGACGCATCGCGCGGCCTCGTCGAGGCGCAAACGATCGCCGACGCTGCATCCGAAGCCATGGAACTGCAGCTGGAACAGGCGCTTCACCTGCGCGGATATCTCCTGTCTGGCAGCAACGACATGCTGAACCTGATCACGGCGGAGCGCGACGGCAGCGTTTCGGCGCTGGAGCGGGCAAGCCGCGCCGCACGGGGCGAAACGGCGATCAGCGCAACGCTTGCCGAAATGCGCCGCGCGGCCGATGCCTTCCAGGCGCAGGCAGTTGCTCCGCTGGTCGAGCAGCGCAAGCTGGTCTCCGGCAGCGACATCGACACGCTGGTCAAGCAGACCGGCGACCGGTTCCAGCAGCTGGACGAATTTCGCGCCGCCTCGCAGACCCTGAAGGGCCAGATCGCCACGCTCACCGCCGCAAAGGTCGACGAGCAGGCGCAGGCACACACGGCCGTCCTCTGGACGCTGCTGATCGGTGGCGCGGTTGCCGGCATCATTGCCGTGGCGCTGATCTGGCTCCTGTCGCGGGCAATCGTCACGCCCATCATCGGCATGACGCGCGCCATGTCGGCGCTTGCCGCCGGCAATCATGCGATCGACGTGCCGGCTCTGGATCGTGGCGACGAGGTTGGCCAGATGGCCAAGGCAGTCGCGGTCTTCAAGGATGCCGCAATCGAGAAACAGCGCCTGTCGCTTGAGACCGACGACCTGCGTCGTTCGACCGAGGAAGAGCGCCGCAGCAACGATCAGCGCAAGGCGCATGAGGCGGCCGAGATCGATTTCGCCATGAACGCACTGGCCGAGGGCCTGTCGAAGCTCGCCGACGGCGATGTCGCCTACCGTCTGGAGCGTCCCTTCACCGAGCGGCTGGACAGGCTTCGCGGCGATTTCAACGTCGCGCTGGAAAAGCTGCAGCAGGCGCTGCAGGGCGTCGGCAGCAATGCTTCGGCGATCAATGCCGGTGCCGCCGAGATCCGCAGCGCCGCCGACGATCTGGCCAAGCGTACCGAGCGTCAGGCAGCTTCCGTCGAGCAGACGGCCGCCGCGGTCGAGCAGGTGACGACCACGGTCAAGGATTCCGCCAAGCGTGCGGAGGATGTCGGTCTGCGCGTCGAGCGCGCCCGCATCGAGGCGGAAAAGTCGGGAGACGTCGTGCGCCGTGCGGTGGTCGCCATGGAAGGTATTTCCAAGTCCTCGCACGAGATCATCAACATCATCTCGGTCATCGACGACATTGCCTTCCAGACCAACCTCCTGGCGCTGAACGCCGGCGTCGAGGCGGCGCGTGCGGGCGATGCGGGCAAGGGCTTTGCCGTCGTCGCCCAGGAAGTCCGCGAACTGGCGCAGCGGTCCGCCAATGCTGCAAAGGAGATCAAGGGCCTGATCACCACCTCCAGCCAGCAGGTCGATGCCGGCGTCTCGCTGGTTGGCGAAACCGGTCAGGCGCTGCAGGCGATCGTCGCCGAAGTCGGCGGGATCAACGAGAATATCAAGGCGATCGTGGTTTCGGCGCGCGAGCAGTCGACCGGACTGCAGGAAATCAACAGCGCCATCAGCTCGATGGATCAGGATACCCAGCAGAACGCCGCCATGGTGGAAGAGCAGACGGCCGCCAGCCACTCGCTGGCCCGCGAAGCCGGGGCGCTGGACGAACTGCTCGGCCAGTTCAAGCTGGGTGGCCGGACCGCCGAACGCTCGGCATCGACAGCCCGCGCGTTTGCCCCACCGGGCACCGCTGCCCGGCCGCAGCCGGCTGGCGCGTCGGTCTCCCGGCCAGCAAATTCGGCAGGCTGGGCAGGTTCGGGAGGTGCGCCTGGCGGCAAGTCCGTCGCCCGCCCGGCGATCGGCCGCGGACCCGTGGCTGCAACGGCGACCTCGCGTCCGGCTGCCTCGCCCGCCAGCGTCCTGCACTCGTCGCTCGCCAAGGCCTTTGGCGGCAGCGCAAAGCCGGCAAAGCCGAGCGAAGACAACTGGGAAGAATTCTGAGGCTGTGGCGCCCCGGCCCAACCCGAGGTCGGGCGTCGGGCAACTTCAGCCGTCTACAGGTCTCTGCCGGGCTCCGGCAGAGGCCTTTTTTGTCCGCGATCGCTCAGGCTGCGATGCGGCGAGCGGCCTTGTCTGCCGCCTTACGGTCCTGACCATGTTCAGCGATGATCTGCTTCGCTTCTTCCAAGGTGATCCGGTGCTTCTTCGCCAAAGTCTTGGGCTCGTATGCGTCGTTGGACGCAGAGGCGTTCTTCTCTACCATAATATTTCCTTAAATAGGCGGATCCTGGCCCTGGCATTGTGCGGGCCGACATCGCATTCCCAGTGCCTATGTAAGGATGAAGTCGGCAAATCGCAAGCCGGCCTCCAGCTTCGTCAGGAACGAAGCGAGTAGCGTCCGCAAAACCGCTACACATCGGCGCCCGACATGCTCTAGGTTGCTGCAAACATCTTGGGGGATGCTGTCGATGAAATATTTCGCCTGCTTGATGGCGCTGCTGGCAGCCGCGCCGGCCGTGGCCAACGATACAACGGCCGAGCTGAAGACCGGCGGCCTGACCTATGTCGAGACGTCCGAAATCGCCATGGAGGAGGAAGACCTGCGGATCTCGCGTACCGAGATCAGCGTCGACTATGTCTTTCGCAGCAGCGCCGACACCGATATCGACAGCATCATCGCCTTCCCGATGCCGGACATTGTCGGCGGTGCACAGAGCGACATTGCCTACGGCGATGCGGAAAGCGACAACTTCCTCGGCTTCTCGGTCGTCCAGGATGGACGCAGGATCGAGCCGCAGCTGCAGCAGCGGGTGATCGCGCAAGGCATCGATCGCACCGAAGCGCTCCTGGCCCACGCTATTCCGCTCCTGCCCTATAGTCAGAGAACGGCGGCGGCACTGGAAAATCTCGCTCCCGAGGTCAAGGCGGAGTGGATCGCGCAAGGCATCATCCAGGGTTTCGATCTTGCGCCGATGTGGACGCTTCGCTCGGTCTACTGGTGGAAAACCAGGTTCCCGGCGGGCAAGCCGGTGAAGGTCAGCCATCGCTACACGCCGAGTGTCGGCGGCACGGTTGCCATGAGCTTCATCGGCGACGGCAAGCCGGCCGCTTCCTACGAGGACTATGCTAGGCGCTACTGCATCGACGCCGATTTCATGAAGACGGCCGCCAGGCTCGAAGCGGCGGCGGCGAAATCCGCCGGCCCGCACTATACCGAGCAGTGGCTCTCCTACATCCTGACAACCGGTGCCAACTGGTCCGGCCCGATCAAACGGTTCAGACTGACCATCGACAAGCAGAACCCACGAGACTTCGTCAGCTTCTGCGGCAAGGGTGTGAAGAAGACCGGTCCAACGACCTTCGTCATGGAGGCGGACGATTTCACGCCGGAACAGGAGCTGGACGTGCTGTTCCTGGTGGCCGGGGAATGAAGTGGACTTGAAGCTGGTCACCAGTAGGAATACCTCTCTTCACAGAGGTACTACGAGGCAGCGGCCATGACGACAGTCACATCGAAGGGGCAGGTCACGATCCCGAAAGCGGTCCGCGATCTGCTGGGAATCGTTCCGGGAAGCAAGGTTGAATTTCGGCGGACGGAGGATGGCTCTGTGGTGTTGACGAGGGCGGACGACAAGAAGCCGGCCGGCCGCTTTCAGCGGTTGCGCGGGCACGCGGGACAAGGCCTCGATACGGACGCCATCATGGCTTTGACCCGCGGTGACGTGTGACGTTTGTCGACACCAATGTCCTGCTTGACCTGGTGACGGACGATCCTGTCTGGGCTGATTGGTCGGTGAGGCAGCTCGAGGCAGCAAGCCTGGTCGGCCCATTGCTGATCAATGATGTCGTCTATGCCGAGCTTTCGGTTCGCTATGAGCGGATCGAGGACCTCGACGGATTCATCGAACAGGCGGAGCTGGTTCTTGCGCCAATCACTCGGGCGGCCTTGTTCCTGGCCGGGAAGGCCTTCAGTCGTTATCGGCACGTCGGCGGTTTACGCGGCGGTGTTTTGCCGGATTTCTTCATCGGTGCCCAGGCGGCCGTTCAAAAGCTGCCGTTGCTGACGCGGGATGTCGGACGGTATCGCACCTATTTCCCGATCGTCGAGTTGCTTTCGCCAACGTGAACCGAATTCCGGCCTGAAGTCACCCCGCAGCGCCGACGCCGACGACCGTCTTGCCCAGGGCCCTGAACACCGTCGAGACGATGCCGGCGCGGTCGAGGCCGGCCTTGGCATACATCACCTCGGGCTTCGCCTGGTCCATCCACACGTCCGGCAGCACCAGCGAGCGAACCTTCAGGCCTTCGTCGAGCAGCCCCTCGTTGGCGAGGAACTGCATCACATGGCTGCCGAAGCCGCCGACGGCCCCTTCCTCGATGGTGACGACGATCTCGTGATGGGCGGCAAGCTGGCGGATCAGGTCGTGGTCGAGCGGCTTTGCAAACCGCGCATCGGCAACCGTGGTCGACAGACCTGCCGCGTCGAGGTCTTCGGCCGCCAGCAGACATTCGGCCAGCCGCGTGCCGAACGACAGCAGCGCCACCTTGGCGCCCTGTTTGACGACGCGGCCCTTGCCGATCTGCAGGATCTCGCCGCGCTCCGGCATTTCGACGCCGACACCTTCGCCGCGCGGGTAGCGGAACGAAATCGGGCCGTCGTCATAGGCGGCCGCCGTGCGCACCATGTGCTTCAGCTCCGCCTCGTCGGCGGCGGCCATCACCACCATGCCCGGCAGCGTGGCGAGGAAGGTCGTGTCGAAGGAGCCCGCATGCGTCGGCCCGTCGGCGCCGACGAAACCGGCACGATCGATCGGGAAGCGCACCGGCAGGCCCTGGATTGCCACGTCGTGGACGACCTGGTCGTAGCCGCGCTGCAGGAAGGTCGAATAGAGGGCGCAGAACGGCTTGTAGCCTTCGGCTGCCAGACCCGCGGCGAACGTCACGGCGTGTTGCTCGGCAATGCCGACGTCGAAGGTGCGCGCCGGATAAAGCTCCTGCAGCTTGTCGAGCCCGGTGCCGGATGGCATGGCGGCGGTGACGCCGACGATCCTGTCGTCCAGCCGTGCCTCCTGCACCAGCGCATCGCCGAACACGCTCGTATAGCTCGGCGCATTGGGCTTGGCTTTCGCCTGGGCGCCGGTGATGACGTCGAACTTGTTGACGCCGTGATACTTGTCGGCAGCGGCTTCCGCCGGCGCATAGCCCTTGCCCTTCTGGGTGACCACATGGATCAGCACCGGGCCCTGCGCATTGTCGCGCACGTTGCGCAGCACGGGCAGCAGGTGTTCGAAGGAATGGCCGTCGATCGGGCCGATGTGATAGAAGCCCATCTCCTCGAACATCGTGCCGCCGGTCACGTAGCCGCGGGCGTGCTCGACGGCGCGGGTAATGGCGCGGTCGACATTCTTGCCGAGATAGGCGGTCAGCTTCTTGCCGATCTCGCGCATGCCCATGTAGGTGCGCCCGGAAGCGAGACGCGCCAGATAGGCGCTCATGGCACCCGTCGGCGGCGCAATCGACATGTCGTTGTCGTTGAGGATGACGATCAGCCGCGCGTCCAGCGCGCCGGCATTGTTCATCGCCTCATAGGCCATGCCGGCCGACATGGCGCCGTCGCCGATGACGGCAATGACGTTGCGCGGCGTCTTCGACAGGCCGGCGGCGACCGCCATGCCGAGGCCGGCCGAGATCGAGGTCGAGGAATGCGCCGCGCCGAACGGGTCGTATTCGCTTTCCGCACGCTTGGTGAAGCCGGACAGCCCGTCTTCGGCGCGCAGGGTGCGGATCCGGTCGCGGCGGCCGGTGAGGATCTTGTGCGGGTAGCACTGGTGCCCGACGTCGAAGATCAGCCGGTCGTCGGGCGTGTTGAACACCTTGTGGATGGCGATCGTCAGCTCCACCACGCCGAGCCCCGCGCCCAGGTGGCCACCGGTCTTGGACACCGCATCGATCATCTCGTCGCGCAGTTCGCGGGCCAGTTGAGGCAGTTCGCGGTCTTCGACATTGCGCAGGTCCGCCGGCAGGTTCACCTTGTCCAGCAACGGCGTCTTGGGGCTAGATGTCACGAATGATGGCCTTTTCTGCTCTTTCTGCGGAGCCTTTCCTTCCTCTGAAGATGAGAAAGAAAGCGGCTAATTCAAGTGTCACAAAGCGGCGCTTCTATAGGATTTCACCCGGCAGGCAAAGGCACGAACTCTTCTTCGTCCCCCGGAACGATGTCGAATCGGCCGGTTCGCCACTCCTGCTTGGCCTGCTCGATGCGTTCCTTTGACGACGAGACGAAGTTCCACCAGATGTAGCGCTTCGAATTGAGCGCCGCTCCGCCGAACAGCATCAGGTGACAGCCTTGCGGCCCTCCCTCCAGCGTGATCTCGTCGCCGGTTCGAAAGACCAGCAACTGGTCTGCGGCAAAGCGATCGCCCGCCACCACCACCGAACCGGCGAGAATGTAGATCGCCCGCTCCTCGTGGGCGGCGGAGAACGGAAAGCGCCGGCCGGCATCGAGGCTGAGATCGACATAGAGCGTATCGGTCAGCGTCGGGACCGGCGAGGACAGCCCGTCAAGCGCGCCGATCACCACCCGGCCGGAGACGCCGGCAAGCTCGATCGTCGGCATCTCGTCGCGGGCGGTATGGGCAAACGCCGGGTCGATCTCTTCCTTGTCGTCCGGCAGTGCCAGCCACGTCTGCAGCCCCGACATCGACAGAGGATGGCCGCGCAGGTTTTCCGGCGTTCGCTCCGAATGGACGATGCCGCGCCCGGCAGTCATCAGGTTGATGTCGCCCGGCCGGATCACCAGTTCGGTGCCGAGGCTGTCGCGATGCTTGATCTCGCCGTCGAACAGGTAGGTGACGGTCGACAGACCGATATGCGGATGCGGCTTGACGTCCAGCGCCTCGTCGGCGCGCAGCACGGCAGGCCCCATCCGGTCGAAGAAGATGAAGGGTCCGACAAGCCGCCGCTTGCGGCTGGGCAGCGCCCGGCGCACCGAAAATCCGCCGATGTCGCTGGAACGCGGGATGATCAGGTTCTCGATGGCATCACAGGCAAAGGCGTCACCGGCTTCGGGATCGGTTCCGGGAAAGAAGGACATGGGGCTCTCCGCGTCGGTTCGGGAAAGCGTAACCCGTCGTCTGCGGCGACGACAGGAAAAAACGCCGGCATCGCCCACATCGCCGCGGACTTTGACAATTCCGGCGCAAGTGAGTAGGGAGAGCGCAGATGCGCCGCGACGAATGCGGCCCCGCGCGAAAATGCGCCTGCAACTCCGCCAGATACTCCGAAAGACAAATACATGTCAGAACTGAATGACGCCGTCCCGGCGATTGCTAAGGCGTTGTCCAAACGCGGTTACGAAACCCTGACGCCGGTCCAGCGGTCGATGCTCGATCCGACGCTCGCGCATGCCGATGCGCTGGTTTCGGCCCAGACCGGATCCGGCAAGACGGTAGCCTTCGGCATCGCCATGGCCTCCTCGCTGCTCGAAGGGGCGGAAAAGTTCGACCCCGCCGGAGCGCCGCTGGCGCTGGTTATTGCGCCGACCCGCGAGCTTGCCATGCAGGTCAACCGCGAACTCGACTGGCTGTACGAACTGACCGGTGCCGTGATCGCCAGCTGCGTCGGCGGCATGGACATCCGCTCCGAGCGCCGGGCGCTGGAACGCGGCGCCCACATCGTCGTCGGCACGCCGGGCCGCATCTGCGACCACATCCGCCGCAACGCGCTCGACATGTCGCAGCTGCGCGTCGCCGTCCTCGACGAAGCCGACGAAATGCTCGATCTCGGCTTCCGCGAGGATCTCGAATTCATTCTCGAAGCAGCACCCGCCGAGCGCCGGACGCTGATGTTCTCGGCAACCGTCCCGACCGGCATCGCCAAGCTCGCCAAGCAGTTTCAGCGCAACGCCGTGCGGATCGCCAGCGCCGCGCAGGAAAAGCAGCACGCCGATATCGAATACCGGGCGCTGGTTGTCTCGCCGGCCGACCGCGAGAACGCCATTGTCAACGTGCTGCGCTTCTACGAGGCGAAGAACGCCATCGTCTTCTGCTCGACGCGCGCCGGCGTCAACCACCTGACCGCGCGCCTCAGCAACCGCAATTTCTCGGTCGTCGCGCTGTCGGGCGAACTGACGCAGAATGAGCGCACCCACGCGCTGCAGGCCATGCGTGACGGACGCGCCCGCGTTTGCATCGCAACCGACGTTGCTGCCCGCGGCATCGACCTGCCGGGCCTCGAACTCGTCATCCATGCCGACATCCCGACCAATTCCGAAACCCTTCTGCACCGCTCGGGCCGTACCGGCCGTGCCGGCAACAAGGGCATCAGCGCCCTGATCGTGCCGATCAACCAGCGCCGCAAGGCCGAACGCATCCTCGGTGGTGCCGACGTGACGCCCGCCTGGGCGCTGCCGCCGTCGGCCGAAGAGGTGATTTCCCGCGACCAGGAACGGCTGCTCGCCGATCCGGTATTCGAGGAAGCCCCGCGCGAGGAAGAGCAGGATCTGGTTGCCCGCCTGGTCGAAACCTACGGCGCCGAGAAGCTGGCTGCCGCCTTCGTCAACCTGCACCGCGCCAAGCATGCGGCACCGGAAGACCTGATCGAGGTTACCGTCCAGCCGGGCGCCGCCCGCAAGCCGCGTGAAGGCGATGCCGGTCGTCCGGCGTTCGAGAGCACGCCCCGCACGCCGCGCGGCGAGTTCGGCCCGTCCGTCTGGTTCTCGCTGTCCGTCGGCCGCAAGCAGAATGCCGAGCCGCGCTGGCTGATCCCGATGCTCTGCCGCAACGGCAATCTCACCAAGTCGGAAATCGGCGCGATCAAGATGCAGGCGGAGGAAACCTTCGTCGAGATCTCGCAGGCGCATGTCGACAGTTTCGTCGAGGCGATCGGCGCCAACAAGACGCTGGAGCGCGGTATCCGCGTGACGCGTCTCGACCGCATGCCGGACATGTCGCGCCAGGCGGAAGCCAAGCCCTACGTCAAGAAGTCCTATGAGGACCGTCCGCCGCGTGACGCCGCTCCCCGCGAAGGCGGGCGCGACGACTGGTCGAAGGGCAAGCCGAAGGCCAAGCCCGCTTATGCCGGCGAGACCAAGAGCTTCGACAAGCCCTACAAGGACAAGCCGTACAAGGAAAAATCCGCCGGCGACAAGCCTGCCGGCGATCGCCCCTTCAAGGACAAGCCGTTCAAGAAGGAAGGCAAGCCCTTCGCCAAGGACGGCGCCAAGCCGTTCGCCAAGGATGGCGGCAAACCGGCTGCTGCCAAGGATGGCAAGCCTTTCGCCAAGAAGGGCAAGCCGAAGAAGGCCAACGGCAAGCCTGACCGCTGGTCGTAAGCACGGCGGATCGTGAGCATCGGCTGGCCGCGAGCATCTGCGGCCAGCCCTTTCCGACACTGAATGGTCGGAGCCGTTACTCCTGGCTCTACGGCTGAGCCGGGAGCCGCGGCAGTTCGGCGATCATCGTTGCCTTGGCCCGCTGGCTGGGCGAATCGGACATCTTGCGCTCGTCCTGCTCCAGCCGCGCAAACACCACGCGCCTGCCGTCCTTCTCTCCCCAGCCGACGAACCAACCCCACGGATGTTCCTCGTCGAAGCTGTAATCGGCCTTGCGCGGATAGGCCATGCCGGTCTTGCCGTGGATGGTCCAGCCGTCCTCGGCGGTGGTCTTCTCGACGATCGCCATCGCCGCCTGCACCGCCTTCGGATCGGCTGAAAGAGTGCCGTTCACCAGTTTGCGCAGAAACGCCACTTGTTCGACTGGCGAGATCTTCAGCGACGAGGCGATCCAGGCCCGCTCGAGCCCGTTGTTCTTGCCGCGATCGCCGGAGAAATCCGCATTGCCGTACCCGAAGCTGCGGGCGTAACCCGTCAGCTTGGGTGCGCCGATCGTCTTGGTGATCTGCTGCGAATACCAGACGACCGAGTTCTTCAGCCAGGAGGTCGGGTCGACCGACTTCTTCCACGCCGCACCGCCCCAGTCCGGATAGCCCTTCTTGAACGGCAGCACGGGATGCGTCGCATCCTTCAGGAAGCCGGCGTCGTAGCCCATGACGGCCAGCGCGATCTTGAAGGTCGAGGCCGGCGTCACGCGCTCCTCGCATTGCCCCTCCTGCACGAGCACGCGGCCGCTTTCGGCATCCGCCACCAGCGTGCAGAGGGCGGCGGCGTGGGCACCGGGTGCGGCAAGGCCGCCGAGGAGGACGAGGGGGAGGATTGAACGCATGAGGCTACCTTTCGAAGGAACGATCGGCGGCATCTTGGCAGACTTGATGACCGAATGAGGGCGTCCGCCGCCCTTATCCCCCGGCGATCTCGCAGCGGCGGTCTGTCTCCTGGGCTCCGGCTATCGAACAGGGCCGGCCGACCCGTCTTCGGCGCAACGTCTCACCACCGTCTCGTCTCCGGAGGTGGCGCCGAGTTCGACGCAGCCGCCGGGATGGCAGAGCCGCCAGCCGGCGCCGGTCGCGCCCGAGGCCGCCAGCACCAGCCGGGGCAGGGGCTTTGCAGGCGGGTTCCACACCCACCAGCCGTCCCGAAGCACTGCACCGGCACCCGGCTCCATGCCGGCGCCGGATCCCTTCACCGCAGCCTCGCCCGGAACAAGCCCGTGCTCGGTGACGGCGTAGCTCTCGCGCCACTCCACCTTCTCGATCGAATGCGTCCAGGACAGCGTGAAGGTGGTGGCGGCGATCGCCACCGTCTTGCCGGCTGCAGCGATGCAGAGGCTCATGCCGTGCCGGCCGCCGGATCGAGGCGCTTCGGTCGGCGGGTTCGCAGGACATGATAGGCGACGAGCGCGATGCCGAGCGCAAAGCCCAGTTCGTCGGTCCACGGCAGGGCCATCACCAAGCTTGCGCCGGCTGCAAAGGCGACCAGCCGCTCGACGACGCTCATCCGGGCGCGCAGGTAGCCGACGACGGCCATGCCCCACAGCGCAATGCCGAAGCAGGCCTTGGTGAAGACGTAGGCGACCTCGACCGGATAGCCCCAGGTGGCGGCCATCGGCCCGGCATCCTGCAGCATCAGGGCCGGCGTATAGACGGCCATGAACGGCACGACGAAGCCGGCGGTGGCAAGTTTCGTCGCCTCGATGGAGATTTTCAGCCCGGAGGTTTTGGCCATCGGTGCGGCGGCGAAGCAGGCAAGCGCCACCGGCGGCGTCAGATCGGCCATGATGCCGAAGTAAAAGACGAACATGTGGCTGACGATCAGCGGCACACCGAGCTCCAGGAGGGCAGGGCCGGCCAACGACGAGGTGATGATGTAGTTCGGGATCGTCGGGATGCCCATGCCGAGGATGAGGCAGGTGATCATCGTCAGCACCAGCGACAGGAACAGGTGCGTCTCGCCGATGCGGATGATGGCGCCGATGAAGGTCGAGGCGATGCCGGTCAGTGTCAGCGTGCCGATGACGATGCCGACGATGGCGCAGGCGATGCCGACCGGCAGGGCGTTCTTGGCGCCTTCGGCCATGGCGTCGCGGCAGATGGCGAGCGTCTCGCGGCCGCCCCTGACGAAGAAGCAGGCGGCGATCATGGCCAGGATCAGGAGCACCAGGATGTTGACGCCGAACTTCAGGAAGGCGCTGGCGGCAAGCCCGATGGCGAGCCAGAAGACGATGCGGAAGGCAAGCGGGCCGATGCGCGCGGCAAGCGGCATGCCGAGCAGCAGCACCACGACGAGCGCCAGGCCCATCGTGCCGGCAAAGATCGGGGTATAGCCGGCAAACAGCAGGTAGACGAGCGCCGCGAGCGGCAGGATCAGCGGCCAGTGCTCTTTCACGGCCAGCCAGGGATTGGGCAGTTCCGCCTTGCTCAGACCCGCAAGTCCAGCCTTGCCGGCCTCGAGGTAGACCATCCAGAAGCAGACGCCGAAATAGAGGACGGCCGGGATCAGCGCTGCCTTGACGATGTCGGCATAGGGCACGTTCAGCGTTTCCGCCATGATGAAGGCGACGGCGCCCATCACAGGCGGCATGATCTGCCCGCCCATCGACGATGTCGCCTCCACCCCGCCGGCGAAGGCGGAGCGGAAGCCGAAGCGTTTCATCAGCGGAATGGTGAACTGGCCGCTCGCCACCACGTTTGCGACGCCCGAACCGGAGATGGTGCCCATCAGCGCCGACGACATCACGCAGACCTGCGCCGGTCCGCCCTTCCACGAGCCGACAAGCCCGAGCGCGAAATCGTTGAACAGGCCGAGCATGCCGCCGCGCTCTAGGAAGGCGGCGAAAACGACGAAGATGAAGATGTAGGCGGCGGAGACGTAGATCGGGGTGCCGTAGATGCCTTCGGTGCCGAAGCCGAAATGCTCGATGATCTGCTCGTAGTCATAGCCGCGGTGGACGAAGGGATCGGGGAAATACTGGCCGAAGAAGCAGTAGAGGAGGAAGATGCCGGAGATCACCGTCAGCGGCAGACCCATCAGCCGCCGCGCGCCCTCGAAGACGAGGAGAATGACGATCGTTCCGACCGCCAGATCGACATGCGTGAGGAAGCCTGAGCGCAGGATCAGCTCCTCGTAGAAGATCCAGTTGTAGAGGCCGGTGGCAAAACCTACGACGCCGAGCGACCAGAACCACAGTCGACCGGCCGTCGTCTTGGCGACCAGATTGCCGAGAAGCACGAAGCCGAGCAGCAGCAGAAAGCCGACATGCATGGCCCGCACGACCTGGCTCGCCAGCGTGCCGTAGGCGGCGGCCCAGAGCTGGAAGAGCGAGAAGGTGAAGGCGATCCAGAACGCCACCCGGCCCGCCAGCCCTTCGCCGAAGCCTGCCGGAAGCCCCTCGATGTGCTCTTCTGCCGTCTGTGCCTGCGCTTCGGCTTCCACCAGTGTCTGTGTCATGCGTTTCTCACATTGATCAGTCTTGTTGCCGAAAGCTGCCCTGCAGGTCGGAAGGCGAAGTGCTGCCAAGCGTTACCCGCGCTCGCAAGGAGCAGAGGCCCCTCACCCTAACCCTCTCCCCGCTTGCGGGGAGAGGGGACGCTGTTGCGATAGGCCGCCGACATCCAGCTCAACAGTTGGAGAATGGCAAAGGGCGCGGCATATCCCTTCTCCCCCGCGTGCGGGGAGAAGGTGGCGGCAGCCGGATGAGGGGCTTTGCCGACAACCGCCGGCGGCAAACAAGCCAGCCGCCCGCTTACTTGATCAGCCCGATTTCCTTGTAGTAGCGCTCGGCGCCCGGATGCAGCGGCACCGGCATTCCTTCCAGCGCCTTCTTCGGGTCGATCGCCTTGGCGGCGGCATGCGCGGCCGTCAGCTTCGGCAGGTTGTCGAACAGCAGCTTGGTCATCTGGTAGGCGACCTCGTCCGACACACCGGAATGGGTGATCAGCAGGTTGCCGACGGCTGCCGTCTCCACGTCGGCGGTCTGGCCGTCATAGGTGCCGGCAGGGATGATGACCGAGAGGTACGGCGCTCCAATCTTCGTCACCACATCCGCCGGGACGGAAACGACGTTGATCGGCACCGAGCTTGCCAGGTCGCGGATCGAGGCTACGCCGAGGCCGGCGGACTGCAGCGTCGCGTCCATCTGGCGGTTCTTCATCAGCTCGACGGATTCGGCGAACGGCAGGTACTCGGTCTTGCCGAGATCCTTGTAGGTCATGCCGGCGGCTTCCATGATCGCCCGCGCATTCAGTTCGGTGCCGGATTTCGGCGCTCCGACCGACAGGCTCTTGCCCTTCAGGTCAGCAAGCGAGACGATGCCGGAATCCTTGGCGGCAACGATCTGGATGTAGTTCGGATAGATGGCGGCGATGCCGCGCAGCTTGTCCAGCTTGCCGGGGAAACCGGCTTCCTTGTTGCCTTCCCAGGCCATCTTGACCGAGTCGCCGAGCGCAAAGCCGATCTCGCCGCGACCGGCCTGCAAGAGGTTGAGGTTCTCGACGGAAGCCTTCGTCGCCTGCACCTGGGTGCGCGCGCCTGAAATGTTCTGCCCGTAGATTTCCGACATCGCCACGCCGAGCGGGTAATAGACGCCGGACGTGCCGCCGGTCAGCACGTTGATGAAATCGGCGGCGCGCGTCGACGTGGCGGATGCCAGCGACGTCAGCGCCACGGCGCCTGCCATGATCGAACGAATGGCGGAATGCTTCATGATTGACCCTCCCAAGTCATTTCTCCCGGTCGCATCATGGCGCCTGGGGCGGGGTGGGTCAATTGTTCTATGCTTCGACTAAAGAACCATTGTCGGATTGGCTCCGGCAATCTTGCCGCAGCCGCTCCATGAAAGGGCCCGTCGTCGCCGACGTCACGCCATCTGCATGGCGCCCGGTCCGGCCACCGCGCCCGGCGGCACCTTGCCCATGATGATCATGCCGAGCACTTCGTCCTTGGTGACGTCCTGCGTGCGCGCATGGCCGACCATCTTGCCGTTCTTCATCACGAACACCCGGTCGGCGAGATCGAACACGTCGTGGATGTCGTGGCTGATCAGGAAGATGCCGATGCCCTCGCGTTTCAGCTGGGTGATCAGTTCGCCCACCTGCGCGGTCTCCTGAGGACCGAGGGCCGCCGTCGGCTCGTCCATGATCAGGATGCGCGCGTCAAACAGGATCGCCCGTGCAATCGCCACCGACTGCCGCTGGCCGCCCGACAGCGCCCGCACCGGCTCCTTGAAGCGCTGGAAGTTCGGGTTCAGGCGGCCCATCACCTCGCGTGCCTTGGCCTCCATCGCCACGTCGTCGAGCGTGCCCCAGGGGGTGCGCAGCTCGCGGCCGAGATAGAGGTTGGCGGCCGCATCGACGTTATCGGCGACGGCGAGCGTCTGGTAGATGGTCTCGATGCCGTGCTGTTTCGCATCGCGGGGATTGTTGATGTCGACCGGCTCGCCATTGATCAGGATCTCGCCGGAGCTGCGGCGATAGGCGCCGGAGAGGATCTTGATGAGCGTCGACTTGCCGGCGCCGTTGTGGCCGAGCAGCGCGACGACTTCGCCGGGGTAGAGATCAACGGAGGCGCTGTCCACTGCGTGGATGCCGCCGAAGGAGATGGAAATGCCGCGCATCTCCACGAGAGGTGTCTGTTGTTGCGTCATATCTCAACTCCTCCTAGCGGGCGCGGGCGCGGTAGACGGTGTCCAGCCAGACGGCCAGCACGAGGACCATGCCAATGACGATGCTCTGCAGCGGGGCATCCATGCCGAGCAGCACCATGCCCGAATTCAGGGACTGCATGACCACCGCGCCGAGAACCGCTCCGGCGATCGTGCCCATGCCGCCGGCAAGCGACGTGCCGCCGATCACGGCTGCGGCGATCGTATAGAGTTCGTCGAGCGTGCCCTGCGCATTGGTCGCGGCGTTCAGGCGCGCGGTGGAGATCGCCGCCGCGACGGCGCAGAGCGCCCCCATCAGCGCGAAGATGCGCACCGTCACCCAGCGGGTCTTGATGCCGGCAAGCACCGCGGCTTCCGGATTGCCGCCGATGGCGAAGACATAGCGGCCGAAGCGGGTGCGGTTGGCGATGAAGGCCATCACCACGGCGATGCCGAGCGCGATGAGCACGGGGTTGGCGATGCCGAGCGGAATGCTGAGCCCGCCCTCGGGCCAGGCGATGCCGTTGGCCTCGGCGTAGCGGCGGGCGAGGTTGACCGGCATGTAGTAGCTGTTCAGCACCTGCACGGAGGCCAGCACCACGCCACAACCGACGATACCGATGAAGTATTCCGCCCACATCGGCTTCAGCGGAAAGCCGAAGCGCTTGCGCTGGCGGCGCGAGTGGAGGATCGACAGGACGATGAACGCGCAGGCGATGATGCCGACGACCCAGCTGGCCGTCGCCCCGATCGAGCCATCGGCGCCGCCGCCCATCAGCCGGAACGTGGTGTCCATGGGCGCGACGGTGGCGCCGCTCGTGACCATCCACGCCGCGCCGCGCCAGACCAGCAGGCCGCCGAGTGTGACGATGAAGGAGGGCACGCCGAGGAAGGCGATGATCATGCCCTGGAAGGCACCGATGGCTGTCCCGAGAGCAAGGCCGACCACCAGCGTCAGCATCCAGGTCAGCGGGTGATCGAAGCCGAGCAGGCCGGGCAGGTACTTGGTCTGCGTGATCGCCATGATCATGCCGACGAAGCCGAGGATCGAACCGACCGAGAGGTCGATGTTGCGGGTGACGATGACCAGCACCATGCCCGTCGCCATCACCGAGACGGAGGCCGCCTGCACCGACAGGTTCCACAGGTTGCGGGACGTCAGGAACAGCCCGCCCGACAGGATGTGGAAGCCGATCCAGATGACCAGGAGGGCGAACACCATGCCGAGCAGGCGGGTGTCGAGTTCCGTTGAATGGAAGAAACGCTGCCAGAGAGTTCCGCGTGCCGGCCGCGCAGTACTGCTCGCCGGCGTGGCGATGGTGTGGTCCGCCATAGGTATTCAACTCCCCTTATTTTGTCTTGGCCACGTGCGGGCAAGGACGCCGCAAACGAATTTGCGGCGTCCAGCCGGTCAGAAACGGGTGGCCTTCCGGTCGCGGCTGCTTACTTGCAGGCAGCCACGGCGCCCGGCTTCACGCCCTGGCAAAGCTCGCCCTTGGAGATCCACTTGGCGTCGAGCACGACGTTCAGATTGTCCTTGGTGATGGCGAGAGGCGTCAGGAAGACGGAGTTCATCTCGATGCCCTTGGAGCCGCCCTTGAACTTCTGCGTGCCGGGAAGGTCGGTCATCTTGGTGCCCTTGGCGAGCGCCACGGCGACTTCGCCGGCCTTCTGGCCGAGCTGGCGGCTGTCCTTCCACACCGATACGGTCTGGGTGCCGAGCGCGACGCGGTTGAGGGCGGCCTTGTCGCCGTCCTGGCCGGAGACCGGCACCGAGCCTGCAAGTCCCTGGGCTTCCAGAGCCGCGACCACGCCGCCGGCCATGCCGTCGTTCGAGGAGACCACCGCGTCGACCTTGTTGTTGTTGGCGGTCAGGAACTGCTCCATGTTCTTCTGGGCAATTTCCGGCTTCCAGCCGTCGGTATAGGCCTCGCCGACGTTCTTGATCTTGCCGCTGTCCATGGCAGCCTTCAGTACTTCCATTTGGCCGGCGAAGACGAAGTCGGCATTCGGATCGGTGGAACCGCCCTTGATGAAGACGTAGTTGCCTTCCGGCTTGACCTTGAAGACTTCCTTGGCCTGAAGGCGGCCGACTTCCTTGTTGTCGAAGGTGATGTAGTAGGTCGAGGGGTTCTCGATCAGGCGGTCGTAGCCGATGACCGGAATGCCCTCGTTGGCGGCCTTCTCGATGGCCGGTCCGATGGCGCCGGAATCCTGCGCCAGCACGATGAGCGCATTGGCACCCTGCGAGATCAGGCTCTCGATGTCGGTCAGCTGCTTGGCGGCCGAGGTCTGCGCATCGGCGGAGATGTACTTGGCGCCGGCAGCTTCGAGTGCGCCCTTGATCGCCGCTTCGTCGGTCTTCCAGCGCTCTTCCTGGAAGTTCGACCAGGAGACGCCGACGACCATGTCGGCAGCAGAGGCGGGGACGTGCACGGATGTGATGACGGCCGCGCAGGCCATCAGCTTCATGATGGAATTCATTTCAAACCCTCCCGAGTGAAAGCGAGCCGGCGAACCTCCTCGTCCGCTGCGACCCGCCGGTAAAACCGTCGACCGAACCCCCGATCCGTGAGAAAAGATAGTTTTTCTCGACAGTCGAGAAAATATCTGTCAGATGCTGTTCCAGCTGTCAACACCATGCTTTTCAGCGCATCAGCCGCTTCGAGTTCACATGCCCACCGTCGCTTCCGTTCAACGCTCAGGCGAACCGCCCGGCCTTGCCGGCACAGGCAAACCGGGCACTGAACAGCTGCGGAGGCAGAAGCTGCTTGCGGTTCTGTCAGCGCTTCGCCGTGTCGGCCCGCAGTCCCATACCGATCTGTCGATCGTGACCGGCCTTGCCTCCGCGACGGTGACGGCGGTCACCGCCGATCTGGAGCGCGCTGGTGTCATCGAACGGCAGGAACAGACGATGTCGGGCGGTCGCGGCAGGCCGCGGGTGCTGTTTGCAAGGCGGCGCTCGTTCGCCTATGCGGCAACCGTGCAGATCTCCTCCGACGTGGTGCACTATGCGCTCGCCGATTACGACGGCACGCTGATCGACCGCTTCAGTGCCCGTCGCGATCTGTCCGGAACGCCGGTTGCCTTCCTGGCCGAACTGGCCGCCGCGCTGCAGCGCCTGCTGGAGCGTTCGCGTCTGAAGCCGCAGGATCTCGCGGCTCTGTCGCTCAGCAGCAAGGGCATCGTCGATGCGGATGGAGGGCGGCTCGTCTGGTCGCCGGTGTTCGGCGAGCGCGTGGTGGATTTTACGCTTCTTCTGCAGGATCTGCCCGGCGCCGAACTCTCCCTCAGCAACGAGACGCTGCTGGTCGCGCATGCGCAGGCAAGCCGAAGGCTGGCCGGCCGCCAGGCGCCTGATTTCTCCGGCCTCGTAACGCTGTCGCTCGGCCACAGCATCGGGCTTGGAATCGCGCGGCCGGATGGCAGGGGAGGGCTTGCGGTAACGGCGCCGAACTTTGGGCACATGCTGAATGCCGTCGACGACCGGCTCTGTCGCTGCGGTTCGCGCGGCTGCATCGAGGCGACTGCCGGCTTTTATGGCATCCTCCGGCTCGCCTTCCAGGTTCCGCTCGATACGATCCCGGCAAAGTTCGTGCCGCTGCCGGAGCTCGAAAAGATTGCCCAGTCGGCACGCCAGGGCGCGCGGATGGCGCAGTACGCCTTTCGCCAGGCGGGGCTGGCACTGGGCCAGGGCCTGTCGCGGGTTCTAAGCCTGCATGAGGACATGCCGATCTGCGTGACCGGCCCCGGCACGCGGTTCTACGACCTGCTGTCCGGTGGTATCGAGGAGGGTCTCCGCCAGTCGCTTCACGTCCGCCTCAACGGATTGCCGCAGATCGAGATCGACGCGGACGAGGCGACGCTGGTGTCGGACGGTCATATCGACCGGGCGCTGGCGGCGGTGGATCAGCGGGTGACGGCGCTTCGCTGACGTCAGCTAGCGCCGGGTGGTTAGCCTCGGCGTCAATTCGTCTCGCCTGGCGTGAAGCCGATCATGTAGACGGCCGCCAGCACGAGGGCGAGCGCGAAGATGGTGATGACGAAGGTGAGCATCCCGTTGCGGGCTTTGGATCCGGTGTCTTTTGCCATGCCCCGTCAACGACTTGATACCGTTTTGGTTCCGACAGGAAGAAGATGATGCCGGGATCAGTTGCCGTCCAGCGGTTCGACCCCTTGCGGGTTTCCGGCGCGATCCAGGCGGATCTTCTCGATGCGGTTTTCGGCGGCGTTGAGCAGTTTCTCGCAGTGCTTCTTCAGCGCTTCGCCGCGCTCGTAGATGGCGATCGACTCGTCCAGCGCCACGTCGCCGCGCTCCAGGCGGGCGACGATGCTCTCCAGCTCGGCGACCGCCTTCTCGAACGTATAGGCGCTCACGTCCAGGACTTCCGCGTTCTCCGCCATTCTCAGCCTTTCATCAGTCTTATGATGTGCATGCCCGCCGATTCGGCGAGACCTTCCAGATCATAGCCGCCTTCCAGCAGGCTGACGACCCGGTTGCCGCTGTATTTCCCGGCGATTTCCATCAGCCTGCCTGTCGCCCAGTCGAAATCGTCGCCGGTCAGATTGATCTGCGCCAGCGGATCGCGGTGGTGGGCGTCGAAGCCGGCCGAGATCAGCAGGAAGTCCGGGCGGAAGTTCTCGAGTGCCGGCAGCACGCGGCTCTTGAACGCGTCGCGAAAATGCTCGCTGCCGTCATTGGTGGCGAGCGGCGCGTTGACGACGTTGTTTTTCGTGCCCGTCTCATCGCGGGCGCCGGTGCCGGGGTAGAGCGGCATCTGGTGGGTCGAACAGAACAGCACCGACGGATCGTCCCAGAAGATGTCCTGGGTGCCGTTGCCGTGATGCACGTCCCAGTCGACGATCGCGACCCGCTCGACGCCATAGGTCTTCTGCGCATGGCGGGCGGCAATGGCGATGTTGTTGAACAGGCAGAAGCCCATCGCCTTGGACTTTTCGGCGTGGTGGCCGGGCGGACGCGAGGCGACGAAGACGTTGTCGGCCTTGCCGGTGAATACGTCGTCGACGGCGGCCATCGCCCCGCCGATGCCGGTCAGTGCCGCAGCCAGGCTCCTGGAACTGAGATAGGTGTCGGATTCCAGCTGGTGGATCTCGCCTTCCTCTTCCGGCACCTGCCGCATCACCGACAGGAAATGGCTCTCGGGATGCGCCAGCATCACCGCATCCTCGTTTGCCTGCGGCGCCTCGATCCGTTCGAGCCGGCCGAAGTTCGGATGCTCGAGCGCGATCGCCAGCGACCGCAGCCGGTCGGCACGCTCCGGATGACCGGCAGGCGTCGTGTGCTCCAGGAAGATCGTGTTCTCGTAGAGGCGGGTGGTCATGCATCGGCTCCTGCCGCGCCGGATGGGCGGTTGCAGGCGAGATGGCGCAAACCGGAGCGCATTTCAAGCAGGAGGCTCGCCGTGCCGCTTGTTCATCGTCGGCAACTCCGCTTAAATGAGTGAAACCGCAAGCGAGGCTGGCGTGGCACAGGCAGGTGAAATGACGCCCTACCGGTTCGACGTGCCGTTCCGCGATGTCGGACTGCGCGGCGAGATGCACAGCGCTGCCTATGTGACCTATGCCGAGGAGGCGCTGTCGCGCTTCTGGAATGCCCGCCAAGCCGAGGCCGGCGATCCGGCCTTCTGCGTCGCCAAGGTCGCCTGCAGCCTGCTCAAGCCTCTGCATCTGGGTGACGCCGTCGAGGCGCGGGTGAAGGTCAGCAAGATCGGCGGCAAGTCGGCCGCATTCGCCGTGCAGATGTACCGCGGCGAGGAGCTCGCAGCGGAGGCCGAGATCGGCTGGTCCGCCTGCGACCCTGAGACAGGTTCCCCGGCCCAACTCCCCGAGGAACTGCGCGACTGGCTCTATCGCTACCTCGATTGAGTGATGCCGCCGGGGTCAGTCGATCCCCAGCCGCTCGATCTCCTCGTCGGTCAGCTCGAAGCGTCGCTTGATGAAATCTGCCGGAATGCCGAGCCGCGCCGCCACGTAGAGGTCCGGCTTGCGCTGTTCGATCGGCGGAATGTAGATCGTCGAGATGCTGCTGATCATGCTGACGTCGAGACCGGTCAGCGTCGTCGGCAGGATCAGCGGATCGCAGACCGGATAGCGTGCCGCCTCGTACACCGTCAGCGGATGGTCCGGCGGATAGAACTCCAGCAGCCGGTCGACCAGAACCTGCAGCTTGTCCGGCGACAGCGAGATCTTGTAACCGACTTCGCCGAGGACCCCGACCTGCCACAGCACGAGCGCGTTGCGCGGATCGAAGGTGCGGTGGAAGATCAGGAAATCGGTCGCCTCGAAGGTTTGGCACCCCTTGCGCGCCGGGTCGATGCCGAGATCGGCGAACAGGCAGTCTTCCGCAGAGATCCCCGGCAGCATCACCGCCGGAAAGCCTTCCAGCCGGGCCCGCGCGATCGCCCGGTGCGAGGGAAACACGAAGATGCCGGGATGGCCGTAGAACACCGCGCAGACGTTGAGGCCGCGGCGCACGTGCTCGAGCAGGTAATCGGTGATGTCGAGATAGGTCGTCAGCCGGCTGTCGCGGCCGGTATAGAAGGGCTGCAGCGATTCCGCCGTCGGGTTGAGCGATTTCAGCCAGTATTCTGTGCCCGGGTCGGTCACCAGGTAGAACACCCGGTCGGCCGCCTCGATATGTGCCTTGGCTTCAAGGCTGGTCTGGGCGGCAAGCTTGATGCCGACGCCGACCACGGCAAGGAAGCCGGTCTCCGCCCGGTTCTCGACCGGGTTTTCCCCTGCGGGATGGACGCGCTCCATCTCGATCACGCTCATGCTGTTCTCCATGTCGATGAGAGCAGGGCCGGTTGCTCGTCGAAGCAGGCGACCCTGCGGGGCTGCCTACAGGATGACGATGACGGTCCAGACGGTGTCGTCGGCGGCGGCCTTCAGGCTGCCCTTGAGGGCGGCCGAGTGAAGCGCCGACTGGATCATGTTCGGATCTCGAGACAATAGCACCGACTCCTCGATCGGCGAGAGGTTCGCGGCGGCGATGACCGCCTGCGGGTTGTCGCGGAACTTTTTGGCGGTCGTTCCGTCGGTGGCGATGCTGACCAGAAGTTTATCGATGGCGGGCATGATGAAATTCCTTTGCGCTCGGTGTGAGGACGGATGACCTCAGAGGACCACCACGAGGATGTTGACGATGTCGGCATCGGCGCTGGCGAAGTTCTCGCGGATGGCGTTGTGGATCGCCGGCGCGTCCTTGCTCTTGATCACCTTGGCCGCGGCTTCGGAAATGCCGAAGCGCCGCATCTCCGCATCCGGATTGGCGTGGAAGCGCTTCAGCGCGCCTGCATCCATCGACATCCCGACCATGAATCGGGCCACTTCCTTGTTGCTCATGTCATGTCTCCCGTTGCCGATTGTTTGTTCCGCCCGGAGCTGGAAGGGCCGTAAGTTGCAGGCCCGCGGAGATAAACGTTATGCGCGAGCACTATGGTCAT
Source organism: Rhizobium sp. SAFR-030 (assembly GCF_059415005.1). Lineage (NCBI taxonomy): Bacteria > Pseudomonadati > Pseudomonadota > Alphaproteobacteria > Hyphomicrobiales > Rhizobiaceae > Rhizobium > Rhizobium sp. SAFR-030. The sequence goes on along the minus strand of NZ_JBPFDO010000001.1, from coordinate 805,853 downwards.
GATCCGCAAAGGTTGTAAATCGGAAATTGCTGGCGCAATAATGTTCAAGCGGAGGTTGTAAGCGGTGGCAGGGCAGTCCGCCAACGAAAAAGGGGCGCCCGCTCGTGCGGACGCCCCTTGGGATATCAGGGAGTTTGTGGTGGCGTCAGGCGCGCTGCGTCAGCAGCGGGTAGCCGACCATCACCGCACGGGCCGCAAGCGACGCGATCGCCGCCTTCAGGATATCGCCTGGAATGAAGGCCAGCGACCCGAGCAGCACCTTGTCGAGCGGCGTACCGGCAGCGAACGAAACCCACGGAATGCCGATGGCATAGACGACGACCACGCCGCCGATCAGGCTTGCGGCAAGAAAGCCGGCCACCTGCCGCGCTGCCGACTGGTTTTCGCGCACCAGGCGCTCGGCGATGAGGCCGGTGACGAAGGTGCCGATGATCCAGCCGAGGATGTAGCCGGCCGTCGGCCCCATCAGCACGCCGAGCCCGCCGCGGCCGCCCGACAGCACCGGCAGGCCGATCGCCACCAGAACAACCAGCAGCACGTAGGCGAGAGCGCCGCGCCGTGCGCCGATGATGCAGCCTGCCAGCATCACGCCCATCGACTGGGCGGTGATCGGCACGGGAATGAAGCCGAGCGTGACGGGCGGGATCAGGCCGAGCACGACGATGATCGCCGTGAACAGGGCCGACAAGACGAGGTCCTTGGTGGTCATTGAGTTGGATCCTTGCGACTGAACTTCGGTCATCTTACTGACCACGAATGCCGCGTGCGTCAATCGCCTCGGCAATGGCGTCGGCATCCTTGAGCACCGAGATGATCAGCGGCCCCAGCAGCCGGTGCAGCCGCACGGGCACGCCGCGCGCCTGGTGCGCCTCCTTGAGGCGGGCGTAGCGGAGGTGGATTTCCGGCACGAAGCGCATCACCAGGCCGAAGGCAAGGCCCACATCGGCGGCCTTCAGCAGGCCGAGGCGCTCCAGGGGCCGGGCAAGAGCCGTCAGCGTGTCGATGAAGGCGGCGATCGTCGTCGTTGCAGTGACGCTTGCCGCGACAAGCAGCAGGGCGACCAGCCGCAGCACGCTTGCCAGCGCCTCGGCGGCCGGCAGGAAGACCAGGTTGAAGAGGCCAAGGATGGCGATGGTGAACAGCACCGGGCGGATCCGCCGGAAGGCCTCGCCCGGGCGCATGCCCAGCCGGACGTACACAATCGCGCCGAGACCGGCGGCGATCCCCAGTGGAAGCGGCCGTTCGACGAGGAACAGGCCGATGCTGATGACCAGCAGCGCCGCAAGCTTCAGACGGACCGGCAGCCGGTGCAGCCAGGTATTACCGTCGATGTCGAGGCTGGTCAGCATCCGGCGATCTCGCGGTATCGGACAATCGCTGTTTCGCCTGGTCCGTCGAAGGCAAGCCTCCCCTCGTGGAAGACCAGCACGCGGGCGAAATCGCGCACCAGGTCGAGGTCGTGGCTGATGACGATCGCCTGCTCTTCGAGGCTGTCGATGGCCGCCTTCACCAAGCTGCGGTTCTTCAGGTCGAGCTGGTTCGTCGGCTCGTCGAACAGGATCAACTGCGGCCGGTTGACGACGACGGCGGCAAGCGCTGCGAGCTGCAACTGGCCGCCGGAAAGCTCGTGCGGCCGTCGCGCGGCGATCTCGGAAATGCCGAACCGGTGCAACACCGCATCGACAGCCGCATCGAGTGGCGCGCCCTTCAGGCCGCGGCTTTTCGGTCCGAGCGCGATGTCGTCGCGGACGATCGGCAGGATGATCTGATTGCCCGGGTTCTGGAAGATGAAGCCGGTCGCCGCCATCACCGGTTTGGCATCGGCGACGGTGTTCAGCCCGTCGAGCGTCACGCGTCCGGCGGTCGGCTTGGCAAGCCCGTTCACAAGCCGCGCAAAGCTCGTCTTGCCGGAACCGTTAAGGCCGATGACGCCGATACGCGCCTCTGAGAGTTCCAGGCTGAGCGGCTTCAGCGCGATCCGTTCGCCGTAGCGCAGTTCCGCTCTGTCGAAGATGATGTACACGGTTGGTAAAGCCCCCTGGACGTGCCGCCTCTATAGACCCGGTCGGCGGGGAGGGCAAGGATGCGCAGAATTCCTCAGGAGGGCGCCCCCTCTGCGCGCATCGTGACGGCCGGAGGTTTGCCGTTGAACAAACGGCGAACGTCGGCTAGCCTTGCCGCATGACGATTCTGATCGACAACACCCAAGCGCGAAAGATCTTCCTTGAGCGGCAGGGGCTGTCGCGCCCGCCGAACCGGCAGCTCGGCCGGCAGGGACTGTACGAGCTGATCGAGGAGCTCGGCTTCGTCCAGATCGACAGCATTCAGACGGTCGAGCGGGCGCACCACCAGATCCTGTTCTCACGCAACCAGACCTACCGCCGCGAGGACCTGACGGCGCTGCTCGAAAAGGACCGGCTGCTCTTCGAGCACTGGACCCATGACGCGGCGATCATCCCGTCGGCCTTCTTTCCCTATTGGAAGCATCGCTTTCTCCGCCGCGAGGAGAGGATCCGTGCCAACTGGTGCCGCTGGCAGGGGGAGGGCTACGATTCCGCCTTCGAGGACACCCACCAGCGCATCCGCGACAGTGGTCCGGTGATGGCGCGCGAAGTCAAGGCGGAAGGCCACACGTCGGGTGGCTGGTGGAACTGGCATCCATCCAAGACCGCGCTCGAATATCTGTGGCACACCGGCAAGGTAGCGATCAGCGGACGCGTCAATTTTCAGAAGGTCTATGACCTCGCGGAGCGGGTGATCCCGCCCGATCATTTTGCGGCCGAAGTCGATCATCCGGCCTTCGTCGACTGGGCCTGCCGCTCGGCGCTGACGCGGCTAGGCTTTGCCACGTCCGGCGAGATCGCCGCATTCTGGGATCTGGTGACGCCACTGGAGGCAAAGGCCTGGCTGGCGGAGCACCGCGACGAGCTCGAGGACGTGATGCTCGGCACCGCCGACGGCCGGCAGCGACTGTCGCATGGCTTTGCCGAGCAGCTGCCGACGCTCATCGATCCGCCCGAGCCGCCGGCGAGGCTGCGGGTTCTAAGCCCCTTCGACCCGCTGCTGCGCGACCGCGACCGGGCCGAGCGGCTGTTCGGTTTCAACTATCGGATCGAGGTCTTCGTGCCCGAGCCGAAGCGGCAATACGGCTACTATGTCTTTCCGCTGCTCGAGGGCACGCGGATGGTCGGCCGGATCGACATGAAGGCGGATCGCAAGGCGGGCGTCCTGCAGGTCAGGCGGATCTGGTGGGAGAAAGGCGTGCGCGCCTCCGCCGGTCGCCTGGAAAAGCTCGATGCGGAGCTTGGAAGGCTTGCCAGGTTTACCGGCGTCGAGCGGATCGAATATTCCAACGGATGGCGTGCGTGAAATTTATGGAAGAGGGGAGTGCCATGGACACCAGCGGCTATCATGTCGAAGACCGCTTCCCACCGCTCGACGACTACCTGCACCTGCGCCAGGCGTCCGGCCTCACGCCGTTTTCGGCGGAAGCCGCCGCCATCGGGCTGAAGGGCACGCTGTTTGGCGTGCGCGTTGTCCAGGATGACTGTATCGTCGGCATGGGTCGCATCATCGGTGACGGCGGCTGCTTCTTCCAGGTCACCGACATTGCGGTTCTGCCGGAGCACCAGGGCAAGGGGCTCGGCAAGCGGATCATGGCGGCGCTGGTGGCATACCTGCGGGACAATGCGCCGGCCACCGCCTATGTCAGCCTGATCGCTGACGTGCCGGCCAATCGCCTCTACGCCCAGTTCGGCTTCGAGGAAACCGCGCCGCGCTCGGTCGGCATGGCGATGAAGATCGCCAGGTGAGGGGCGATCGGGCGGCAGATGCCGCCCGCTGGAGTTCCTGACAGCCGCCGTCAGACGGTGTCGTTGGACGTTATTCTGGTGCCGAAGCCTTCCCTCGACACAGTTACGAACGGCCCAGATAATCCATCTTGCCGACCGGCACACCCTTGTGGCGCAGCAGCGCGTAGGCCGTGGTCACGTGGAAGAAGAAGTTGGGGATGGCAAAGCCCAGCACGTAGTCGCGGGCGGTAAAGGTGCGGACGCCGCCGCCGGACTTCACCTCGACGATCGCGTCGTCGCGTCCGTCCATCGATGCAGCGGGCACGGCTTTGAGGAAAGCGATAGTCTTGGCGATGCGCGCCTGCAGGTCGTCGAAGCTTTGTTCGTCATCCTGCATCGACTGGTTCTCGACCTCGCCGACCCGGACTGGGGCAAACTTTGCCGTGTCGCTGGCCCGCTGGATCTGCGCGATCAGGTTGCCCATGTCTGGAAAGAGCCGAGCTTCGAGCAGGTCGCTGTCGGCAAGCCCGCTCTCCTTGGCGAAGGCGCGTCCCTTCTCCAGAATGGCGGAAAGGTTGCCCAGGCCGCGGATGAAGACCGGCACGCTCACCTCGTAGAGTGTCACTGACATCAAATTTTCCTTGAAAGAGAACGTCGTTTGTCCGGTGCTGCCGGCAGCCGGACAAGTGGGACTGCGGCGAGAGCCACGCAAGTGGTCGGACTGCGATAATTTGCGATTTAATACGTTGCTTGGATGCGATAATCATGTGCTAAATGCTGCATGAAGACCCTGGTTCTTTCCATCGCCGCGGCCAAAGACCTCGATAATCTTCCCCTCAATGCGCGGCATCAGGTGTCGGACGCCTTGATCAACTATGCCATCAAGGGCGAAGGGGACGTCAAGATGCTGAAGGGTAGGGCCGGCTATCGTCTGCGTGTCGGACGCTACCGTGTCATCTTTGATGAAGATGCCAACACCATTCTCGCGATCTATATCGGGAAACGCGAGACAAGCACCTACAACAGAAATTGAGAAGCCGTCATGCATAAGATCCAGATCATTACTGCCAGCAACGGCGAGGAAATGGTTGTCCTGTCCAAGGCAGATTATGATGCCATGGTCGCCGCTCTGATGAGCGATGCCGAAGACGATGATGATGTCGCCCTCTACGACGCGCGCAAGGCGGAACTTGACGCCGATGGTCTGCTGCCTGCCGAAGTATCGATCGCCATCTTGCGGGGTGATCATCGGATCAAGGCGCTACGCGCTTCGCGCGGCCTGACACAACAGCAGCTCGCGGCGAAGACCGGCCTTGGGCAGGGATTTCTATCGGACCTGGAAAATGGTCGCCGGAACGTCACCGACGCCGTCGCTCAAAATCTGTCGACCGTTCTCGGCGTTCCAGCTTCCTGGTTCAAAGGCTAGCCCATGGTCTGCCCACAACCGTCCGTCGGGTAAAAACTCCCGGCGAAATGCCGTCTGCCGGGTGTCAGAGGATCACGGTCTCGCCGATCCGGATGCCGAAGCCTTCGAGCCCCACATAGTGACGCTCGCGGCTGGTCATCAGCTTGATCGAGCTGACGCCGAGATCCTTGAGGATCTGGGCTCCGAGGCCGATTTCGAGCCACTCGCTGTCGCGCACCTGGGCATTGCCGTGATCTTCCGTGCCCATGCGCGAACGGCGATTGGTGCCCTTCTGGCCGACGCCGACCGATCCCTCGCGCAGGTAGATGATCACGCCGCGCTTCTCTTCGGCGATCCGGTCCATGTAGCGTTCGATCGAGCGGGTATCGCCGAACACGTCGCTGGCGACGTTTTCCAGATGCAGGCGCACCGGAATGTCGACGCCGTCGCGGATATCGCCGAACACCACCGCCAGATGCTGCATCGGGTCCCAGGGCAGCGAATAGGCATGCGCCGTCGCCGGGCCGATGGGCGTCGCCATGTCGAAGCTCGACTGCAGTTCGATCAGCGTTTCCTTGCGCTGGCGGTAGGCGATGAGGTCGGCAACCGAGACCTGCAGCAGCTTGTGCTTTTCGGCGAAGGCCGTGACATCCGGTCCGCGCATGACAGTGCCATCGTCGTTGACGAGCTCGCTGATCACGCCGACGGGCGGCAGGTCGGCCAGCCGGCAGAGGTCGACGGCAGCCTCCGTATGGCCGGAGCGCATCAGCACGCCGCCCTCGCGGGCGATCAGCGGGAAAATGTGGCCCGGGCGGACGAAGTCGGCGGGGCCGACATTCGGGTTGGCGAGGTTGCGCACGGTCAGCGTCCGGTCGTCGGCGGAAATGCCGGTCGTCGTGCCGTGCTTGAAATCGACGCTGACGGTGAAGGCCGTCGTGTGGGCGCTGTCGTTTTCCGCCACCATGGCGTTGAGGTTGAGGCGCTTGGCCTCCTCGCGCGGCATCGGCGTGCAGACGATGCCGGAGGTGTGGCGCACGATGAAGGCCATCTTTTCCGCCGTGCAGTGCACCGCGGCGACGATGAGATCGCCTTCGTTTTCGCGATCGTCGTCGTCGGTGACGACAACGATCTCGCCTGCTTCAAAGGCACGGATGGCGTCGGCGACGCGCTTCTGATCGAACGGCATTGTCTTGATCCTGTTGTTCTCTGGAGCCGGGCTACCGCTGACGGCCGGTTTGGCCGCGGTCGCGCAGGTAATGATCGGCAAGCACGCAGGCCACCATCGCCTCGCCGATCGGTGCGGCACGGATGCCGACGCACGGGTCGTGGCGGCCCTTGGTGCGGACATCGACATTGTTGCCGTCGGCATCGATGGACAGGCGCTCGGTGAGGATCGACGAGGTCGGCTTCACGGCAAACCGCGCGACAAGCGGCTGGCCGGTTGAAATGCCGCCAAGCACGCCGCCGGCGTGATTGGAGAGGAACATCGGTACGCCGTCATTGCCCATCCGCATCTCGTCGGCATTGTCCTCGCCGGACAGTTCGGCGGCGGCAAAACCTTCGCCGATCTCGACGCCCTTGACCGCGTTGATCGACATCAGCGCCGAGGCGATTTCCTGGTCGAGCTTGCCGTAGATCGGCGCGCCGAGACCTGCCGGCACGCCTTCGGCCACGATCTCGATGACGGCGCCGATCGACGAGCCGGACTTGCGGATGTCGTCGAGATACTCTTCCCACACCGGCACCATCTGCGCATCCGGGCAGAAGAACGGGTTCTGGTCGACCTGTGCCCAGTCCCAGTTGGCGCGGTTGATTCTGTGGCGGCCGATCTGCGTCAGCGCGCCGCGAACGGTCACGCCCGGCAGTACCTTGCGGGCCAGCACGCCGGCGGCCACCCGGGCGGCGGTCTCGCGCGCCGAGGAGCGGCCGCCGCCGCGGTAGTCGCGAATGCCGTATTTGACGTCGTAGGCGAAGTCCGCATGGCCGGGCCGGTAGCGGCGGGCGATTTCGCCGTAGTCCTTGGAGCGCTGGTCGGTATTCTCGATCAGCATCGACACCGGCGTGCCGGTCGTCACCATGGTCACGCCATCGTCCGACAGCATGACGCCCGACAGCACCTTAACCACGTCGTCCTCGCGCCTCTGGGTGACGAAGCGGGACTGGCCCGGCTTGCGCTTGTCCATGAAGCTCTGGATCTCCTCCTGGGTGAAGGCGAGGCCCGGAGGGCAGCCGTCGACCACGCAGCCGAGCGCGGGACCATGGCTTTCACCCCATGTGGTGACGCGGAAGAGATGACCGAACGTGTTATGCGACATGAGACCTGACCGTTGGGCAACCGAGGCCGCCATGACGTTGAGCGGCCCTGTCATAGTGGAAAAGCGGGACCGGTGGAAAGGCCTTTTTGTGCTGCAAACGGCGCCGGATCAGAGACGCTGTGTCGTGTTCAGGCGGCTTTGGGGAAACCGCCGCGGGCCGCTTGGGTGAAATGGTCAAACGACAGCGGGCGAGCGAATGCGTAGCCCTGCAGCATGTCGCAGCCGAGCCGACGCAGCAGTTCCGCATGTTCCATCGTCTCCACGCCCTCTGCCACGGTCTCGACGCCGAGCGACTTGGCGATCTCGATGATCGACCGTACCAGCGACCGTTCCTGCGGCGAGGTGAGGATCGGCATTACCAGCTGCCGGTCGATCTTCAGGCGCTTCGGCGTCAGTTTCAGAAGGCTGACGATCGAGGTGTGCCCGGTGCCGAAGTCGTCAATCTCGATGTCGATCCCGAGCGCCTTGATGCGCGCCAGGTTGTGCGTGACGACGTCCTCGCTCTCGTCAAGGAAGATCGATTCCACCAACTCGAAGGCGATCTGGCCCGGCCGGATTGCCAGTGTCTCCAGGGTGGCGATCAGGCTTTCGTCCTTCAGCCGCTTGGAGGAGACGTTGACCGAGACGCGCGGCACGACGATCCCCTGCGCCTGCCAGCGCATCTGGTCGGTCAGCACCGTCTCCAGCACCACCTGGTCGATGGCAGCCGAGACGTTCAGATCCTCTGCGATGTCGAGGAAAGCGTCCGGCGTCAGCAGGCCACGATACGGATGCTCCCACCGCACCAGCGCCTCGACGCCGATCAGCTGCATCGTCCTTGCGCAGAACTGCGGCTGGTACCAGGTGGCGAACTGGCTGGTCTCGAGCGCCGTCAGCAGCTCGTCGGCGGTGCGCTTGTGGTTGATGATCTCGGCTTGCAGATTGTGCGTGAAGAACTCGTAGCGATTGCGGCCCTGGCGCTTGGCTCGGTAGAGCGCGATATCGGCGTTGATCAGCGTCCGGCGCGCATCGATGCGCAGGCCGCTCGCCTCGGCAATGCCGATCGAGACGCCGCAGCGGCACGAGAAGCCGTCATAGTCGAGCGGCTGGCGAAGGGCGGTGATGATCCGGTTTGCCAGCCCGGCGATCGCCTCGGCGTCGCGGCCATCGCGCACCAGGATGACGAATTCGTCGCCGCCGATGCGCGCCACGACGTCCTGCGGGTCGACGCTGCTGGTCAGGATACGTGCCGCGTGCATCAGCATGGCGTCGCCGGCCGCATGGCCGAGCGTGTCGTTGATCTGCTTGAAGCGGTCGAGGTCGAGGTGCAGGATCGATACCTGCAGCCGCTCGATGCAGCTGTCCTTGGCCAGCGCGTCGAGCTCCAGGTCGAGCTTGCGGCGGTTGGCGAGCTGCGTCAGCGGGTCGTGCAGGGCGTTGTGCTCGATCCGGTGCTTGGCCTGCTCCAGCTCGACATTCTTGGCTTCCGCCTCCTGCATCGCAGCTTGCAGCTGCTGCGTCAGGCGCATGTCCTCGGTCACGTCGAAGGCAATGCCGACGATCTTCAGCGAGCCGTCGCGCATGCTGTGGGCCTTGCCGAACGACCGGACGAAACGGATGCTGCCGTCCGGCTGCGGCACGCGCACGGTCAGCGTCTCGCGCATTGACCGCGGGAACTTTGGCGACACCGTCTCGGCGACCTCCCGGTCCTCCGGGTGGATCAGCGTCAGCCACTGCTGGGCGCTGATCCGGCCGTCGGTGTGGGGGATGCCATAAAGCTGGCACATGCGCGCATCCCAGACTTCCGTCCGGGTAATCGGATTGCATTCCCAGATGCCGCAATTGTAGGAGGCGAGCGCCAGATCCAGCCGCGTCGAGAGTTCTTCGAGGTCCTGTTCGCGGTTGGACAGCTCGTCGAGCGCCAGCTCCAGCTCGGCGTTCTTGATGTCGCTGTTTTCCTTCGCCTCACGCAGCGTCTGGTTGACCATGATGTCGGAGGTGATATCCCAGACGATGCCGGTGGTGCGGGCACTGCCGTCGCTGCCGCGATAGGTGGCGCCGGCGGAACGCAGGTGACGGATCTCGCCGTCCGGAAGCTGTACGCGGTAGACCTGCGCGCAGGGAGCGGTGGAGCAGATGCAGGTGAAGAAATGCGCTTCGGCCGCCCCGACGTCGGGCGGATAGACGGAGCGCAGCCAGTCGTTAAGCCGACTGGTGCCGGTATCGATATGCCGGCCGTGCAGCATGGCCGCCCGAACGTCCCAGCACAGGTAGTTGTCCTCCGTCACTTCCCAGATGCCGATGTTCGGCGTCTCCATCGCCAGGTTGAACTTCTGCGACAGGTCGAGGAGGCTCGCCTCGCGGGCCTTCAACATGGCGATGTGGCGGTTGCGCTCCCTTACCAGGATGCTGCCGATCAACGCCGGAATGATCGTTGCAAGGGCTGCGATGATCAGGAAGAAGCGAAAGGAGAGTGGGTCCTGCGCCAAGCTGTCGCCGAATGCCGCTATTCCCGCCTGACCTTCAGCCGCCGCATGCAGCGCATAGTGGGACTGGATCTCGACATAGGCGAACGCTGTGCCACCCGCGACGCCCAGGGACGCTAGTCCGAGCGCGATCGTCAGCGAATTTCGCCAACTGGCGGACGCCTGGTCCGGGCGCCGTGAGGCAGACAGCTTGGGCAACAAATGCAAGGCCTTCTCTTGAGACTGCGCAGTGATCGGCCCGACGCTAGGGACTGCCAGTTAATTTCCCCTTGAGCTGGACTGCATGAACTACTCCCCTATTTCTTGTCCCGGTTGTGCATGACGGACGGGCTTGGAACGGGTGCCGGCAGAAAAGGTTAATATCCACAAAGGAAATCGCAGCTAAATTGTCATCAATCAGGTCAAATTTCGCCACAATCAGAAGGCAGAAAACCGTTGATAAACAAAAAGCTTGCCCCGTTTATGAAAGTCTCGTCGATGCGCATCCTGATTGCCGCCCTGCTGGCCACTGCAAGCCTCTTGTCCCCGCTGTCTGGGAGCGCGCAAAGCATGGATGTCGAGGCGACGATCAAGTCGATCGACGTGAAGCAGCTGAACCTGACGCTGGACGACGGGAAGACCTACAAGGTGCCGGAGGAATTCAATTTCGACGGGCTGTCGTCAGGCGTCAAGGTCGTCGTCTTCTACACCGTCGTCGACGGCACGCGGGTCATCGACGACCTGCAGGTCCTGTCGCAGTAACATCCAGGCAAGCACTCTTTGGACGCTCGGAACGGGCTGCCGCTCAGAGCCACTCGGCCTTGCCGAGATCGCGGTCGATGATGAGCACCCGGTCCTGCGGGATGGCTGACTTCGCCGCCTCCGTCTCGTCCCACCCTCCGACCAGCTTCAGGATCGAACGGATCACGCCACCATGGCTGACGCAGACAGTCGGCCTGTCCACCGATTGCAGCCAGGCGCCCACCCGCCACGACAGGATCTCGTAGCTTTCGGCATCCGTGCCGGGCGGAATGAAGCTCCACTTCTGGCGCGAGCGCATCTTCAGGCGGTCGGGTGAAACGCGGCGAACCTCGTCCAGCGTAAAGCCTTCCCAGTCGCCGAACGACAGTTCGACAAGCCGTTCGTCGGTCCGGTAGCGCAGCGGATCAAGGCCGATGGCGCCGCGTGCCAGTTCCATGGTTTCGCGGGTACGCGACAGGGGGGAGGCGACAAAATCGAAGCTGTGCGCGCCGTCACCGAGCAGGTCTCTCAACGCCGCGCCGTTCTGACGCGCCTGGGCCCGGCCGATCTCGTTGAGGCCGATATCCTTCTGCCCCTGCAGCCGGCCTTCGGCATTCCAATCGGTCTGCCCATGGCGGATCATGTAGATGAGCACGGCCGTTGCCTTAACTGCGCCTTTTAGTCTTTGACGACAGAGATATCGGGAGCGTCGACTGCCTTCATGCCGATGACATGATAGCCGCTGTCGGCATGATGGACTTCGCCGGTCACCGAGCGCGACAGATCCGACAGCATGTAGAGGCCGACATCGCCGACTTCCTCGATGGACACGGTGCGGCGCAGCGGCGCGTTATATTCGTTCCACTTGAGGATGTAGCGGAAATCGCCGATGCCGGAGGCGGCCAGCGTCTTGATCGGGCCGGCCGAGATGGCGTTGACGCGGATGTTCTTCGGGCCGAGGTCGACCGCCAGATACTTGACGCTTGCTTCGAGCGCGGCCTTGGCGACACCCATGACATTGTAGTTCGGCATCACCTTTTCGGCGCCGTAATAGGTCAGCGTCAGCATCGAGCCGCCGTCGGTCATCAGCTTTTCGGCGCGGCGTGCGACGGAGGTGAACGAGTAGACGGAAATCTGCATGGTCTTGGCAAAATTGTCCGGCGTCGTGTCGACGTAACGGCCGGTCAGTTCGTCCTTGTCCGAGAAGCCGATGGCGTGCACCAGAAAGTCGATCTTGCCCCACTGCTTCTCGATGTTGGCGAACACCTCGTCGATCGACGCCTCGTCGCTGACGTCGCAGTGGCCGGCCATCAGCGCGCCGATTTCAGCGGCCAAAGGCTCGACACGCTTCTTCAGCGCGTCTCCCTGATGGGTGAAGGCAACCTCGCCACCCTGAGCGTGAATGGCCTTGGCAATTCCCCATGCGATCGAGCGGTTGTTCGCGACACCCATGATGATGCCACGTTTGCCTGCCATGAGACCGGTTGCCTGAGCCATACTCTATCCTCTGAGACTTCGACGAAGGATGCCTATGGCATAGCCGGTCTCAGCGTTCAAGCATGACGAAGATCATCTGATGTAAGGCGGCGTAACAAAGGGTGCACGGCCCGGATGTCGTTGAGAAGCGGCTAGACGAACAGTCCGTGGCGCATGTGACGCATCAGATCGATGACTTTGGCGTCCGGCTTTTCCCACAGGAGAACCCGCAGTTCGACGATCAGGTCGCCGCGTTCGCCATCCTTTTTCAACAGGCCGAGGCCTGGAACCGTGACATACTGATCGGATCCCGACCATGCCGGCACCGAGATGGTCATCCGGCCACCGGGTGTCTCTACCTCGTGCTCGCCACCGAGAACCGCATCTTCGAGCGAGATCGACAGCGCCGTGTGCAGATCGTGACCCTCGACGCGGAATCGCTCGTCGCGACCGATCCGGACGGTGACCAGGAGGTCGCCGCGCTGCATGCCGGCCAGCCGCAGTCCCTGTCCCTTCAGCCGCACTTCCTCGCCGTCGGTCATTCCGGCCTCCAGCGGGAAGCGGATCTCGCGCTCGTCCGACAGGTGAAGCGTGACGATGTTGAGCTTCAGCATGTCCTCAAGGCTGACATTGGCCGAGGCCAGAAGGTCAGGTGCCTTTTCCGGCGGCGGAACTTCGCCGCGGATGCGCCGCATCAGCGAGGTGATGAGTTCGATCGCCTGCAGCGGCAGCGGCGCCGACGGCTTTGCAGCCGGTGCCTCATCGCCGGTTGTGGCGGTATCGGCAGTGTCGCCGTCGGGTGCGGTCGTCCGGCTACCCGGCTGGGCCTGGCCCGGGGCGGCCTGTTCCTGCGATGCCCGGCTCTGTGTCTGGTAGTGTGCCTGCTGCGCCGATGTCGGGCGGGCACGCCGGCCGCCCCCGGATGCGGCTTCCGCCGTCTGCCCGAAGATCCGCTCGACGATGTCCTCGGGCGCTTCGGCGGCAGCTGCCGCCTGCGCCTGGGCACGCTGGGCATTCGCCCGCGCCAGCTCTTCCATCACCTGCTCGGCCTTGGCACGCGCAGCCTTTGCCCGCTCCTCGGCCTGTCGCGCACCTTCGCGCTGCTGCATGATCGTCTGGTGGGCTTCCGCCGCCCGGTCGTAGCGACGCCGGCGATCCGGATCCTTCAGCACCTCGTAGGCCTGGCCGACTTCGGCAAAGCGTCGGTTGGCGCTCGGGTCATCCTGGTTATGGTCCGGATGCAGGGATTTGGCCTTCGACCGCCAGGCGGCCTTGATCTCGTCGACTGCTGCATCGCGTTTGACGCCAAGAACTGAATAAGGATCGCGCATAAAAGCCACCAGTTACCTGGACGGCGCCCTCCTGTCGGATCGGAGACGCTCGCCCGCAAACAACTCCCATGCTCACGTTCCAGTTCCGTCGGCGGAGCATGGTCCATGGGCCTGTGCAAGGGGAGGCTAGCGGCTCAACAGGTAAAGATGCTTTTACGCAATCTGCGAGACTGCAATTAAGCTTACCAGAAGGTAATCAGTTCGTCCGCTGCTGGAAGTCCATCATCGACCACTGGCCCGTACCGTCGAGACAGGCCTGGCCGTTGAACTGGGCGATCCCGTCATAGGCGTGGCGGGTGGTGACGAAGCGGCGGCAGCGGGTTCCGGCATCAGCCGTCTCGTGGATCTCCGAGACGACGCCGGCGCTGCCGGTCGAGGTGTTGGCCCAGGGGAGCGGGGCGCCGGCAAGCTTTTCGACATCCGTCGAGGTGACCGCGTTCAGCACCGTCGCCTGGTCCGAGACGGCCTCCTGGGAGCGCTTCGGCACCGACGAGGTGGATATGCTGCGGTCGACCTTGGCCGTGCTGTCGAACAGGTCGAAGCTGCCGCTGGTGCAGCCGCAAAGCGAAACCGGCATAAGAATCAGAAGGGCGGCTTTGACGGTGAACGACAGCGGCATTCCCCTTTGCTTTTTCGTTTTTGCGGTCACAGCCACCTTGCGTCCAATCCGGAAAAGGTTCACGGGTTCACTCGATCAGATCGGGAGCGTTTAAGTCAATATGTCCGAAGAACGGTTAACAAGCGGTGACTTCACCGAGGAAAGCGAGCCTTTCGCGCTGTTCGGCGAATGGCTGAAGGAAGCCGAGGGATCCGAGATCAACGACCCCAATGCCGTGGCGCTCGCCACCGTCGATAGCGACGGATTGCCCAATGTCCGGATGGTTCTTCTGAAGGGTTTCGACACGCGCGGCTTTGTTTTCTACACCAATTTCGAGAGCCGCAAGGGACAGGAAATCCTCGGCCAGAAGAAGGCCGCCATGTGCTTTCACTGGAAATCGCTGCGCCGCCAGGTGCGCGTCCGTGGTCCGGTGACGGTCGTCTCCGACGAAGAGGCGGATGCCTATTACGCCTCGCGCGCCCGCGGCAGCCGCATCGGCGCCTGGGCCTCCAAGCAGTCGCGTCCGCTCGAAGGCCGGTTTGCGCTGGAAAAGGCGGTCGCGGAAGTCACGGCCCGCTACGCGATCGGCGAAATCCCGCGCCCGCCCTTCTGGTCGGGTTTCCGGATTGAGCCGGAAAGCATCGAGTTCTGGCACGACCGGCAGTTCCGGCTGCACGACCGCGTCGAATTCCGCCGCGACGGCGAGGGCTGGTCGAAGATCCGGATGTATCCGTAAGCCCCGACTGCTTGCTTACAAGTCGTCTCAGCCCTGGTGCAGGGCGAACGGGATGCCGGATGCCAGGGCCGCCACGTAGCGCGGCTCCTGATAATAGCCGTTGAGCGAGATGCGCGGCAGGCCCGTCAGCCGGTCGCGGTAGCGTTCGCAGATCGTCCCCGGCTGCGTCGTGACGGCCACCCGGAAGCCGAGCGCCAGCGCCAGCGCCTGCTCGCGCTCCGACACGGCGGCATGCGTGCCGTAAGGATAGGCGATCGTCTCCGGCCGCTGTCCGGTCAGCGTTTCCAGCCAGTCGGCAGAGCGCAGCATTTCTGCCCCGGCATCCTCGTCCGACAATCGCTTCAATGCCCGATGGCTGACCGTATGGGCTCCGAGCGAGGCCAGCGGATGGCGGCTGAGGCTGACTAGGTCCTCGTGGCCCATGGTCAGCGCTTCGGTAATCGCCAGCGGCTCCAGTCCATGCCGGCGCGCCAGCCGATCGAGCGCTTCGACGGCGATCTGCTCGTCGTTCATCTGGATGAACAGCGCGAACCGGTCGAAGGCGTCCAGCCGTTGCTGGGTAGTAGCCAGTGCGAGGCGCTGTTCGCCCGATCCGAAGTCGAAGCGGAGTTCGTCCTCGGCATCCAGCAGTTCCGCCAGCGTCTCCCACCAGATCGTGTGGCTGCGGTTGGCAAACCCCTGGTTGACGAAGACGGTGAACGGCACCTGGTGGCGCTCGAAGACCGGAAGCGCGTATTGGCTATTGTTCCGGTAGCCGTCGTCGAGGGTGAAGCAGGCGAATGGCCGCTCCGGCGGATGGGCAAGCCGGTCCGGTACCTCTGACAGCGCAATGAAATCATAGCCGTCCTCGGCAAGGCGGCGGATAGCCGCATCGAGAAAGTCCGGGGTGATTTCAAGATGTGCGTTCGGTTCGATGCGGCGGGCGCGGATCGGGCGAACATGGTGGAGGGTGAAGATCGCGCCGCGGCCACGCGCCTGGCGCATCATGCCCAGCCGGGCGAGCAGATTGGCCGTTTCCAGCCCGCCGGCGATCAGGCCACGCTTGACCCCGCGGCGCCATATGGCATCGAGATTTCCGCCCATGCGTCTCGCCGAACCTGCTGTTCACCCAGTGATACACGTCACGCTAGCGTGAAGACTGTTAAGTCTTGATAAATGCGAATGGCGAAACCGCGCCTGCCGCAGGAAGTTGTCGCGATGCAGCCGGTCTTAGCTGCGCAGCGTGCCTCTAGCGTCGAAGAAGGCGCAGCAATGGTCGAGGCTGTCGGCGACGAAGGCGCACAAAGCCCGGATCTCGTCCGTCGGCTGCAGCAGGTCCGGCACCATCACCGCCATCATGCCGGCGGCTGCGGCACTGCGGATGCCGTTGTGACTGTCCTCGAGTGCCAGGCAATCCTGTGGCGCCACGCCGAGCCGGTCGGCGGCCGCCAGATACGGATCCGGATCCGGCTTGCCGCGTGCGTAATCACCCTGCGCGATGATATGGTGGAAACGGTCCAGCACCCCGAGCGGCTGCATGTGGTGGCGCACCTGATCATGGCCGGAAGAGGTGCAGATCGCCCGCGGAATATCGTGCCGGTCGAGTATGTCGAGGAGTGCCGTGACGCCGGCCTTCAGCCGCAGCTCGGTGTCCAGCAGCAGGTTGAAGTGTTCGAGCCAGACGACGCGGAAGGCGTCGGCGTCGAAATCGCGGCCGTAATGCGCGCGCAGCAGCTCGGAGATCCCGGTCCAGGGCCGTCCCAGCATGCCCTCGTAGATCGATGGGCCGAGCGGCAGGCCCTGCTTTGCCGCGGCCGAGAGGATAGAGCTGCGGTAGAGAACTTCGCTGTCGAGCAGCAGACCGTCCATATCGAAAACGACGGCTTTTGGCGGGCGGGGAAGCATGCGGATCCTATATGTCTGTGTCGAGCTGTCGCGGTCCGAGATCCTCGAACAGTCGCAGCAGATAGCCGTCCGGGTCTGCGACGACGAACTGTCGGTTGCCGACCTCGTGATCGTTGCGCCGATACCACTTTTCCTCAAGCGGCAGATAGAGCGGAATGCCGCCATCGTGCAGGCGCTGCAGCACCGCACCGACATCGTGAATGCGGATCTGTAGGTTCAGCCCGCGACCGAACGGTCGTTGAAGCGTGGCTTCGTTACCGAAGGTGCGCCCGACGCCGATCTGGTCGATCATCAACTGCGCGCCGCCGAGGGTCAGAAAGCTGAAGCCTTCCTCGGGCCGCTCGTAGAGCACCTCGAAGCCGATCAGCCCGCAATAGAATGCGCGGCTCGCGCGCCAGTCGCTGACGGCAAGTTCAGGCACGAGAGCATTGCCGCTCGCGCCTTCGCTTCCCGCAAACGGGTCGCTCACGTACGCGTGCCGCCGACCGTCACCTGGTCCATCCTGAGATGCGGCTGGCCAACACCGACCGGCACCCACTGGCCGGCCTTGCCGCAATTGCCGATGCCGGTGTCGAGCTTGGTGTCGTTGCCGACCATCGACACCCGCTTCATGGCATCGGGACCGTTGCCGATCAGCATGGCGCCCTTGATCGCCGGGCCGATCTTGCCGTCCTCGATCATGTAGGCTTCGGTGCAGCCGAAGACGAACTTGCCGGAGGTGATGTCCACCTGGCCGCCGCCGAATGACACTGCATAGATGCCCTTCTTGACCGAGGCGATGATCTCTTCCGGAGTTTTGTCGCCCGACAGCATATAGGTATTGGTCATCCGCGGCATCGGCTGGTGGGCATAGCCCTGGCGGCGGCCGTTGCCGGTTGCCTTCATGCCCATCAGCCGGGCGTTCTGGCGGTCCTGCATGTAGCCGACCAGCCTGCCGTTCTCGATCAGCACATTGTAGCCCGACGGCGTTCCCTCGTCGTCGATGGTGATCGAGCCGCGCCGGTTGTCGATCGTCCCGTCGTCGACCACCGTCACGCCGGGGCTTGCGACCATTTCGCCGAGCAGGCCGGCAAAGGCCGACGTCTTCTTGCGATTGAAGTCGCCTTCCAGGCCGTGGCCGACGGCCTCGTGCAGCATGACGCCGGGCCAGCCGTTGCCGAGCACGACGTCCATGGTGCCGGCCGGCGCCTCGATCGCTTCCAGGTTGACCAGTGCCTGGCGCAGCGCCTCGTCGGCGCCCGTCTGCCAGTTGCCCTCGGCGATGAAATCGCCGAAGCCGATGCGTCCGCCGGTGCCGAACGAGCCGCTCTCCTGCCGGTCGCCGTCGCCGACGACGACGGAGATGTTGATGCGCGTCATCGGCCGGATGTCCTGCACCCGGTGGCCGTCGGCGCGGAGAATGTCGACCACCTGCCAGCTGGCGGCGATCGAGGCGCTCACCTGACGGACCTTCGGGTCCTTGCCGCGCAGATAGGCATCGACTTCGGCAAGCAGCCCCGCCTTGCGTTCGAAGGAGGGCGTGCCGATCGGGTTGTCGTCGCCGTAGAGCTTCTTGTTGGTGCGCTGCGGAGCGGCCGCGTAGGAACCCGAATAGCCACGGGTGACGGCCTGCACCGCATCGGCAGCGCGTGACAGCGCCGAGGCGGAAAGCTCGCCCGCATGCGCATAGCCGACGGCTTCGCCGGCCACCGCGCGCAGGCCAAAACCCTGGTCGGTGTTGAACGAACCGCCCTTCAGGCGGCCATTGTCGAAGGTCAGCGATTCCGCCTGCGCGTGCTCGATGAACAGTTCGCCATCATCGGCGCCGACGAGCGCGTCCGCAAGGATCTTGCGAAGCCGGGTCTCGTCGCAATCGAACAGATTGATCAGGTCGGTGGTCATGGGTCTTCGCTCCGCTTGCCGGATGGGTTCCTGGGCTCTGCCGGCTGGAAAACCCGACCCTCACGCCGATCCTTGTCCCGAAGGTGGGGAGGAGAAGGTGCCGACAGGCGGGGAAGGGGCCAGGTCCTGGCCCAGAGCCAGATGTCTGGGACCCGATGTAGGTCTGTCGGCAGGCCGAAGCAAGCTTGCCCGGCGCGATCATGCCTTAAGGCAGCGCGTCATAGCCTTCGGAAAAGCCGGCAAGCTCGATCGGGATGCCGACTCGGTCCTGGTCCACCGATTCCCGCAGCGCGAAGACGGCGTTCTTGCCGGCCCGCAGGATGCGCATCAGCTCGTCGTCGATCTCGACCTCGACATAGCAGCCCTCGGAAAAGCAGCGGGTGAAATAGGCGCGGCCGATATTGTTGTTGTCGACGAACAGGTCCATGCCGTCCTTCAGCAGGACGCCGAGCGGCGCCAGGATGCGCAGGATGCGCGCCTTGCGGTCGGCGGTCTTCAGCACCACGACGGACAGCCCGACCTCCGGCCGGTCCTCGGCGATGACGTTCTGCATCAGCGCGCATTGTTCAACCGTTGCCCCGGCCGGCTTGTCGCACAGCACAGACCACGAGCCGTGGCTGCCGCGCACGGTTCCCGGCTGCGTGCCGCCCGGCTGCTGCGGCGGTGTTGCCTGCGGAGCGGCCTGTACTGGCGGACGCGGTTGTTTCTCTGCCGGCTGCGCCGTCTGGGCCAGTGCCGGCCCTGCAAGCAGGACACCCGGCAGCAATGCGGCCACGACGGCGGCGCACAGAGTTGGGAAACGCATGGATACCTCGGTCTTTCGAATCAGTCTGGCTATTCTTGTCGCCGGGGAGCGCGAATGAAAAGCCCTCCACCTCTTTCCAGCCGACTGCGGCGAAAATGCGGAGCCGTCCGGACCGCCGGAAACGCCGGGCTTTCCGGCTCCCGGCGGGTTGCCGGCAAAAATGCCGCACACACGGGCGGGCGCCAAGCCTCGCCGGATATTGCGGCTGCTGCTAAACTGTGGTTGAACCAACGCCTGTAGCTTGGGAAGATGCGTGACGATCTGATCCAGATCAAACGCTTGGGGAGAGAAGTCGTGATGAACAGAGCCTATGCAGCGATGGCTGCGATGATCTGTCTGTTGTTCGCCTCGGGGGCGGGCGCCGATCAGCCTGTGCCGTGGCAGGTGGACATGCAGCAGCCGGTGACGCCGATTATGCATGAGATCAAGTGGTTCAACCACTACAGCTTGTGGTTCATCGTGCCGATCACCCTGCTGGTTCTGGCGCTGCTCGTCTGGGTCGTCGTCCGCTATCGTGCGAGCGCCAACCCGGTGCCGTCGCGCACCGCCCATCATACGATGATCGAGGTGGCCTGGACGCTCGGCCCGGTGCTGATCCTGCTGTTCCTCGCCATCCCATCGTTCAACCTCTTGAACGCGCAGCTGACGATGCCGGAAAATCCCGACATCACCGTCAAGGCGACTGCGACGCAGTGGCAGTGGAACTACGAATACGAAGGCGGTGAAAACCCGCTGGCCTTCGACAGCTACATGCTGAAGGACGAAGATCGCGCCGCCGCCGGCAAGGTGGATCCGAAGATCTATCCGCGTCTGCTGGCCGTCGACAACGAGGTTGTCCTGCCGGTCAACAAGACCGTCCGCATGCTGGTTACCGCCGCTCCGACCGACGTCATTCACGCCTTTGCCATGCCGGCTTTCGGCATCAAGATCGACGCCGTTCCCGGCCGCCTGAACGAGACGTGGTTCCGCGCCGAGAAGGAAGGTCTCTATTACGGTCAGTGTTCCGAGCTTTGCGGCAAGGACCACGCCTTCATGCCGATCGCCATTCGCGTGGTGTCGGAAGAACAATACAACACTTGGATGACCACGGCCGCCCAGGATCTGCCCGGCGCCTACAAGGCACTCGTCGCGTCGCTTGACGCGAAGTCCGGCGACCAGGTCGCTTCGGCAGAATCCAAGTAAGGGGAGCGAGGACAATGGCTGGACATTCCGCAACCGACGGTCATACGCATGATGCTCACGCGCTGACGGCGCATGATGCCCACGCGCACGACCATCACCACGAGCACAAGCTGAGCTTCTTCGAGCGCTGGTTCAAGTCGACCAACCACAAGGACATCGGCACCCTCTATCTGATCTTCGCGATCATCGCCGGCATCATCGGCGGTCTTCTGTCGGTCGCCATGCGCATGGAGCTGCAGGAGCCGGGCATCCAGATCTTCCACGGCCTCGCGGCCATGGTCTACGGCTTCGAGGGCGACGCCGCACTCGACGGCGGCAAGCACATGTACAATGTGTTCACCACCGCCCACGCGCTGATCATGATCTTCTTCATGGTCATGCCGGCGATGATCGGCGGTTTCGCCAACTGGATGATCCCGATCATGATCGGTGCGCCGGACATGGCGTTCCCGCGGCTCAACAACATTTCCTTCTGGCTGATCGTGCCGGCCTTCCTGCTGCTGCTGCTTTCGATGTTCGTCGAAGGTCCGGCAGGCGCCTATGGCGTCGGTGGCGGCTGGACCATGTATCCGCCGCTCTCCACCTCGGGTCAGCCCGGACCGGCCGTCGACCTGGCGATCTTCTCGCTGCACGTCGCCGGTGCTTCGTCGATCCTCGGCGCCATCAACTTCATCACCACCATTCTCAACATGCGCGCGCCGGGCATGACGATCCACAAGATGCCGCTGTTTGCCTGGGCCGTGCTGGTCACCGCCTTCCTGCTGCTGCTGTCGCTCCCGGTTCTCGCCGGTGGCATCACCATGCTGCTGACCGACCGCAACTTCGGCACAACCTTCTTCGCGCCTGAAGGCGGCGGTGATCCGATCCTCTACCAGCACCTGTTCTGGTTCTTCGGTCATCCGGAAGTCTACATCCTGATCCTGCCCGGCTTCGGCATCATCAGCCACATCATCTCGACCTTCTCGAAGAAGCCGGTCTTCGGCTATCTCGGCATGGCCTATGCGATGGTGGCAATCGGCGCCGTGGGCTTCATCGTCTGGGCCCACCACATGTACACGGTTGGCCTGTCGCTCGATGCGCAGCGCTACTTCGTGTTCGCCACGATGGTTATCGCGGTGCCGACGGGCGTGAAGATCTTCTCCTGGATCGCCACGATGTGGGGCGGCTCGCTGTCGTTCCGCACGCCGATGATCTGGGCGATCGGCTTCATCTTCCTGTTCACCGTCGGTGGCGTCACCGGCGTCCAGCTCGCCAATGCCGGCCTCGACCGCTCGCTGCACGACACCTACTACGTGGTTGCCCACTTCCACTACGTACTGTCGCTCGGCGCCGTGTTCGCCATCTTCGCCGCCTGGTACTACTGGTTCCCGAAGATGACCGGCTACATGTATTCCGAACGCTTGGGGAACCTTCATTTCTGGGTGATGTTCATCGGCGTGAACCTGGTGTTCTTCCCGCAGCATTTCCTCGGCCTTGCCGGCATGCCGCGCCGCTACATCGACTACCCGGATGCCTTCGCCGGCTGGAACTACGTGTCCTCGATCGGCTCCTACATCTCCTTCGTCGGCGTGTTGATCTTCCTCTTCAGCGTCTGGGAAGCCTTCGCCAAGAAGCGCGTCGCCGGCGACAATCCGTGGGGCGAGGGTGCGACCACGCTGGAATGGCAGCTGTCTTCGCCGCCGCCGTTCCACCAGTGGGAACAGCTGCCCCGCATCAAGTAATCGAACGACAAGGGTGGCGCGGGTTGAAAACCGCGCCGCCGTCGACCACAGCACAGGACTGCCGCATGACCGTCATCGATAATCACGCAAGCCTGGACGGCGAGGACAAGGTCTACCTGTCCGAAGCCGGCGCGCGGGATTTCTTCGAGCTCCTGAAGCCGCGCGTCATGTCGCTTGTCGTGTTCACGGCATTTGCCGGGCTGCTGCTGGCGCCCGGCTCCATCAACCCGGTGCTCGGCGCCATCGCCATCCTCTGCATTGCGGTGGGTGCCGGCGCGTCCGGCGCGCTCAACATGTGGTATGATGCCGATATCGACGCGGTGATGACCCGCACTGCCAAGCGACCCATTCCCGATGGCCGCATCCTGCCGCAGGAGGCGCTTGCCTTCGGCCTGACGCTGTCGACCTTTTCGGTCTGCATTCTCGGCCTGGCGATCAACTGGTTCGCCGCCGGTCTGCTCGCCTTCACCATCTTCTTCTACGCCGTCGTCTACACGATGTGGCTGAAGCGCTCGACGCCGCAGAACATCGTCATCGGCGGTGCTTCGGGCGCCTTCCCGCCGATGATCGGCTGGGCCTGCGTGACGGGCAGCGTGTCGTTCGACAGCATCGTGCTGTTCCTGATCATCTTCCTCTGGACGCCGGCGCATTTCTGGGCGCTGGCGCTGTTCAAGATGCGCGACTACGGATCGGTCGGCATCCCGATGATGCCGAACGTCGCCGGCGAACGCTCCACCAAGCACCAGATCGTTGCCTACGCGGTGCTGACCGCGGTGGTCGGCGTGGTTCCGGCGATGACCGGCCTTGTCGGCTGGGTCTACGGAGCCTTTGCCGCAGTGCTCGGCGCCGTCTTCGTCCTCTGTTCCATCGCCGTCTGGCGCATGCCGGACGGGGACGAGAAGATGGTCGCCGCCAAGCGCATGTTCGCCTATTCGGTCCTCTACCTTTTTGCGATCTTCTCGGCGCTCATCGCCAGCCATTACGGGCAGGTCTTCGCCGACGGGTTGGGAGGCCTGCTATGATCGAGACCGTCAAGATCACCGATGCACAGAAGAAATCCAGGCGCGGACGCAACATTGCGCTCGGCCTGGTGCTGGCGGCGCTGGTGGTGCTCTTCTACGTGGTGACGCTGATCAAGCTCGGCACACCGAGCTGAAGCGGAGCGGGGAGGAGGAACCCATGACCAATACACAGACGAGAAGCAGCACCCGCAACGGCGGCAACATGGCGATCCTGGTCGCCTGCCTGGTGTTCGTCTGCGGCATGGTCGGCGCCGCCTATGCCTCGGTGCCGCTCTACCGGCTGTTCTGCCAGGTGACCGGCTACAACGGCACGACGCAACGCGTCGAGCAGTATTCCGAGACCATTCTCGACCAGACGATCCGCGTCACTTTCGATGCCAATACCTCGAGCGGCCTCAACTGGGAGTTCAAGCCGGTCAACCGGTCGATCGAGCCCAAGATCGGCGAGACCGTGCAGATCAGCTACACCGCCACCAACCGCTCGCCGCAGCCGGTGACCGGAATGGCAGTGTTCAACGTTACGCCGATGGAAGCCGGCGCCTACTTCAACAAGGTGGAATGCTTCTGCTTTACCGAAACCACCTTGAAGCCGGGCGAGACGCTCGACATGCCGGTGGTGTTCTTCGTCGATCCGGAGATCGCCAAGGCGGAAGAGACCAGGAATATCCGCAATATCACGCTGTCCTACACCTTCTATCCGAGCCAGGGGGCAAATCCGGTTGCCGGATTGAACGATGGCAAGGCCGGGGACAGCGCCAAGAAACTGTGAGAGTGGGCCGGCCCGCGCAGGCGGGAAGGCTTGAGGAGAAACTTCGGGGACCGACCATGGCGCAAGCGCACCAAAAGAACCACGACTACCACATCATAGACCCCAGCATCTGGCCGCTCCTCGCGTCGATCGGTGCCTTCGTCGTCACCTTCGGCGGCGTCGGCTACATGCGCTACCTGCATGGTGGCCAGTTCCACATGTTCGGCATCGACTTTGCCCATCCATGGCTGTTCTTCATCGGCCTGGCGATCCTCGTCTACACGATGATCGGCTGGTGGGCGGATACCATCAAGGAAGGCCGCGAAGGCCACCACACGCGCGTCGTGTCGCTGCACCTGCGCTACGGCATGATCATGTTCATCGCCTCCGAGGTGATGTTCTTCGTCGCCTGGTTCTGGGCCTTCTTTGACGCCAGCCTCTATGCCAACGAAGCCATCCAGGCGTCGCGCGTTGCCTATACCGGCGGTCAGTGGCCGCCGAAGGGCATCGAGGTTCTCGATCCCTGGCACCTGCCGATCTACAACACGGTGATCCTGCTGCTGTCTGGCACCTGCGTCACCTGGGCTCACCACGCACTGCTGCACAACGACCGCAAGGGCCTGATCAACGGCCTGGCGCTGACGGTTGCGCTCGGCGTGCTGTTTTCCTTCGTGCAGGCCTATGAGTATGCCCACGCGCCGTTCGACTTCAAGAGCTCGATCTACGGCGCGACCTTCTTCATGGCCACCGGTTTCCACGGCTTCCACGTCTTCGTCGGGACGATCTTCCTGCTCGTCTGCCTGGTGCGGGCGATCAATGGCGGCTTCACCCCGCAAAAGCACTTCGGCTTCGAGGCGGCCGCCTGGTACTGGCACTTCGTTGACGTCGTCTGGCTGTTCCTGTTCTTCGCCATCTACATCTGGGGCGATTGGGGCGCGCCGCTGGCCCACTGATCGGGCCGGCACTCTTCGAACGAACGCATATCGGGCAGGGGCGGTCGAAAAGCCGCCCCTGCCGCTTTCCGGGACCACCGATGTCCCGACCTGAAAGGCAGAGCATGCACGAGGACAACGCCCGTTTCCCCTCCCAGGACCCGATCCGCGCCGGATTGAAGGGCGCCTGCCCGCGCTGCGGCCAGGGGAAGCTGTTTGACGGGCTGTTGAAGGTAAGACCGAAGTGCGGCGCCTGCGGCCTCGACTACGGCTTTGCCGATTCCGGCGACGGTCCGGCGGTGTTCGTCATGCTCATCGCCGGCTTCCTGGTTGTCGGCTTTGCCCTGTGGTTCGAGTTCACCTTCCACCCGACGATCCTCCTGCATCTGCTGATCACCCTGCCGATCGCGGTGGTCGTCTGCCTCGGAACGCTGCGGCTGCTGAAGGGCGTGCTGATCGCCCTCCAGTACCGCCACAATGCCAGCGAAGGCCGCATCGACCGTGACTGAGCGTGACGACTTGAAGCCGATGAGCGGTACCGCAAGGCTTGTCACTGGCGTGCTGGTGCTGGCGCTGCTGGCGGCGCTCGTAACGCTCGGCACCTGGCAGATGCAGCGTCTCGCCTGGAAGGAGCAGCTGCTGGCCGAGATCGCCGAGCGCCGGGCAGAAGCTCCCGTCGATCTTCTGGCAGCCATCCCCGCCGGGACGGGAGAAGCCGTCCAGGAATACCTGCGGGTGCGGGCCTCTGGCACCTTCGACCATGCGGGCGAGCGGCACTTCTTTGCCACCCATCAGGGCCGCACCGGCTTCTACGTCTACACGCCGATGCGACTTGCCGATGGACGGTCGCTGCTCGTCAACCGCGGCTTCGTGCCCTACGAGATGAAGGAGCCGGGCACACGCGCGGCCGGCGAGGTCGAGGGCCCTGTAACCATCACGGGCTATGTGCGTGATCGGTTGCCGGGAAAACCCTCCTGGCTGGTGCCGGACAACGACCCGGCGAAGAACATCTTCTACTGGAAGGACTGGTCGGCAATGGTCGCGGCCGCCGGGCTCGATCCGGCTCGCGTCCTGCCGTTCTTCGTCGATGCCGACGAGACGGTGAAGAACCCCGGCGGCTGGCCGCAGGGTGGCGTTACGCAGTTCGACCTGCCCAACAGCCATCTGCAATATGC
This sequence comes from Rhizobium sp. SAFR-030, assembly GCF_059415005.1. Taxonomy (NCBI): domain Bacteria; kingdom Pseudomonadati; phylum Pseudomonadota; class Alphaproteobacteria; order Hyphomicrobiales; family Rhizobiaceae; genus Rhizobium; species Rhizobium sp. SAFR-030. The sequence goes on along the minus strand of NZ_JBPFDO010000001.1, from coordinate 779,666 downwards.
CGTCACCTGGTACGGCCTGGCCTTAGCACTTGTGGCCGTCGTCGCCAGTCTCTGGTGGAAGCGCCGCCGCGGCTGAGCGCGATCACGGCTGCCCTGCGTCCGGCGGCAGGCCACCGGCCAGTCGAGCCGCTTCGCATGCAACCGCCAGCGCGTCACGCGGTTGCGGGACCAGGGTTTGGAGATCGCTCGTTTCGGCCTTGAGGAAGCCCGCCATGGCAGCCGATGAGATCGACAGCAGCATGGGCGGCTGAAACGCCAGGAGCGGCAGACCGGACAGCCGTTCGCGCTCGGCCGCAAGACTGACCGGCGCGTAATCGACGGCAAGCCGCCGGGCGAGATCAGGCACCGAGAACGGCGCGACGCCGGCCAGCTCATACGTCATCCCCGCATGAGCCTTCGGATCGCGGAGAACCGCGATTGCCGCGTCGGCAAGATCGGCACGCGCGACAGCCGAGATCAGTCCCGTGCCGAACGGAACCTCGATCCGGCCATCTCGCGGGGCAGCAAGCATGCCGATCAGTTCGGCGTAGAGGCCGTTGCGCAGGATGGTCCAGCCGAGCCCGCTCTCCTTGAGCGCCCGCTCCGTCCAGCGATGCGCAAGCGCAAAGCCGAGATGATCGCTGGCGGCCGAAAGGCTGGTGTAGACGACATGGCTCACGCCGTGGCGGCGCGCGGCATTCAGAACCGAGCCATGCCGCCGGATGACGACATCGTCCTCGGCATAACCGGCAGAGACGAGGAACAGCGTCGAGACGCCGGAGAAGTCCAGGGTTTCGACCCTGTCGAAATCCATTGGGCGGTCGGCATCCAACGCGCGGCTCGCGGTCTGGATGGTCAATCCTGCGCGCCGCGCCCCTTGCGCCACGAGCGTTGCCAACTGGCCAGATGCACCGGTGATCAAGATCATGTAACAGTCCCTTCGGTTTGGTCTGGCGAGGCTTTAGACCGATCCGAAACGCTGCATAAGGAGGCACAATCTTGTCCGATACGCACAGCGATGTTCGCCTTGAGCCGGCGATAGAGCCTTGTGGCGCGCCCGACCACGAGGATTGCGGGATACGCCTCATTCTCGACCGGCTGGGTGAGCAGTGGACGGTGATGACGCTTGCGGAACTGTCGGCAGGCCCACGCCGCTATCGGGAGCTGGAAAGGGCGCTTTCCGGTATCTCGCAGCGGATGATGACGCTGACGCTTCGCCGCCTGGAACGGGACGGACATGTCCTGCGGCATGTCGAGCCGACGGTTCCGCCAAGCGTTACCTACGAATTGACGCCGCTCGGTCGCGCCTTTGCAACGCAGGTTGCTTCCCTGGTGGTCTGGAGCCGGCAGAGCAAGCACGAGATCGAGGCAGCGCAGGCGATGTTCGACAAGCGACCGACGGTCTGAGCGGCCTCTTTTCCTCGTCGCCCGCGACGCCATCCGGGCGCGCAGGCAGCGGACGTACATGGGTTTTCACGGCATTTGCTGGCCGACCACACCCTTTTTGCATGGCGCCGGGCGGCGTGCTCGCCTATATGAGGGCGAACATGGACATTCAGCCGGACCGCTCATGAACATCCAGGTGTCGAAACCACCCCTCACCATCCGCCTCTGTGGCCCGCGCGGCTTCTGCGCCGGCGTCGACCGTGCGATCCAGATCGTCGTCTTGGCGCTGAAGGCCTATGGAGCACCCGTCTATGTGCGCCACGAGATCGTCCACAACCGCTATGTGGTCGAGGGACTGGAAGCCAAGGGCGCCGTCTTCGTCGAGGAACTGAACGAGATTCCGGAGGAGCATCGCGCCCAGCCGGTGGTGTTTTCCGCCCACGGCGTGCCGAAATCGGTGCCCGAGGATGCCCAGACCCGCAACCTCTTCTATCTCGATGCGACGTGTCCGCTGGTATCGAAGGTCCACAAGCAGGCGATGCGCCACCAGCGCCTCGGCCGGCACGTGATCCTCATCGGCCATGCCGGCCATCCGGAAGTGATCGGCACGATGGGCCAGCTCCCTGAAGGAACCGTGTCGCTCATCGATACGATTGCCGATGCGGAAGCCTACCAGCCGATCGATGCCGACAATCTCGGCTATGTCACGCAGACGACGCTTTCCGTCGACGATACGGCCGGCGTCATCGCCAAGCTGCAGGAACGCTTCCCCAACCTGACGGCGCCCTCGGCCGACAGCATCTGCTACGCGACGACAAACCGTCAGGAGGCGGTGAAGCAGGCGGCACCCGGCTGCGACCTGTTCATCGTCGTCGGCGCACCGAATTCGTCGAACTCCAAGCGCCTCGTCGAGGTCGCGCTCCGGGCAGGCGCCACCCGCTCGCTGCTCGTCCAGCGCGCCGCGGAAATCGCCTGGGACGAGGTCGGTCCGATCGGCACGCTCGGCATCTCGGCCGGCGCCTCGGCTCCGGAGGTCATCGTCGACGAGATCATCGAAGCCTTCCGCCAGCGCTTCGATGCCAAGGTCGAGCTTGCCATCACCACAGAGGAAAACGAGCATTTCCTCGTCAACCGCGAGCTTCGCAGCGTCGAACTGACGCGCGAGGACATGGCCTGGGTGAATGGGTGAAATGCGACGGCGGTAGCCGGCAAAAGGCGCCAGTGGCGCGTTTTGAGCATTGAACGCCCTGAGCCCCAAGCGAGGGGCCAGGATCCGGTTCGGCAAACACAGTGCCTCTCCTTCGACGGCATCATCAGCCTTCCACCGGCGCTCCCCCGCGCTAACCATATGCGCTGCCGCCGATTGCGCTTGGCCGCCGCTCCTTTATATGGGGTCCATGACAAGCCGCATCCTCAAGACCGCCGCCTGGCTGGTGCTCGCCTTCATCGTCTTCGCGACGGTCTCGCCGATCGACTGGCGACCGCAGGATGTCCTGCCGGTCAATCTCGACCGGGCGCTGGCCTTTGCGCTGCTGTCGGCGATCTTCGTCGTCGCCTATCCGCGGCAGTTCCTGCTCTGCGCCGCGATCATCGTTGCCGGCACCGCCTTCATCGAACTCCTGCAGTTCATCCAGCCCAGCCGTCACCCGCGCCTGCACGACGTGTTCGTCAAGGCGGTCGGCTGCTGCCTCGGGCTTGCCGTCGGCTGGCTGGTCAACCAGTGCCGCCTGCGCTTCGTGCGCTCGCCGGCCGGGCGTCCGTCCTGACCCACTTCGCGAAACCTGTGTCTCTGGCTGCAGGGGGCTAGCCACATCGCCATCCGGCTGTGTATGCCTTGTGACCACTCCGCCGGGTCGCGACCGGCATCAGCAGGAACGAGATCTTGGCCGTCTATACCGATATCACCGAAAGCGACCTGAAGGCTTTCCTGGGGCAGTACGATGCCGGCGAGCTGACCTCCTACAAGGGCATCGCCGAAGGCGTCGAGAATTCCAACTTCCTCCTGCACACCACGAAGGATCCGCTGATCCTGACGCTCTACGAGAAGCGCGTCGATGCGGCTGACCTGCCGTTCTTTCTCGGGCTGATGCAGCATCTGGCGGAAAAGGGGCTGTCGTGCCCGCTGCCGCTGCCGCGCCACGACGGGGCGCTGTGCGGCGAACTGTCGGGTCGGCCGGCGGCGCTGATCTCGTTTCTCGAGGGCATGTGGCTGAGAAAGCCGGAGGCGCGGCATTGCCACGAGGTCGGCCGGGCGCTGGCCGAGCTGCATCTGGCCGCCGCCGATTTCGAGATCCGCCGGGAAAACGCCCTGTCGCTCGAAGGCTGGGTCGGGCTGTGGCAGAAGGCGGCACCGCGCGCCGACGAGGTACAGGCAGGCCTGGAGGCCGAAATCGGCAACGAACTCGATGCCCTGTCGGCTGCCTGGCCGAAGGATCTGCCTGAAGGCGTCATCCATGCGGATCTGTTCCAGGACAACGTCTTCTTCCTCGGCGATCGCCTGTCGGGCCTCATCGACTTCTACTTCGCCTGCAACGACCTGCTCGCCTATGACGTGGCGATTTGCCTCAACGCCTGGTGCTTCGAACAGGACGGGGCCTACAACTTCGCCAAGGGCCGGGCGCTGCTGGCCGGCTACCAGTCGGTCCGGCCGCTCTCGGCTGCCGAAGCAGACGCACTGCCGATCCTGGCCCGCGGCTCGGCGCTGCGGTTCTTCCTGACCCGCCTCTACGACTGGCTGACGACGCCGGCCGGCGCGCTGGTGGTGAAGAAGGACCCGCTCGAATATCTGAAGAAGCTGCGCTTCCACCGGGCGATCGGCTCGGCGACCGAATACGGCCTGGAGGCCGATGCACGATGAAACATGTCGATATCTACACCGACGGCGCCTGCTCGGGAAATCCCGGTCCCGGCGGCTGGGGGGCCATCCTGCGCTATGGCGACACCGAAAAGGAACTGTACGGCGGCGAGGCGGAGACGACCAACAACCGCATGGAGCTGATGGCGGCGATCACCGCGCTCACCACGCTGAAGACGCCGTGCGAGGTTGATCTGCACACCGACAGCAAATATGTCATGGACGGCATTTCGAAGTGGATCTTCGGCTGGAAGAAGAACGGCTGGAAGACCGCCGACAAGAAGCCGGTGAAGAACGGCGAACTGTGGCAGCAGCTCGACGTCGCAAACCAGCGCCACAAGGTCACATGGCACTGGGTGAAGGGTCACGCGGGCCATGCGGAAAACGAGCGCGCCGATGAACTGGCCCGGCTCGGCATGGCGCCGTTCAAGAAGAAATGACGGATCTCGGCACCACGGGCTGCCGCAGCAAGCGCGACGAGAGGAAGACATCATCATGATCGAGCACTGTGTATTCATGCGCCTGAAGGCGTCGCTGCCGGCCGACGAAAAGCAGGCGCTGTTCGCGTCGCTCGCCGAGCTGCAGTCGATCATCCCAGGCATCACCGGCTTCAAGTCCGGGTCGAATGTTTCGCCGGAAGGCCTGAGCGGCGGTTTCCGCGACGGCTTCGTCGTCACCTTCGATACCGCCGAAGCGCGCGATGCCTATCTCGTGCACGCCAATCACGTGGCGGTCGCCGAACGGCTCGTCGCCGCCTGCGATGGCGGACTGGCCGGCCTGATGGTCTTCGACTTCGAGGTCTGAGAAGCAGTCGCTCTTCAACAGCACGCGCGGTGCAAAGCAGTTTCGCCGCGGGAAGACCGCTTGCGCCGTCCGTGAACGAAAACCGCGCAGGTCGAAATCGGGACATATGGCATGAATGAACTGGGCAGGGTGATCGAGGTCTGGCGCTACCCCGTATCCTCGGTCGGCGGCGAGCAGCTGGAAAAGGCGGAGGTGATGCCGAAGGGCCTGCCCGGTGACCGGCATTTCGCGCTGTTCGATGCGGAGACGGGACTGGCGGCAGCGCCCGAGAAGGACACCCGCTGGCGCCCGGCGCTCTTTCTGTCGGCCCATTACGCCGGCGAGGCGCTGCCTTCGCTGCTGTTTCCCGACGGCACCAACCTGCGGATCGACGATCGCAAGCTTCATGAGCAACTGCGAGCCCATTTCGGCTTCGAGGTGATGGTCGGCACCTATGGCGGCAAGCAAGCGACGGACCAGCGCCTGCCGGTCGTCTCCGCCCGCTACGACGCGGCCTGCATGCACATCGTCACCACCGGCTCACTGGCAGCACTTGCGCGCATAGCAGACCTCCCATCCATCGACCGCCGGCGTTTCCGCCCGACGCTGCTGGTCGATACGGGTGAGGCAGACGGCTTCGTCGAAAACGACTGGGTCGGCAAGAACATCCGCATCGGCCGTCTGATGGCAGAGGTGACGGACGGGACGCGCCGCTGCGGCATGACGCTGGCGGCACAGCCAGAGATCGCAGAGGAACCGGTCGTGCTGCGCACGATCATGCGGCACAACGCCCGCAATCTCGGCGTCTATGCCCGTGCAACGGCACAGCAGGAGGTCGCCAAGGGCGACCTCGTCTACGCCGAGATCTGAAACAGCCCCTGTTCCACCCGGTCGACATCGGCGAGGATCGCCTCGGCGACCGTTTCACCGATCTCGTGGGCGCTGGTGATCCCCTGCACGAACGGATGCTTGTGCAAGAGGAACGAGATCGCCGCACAGTACAGGTGATTGGTCAGATGCGCCGGCACCAGAGGCCGGAAACTGTCGTCGATGTCGATGCCGCCGGTGCGGACATACTCGACCGGCGCATCCGGCAGGATCAGCGGCTGCACCTTGCGGGTCGCCGACTTGCGCACCCCGCCCTGGGCGACCAGCGTCGGGAACGGCAGCTCGGTCGCCGACAGCGTGTCCTGGCCGGTTGCGTCGATGAAGGCGGAGAAGACGTGTTGCTCGCCGTTTGCCGTTACCACGGCTCCCCGCTCCACACCCTCGGTCGAGATCTCGTAGTCTGAGCCGAGCTTCAGGATGTCGAGCTTGCCGGCGCGGCTCAGCGCCAGCAGGCGGCGGATCGACATCAGCGGGACTGTCGCGTAGTCGTCCATGAAGATGCTCTTGAAGCGCTTGTGAAAGCGCTCGAGATCCTGCTCGTCGAAATGCGGCACCGCCCGGGCAATGATCTCATGGGTGATGAGGATCGCGTAGCGCCATGGCACGGTGTAGCAGCGCTCTCGATTGTACTCGACCTCTGCAAGGTTGCGCGCCGCCCAGACGAACGGATCGGCCGAGACCCGCTCGGCATAATAGGCTTCGGCGAACGTATCGACGGTCAGCTGCGAGAGGCCGATCTTTGCCGCGTAATCAGGATCGGCGAGCGCCACCTCCTGGCGGAACAGTTCGAACACGCGGTCCAGCAGGCCCTGGCTGCCGGCGGCGATCAACCCGTCGATTGCCTGCTGGTGACAGATTTTCGGATCGAGATAGGGAAGCGGGCAGTAGAAGTCGGCTTCCGGCAAAAGCCCCTTGCGCGACATCATGGTCGCCTTGAAGGCTTCGCTGCCGACGGCCGGCTGGTACTGCAGGTCGCCGGCTGCATCCAGCCGGAACGTGCCGCGCGCCGTTGCCACGCTCATCAACGCGTCGATGCCACTGAGCGACGTGCCGAGAATGCCGACAGGCCCGTGCTCGATCGTCTGCAACGCCGAGGCCGGCCACGGCGAGATGAAGTAGCCCGGCTTGACCTCGGTATCCTTCGGCCAGTTATGGCCTGTCGCCATCACCACGTGGTCGAACCGAGCGTCGAAGCAGGATCCGTCCGCCACTTCGACCGACAGCAGCACGTCGTTCTGCTGCAGGGTGATGTCGACCACCCGATGCCGCTCGCGAACGTCGATCGGATGGCCCTTCGCCGTGCCCTGTTCGACAAGCCGCAGGAACTGGTCGCGCATGTAGTTGCCGAGCACCACGCGCGGGTAGAACTCACGCTCGTCGATCGTTTCGCGGCGGATCCCGAAGCGCGACAGCTCGACGTCGTCCTGTCGCTCCAGCCATTCGACCAACGTTTCCGTGAGCGACGGGAACTCGATGCTCGGGATATTGGAGAGCATTGTCGGGTCGTTGATGTCGGGATGGTAGGGCGTGCCCTTGCCGGGTTCGGCTTCCGCCTCGAAAATTGTGATGGACAGGGGAACTTTGGCATTCAGCAGAGTTTTGAGCGTGTAGAGGCCCGTCGGTCCGCTGCCGATGATCGCTATTCTGTCTGACATGGGTGTCCCGCTTGATGGGCGGATCTCCCGCCCGAAGTGCTGCATCAGTCAATGCTTTGGTTGGCCACTTGTTCCTTATCCTCGGACGGTGGCGGATTGTTCTTGCGCGCCATGTCCTCGACGCCTTCGCCAACGAAAAAAGCGGCCTCGAAGGGCCGCTTTCCGATGTCGTCAAAGAGGATCGCTCAGAGCTTCTCGATCATCGCCGCAGCGCCGGAGGCCGTCGTGTCGCCGGGGCTGTCCTCGACGTTCAGGACCTTCACCACGCCATCGTCCACCAGCATCGAATAGCGCTTCGAGCGCAGGCCGAGCGCGCCGCCCGACATGTCCATCTCCAGGCCAAGTGCCTTGGTGAAGGACGCATCCCAGTCGGAGAGGTACTTGATCTTGCCGGCGCCGCCGGTTTTTTCCGCCCAGGCACCCATGACGTGCCAGTCATTGACGGCAACCACGGCAATCTCGTCGACCCCGCGCTCAAGGATGGCGTCGCGGTTTTCCAGGTAGCCCGGCAGGTGGTTGAGCGAACAGGTCGGGGTGAAGGCACCGGGCACGCCGAACAGCACCACCTTGCGGCCCTTGAACAGCGCCTCGGTCGTCACGTCGCTCCGACCTTCGTCGGTCTTGGTCTTGAAGGTTGCCGCTGGAATGGTGTCGCCGACGGAAATCGTCATTCTGCTCTCCTAAGGAAGAAGGATAGCGGCCCAACGCCGCTGACGCCACATTTAGCCCGGCTTCACTCGAAGGCAAGCGAGGTTTCCATGGCCCGGCCGCCGGAGACGACGAGAATGTCCCAGCGCTTGCCGTGCGGATCGTAGTTCTTCGGCAGCTTGCCGACCGGCATCTCGACGATGTAGCGGTCGCCGCTGCGCTTCTCGTTCGTCTGGTCGAGCAGAACGTGGCCTTCCGGGCCGGCGACGAAGATCTGCGGGACGGCAGTCTCGTCCGGCAGTTTCAGCGACAGGCTGAGGTTCTGGCGATCGTCGCTCAGCGTGTAGGCAGTCACGGCGAAGTCCGCCGAAGGCTTTTCCGGCAGGTGGCGGATTGCCTCGTCGAGAATCAGGTTTTCCTGGTAGGGCAGCGGCCCGGCTGCCGAAAGTTCCAATCGGAAGTCCGCCTGGAACGGAATGCAGATATTGCGGCAAAGGCCGATGAAGGCGGACGCCCGCAGAGTCGTCGGCTTGTCCGGTGCCGCAAGCTTCAGCGTGAAGGGTAGGGCGACCGGATGGTCGTAGCCGATGTCGCGCACGTCGCCGACGGTGAACTGCTTGGGGATGGGGAAGCCGATCTCGGTGATCGATGCGCCGTCGGCCGATGTCAGGGTGATCTTTGGCGGAATGCCGGCCTGGCCCGGCTCCTTCCAGTAGGTGATCCAGCCGCTCTTCGGCTCGATCTGCAGCGCGCCGCGCACCGTGCCGTCGGCTGTCGGCGGCAGCGCGACGACGCGCATCCTGCCGCCTTCGTTTTCCGCCCAGGCAGTCATTGCCGCCATGCTGCCGGAAGCGGGCAGACAGAGCGCTGCCGCTGCAAGGCAGATGCCGAGCCTGGAGAGCATTTGCTGGCTGAACGTCGAATTGACCATGATCGCTGCTTTAGACGAGCCCCGATACCACTGCCAGTCACATGACGAGAAAGCGGATCATTTTTGGTTGATTGATGAACATGTGTGCCCCATCTTGCTTTGGAGGCAGTCCCGACCCCTTGAAGGGTCTACTGCACGCTGGAGGCACGATGACATTCGCGACACTCAAGGATAAGCGTGAGCGCGGTTTCCTGGACGGCCAGTTCCTCATCGCCATGCCCGGCATGCAGGACGGAAACTTCGACCGCTCGGTGGTCTACATCTGCGCCCATTCGGCAGCGGGTGCCATGGGCTTCATCATCAATCGCTCCCAGTCGATCTCGTTCACCGAGGTGCTGCTGCACCTGAAGCTTGTCGAGCAGCCGGAAGCCATCATGATGGACGGCGCCACCCGCGACTTCCCGATCCTCAACGGCGGGCCCGTGGAAACCGGCCGCGGGTTCGTCCTGCACTCGGACGACTTTTCCAGCGAGAGCAGCATCCCGGTCAGCGACGACATCTCGCTGACGGCGACGCTCGATATCCTGCGCGCCATCTGCGAGGGGCGAGGCCCGAAGCGCGCCACCATGTTGCTCGGCTATGCCGGATGGGGACCCGGTCAGCTGGAGAGCGAGATCGGCAGCAATGGCTGGCTCAACTGCCCGGCATGCGAGGAGCTGATCTTCGACCGCACGCTCGAGGACAAGTACGAGCGGGCGCTTGCATCGATGGGCGTGCGTCCGGAGATGCTGTCGCGGGAAACCGGTCACGCCTGAGGGGACGGAACCAAGCGACCATGACCGCGTTGTTTTCCCGAAGCCGCTGTCAAGGGCGGTCAACCAAGGAGAATGACGATGGGTAGCATGAGCGATAAGGTAGCAGGCAAGGCAAACGAAGCAGCCGGCAAGGTCAAGCAGGCTGTCGGCGACGCGACTGACAACCATTCGCTCGAGGCCAAGGGCCATGCCCAGGAAGCCAAGGGCAAGGCTCAGCATGCCAAGGGCGAAGTCAAGGACGCGGCCAAGAACATCGTCGACCGCGCCTAATCCTTTCTACAATTTCTGATCAAAACCTGTTCCGGTCTCGGCCGGAGCAGGTTTTGTGTATCTGAAGCCTCGAACTCAGCGGATGCGCGTCATGCGTCTTTACGAATGCGATTACTGCGGCCAGTCGATCCACTTCGACAATCGCGTCTGCGTCAACTGCGGCCACCGGCTGGCCTTCGTGCCCGATCGGCTGGCCATGCACGCGCTCGCTGAGGGCGAAGACGGGCACTGGCACCTGATTGCCGACCGCAGCGCCACGGTGCGGCTGTGCGCCAACGAGGTCAACGACATCTGCAACTGGACGGTCCCGGCCGAAGGCGGGGAGACCTTCTGTGCCGCCTGCCGCCACAACAGGCTTGTCCCGGATGCCTCGACAGAAGCAGGGCTGCTGCAATGGCGGCGTATCAGCCAGGCGCAGCGGCATCTGTTCTACTCGTTGCTGAAATGGGATCTGCCGCACACGACCCGCGAGGAAGACCCGGAAGGCGGTCTGGTATTCGATTTCCTGGTCGACGAGATCAAGCCGGACGGCACCGTGGTGCCGGCAATGACCGGCCACGAGGATGGCCTCATTGCCATCCGCGCCGCGGAAGCCAACGACGCGACCCGCGAGCAGATCCGCGTCTCGATGAACGAGCCGTATCGGACGATGCTCGGCCACTTCCGGCACGAGACCGGCCACTACATCTGGGACAAGCTGGTGCGCGACCGCGACCGGATAGGGCCCTTCCGTCTCGCCTTCGGCGACGAGACGATCGATTACAGCGAATCGCTGCGCAAGAACTACGAGGAAGGCCCGCCCTCCGACTGGCAGGAGCACTTCATCAGCACCTATGCGGCCTCGCACCCCTGGGAGGATTTCGCCGAGTGCTTCGCCCACTACCTGCACATCGTCGACACGCTGGAAACGGCGCGGGCGTTCGGCATGGTGCTCGATCCGCGCGGCCATGCCGATCTGTCCTCGGAGGTCGCCTTCAACCCCTATCGGGCTCGTGATGCGGCCCAGCTGGTCGAAGTGTGGATCCCCTTCAGCGTCGCGATGAACAGCATCCACCGCTCGATGGGCATGCCGGATCTCTATCCGTTCATCCTGACGCCGACGGTGGTCGCCAAGCTGGAATTCATCCACGGCCTGGTGCATGGCGCTGGGCACGACGGGCGGTAAGCCCGCATAGGCTGAAAGCGCCTTTCGAGGATCAGTCTTCCTCTTCCGCCGGCAAGGCGGAGGAGGGTGCTGGAGCCTTCAGCTGCAGCGACAGCATCTTCTTTGAACCCGACCTCGGCTTTCGGACGGCTTTTAGCGCCTGCTCCGTCTTGCGCGACTGGTCACGCATCATTTCGATCTGGATCTGCTGGATTTCCGTCAGCCGCTCCCATTGGCGGTTCAGCAGGTGGTCGACCTTCTCATGCAGGTGGCGGATCTCCAGCTCCGCCTTCAGGTTCACCTTGTAGTCGTTCAGCGCCCGCAGCCGGTCCTTCTGCTCCTGGCGACGCTGGCTCATCATGATCACCGGCGCCTGCAGCGCGGCGACCGTCGACAGCACCAGGTTCAGCAAGATGAATGGATAGGCGTCGAAGGCACCCGTGGCGCCGAGGACGATATTGATCATCATCCAGACCGCGAGGAACGCGCAGAAGGAGATGATGAAGGTCCAGCTTCCGCCGAACTTCGCCACCAGATCCGCGACCCGGTCGCCGATCGAGCGGCCTTCCTCATAATCGTCGACGATATTCTCCGTCAGCACATCGTGGCTTTCGAGGCTTTCCAGCACCTCGTTTTCCAGCGTCGTCAGTTCGCCGCGCTCCTCGCGCAGCAGCGACGCTATATAGCGGCTGCGGAATTCCTCGATCGTCCGGCGCTGAACATAACCCTCCGTCGGCAGTGCCGGATGGGCCTGCCGGATGAAGTCGGTAAGCGCCGGCCTCAATCCCTCGATGTCGACCGCGTCGCGGCGTTTCAGCGGCAGGCCCGACAGAGCGTCGTGGACTGTCTTTTCCTTGCTGGGAGATGCGTTCGCCGCCTTGTCGGTCTTCAGCGACGGCTGCGACGAGGCTTCGCCCGCGGCTGGGGAAGCCGGCGCTGCGTCGTCGGTTGGAAAAGCATCCAGGCCTGTCATGCGTGCCTCGGCAGATGTGGGAGGGGGTCGAGCGGTAGGATGGTCATGCTGGCATGCGCCGCCGGCAAGTCAATGCCGACGACGGAGGATCGCCTGACGCTAGCCTCCAGGCGAGGTAGGATCGCCGCTAACGCCGTCGGCGTCAGGCGCGCTTGGTCAGCGGGAAGCGTTCCTTCAACAGGCGCTGCACGGCTTCCGATGCCATCGGCGCGCCGAACAGGAAGCTCTGGCCGAACTGGCAGCCCATGTTGACGAGGTTGGCGGCATCCTCGTCGGTCTCGATGCCTTCGGCCACCACGGACATGTCCAGCGCGCGGGCCATGGCAATGACCGAGCGCAGCAGCACCTCGCCCTTTTCGGCGGCATTGGTGACCAGCGACTTGTCGAGCTTGATCGTGTCGAACGGGAACTGCGTCAGGTAGCCGAGCGACGAATAGCCGGTGCCGAAATCGTCGATCGCCAGGCTGATGCCGGTCTCGCCGAGCTTGCTCAGCACCAGCCGCGCCTGCTCGGGGTTTTCCATCATCATCGATTCCGTCAGCTCCAGCTTCAGCCGGTGCGGGTCGCAATGGGTGCGTGCCAGAAGCGAGCGGATCTCGTTGTAGAGGTCGGCATTCAGAAGCTGGGCGCTCGACAGGTTGACGGAGACGAAGATCGGCAGCTCGCCGGTCTGTTTCTCCCAGATCATCAGGTCGCCGGTGGCGCATTCCAGCGCGAACATGCCGAGCGGGCTGATGAGGTCCGACATCTCGGCGATCGGAATGAACTCGCTCGGCGGTATCGTGCCGCGCTTGGGGTGCTCCCAGCGCATCAGCGCCTCGAACCCGGCGATCTCGCCGTCGCTGAGCCGGATGATCGGCTGGTAGGCGAGCGACAGCTCCTTGCGCTCGATCGCCCGGCGCAGGTCCGTCTCGATCTGCAGGCGGTCGGGCGTGCCGTTGTTGCGGAAGGCGGGGCGGAACGGCTCGACGCGGTTGCCGCCGGCGCGTTTCGCCCGGTACATGGCAAGTTCGGCGTCGCCCAGCATGCTGGCCGCGTTTTCCTGCTGGTCCACCCACGAGCAGAGCCCGGTGGAGGCGGTCAGGATCACCTCGCGATTGGCGAAATTGATCGGCACCCGGATCGCCTGGCTGATCGCCTCGGCGAAATCCGCGACCTTGGCGGGATCGCGCTCGGACACCAGGATGAGGCCGAACTGATCGCCGGAAATCCGCGCCAGCGTGTCCTGCGGCTTCAGCAGGCGGCGCAGGCGTCGTGTGAGGGCGATCAGGATGTTGTCGCCGGCGGCGATGCCGAGTGCGTCGTTGACCTGCTTGTAACGGTCGATGTCGATCGCCATCACCGTCGGCCGCACGGCATCCGAGGTCGCAGCGATCGACAGGACGGAATGCAGGCGGTCGAGAAACACCTGGCGGTTCGGCAGGCCGGTGAGGTTGTCGTGCAGCGCATCGGCCAGCAGCCGTTCGACCGAATTCTTCGGCTCGGTGACGTCGATGATCGTGCCGACGCAGCGGATGATCTCGCCGTTCGAGCCGAGCACCGGCCGGGCGCGGATCTGCAGCCAGTGGAAATGGCCGTCTTCGGCGCGGATGCGGAATTCATGGCTGAGCCGGCCCTTGCGGTGCTCCAGCAGCACGTCGAGCGTCGCCTTGAACCGGTCGCGGTCGTCGGGATGCAGACGCGGCAGCCAGTTGCGCACTGGTCCGTGCATGCTGCCCGGCGCCAGGCCGAGGCGCAGCGAGATGTCCGGCGTCGTCACCACGCGGTCGCGCGCCACGTCCCAGTCCCAGACCGTGTCGCCGCTGCCCATCAGCGCCAGCGACTGGCGCTCCAGGTCGGAGAACAGGCCCTGCTGGTAGGCGCCGCCGGCAAAGGCGTGCTGCATGACCGTGAAGCCGATCAACAGGACGATCAGAACCAGGCCGCCGCCGAGCGCCGGCTGGATGATGTCGTTGTCCAGCTGGCCGGTCACCGTCAGCCAGCCGCCGAACAGCCAGACGAGGATCAGCGTCCAGGTCGGCACCAGCAGGATCGCCCGGTCGTAGCGGTTGAAGCCGAGATAGATGATCAGAAGGATGCCGGCGGTGGCCGTCAGCGCCAGCGAGATGCGGGCAATGCCGGCGGCGATCGACGGATCGTAGATCGCGACCCCGAACAGCAGGCCGAGGCCGATGATCCAGGCAAATGTCGCGTAGCCGAGATGGACGTGCCAGCGGTTGAGGTTGAGATAGGTGAACAGGAAGATCACCAGCGATGAGGCGAGCGCCACCTCGGCGCAGGCGCGCCATATTCGCTCGTCGCTCGACGTGATGCTGATGAGCTTTTCGAGGAAGCCGAAGTCGACGCAGATATAGGCAAGCACCGCCCAGGCGAGCGCTGCGGCGGCCGGCAGCATCGACGTGCCCTTGACGACGAACAGGATGGTCAGGAAGACCGCCAGCAGGCCGGCGATGCCGAGCACGATTCCGCGGTAGAGCGTGAACGAGTTGACCGTGTCCTTGTAGGCGTCCGGCTCCCACAGGTAGAGCTGCGGCAGGTCGGGTGTGGCAAGCTCGGCGACGAAGGTGACGACGGCGCCCGGGTTGAGCGTGATGCGGAAGACGTCCGCATCCGGGCTCTGCATCCGGTCGAGCGCAAAGCCTTCGCTCGGGGTGATGGCATTGATGCGCAGCGAGCCCAGGTCCGGCCAGATCAGCTGCGAGTTGACGAGGCGGAAATGCGGGGCGACGATGACGCGCTCCAGCTGTTCCTCCGACACATTGGCGAGTGCGAAGACCGCCCAGTCACCCTGGTGGCCTGGCGTGCTGGCACGCACCTCGATGCGGCGGCGGATGCCGTCGGCACCGGCGGCGGTGGAGACCTGGAAGGCCTCGCCCTGGTTGGCATAGATGTCGGTGGTAGCAGTCAGGTCGAGCGCGTTGTCGTCGCGGGAAATCTTCACCGGCTCGAAGGCGAGGGCGGCGGTGACCGGCAGGATCAGCAGCAGGCAGACAAGCGCTGCCAGTCGTCGGGCGAAAACATTGCAGATGCGGCGGGCCCTGTTCATCGCGGGGTCCGAGCCTTGTCCACGTCGTCTCCTGCGAGCCGGGAGTAGAGGATGTGGTCCCGCCACTCTCCGTTGATCTTCAGATACTTGCGCAATAGACCTTCCCGCTCGAAACCGGACTTTTCAAGTAGCCGGATGCTCTTCCAGTTCTCCGGGATACAGGCTGCCTCGATGCGGTGCAACTGAAGCCCGGTGAAGATGTAGGGTACTACAAGGTGGAGTGCGGCAAACATATGACCGCTGCCGGCATGCCGCTCGCCCATCCAGTATCCGATCATGCAGCTCTGCGCGGCGCCGCGACGGATGTAGCCGATCGTGAGGCCGCCGAGCAGCGCCTGGTCCTCGCGCCGGAACAGCAGCATCGGGATGGCGAGCCCGGACGAGAATTCCTGTGTATTGCGGGTCACCCGCGCCCGGAACGAGGATTCCGTCAGCTCGTCGTGCCGCCAGCTGGGTTCCCACGGCTGCAGGAACTGTCGGCTTTCCGAGCGCAGCTTGTACCACGCGCGGTAATCCGACTGGCGCGGCAGGCGCAGAAGATGGTGGTCGCCGTAGAGTTCGGGCGTTTCCGGCTGGCGCGACAAAAACCGAAATACCGACTTCGTCATGCTAGTCTCGTTCCGCCCCGTTCGGCGCGATCGGATCCGGCGCAACCCGGCGCGCCGGAGGCACGCGCCGCATGATCAGCCGTTAGCCTTCTGCCTCTTGTCGTCCGGCGAGGTGAGAGACGCCGTGATATCCGTAAGCGACGCCAGCTTTTCGATCGGGCCGATGGCGGACAATGTCGGGACTGTATCGAAAAACAGCCGTCCGGCAAGATCGGTCAGGCGCTGGGTGGTAATTCCCTCCAGCCGCTCCATCATCTCGCCGTTCGGAATGATGCGACCGTAGAGGATCATCTGCCGGGCGATCTGGCCCGCACGCGCCGCCGGGCTTTCCTGGCCCATCAGCAACTGGGCGCGGATCTGCGCCCGGGCCCGGTCGATTTCCTGCTGGTGGATCACCTCCGACGACTTGCGAAGCTCGTCGAGGATCACCGGCACCAGCTTGGGCAGGTCTTCGCCGCCGGTCGCGGCATGGATGCCGAAGATCCCCGTATCGGAAAAGCCCCAGTGGAAGGCATAGACCGAATAGCACAGGCCGCGATGCTCGCGCACTTCCTGGAAGAGGCGCGAGGACATGCCGCCGCCGAGAATGTTGGCGAGGATCTGCGAACAGTAGAAGTCGCGCATGTGATACGCCTTGCCCTCGAAGCCGAGCAGCAGCTGCGTATCCATCAGGTCGCGCGTTTCGCGGATCTCGCCGCCGCTATAGCGGGCCGGCTCGAACACCGGCTCCACCGAAGGCTTGGTCGGCAGCAGCGAGAAACGGTCCTCAACCTGCTTCACCAGCGTGTCGTGGTCGACGGCACCGGCCGCGACGATGAACATCCGGTCGGTGGTGTAGTTGCGCGAAAGATAGCCGCGGATCTGGTCGGGCCGGAACGACTTGACCGTCTCCGGTGTGCCGAGGATTGGCCGGCCGATCGTCTGATCGCGGTAGGCAACCTCGGAAAAGCGGTCGAACACCAGGTCGTCCGGCGTGTCGTTGGCGGCGCCGATTTCCTGCAGGATGACATGCTTCTCGCGTTCCAGCTCTTCTTCGTCGAAGGCGGATTCGGTCAGGATGTCGGCCAGGATATCGATGGCGAGCGGCACGTGGTCCTTGAGGACGCGTGCGTAATAGGATGTGGTTTCGGTCGAGGTCGCTGCGTTCAGCTCGCCGCCGACATTCTCGATCTGCTCGGCGATGTCGCGGGCGCTGCGCCTCGCGGTGCCCTTGAAGGCCATATGCTCAAGAAGATGGGCGATGCCGTGTTCGTCGGTGGTTTCGTTGCGCGACCCCGATTTGATCCAGACGCCGAGTGCCACGCTTTCGAGATGCGGCATGTTCTGGGTCACGATGGTCAACCCGGATTGCAGCCGGGTGATTTCAACATTCATTATCGGTCTTTCCGGCACTCCGGCCTTATCACGCTTTCGCCCGGGCATGCCGGTCGATGAAAGTCTCGACCGCCTTGAGCTCGGGTTCCAGCAGGTCGAAGCGCTCCTCCCTGCTCATGAGATCAGCAAGCCATGATGGAAGCGCCGGATGAATTCCGCAAGCGGATTCTACCGAGGCCGGGAACTTGGCCGGGTGTGCGGTGGCCAGCGTAATCATCGGGCTCGACGGTTTGGCATGCTTGCGCGCGACGAAAATACCGGTCGCCGTGTGCGGGTCGAGCAGGTAGCCGGTTGCCTCAAGCGTCTCGCGGATTGTCTGCGCCACCTGCTTCTGGCTGGCGCGGCCGGCGCGGAATTCGCGGCGGATGGCCTTCAGCGCCTCGGGCTGGATCTCGAAGGCGCCGGACTGCCGCAGTCCCGACATCGAGGAGCGGACAGCGGCCGGATCGCGCCCGTAGGCCTCGAACAGCAGCCGCTCGAAGTTCGACGAGATCTGGATGTCCATCGACGGCGAGGTAGTGGCGATCGCCGGCTTCATCTCGTAGCGGCCTGTCTTCAGCGTCCGCACCAGGATGTCGTTGTCGTTGGTGGCGATCACCAGCCTGTCGATCGGCAGGCCCATGCGCTTGGCGACGTAGGCGGCGAAAATATCGCCGAAATTGCCGGTCGGCACGGTGAACGAGACCTTGCGATCCGGGGCGCCAAGCGACACGGCGGAGGTGAAGTAGTAGACCACCTGCGCCATGATGCGCGCCCAGTTGATCGAGTTGACGCCCGACAGGTTGACGCGTTCTCGGAAGGCTGTGTCGTTGAACATCGCCTTCACCAGGTCCTGGCAGTCGTCAAAATTGCCCTTCAGCGCCAGCGCGTGGACGTTCGCCTGGCCGGACGTCGTCATCTGCCGCTGCTGCACCGGCGAAACCTTGCCCTGCGGGAAGAGAATGAACACGTCGGTCCGCTCGCGTCCGGCAAAGGCGTCGATGGCGGCACCGCCGGTATCGCCCGAGGTGGCGCCGACGATCGTCGCATGCGCGCCGCGTTCGGCCAGCACATAGTCCATCAGCCGCGCCAGGAGCTGCATCGCCACGTCCTTGAAGGCGAGCGTCGTGCCGTGGAAAAGCTCGAGGACGAAATCATTGGCGCCGACCTGCACCAGGGGAACGACGGCCGGATGGCGGAAGGTCGCATAGGCCTCGTCGATCATGCCCTTCAGCGCCGCATCCGGGATCTCGCCGTCGACGAAGCGCGACAGGATCTCGAAGGCAACCTCCTGGTAGGACTTGCCGCGCAGGCCGCGGATGTCCTTCTTGCTCAGCGTCGGCCATTCGCGCGGCAGGTACAATCCGCCATCGCTGGCAAGGCCTGCCATCAGGGCATCGCGAAAACCGAGAGCGGGGGCATCGCCGCGGGTAGAGATATAGTCCAAGACGCTCATCCACTATACGAGTTCATCAGGTCCGATCGGGCGGTGACGGAAGCCTGCGATGGCCGCTCATGGTGGGAGGCCGGCAAGCCTGCCCTGCGCAGAGCGTCAGCCTTCTGCCGGTCATCGTTCCGCTGGAACAAAATTCGGCTGCAATGCCAATCGATTTTTCCGTGCGTCGCTGCTATAGACCATCGAAATTTGCCGTGAAAGCCCGGAATGACCATTCGCGGGACGGTTCAGTAGAAAAGGGTTGCAGTCACGTGTCTGGCAAGTCATCGCTCAAGTTCCTGTCGTTGTCCCTTCTCGCACTCCTGGCCGGCTGCAATTCCTCGTCTCCGACCGGCGGCCTGTCGTTCGGCCAGCCGGCAGCCCAGCAGCCGGCGGTGACGCCTGTCGTCCAGGCCTATTGCCCGCAGGTGGTGCTGCGCGATGATACGGCTGTGCGCAGCGCCTATGTGGGCAACGCGACTGCCGATCCGGACAAGCTGCTCTACCGGGCCTCGATGGCCGATGCGACGCGCGCCTGCACGGCCAACGAATCGACCTTGACGATTACGGTGATGGCGCAGGGTCGCCTGGTTCTTGGCGCCGCCGGCAAACCCGGCCCGACCAACCTGCCGGTCACCGTCGAGGTGGTCGATGGCGACAACGTCATCTATACGCAGACGGTGAACTTCTCGGTCGACGTCCCGGCTGAGGGCTTTACACAGTTCCTGTTCAGCAAGAACGACGTGGCGATCCCCAATTCGGCAACCGGTGCCTCGCGCTTCACCCGCGTTCGGCTTGGCTTCGAAGAACCGGGTGCTGCCCGCACGACGCGCCCGAAGCGCCGCTAAGCAAGTCCACCCGCTCCCATACGCCTGTCAGTGCCGAGCTGCGTTGACGCGCAGCCGCCGCAGGCGTGTTCGCTGGTGGCGAGCGTGAAGGCCGCTTCCGGACCGCTGCTGAAGAATTGGGATCCCCCCATCCATACGGTCTCACAGGTCGGTTCGTCCGCGGTCGCGGCGGCTGTACCTGCGCGTCCACGGTATTGCGTAACGCTTCTCCAGCAACCCGGAGTGCCGTCGAGGCGCTTCCTGCGATGAGATTTTCGGCCCGGCTGCAATCGTTCTCAACATCGCGGCCACATGGCGTCCGGATGCCAAGGTCAACCAGGAAGCGACTGGCGCCTATGCTGGAAGCGATCGCGTGGTTTGTTGTGCCAACGGTGCAGGTACTTGAGAATACGCCCACCATACTCTTCGGCAGGAGAGGGTTCTGGAGAATTGCAGGAACTGCTCCTGCCTATACGGGGCCGTCCCCGGAAACCATCTGGACAGCGCAATATTTCTCGATAAGAAATTGCTTGAGACCGGTCGAAATCGATTCGATCGCTATATTAGGTGGCGTGAAGATATAAAACTGACAGTAAGTTATGTGTCGTCTGGATGACATTTAACTTGGTCGGTACGGAAAGCGGAAATAAAGGCCGGAGCGTTACACGTCTTCTTTCTGATCGTAACGCAACCGTTAAGCTAAAATTAAGGTTCAAAAGCTAATCGTTTCAAGGCACGCGGAAGTATGCCGAAGTTACGGTCCCGCCGGACCTCCCAAGGGAGTGCGGCGCGGTCAAGCGGAGATACCGTGTCACGGGCGTAGAGGGCGGAACCGGCAAGCGGTTTCGAGAGCATGAGGCCCCTCAATGCGTCGGCTCGTGCGAGCCATGTTCCATCCACAATTGGTCCAACAGGATTCCGTTCTTCAGTCTTCTCGAGGGAGCTGATCGATGGAGGACTGCTGCCGGAGGGCGTTTTTGCGCCGTCGATCGAGGGAAGGGCCCGAGGGGGCTTTCGGTCGAGCAACCGTCAGGGGCTTCGCGAACGTGATCAATCCGAACTAAAGGCCCGATTAGATGACATCCATCGTAACATCCCTTTCAGTCAATCAGATCAAGGCGCTGTCGACGACGTCCATTGCGGCGCTGAAGTCGGCGGACATTGCCGCCCTGAGTGCCGTTCAGGTCAAGGCCCTGAGTTCGAACCAGATCTCCGCTCTCCAGACCGAAGACATCGGCGCCATGAGCTCGTCGCAGATCGCAGCGATCTCGACTGCCGCCATCGTCGGCCTTACTCCCGAGCACATCGTCGCCCTGACGTCCGGCCAGATCGGCGGACTGGGCACGGCTCAGGTCAACGCCCTTTATGCAAGCCAGATCGATACGATGTCATCGTCGCAGATCGAGGCGCTGAGCACCGGGCAAGTTGGCGCGCTGTCGTCCTCGCAGCTTGCGATCCTCTCGAGCGAAGAACTCGGGACGTTCACCACGGCGGAAATCGCCGCCATCAAGACCAGCGCCATGTCCGGCCTGACCAGCGACCAGATCGTCTCGCTGAGCACCGACAAGGTTGCCGCGCTGACCAAGGCGCAGGTCTCTTTGATCAGCACCGACAAGATCGCGCTCCTCGGTTCCTCGCAGGTCCAGGCGCTCACCACGGCGCAGGTCTCGGCCCTCACCACCAAGCAGGTGGCCGCACTCTCGACCACTTCGATCGTCGGCCTTGGATCCAACCAGATTGCCGCCCTGTCTGCGGCACAGATCGTCGCCTTCAACACCGATCACCTGGCGGCGCTCGAATCGTCGCAGATCGAAGCACTGACCGGTGCCCAGATCGGCGCTCTGAGCTCGGCTGACATCGCAGCGCTCTCTTCGGAAGATATCGCCACCTTCACCACTGCCGAACTGGCCTCCATCACCACGTCTGCCCTGAGTGGCCTTTCGACCGCCACGCTGTCGACTTTCGCATCATCGCAGATCGCCGCTCTGACGAAGGCTCAGCTCGGTGCATTCTCGACCGACAAGGTCGCCGTGCTGGCGTCCTCCCAGGTCACCGCATTGAGCGCAGTGCAGCTCAGCGGCTTCACTGCCAAGCAGGTTTCCTCGCTGTCATCGGATGCCGTCGTCGCACTGGCCTCCTCGCAGATCGCCGCGCTCAGCAGCCTTCAGGTCGGCGGCCTGACCACCGATCAGATCGCCGCGATGGGCTCGTCGCAGGTCGAAGCCCTCACCACGGTTCAGATCGGCGCGTTGACGGCAATCCAGATCGGCGCCATGGCGTCGGAAGACATCGCCACCTTCTCCACGGCTGAAATCGCTGCCATCAAGACCACGTCGCTGGCAGGCATTTCGAGCGAAACCTTCGCCGGCCTCGCCTCGTCGCAGGTCGCATCCCTGACCAAGGCGCAGGTGACCGCCCTGTCCTCCGACAAGGTGGCCGCTCTGACCTCCTCGCAGGTTCAGGCGCTCTCCAGCGTCCAGCTCAGTGCCATGACGTCGAAGCAGGTGTCTCTCATCAGCACCGACGCCGTCGCCGGCCTGACGTCGACCCAGATTGCCTCTCTCAGCCGGGTTCAGGTCGAGGCGCTGACCACCGACCAGCTGGTGGCCTTCGGAAGCTCGCAGATCGAAGCCCTGACCTCGATCCAGATCGCCGGCCTCTCGTCCACCGATATCGCCGCGCTGTCCTCGGAAGATATCGCGACCTTCTCGACGGCCGAACTCGCATCCATCACTCCGGCTGCGCTGGCCGGCCTTTCCACTGAGATCGTAGCAGGCCTTGACTCCTCGCAGATTGCCGCGCTGACCAAGGCGCAGGTGGCCTCGCTCTCCACCGACAAGGTTGCCGTGCTGGCCTCCACGCAGATCAGCGCGCTCAGCAGCGTCCAGATCGGCGGCCTCACCAGCAAGCAGCTGTCCTCGCTGAAGACGGACTCGCTCGCCGGCCTCGGATCCAGCCAGATCACCGCGCTGACCGCCGTCCAGGTGGGCGGTCTGACCACCGACCAGATCGCGGCACTTGCCTCGTCGCAGGTCGAATCCCTCACGACGGTCCAGATCGGCGCCCTGACGGCGACCCAGATCGGCGCCATGGCCTCGGAAGACATCGCAACCTTCTCGACCGCCGAGATCGCCGCGATCAAGGTCACCTCGCTCTCCGGCCTCTCCACCGAGACGCTGGCGACCGTTGCCTCCTCGCAGATCGCCGCGCTGACCAAGGCGCAGGTTGGTGCCCTCGCCACCGACCGGGTCGCGGTCCTTGCCTCGTCGCAGATCCAGGCGCTCTCCAGCGTCCAGCTGAGTGGTCTGACCGCAAAGCAGGTGTCGACCATCAGCACGGAGGCTCTGGCGGGTCTGTCCTCCTCGCAGATCTCCTCGCTCTCGGCCATCCAGGTCGCAGCGCTGACGACCGCCCAGCTGGCGGCCTTCGAGACCGCGCAGGTCGAAGCCCTGACGACGGGCCAGATCGCAGCCCTCGGATCGGACGATATCGCCGCCCTGTCTTCGGAAGACATCGCGACCTTCTCGACGGCCGAACTGGCCGCGATCACGACGACGGCTCTTTCCGGCCTTGCAACCGAAACCGTCGCCGGCCTCGTCTCCTCGCAGATCGCCGCCCTGACGAAGGCTCAGGTGGGTTCGCTCAGCACTGACAAGGTCGCGGTTCTCGCGTCCTCGCAGATCGGCGCCCTCACCACCGCCCAGATCGGCAGCCTGACCACCAAGCAGATCGCCGCGCTCAACACGGACTCGCTTGCCGGTCTCGCCTCCAGCCAGATCACCGCACTGAGCGCGCTCCAGGTCGGTGGCCTGAAGAGCGACCAGCTCGCGCTCCTGGCATCCTCGCAGGTCGAAGCCCTCACCAGCGTCCAGATCGGCGCGCTGACGGCAAGCCAGCTCGGTGCTCTGGCCTCGGAAGACATCGCAACCTTCTCGACGGACGAGATCGCAGCGATCAAGACCACCGCGCTTTCCGGTCTGTCGACCGAAATCGTCGCCGGCCTTGGATCCTCGCAGATCGCCGCCCTGACGAAGGCGCAGGTCGGAGCCCTCGCAACCGATCGTGTCGCGGCACTTGCCTCGTCGCAGATCGGCGCGCTGACCACGGTGCAGCTCGGCGGCCTGACCGCAAAGCAGCTGTCGGCACTGAAGACGGACACGCTGGCCGGCCTTGCCACCAGCCAGATCACGGCACTCACCGCCGTCCAGGTCGGTGGCCTGACGACCGACCAGATCGCGGCACTTGCCTCCTCGCAGATCGAAGCCCTGAGCAGCGTCCAGATCGGTGCGCTGACCTCGGCCCAGCTCGGCGCCATGGCATCGGAAGACATCGCCGCCTTCACGACGGACGAGATCGCCGCGATCAAGACCACCGCGCTTTCCGGTCTTTCGACAGAAATCGTCGCCGGCCTTGCTTCCTCGCAGATCGGTGCCCTGACCAAGGCGCAGGTCGGAGCGCTTGCAACCGACCGGGTCGCGGTTCTTGCCTCGTCGCAGATCGGCGCGCTGACCACCGTGCAGCTTGGCGGTCTCACCGCAAAGCAGCTGTCGGCAGTGAACACGGAATCGCTTGCAGGTCTTGCCTCCAGCCAGATCACGGCGCTCACGGCAGTCCAGGTCGGTGGCCTGACGACCGAGCAGATCGCGGCTCTTGCCTCAACGCAGGTCGAAGCGCTCACCAGCGTCCAGATCGGTACACTGAGCTCAGCCCAGATCGGCGCCATGGGATCGGAAGACATCGCCGCCTTCACGACGGACGAGATTGCCGCGATCAAGGCAACCTCTCTCTCGGGTCTTTCGACCGAAATCGTCGCCGGCCTTGCTTCCTCCCAGATCGCCGCCCTGACCAAGGCGCAGGTCGGAGCGCTTGCGACGGACCGGGTCGCGGTTCTGTCGTCCTCGCAGGTCCAGGCACTCTCCAGTGCCCAGCTCGGAGGCCTGACAGCATCGCAGGTCGCCAAGCTGAACACCGGTTCGCTGGCGGGTCTCACCTCGACGCAGATCGCCTCGCTCTCGGCAGTCCAGGTTGCAGCCTTGACGACCGAACAGCTGGCCGCCTTCGAGAGCTCTCAGATCGAAGCCCTGACGACGGGCCAGATCGCAGCCCTCGGATCGGACGATATCGCCGCCCTGTCTTCGGAGGATATAGCCACCTTCTCGACGGCAGAACTTGCCTCGATCACCACGTCGGCGCTTTCCGGTCTCTCGACTGATACGCTCAGCAACATGGTCTCCTCGCAGATTTCTGCACTGACCAAGGCGCAGGTCGGATCGCTCAGCACCGACAAGATCGCGGTTCTCTCGTCGTCGCAGATCGAGGCACTGTCGAGCACACAGCTCTCCGGCCTCTCGGTCAAGCAGGTGACCTCGCTGAAGACCGACGCGGTTGCCGGCTTCACATCGTCCCAGATCGCCTCGCTCGCGGCGCTCCAGGTGGCAGCCCTCAATACGGATCAGGTGGCGGCTCTGTCCTCCTCCCAGATCGAGGCGCTGCTCGGCAGCCAGATCTCCGCAATGTCTTCCAAGCAGCTGGGCGCGATGGCCTCCGAGGATATCGCAACCTTCTCGACGGCGGAAATCGCTTCGATCAGCACTGCAGCGCTTGCCGGCATCTCCACCGAAACGGTGGCGACCATCGCAAGCTCGCAGATCGCTGCCCTGACCAAGAACCAGGTCGGCGCCCTCAGCACCGCCCAGGTTTCCACCCTCGGCTCCAGCCAGGTCGTTGCCCTCGACAGCGCCCAGATCAGCGGCCTGACCGCGGCACAGGTCTCGGTACTGGCGACCAGCGCGGTTGCAAATCTGGCCACCAGCCAGGTGACGGCCCTCTCGGCGGCGCAGATCAAGGCGCTGACGACGGACCAGATCACGGCGCTCGACTCCTCCCAGATCGAAGCCCTGACGAGCACCCAGATCTCGGCCCTGAGCGCTGCTCAGATCCGGGCAATGGAAACGGACGAGATCAAGACCTTCACGTCGGCGGAGATCGCGGCCATCAACACCGCGGCAATCGCCGGCCTGGCAACCGAAGACTTCGCGGCCATGAGCACCGGTCAGCTGGATGCCTTCACCTCCAGCCAGGTGGTGGCTTTCGACAGCGAGCAGGTTGCAGCCATCATCGCAGCTTACGACGCCAACAGCTAAGTAAGCCGAAGATCAACAACAGACGGCGCGGTTCATCCCGCGCCGTTTTTTATTTGCGCAATTCCTGTATCTGCACACGCTTGACTGCCTTGATCCGCCGATATTCAGCGTCGGGCGAGCAACATCCAGCTTTACGCAAGTTCGGCCGGCTATCACTCAGGAAGACGCAGAGATGCGCAAACCGGTTTGAACTTGGCCGCCTAGGTGCCTTGCCGCAGGATGACAATGAACGCCCCTCACGCAATCTCCACCCAGGGTGTCCCGCAGAATTCCGCCGGCATCCAGCTGGCGCGAAATCAGGCGCTGCCTCTCCTCAACCTGCTGCAGATCGCCGAGCAGCTGTCTGTCGCCGGGCAGAAGGCGGCGGCCGCCGAGCTCTACAAGAACTGGGTGGCGTTCAACGACGACAATCCGCTGCTGCACATCGCCTACTTCAATTACGGCGTGGCGCTCGGTCAGTCCGGCGATGCCGCCGGCGCCGTGCAGGCACTGCGCACCTGCCTCAAGATCGACCCCAAATTCGGTCCCGGACACATCAATCTCGGCCGGCTTCTCGAAGACAGTGGCCTGATCGGCCAGGCCGTCCAGCAATGGCAGCGCTTCGCCGACGAGACGGCCCAGGTGATGCCGGAGCGGATGTCGCACCGGCAGATGGTGCTGCAGAACATCGGCCGCGTGCTCGAGGCCGCAGGCCAGATGGAGGAGGCGGAAGCCGCGCTGCTTCAGGCGTTCGAGCTGCAGCCGACGCATCTGGAGACCGGGCAGCACTGGGCGTCGCTGCGCCAGAGGCAATGCAAGTGGCCGGTGCTCGCGCCGTCGAACCACGTCACCGGCCGGCAGATGCTCGACGCCATGTCGTCGCTGACGCTCGGCTGCTATTCCGATGACCCGATGTTCCAGCTTGCCAAGGCCTATCGCTACAACCGGTCGCTGATCGGCAGCCAGGCAAAGCTCGACCGGAGCTTCCGCCAGGCCGTGCGCCAGAAGACCGGTACCGGCGAGCGGGTCCGCGTCGGCTATCTATCCTCCGACCTTCGCGATCACGCGGTCGGCTTCGCCCTCGTCGAGGTGCTGGAACTGCACGACAAGCAGACGGTCGAGGTCTATGCCTATTACTGCGGCGAGAAGCGCGTCAACGACGCGACGCAGGAACGCATCAAGGCGGCGGTCGACAGCTGGGCGGACATCAATGCGCTGACCGACAGCCAGGCCGCGGCGCTCATCGCTGCCGACAAGATCGACATCCTGATCGACGTCAACGGGTACACCAAGCATGCGCGGCCGAAGATCTTCGCCTTCCGTCCGGCGCCGGTGATCGTCAATTTCTGCGGCTATCCTGGTTCGATGGGCAGTCCGTTCCACCAGTACATCATCGCCGACGAGGTGATCGTACCGCCGGACTACGAGACCTACTACACGGAGAAGGTGCTGCGCATCGCCTGCAACCAGCCGCTGGACCGCAAGCGGGCGATTGGTCCGCGGCCGACCCGCGCCGAGGCCGGCCTGCCGGAAAATGTCTTCGTCTTCGCCTGCTTCAACGGCATGCAGAAGATCACCCCGCCATGCTTTGCCCGCTGGATGGCGATCCTGACGCTGACGCCCGGAAGCGTGCTGTGGCTTCTGACCGGCGGCGACGATGTCGACCAGCGCCTGCGCGATGCGGCCAAGTCGGCGGGCGTCGACCCGCAGCGGCTGATCTTCGCGCCGAAGGCGACCAATCCCAACCACCTGGCGCGCATCGCGGTCGCTGACCTGTTCCTCGATACGTTTCCCTACGGTGCCCATTCGACCGCCGGTGATGCGATCACCATGGGCCTGCCGATCCTCACGCTGCCGGGCAAGAGCTTTGCGGCGCGCTTCTGCGCCAGCATCGTCACGGCCGGTGGGACGCCCGACATGCTCTGCCTGACGCCGGACGATTACGTCCGCCGGGCCGTGAACTTCGCCAAGGATCCCGCCAGCCTGCTCAAGGTGCGCGAGCGTCTGAAGGAGCAGCGCGAAACATGTGCGCTCCGCGACATGCCGGCAGTTGCAAGGCGGCTGGAACAACTGTTCTGGCAGATGCAGGGCGAGGCCGAGCGCGGCGAGACGCCGGTGCCGGATCTCGGCAACCTCGACGTCTATTACGAGATCGGCGCGGAGATGGTGCTGGAAGGCACGGAATTCATCGACGACGTCAGCTATCGCCAGCGCTACCGCGAAAAGCTTGCGGAGTGGGACGACTACATGTCCCTGCCGGTGGACCAGCGGCTGTGGACGGCAGAGGCGAAGTCCGCCTTGTGACTTCTAAGGCGCGTCCATTGTCACGCGCCGTCAGCCATAGATCCCGGACCGCGGTAGCGCGGCGCCGACCTGTCCGGGCGATCCACATCTGTACAAAACGTGATGCGGATAAGGTTCGGGCTTCAGCCTGAACCGGTCTCAGATCTCGCTGCCCCATTCGGCCAGTGCCGCGATGGTGGC
This sequence comes from Rhizobium sp. SAFR-030, assembly GCF_059415005.1. Classification (NCBI taxonomy): domain Bacteria; kingdom Pseudomonadati; phylum Pseudomonadota; class Alphaproteobacteria; order Hyphomicrobiales; family Rhizobiaceae; genus Rhizobium; species Rhizobium sp. SAFR-030. The sequence continues at coordinate 751,525 of NZ_JBPFDO010000001.1, read as the reverse complement.
CGGAAGGTCGCTCATGCGGGCGATCACCGTTTCCGCACCGGCATCGGTCAGCCGGTCGGCATGGCTCGGATAGGTGTGCGAGGCGCCCGTAAAGCCGATGACACGGCAGCCCGCGGCAACTGCGCCATGGATGCCATGGACGCTGTCCTCGATCACGATGGCGCGCGACGGCGGCACAGCAAAAGTCTTCAGCGCGTGCTGGAAGATGTCCGGCCGCGGCTTCACCTTGTCGGGACCGAGATCCTTGGCGGAAAAGACGTTCGGCTCGAAATACGGCTTCAGCCCGACCTTTGTCAGCATCATGTCCAGCCGCTGGCTGCTCGAATTGGAGCAGATGCAGCTTTGCGTCGTCAGCCGGGCAAGCGCGAACTTCACGCCCTCGATAACCTTCACGTCACGAGCAAGCCGCGCATCGAGAAGCTTCTCCGACTTGTCGAGCAGCGACGCCGAGAGCGGGATCGACGATTCGCTTTCTACCGTCAGCAGAATGTTCTTCCAGGTCATGCCGGAGAACCGCTCGCCCATCTCCTCGACGCTGATCGGGTAACCGGCCTCGGTCAGGAGCCGCGATTCCACCTGCGCGGCGATGATTTCCGAATCGACCAGAACGCCGTCGCAGTCGAAGATAATGAGATCGAAACCGCTCATGAAGGATGCTCTTCGTTGATTTCCGAAAGGGGTTGGGCCTGACCTACACGAGGACGATGCCCTTGCCAATCACGCAGCGTCGGCCTCGCTGACCGGAAAGAGCGCATGAAATTTCCCGAGCCCGGTTCGGTTGAAGCGGATCGCCCGGCTGTCGGCGTCCCGCCTGGCCCAACCTTCGGCCAGAACATGGCCGAGAAGCGCCTTGCCAAGCGTACCGGCAAGGTGCGAGCGGCGCTCGCTCCAGTCGAGGCAGGACTTGCACAGCGGTCGTCGCGGCGATCGCAGGGCGTCAAGGTCGATACCCATGTCGCAGACATATTGCTGCCCGTGCGCGGTGAGGTCCAGCGTCTCGCCATCGGCCACGATGGAGCCGTTCTCAACGAGGCTGTCCAGCATGCGCACCCCAAGGTCGCCGGCCAGGTGATCGTAGCAGATGCGCGCCTGGCGCAGCGCTGGATCCTTCGGGCCCGGCCGGTGGCGAAGATGCCCGCGTTTCGCGGCAAACCCCATGATGCTCTCGAGAAGCGACGCCGTATCGGCGGAGAGGGCGAAATAGCGGTGCCGTCCCTGCTTGCGCTGAGTGATGAGCCCGCCGTCCTCCAGCTTTCCCAGATGCGCGCTGGCCGTCGGCAAGGCCACGCCTGCGGCCTGCGCCAGTTCGCTCGCCGTCAGCGCCTGGCCGGCCATCAACGCCGTCAGCATATTGGCCCGCGCGGGGTCGCCGATCAGCATTCCGATGCGGGCGATGTCCGGTCCTTCCTTCATAGTTCGATGTTAACCGAAGCATCTCCGTCGCGCAACGGGCGATAGTTGCCGGGCGACAAGGAGAAACGACCATGATCACCTGCTTCATCCGCTACAAGATCGATCCGTTCAAGCGCGACCAGTTTGCCGACTATGCCAGAGCCTGGGGGCAAGCGATCCCCCGCTGCGGCGCCGACCTCGTCGGCTACTTCGCGCCGCATGAGGGATCGGCGACGACGGCCTACGGCGTCTATTCGATCGACAGCCTCGCAGCCTATGAGAGCTACAGGGCGCGGCTCGCCGACGACCCGCTCGGGCAGCAGAACTACGAATTCGCCAGACGCGAACGGTTCATCCTTGAGGAAGACCGGATCTTTCTACGCAACGTCTCGCTGCCGCATGGCGCCCTGCTTCCACTCGCGGGAAAGGTTGCGCCATGATCGCCGTCATCTTCGAAGTTGTGCCCTATCTCGGCGAGCGTCATCGCTACCTCGATCTTGCCGGGTCGTTGCGTGCCGAGCTGGAGACCGTCGACGGCTTCCTTTCTATCGAGCGCTTCGAGAGCCTCACGACGCGCGGCAAGATCCTGTCTCTGTCGTTCTGGCGCGACGAGCAGGCGGTGACGGCATGGCGCAACACCGAGTCACATCGCGCGGCACAGAAGGCGGGGAGGGGAGAGGTGTTTGCCGACTATCGGCTGCGCGTCTGCCAGGTGTTGCGCGACTACGGCATGACCGAGCGCGACGAGGCGCCGGCCGACAGCCGGGAGGCGATGGAGGAGGTGGGAACGGTCTAGTCAGCCGTTTGACCGTCTTTGTTCAAGCGCAGCAACGCTGCCTTCAGCGGTGGGAGGTCACCGGTAATGACATCCAATATGACCTCGGAAGCAACCCGATGGTACTCGTGACGGAGAACATTGCCCATCCCTCGGATGCTGTTCCAGGGGATCTCTCGCTCCCGTGCAAGAAGGTCCGTCGGAAGATGTCTGGATGCCTCCGATACAATCTCGATTGCCCGTTCAACTGCCAGGCGCAGCATCATGTCTTGCTGGAAGTCAGACCGCGTTTTGTCGCTCATCGAAATCTCGATGAAGTCGATCATAGACAGCATTTCGTCAATGACGATGACGCTGTCCCGCGTCATCAAAATACCCTGACAGCGGATGTTTCGATGCGCTCCTTCAACCTGGGATGCAGGCTATCGCGGGTCGTGATGTCGACGTCGAGCGACAGCTCGTCCTCAAGGAAGATTTTGATGCCGACCAGATCGACAAGTGAGAACTTTTTATCGGGATCGTAATCGATGAACAGGTCGAGATCGCTGGTTTCGCGCGCCTCGTCGCGGGCGACCGAGCCGAACAGGTAAAGCGAGGTTGCGCCGAGCGCCCGGATGGCGTCGGCTCTCTCACTCAGGATCCGAATGGCGTCGTTTTTCCTCATGCCGTTAATCTACTGCGAACCGGCTGTTCTTTCCATCTGCATTATTTCGCGCATTTTCTGCGGCTGCTTCAGGGTTTGGTAACCAAACTGGGTAACCATAACAGTCAGTAAATGTACCGAGTAAGTGTTCAGCGAGTATCAGATGGCATCCGTTCTTCCGCTTGTGGACCTCAAGTCTCAGGTCCGTCCCAATTCCTGGATCAACACCATCATCAAGGGCGACTGCGTTGCCGCCCTCGACGCGCTTCCCGACCAGTCGGTCGACGTGATCTTCGCCGATCCACCCTACAATCTGCAGCTTGGCGGCACGCTGCACCGCCCGGACCAGTCGGTGGTCGATGCCGTCAATGACGACTGGGACCAGTTCGAGAGCTTCCAGGCCTATGATGCCTTCACCCGCGCCTGGCTTCTTGCCTGCCGCCGCGTGCTGAAGCCGAACGGAACGATCTGGGTGATTGGCTCTTACCACAACATCTTCCGCGTCGGCTCGATGCTGCAGGACCTGCGCTTCTGGCTGCTCAACGACGTGGTCTGGCGCAAGACGAACCCGATGCCGAACTTCAAGGGCCGCCGGTTCCAGAACGCCCACGAGACGCTGATCTGGGCGAGCCGCGACGCAAAGGCAAAGTCCTACACCTTCAACTATGATGCGCTGAAGGCCTCCAACGACGACGTGCAGATGCGCTCCGACTGGCTGTTTCCGATCTGCTCCGGTGGCGAGCGCCTGAAGGGAGACGACGGCAAGAAGGTGCATCCGACGCAGAAGCCGGAAGCACTGCTCGCCCGCATCATCCTCGCCTCGACAAAGCCGGGCGACATCATCCTCGATCCATTCTTCGGTTCGGGCACCACCGGCGCCGTCGCCAAGCGCCTCGGCCGCAACTTCGTCGGCATCGAGCGGGAGCAGGATTACATCGACGCGGCGTCTGCCCGCATTGCCGATGTCGAGCCGCTCGGCAAGGTCGAGCTGACGGTGATGACGGGCAAGAAGTCCGAGCCGCGCGTCGCCTTCAACACGCTCGTCGAAAGCGGACTGGTCAAGCCGGGCCAGGTCCTGACCGACGTCAAGCGCCGCGTCAGCGCCATCATCCGCGCCGATGGGACGCTCGTGTCCGGCGGCGAATCCGGATCGATCCACCGTCTCGGTGCAAAGGTGCAGGGTTTCGATACCTGCAACGGCTGGACCTACTGGCACTACGAGGAAGACGGGCAACTGAAGCCGATTGATGACCTGCGCACCGTCATTCGCAACGGCATGGCCAAGCTCGACTGATCAGGCAGCCAAAGCCCATGAAAGACCGCCGGCGGAGCGGGCGACCCATTTTCGCCCACTTCCACGCCTCTTCTGTCGCCTGCTCATCGCCCGGAGACGTTTGATCCACCGCCGCCGCCGCCCGATGAGGCATATCCTCTCCGGCTTGGACTCCAGTCGCGGAGAAGAATAGACACCCGGTCTGGCAACAGGCCGGGTGCATTCGTATCGGAACCGCCGCAGATCAGATCGCGATGCCGAAACCGGCAAGGTCGGCCTTCAGCGTGGCCGCGTCGATGAACTGCACGGCCTGCCAGCCGGCTGCCCTGGCACCTTCGACATTGGGCGCGGAATCGTCGATGAACAGCGTCTTCGACGGGTCCAGCCCGAAATTGCCGGCATGCAGTTCGTAGATCTCGACGTCCGGCTTGATCATGAAGATCTCGCCCGAGACCGTCACGCCACGGGGCTTGTCGAGGAACGGGAAAAGCTCGCGCGCATGGCGAAAGGTATCGGCGGCGAAATTCGTCAGCATCGTCACGTCATGGCCGTCGGCGATGAGCTTTTCCATGATCGCCACGCTGTCGTGGTAGGCATGCGGCACCATCTCGTGCCAGTGCTTGCGGAAAGCGCGGATCCGCTCCGCCTGATCGGGATATTTGGCGACCAGTTCCTCTTCCGCCACCGCCCATTCGCGGCCGCGATCCTGCTCGATGTTCCAGTCGTGGGTGCACACGTTGAGGAAGAACCAGCGGCGTTCCTCCTCGTCGGGAATGATCCGGCTGTAGGGGATGTTCGGATCGTAGTGGATCAGAACCTTGCCGATGTCGAAGACGATATGTTCGATCGGGGCAGTCATGAAAAACTCCTTGATGCGCGGCAACGATGGCGGGCGGTTGGCTAGGGCGCGAAAGCGAGAGGGATGGCCTGGGTGATTGCCTTTTTCATCACGGTCGGCAAGGCCTGCGCCGCGAGATTGGCAACCGGTTCCCACCATCCGCCGGCGCTCGGCTCATGCGCCACCTTCGCCCGGTAGACGCTGAGCCTGAGCTCGAAATGGGTGAATACGTGCGTGACCACGCCGCAGGCTTGCCAGTCGGCCGGGAAGGGAGCATCCGCGACCGTCGTGCCACCGTCGAGACGCGCGGTCCAGGCTGTCGTCGGGATCTCGGTCATGCCGCCCAGCAGCCCGCTGTCGATGCGCCGCCGCAGCAGCACGCGACCCTCTGTGGATACCGCGACGAAGGCCGCACCCTGGCGCACCGGCTTGTCCTTCTTCGCCGCCTTCACCGGAAACCGCTCAGGGTCGTCGTGCAGGAAGGCAAGACAGTCGTCTCGCAACGGACAGAGTGCGCAGGCCGGGCGCCGCGGCGTGCAGATCGTCGCGCCGAGGTCCATCATTCCTTGCGCGAAATCGCCGGGCCTCGCGGTCGGCGTCAGCGCCTTCACCCTGGCCTTCATAGCCGGCTTGGAGCCGGGCAAGGGATCGGCGATCGCATAGACGCGCGAGATGACCCGCTCGACATTGCCGTCCAGCACCGCCGCCGGGCGGTCGAAGGCGATGGCGGCGACGGCGGCCGAGGTGTAATCGCCGATGCCGGGAAGCGCACGCAGACCGTCCTCGGTGTCGGGGAAGATCCCGCCGTGATGGGAGGAGGCGACGGCTTCGGCGCATTTCTTCAGGTTTCGCGCCCGAGCATAATAGCCGAGCCCCGCCCAGGCGGCCATGACATCGTCCACCGGAGCGGCTGCAAGATCGCTGACGGTCGGCCATGCGGCGAGGAATTTCTGGAAATAGGGCTTGACCGCCTGCACGGTTGTCTGTTGGAGCATCACCTCGGAAAGCCAGACATGGTAAGGATCGGCTCGCCGACCGTTGCGGTGGTCGCGCGGCGACACCCGCCAGGGCAGCTCCCGGTGGTGCCGGTCGTACCAGGCGAGCAGGGCCTCGGCGAGGCGCGGTTCTGGAAGTTCATGCATGAGACGGGTGCAATCGGTCGAGTTTCGGCCCAAGTGATAGAGTGCGGTGACGTTGAAGCCAATGGCCACAGACATGGAATTGCCGGTCCTCCTCATCAATATCGAGCGAGCCGCGGCAAGGCGCGCGCTCATTCGTCAGCAGGCGGAGCGCCTCGGCATTGCCCTGCAGCGGGTCGAGGGCGTCGATGGAAGCCTCGTACCTCAGCCAGACTGGCAAAATGTCGACTTTGATCTGTTCCGTCGCCGCAACGGCCGGCCGATCATGGCCGGTGAATATGGCTGCTACCAGAGCCATCTGCGGGCCTACCGGCAACTGGTCGACAGCGGCGAGCCGGCAGCACTGGTCATCGAGGACGACGTCGCCCTGACCGCGGACCTGATGCAGCGCTCGCAAGCCATCGTCGATGCCGTGCCGGACAACTGCGTCGTCAAGCTGGTCAACCACCGCACCGTTGCCTTTCGCCATTGCTTCACGAGCGCAATCGGCGACCGGATCGGATACTCGCGCCTCGGGCCGCAGGGCTCTTCCGCCTGCTACGTGCTGACGCGCAAGGCGGCGCAAGGTCTTCTGGTCGGCATGGCGCGCCAGTCCCTGCCGCTCGACAGCGCACTCGAGCGGTCCTGGGATCACGGCGTGCCGGTCTTGACCACCGACATCAACCTCATCGATTTCGGCGATCTGCGCAGCGAAACCCTGATCGCCAGCCGCGCCGATTATCGTGAGACTAAACTGCGGGGCTGGAAGAAGATGCCGACGCATTTGTTCAGGGTTGCCGAAGTGTTTAGGCGTGCCAAGTATACTGCCTTTGGAAGCCTTGCTTTAAGAAGGCAAGCGTAGCACTCATCGCAAGACGACGACTTGAAATCAGGCAGGAAATGTTGACGATAAAAAAAATGCTTCTGGCCCGCCGCCGGATCGATCCGACCGTCTTTGCTGCCGCATCCGCCGCCTTTCCCCTCTACATTCCGATCCCGGTGGTTCTGGCCGGAATGTTTGGTCTCTCCGGCATCTACGTGGCGCTGTCACGCGTCCGTCGCCTGGTCGAGCACCTGTGCTCGCCTTACGGCCTGATCGTCCTCTACTGCCTGTGGTCGCTGGTTCTCATCGGCGCGCGTGGGCAGCTTGAGGCAGGCAACCGGCAGCTCGGTTTCATGGTGCTGCTGCTCGGACTGACCTTCATTGCGCCGGGTCTCTGTCTGGTGCGCCGGCCATTGCGGACCTTCATTCTCGGCGCGCGGGTCGGTGTCTATGCGGCATTTGTCCTTGCCCTGGTCATGTCCATCTCCTTCGGCGACGCGCTGGAGCGCTGGAATGGCGGCGGCAATGCGGCAATCGTGGCTCTGCTGATCCTGCTCGGCGCGATCACCGCGACCATCAGACTGAACAACCCGCCAAAGTGCCTGCCGAACGGACTGCAGCACATTGCCCTTGCCAGCTTCCCGATCTTCCTCACGGAAACGCGGGCGGTGCTGATCGTGGTGCCCATCCTGTTTCTCGCCGAATTCTTCTTCTGGAGCCTCCGGTGGCGGCCGAGGATCCGCAACCGAAGCTATGCGGCCGTGCTTCTGGCGGCGGGCCTGATGCTGCTCGCGCCGCCGGTTCAGAACATGATCGCCGGCCGCTTCGTCACGGTCTACGAACATTACGTAGCCGGAAAATCCGACGATGGCATGGAATCGGGCGACATCCGGCTGACCATGTGGAAGGCGGCGGCACAGGTGATCCGCGAGCATCCGCTCTCTGGCGTCGGTATCATGGACATGTTTCCCCACATGAAAGTTGCCGCCGGACCGAACGCCGAGATGATCGCCGGTTTCAAGCACGTCCATAATTTCGTCCTGCAGGAACTGCTGGCCAACGGCGTCGTCGGTCTTGTGCTGCTCGGGTCCATCGTCGCCGCTTTTCTCCTCACGGTCCTGCGCCGTGCGCCGGAGGAAAGCATGAGGCGAGCCGCGATCTACTTCTTCTGTTCCGTCGGTATCTTTGGCATGCTGCACGATCCGCTGTATCATGAGCTTTGCATGTCGACGATCATGCTGTTCGTCGGCGCCTACATGGCACAGTTTCGCCGTTGGAAGACCCTGACGCCGGCGGCTACGCGGCAGATCTGACAGGAAGAGCGCATGGCCAGACGACCGATCCCACGGCAGATCGCGGAAATCGCCAACGGCATCATGGATCCGATGCTGGCCCGGCGGGCAGGCATTTCGACGGCCCTGCTGGGCTCCTGGGACGAGATCGCCGGAGCCGACTTCGCCGACACGACGCGACCGGAAAAGATCGCCTGGCCGCGCCACGATGGCAGCGAGCATTCCTCCGGTCACCAGGCGGGCGTCCTGACGATCGCCTGCGAGGGCGCGCGCGCTCTGTTCCTCAGCCACGCGCAGGGGGAACTGATCGAGCGCATCAACGGCTTCTTCGGCTTTCCGGCCATCCGCCAGATCCGCATCGTCCAGAAGCCGGTATCGACCGGAACCCGGGTACGCCGCCCGCCGCAGCCGCTGAAGGGCGATGCCGCGCGCAAGCTGAACGGCATGATGGAGGGCATCGAGAACGAGGCGCTGCGCCGCGCGGTCGAGCGGCTGGGGACGGCCGTCATGCAGCCGCCCGGCCGGCGCCGACCGTAGACGGACGGCGGCAGTCGTTTCCCCGCAACTTTGTCACGATTGTTTGAGAGAACCGACCTTCGTTCCGCTTGTCGCGGCCACATGTGCAGGCTACGGAAGTTCGAACCGTTTTTGCGCTTTTTTGAACATGGGTGTCCTAATGCCGATCAGCTCGTTGACAATCTCCAGACGTCACCTTCTTGGCGCCGCCGCCGTATCCGTTCCCGCCATGGCACTGGCCGGCCAGGCCGCAGCGGCTGAGCTGCCGGAAGCGGCCGGCAAGGTCGACATGCAGAAGGTCCTGGAGGCCGGTCCGCTGCCGGAAATGGTGCTCGGCGACGAGAAGGCGCCGGTCACCATCGTCGAATACATGTCGATGACCTGCCCGCACTGCGCCCACTTCCATGCGACGACCTTCGATCCGATCAAGGAAAAATACGTCGACACCGGCAAGGCGCGCTTCATCCTGCGCGAGTTCCCGTTCGACCCGGTCGCAACGGCTGCCTTCATGCTGGCCCGCTGCAATCCGTCCAAGCCGGACGAGCGCACACAGCCGACGCAGTACTTCGCCATGGTCTCGATGCTGTTCAAGCAGCAGCGCGCTTGGGCGGCTCCCGCCGATGGCAATGTCCGCGAAGCCCTGCTTCAGTCGACGAAACTCGCCGGTTTTACACAGGAGAGCTTCAACGCCTGCTTGACGAACCAGAAGCTTCTCGATGATGTGAATGCCACGATGAAGCGGGGAGCGGACGAATTCGGAGTGAATTCCACGCCGACCTTCCTGATCAACGGCAACCGCTACTCTGGAGACATGTCGGTTGAATCCATGTCGGCGCTCATCGACAGCCTGCTCTGATCCGACACCTGCCTTCAAAGCGGGCGCCGGCGAAAGTCGTGCGCCCGTTTTTGCTGACCGGGATGCCGACGCCGGCATGCGGTGCCGCGCCTTGAGGGGCAACCGGCGATGAAGTTCAACAAGCTTCGCCTGATCGGTTTCAAATCCTTCGTCGAACCAGCCGAATTCATCATTGAACCCGGGCTGACCGGCGTTGTCGGGCCGAACGGCTGCGGCAAGTCGAACCTCGTCGAAGCCCTGCGCTGGGTGATGGGCGAGAACTCCTACAAGAACATGCGCGCGTCCGGCATGGACGACGTGATCTTCTCCGGCTCTGGAAACCGACCCGCCCGCAATTCCGCCGAAGTGGCGCTTTTCCTCGACAATTCCGACCGCACTGCGCCGGCAAGCTTCAACGACAGCGACGAGATCCAGGTGTCGCGCCGCATCGAGCGTGAGCAGGGGTCGGTCTACCGCATCAACGGCAAGGAATCGCGCGCCAAGGATGTCCAGCTGCTGTTTGCCGACGCCTCGACCGGGGCTCGCTCGCCATCGATGGTCGGCCAGGGCCGCATCGGCGAACTGATCCAGGCAAAGCCCCAGGCGCGCCGGCAACTGCTGGAAGAAGCCGCCGGCATTTCCGGCCTTCATTCGCGGCGCCACGAGGCCGAGCTCAGGCTGCGCGCCGCCGAGACCAATCTCGAACGGCTGGAGGACGTCACGTCCCAGCTGGAGAGCCAGATCGAGAGCCTCAAGCGCCAGGCCCGCCAGGCGAACCGCTTCAAGATGCTGTCGGCCGATATCCGCCAGCGGGAGGCGATGCTCCTGCATATCCGCTGGGTGCTGGCGCGCGCCGGCGAAGACGAGGCGACGGCGGCGCTCAACCAGATCACCTCGGTCGTGGCCGAGAAGGCGCAGGCTCAGATGGAAGCGGCCAAGGCGCAAGCCATCGCCAGCCTCAAGCTGCCGGAACTGCGAGAGGCGGAAGCCGCCGCCGGTGCCGCCCTGCAGCGCCTGCAGATTGCCAGAGGCCAACTGGAGGAAGAGGCCGGCCGGCTCATGCGGCGCCGCGACGACCTGACCCGCCGGCTGGCGCAACTGGGCGAGGATATCCGCCGTGAGGAACAGCTTGTCGCCGACAACGCCCAGGCGATCGCCCGCCTGGATTCCGAGGAGGAGGAGCTTCGCGAATTGCTGGAGCAGTCGGGCGACGAGGCGGAGGAAACCAGGGCGCGCTTCGACGAGGCGGCGGTAAAGCTCTCCGAGACCGAGCGATTGTTTGCGGCCGTGACTGCCGAACGGGCGGAGGCCGCCGCGACCCGTTCGCAGCTGGAGCGCTCGATCCGCGACATCGCCGACCGCCGCCTGCGGCTCGACCGGCAGCTGTCGGAAACCAGTGCCGAGGCCGATGCGCTTGCCGAGCAGTTGGCGGGCCTCGCCGACCCGGAGGAGCGACGCGAAGCGGTCGAGGCTGCCGAGATCGCCGTCGAGGATGGTGCTCTCGCGATCGAGACGGTAGAGGGCCAGCTCGCCAGGTCGCGCCAGCAGGAGCTTGAGGCGCGCCGTCCGCTCGAAGCGGCGCGGGCGAACCTTCAGGCGCTGGAGACCGAGGAAAAGACCATCCGCCGGATGCTCGCTGCCGGCGCGACAGGTGCCGACTTCGCGCCCGTGGCCGAACTGATCCGCGTCGATCGCGGCTACGAGACGGCGCTCGGTGCAGCGCTTGGCGACGATCTCGACAGCCCGCTGGATCCCGAGGCGCCGGCCCACTGGCGCGGCAATGGTGATGGCTCCGACGATCCCGCCTTGCCGCAGGGTGTGGCGGCACTCTCTGCCCATGTTGCGGCACCGGCTGCGCTGATGCGCCGGCTGAACCAGATCGGTCTCGTCGATGCGGCCGATGCGGACCGGCTGATGCCGCAGCTGAAGCCCGGCCAGCGGCTGGTGACCCGAGACGGCGCTGTACATCGCTGGGATGGCCACGTGGCGGGCTCGGAAGCGCCCAGTGCTGCCGCCCTTCGTCTCGCGCAGAAGAACCGGCTCTCGGAACTTGAGGCAGAGGTCGACGAGGCGCGCATTGGGCTGTCGGAGGCAGAAACCCTGCTGTCTGCGGCAACCGCGGCGATCCGCACCGACGAGGCGAGCCTTGCCGATGCCAGGGAGCGTGCCCGCGGTCTCGCCCGCGTTCTGGCGGATGCCCGCGACGCGCTGGTGCAGGCCGAGCGGGCCGCCGGCGATGCCATGCGCCGCCGGGCGGTTCTCGAAACCGCGCTCGACCAGATCCGCAGCCAGATCGACGACCTCGTGGTGCAGGAGGAAGACGCCCGCGCCGAGCTGGAGGATGCAGCAGACCTTTCCGACATCGATCGCCGGCTTGCCGAGCAGCAGATGGCTGTGACCGTCGACCGGGCGGAGCTTGCCGAGACCCGCGCCCGCCACGAGGGGCTGGCACGCGAGACCGATGCGCGCCGCCGCAGGCTATCGGCCATTGCTCAGGAAGGTGGCACCTGGACCAGCCGTGCCGCCAGCGCCGACAGCCACATCGCCACCTTGCGCGAACGCGAGGAGGAGGCGCGCGAGGAAGTCGCCGAGCTCGATCTCGCGCCGGAGGAATTCGACGACAAGCGCCGCGCCCTGCTCGGCGAGTTGCAGAAGGCCGAGGATGCCAGGCGAGCGGCCGGGGACCGCTTGGCGGAAGCCGAGACCCGTCAGCGCGATGCCGACAAGCTTGCCGCGACCGCGCTTGCCGAACTCGCTGACGTGCGTGAGAAGCGCGGCCGGGCCGAAGAGCGACTGGTGTCGAACGCCGAGCGTCGCCATGATGCCGAGACCGCAATACGCCAGGCACTGTCCGTCGAGCCGCATGAGGTTCTGCGCCATGCCGGTATCGCCCCCGGCGCAGATCTGCCGGACACGACGCAGGTCGAGCGCGAACTCGACCGGTTGAAGATCGAGCGCGAGCGCCTTGGCGCCGTCAACCTGCGCGCCGACGAGGAGCAGAAGGAGCTTTCCGACAAGCTCGCCGCCCTCATCAAGGAGCGCGACGACATCGTCGATGCCATCCGCAAGCTGCGATCCGCCATCCAGAGCCTCAACCGCGAGGGGCGCGAGCGGCTGATCGCCGCCTTCGACGTCGTCAACGCCCAGTTCCAGCGGCTGTTCACCCACCTCTTCAACGGCGGCACCGCCGAACTGCAGCTGATCGAAAGCGATGATCCGCTGGAAGCCGGCCTCGAAATACTTGCCCGTCCGCCGGGCAAGAAGCCGCAGACCATGACGCTGTTGTCGGGCGGCGAGCAGGCGCTGACGGCGATGGCGCTGATCTTTGCCGTCTTCCTCACCAATCCGGCGCCGATCTGCGTGCTCGATGAGGTGGACGCGCCGCTCGACGACCACAATGTCGAGCGCTACTGCAACCTGATGGACGAGATGGCCGCTTCGACCGAGACGCGCTTCGTCATCATCACCCATAACCCGATCACAATGGCGCGGATGAGCCGCCTGTTCGGCGTCACAATGGCGGAGCAGGGCGTCAGCCAGCTGGTCTCGGTGGATCTGCAGACCGCCGAACTGCTGCGCGAGGCCAGCTAGCCATTCGCTGACGGTAGTTGGTCAGCAGCACGTGATGCGACCGACGCCGTTGATCCGTGACGCTCCTGCATCCGGTCGTCGGCGAAAAGCGAAATGGCGGCGAATATGTCATACCCTGCAGGAGGTCGGCCATGCCGAAATCTGTAACACTCGCTCTGCCGCTGTTCGCCGTCTGGTTGGCTGCGGTCCCGGCCTTGGCGGAACAGGCAACCTCCGAACGCTACCTGCACGATGTTGTCGCCACCTCGCCGGTGCATGAGAAGAACCTCCGAAGCCTGCTGCGCGGCACGCGCACGCTTCCCTCCTGGGTGCGCAACATGGTCTCGGTGCCACGCTACGTCTCCGGCGGCTCGAAGGCGGTCAATATCGACGGCAAGCCGATGGAGCTGTTCGGAGCCTGTCTCGCCCGACGATGTCCGCAAAACCATCTGCGCATCCTGTTTTCCGAAGGCGGCGCGATCGCCGGCATGCGGATCGTCGACGAGAAGCTCGGCGAGGTGGTTCTCGGCAGCCCTTCGGCCGACGCCCTGGCGGCCCTGAAGCGGGACGGTATCTAGGCAAGTCCCTGAAACTTTTAGCATCGCCGCTGGTTGAAGACATGCCGCATTGCGTCGGGATCATCGGCGGAGATCGCGACGGGCCGGAGACTTCGCGCACAGGCTGTGACTTTTGGCCTACGTTATATGACTGCTACCGTACCGAAATGCGGTGTGCTACGCAGGCGGCAATCGGGCCCGGCGCTGGCAAAATCGCCCGGACACGTCACCCCCCGGCGGGTTTCCTGTACCTGCCGGAAACTTTGCGGGGTCGCACTCTGCGGCCCCGCAAAGCCCAGCACTGCGTGATATCGCAACCGCGTTGCGCACCGCTTTGACCGGATATGTCCCCAGCTTCCGCGGATCCCACAGTCGTAAAAATGCTGCATTGCAGCATCAACCTCTCCTTGCCGGTTTCCAAGCGCCTGCGACTCCTGTTATTGCTTGTAAAACAAGAAGCAGCACATGCTCGGGTGGAGGAGAACGATGACGAAATGGGTCTACCGCTTTGGCGGGGGCGATGCGGAGGGCAGGGCGGTCGACATCGCTCTTCTGGGCGGCAAGGGTGCGAACCTTGCCGAGATGGCCGCACTCGGCCTGCCGGTGCCTCCGGGGCTGACGATCACCGCAGAGGCATGCCATCAGTATTTCGGCAACAGCCGCAGCCTGCCGGATGGCCTGACGCAGCAGGTGCTGGATGGCATCTCCCACATGCAGGCGCTCACCGGCCGTGTGTTCGGTGGTGGAAACGGTGCGCCGTTGCTGCTGTCGGTTCGCTCCGGCGCCCGCGCTTCAATGCCGGGCATGATGGATACGGTTCTCAATCTCGGCCTCAACGACGAGACGGTGCAGGCACTGGGCCATGATGCGGGCGACGCCCGTTTCGCCTGGGACAGTTATCGCCGCTTCGTCCAGATGTACGGCGACGTCGTCATGGGCCTCGACCACGAGATGTTCGAGGAAATCCTCGAGGACGAGAAGGCCCGGCTCGGCCACGACTACGACACGGAGTTGTCGGCGGTCGAATTGCAGCATGTCGTGCGGCTCTACAAACAGATGATCGAGGAGGAACTCGGCGAGAGTTTTCCGCAGGATCCGCATGTGCAGCTCTGGCGAGCCATCGCCGCCGTCTTTTCCAGCTGGAACAACGCCCGGGCGCTGACCTATCGGACGCTCCACAAGATCCCGCACGACTGGGGAACGGCCGTCAATGTCCAGGCGATGGTGTTCGGCAATCTCGGCTCCTCGTCGGCCACCGGCGTGGCCTTCACCCGAAACCCGTCCACCGGCGAAAAGAGCCTCTACGGCGAGTTCCTGATCAATGCGCAGGGGGAGGACGTGGTCGCGGGCATCCGCACGCCGCAATCGCTGACCGAGGAGGGGCGCATTGCTTCCGGCTCGGAAAAGCCGTCGATGGAAAAGCTGATGCCGGCGACTTTCGGCGAGTTCCGGGCGATCTGCAACAGGCTGGAAGCGCATTACGGCGACATGCAGGATGTCGAGTTCACCGTCGAGCGCGGCAAGCTGTGGATGCTGCAGACCCGGTCCGGCAAGCGCACCACCCGCGCTGCGCTGAAGATCGCCGTCGATCTCGTCGACGAGGGGGTGATCTCCGAGGAGGAGGCAGTCTGCCGGATCGAACCGCCGTCGCTCGACCAGTTGCTGCACCCGACCATCGATCCGCGGGTCGAGCGGGTGATCCTGGGGTCCGGCCTGCCGGCCTCGCCCGGCGCGGCGAGCGGCGAGATCGTCTTTACCGCCGAGGATGCGGTGGCGGCGGAGGCGGAAGGCCGCAAGGTCATTCTTGTGCGCATCGAAACGAGCCCCGAAGACATTCACGGCATGCATGTCGCCGAAGCCATCCTGACGACGCGCGGCGGCATGACCAGCCACGCGGCGGTGGTGGCCCGCGGCATGGGCATCCCGTGCGTCGTCGGCGCCGGGGGCCTGAGGGTCGACATGCGCAACGAGCTGCTGATCGGGCCCGGCTTCACGCTGAAGCGCGGCGCCATCGTCACCGTCGATGGTTCCTCCGGCCACCTGCTGCGCGGCGAGGTGCCGATGATCCAGCCGGAGCTGTCGGGCGATTTCGGCCGGCTGATGGGTTGGGCCGACAAGGCTCGGCGGATGGCAGTGCGCACCAATGCCGATACGCCGGCCGATGCGCTGGCCGCCCGCTCCTTTGGGGCGGAAGGCATCGGCCTTTGCCGCACCGAGCACATGTTCTTCGAGGGCGGCCGCATCCACGAGATGCGCCAGATGATCCTTGCCGAAGACGAAGCCGGACGTCGCCGTTCGCTGGACAAGCTGCTGCCGATGCAGCGGTCGGATTTCACCGAGCTGTTCACCATCATGTCCGGCCTGCCGGTCACCATCCGCCTGCTCGACCCGCCGCTGCACGAGTTCCTGCCGAAGAGTCAGGAAGAGATCGAGGAGGTGGCGGCGGCGATGGACATGGAGCCGGCGCAGCTTTCGCGGCGCGTCGAGGCACTGCACGAGTTCAACCCGATGCTCGGACATCGCGGCTGCCGGCTGGCCATCTCCTATCCGGAGATCGCCGAGATGCAGGCGCGCGCCATCTTCGAGGCCGCTGCTGCGGCAGCGAAGGAGACCGGCGCACCGGTCGAGCTCGAAATCATGGTGCCGCTGGTCGGCCTGCGCACCGAGCTCGACTACGTCAAGGCCTGCATCGACAAGGTGGCGGCCGACGTCTCGGTCGAAACCGGTCTGCCGGTGACCTATCTGGCCGGCACGATGATCGAATTGCCGCGCGCCGCCATCCGCGCCCATGTGATTGCCGAGACAGCCGAATTCTTCTCCTTCGGCACAAACGACCTGACGCAGACCACCTTCGGCATCTCGCGCGACGATGCGGCGAGCTTCATCCCGACCTACCAGCGCAAGGGCATCATCGTCCAGGACCCCTTCGTGTCGCTGGATTTCGACGGGGTCGGCGAGCTGATCCGGCTGGCCGCCGAACGCGGCCGCAAGACCCGACCAGACCTGAAGCTCGGCATCTGCGGCGAGCACGGCGGCGACCCGTCGTCGATCCGCTTCTGCGAGGATGTCGGCCTCGACTACGTCTCCTGCTCGCCCTACCGCGTGCCGATCGCGCGACTTGCCGCGGCACAGGCGGCGATCGACGAACGGCGCAAGGGAGGGTGAGCCGCACGGCTGATCGCAGTTCATCGAGCGGCGCACCGAACTTGCCACGAGTGATACTGCTTTCGTTCGCAAATGCGCGTATGGTGTCCGCATGACAGACCTGTTGAAGCAAGCCATCGAGCGCATTCGTGCCCTGCCGGACGAACAGCAGGATGAAGTTGCGCGGGTCCTTCTGCGCATCGTGGATGCCGAATCTGAGCCTGTCGCGTTGTCTCAGGGCGATCGGCTGGCGATCGAGCGATCGAAAGCTGCCGCTGCACGTGGCGAATTTGCAAGTGACGACGAGGTGCGCGCCGCGTGGGCGAGCTTCGGTTGGTGAGACTTCGCTACACGAAGCCCGCACTTGACGATCTGAAGGACATTGCAGGCTATCTCGATCCTCGCTCGCCAGGCGGTGCACGTCAGGTACGGCATCGGGTCAAATCCCTGATCGAGCAACTTTGCGACCAGCCGTTCCTCGGCAAGCGCACGGAGGATCCGACCATCCGCCGGCTTACCGCCGTTCCTTATCCCTATCTGATTTTCTACGAAGTCACCGAAGAGGACATCATAATCCACGCGGTGCGGCACGCAGCCCGCAATCCGTCAAGCATGCCACGCCGCAGGTGATGCCGCCGCGTGCCGGCGATCAGTACTTGAGCTGTCCACCTATCCACGCCCCGATCCCCTCGAACGTCTTCTCCCAGCTTGGCAGCGTCTGGCCGAAGGTGAAGGCGTCGTCGGCCAGTGCCGCGAGCCGCGCGCGGTCGACCAGCAGCGGCCGCACGAGCGCGGCCATCGCCTGCGGATCATGGGCCGGCGCCTCGATCACGCCTGCGGACGCCCAGCCGGACACCGCACCGGAGGCCGGCGTCACCACCGGTACTCCGTGGCGCAGCGCCTCGGCGATCGCCATGCCGTAGCCTTCGTAGTCCGAGGCAGCAAGCAGCAGGTCGCTGTCCCGCCACAGCGTTTCCAGCTCCGCATCCGGAACGGCCCCCAGAAACGCCAGCCGGTGGCCGAGCCCCAGATCCACGGCCTTCTTTTCGAGCGCGGCAAACAGCGCCGGATCGCGGTCAGGGTCGCCGGCGATCCGCCAGCGCCAGTCGAGGTCGCGGATCTCGGCAGCCACCTGCAGCAGGATGTCGTAGCGCTTCCGGGCAATGACCGCGCCGACCGACAGCAGGTTGGGCACGCGCCCCGGCCTGCTGACGGGTGTACGCACCGCAGGCGCGTTGCCGGGCACCCGCACGAGAATGCGGTCCGGATCGACCTGATATTCCGCCTGCAGGTAGCGCCGGCTCTCCTGCGATGTGGCAAGCACCAGCACTGCATGGGCAAGGGCTGCGGCCTCGCGATGGCGCAAGGCCCGCCACTGCGCGCCGCGCTCGCCCGAATGGTCGCCCGCATGTTCAATTGCCAGCGCATGGTGAAAGATCGCCACCACCGGCATGCCGCTGTCGCGGATCGTCTCCAGGAGGTCGCAGAGATGGATGTGATCGGTCACCAGCCGCGTGCCGGCCGGTGCCGTCGCCAGCCGCTCGGCCAGATGTTGCCGCTCGACCTCCGGCACGCTCGGAAAGCCGGTTTCGACCAGCAGCGTTTCCAGCCTGCCGGTCTGCTGCGTCAGCGCCTCGACGAGCCGGCTGTTATAGACATAGCCGCCGGTATGGCGGGCATAATCCCAGCTTGTCAGATAATAAAGCGGAGCGGGCACGGCTCGTCCTGATGAAACTTTGCTTGTGCGGATGCGCCGTGGTGCCAGCGTGAGCGGATCGCCCGTTTTGCTGCATCTGCAGGCGTGACGCGGTGGCGAGCATGTCATAGAAGAGGCAGGAGATGGCAAGCGCAAATCTGCTGCTGCGTGCTAGGATGCCGGAACCGCTGGAGAGGATTGCATGACCGTTCGCTTCGTCAGACCGGTGTCGACCGCCGCCTATGCCGCCAAGCGCTTGGCGCTCGGTGCGCTGATGCTGCTGGCGATCGCCGTCGTGGCGCACCGTTTCGGTCCTCTGGCGACGCCGCACTTCATCGCGCTGACGCTGCTGTCAGGGGCGATCGCGGCGGTCAGCCTGCCGTTTGCCCTGCGCGGCCTGCTGCAGCTCTGGCAACATGGGGCAGAGGGCGGCGTCGCCTCCACCAAGGCGCTGATCTACGCCCTGCCGCCGCTTGCGCTGGTGCTGTTCGCAGGGTTCCTCTACCAGAGCCATCCGCGCCTCTACGACGTGGCGACCGATCCCGATGATCCGCCCGCCTGGCGCCGTCCGCCGCAGGCCGACCAGCTGTGGCTGAGCCGTCCACCGATCGCAACGCTGGCTGACCGGCGCTTCGAAAAACTCGATTACCCGGCGCTCACGGGCCGCCGATACGAGGGCGCGCTCGACCGCGTCTACGAGGCCGTGATGACCGTGGCCAAGGAAAACCGCATCGCCCTGAAGGCCGAACGCAGCTTGAGCCGGGCGAGGGAGGAGGCCGCCGATCGCGAGGCCCAGTCTCAGGCCCAGGCCCAGGTCGAATCCGAGCCAAAGGCGGCGCCCCGGGTGCGGGACCGTCGGGCTCTGGCCGCTCCGCCGGTGCCGGACGTCATCCCGGTGCCGCTGCCGCGACCGGACCCTGCCGCGCAGTCGTTGCTGCCGCAGGCCAACGGCGATCTTCTGCTGCAGGGGGCAACCCGCACGCTGATCCTCGGCCTGCCCTTCGATGTGGCGGTGCGGCTGCGCGAGGAGGAGGAGACGACGCTGGTGGATGTTCGGGTTGCCGCCAGCTACGGCGACCACGATCTGGGCCTCGGGGCCGACATCGCCGAGACGTTTCTAAGGGCGCTCGACGCCGAGCTGCTGGGCATCGCTGCCCAGTAACGCTCACCACGTCACGCGGGCATATAACGTCCCGAAAGCGACGGAGGACCCTCGGTCACCACCCGCCCGCGCTCGACCAGATCCTCCAGATGCGCCAGCACCGAAAGCGCCGCGGCACCGTGCAGGCGCGGGTCGGTGCGCGCATAGATCGCCCGCACCATGTCGGGGATCAGCGCGTCGCCGGCCTTCACCCGCTCCAGCACCGCCCGCTCGCGCATCCGCCGGTGGGTGCGCAGCCCGCGCAGGAAAGAGGCCGGATCGGCCACCGGTCCGCCATGCCCGGGAAAATAGACCCGGTCGCCTTCACGCTGCAGCAGCTTCTCGACGGAGGCCATGAAATCGCTCATCGCCCCGTCCGGCGGCGCAACGATGGTGGTCGCCCAGGCCATCACGTGGTCGGCGGAAAACAGGATGCCGGTGCCCTCAAGCGCAAACGCCATGTGGTTGGCAGTGTGCCCCGGCGTATGGACCCCGGTCATTGCCCAGCCGTCGGCTTCGATCGTTGCCCCGTCGGCAAGCACGACGTCCGGCCGAAAGCCCAAGTCGGCGCTCTCGGCAAACGGGTTGACCTCTCCCTCGTGCAGCGGCCGCGAGGCGCGGTGCGCTCCCT
Organism: Rhizobium sp. SAFR-030; assembly: GCF_059415005.1. Taxonomy (NCBI): domain Bacteria; kingdom Pseudomonadati; phylum Pseudomonadota; class Alphaproteobacteria; order Hyphomicrobiales; family Rhizobiaceae; genus Rhizobium; species Rhizobium sp. SAFR-030. The sequence goes on along the minus strand of NZ_JBPFDO010000001.1, from coordinate 731,281 downwards.
CGGCGACGGTCACGGCCCCGGTTTCGGCCTTCAGCCGGGCGGCAAGCGGCGAGTGGTCGCGATGCGTGTGGCTGACGAGGATATGGCTCACCGAGCGCCCGTCAAGCGCCCGCATCAGCGCCTCGAAGTGCGCCTCGTCGTCGGGGCCGGGATCGATCACCGCAACGCTCCGGCCACGCCCGACAATGTAGGAGTTCGTGCCCTGGAACGTGAAGGGGGAGGGGTTGTTGCAGGTGAGGCGCCAGACCCCCTCGGCCACCTTCACCGGCATCCCGTGCGCGGGCTCGAAGTTGAGGTCGAAATCGGATGCGTCCATGCGGTCTGCCGGCTTTGCTTCATGAAAAGGGTTCTTCGAGACCTTCCTCCCATGAATGGGCCGGATGCGAAAGGTCGCAGTTCGGCAATGGCGATCCAGGAGGGACTGATCCGCGTTGCGAGCCGGCCGATGCCAGGAGTACGGCAGGAGACGGGCGATCTGCCGCTGAGCCTGGCCAAGCGACCGCGACGTCCGCGCAAAGCCTAAGTCTCTCCAAAATGCATTCGCACCATGCGGGACGAAAGCGGCGATTGAGCTGGAGCGATCGAGGCAAGCATCCGTACGCTGGAGCCGTCGACCAGACGCGCCGCCAATCCCGTGCGCGTCTGGCCCACCTGCGCCGGTGGCCGAAGTTTGGCGCCGGCCGGTTGCTCCGCCGGCTCAATTGCTCCGCCAACCGCACGCACCGGGCGCTCAACTGCGCCGGCGGCGGGAATGCGTCACTTGTATTCGATCTCGATGAACGACATCGGCTGCGTCCCGTCATTCACCACGTTGTGCTCGGTTCCGGCATCGCGGCGATAGGCGGCACCTTTTTCGATCGCGACGCGCCGCTCGCTGCCGGCTTCCTCGATCAGGAACTGGCAGTCGGTCATCGGCACGACCACGTAGCCGAGCCCATGGGTGTGCACGCCGGTATCCGCCCCGGGCTCGAAATCCCAGCGGACGATGCGCACCACCGCGTCGTCCAGCAGCGTGGTGGCAATGGCAGGCGGGCGGGCGCGATATCGGCTCATTCTGTCTCCGGTTCTGGCGCGTTCGATGAAGCTCGGCTGCATATCCTCAAGGCCGGCGCCATCAAAGGCGATGCCGGCGCTCAACGCAATCCCGTCGCACCATCCGAGAAAACTCTTTCTGCCGCGAAACTGCTATTGTGACGGCCCGACAGCTTTGCTAAACGCTGTCGCACCCGTGACCGCACCGGCCGTTTGATTGCCGATGATGCCGGGTCTGGTGGGGCGTCGCCAAGCGGTAAGGCACCGGTTTTTGGTACCGGCATTCCCAGGTTCGAATCCTGGCGCCCCAGCCATTCTTCTCATATCGAATGAACAGCGTATCGCCACGGCTGTCCCTCAGGCCGCGATGAACCGGTAGGCTCCGTCCTTGCGTTCGGCATAGCCGACGCCGGGATAGGTCCAGTGATATCCGAGCATCTTCAGTCTCTCCGAAGCCGCACGGTCGAGCAGTGCCCGGCGGCTTTTCAGCGCCAGTTCCGCATCCGTATCGAAGCCGAAATGCCAGGCGGGATGCTCGAAGAAGATCACGTCGTTGGTACAGGCATCTCCGGTGATCAGCAGGTTTCCGTTGCCGGCGAGCTCGATCGACACATGGCCGGGGGTGTGGCCGGGCGTCTCCATCACATGCATGCCCGAGACGATCTCGTCACCCGGCTTCACCATCGTGAGGCGCTCCTTGACGGCGAAGAGGTCGCGCTGGGCGCCTTCCGCAAAGGCGTGCAGGGCCGCAGGCATGTGGGCCTTGTAGTCCTTGTCGGCCCAGAAATTCCATTCCCGCTCGCTGACGAAGTAGTCGGCATTCGGATAGAGCACGCGGCCATCCGATGTCGTCGTCGCGCCGGAATGGTCGGGATGGACGTGTGTGAAGACCACCTTGGTCACCTGCTCGGGCGTCACGCCGAGGCGGCGCAGGTTCTCCTCCAGCCTGCCGGCACTGGGCTGGAAATGCGTGCCCGAGCCGTTGTCGATGAGGATCAGGTCGCTGCCATGCCGGATCAGCGGAATGTTTGCCTGGACAGGCGCCTGCTCGCTGTTCCCGCCAAGCCGCGTCAGGATTTCTTGTCTTTGCTCAACGGTCGCATCGGGCACCAGCACCGCGGCGGGAAGGGTGAGGAAGCCGTCGCTCACCACCGTGATGTCGAAGGCGCCATGGGTGAGGCGGTGGAAATCGGCCGCCGCCGCCTTGGCCGGCATGAGACTGGCTGCGGCGAGAGCCGCGGTTCCGGTGAGAATATCCCGCCGCGTCAGGCTGGCGAATGCGTCAGGCAGTGTGTGCATCGACGGATCTCCTTGGGTGACGGAGCGACGATACCACCGCAGCAGGTTTCATGCGCGCAGGATTTGCATGGGCCAGCGTGGAGGAAGCGGCGGCCACCCTCGACCTTCTCCCCCGCACCACACCTCCCTACAGCGCCACCCCGCTGTCGCGGTCGAACACGTAGACGAGGTTGCGGTCGATGCCGGCGTGGAAGGGTGTGCCGTGGCGGGCGGGGTGGTCGCCGTCGACGACGGCGGTGATCTGCTGGCCGGCAAAGCGAAACAGCACATGCGTCTGCGCGCCCGTCGGCTCCACCAGCAGCGTCTCGCCGGATATGCCATCGCCGGCGGCGGTCGTCATGTGTTCCGGGCGAAGGCCGATCTTGACGCTCTGGCCTCGCTTCACCTTGCGCTCAGGCGAAATGGTGATCGCCGCACCCTCCGCAAGCCTCACCACTGGCATGTCGTTGTCGCCGTCAATGGTACCCTCGATGAGGTTCATCGCCGGCGAGCCGATGAAGCCGGCGACGAACAGGTTGGCCGGCGTCCGGTAAAGCTGCATCGGGGTGCCCACCTGCTCGATACGGCCGGCGTTGAGAACGACGATGCGGTCGGCAAGCGTCATCGCCTCGATCTGGTCGTGCGTCACGTAGATCGACGTGGTGCCGACCTTCTGGTGCAGCGACTTGATCTCGGTGCGCATGGCGACGCGCAGCTTGGCGTCGAGGTTGGAGAGCGGCTCGTCGAACAGGAAGACGGCCGGATCGCGCACGATCGCCCGGCCCATGGCGACGCGCTGGCGCTGGCCGCCGGACAGCTGGCTCGGCTTGCGATCCAGCAGGTCCTCGAGCGCCAGCATGCGGGCAGCCTCGTTGACGCGGCTGGTGATCTCGGGCTTGGCGACCCCGGCAAGCTTCAGGTTGAAGCCCATGTTCTCGGCCACCGTCATGTGCGGATAGAGCGCGTAGGACTGGAAGACCATGGCGATGTTACGCTCGCGCGGCGTCAGCGCGTTGACCACCTTGCCGCCGATCACCACCTCGCCGTCGGTGATGTCCTCCAGCCCGGCGATCATCCGCAGCAGGGTGGATTTGCCGCAGCCGGACGGACCGACCAGCGCGATGAACTCGCCGTCATCGACGGTGAGCGACACGTCGTGGACCACCTGAAGCGCGCCGTAGCTCTTAACGAGGTGACGAAGACCGACCGATGCCATGTTGCTTGCTCCGTTTATGTCAGGATTTGACGGCGCCGGCCGTCAGGCCCGCGATGATGTGTTTCTGGGCGAGGAAGAAGACGATGATCGTCGGCAGGATGGTCAGCGTGATGAAGGCCAGCACCAGCTGCCAGTCGGTGCCGAATTCGCCGCGATAGACCATGATGCCGAGCGGCCAGGGATACTTGCTCTCGGTATTGAGCATGATCAGCGGCAGGATGTAGCTGTTCCAGCTGCTGACGAAGGTGACGATGCCGACGGTGGCGACGATCGGCCGCGACAGCGGCAGCGAGATGTACCAGAAGAAGCGGATATAGCCGCAGCCGTCGACGAAGGCCGCCTGGAACATCTCCTCCGGCAGGTTGCGGAAGTAGTTGCGGAACAGGAGGATGCTCATGCCGAGCCCGAAGGCCACCTGCGGCAGGATCACCCCCCAGTAGCTGTCCAGGAGGCCGAGATCGCGGATGCGGATGAACAGCGGCAGGATGGCGGTTGCCGCCGGAAACATCAGGCCGATGAGAAAATAGTTGAGCAGCTGGTTGGCGCCGAAGAAGCGGATATGCGCAAAGCAGAAGGCCGCCATCGACGACACGACGAGGGTCAGGAAGACCGTCACGCCGGCGATCAGCAGCGAATTGGTCATCTGCCGCCAGTAGCGCTCGCCAAACAGGATGTCGATGTAGTTGGACCACACCCATTCGCTGGGCAGGCCGAACGGGTTGAGCCGGAGGTCGCCGAGCGTCTTGAAGCCGCCGAGCGCCGTGGTGACGAGCGGCACCAGCACGATCGCTGCCACCAGCGACAGCGAAGCGTAGACATAGAGGCGGGTGCCTGCGGAGACACGGACCGTGGATGATGTGTCAGTCATGGCGCATGAAGATCCTCTTGTAGCCGAAGGCGATCGTCACGCAGATGACGAACAGCACGACGCCTACGGCGCTGCCGAGCCCGACCTGCATGCGGGTGACGCCGTAGGTATAAAGGAAGGTCACCATCGTCTGCGTCGAGTTGGACGGACCGCCGCCGGTGAGCGGCATGATCAGGTCGAACAGCTGCAGCGAGCCGATGATGGCGAAGAACACCGAAAGCCGAACCGTCGAACCGAGCAGCGGCAGGGTGACGTAGCGGAACTTCTGCCAGCCGGTGGCACCGTCAATCTCGGCGGCTTCCATGATGCTCTTGTCGAGCGACTGCAGGCCGGCGATGAACAGCATCATGTGGAAGCCGAAATATTTCCAGATGACGACGGCCAGCACCGCGTAGATGGCCAGGTCCTTGTCCGCCAGCACGTAGGGCGTGGCAATGCCGAGGAAGCCGGCGATCGCCGCAAACAGACCGTAGTCGCCGTCATAGACGAAGCGCCAGATGAGGCCGGCCGCGACGTCGGCGAGCACGTAGGGCAGGAAGAACACCAGCCGGAAGGCAACCACCCCGGCGATCTTCTTGCCGAGCATCACCGCAAGCCAGATGGCGAGCGGGATCTGCAGCAGCAGCGACACGACGATGATCAGGCCGTTGTTGATCAGCGCCCGCGAGAAGGCGGCGTTGTTGAACAGCACCTCGAAATTGCGGATCCCGACGAATTCGGTCGGCGTGCCGTAGCCGTTCCAGCGGTAGAGGCTGTACCAGGCGGCTTCCCCCATCGGCAGGATGACGAACAGCGTGAACAGGAGGAGGGCAGGCGGCAGAAAGATGATCAGCGCCGGCAGCCGTCCCCGGGCCGTCGGGCTCTTGTGGCGGGTTTTTTCGGGCGTCCCCAGGGCGGCTGCCTCGGTGATGCTGGCGGATATGTTGTTCATCCCATATGTCCTTGTCGCGCGACCTGTCGTCGCCCGCGCCGGTGACGGCGTTAACCGTCACCGGGCGTTGGGCCTACTCGAGTTCGATGGCGTCCTGGATCGCCTGCGCACCGTCTTCCGGCGTCATCTGGCCGGACAGGATTTCGACCGAGACGTCGTTGACGACGCGTCCGACGGACGGGCCAAGATCCTGGTCGAAGAAGTTCTGGTGCCAGGTGGAGGCGGCAAGCTGGTCAGCCGACTCGCGCACCAGCCGGTCCTTCAGGCCTTCCTCGGCATTGACCGCGGCCGGGATGATCATGCCCTTGGCGGCAAGGTCCCGCTCCGTCTCCTGGCTGGTCAGGAAGCGCAGGAAGTCGATGGCGGCCGGTGAGGCGTTCTTGGTAACGCCCCAGCCGTTCAGGCCACCCAGCGTGTCGGTCGCCTTGCCTGCGCCACCTTCGACGACGGGAAAGCCGAAGCGGCCGATATTGTCGGAGGCCAGCCCCTTGCCGTCGCCGGCGTTCTTGCGCTGGTTGGGCTCGGTGTTTTCGAAGCCGAGCAGGATCGCCGCGCGGCCGTCACCGAAGGTGCCGAGCGTCTGCGGCCAGCTGGCGCCGAGATAGCCGTTCTGGAACGGCTCCAGCTTGCCGAGTTCTGCCAGTAGCTCGCCGGCCTTGATCACCGACGGGTCCATGAAGCCTTCGCCCTGCTTGTTCTTGGCCGCCTCGAACACCTGCTGGCCGCCATTGCGCATGACGAGATAGCTCCAGTAGAAATGCAGCGGCCACTTGTCGCCACCGCCGCCGGCAATCGGCGTGATGCCGGCAGCCTTCAGCGTCTTCACGGCGCCGAGGAAGTCGGTCCAGGTCTTGATGTCCTCGGCCTTGACGCCGGCCTTAGCGAGCAGCTCCCTGTTGTAGAAGAAGCTGACCGTGCCCATCCGGTAGGGGACGGCGGAGATCTTGCCGTCGAAGGTCAGGCCGGCAACGGCTGCCGGCTTGTAGGTCTTGGCCCATTTGCCGCCGTCGGCGTTCATCGCCTCGGTCAGGTCCAGGAGCGCGCCGGTCTGCGCCTGCTGGCGAAGCACGCCGCCGCCCCAGCTGTAGAAGAAGTCGGGCGCCGCATCCGACTGCAGGAGCGTCGGCAGTTTTGCCTTGAACGCCTCGTTCTCGAGGAACTGCAGCTGGATATCGACATCCGGGTGCTGCGCCTCGTATTTCTTGGCGACCTCTTCCCAGGCCTCGATATAGGCAGGTACAGTCTCGACGTGCATCCATTTGACGACCGTCTGGGCCGCCGACGCGGCATGGACGCTAAGAAGCGATGAAAGTGCAGTGGCTGCGGCAAGCGCAGTGATCCGGACGCCCCGAAGGGACGTCGCCTTATGGTGATAGGTCATTCTTCCTCCTCCAAAAGGGAAACAACCATCCTCAATTTTTCCCTTATGCGGATTAATTCAAACGACAACTGCCCGGATGTCAACCACGATCGCTGATTATCTCAGCACATTGGCTTGACAACAGGCAGGGCATCGCCGTTATTTAATTCGCAACCCTGCAAAAATAGGGTGGTACATCACAGCGATCGCGAGCATCCGGCATTACATGAAGACTGCAGATCCAGAATTGATGCGCGCGATCAACCGCTTCACCGTGCTCGACAAGATTCGCAGGCGAGGGCCGATCTCGCGTGTCGAGATCAGCGAACGCTCGCAGCTGTCTTCGACGACGGTCTCGGCCATCACCGGCTCGCTGCTCGACGACGGGCTGATCCTGACCCGCCACGAAGGCGACATCCGCAACACCGCCGCCCGCGGCAGGCCGCGGGTGATGCTGGAGCTCAACCCGGATGCCGCACGCGTCGTCGGCGCCAAGATCGCTGCCAACCGCATCGTCTTCGCGCTCACCGATTTCCGCGGCGAGGTCCTGTCGCAATTGACCATCCCGGTGCGCGTCGACCGGCTGCCGATCAGCGTCATCAGCGACCTGGTGGAAGACGGCGTGCGGCGCTGCGTCGTCGATGCCGGCCTGTCGCTGGGCGATATCGATACGGTCTGCCTCGGGCTTCCGGGCGTCGTCGAGCATCGCACCGGCAAGGTGCGCTCCAGCCCGATCTTTCGCGAGACCGACGTCAATTTCGCAGCCGAGATGACCAGCAGGCTCGACCTGCCGGCGATCGTCGAAAGCGACGCGCATGCGATCGCGCTGGCGCATCACTGGTTCGGCCACGCCCGCGACCTCGACGACTTCGTCATCGTCTCGCTGGAGCAGACGCTCGGGCTCGGTCTCATGCACAGCGGCCAGCTGTTTCGCGGCGCCGGCGGCCTCAGTCATAATCTAGGCGACCTGGTACTCGGCACCGCCTCCGACCGTATCGTCAGGCTCGCCGAAATCGCCGGCGAATCGGCGATCTTCGGCGAGCAGCAGACGGTCGGCCATTTTGCCGAAGCCGTCCGGCTGGGGCGCGGCATGGCCCATGCGCAGGCGCTGATTTCCGCCGACGACAGTCCGCTTGCGGAAGCGGCGGTGCGCGCCGGCGAGGCCGTCGGCCTGGCGATCGCCAACATCGTCACCCTTTTTGGTCCGCCGCGCGTCATCATCGTCGGCTCGACGCTGTCGCTCGGCGAGGTCTTCATCGACAGCCTGCGCAGTTCCTATACGCGCGCCATTCCCCGCTCGATCCGCGAGATCGCCGAACTGGTGTTCGACGCCTCGCCCGACGAGGCCTGGGCGCAAGGGGCGGCGATCGTCGCGCTGCGCGAACTCTACGAATCGCCCTGGGGAACGACAGGGCCGGCATCGAGCCTCTGAAGGCACGGCCATTTCATCATTCGCTTTGGGAGGAGAAGCATGGAAAAGCTCGGAATCGGCATCATCGGATGCGGCAACATCTCATCGGCCTACCTGACGGCGATGGCCTCGTTCCCGGTCCTCGACATTCGCGGCATCGCCGATCTCAATCAGGGGCTGGCCGAACAGCGCGCCGGCGAATTCAACCTCGTCGCGCGCAGCATCGACGACCTGCTGAGCGATCCGCAGATTCAGCTGATCGTCAACCTCACGGTGCCGAAGGCGCATGTCGAAGTGGGCCTGCAGGCACTGGCGCACGGCAAGCACACCTATTCGGAAAAGCCGCTCGGGGTAACCTTCGCCGAAGGCCTGAAGCTTGCCGAGACGGCGAAGGCGAGCGGCCTGCGCATCGGTGCCGCGCCCGATACGTTTCTCGGCGGCGCCCACCAGACGGCTCGGTCGATCATAGATACCGGCGTGCTCGGCATGCCGGTTGGCGGCACCGCCACCTTCATGTGCCCCGGCCACGAGCGCTGGCATCCCAATCCGGATTTCTACTACGAGGCCGGCGGCGGCCCGATGCTCGACATGGGGCCCTATTACATCACCGATCTCGTCAACCTGCTGGGGCCGGTCGCCAAGGTCGCAGGCTTCGCCATTGCCCCGCGCAGCGAACGCACCATCACCAGCGAGCCGCGCAACGGTGAGAAGATCCCGGTGCACATTCCAACGCATGTCTCTGGCGTCATGGCCTTCGAAAGCGGTGCGGTGGTGCAGATCGGCATGAGCTTCGACGTCGCCGGCCATAAGCATGTGCCGCTCGAGGTCTATGGCACCGAGGGCACGCTGATTGTTCCGGATCCCAACAAGTTCGGCGGCGACATCGAACTGTTGAAGAAGGGTGGCAGCTTCGAGCCGCAGCCGACGACGGAGCCCTATGCGGACGGCAATTACCGGTCGCTCGGCGTCGCCGACATGGCGCATGCCATCCTGTCGAACCGGCCGCACCGCGCCAACGGCGATCTGGCGCTGCACGTGCTGGAGGTGATGGAGGCGTTCGGCAAGGCTGCCGACAGCGGCCAGACCATCACCATCGCCACCCGTCCGGAGCGGCCTGCGCCGCTTTCGCAATCGATCGTCGACGGCCGTCTGGCCCGCTGACCTGACAGTTTTCTGGAGGAGAATGACATGCGTGAAGCTTTGATCGTCTGGGGTGGATGGAGCGGCCACGAGCCGCAGGAATGCGCCCACATCATCAGGGACATCCTCCAGGAGGAGGGGTTCAAGGTCTATCTGGAGAACACCACGGAAGCCTTTGCCGACCCGTCGATCCACGACCTGTCGCTGATCGTGCCGATCATGACGATGTCGAAGATAGAGAAGGAAGAGGCAAAGAACCTCGCCGCCGCCGTCGAGAACGGTGTCGGCATTGCCGGTTATCACGGCGGCGCCGGCGATGCGTTCCGCGAATGCGTCGAGTACCAGTTCATCATCGGTGGCCAGTGGGTCGCCCATCCGGGCAACATCATCGACTACACGGTCAACGTCACCCGCCCGGACGACGAAGTAATGCAGGGCATCGGCGATTTCCCCTATACGTCCGAGCAGTACTACATGCATGTCGACCCCTCCAACGAAGTGCTGGCAACGACGACGTTCCGCGGCGACCACGCCTACTGGATCGACGGCGTGGTGATGCCGGTCGTCTGGAAGCGTCAATACGGCAAGGGGCGGGTGTTCTATTCGTCGCTCGGCCATGTGGCGAAGGAATTCGACGTTCCGCAGATGCGCACGATCTACACGCGTGGCGCAAACTGGGCGGCGCGCTGAAGCGCCATCCCTTGCCGCCCGCCCACCGATTGTCTGAACCAGTGGCCTGTGTCTCATGAAGATCACCGCGATCAAGCCGTATGTGGCAAAGCTCGGCGTGCGCAACCAGCTGCTCGTCAAGGTCGAAACCGATGCCGGCATCCATGGCTGGGGCGAGTCCGGCCTGTCCTACCGGGAAAAGGCGGTGGTGGGCGCCATCGACCACTACAGCCGGTTTCTCATCGGCCGCGATCCGATGCAGTGCGCCGCGCTCTGGCAGGAGATGTACCGCAGCCAGTATTTCGAGGGTGGCCGGGTGCTGACGGCGGCGATTTCCGCCCTCGACATCGCCTTCCACGACATCCGCGGCAAGGCGCTTGGGGTGCCCGTGCATCAACTGCTTGGCGGACGCCAGCGCGATCTGGTGCCGGCCTTTGCCACCACTTCGGCCGAGCCTGGGCCGGAGATGGTCGAGCAGGCGCTGCTCCTCAAGAAGGAGGGCTGGCGCTGTATCCGCATGATCGCCACCGGCCAGGAGAACCAGGAACGCTTCGAGCCGCGCCAGTCGATCGCAACGACGGCCGAATGGGTGCGGCGGGCGCGTGAGGCGGTGGGCGACGAGATCACGCTCGGCGTCGAATACCATCATCGGCTGAGCGTCGCCGAGGCGGCATCCTTCTGCCAGAAGCTGCCGAAGGGGACGCTCGATTTCATCGAGGAGCCGATCCGCGACGAGGCGCCCTCGGCCTATGAGGCATTGCGCCGGATGACCGACATTCCGTTCGCCATCGGCGAGGAATTTTCGTCGAAGTGGCAGTTCCTGTCCTATGTCGAACGCGACCTCATGCAGTTCTGCCGCATCGATATCTGCAATGTCGGTGGCTTCACCGAGGCGATGAAGGTCGCCGGATGGTGCGAGGCGCATTACGTCGACCTGATGCCGCACGCGCCGCTCGGTGCCGTCTGCACGGCAGCCTCCGTCCATCTGGGTGCTGCCGTTGCCAACTTCGCCTGGCTGGAATGCCGCGCCTCGCCGACCGAACAGCTGGGCTTCGGCGACCCGGCGATCTACCCGAAGCAGACCCGCATGGACGGCCCCTTCTACGTAGTGCCGGATGAGCCGGGGCTGGGGGTCGAGGTCAACGAGGAGCTGCTCGCTGCCGCCGCGTTCGAATATACCGAGCCGCCGCACCTGCGCCGCGACGACGGCTCCTTCACCAACTGGTAGATCTGTAACCGGAGCATTTGGCGCCGCCGGTCTATCGGCGGATCTCCTCCATCACGCGGACGATGCAGTCCTGCCCGGTGCAGCGTGTGCAGCGGAAGGTCAGAAGTTTGGGGTCACGCCCGAACCCTTTCGTGCGGGCCAGATCGCGCGCGGTAAAGTTTCCCGCATGGCCGCAGCGTCTGCAGGTGACCTGCAGGATCATCCGGTGGCGGGCAGCTTTGCCGAGCGTGTCGATCGTGATGGTCATATCAGCGAGATCGAACATAACGTGAACAAACGCAAGCGGTTTCGACTGCGATCCACAGGCGGATGCCAGGGTTCGATGAATAGCTTCCCGGAAACGAAAGAAGGCGGAGCCGTCGGGCTCCGCCTTCTCGATAGGTGCGGCGAGGTCCGGCTTATTCGCCGACCAGGAGCTCCGCGCAGTAGCTCGGGCCGCGTGCGCCCGGACGGTCGGCAACGATGCGGATCTGCTGGATGCGATAGTCGGCATCGGCGGTGATCTGCGCCGAGCAGCTGACGCGCATCGAGCGGCCGTCCTGCGTCTTGATGCGATTGTAGCCGCCGCGCCAGTTGTAGATGGTCTGCGAGCCGACTTCGGTGTCGCTCACCGGCGGCGCGAAGCGGGCGAAGAAGGTGCCGGCGGACTTGCCCTTCCAGTAGCTTTCGACGGGATTGCTGGCGGGGCCGACCGTGGTGGCGCATCCAGACAGCATGCCGGCAATCGCCGCCAGCGCAATCAAGCGGTAGTTCATGGTTTTCCTAATCCTTTATGCAGGAGGTGCGGTTGACCACCGCACGAAATACGGCGCGTCGGCGAACAGGTCTTGGGAACTGAACTGCGCGGCCGGCCCTGCCGCACTATCAGGTTTTTGAATGGCTTCGAGGGGGGAGGACCGGTTGCGCTGCGAAAAAATTGCCGAATTGCCTTTTCTGCCACGCTTTCCGCGGCAAAAGGGCGGTTTATCCCCGTCATGGGCGGCTGTTTCGATTGTCGTGAGGGACTGCCGGGTGTAGTCTGATCCTCTGCTGCGCCGCCGGGGAGGGCGTCACGGCACCAAGTGCGAACGGTATCTGGGAGGATGTCACCGTGAAGCAGGACAAATGGCCTTTTCTTCTGTCACTCGAACTGTCGCTGGCGCTCTGGATGGTGATCGTCGGACTGGTCTACGTCGTCACCGCCTGACGCCATGCCGGTTGCTCTAGCGATTGCCATGTATCGTCTCCTGGGAGACGCTGCGACAGATTGCCTCCATGCTGGGTTGCTTATATGTTGCGATCCGGTGCAGGTGGGGCATGGCGCGGTTGTGGACTGCGTGCCGATTTTGGATTGGGCAAGGCAGAATTGAAGCGCGGACGCGGTGAGAGAACGACGCTGCACGACGTGGCGACCAAAGCCGGTGTCAGCGCCATCACCGTATCGCGCGCCTTGCGCGAGCCGGAGAAGGTGACGCCGGAGCTGCGCAGTCGCATCCTGCAGCTGGTCGAGGAGATGAGCTACGTGCCCGACCAGGCGGCGCGGGCGCTGGCCAGTCGCCACAACTCCACCTTCGGCGTGCTGGTGCCGTCGCTCAGCAACCGGGCCGTCATAGGCCTGATGCAGGGGATCGAGGAGCGGGTGCGCGATACCACTTTCCGCATCCAGTATGCCAACACCCACAATTGCGTTCAGGAAGAACGCCGCCAGGTGCGGCTGCTGCTGTCGCAGAATACCGCCGGCATCGTGCTCGGAGGGCTGGAAGGCCTCGACGATCTGCGCGAAACGATCGAGCGCGCCAACTGTCCGATCATCCAGGTGGTCGATGTCGGCCTGCCGACGCCGGGCACGGTGATCGCACTGGATCATTTCGAGGCCGCCGCGGCCGCCACCCGCCATCTGATCGCCTGCGGCTACCGGCGCATCGCGCTGATGGGCGCGACGATGGCCGAGCGCAGCCGCCGGCGTACCGAAGGCTACAGCCTCGCCATGCACGAGGCGGGCCTCTTCGATCCGGGCCTGATCCACCACGAGAACGCCACCAGCAGCACCCAGATGGGCTCGCGGATGCTGCACCGGGCGATCAGCATCGCGCCCGATCTCGACGGCGTCTTCTGCCAGAACGACGACATCGCGCTCGGCGTGCTGTTCGAGGCGCGGCGGATGGGCAAGCGCGTCCCGGACGATTTCGGCATTTGCGGCTACAACGATCTGGATTTCTCCGCGGTGATGGAGCCGCCGCTGACGACGATCCGCACGCCGCTCTTCGAGATCGGCTACCGCGCCGCCGACATGATGATCCGCGCCGCCGACGGCAAGCCTGCCCCGCAGCAGGTGATCAACCTCGGCTTTGAACTGATCGAGCGACGCACCACCCGCCGCCTGCCGCAGTGACTCTTGCTCAAACCCGTCCTGCTGCCGCCGTCTCAGACGCCTGAGAACGGTTCCCGCCGCTGGTGATCTCCCCACCTGTAGGGATGCCGGCAGGGCAGAGAGTTGGCCAGTGGCAAGAGATCGCGGAGGAGAACTGAGGCGGCGGCATCGTTGACCACCAACGTCTGCAGCCGCCTGCTATTCGCTATTCGCTATTTGATGTCACCCAACAGCTCGGCGGCGCGGCCGGCGCTGACCCGGCGGATGTCGGCCTCGTCGCGGCGGGCGGCGAAAGCTTCGGTTGCCATCAGCTCGTCGGCAAGATCGGCCGGAAGCGACAGGATCACCCGCTGGCCGTCGCGATGGATGCCGCCCAGGTCGGAGCGCCGTCCCGTCACCATGCCACCGGCAACCGTGTTGTTGGTATCCGGGTCGATGATGATGAAGGCGCCGGTGGCGCGGTTCTGGTCGTAGGGATCGAAGATCGCCGCCTCGTCGAAGGAGAGGTGCACCTTGCCGATGGCGTTCATGCCGAGCGCCTCGTGATGCGCCTTCCATTTGCCGGAGGACAATTCGAGCTGCGAGACCGGTGTCACCGTCACCCGCTGGCGGCGTGATCCGCTCTTCAGCCAGTAGCCCTTGGCGGGCTCGATACCGCCCGGCTGCAACGCTACCAGCTGCGCATCGAAGTTGAGGCCGGTCATCGGCTGGCCGTCCATCGAGACGATCATGTCGCCGCGCGACACGTCGACCTGGCGGTCGAGCACCAGCGTCACCGCGTCACCGGCAACGGCCGCATTGCGTACCAGGTCGAAGGTGACGATCTGCTTGACGTTCGCCACCATGCCGGACGGCAGGATGGTGACGCTGTCACCTGGCTTCACCGAGCCGCCGGCGACAGTTCCCTGGTAACCGCGAAAGCTTTCGCCGGGACGCGCGACGCGCTGCACCGGCAGCCGGAAACCGCCCGCCTGGGCAGACCGCGTGGTGGCAAGCTCCAGCGTCTCGACCAGCGTCGGGCCTTCGTACCACGCCATCGACGCGCGGCCGTCATAGACGACGTTCTCGCCCTTCAGCGCCGACATCGGGATCGCAGTGATCTGCCGGACCCCGAGCGATAGCGCAAGCTCACGGAAATCATGGCTGATCTTGTCGTAGATCGCCTTGTCGTAGGCCACCAGGTCGATCTTGTTGACCGCCAGCACGAACTGCTTGATGCCCATCAGCGAGGCGATGGTCGCATGCCGGCGCGTCTGCTCAAGAAGCCCGGTGCGGGCGTCGACCAGCAGGATGGCGAGGTCGGCAGTCGAGGCGCCGGTTGCCATGTTGCGGGTATACTGCTCGTGACCGGGCGTATCGGCAACGATGAACGAGCGCCGGTCGGTGGCGAAATAGCGATAGGCGACATCGATGGTGATGCCCTGTTCGCGCTCCGCCTGCAGGCCGTCGAGAAGCAGCGCGAAGTCGGGAAGGCCGAGATCGTTCTGCGCACCGCTGTCGCGCTTCAGTGTCGCCGCCTGGTCTTCCTTCACCGCCTTGGTGTCCCACAGCAGGCGGCCGATCAGCGTCGACTTTCCGTCGTCGACCGAGCCGCAGGTGATGAGGCGCAGGGGGCGGCTGTCGCGCACGGCGCGCGCCGGCTCGGCGAATGGCAGGATGGTGGCCGACGTTGTCGGCGCAGTCTGGGTGTTTGTCACAGACATCAGAAGTAACCCTCGCGCTTCTTCTTCTCCATCGATCCGGACTGGTCGCGGTCAATGGCGCGCCCCTGGCGCTCGGAGACGGTGGCGATCTCCAGCTCGGCGATCACCTCGTTCAGCGTTTTCGCCTGCGAGCGGATCGCACCGGTCAGCGGGAAGCAGCCGAGCGTACGAAAGCGGATCATGCCATGCTGCACGCTCTCGTCGGGCAGCAGTTCGAGCCGCGGATCCTCGGCCAGCACCATCATCCCGTCGCGCTCCACGTAAGGGCGCTCGGCGGCGTAGTAGAGCGGCACGAGGGGAATGTTCTCCGCCTGGATGTAGCGCCAGATATCGACTTCGGTCCAGTTCGATAGCGGGAAGGCCCGCACGCTCTCGCCCTTGCGGATCATGCCGTTATAGATGTTCCACAGCTCCGGGCGCTGGTTGCGCGGATCCCAGCGATGCTCGGGCGTCCGGAAGGAATAGATGCGCTCCTTGGCGCGGCTGGCCTCCTCATCGCGGCGGGCACCGCCAAAGGCCGCGTCGTAGCCGCCAGCATCCAGCGCCTGGCGCAGCGCCTCGGTCTTCATGATGTCGGTGTAGAGCGCAGAGCCGTGGCTGAACGGCGTCACGCCTTCAATCTTGCCGCGCGGATTGGTGTGCACCACGAGATCGAGATCGTAGCGCCGCGCCATCTCGTCGCGGAACTCGATCATCTCGCGGAACTTCCAGCCGGTATCGATGTGCAGGAGCGGGAAGGGGACGCGGCCGGGATAGAAGGCCTTGCGGGCGAGATGCAGAAGGACGGAACTGTCCTTGCCGATCGAGTAGAGCATGACCGGCTTGTCGAACTCGGCGGCGACCTCGCGGAAGATATGGATCGCTTCGTTTTCCAGCGCCTTCAGATGCGGATCGAGGGGGGGCTTCGGAACCTGGTCCTGCGAGTGCGTATCGTATTCGGATGTATGGGGATGCATGGTGTTCGTTGTCCTTGGGCCGCTTCGGCCGGTCGTCCGTCAGTCAGTTTGCCGTCAGGCGCGTGTCGGGATGGCGATTGCGGTGGCCGTTTCCGGCACGTGAAGCCCGCACTCGCGCTTCTCGTCGTTTTCCCACCACCATCGGCCGGCGCGTTCCGGCTCGCCGGGCTTGATCGCCCGCGTACAGGGCTCGCAGCCGATCGACGGGTAGCCTCTTGCGTGCAGCGGGTTGATCGGCACGCCATGGTCCGCGACGAAGGCGTTGATCGCATCGAGCGACCAATCGGCCAGCGGGTTGACCTTGATCAGCGCCCGCTCGGCGTCGAACTCGACGAACGGCGTGGTCGCCCGATTGCCGGACTGGCCGCGGCGCAGGCCGGTGATCCAGATCTCGGCGCCCGCAAGCGCGCTGGCAAGCGGCTTCAGTTTGCGGACCCCACAGCAGGCATGGCGAGCCTCGACGCTGTCGTAGAAGCCGTTCAGCCCGTATTGCGCCGCATAGGCGTCGACGTCCTTCTGCGCCGGGCGGAAGCGGCGGATGGTCAGCCCGAAGCGCTCCTCGGTCTGGTTGATCAGCACGACGCTTTCCATGAACAGCCGGCCCGTCTCCAGCGTCGCCACGTCGATCGGCAGCCGGTTGAGGCCGATCGCCGCGGTGATCACCTGGTCTTCGATGCCGAGCGAGGTGGTAAAGACCGCGCGGCCGAGGCTTGCCGCCAGCGACAGGCGGCCGGCAAGGTCGAGAGACGCGAATTGATCATCAAGCGACGCGAGGTCTGCTGGCGTCTGATGCTGGGTCATTGGCTGTCGATGTCCGTCGTTCCAAGTATTCCCGCTTATCCCACGCGCAGGGGCGGCAGGACAGGAATGACGGTTCGAAGCAACCCGGAGACGGAGCAAATATCTCTAGAAATCCGACGCCCGCGAGAAAACCCGGCTGCTCTGCCGAAAAACCCCGAAATCCGCCCTCGGAGAGGGTCCGATCTGTTTGTAATCCCGCGTAAATTGCGGTAGTCCAGAAGGCAGGTTTCGATCTGTCGTGACGGCATCAGCCGGGATGGCGCAAGCGTTACCTTCCGCATGGTTCACAACTCTCTCCTGGACCTTCCCGCTGCCGATCCAGTATCGGTCGGCTGGCGAAGGCTAATCCTGATGTCGCAGACGGACGCCGCATGATTTCGCAGAAAGCCAAATATGCTCTTCGGGCCCTGACGGCCCTGGCGCAGGCGGATGCGGAGCGGCCGCTGATGATCAGCGAGATCGCCGTGCAGCAGGCCATTCCGAAGAAATTCCTCGAACAGATCCTGCTCGAGCTGAAGCGCAGCGGCATCGTCGAGAGCCGGCGCGGCAAGCAGGGCGGCTATCTGCTGCTGAAGCCTGCCACGTCGATCACCTTTGGAGAGGTGCTGCGGCTGATCGACGGGCCGATCGCGCCGCTTCCGTGCCTGTCGCTGACCGCCTACCGGCGCTGTGAGGATTGCGACGGCGAGCATCTCTGCGAAATCCGCCACGTCTTTGCCCGGGTCGCGGAAGCCAGCCGCTCGGTGCTGTTCTCCACCTCGATTGCCGATGCGGTGGATGGCGTCGGCGTCGATGCCGCGGTGAGGATCGTCGCCGATAAGGCGAGCGAGGCGGAACTCCTGTCCGCCTGAGACCGACGCATCTCGGCCGCCGTACTCACGGCGCGCCTTTCGCCCGACCGACACTTCTCATCTTTCAACCTCCCGATGCTCCAGAACCGCGTGCTTTTGGGTTGCCAAGCGCACGCTTCGGCGGATTGCGATTTTGCATATGAGGCCTTTGCCGATCCGGGCGTTTTGTCGGTGAGGGTGCCGAAGCCGCTTTCTTTGCTGGCTTCACCTGCCGTCGGGAAACAGTTTTGCCTTTGTCCGCAGCCGGCCCGCAGGCGGATTGACCAAGTCTACCCGTTCGGTAGACATTGCGTTGGCAACGTCTGGAGGGAACGCGACCATGAAACTGATGACCGGACTGGGCGCCGTGGCGCTTGGAATTTCGCTTGCGGCCGGCCTTGCAGCCCCTGCCGCCTACGCAGATACCACGCTGCTGAATGTTTCCTACGATCCGACCCGCGAGCTCTACAAGGATTTCAACGCCGCCTTCGCCAAGCACTACAAGGCTGAAACCGGCGAGACAGTGACCATCCAGCAGTCGCATGGCGGATCCGGCAAGCAGGCCCGTTCGGTGATCGACGGCCTGGAAGCCGACGTCGTGACACTGGCGCTGGAAAGCGACATCAACGCCATCGTCGACAACGGCGGCAAGATCAAGCCGGACTGGCGCGGCCGGCTGCCGCACAATTCCTCGCCCTACACCTCGACCATCGTCTTCCTGGTGCGCAAGGGCAACCCGAAGGGCATCCATAACTGGGGCGATCTCGTGAAGGGCGACGTGCAGATCGTCACCCCGAACCCGAAGACATCCGGCGGAGCCCGCTGGAACTACCTGGCGGCCTGGGCCTGGGCGAACGAGGAGTTCAAGGGCGACCAGGACAAGATCAAGGCCTACATCGCCGACCTCTACAAGCGTGCGCCGGTTCTCGACAGCGGTGCCCGCGGCTCCACCGTCACCTTCGCCCAGCGCCAGATCGGCGATGTGCTGCTGGCCTGGGAAAACGAGGCCTACCTGGCCGGCCAGGAGTTCGGCGAAGACGAGTTCGACATCGTCGTGCCGCCGATCTCCATCCTCGCGGAACCGCCGGTCGCGGTGGTCGACCAGAACGTCGACGCCAAGGGTAGCCGCAAGGTCGCCGAGGCCTATCTCCAGTATCTCTACTCGGACGAGGGCCAGAACATTGCAGCCAAGCACTTCTACCGGCCGGCGAAGCCCGAGGTCGTCAAGCAGGACCTGCTGAAGAAGCTGCCCGACGTAAAGCTCGTCACCATCGATGATCCGCAGTTCGGCGGGTGGAAGAAGGCCCAGCCCGAGCATTTCGGTGACGGCGGCATCTTCGACCAGATCTACAAGCCGGCCCGCTAAGGCGCGTCTCGGGGAACAAAGAAGAAGGCGTCATTATATATGGCAGACACGGCCACCTCTGGGTGGCGATGGAAACAGCCGAGCATCATCCCGGGTTTCGGGCTGACGCTCGGCTTTTCGCTCGCATACCTGTCGCTGATCATTCTCATTCCGCTGGCGGCGCTCGTCTGGCGCACCGTGTCGATGGGCTGGGGCGACTTCTTCGCCATCCTCACGGACGAGCGGACGCTCGCCGCCCTCTACATCAGCTTTGGCACCGCACTGCTGGCGGCGCTCGTCAATGCCGTCTTCGGCGTGCTGATCTGCTGGATCCTGGTGCGCTACGATTTTCCCGGCCGTCGGCTGATCGATGCGATGGTCGATCTGCCCTTTGCGCTGCCGACGGCAGTCGCCGGCATCGCGCTCGCCTCGCTCTATGCGCCCAAGGGCTGGATCGGCGCCTGGTTCATGCCGCTCGGCCTCAGGATCGCCTTCACGCCGCTCGGCATCGTCGTCGCGCTGATCTTCATCGGCCTGCCATTCGTCGTGCGCACCGTGCAGCCTGTGATGGAGGAGATCGACCGCGAGGTGGAGGAGGCAGCCGCGACGCTCGGTGCCAGTCGCTGGCAAACCATCACCCGCGTACTGCTGCCGGGCTTGGCGCCGGCCGTTCTCACCGGTTTCGCGCTGGCATTTGCCCGCGGCGTCGGCGAATACGGCTCGGTGGTGTTCATCGCCGGCAACATCCCTTACGTCTCCGAGATCGCGCCGCTGTTGATCGTCATCCGCCTGGAGGAATTCAACTACGCCGGCGCCACGGCGGTGGCGACGATCATGCTGGTGATCTCGTTCTCGATGCTGCTGGTCATCAACCTCATCCAGGCCTGGAGCCGCAAGAGGTATGGCAATGTCTGAGCCCTCTCGCGCCACGTCCCGTGCCAGGTTCCGCGATCCGGCCGACGAGCGGCCGCTGACCAAGCTGCTGCTGATCCTGGTCGGTATGCTGTTTCTCGCCTTCTTCCTCTTCCTGCCGCTGGTGGCGGTGTTTGTCGAGGCGTTCCGCAAGGGCGTCGAGGCCTATGTCGAGGCGCTGGTCGAGCCGGACGCCGTCTCTGCCATCCGCCTGACTCTGCTGGTGGCGGCCATCGCCGTTCCGCTCAACCTGGTGTTCGGCATCGCCGCAGCCTGGGCCATCGCCAAGTTCGACTTCAAGGGCAAGGCCTTCCTGATCACCCTCATCGACCTGCCGTTCTCGATCTCGCCGGTCATTTCCGGCCTCGTCTACGTGCTGCTGTTCGGCAGCCAGAGCGTGCTCGGCCCCTTCCTCAAGAGCTACGGCATCGAGATCCTGTTCGCCGTCCCCGGCATCGTGCTGGCAACCGTCTTCGTCACCTTCCCGTTCATCGCCCGCGAACTCATCCCGCTGATGCAGGACCAGGGAAGCGGCGACGAGGAAGCGGCGCTGTCGCTTGGCGCATCCGGCTGGCAGACCTTCCGTTATGTCACGCTGCCCAACATCAAGTGGGGCCTGCTCTACGGCGTGCTGCTCTGCAACGCCCGCGCCATGGGCGAGTTCGGCGCCGTCTCGGTGGTATCCGGCCATGTCCGCGGTCTCACCAACACGATGCCGCTGCATGTCGAAATCCTCTACAACGAATACAACTTCGTTGCCGCCTTTGCCGTCGCCTCGCTGCTGGCGGCCCTGGCACTGGTGACGCTCGCCCTCAAAACGCTTCTGGAACTGCGGTTCGGTGCCGGCGGCGCCGGCGGACGCAGGCATTGAAAGGCCTTCCCCGATGGACGTAACCATCAGCCATATCCGCAAGCAGTTCGAACGGCTTCCGGCCCTGGAAGACGTGTCGCTCGATATCAAGTCGGGCGAGCTCATCGCGCTGCTCGGGCCTTCCGGCTCGGGAAAGACGACGCTGCTGCGCCTCATTGCCGGGCTTGAGCAGCCAAGCGGCGGCCAGATCTTTTTCGATGGCACCGACGCCTCGCATCACACGGTGCAGGAGCGCAATGTCGGCTTCGTATTCCAGAGCTACGCGCTGTTCCGCCACATGACTGTCGCGCAAAACATCGCCTTCGGCCTGAAGGTGCGGCCCTCCGCGACGCGTCCGGCCAAGGAAGAGATCCGCAGGCGGGTGACCGAGCTTCTGGAGATGGTCCAGCTTTCCGGCCTTGAGGCCCGCTATCCCAACCAATTGTCCGGTGGGCAGCGGCAGCGCGTCGCCCTGGCACGGGCGATGGCGATCGAGCCGCGCATCCTGCTGCTCGACGAACCGTTCGGCGCGCTCGACGCGCAGGTGCGCAAGGAGCTCCGGCGCTGGCTGCGGGAATTCCATGACCGCACCGGCCACACCACCGTCTTCGTCACCCACGACCAGGAAGAGGCGCTGGAGCTTGCCGACCGGGTAGTCGTCATGAGCCAGGGCAAGATCGAGCAGGTCGGGTCCGCCGACGACGTCTATGACCGGCCGGGGTCGCCCTTCGTCTTCTCCTTTATCGGCGAATCCTCCGGACTGCCGGTGCGCATCGGAGACGGCGGTGCGGTGCTCTTCGACGGTCAGCCGATCGGCGTTGCTGAAGAGGGTGGGGTCGTCGGCTCCGAAGGCACGCTGTTCTTCCGACCGCAGGACGTGGCGCTGACCGAAGCCGACGCCGCACTGTTCGGCACCGTCACCGCCTGCCGCCGACTGGCCGGCACGCGGATCGCCGAAATCGACATCGCCAATGACGGAAAGGCCCGTCACGTGGAGATCGAGGTGGCGCTCGATGCGCCGGTGACACTGGGTGCGCAGTTGCGCTTTCGCCCCACTCGCTGGACATTCTTCCGCAAGGGCTGAGGCAGATCGCAGGTTTGGCTTGCGGAAATCCCTGGTCTATCGCATTGCTCCGCTGTGCACGGGGGCGCGCACGGGGATTTGTCACGATTTCATCGGCCGACCGGAATGCCGGAGGGTCGATGCATCCGTCAGAAGATGGTCATGCAGGCTTGTCCGTCGTGCGCGGCAGATAGGCGGTGATGCGATGTGGGCTGGATGGCCGCAGGAAGACAGGTTCTGTCTTTCAAAGCGGATCGGCTGACACAGTGCGCACCGATGGGTGAACCGGTCTTCGTCCATGAGCCGCCTGTCCCAGGCAGACTTAGCTTTTGACGGGTTTATCCATGGACATTCATGCCGCCAATCTCGACGTGATGCAGCCTGCCATGCCGGCCGCAGCCCGTCTGCCCAAACCAGCGCTCGGGGCGATCTTCGTCGAGGTGCTGCACGGTGCCGTTTCCGCCTTCGGCGTGAAAGGTGCGGCAGCGCTGTCGCTGGCCGTCTTCCTCTATCTGTTCCTTGAAGAGATGCTGCTCGGGCTGCGGCTCTGGAGCCTTCCGGCAGGCGCTGCCGAAACCGGAACCTCGCTGTCGCTGACGCTGATCACCGGCGCCTTCGCCGGCCGCCGGCTGATGCGGCCGATGCTGCGGCGCCGGCCGAAGCCGGAGGAACTCGCCCGTGCCTGCCAGATCGTCGAGGCGCAGACCCAGGCAAGCGCCGGGCTGGTGCGGCTGGGCGACAAGCAGGTTCTGTTTTCCGACGGCGGCGACGCCTTCATCATGTATGCCTGCAAGGGACGCTCCTGCATTGCCCTGTTTGATCCGGTCGGTCCGCGCCATGCCTGGCAGGACCTGGTGGTGAAGTTCATGTCGCATGCGCGCCAGAGCGGCTATCGCCCGGTCTTCTACCAGGTGTCACCGGACTTCCTGCCGATCGCCGCCGAGACCGGCCTTCGCCCCTACAAGCTCGGCGAGCAGGCGACAGTGGACCTGACGCGCTTCGACATGCGGGGCGGCGACTGGCTGAAGCTGCGCCGTTCGATCAACCGCGCCGAGCGCGACGGGCTGCAGTTCGAACTCATCCCGAAGGATCGGGTGCCGGCCCACATGGCCGAGTTGCGCCAGGTGTCGGATGCCTGGCTGGCGGCCCACAATGCCGCGGAAAAGGGCTTTTCGCTCGGCACGTTCCGGCCCGACTACGTCGCATCCGGCAGTGTCGCGGTGATCAGGATCGACGGTCGCATCGCCGCCTTCGCCAGCCTGCTCACGGGCGGCGGCAATGGGGAAGCCTTCATCGACCTGATGCGCCACGTGCCGTCGACCCATCGCGGCATGATGGATCTCCTGTTCGTGCGCATCATGGAGCACCTGAAGACGGATGGCTTCGGCGTGCTGAACCTCGGGATGGCGCCGCTTTCGGGCCTCTCCACCCACCGCCGCGCGCCTCTGTGGAACCGCATCGGCCGGCATATCTTCGAGACCGGCGAGCGTTACTACAACTTCAAGGGCGTGCGCGCCTTCAAGTCGAAGTTCGACCCGGACTGGCAGCCGCGCTACATGGCCGTTTCCGGCAGCGGCATGCCGTTCTCCTCAGCCTGCGACGTGACCATGCTGATCGGCGGCGGCCTGAAGGGCATCCTGCGCAAGTGACATCCCTCCACCCCTCGGGCCCTATCGGTCGCTGACCTCCCAGCGTGGGTTGATCCACGGCTCCTGGTTGGAGCGGGGCAGGGGGGCGCGACCGAGGATGTGATCGGCGGCCTTCTCTCCGGTCATGATCGACGGGCCGTTGAGGTTGCCGTAGGTGACGTGCGGAAAGATCGACGAGTCGGCGACGTGCAGGCCCTCGACGCCGATGACCTTGGTCGTCGGATCGACGACGGCCATCGGATCGTCTGCACGGCCCATCCGGCAGGTGCCGCAGGGGTGGTAGGCGCCTTCCAGGTGCTCGGCGAGGAACGCGTCGATCTCCGCGTCGCTCTCTACCCCGTCGCCGGGGGCGATCTCGGACTGCCGGTACGGGTCGAATGCCTTCTGGGCAAAGATCTCGCGAGTGATGCGCACCGCATGGCGAAACTTCACCCAGTCCTCCGGATCGCTCATGTAGTTGAAGCGCAGCACCGGGGCGTGCCTCACGTCCGGCGAGCGCAGCGTCACCGAGCCGCGCGATTTGGACATGTTGTAGCCGACATGCGCCTGGAAGCCGTGGCCCTCGGCCGATGATTTGCCGTCGTAGGAGACTGCGATCGGCAGGAAATGATACTGGATGTCCGGCCATTTGACGCCGGCGGCGGAGCGTATGAAGGCGGCCGCCTCGAACTGGTTCGACGTGCCGAGACCCTTCTTGAAGAACAGCCACTGGGCGCCGACAACACCCTTCCAGAACCAGTTGTTGCGGGCGTGCAGTGTGATCGGCAGCTTCGACTTGAACTGGTGGTAGTATTCGAGGTGATCCTGCAGGTTCTGCCCGACGCCCGGCCGATCGGTGACCACCGGAATGCCCATCTCCTGCAGATGTGCCGCCGGGCCGATGCCCGACAGCATCAGCAGTTTTGGCGAGTTGAAGGCGGACGCTGCGACGATCACCTCGCGATTGGCGCGGATGACGTCGATCCGTTCGCCGATCTCCACCTCGACGCCGACGGCGCGGCTGCCGTCCATCACGATGCGGCGGGCAAAGCAGCGGATCAGCCGGCAGTTGTCGCGCTTCAGCGCCGGCTTGAGGTAGGCATTGGCCGTCGACCAGCGGCGGCCGGCCCAACTGGTCTGCTCCATCAGGCCAAAGCCTTCCTGATGACTGCCGTTGTAGTCCTCGGTGACCGGAAAGCCAGCCTGGCGGCCGGCCTCGATGAAGGCGCGGTAGAGCGGATTGCGGACCTCGCCGCGCCGTACGTGCAGGGGGCCGTCGGTGCCGCGCCAGCCGACCTCGCCGCCATGCGCGTGCTCCATGCGCTTGAAGTAGGGAAGCACGTCGGCATAGGCCCAGCCCTGCGCGCCCATCTCCTCCCAGCGGTTGAAGTCTTCCGCATGGCCGCGGACATAGACCATGCCGTTGATCGACGAGGACCCGCCGATCACCTTGCCGCGCGGCGCGATCATCCGGCGATTGTTGAGATGCGGCTCGGGTTCCGACAGATAGCCCCAGTTGTAGCGGTCCATGTTCATCGGAAAGGCAAGCGCCGCCGGCATCTGCACGAAGGGACCGACATCCGATCCGCCGAATTCCAGCACGATGACCGAATGTCTGCCATCCTCCGACAGACGATCGGCCATGGCAGCACCTGCCGAGCCGGAACCGATGATGACGAAATCTGCTTGGGTCATTACGTCAGGTCCGATCGGTTGAAGATCTATAGCTGCTTGCTATACTGCTGGAATGAAGCAGGTGGAGTACACCCGGGGTGCCAGCAAGGTTTTGGGCCGCATGCAGCCTAAGCGCCGTGACGCAATCCGATCGAAGGTCGATGCCTTCGCGCGTGGCGAGCGGGTCGACGTCAAGAAGTTGAAGGCAAGCCGGCTGTTGAGAATTCGTGTCGGTGACGACCGGGTCATCATCGACGAGCAGACGATGTTGGTCATCGTGGTCGAGGTCGGACCGCGCGGCGGTATCTACAAGGAGTGAGCCATGGGTGAAGTGCGCAAGACGATCATCGACGGCGAGACTTACGTCCTCGTGCCCGAGGAAGACTACGAGGACCTGATCGACACCATCGCGGCTGAGAGAATTATGGCCCGTGTTCGGGCAGGCGAGGAGACCTGGCCGGCGGAACTCGTCTACGAACTGTTCGAAACCGACAGCCGGATCCGCACCTTTCGCACCTACCGCAAGATGACCGTTTCCGAGCTTGCCGAAGCGGCCGGCATTTCGCAGCCCTACCTGTCCGAGATCGAGAGCGGCAAGAAGACCGGATCCGTGGATGTTCTCAAACGCATCGCTTCCGCGCTCAAGGTGGATCTCGACGACATCGTGATCTGAAAGCCTATACCGCGCTGGCCCTTGGCAGGGCAGAGGGGGGCGAGCTTGTGCGACGACCACACTCATCTCAATACGGCGCTTCGCATTTGCCCATGCCGACATAGACGGTCTTCAACTCAGTGTAGTGCTCCAGCGCGGCGGCCGAATTCTCGCGCCCGAAGCCGGATTGCTTGGAGCCGCCGAACGGCATCTCCACCGGGCAGAGATTGTAGGTGTTGATCCACAGCGTGCCGGCCTCCAGTTGGTCGACCACCCGGTGCGCCCGGGAAATGTCGGCGGTGAAGACGCCGGCCGAAAGACCGAACTCCGTCGCATTGGCGCGGGCGATCGCCTCTTCCTCGGTGTCGAAGTCGAGCACGCACATGACCGGCCCGAAGATCTCCTCTCGGGCAATGGTCATCTCGTCGGTGACGTCGGCAAACACCGTCGGCTGCACGTAAAAGCCTTCGCCGGAGACGGTGTTGGGAATGCCGCCGCCGGTGACGAGCGTGGCACCCTCGGCCTTGCCCTTGTCGATATAGCCGAGCACCTTTTCCCGCTGCGCAAACGAAACGAGCGGCCCCATCTGGGTGCGTTCGTCCTGCGGATCGCCGACGACGATCGCTTCCGTGCGGGCCTTCAGCCGCGCCAGGAACGTGTCTTTCAGGCTCCGGTGCACGAAGACGCGCGTGCCGTTGGAGCACACCTGGCCGGTGGAGTAGAAGTTGCCGAGCATGGCGCCCGAAATCGCGCCGTCGATGTCGGCATCCTCGAAGACGATCAACGGCGATTTGCCGCCAAGCTCCATCGTCACGTGCTTCAGCTGGGAAGCCGCAGCGCCCGCCACCTTGCGGCCGGTCGGCACCGAGCCGGTGAGCGAGACCTTGGCCACGTCCGGATGGCCAACGAGCAGAGGGCCCGTGTCGCGGTCTCCCTGGATGACGTTGAAGACGCCCTTCGGAAGGCCGGCCTCGATGAGGATTTCGGCAATCTTCAGGGCGCCGAGCGGCGTCGTTTCCGAGGGCTTGAAGACCATCGCATTGCCGGCGGCCAGCGCGGGTGCTGCCTTCCAGCAGGCAATCTGCTGCGGGTAGTTCCACGCGCCGATGCCGGCGACGACCCCGAGCGGCACGCGCTTGGTATAGGCCCAGTCGCCGCCAAGCGGGATCTGGCTGCCGTTCAGCGCTGAAGCGATGATGCCGCCGAAGAACTCGAAACTGTCGGCACCGGAGGTCGGGTCGGCAACGATCGTCTCCTGGATCGGCTTGCCGGTATCGAGCGTCTCGAGTTCGGAGAGAGCCCGATTTCTGTCGCGCATGATGTCAGTGGCGCGCTTCAACACGCGTCCGCGGGCCGTCGGGCTCATGGCAGCCCATTCCTTTTGCGCGCGCCGGGC
The DNA here is from genome assembly GCF_059415005.1 of Rhizobium sp. SAFR-030. NCBI lineage: Bacteria > Pseudomonadati > Pseudomonadota > Alphaproteobacteria > Hyphomicrobiales > Rhizobiaceae > Rhizobium > Rhizobium sp. SAFR-030. The sequence continues at coordinate 703,988 of NZ_JBPFDO010000001.1, read as the reverse complement.
GGATGCGACGGCCCGGTCGACGATGGCAGGCGTTGCCGCATGCAGGCGGGCGATCACTTCGCCGGTGGCCGGATAGATGCTCTCGATCAGCGTTCCGGCATCGTCCTCGACATACTCGCCGTCGATGAAGTGGGAGGCTTTCGGTTGGGCTCTCATGTCGGGTCTCCGGATACGGGTGGGCGGCGTGCCGCCGTCTGCAGAAGCTGTGCCGTGACGTAATCCTCAACCAGCGCGACGGACGCTTCGATCGACAGTGGCGCGGCCTTCAGCGATTGGCGAATGTAGAGGCCGTCGATCAGCGCTGCGGCACCTTCGGCGATGCGCGCTGCGTCCGACGGCGGAGACAGCCGGTTCAGCCCCGACAGGAGGTTGGAATGCAGCCGCCGCGCGTAAAGCGCCAGCAGCCGGCGAACCTCTTCGGAACGCTGTGCCTCGGAGAAGAAGGCAAGCCAGGCCGCGACCACTGCCGGCGCGAACTGATCGGCCTGGAAGGACACGCGCACGACGGCCGAAACCCTGCCGCGGGGCGTTTCCGCCGCCCGGAGCGCTGCGACCGCATCGGCATGCAACTGGCGCAGCACCGAGCGGATCGTTTCCAGCAGCAACTGATCCTTGGAGCCGAAATAATGATGGGCAAGCGCCGGCGACACACCCGCCTCGCGGGCGATGTCGGACATCGTCACGCTCAGCGAACCGTGGTGACCGATCGTCTTCAAGGCCGCATCGACCAGCGCCTTGCGGCGGATCGGCTCCATTCCAAGCTTGGGCATGATGATCTCCTGAAGCTGCAAACTATTCTTGATTGACTGACCAATCAACGAAAATCGCCGGTCGTCCAACTGTCATGAAAGCTTCATCCAAACGTCATGCTGCGGAAAGACTTCATTGAGGATTGGCATGTGAGCTTCGCGCGAATTTCAGGGGCTTGGAGTGGCAGGATCCGGTATGGCGAGCGCAATGCCGCTTGAGACGAATGTCGTCAGGCGATTTACGGAGGATAGGTTGCTGCCGCTCTCGAAGCTGGTGCTTGAGACGGCGTTCCAGCCGATCGTCGAGCTGTCCACCGGCCGTGTCTTCGGCTACGAGACGCTGATGCGCGGCCACGAAAGGCTGGGCTTCGACACGCCCGTCGACCTTCTCGATTCGGCTGCAGGTTCGGGCCAGATTCTCGCCCTCGAGCAGATGCTCGCCGCCCGCTCGCTGGCCAAGTTCTCGACGCTGCCGGATTTCGCCTCCAGCACGCTGTTCATCAATCTCGACGGACGGTTGATCCGCGAGGGAAACTTCATCCTCGACCGGCTTGTGCAGCACCTGCGCAAGACCAACATTCCGCCGTCGTCGATCTGCTTTGAACTGTCCGAGCGCTTCGACAACACCAGCGAGCCTGAATTCGCCGACCTGGTGGCACGGCTGCGCAAGGCAGGCTTCAAGCTCGCCATCGATGATTTTGGCGTCGGCCACGCGGAGATCAAGCTGCTCTGCGATTTTGCCGTTGATTACCTGAAGATCGACCGGCACTTCATCGCCGGCCTGGATGCCAGCCCGCGCAAGCGCCACCTGGTGCGCAACATCGTCAACATCGCCCATGTGCTCGGCATCCGGGTGATCGCCGAGGGCGTCGAGACCGAAGCCGAATGTGTGGCCTGCCGCGATATCGGCATCGATCTGGTGCAGGGCTGGTTCATCGCCCGGCCGACCACCTTCGTCAACGAACTGCAACCGTCGTTTCCGCATCTGGCAGAGCTTGGCCGGGGCAAGCGCTCCAGCCACTCGCTCGACGAGATCCTCATCCGCAAGCAGATCGAGATGCTGCCGACGGTCTACGAGCACGAGAGCGTCGACAGCGTCTTCGAGCTGTTCCGCAGCAATCCGCGGCAGTCGTTCTTTCCGGTCCTCAACGCCAATGACGAGCCGCGCGGTATCATCAGCGAGTACCACCTGAAGGAATACATCTACCGGCCGTTCGGCCGTGATCTGCTGAAGAACAAGATCTACGAACGGTCGATCTCGCAGTTCGTCGAGGCGGCGCCGATCGTCGGTCTGGATGCCAATGCCGAGCGGCTGATGACGATCTTCGCCGATATGGACGGCAGCGAATGCGTCATCCTGACGGAAAACATGCGCTATGCGGGCATCGTCTCCGCGGCCTCGCTGATCCGGGTGATCAACGAGAAGCAGCTGAAGCTGGCGCAGGATCAGAACCCTCTGACGGGCCTGCCCGGCAACCGCGCCATCCGTGATTTCATGCAGGAATTCGGCCGCGACGACGACCAGGCGCGCTACTTCTGCTACTGCGATTTCGATCACTTCAAGCCGTTCAACGACCACTACGGCTTCCAGGCGGGCGACCACGCCATCACCCTGTTCTCGGCGCTGATGAAGCGCTACTTCTTCGGCAACGGCGATTTCCTCGGCCATATCGGCGGTGACGATTTCTTCATCGGCCTGCGGGGCTGGAAGCATGACGACCTGGCGGTGATCCTCGAACGCCTGTCGTCGGACTTCCACGAGGATGTGCTCGGCCTCTACTCGCCCGAGGATCGCGCTTCCGGCAGCATTCGCGGTCATGACCGCAACGGCACCGAGCGCGATTTTCCGATGCTGCGCTGTTCGATCGGCGTGCTGGAACTGCCCGAGGGCCTGGTGCTCGAGGATGTCGGTGCCATCAGTGCCGCGATCGCGACCGTCAAGGGGCGTGCCAAGGACAGCGAGGACGGCCTGGTGTTCAGCCGGTTCGGCAGCGCCGACTGAAGCTCTGCATGAAACGCCGCGTCACGACGCCGCCTTCCCAAGTGCGAGCCGATGTCCTACATCCGCAAGCTGACCAGACGCCCGCATTCCGGAGGACGCTTTCGATGACCTTGTCGAATTCCATGACGCTGCCGAGCTCCATGCGCCATGTCGATCTGCCCTCGTTCGGCGGCCCCGAGGTCATGGCCTTCACCTCCGGTCCGCTGCCGCAGCCGAAACCCGGCGAAATCCTGGTGCAGGTGGAGGCTGTCGGCGTCAATCGGCCGGATGTCGCGCAGCGGCAGGGAAACTACCCGCCGCCCAAGGATGCAAGCCCGATCCTCGGCCTCGAAGTGGCTGGCAAGGTCGTGGCGCTCGGCGAGGGCGTCGAGGACTTCGCCATCGGCGACGAGGTCTGCGGGCTGGCGAATGGCGGCGCCTATGCCGAGTACTGCACGCTGCCCGCCGGTCAGGCCCTGCGCTTCCCCCGCGGCTACGACGCGGTGAAGGCGGCCGCGGTTCCGGAAACCTTCTTCACGGTCTGGGCCAACCTCTTCCAGATGGCCGGCCTGACGGAGGGCGAGAGCGTCCTGATCCACGGCGGTTCGTCGGGCATCGGCACGACAGCGATCCAGCTCGCCAAGGCGTTCGGCGCCACGGTCTACACGACTGCCGGCTCGGCGGAAAAATGCGCCGCCTGCGAGAAGATCGGCGCCACCCGCGCCATCAACTACAAGACCGAGGATTTCGTCGAGGTCGTCCAGCAACTGACCGAGGGGCAGGGGGTCGACGTCATCCTCGACATGATCGGCGCCGCCTATTTCGAGAAGAACATCGCGGCGCTGGCAAAAGACGGCTGCCTGTCGATGATTGCCTTCCTCGGCGGGCGTGTTGCCGAAAACGTCAATCTCGCGCCGATCATGGTCAAGCGCCTGACGATTACCGGCTCGACCATGCGGCCGCGCACGGCGGAGGAAAAGCGCGCCATCCGCGACGAGCTCCTGTCGCAGGTCTGGCCGCTGCTGGAAGCCGGAACCGTGGCGCCCGTCATCCATGCGGTGATGCCGTTCGATCAGGTCGTCGACGCCCACCGGCTGATGGAAAGCAGCAGCCATATCGGCAAGATCGTGCTGAAGGTGAGGTAGAGCGAAGTCAGCGAAGGTCGCCGTCCAGAAGCGGGCGCTCACGTTCTTGCGCAATACCCCAGCTGTCCATCCACTCCAGCACATCCTCTCCGTCGGCACCGATGTCGCGGTCGACATCGGCCGTCGCTGCCTTCATGTCCTCGTGCCAGCGCGCCCGGTCCTTCAGGAACCGCTCCACTGCGGTGCTGACGAGTTCCTGCCGTGACAGGCCGGTGATCCGGGCGACATCTTCAATTTCGGACGCTACGCTGTCCGGTAACGTGATTTCGAACTTCGTCATATTTCGTGCCTTGCGCAATCGCGGGAGCGCACCTACCTTAATCCCAACATCAACGTAACGAAAGGAAGGTGATCCAATGTCTAATGAGATTTCGGTCTGCAAGTCGGACAATGGAAAGGTTACGGTTCTGACGGGGCAGCCCTCGGCCTAACCCGCACTTTCCTCGGAGCCTGACGGCTCTTGCCGTCGCTCCGGTCTGGTAACACAGGCCAAACTCATGGAAGGGTCGCGAAAGCGGCCCTTTTCCTTTTTCAGGCCGTGAGATTATTAATCGTAGATGTGGCGACGATGTCCAAGATCGATGACGAGAACAACGACCTCGGCATCCTTGATGCGGCAGATCAATCGGTAATCGCCAACGCGGAAGCGCCATCGGCCCTTGAGTGATCCGGTCAAGGGCTTGCCGTAGTGTCTGGGATTGGGAGCCGGGCCAATACGGTGATCCAGATAGTCCAGGATCGACCGGGCCGTCTGCCGATCGAGTTTTTAGAGCTTCCTGAGAGCGGTTGCGGTGTACTCAATCGTCCAGGGCAAGTTTGCGTCTCACCTCCTGCGACTGGTAGACGCGTTCGGCACCCGAGGCGACGCGGGCCTCGATTTCGTCGGCGGCAAGGTCTGCCTCGATTTCCGAAAGCCCCTCGATAACAATCATGGAAAGGAGCTCCTCGAGGCTCCTGTCCGTGCGGCTGGCAAGCAGCGCGAGCCGTTTCTCGATATCCGGTGAAAGCGTGATGACCTGGTTCATGGTGCAGCATCCCTTCGGCATCGCAAGCATCCGTCAGAGGAGCGTGAGTTTCAAACGCCAAGCCTGCCGAACGCCGGGATCTTGATCCCGGGTCGGGCGAGATCGAGGCCGGCCACAAGACCGAGGAAGTGCACCTCGAAGCCGCTCCTCCAGCCCGCCGAAATGCCGATCAGCCCGCGGATCGTCAGGTGGATGTCGCGCCAGTCGTCGTCGATGTGCAGGAACTCGCCGTCCGGCAGATAGTCGCGACCCACCGCATGCGGCGGCAGCACCGCATCGATGTCCGGCACGGTGCGCAGCACGAAGGCGACGAAGGTGTTGGAGTTCGGACCCGGCCAGATCGTATAGCCACCCGGTTCCGCATAGGGATAGGCGGCGATCGCCCCCTCGATCTTGGGGATCAGCAGCTCGGCCTGGCTGCCGGTGACCGCCTTCACCAGCTGCGGCCTGTTCGAATACCAGAAGGCGTCGGCCGAGCGGTGATTGCGCCGGATCGGTGAACCCCACCCGACCTTGTCGTAGCGGATGTAGGTCTTGGCGCCCTTGGCCTTGGTGACGATCCACGAATGGCTGGCGACAGCACCCTTCAGGCCGCCGGTGGCCGCCGAGAAGATGTAGATCGCCGCGTCCTCGCTTGCCGCGGGCTGCGGCAGGATGCCGGCTGAACCCCAGTTCGCCTCGCTCCAGCGCGCCGGCCTGTCCTGCAGCGCCCACCATCCGGCCGAGGCGAATGTGGGCAGCAGGTAGAGGGCGAGGATGGCGATCAGCAACGGCTTCAAGGCTTTCATATCCTGTCTCTGCGCAAGGGTTTTTTTCACGCCGGGCGATTGGGCTTTTCTGTGCGCCGCGCTATGACCGGAGCAAAGCAGCATCTTCAGGGCAGGCCCATGCAAAATCCCGTTACCGTCGAAATCACCCGCGGCAATCGCGTCGAAAGCCGTCATCGCGGCATGGCCGTCGTCATCGACGGTGCCGGCAAGGTTCTCTTCTCCGCCGGCGAGGTCGACGCGCCGGTGTTTCCGCGCTCCGCCTGCAAGGCGATGCAGGCGCTGCCGCTGATCGAAAGCGGAGCGGCGGATGCCTTCGGTCTGTCGCAAAAGGAGCTGGCGCTATCCTGCGCATCGCATTCCGGCGAGGAGGAGCACGTCAACACCGCAGCCGGCATGCTTCGCAAGGCCGGCCGCGATCTGACGGTGCTTGAATGCGGCGCCCACTGGTCGTCCGACCAGCAGACGCTGATCCGCCAGGCGCGCACGCTCGATGCGCCGACGGCGCTGCACAACAACTGCTCGGGCAAGCATTCCGGCTTCATCTGCACCTGCGTCCAGTCAGGCTGGGATCCGGCCGGCTATGTCGGCTACGATCATCCGCTGCAGGCGCAAATCCGCGACGTCATGGAAAACCTCACGGGCGCTTCTCTCGGTACCGACAATTGCGGCACCGACGGCTGCTCCATCCCCACCTATGCGGTGCCGCTCAGGGGCCTGGCGCACGGCTTTGCGAAGATGCTGACGGGTGAGGGCCTGGCTGCCGGACGCGCCGTCGCCTCCCGGCGTCTGATCGAGGCCTGCATGGCCGAACCCTTCTACGTCGCCGGCACCAACCGCGCCTGCACGCGTCTGATGCAGGTGGCGCCCGGCAAGATCTTCGCCAAGACCGGTGCCGAGGGCGTCTTTGTCGCGGCGCTTCCGGAGCAGGGCGTGGCTATTGCCGTCAAATGCGAGGACGGCACGACGCGCGCTGCCGAGGCGATGATCTTCGCGCTGATCGCCCGCCAGTTCGAGCCGGGCAGCGAGATCCGCGAGACGCTGATGGGCATGGCCAATCGCGACATGAAGAATTGGAACCGTCTGCATGTCGGCGAGGTCAGAGTGACCGACGCGCTCTTCGCGTGAGCAGACAGGCGCGCCTTTGTTGCAACTTATGGGGTGAACCGCGCCCTCTCGTGCTTAGATGCTCTCGCCGATCCGCGCGGTGCCCGTCTGGCCGTTGTCGCGGATCCATTTGAGCGTCGTCGCGCCGGTCCGGTAGAGCTCGAAGCACATCGGCGCGCCCTTGTACCAGGTGGTAAACTGCTGGCAGAGCCGGTCGTCCTTGATCCACCATCTGCCGGTATCGTTGGGTTTTGCCAGCCGGCCGAGACCCACCGCTTCTCCGGATCCGTCCACGACGCCGGAACGGCGGTAGTTCAGCGGGAACTCGCCGCCCATCGGAGCGGCAAGATAGATCCGCTTGCCGATGATCATCTTCTGGATGTCGGACGCTGAATAGGCCTGCTCGGCAGCGGCGAGCGGACGGGTCGCCAGGCCGAACGCGGCAATGGTGAAGGCGACGAAGACGATGCCGGCGCGCAGCGCGTATTGAAACCGATCGGTCATGTTTGGCCTCCGGATGTTGGACTCGGGGCTTATAGACGCAGCCGGGGCCCCTCTGGATCACCGCGCTCGATCGCCACCCTGCATCGCCGCCGCCAAATGCGCCTTCGGGGCTGTCATGCGTGCTTCTGGGAACGTCCTGGCAATGCTACACATGCGGCAGACATAAGGAGGATCTTCATGCACACACTGTTCTTCTCGCCCGGCGCCTGTTCGCAGGCGAGCCACATCGCGCTCATCGAAGCGGGATTGCCGTTTGAACTGAAGCGGCTGAAGCTCAAGGAGGGAGAGCAGCGCGGCGACGATTTCCTGAAGGTCAACCCGAAGGGCCGCGTGCCGGCACTGGTGACCGAGCGCGGCACGCTGACCGAGACGCCGGCGATCCTCGGCTACATCGCCCAGATGGCGCCGGAAAAACAGCTGGCGCCGCTCGACGATCCGTTCGATCTGGCGCGGATGCAGGCCTTCAACAGCTTCATCTGCTCGACCGTGCACGTCAACCACGCCCACGGGCCGCGCGGCAGTCGCTGGGCGGATGAGCCGACCTCGCTGGAGGACATGAAGCGCAAGGTGCCGCAGACCATGCGCGACAGCTTCCGCCTGATCGAGGACGGCATGCTGGTCGGTCCGTTCGTCATGGGCGAAGCCTATACGGTCGCCGATATCTATCTCTATGTGATGTCGAGCTGGCTGAAGTCCGACGGCGTCGATATCGCCGAGTTCCCACGCGTCGAGGATCACTTCCGTCGCATGTCGGAGCGCCCGGCCGTGAAGGCAGCGCTGGCAGCCGAAGCGGTGGCCTGAGCCTGAGGCGTCAGCTGTTCGTTCGCTAATGTTGACGGACAGCGGCCGGCCGGATATTTCTTTGTGTTGCAAGGGTCAGCAGTTCACCCAGGCGTCACCGCCCGGCCGTTCCAGGCCGGGAGCTAAACCTGCCAGACAATCTTCTCATCACGACGGGTCTGTCCCTCGTGCCGGGTCGGAAGACGGTGACCACCGACAGTTTTTCGACGGCACGATCAAAGGACGAACGATGTCGAAGACAATCCTCTCACTCATGGTGCCCGATGTTTCGGCACTGGCCAAAAAGCTCGGCCGCGAACTCGGCGAGCGCGCCGCTCCGCCGAGCCATGTCGAGATCCTCAACATGCTGGCGCGCGGCGCCGGCTTTCGCAATTTCCAGCATCTGAAGGCGGATGCCAGCGCCGGCCAGCGGCTTGCTGCGCCACAGCCGGTGACCATCGATCCGGAGCCTGTCGATCACAGGCGGATCGAGCAGGTGCTGCGTTGTTTCGATGCCGAAGGGGTGATGCTGCGCTGGCCGAAGAAGACCTCGCAGCAGAAGCTTGCGCTCTGGTGGTGCTGGGCAGCGCTGCCGGCGCGGCGGGATCTCAGCGAGCCGGAGGTGAACGCGGTGCTGAAGCGGCTGAACGCCTTTGGCGACCATGTGCTCATCCGCCGCGAACTGATCGACTGGGGCATGGTCTCCCGCTCCGCCGACTGCAAAAACTACCGGCGGATCGAAACCCGCCCGCCGGCAGAGGCGGCGCACCTCATCCGCCACCTACAGGACCGCATCCGGTCACAGGTGGCGCCGAGGCCGTCCAACCGGCCGCCGCTCAGACCGGTCCGGACGCCGGCTCCGCCAGCCGCTTCTCCCACATCGCCTTGAACGCCGGGCGGGCCTGGCAGCGCTCCAGCCAGGCCTTCACCGCCGGGCGCGCATCGAACATCGGCTGATGCGGCTGCGCGTAGCGGACGATCTCCGCGACATTGACGTCGGCGACCGTGAACCGGTCGCCGACCATCCAGGTCTTGTCGGCAAGATGCGCTTCCAGCACGTCGAATGGCCGCTTCAGGCTGCGTGCCGCCACCTCGATGACCGCCTTCGTCTCGTCGGTCTGTTCGCCGAGCGACGCCGACGAGATCTTCAGCGCATTGGCTTCCATCTCGGTGGCGGCCGTCAGCGACCACTGCATCATCGCCGCGTCTTCGACCAGATCCTTGGGTGCCAGCGCGCCGCCGTACTTCTTCGCCAGGTAGAGGTTGATGGCGAGCGACTCGTGGACGATGACGCCGTCGTCGTCGATCGACGGGATGCTGCCCATCGGGTTGATGGCGACGAAGGCCGGCGACAGGGTGTTGATCGGCGCATCGGCGGCCAGCGGGTCTTCCAGGCGCTTCGCCTGCACGACGGGGACGTGGTCGTAGGCAAGGCCGATCTCGCCGGCGAGCCAGAGAGTGCGGGTCGCGCGCGAGCGGTAGGCGCCGTAGATCGTCAGCATTGTGGACATTCCTGTTTCGGGACTGCCGGCAACCTATGCCGGGCGCGGCCGGCGCGGAAGAGTACGTCCGGTGAAGTATCGATGATTTTTGTCGATGGGAGAGGGGCCGGCGGACACCGGCGCCGTGGTCAGCTGGAGCGGTTGCCGGAGATCGCCAGATGCGCGAAGCCGGAAGCGCCGTCGACGAGGTCGCGGGTTGCCGCATCGTGCCAGCGATAGCCGACGATCGCGCCCTTCGGCGTCTCGTCGAACAGGTTGTTGGCGATCAGTGCCTGGCCGGCATCCTCGACCACCGACACCGCCATGCCCGTCTGTGCCCGGCGGATGATGTTGCCGGAGGCCAGCACGTTGCGCAGATATGGTCCCCAGCCGACCAGCATGCCGAAGCGTGCGATGTTTTCGATGACGTTTCCGCTGATCGCCGCATCCGCCTCTGCGCTGATGCCGAAGCCGAAGCCGACATTGTCGTGCACGTAAGGGCCGTCGGCCGAGATGTTGCGGACCATGTTGTTGGCGATCGTCGCCAGCCGTCCGCCGCTGTCGAAATTGACGACCGAGATGCCGTTCGCTGCGCCGTCGATCAGGTTGCCGGTGACCATGGCACCCTCGAAGCCGAACTCCGAATAGATCGCCGTTTCGCCGCTCTCGAGGCACTGGTTGTCGAAGATCTGCACGTCGGAGGCGGCATTGGCGCGGATGGCGGAAAACGCCGCGCCGCTGATGTGATTGCCGCCGACCATGACGTTGTCGGCACGAAACACGTTGATGGCATTGCCGAACGGGCCGGTGCCGCCGTTCGCCGCGCGGATGTCGGTAATCCGGTTGCCGCTGACAATGGTGCCGTCGCGGCCCTTCTGCAGCCGGTGCACGAGGATGCCGCCATTGCCGCAGGCGCTGACCCGGTTGCCGGAGATCGTCGTGTCGCGCCCGTCGACGGCGTAGAGCGCATAATCGGCCGCACCCGAGATCCGGTTGCCGGCAATCCGGGCGGCGCACCGTTCGAGATGCAGGGCGCTTTTCGGCGCGCCGACGATGTCACAATTGTCGATGATCAGTTCGCCGATATCGCTTGCATGCAGCAGGGCAGGAGCCTCTCCGCCGAGCCGGGCATTGCCGCCGTCGATGACGAGGTTGGAAAGCTCGGCGCGCCGCAGCCCCCGCGCCGTCAGCATCGATCCGGCGCCCGTGTAGAGGAGGCGCGAGGCGCCGGCCACGCCCGACAGCCGCAGATTGTCCGGCAGGTCCAAAGCCTCGACCGGATAGGTGCCGGGCGGCAGGAAGACCGGCGTGTTGTCGGCCGCGGCCCGCTTCAGCATCGCCGCAAACCGGGTGCCGGAAAGCTCGCCCGGCTTCGGCGTCACGCCATAAGGGGCAGCATCCAGCGAGCCGCGCAGATCTTGATCGCCACGCAAGGTTCGCGGTGCCGCAAGTGCCGGAGCGGTGTTGCCAAGCGTGAGCAGCGCCATCCCCTGCACCAGCCGTCGTCGCGATAGAAATGATCCGGTCACCATGCACCCTTCGAAGCAGGAACCATGCCATGAACCTGTGCCATTCCGGTACGCTTCACCTGACTGCTCCGGGGGGGGGTGGCGAAGCGAGGGGCGAGCGACAGACATTCTTAACGACGGCGGCCGGATTGCTTTCAGGGGTGCTTGAGAGACGGGCGAACGAGCACACTTAGCGAGCCTCAGGCCGGGCGAACTTACCCGGTCGATCGGCATGCGGCCTTCCTTCGGAAGAACGCTGGCCATCACATCAGGAGGCCCGTTCATGACTGACACTACCGCCGCACATTCGGCTGGTCCGGTCGAGGCCGCCACCCTTGATCAACTGCTGCGGCAACTGATCCGCATTGCGACGGCTGCCGATATCGACAGCGATGCAAGCCTCGCGATCCAGTCGCTCGACGCCCGCCAGTTGCTCGACCAGTTCCCGCAATCGCTGTTGCTGAAGGACAGGCGCGGTCGCTACGTCTTCGCCAACGCTCCGGCGCTTGCCGCGGCAGGGCTTGCCTCGGAGGAGGAGCTGTTCGGCCGTACCGTGTTCGATCTCGATATGATGGAGAGCGAGGTTGCCGAGCAGCGCTTCCTGCTGGAGCAGCAGCTGATGGCCGATGGCGTGGCCTTCGAGCAGGAGGAAACCTTTGGCCGCGGCGCCGAGGGCAGCCTCTGGTACCTCACCACCCGCACGCCGATGCGCAACGAGGAGGGCCAGGTCGTCGGCCTGATCGTCATGGCGCGCGATATTACCGAGCGCAAGCGGCAGGAGGATTTGAACCGCGGCCAGGCGACCGTGCTGGAAATGGTGGCTCGCGGTCGGCCCCTGAAGGCGATCCTGACGGCGCTGTGCGGGCTCGTCCAGCAGCAGCTGCAGGGCGTTACGGCCTCGGTCCTGCTCTTTGATCCGGACATCAACCAGCTGCGGCACGGCGCATCTCCCGACCTGCCGGACGCCTTCTCGCGGCTGGTCGACGGTATCGAGATCGGCCCGCAGGCCGGCTCCTGTGGCGCCGCCGCCTGGCGCCGCCAGACCATCGTCACCACCGATATCGACAGCGATCCGCTGTGGGATGGCTGCCGCGAGATCGCTGCGATGTTCGGCTTGCGCTCCTGCTGGTCGACGCCGATCATTGCCGTCGGCGAAGAGGTGCTGGGAACGCTTGCGCTGTATTCGAAGACGGTGCGGGCACCGACGCCGCGCGAGGCAGAAATCAGCGCCATGGCAGCGGACCTGGCCGGCATCGCCATCGAACGGGCGCGCAACGAGCAGCGCATCCACCACATGGCGCATCACGATCCGCTGACCGGCCTGCCGAACCGGGCTCTGTTCTGGCCGAAATTCGGCCGGGCACTGTCCGACGCGCGCCGCGAAGGCCGCAAGATCATCGTCGCCTATATCGATCTCGACAACTTCAAGCAGATCAACGACACGCTGGGCCATGCGATCGGGGACGAGGTGCTGCGAACGATCGCCAACCGGATGCTGAATTCAGTCCGGGCCAGCGACCTGGTCGTGCGATTGGGGGGCGACGAGTTCGCCATTGTCTTCAGCCATGTCGATCAGGATCGCCCGGCCGTCGTGCGGCGCCTTCAGCATGTCCGTGCCTCGATCTCGGCGCCGGTAAGCGTCGATGATGCTGAGATCAGCGCCACATGCAGCATGGGCGTCGCCTTTTACCCAGGCGACGGCGATACGCCGGAAGCGCTGCTCGCCAGCGCCGACCGCGCCATGTACGACGCAAAGCGCGGCGGGCGCGATGCGCTGCGATTGTCCGCCACCGGCTGAAGCCTGTCGTGAAGGTTGAAGGCGGCTAGCCGTTGCGCTGTCCGCCGGCATTCGCCACGCCGCGCGCGGCGGCCGTCTCGAAGCCGTCGACGAACTTTTCGAACAGGCGCGAGAAGCTTTCGAGCTCCTCCTCGCTCCAGTCGGCCAGCACGTCGGCGAGCAGTGCCATCTTCACCGTCCGCCGTTCGGCCAGCAGCTTGTCGCCGAGCTTGGTGCGCACCAGTAGCGACCGGCGGCCATCCTCCTGCGAGGCATCCCGCCGCAGCACGCCGTGACCGACCAGCTCGGCGACCAGCCGGCTGCCGCGAGACGGGTCGATCCGCATCCGTTCGGCAATGGCGCCGACGGTAACTTCGCCGTCGATGAACTGCATCGCGTCGAGCGCGTCGAGATGCGACAGTTCGAGACCCGGCACGGTATTGGCGATCGCCGCACGGGCAACGATCCGCCGCCCGATCAGCATGCGCATGCGCGACAGCGTGTCTCCGATCGGGTCGAATGCCCGGGAGGGGATGTCGGCACCGGCCGTGGTCGTGGCAAGGTTGTCTTTCATGCACAAATCCTAGCAGACGCCGCCCGTCCTCGACAATCCATTTCTGCTGTTGGCATGCAGTTGCCATTGACATTTATATGCCGAAAGCACATAAATCGACGAAACTGGAACCTCCCCATGGATATCTCTCGCCCAACGGCCCCGCCGCTCGTCGCAACCTCGTCACGCCGGCTGGCCGTCTTCTGCTTCCTCATGGCGGCGCTGTTCATGGCGACGCTCGACAACCAGATCGTTTCCACCGCGCTGCCGACCATCGTCGGCGAATTCGGCCAGATGGAACGCTTCGGCTGGGTCTCGTCGTCCTTCCTGCTGGCCTCCAGCGCCGTCATGCCGATCTACGGCAAGCTCGGTGACATGTTCGGCCGCAAATACGTGATGCTGTTTGCCATCGTGCTGTTCACCATCGGCTCGGTGGTCTGCGGCTTTGCCTGGTCGATGAATTCGCTGATCGCCGCGCGCGTCTTCCAGGGGCTCGGCGGCGGCGGCATCATGGTCTCCATCTTCTCCATCAATGCCGATCTCTTCGAGCCGCGCGAGCGGGCGAAGTACCAGAGCTATTCAAGCCTGATGATCATGGCCTCCGGCAGCATCGGTCCGGTGCTCGGCGGCACGATGAGCGACCTCTTCGGCTGGCGCTCGATCTTCCTCATCAACGTGCCGATCGGCATCGTCGTGGTGGCCGGCATCAGCCTGCTTCTGCCCTACCGGCGGCCGGAGCGGCGCCCGAAGATCGATTATGTCGGTGCCGTGCTCCTGGCTGCCACCATCGCCTGCCTGGTCGCCTGGGCCGACAGCCGGCAGATCTTCGGCTCGATGTTTGCCGGTCCGTCGCTGCTGGTGCTGGCCGTCGGCGTCATCAGCGCCTGCCTCTGGGTGCTCGTCGAAAGCCGCGTCGCCGAGCCGATCGTGCCGCTCAAGCTGTTCCGCGATTCGACCTTCTCGCTCTGCCTGATCATCACGCTGTGCTCGGGTGCGGTCGGCATCGGCCTCGTCAACTACTACGCGCTGTTCCTGCAGACGACGACCGGACTATCGCCTTCGGTTGCCGGCCTGTTCTTCATCGGCCTTACCGGCGGTATCGTCCTCGGTTCGCTGTCGGCCGGACGGCTGATCTCGATCACCGGCCGCTACAAGCCGTTTTCCCTGCTTGGCCTGGCGCTCAGCGTCGCAATGCTGCTGGTCTTCTCGTTCCTCGGCGCCGGAACGCCGCTCGTCGTCCTCGCCCTGGTGATGTTCCTGCAAGGGCTCGCGGTCGGCTTTGGCCAGCAGGCGCCGATCATCGGCGTCCAGAATTCGGCGCCGCGCGAGGATGTCGGCGCCGCAACCGGTGCCGTGACGCTGATGCGCATGGGCGGCGCATCGATTGCCATTTCGATCTACGGCGCAATCGTCGGTACCGCCCTGAAGGGCAGCGACACGACGATCCCCGGCGTCGCGGACATCTCGGCGATCACGCCGAAGGCGCTGGCGGCGCTGCCGGAAGCCTCGCGCCAGGCGGTGGCGGTCGTCTACTACCACGCCTTCACGCCGCTGTTCCTGACGGCCGCCGCCACCGCTGCGATCGGCCTTGTGGCGGCGCTGTTCCTGAAGCCGACCCGGCTGCCGCCGGCGCGCGTGCCGCAGCCGGTAGCGGAAGAAACCCCGGCGGCTGCCTGACGCGCGAAGTCTGCCGCCTGTCGGCCTCCGATCGTCAGAACCGCCGGCGCCTCTTCCCAGTCCCTTCGCCGCGCCTATCTGTAAGGGGATGAAACCAGAGGCGCTTCTCTATCCCACTCCGGCCGGGCTCTATTGTCCGGCCGGTCGCTTTCATGTCGATCCGGTGCGCCCCGTCGAGCGGGCGCTGATCACCCACGGCCATTCCGACCACGCGCGCGCCGGCCACCAGCATGTGCTGGCAACCCGCCAGACGCTCGAGATCATGGCGCTGCGCTACGGCGAGGATTTCACCCTCTCCGAGCAGCCGGCGGAATTCGGCGAGGTGATCGATGTCGACGGGGTGGAAGTGACCTTCCATCCGGCCGGTCATGTGCTGGGGTCGGCGCAGATCGCCATCGAGAAATCCGGCACCCGCATCGTCGTCTCGGGCGATTACAAGCGCGGCATCGACCCGACCTGCGCGCCCTTCGAGCCGGTCAAGTGCGACGTCTTCATCACCGAGGCGACGTTTGGCCTGCCGGTCTTCCACCATCCGGATCCAAAGGCCGAGACCAGAAAGCTGCTGCAGTCGATCGTCCAGTTTCCCGAACGCACGCATCTCGTCGGCGCCTATTCGCTCGGCAAGGCGCAGCGGGTGATCCGGCTGATCCGTGACTGCGGCTACGACCGGCCGATCTTCATCCACGGGGCTTTGGCAAAGCTTTGCGACTACTATGTCAGCCAGGGGATCGAGCTTGGCGAGCTGCGCCCGGCGACGCTGGAGAAGAAGGACCCGGCCGCTTTCCACGGCGCCATCGTCGTCGGACCGCCATCGGCCTTCCAGGATCGCTGGGCGCGACGCTTCAACGAGCCGATGATCTCGTTTGCTTCGGGCTGGATGATGGTGCGCCAGCGCGCCAAGCAGGGCGGCGTCGAGCTGCCGCTGGTGATTTCCGACCACTGCGACTGGCCGGAGCTGCTCGAGACGATCACCGAGATCGGCCCGCAGGCGGTCTGGGTGACCCATGGCCGCGAAGAGGCGCTGGTGCGCTGGTGCGAGCTGCAGGGCATTCCGGCGAAGCCCCTGCACCTGGTGGGCTACGAGGACGAGGGCGATTGATGACGTTGAGCGCGTTCGAAAAAATCCCCTCCCAACCCTCCCCACAAGGGGGAGGGCTTAACCCGGTCGTGCCGCAGTGCCAGGCCGTACCGCTGCGCCGTGCCCTTCAGCTTAAACCGGCCGTTCCGCTGCGATCTTCTGCGGGCACGCCATTGCCACAGGTCTTCTCCCCCCTTGAGGGGGAGATGTCACGAAGTGACAGAGGGGGGTATGCCTCGCCCTCTGCCGTCGAGGGTAACTACCCATGAAGGCCTTCGCAACGCTCCTCGACCGCCTCGTGCTTACCCCGTCGCGCAACGCCAAGCTGACCCTGCTTGCCGACTATTTTCGCGACACTCCCGATCCCGACCGTGGCTACGGCCTCGCGGCGCTGGCCGGCACGCTGGACCTGAAGGGCGTCAAGCCGGCGCTCTTGAAGGAGCTGGCGCTTGAACGGCTCGATCCGATCCTCTTCCAGTACTCCTATGACTATGTCGGCGATCTGGCCGAAACCATCTCGCTGGTCTGGGACGGCGGCGCCAAGGAGCGCGTGCCGTCCGAAAACCAGCCGCGCCTGAGCGATGTCGTGCACCGGATGAATGCGCTCGGCCGCACCGAGGTGCGCGGCGCGGTGCGCGATCTGCTCGACCACCTCGACCATTCTAGCCGCTTTGCCTTCCTGAAGCTCGCAACCGGCGGCCTGCGCATTGGCGTTTCGGCGCGGCTTGCCAAGCAGGCGCTGGCGGCGATGACCGGAACCGGCGAGAATGCCAAGGACGTCACCGACATCGAGACGCTCTGGCACGGACTGGAGCCGCCCTACGAGGCGCTGTTCGCCTGGCTGGAGGGCAAGGCCGAAAAGCCGGTTCTCGCGACGCCGGCGATCTTCCACTCGGTGATGCTCGCCAATCCGGTCGAGGATGGCGATCTCGCCAAGCTCGATCCCGCCGATTACGCCGCCGAATGGAAGTGGGACGGCATCCGGGTGCAGATGTCGAGCTTCGGCGGCACGAAGAAGCTCTATTCCCGCTCCGGCGACGACATCTCCGGCGCCTTTCCCGATATTCTCGACGCCATCACCTTCGAGGGTGTCATCGACGGCGAGCTTCTGGTCGGCGGTACGGCCCGCTCCAACAACGCCACCCGCACCTTTTCCGACCTCCAGCAGCGGCTGAACCGCAAGACCGTCAACGCCAAGATGCTCGACGACTACCCGGCCTTCGTGCGCGCCTACGACCTGCTGTTCGACCGCGATGACGATGTCCGCCAGCAGACCTATCTCGCCCGTCGCGAACGGCTGGCCGAGGTGATCGGCACGGCACCGCACGACCGCTTCGACCTCTCGCCGCTGGTGCCGTTCACCGACTGGACCGAGCTCGACCGGTTGCGTCTTGCGCCGCCCGACCCGGTGATCGAGGGGGTGATGATCAAGCGCCGCGACAGCGTCTATCAGGCGGGTCGGCTGAAGGGGCCGTGGTTCAAGTGGAAGCGCGATCCCTTCAACATCGATGCGGTGATGATGTATGCGCAGCGCGGTCACGGCAAGCGCTCCAGCTATTATTCCGACTTCACCTTCGGCGTCTGGGCCGAAGGCGAGGAGGGCGAACAGCTGGTGCCGGTCGGCAAGGCCTATTTCGGCTTCACCGACGCGGAACTCGAAATTCTCGACAAGTTCGTCCGCGACAACACGGTTGAACGCTTCGGGCCGGTGAGGGCGGTGAAGGCCGAACCCGGCTTCGGCTTCGTGCTCGAGGTCGCCTTCGAAGGCATCAACCGCTCCAGCCGCCACAAGTCCGGCGTCGCCATGCGCTTTCCGCGCATCGCCCGGCTGCGCGCCGACAAGCTGCCGCGCGACGCCGACCGGCTGGCGACGCTGGTTGCCATGATGGATGGCAAGGGATAATATCGCCGGCGATATCAATCTGGATTGCTGGATGCGGGTCGTGGCCGATACCAATGTTCTGGTCAGCGCCATCCGGTCTCCATCCGGCGCGTCCGGATTCGTGCTGAAGGAGATGCTGCACGGTCGCCTGGAGTTCGGGCTTTCGCCGGCGCTTCTGTTGGAATACGAGGACGTTCTGAAGCGACCACTCATGCTCGGCGATCCGCCGAAAGTGACATTTGCAGATGTCGAGACAATCCTTGATGCGCTCTGCAGTCGCGCAAGGCCGGCACTGTCCTACTTCCGGTTCCGACCAATTCTGAGCGACCCGAAGGACGACTTTCTGATCGAATGCGCTCTGGCATCGGGTGCGACGATCATTCTGACAAGCGACCGGCATCTCGCGCCGGACGCGCTGAAACCGTTGGGGCTGAAGGCAATGACGCCGAAGATGTTCCTGCAGGACTACTATCGCAAGGAGACGCAATGATGGGCCAGTATCCCCTTCGCGTGCCAGACTACATTCTCGAACAGGCACGCAGTGCCGCCGAGGAGGAGAAGGTTTCGGTCAACCAGTTCCTCGGAACCCTGATTGCTGAGGGGCTCGGTCACCGGCGGGCGGTTCGGACCTTGATGGAGCGGGTAAGGCGCGGCGACCCGGATAAGGCGCTGGCAATTTTCGAAAACATCCAGGGAGACGATCCTCTTCCTGGAGACGATATGCCGGAGGACGTGCATCGGCCGTAGCCAGGACGCGGCGACCGGATGACCGGTCGAGGAAGCGTGATCTGCCTTGCTCTTGCGGGCGTAGCCAGCGATGCTACGATCGAACATTTTCTTCACCGCCTATGGTGCCTCATGCCGCTGTCCCGCCGTCAGATGCTGTCCGCCCTTGCCGCTGGTGCACTCCTTCCGGCAGCCGCCGGTGCACAGACCGCCGCCGAGCCTTCGCTGCCGGCAGCGGCCACGCCGAGACCGCCGGCTGGTCCGCCACCCTTCGACATTCCGGACATTCCGCCGATCGAGACGGAAGATTATGCCGAGGCTCGTCGTCGGTTCTCGACACATCTCGTCAAGTTCGGACCGTCGCCCGAGGTGTCGCCGCCGCTCGGCGAGGTGCCTGGCGGCAAACGCGTGCGCTATCCCGGCGGACCCGACGGCTCCATCGAGCTGATCGCCTGGGTTTCCGATTACGAGCCGTCGGCCAAGCTGAAGCCGGCAGTGCTATTCCTCCACGGCGGCAATGCCACGGGCGAGGGGCATTGGCAGCTGGTGCGCCCCTACGCGGAAGCTGGCTTCATCGTCATGCTGCCATCGTTTCGCGGCGAGAACGGCCAGGCCGGCAACTATTCCGGCTTCTACGACGAAACGTCGGATGCGCTGGCAGCTGCCGCCTATCTGGAAAAGCTGCCGGGCGTCGACAGCCAGCGGCTGTTCCTCGCCGGCCACAGCAATGGCGGCACGCTCAGCCTTCTGTCTGCGATGACGCGGCATTTCAGGGCAGCAGTGCCGATCTCCGCCGGCGTCAGCGCCTGGCGCTATTTCGGCCGCTATGAGAAGGAGATCCGCTTCGACGCGGCCGATCCGCGCGAACTGGTCATGCGCTCTTCGGTCTGCTTCGGGCGCAGCCTCAAATGCCCGACGCTTCTGCTGCGGGGATCAGAGGAGCGGCCGTTCGACGCCAACGACCAGCTGCTGATCGAGCGGGTACGTTCCGCCGGGGTCTCCATCGATCACCGTCTGCTGCCGGGCAACCACAATGGCGTGGTGCCGGGCGCGGTGGCGGAAAGCATCCGCTTCTTCCGCACCCACGGCGCCTAAGTCGATCAGTCGAACCCCATCAGCGAGCGGTGTGCGCCAAGCGCTGCCAGCGTGCCGTCGGCCACCGCGAAGGTGACATTGCCGGCCGCCCGCGCCGCATCGCCGCAGGCGAAGGTGCCGGCCACGGTCGTTGCCTTCATGGCATCGGTGCGAATGCAGTGGCCCATCGGTGTCTCGTCGATGGCGCAGCCCAGCCGTTCGGCAAGATCGCCGGCGAGGCGAAGGGTCGGCGCCACGAAGAGACCCTCGAAGCGGGACAGTCGTCCGTCGGTGAAATGCACGTCTGCCGTACCGGAGACATGGGAAATGGCGCCGGTCTCGACGGCGGTCCCGCGCCCTCGCAAGGCGGCCATCTGCTGAAGATCCGGTTCGAACGCATCGTTGAGAAGCAGGGTGGTCGGTCCCCAGTCCGGCAGCATCAATGCCTGATGCATGGCAAGCGGCGACGTGGCGACGACACCGATCCGGCCGCCCTCCAGCTCATAGCCGTGGCAGTAGGGGCAATGAAAAATGCTCTTGCCCCAGCGGTCCGCAATGCCGTCGATCTCCGGCAGCACGTCGATAATCCCGGTCGCCAGGATCAGGCGTCGACCACGATGCTCGGCCCCGCCTGCCTCCACGGTGAAATTGTCGATGCTTCCGCTGGCGGTTTCGGCGCGAGCATCGAGCCAGGTGACGTTCGGATACCGGCTGATCTGGGCTTTCGCCTGCGCGGCGATCTCGTCCGGCGGGGTGCCGTCCTGCGTCAGGAAGCCGTGGGAGTGGCTGGCGAATCGGTTGCGCCGAATTCCCTGGTCGATGAGGAGCACGCGGCGACGGGCGCGCCCGAGCGTCAGGGCGGATGACAGGCCGGCATAGCTGCCGCCGATGATGATGGCCTCGAACGTCATGGTCTCTCCTGCAGGTTCACGAAACCTATGAAGTTACATGAGTTGTGGTTTGTCAAGGTTCACGACACAACGTTTGTTGCGTGACTCGCAGGCGCATGCGAAAACGGCGGGGCAAAAGGGAGGACGTCATGCGTCAGGACAGCCGATTGTCACGCATGCTGCATGTGCTGATCCACATGGCCGAGGCTGAAAAGCCGCTGACGTCGGATGCGATTGCCATGATGCTCAACACGAACCCTGTCGTCGTCCGGCGGACGATGGGCGGATTGCGCGACGCAGGCTATGTGCATTCGGAAAAAGGGCATGGCGGTGGATGGACGCTGGCGCGGCCATTGGCCGATATTTCGCTTCTGGATGTCTACCGGGCCGTGGGAGAGCCGGACGTGTTTGCCATCGGCAGTGCATACGACCGTCCGGAATGTCTGGTGGAGCAGGCGGTTACCGCGGCGGTGGACGATGCCCTGCGCGATGCGGAGGCGCTCCTGCTGCGCCGCTTCAAGGAGGTCAGCCTTGCCGATCTCGCCGCCGACTTTGGCCGCCGGCTGCAGGGGCATCGGCCGTGTGGCACCGCCGACTGAGCGGTCGCCACACTCTTTCACAGCGATCAGACCGAGCGGGTGATGCCGCCGTCGATGCGAATGTTCTGGCCGGTGATGTAGCCGCCGCGGTCGGATGCCAGAAGCGCGATCAGTTCCGACACCTCGTCGACCGTGCCATAGCGACCCATCGGGATGCGATCCTTGAACTCCTGCTTTTCCGGAAGGCTGTCGATGAAGCCCGGCAGCACGTTGTTCATGCGGATGTTGTCGGCGGCGTAGCGGTCCGAAAACAGCTTCGTATAGGCGGCAAGCCCGGCGCGAAAAACGCCGGAGGTCGGAAACACCGGGTCCGGCTCGAAGGCGGCGAAGGTCGAGATGTTGACGATCGAGCCGCTTTTCTGCGCCTGCATGATCGGCGTCACCAGCCGCGTCGGGCGCACGACGTTGAGGAAGTAAACGTCCATGCCGCGATGCCAGTCGTCGTCGGAAAGCTCGAGCAGCGGCGCCCGGGGGCCGTGGCCGGCACTGTTGACCAGCGCGTCGATCCGTCCGTAGCGCTCCATGGTCATGTCGACCAGCCGCTTCAGGTCGTCGTTCGACTGGTTGGAGCCGGTGACGCCAAAGCCGCCGAGTTCCGCAGCGAGCGCTTCTCCCTTGCCGGACGAGGAGAGGATGGCGACGGTGAAGCCGTCGGCCGCCAGCTTGCGGGCCGCGCCGGCACCCATGCCACTGCCGCCTGCCGTGATGATTGCTACCTTGTCCGCCATGCTCGTCTCCTCGAAATTTGATCTGTCCGTCTTACGCAAGGCGAAAGCCTCGCGCCAGCCGCGGCTGCCATGGTCCGGCGGACTTCATCTGCCGGAAGCGACCTTATGCCGTTGATCTTGCGCTGCCTATCCCGCTGCTGGACGCTTGCCGCACCCGTCGTGCTGTCGGCGGGCCTGTCCGGCTGCATCCTGGTGACCGATACCAGTCGCATGAACCCGGACGTCTTCGTCCAGGAAACCGCGCCGGTCTTCTACAATCCGTCGGCCCCGCCGGAACCGCAGCCGCAACCGACGCAGAAGCAGCAGGCGATCCCGCAGAAGCGCCAGCTCTATCAGACGCAGTTCCACCAGACCTATGGGCTGCCGGTCTCCAACCCGGTGCACCGCGTC
The DNA here is from genome assembly GCF_059415005.1 of Rhizobium sp. SAFR-030. Taxonomy (NCBI): domain Bacteria; kingdom Pseudomonadati; phylum Pseudomonadota; class Alphaproteobacteria; order Hyphomicrobiales; family Rhizobiaceae; genus Rhizobium; species Rhizobium sp. SAFR-030. The sequence goes on along the minus strand of NZ_JBPFDO010000001.1, from coordinate 681,567 downwards.
TATTACGCCAGCATCCGCGACGACGGCCACACGCTGCCGGCCATTCCCTACTCGCGCATCGACGCCCGTTACCTGCGCCAGGAGGTCGACTACAGGACCGCCGAGGCGCCCGGCACCATCGTCGTCGATACCCGCGAACGGTTCCTCTACCTCGTCCAGCCGAACGGCAAGGCGATCCGCTACGGCGTCGGGCTTGGTCGCGACGGCTATGGCTGGACCGGCCGCGGCACCATCCAGTGGAAGGCCAAGTGGCCGCGCTGGACGCCGCCCGCCGACATGGTGACGCGCCAGCCGGAGCTGACGAAGTTTTCCGCCGCAGCCGGCGGCGCAACGCCGGGGCTCAACAATCCGCTGGGTGCCCGCGCGCTCTACATCTTCAAGGACGGCAAGGACACGCTCTACCGTGTTCACGGCACGCCGGACTGGCAGTCGGTCGGCCGGGCGACCTCGTCGGGCTGTGTGCGCATGCTCAACCAGGATGTCATCGACCTCTTCGAACGCGTGCCCGCGTCGACGCCGATTGTTGTAATGTGATCACAGGTCGGAACTGATAGGGCGCCGCTCACGGATGTTTCACCCGAATTAAGGCGGATGGTACTTCTTCTGGCCATAATCGCGGAACCAATGTCAGACGCGCTCGTTGTTTCGCGTTCGTTCCCGCCGTCCCTGTGAAGAAGTAAATCCGGCCTCATGACATCTGAAACCTATAGCCGCCGCCGCATCCTGAGCCTGCTCTCTGTCGGTGCCGCATCCACACTTGCCAGCTGTGCCTCATCGGGTCCGGTGCGCTTCAGCCCAATCGGCTTTGCGCCACAATTGCCGGCTCCGCCGATGGGTCGCTCTCCGGAACTCGACGCCACCTACGGCCAGACGGTCGATGGCGGCTTCGTCATTCCGGCCGTGCCGTACTGGAAGATCCCGCCGCGCTTCTACCGTCAGCAGGTGGCCAACACCACCGGCGAACCGGCCGGAACGGTGGTCGTCGATACCCGCGAACGTTTCCTCTACCTGGTCGAGCCGGGTGCAGCGACGGCCATGCGCTACGGCGTCGGCATCGGTCGCGAAGGCTTTTCCTGGTCGGGCGAAGGCGTCATCCAGTGGCGCCAGAAATGGCCGAAGTGGACGCCGCCGGATGAGATGGTCGCGCGTCAGCCGGAGCTGGTAAAGTACTCCTCCGCCAATGGCGGCATGCCGCCGGGCCTCCTGAACCCGCTTGGTGCCCGCGCCCTCTACATCTTCCAGAACGGCCAGGACACGCTGTACCGCCTGCATGGCAATCCGGAATGGAATTCGATCGGCAAGGCCGTGTCCTCGGGCTGCGTGCGCATGCTCAACCAGGACGTCATCGACCTCTACGAGCGCGTGCCCAACAAGGCCCGCATCATCGTCTGGCAGTAATGGATAGACGCGTGAGCCATTCTTGGCTCACGCACTCTCCACCAGATCGAGGATCTGGCGTTCGGAGAAGTCCCGCCGGTTCCTCACCTGCCAGTGGACGAAGGCGGTGCCGGGGCTTGGCGCCGTGACCCGCAGCTTGTCGTCGAGCTCCGCCGCCTTTACGATGCGGTTCCACGACGGGTCCAGTTCCGTAAACTGGATGCCCTTGCGGAAACAGGCCATGCCCAGATAGTTCTGGTCCAGGCGGTAGAAGCGCGGCAGCAGGGCGAGCCGCATCGCCAGCGAATATAGCCCGCGATCAGGGAACGACGCACGTGCCGCCCGCAACCCCTCCTGCGTATAGACGATAACCCCTGAATTGAAGGCGCGCGGATTGCCGTCCGGCCTGCGCGGCGGACGCGACCGGAACATCAGCTCCGAGATTGTCGCCCAGCGCCGTTCCTTGGCGTCGGTGATCCACTTCGGACGATCCTGGCGAATGGCAGGCGAGAGTTCCTCCACCATGCCGATATGCCCGACCGGGCAGTCGAGGATCCCGGCTGAAGCCGCGGCCTTGGGATAGACATCCGAATCGACAAAGATGATGCGGTCGTAGGCGAGGAACGCATCATCATAGACGGGCCGCAGCGCGTGGAAATATTCCGCGTACTTTCCGGTGAAGAAAGTCGGATTGTCGTCGAAACGATAGTCGGCCCCGTGCCTTTCGGCATAGGCGGCAAACAGGCGCCGGCTGAGATCCGCATAGGCAGGAATCTCGCCTTTCCAGAACTGATAGATCAGGGTCTTCACGAACATCTCTCCAGCCATCGTCGGCAGCGATATGGCATATTCGCCGCGGCACGTCCGCAGGAGATGGACATATTTCCCGAAGAAGCTGCGAGGCTAAGGCTGGTCCCCTCGCGTCGCGCCGCTGAACGCAAAACGCCGGCCCAATGGACCGGCGCTATGCTTGTAGGATGACGCTGCTCAGACGAACTGGCTGAGGCCGGGAACCGAATTCACCACTTTGTCGACCGTGTCAGCGCCGGCGTGCTCGCGGGCAACTGCCATGGTCTCGCGGGCAAGTGCGGTGATCTCGCTCATGCCGAGGCCCTGGGCCATCAGCTGCTGACCGAGTGCCATCACGCCGCCGCCGAAGCTTGCCATCAGGCCGCCCAGCAGCCCGCCGGAGCCTGCGCCTTCGCCGTTGAACTTCGCCACCAGTTCAGGCGCGCCGGGAATGGCCTCGATCATGCGGGCAACGGCACCGGCATCCGCCTCGCGCTGCAGGAAGCCCAGCATCATGCCGACGGACTTTTCCGCGACGGCTGGAGCAATGCCCACATTGTCCGCAACCCGGGTCACCAGCTCGTTCATCAATCTCTCCTCAGTTTCTTGACGTGTACGTCAACGTAAATAAATCCGGCGCGCGATGCAAGCTGCAGCCTTCGTTCTGCCGCGGATCTAGCACGGCTCCGGCGTGACTGCACCGGCATGCGCCAAAACTTCCGGCGGACCGTCTGCGGCGGTCAGGGTCCGCCCACCGTATCAGCCATGTAGGCGCCGCGGCTGCCCATCGGCTGGGCTTCGCCGGTCGTCGTGTCGTTGCGTGTCTGATGCTCCAGTTCGGCGTTGAGCTCAGCGCCGAGGATGACGATGATCGCCGAGATCCAGGTCCAGAACAGGAAGCCGATCAGCGCCCCGAGTGCACCGTAAGTGGCGTTGTAATCAGCCACGTGCGACAGGTAGAAGGAGACGCCCACCGATCCGGCGATCCAGAACAGCGCCGCAAGCCCGGCACCCCAGGTCAGCCAGCGGAGCTTGGCCGGCTCGCGGCTCGGGCCGTAGCGGTAGAGCAGGCTGATGCCGCCCGCCACCAGCACCAGCAGCACCGGCCAGCGCAGGACGTTGAGGAAGACGCTGGCACCATCGCCCAGGTGCACGAACTTGAGGATCGCCGGGATGATGCCGAGCCCGACGATCAGCACGATCGCCCCCAGCACGCCGGCAAAGGTGAATGTCAGCGAGGCGATGTTGAGCCGGATGAAGCTGCGCTTCTCGTCTTCGCCATAGGCGACGTTCATCGCCTCGAACAGGGCCTTCATGCCGTTGTTGGCGCTCCACAGGGCCACCAGCAGACCGAAGATCAGACCGAAGCTGAGGGTGCTCTGCTCCTGGCTTGCCAGCGACTGCATCTGCTTGAAGAAGATGTCCAGCCCGTCCGGCGGCATGACCATGCGCAGGAAGTCCAGCCGTTCGATGATGGTGCCGGGATCGGCAACGAAGCCGTAGAGCGATACAAGGGCGGTCATGGCAGGGAAGATCGCCAGCAGCAGGTAGAACGTCACGCCGGCGGCGATCAGCATGACGCGATCCTCCTGCAGGGCGCCGTAGACCCGCATGGCGACATCCTTCAATCCCCTGGCCGGGATTTCGCCAGGCCGTTCGGCGTAGCGGCCACGTTCGATCTCGGATGCCTGTGCCGTCTCTGTCATGTCCTCTCTTCCCTCGTTCCAAGCTACCTAGGCTGACGCCGGTAAGGCCCGTCCGTCGGTGCGTTGCCGTTCCAAATCCAACGGCCTATACATTAGCGTAACGGTAACGAGTTGAAGGAAGGGCAGTTGCATGCTTGAGGCGGGAAAACTCCTTGTAGGCGGCAGCCGCAACCCGGACGAGACGCTGAAGAAGCCGGAATATCTCGACCTGAAGTTCGGCAACCGGCACGGCCTTGTTACCGGCGCCACCGGCACCGGCAAGACGGTGACCCTGCAGGTGCTGGCGGAAGGCTTTTCCGCAGCCGGCGTGCCGGTGTTCTGCTCCGACATCAAGGGCGATCTTTCCGGCATCGCCGCAGTCGGCGAACCGAAGGATTTTCTGCTGAAGCGGGCGGAAGCGATCCAGTTTGCCGAATACGACAACGCCGCCTTCCCGACGATCTTCTGGGATCTCTACGGCGAGAAGGGCCACCGCGTCCGCTCGACGGTCGCCGAGATGGGGCCACTGTTGCTCGCCCGGCTGATGGATGCGACGGATGCCCAGGAAGGCGTCCTCAACATCGCCTTCAAGATTGCCGACGAGGGTGGCCTGCCGCTGCTCGACCTCAAGGACCTGCAGGCACTGCTCAACTACATGGGCGAGCACGCAAGCGAGATCTCCAGCCGCTTCGGCTTCGTCTCCAAGGCCTCGGTCGGCTCGCTGCAGCGCGGACTGCTGGTGCTGGAACAGCAGGGTGCCGAGCACTTCTTCGGCGAGCCGGCGCTGAAGATCACCGACATCATGCGCACGACGACCGACGGCCGCGGCATGGTGTCGATCCTGGCCGCCGACAGGCTGATGATGAACCCGCGGCTTTACGCCACCTTCCTGCTCTGGCTGTTGTCCGAACTGTTTGAGGAACTGCCGGAAGTCGGCGATCCGGAAAAGCCGCGGCTGGTGTTCTTCTTCGACGAGGCGCATCTTTTTTTCTCCGAGGCGCCGAAGGTGCTGCTGGAGCGTGTCGAGCAGGTTGTCCGGCTGATCCGCTCGAAGGGCGTCGGCCTCTATTTCATCACCCAGAACCCGCTCGACGTGCCGGAAACCGTGCTCGCCCAGCTCGGCAACCGCGTCCAGCACGCGCTTCGCGCCTATACGCCGCGCGAGCAGAAGGCGGTAAAGACCGCCGCCGAGACCTTCCGCGCTAATCCGGAGTTCAAGACGGAGGAAGCGATCACCCTGCTCGGCACCGGCGAGGCGCTGGTCTCGACGCTGGAAGGCAAGGGCGCGCCGTCGATGGTGGAGCGCGCGCTGATCCGTCCGCCGTCCGGCCGCATCGGCCCGCTGACCGATGACGAACGGCGCAGGCTGATCGCCGCAAGCCCGGTCGCTGGCCAGTACGACATCGACATCGATCGCGAATCCGCTTTCGAGATCCTCATGGCGCGCGCCGAAAAGGCGGCCCAGGCGGAGATCCCGAAGCGCGCCGAGGTCGAGGTGCCGGCCGATGAACAGGAGGCGTCGGAAAAATCCGGCAGTGCCGCCGGTCGCTGGACGCTTCCCGGTTTTGGCGATGCGGTGGACGAGGCGCTCGGCAAGGCGCCGCCGAAGAAGCGCGGCGAGGGCGCCGGACGGTCCGGCTACCAGCGCGAGACGGTGATCGAGGCGGCGATGAAGAGCGCCGCCCGCTCTGTCGCAAGCTCGGTCGCCAACCAGATCGGCCGGGCGCTGGTGCGCGGCATTCTGGGAAGCTTGAAGCGGTAGGCGGGACGACAACCTTGCCAACTGCGTTCATCATCGCCATTCTTTGCGACAGGAGATTGATCCATGGCAAGCAGCGAAAACCTTGGACCGAAGCTTGAAAGCTACGTCAAGGATCTCGTCAACACAGGCCGTTACAAGTCCCGCAGCGAGGTCCTGCAGGAAGGCGTTCGCCTTGTCGAGGAGCGCGAGCATCGGCTCCAGATGCTGGATGACAGCATCAGCCGAGGGATTGCTGATGCCGATGCTGGACGGGTGAGGACGATAGACGACGTCGAGCGGACGCTGATCGCCCGCTATCAGGCTCAGGCGGAGAGAGGCGATCGGTGATTGTCGTCATTGCAGCAGAGGCGGAAGCCGATCTGATGCGCATTGGCGATCACATTGCCGCAGACAATCCCCACCGAGCCGTCAGTTTTGTTAGAGAGCTGCTTGATCGGTGCCGCAGGCTTGAGGAAATGTCCCAAGGCATTTCCTCTCGTGCCCCGCTACGAGGCCAGCGGGATCCGCCGTTATCCCTACAGAGACTACCTGATCTTCTACCGGGTCGGAGAAGATTAGGTCGATATCCTGCACATTTTGAACGGTGCGCAGGACTACGAGGCCATCCTCTTTCCGAGAGGGTAGAGCCAGAGCCTGCTCACCGCTTGCGGACGAACTCGGTGCGCAGGACCAGTCCCTTGATCGCATCGTGGCGGCAGTCGATCTCTTCGGGGTTGTCGGTCAGCCGGATGGACTTGATCACCGTGCCCTGCTTCAGCGTCTGGCCGGCGCCCTTCACCTTGAGGTCCTTGATCAGCGTCACGGAATCGCCGTCGCTGAGCACGTTGCCGGCCGAGTCGAGCACCTCGGCGCCCTTCGCCGCAGCGGCTGCGATCTCGGAGGCCGGGCGCCATTCGCCGGTCGCTTCATCGTAGACGTAGTCGTCGTCATCGGCTGCCATGGCGCAAGGGTCCTTCGTCTCTGAGGATGGTTGCCTGCGGCTTAGGCCTTGCGGCCGAGGATGTCAAAAGGACCGGGCGCCGGCCGGTGTGCTTTCGGTGTCCGCGCGGAACCAGTTGAGGCAGCCGGCGGCCAGCATGCCGTTGCTCACCAGCAGCGCGCCGTGGCGATAGAAGTCGGAGGCATCCGCATCGTCCGGCAGGCGAACCGCCCATACGGTGTCTCCGGAATTGCTCCAGACCAGTTGCCCGCCAAGCATCGAGAGACCGGCGGAGGCCTGCGCCGGGGTGGTGCCGGGACGGAAGACGATCATCGTCGCGGCGCCGCTTGCCGGGCTGGCGGGCAGGCCAGCGATCGGAGCGGCGGCAAGCGTCAGGATGACCAGCATCACGGTGCCCCGGTGGCCGCCGCGCATGCCCCGCCTCGGTGGGCCGCGACGCAACTGCCAGCCGAACAGCGCTGGCACCAGGCCGAACACCAGCAGCCAGCCGAGATCCCAGGCAAGCGGCACGCTGCTGTCCATGCGGATGCGGTGAATGCCGAGGATCCAGTGCGACAGGAGCGCGTCGATGATGTGCCAGCCGCCGAAGCCGAGAAGCGCATGGGCGAGCAATTGCCGGTCGCCGCCTTCATCGGCAAACCTGCGCCGCGCGCGCCACAACAGCAGGAGGCCGATCGCCGTCACCACGAACATCAGCAGGTGGAAGAGCCCGTCGGTCAGGATCAGCAGCCGGATATTGCCACGCGCATCTTCGAGCGCCGACAGCAGATGGTGCCATTGCAGCACCTGGTGCAGCAGGATGCCGTCAAAGAAGCCGCCGAGCCCGAAGCCGAGAGCAAGACCGGCCGAGGCGAGACCGGCCGAGGCGAGACTGCGGCCTGTTCCGCTGCGATCCGTGCTGCGCGTCGTCTGCATGCGGTGCCTCCCGACGTTCTTCGGCGTCAGGACGCAAAACAAGGCGCCGCGCGGATGGTTGCGCGTCCAAAGGAGGAGGCCCTCCGCAGCCGTCGCCGACGCTCACTTGCGCCGGTTGCTGCGCCGCGTGCCGTCGAAGAAACCGGGCGGCTTGCGGGCCACCCATGCGGCGAACTTTTGGATCTCGGGATGCTCGAGCAGCGCCTCCACGGTGGAATAGGAGGTCTCCAGTTCGGCTTCGGAAAACAGCGCGTGGATCTGCCGGTGGCAGATGCGGTGCAGGAACTGGGTTTCCCGCCCGCCGCGGCTCTTCGGCACCAGATGATGCGCGTCGCGCTGATCCTCGGGAATGTCCCGCCCGCACAGCGGACAGATGTCCGGTGCCGGTGCCACGTACCAGGCCGCTATCTTCTCCCTGTGCTTCCTCGCCATGCGCATCCCGCAGTGTCCAGTGAACGGGATATGGTTCTCCTTAAAGGGCGCTGCAATGTGGCGTGTGCGTCGAAGATTTCCTGAACAGGAGCCTCAGCGCGGCGGCATGCCCTCGAAGCTTGGCAGCGCCCGGTCGATGCGGTCCCAGGCGTGGCCAGCTGCCGTCCACGTCACCAGCTGCGGCTGATAGAGAGCCGGATCGTCGAGACTGCCGGCGCGAATGACGATGACCTCGGGCATTTCGGCGAGCGTCATGTAGACCGGCGAGCCGCATACGGGGCAGAATGCCTTGGATTTCGTCGTGCCGCCGTCGCCGACCGCAGTCCATTCCGATACCGTTCCCTCGAGCTCGACGTCCTGGCGCGGAAAGATCAGCGCCGAAGCATGTCCGGTGCCGCTCTCCCGCTGGCACTGCCGGCACTGGCAGTCGCCCATCATCAGCGGCGTGGCGTCGGTGTGGTAACGGATGGCGCCGCAGGCGCAGCCGCCGGAAAAGTGGCGGGCGGTCGCCGAGCGCTCCGTTGCCGGCACGGTGGAGGTCTTCCGGGGCAGGGGGCGGCCGGTCTCCAGCAGCGTCTTGAGGTTCGACAGGATGGTCGGCCAGCCGCTCGAGATGCCGGCCAGCATCTGCGGATCCCCGGCAAGTCCGTCATGCGTCACTGTCAGCCGGACGAGACCCTCGGCCTGCTCGGCGATATCGAACGATACGGTGGAATGCCTGGAGCCATCGCCCTTGTCTTCCGGTCGCGCCCAGCTGAGCACCAGCCGAGACGGCGGCGTGCACTCGATCACCTCGCCCACGAGGTCGACGGTGCGTGCCTCGTCCAGGCGCTGGTGCTCCCAGCCGGAGCCGACGGTCCAGTCGGAGACGTTGACATGCGCAGGCCCGTCGGCCGCCGGGTTGAGCCAGTAGTCGCGCATGATGTTCGCGTCGGTCAGCGCCTCCCACAACCGGGCGGGCGTGGTGGCGATGGACATCACGTAGATGAAGCTAGGTATCGTCATGGCCCTTATCCTCCAGCCGTGTCTTGAGGTCGTGCAGGAACGACAGGCGCTGGCGCTCGAACTTCCGGATCCACCGCTCGTAGACCTCGTGCAGCGGCGTCGGATTGAGGAAGTGCAGCTTCTCGCGTCCCTGCCGGAATGTCGTCACCAGATTGGCCTCGATGAGCAGCTCGATGTGCTGCGACACCGATTGCCGTCGCATGTCGAGATGCTCGCAGAGTGCACCCAGCGGCTGGCCGTTCCGCTCGGCGAGAAGATCGAGGATCCTCCGCCGGGTTGGATCGGACAGCGCCTTGAACACAAGGTCGTTCTGTTCGTTTTCGTATGTCACGACCCAGATGCGCAGGTAAATGCCTGCATGTCAATAGGCAGGTTTTCGCCTGCATCTCTTGGCCTGTGCTGTGTGCGCGAGACACCCTGCGCTCTTGGCACATGGTAAACCAGAACCGGCCGCAGCAATGGAAAACCCCGCAACCGTTTCCGGTGCGGGGCTTTGAAATCTTGGGACTGAGGCTAGACGCCTTAGCGGATCATCAGCCGGAAAACGGACGGCGCATAGTAGTAGCCGTCGCTGTGACGGCGGTAGCCTCGACGATGTTCGCGATAGCCGCGATGGCCATTCCAGTAACCGGGGCGGTCTCTGCGGTGCGCGCGATCCGCCCGGTGATGCCGACGATCGGGACGAGCATTGTGCCGGCGATCATCACGGTGCTGAACCAGTTCAACGCCAGAGGTGATCTGTGCCGGTTGGTTCACGATCGGACCAGCAGTTGCCGTTCCGAAGCTTGAGACGCTCATGACAAGGGCCACTGCCGCGGCGCCGATTGCTGAGAGATATCTGTTCATGGGTATGCCTTCCGTTGATAGATGGTGACCATGCTCCGATAGCTATGAACGGATTATGAACCACAACCGCCGGTGCGAGCGGGTCACCAGCGCGGCAATCCAGTGTAACGCAGAGCCTACAGGTCACGGCCGCTTCGAGGACGGATTCTTGTTGGCGACGCCGGCACGCCGTGCAACCTCGCCGACCGACAATCCGCACGATGCTCCGGTTTTCGTCTGTAAGCCATTGACCACCACACCGGTTGCGGTCTTACACCTTAGCCGATGTCACACCGACCATCTGGACGACAAGACCATGGACCAGCAGAGCCGCCCGATCGATGACATTGCAGACCCGGCGGCGAGCGGCTGGCGCGAGCTGATCTCGGCACCCTATGGCCTGCGGCTGACCGTGGTATCCGCCGGCATCGCTCTGCACGCCTTCAACGAGATCGCCATCGCGCCGGTTATCCCGTTGGCGCTTGATGCGCTGCAGGCGCCGTGGCTGTTGCCGTTTCTCTACGCCTCCTTCTTCCTCTCGGTGATTGCCGGCGGGCTGAGCGCGGCACCGCTTCGGCGGCGCCTTGGCGCACGCCGCGGCTTGATGCTGGCCGGCGGGATCTATCTGGCAGCTGTCGCCATGCAGTCGCTGGCACCGAGTGCCGGGCTGCTGCTCGCCGGCCGTGCGCTGCAGGGCCTGTCGGATGGCTGGATCGTCGCGCTCTGCTACAGCCTGATCGCCGATATCTTCCCGGCGCGCCAGGTGCCGCGCGTGTTTTCGGTGGAGGCCATCCTCTGGGCGGTGGCCGCGCTGCTCGGGCCGCTTGCCGGCGGACTGACGGCGCAATTCGTCCATTGGCGGGCAGCCCTTGCGGTCAGCCTGCCGTTCATCGTCATCCTCTATTCGGTGCTGCCGATCGCGCTGCCGCGCGGCGCTGAACCAAAGCCCGCGCCGCCGGCCGGGACGCCGCAGCTCGCGCCGTCCCGGCGCAGGCAGATCTTGCCGCCGGGCCTCTTCGGTCTCAGGTCGACGCTCGGCCGCGGCACATGGATGCTGTTCCTGATGACGGCGGCGCAGAGCGTCTCGGCGGTCTTCATGGCCTATTCGCTCACCCACGTGTTCCGGCTGTCGCCGGCCGCAGCCGGCTTCGTCGTCGTCACGCTGGCGCTCACCTGGAGCATTGTCGCGCTGCCGGTCGCCACTGTTGCCCGTGCCGCATCGAAGGCAAGGACGGTGCGCATCGGTCCGTTCTTCCAGGTCGTCGGCTGCCTGCTGATCGCCGCCGGCTTCTATCTGCAGGTGCTGCCGCTGGTGATTGCCGGCCAGGTGATGAACGGCACCGCCTTCGGCCTCGTCTATGCCATTGCCAGCCAGGCGATCATCGAGGATGCGACCCCCGAGCATCGCATGGCAACCGGTTCGCTGCTGCCCTCGGTGTCGACCTCCGGCGGCGTCTTCGGTTCCACCGTCATCGGCGGACTTGCCTCGGCCGCCGGCATAGTCGGCCAGCTTGCGGTGCCGGGACCGCATGCAGGTCTCATTGCCCTGTGGGGAACGGCCTCCGTGCTCGCACTGCTGGCGGCTTTCGCCGCGCAGGGTATCCGGCCGAAGGCTGCGGAATGACGAAACTCAGGGCGCGCCGACCACCGAGAAATAGGCGCCCTGCGGATCCTGCGCGTTGACGATGATGCTGCCGCCCGGCACCTCCTGCGGGCCGAACACCACGCGTCCGCCATTTCCTCCGATCGCCTCCATGGTCTGGTGGATCGACGCGACGTTGATGTAGTAGCCCCAATGCGGCACCGGTACCTGTTCGGGTCTCGTCATCATGCCGCCGATCTGCTGGCCATGATGGGAAAAGATCAGGTATTCGCCCATCGGCCCCATGTCCATCGCGTGGTCCAGCGTCCAGCCGAACATGCGGCCGTAGAATTCAAGCGCCTGGCGCCCGTCGCCGGCCATCAGCTCGTACCAGCCGATCGTGCCCGGCGTGCCGGTCGCAGGCTCCGGCGGCGTCGCATCCATGGCCGCCGGCGTCATGATGCAGAGCACTGCCCCATGCGGATCGGCGACCACCGCCATGCGCCCGATGCCCGGAATATCGAAGGCCGGCTGCATCACCGAGCCGCCTTCCGCCGCAAACAGCCCTGCCATGGCATCGACGTCGTCCACCGCCACATAGCCCGTCCAGTTCGGCGGCACCTGACCGTTCATCTCCGGCGGGATCGTCATGTAGCCGGCGATGCCGCAATCCTCATCGCCCGAGCGAATGTCGAAGATCCCGTACTCTGTGCCGTCGGCGCCCGGCATCGGCATGGTCTTGGCCCTCCAGCCGATGACCTTTGCGTAGAATTCGGCGGCTGCCTGCATGTCGCTGGTCATCAGCTCGCACCAGATGAATTTGCCATGGGTGGGTGAGGGCATGGGTTGTCGTCCTGTGTTGTAAAGGCGGGGCTGGGGAAGGGGCTGCTCAGGTGATCCGGAGGTAATCGGCGCGCATGAACTGTTTCCAGCTGCCATCCGGCTGCTTCATGCTGGAGACGAAGCGGCGGTGGTCATCGTCGCTGAAGCTCATCTCTTCGCGGCACGCCTGCATTCCCGGCGCATCGGTGCAGCTCGGGCCGGTGGTATAGAGGCAGAGCGTGCCTTCATCGGCCGAAAGCTCGCCGTCATAGACCCACATGTGCTCCATCATCGTGCCGATCCAGCTGCCGACATAGCGGCCCGTCTCGCCATTGTGGCCGAGCGTCAGCATAGCGGTGACGTCGGATCCATCCGGCATGCTGCCGCGGCATTCGGCGACGAACCAGATGCCGTTCAGCGAGCGCACCTCCTCGATCCAGTCCGCATTGCCCGGAATCTCCTCGCCGGAGACCCGCCAGCGACCGACCAGCCGGTTGAGAAATGCGTGCTCGGCACGCGGTTTCGGCATGCACATGTCCATGATGTCTCTCCTCCCTGTGTCTGTCAGTGGCAGCAGCTCGATGCCGCGGCGGGGCTCGGCGCGTATTCGTCGTGGCGCTTGACGAAGTTCATCGTCGAGCTTTCGTTGCGCCCCAACGGCGCCTGGTCGAGGATCATCAGCGTGCCGATCATCTCTTCGCCGCCGCGCGCGTAACTCGAATAGGTGTGGAAGATCTGGCCGCTGTCGTCCTTGTAGAAGCTCGACGTGCCGGGTAGCTCGTCATGCGCCTGATCGGCCGGCAGCTCGCGGAAATTGTAGGTCACCGGCCCGGCCGCCAGCTGCTCCGGCGTGAACGAGACGCCATAGTCGAAGTTGAAATCGCTGCCGAAGGACGAGACCCAGGGAAACTGCCAGCCCATGCGGCGCTTGTAGGCCTCGATCTTGTCGAGCGGCGCACGCGACACGCAGGTAAGCGTCACGTCGTGATTGTTGAGATGCACCAGCGCACCGTCCAGGTGATCGGCGAGGAAGGAGCAGCCGGGGCAGCCGGCATCCCAGTCGGGGCCGAGCATGAAATGATAGGTCATCAGCTGGCTGCGGCCGTCGAACAGGTCGGACAGTGATTTCTCACCCTGCGGCGTGGCGAACCGGTAGTCGGCCTCGACCTTCACCCAGGGCAGCGCCAGCCGCTCGCGGTTGACCGCGTCGCGCAGGCGGGTTGCCTCTTTCTCGCGCACCAGCAGCGCCTTGCGCGCCTCCACCCAGTCCTCCCGGGAAATCACGGCATGCTCCATTACATCCTCCTCGATGTCATTGCTGTCCGTCTTGACAGTTGGGTTGATATCAACATATTTAGTGCATGTCAAATGCCGCCGTGATTCCCTTCTCAACCACCATCCACGTACGCGACACGTGCCTCTGCCTGCACGTGCAGCGCGCCGCCCGTGCGCTTGCCCGCCGTTTCGATGCGGCGCTGCGGCCGCTCGGCCTGACCAACGGCCAGTTTTCGCTGCTGATGTCGCTCAACAGGCCGCAGCCGGCGACCATGGGCTCGGTCGCAGCGGTGCTCGACATGGACCGCACGACACTGACGGCGGCGCTGAAGCCGCTGCAGCGGCGCGGGCTGGTGGAGGCGGTTGCCGACCCCAAGGACGCCCGCAGCCGGCTTCTGAAGCTGACGCCCGATGGCACGGCATTGCTCGCCGCAGCCGTACCGGTCTGGACGCAGACGCATGGCGAGGTCGACGAAATGCTGGGCGAGGGCGGACCCTATCGCCTCCGGACGGATCTTTTGGCGCTGCGGTGAGCGGCGGCGCGGTCGGCAGCAGGGAACGGGCAACAGGCATTAGGCCCTAAGGGGTCGCCATCAGGCCCGCAGGCGTGGATCTCCGGCAAAGTCGGCAAGGCTGAAGCCGAGCCGCTGGCGTGGATAATCGCAAAGCGCCTGCACATGGCCGCGCGCCAGATGGATGTGCCAGGTCTGCCGCTGCACCGGCTCGCGCGCGGCAAAACCGGCAGCGCTCAACAGTGCAATGTTGCGCCCGCCCACCGGATCGCGCACCGACTGGTAGAGCATTGCCTCGACTCCGGCCGCGCGTGCCGCATCGGCAAGCGCCTGGCAGGCGGCATAATCCGTCGGATGCTGCCATGCCGCTGCGTCCTCTGCCAGGGCGCCGCGCCTCAGGTCCAGCCCGTGCTCGGTCGAGATGCGGGCCGCAAATGCGGTGTAGTCGGCGGCATTGGCCGGCAGCGGCGTGCCCGGCGACTCCGAAAAGAACAGCAGGCGGTAGAAGGCCATTTCAGCGACTGCCGTCGATATGGCAGCCGATGCGTAGAAGACCCCAAGCGTCCGGCCGGCGCGGCGAAAGCGTGAACCGTGCGGATAGGCGGCACCATAGCGGAACGGCGTCGCCAGCAGATAGTCGAGGTCCCGCGCCTCCGGCGGAAAGCCGGGCTTGGTGTCCTCCAGAAGCTGTTCCAGCAGGCTCTGATCGGCTGCGCTGTCCACCAGCTTCATGGTCGACACCTGGTGCTGGGCTTCCACCAGCCGCCAGTAATCGCCTGCAATGGTGATGATTTCAGACGAGAGCGCGTCTGGCGTCCAGGTAGGCGAGAACATCGGTGAGGCCTGCAATGCTGAGGATCTTTTCTGCCGGAACGCCGCCAAGCGCCGTGTTGCTGGAGCGCAGCCAGGCTTTGGCCACCGCCTCGTCGCCACCGGTGATGGCATCCAGAGAGCGGAACAGGCGAATGAAGAGCAGCGCCAGCTCGAAGGATTTGTCGCCGCGCGCCAGCGTCAGGTCGAGCCGCTTGAGGCGCGACACCGAGGCTTCCGACAGGCCGAGAACCGTCCCTAGCATGCGGCCGTTGACACCGAGGCGCTCGGCAGCACGCGTCACCGCCTTGCTGACGACCTTACCCTCTTCGTCAGTTCTTTGCAGGTGGTCTGGCTGAGCAGCCATCACAAATCCTTTCACAGGAAATATATGGCAGCGAAGCTTTCTCACGGCAAGGTTTCTGTTGACGAATTGCTGCAGTCCGGCCTGTTGCACGGGCTGCGCCGTTCGCAAATGCCTCGTCGGCTTGCCGTCACCGTCGGTTTCCGCTAGCCAAAAGCTCCCGCCGATCCGCTTCTCCCAGGATCCGATCGCATCAGACATCCGAGACGATCCCATGCTGCGCAATCTCTACAACTGGACCATGGCGCTTGCCGCCCGCAAGTCGGCCGCCTGGTGGCTGGCGATCATCGCCTTCGTCGAAAGCTCGTTCTTTCTGGTGCCGGCCGACGTGCTGTTCGTGCCGATGGTGCTGGCGAAGCCCCGCCGCGCCTACCTCTACGCCACCATTGCCACGGTCGCTTCGGTGCTCGGCGGCGTCCTCGGCTGGCTGATCGGTCACTATGCCTTCGAGACCATCGCCAGACCCGTCCTTACCTTCTACGGCAAGCTCGATACCTTCGACAGCCTGGCCGCCTCGGTCGACTGGAAGACGATGCTGATCCTGCTCGTCACCTCGGGCCTGGCGCATCTGCCGCCGATCAAGGTGGTAACCATTCTCTCGGGCGTCGCGGGCTTCAGCCTGCCGCTGTTCATCCTCTCCGCCATCATTGCCCGTGGCGCGCGCTTCTTCGCGCTTGCCTGGCTCCTCAACACCTATGGCGAGGAGATGCGGCATTTCATTGAAAAGCGCTTGAAGATCATTTCCGCTTTGGCCGCCGCCGGGCTGATCGGCGTCTACGCGGTCTACATGCTGCACTAGGCGCTTCTGCCCGACCGGGATGCAGACCGCTCGGTGTCAGCCCGGCAGGAGCAGGTCTGCCGCGCCGGTGAGGTCCTGCACCTGCGCATACGGGAGCCAGTCCGGGTTGCCGGTCTCGCCCCGGCGGTTCACCCAGATGCCGCGCACGCCCAGGTCGTGGCAGGCCTTCATGTCCCAGTACATGCCGAGCGCGACATGCACCGTCTCGTCGGGGGCGACGCCCATCGTCTTGTAGGCGTGCTCGAACATCTGTCGCGACGGCTTGTAGGCCCGGGCCTGCTCGGCGGTGATGACGTAGTCGAAGGGCGCGCCGATCGCCGCCACCGTCGGTGCGATGAGATCGTCGTCGGAGTTCGTGAAGATCGCCAGTCTGTATCGCTCACGCAGGCGCCGCAAGGCATCCGGCACATCCGGGTGCGGCCCCATCGTCTTCGGCGACATTGCGATCCGCTCGATCTCCTCGGCAGTCGGGGTCAGCCCGTGTTCGGCGAAGGCGGTCGCAAAACCGGTGCGCAGGATGTCCTTGTAGAGGCGGTACGGCTTTTCCGCCGTCAGCCGCCGTCCTTCCGCAGAAAAGCTGTCGAGGATGGCTGCTGCCTTGGCGCCGCTTTCGCCGTGCTCCGCCAGCACCGCGCCGATCTCGCGCAGCAGCACCTCGTACCACTGCACCAGCGTCCCGTAGCAGTCGAAGGTGATGATCTTCGGCGCCGGGTCGAGCTTGAACATCGAGACCTGGGGTTCGGACATCAGGAGATCCTGCAGTTGGCGGGTGGCAAGAGGAGCTCGGACGAGGATCCGATCCTGGCCTGTGTGGTGCGCATCTGAAAGCCAGATAGACCCGCCGCCGCCTCCTTCAAGGGATTATCCGCATCGGTGCGACCCGAAAATCAGGAAGGCCGAGACAGGCTCGGTCGCGCCTTCCGCCTCTGCACGCCGGGACAATCTATAGGCGAAATCTGCTAGCTTCACTTGCGGGCCGGCTTCGGTAAGGTCCCCCCGGGGTTCAACTTTAGGGGGTTTCATGAAATCGGGTTTCGTTGCTTTTCTGTGCTGGCTGTTCTGCCTTGTCGGCGTCTGCGGCATCCACCGCTTCTATACCGGGCGCACCGGCAGCGGCATCCTCTGGCTGCTGACCTTCGGCCTGTTCGGTATCGGCCAGCTGATCGATCTCTTCCTGCTCGGATCGATGGTGCGCCAAGCCAACATCATCAGCGGGCTGATGGGTGCCCGGGCACCGGCGACCGTCAGCAACCTCATGGCGCCGATCATCAACATCCGCGTCGACCGGGACGGCAACACCGCGATCTGACCTGCGCAGACGCAAAAGCCCGCCGCGGATCTCGCGACGGGCTTCCCATGGCATTGCGCGGTCGGGCAATCAGTCCGGTGCGATCAATCCCAGTGTGGCGGGCGCAGGTGGCCCGGATTGACGATGCGGCCGTCGGGCTTCGCAAGTCCGTGCACCGCCTGCATCTCCTCCTCCGTCAGCGAAAAATCGAAGACGTCGTAATTTTCCTGCAGCCGGCTCTCCGTCGCGGTCTTGGAAAGCGCGATGACGCCGTCCTGCTGCACGGCCCAGCGCAGCACCACCTGGGCGGCGGTCTTGCCGTGCTTGGAACCGATATCCTTCAGCACCGGATCGCTCGGCACCTTGCCGTCCGCCATCAGGTAATAGGCGGTGAGCGAGATGCCCTTGGAGCGCGCCGCCTCAAGCAGCTTCGACTGGTCGAGATACGGATGATATTCCACCTGGTTGGTGGCGATCGGCGCATCGGATGCCTCTGCGGCCTCGTTCATCAGCTCGATGTTGAAGTTGGAGATGCCGATGTTCTTCACCTTGCCGGCCTTTTTCACCTCGTTGAGGCTGCCCATCCGCTCGGCGATCGGGACGTCGCTTTGCGGCCAGTGCAGCAGAAGCAGATCGACATGGTCCGTCTTCAGCTTCTTCAGGCTCTCGTCCACCGAGGCGATGAAGTCGGCGTGGCGGTACTTGTCGACCCAGACCTTGGTGGTGAGGAATATCTCGTTGCGCGCCACGCCCGACTGGGCGATCGCCTGGCCGACTTCGGCCTCGTTGCCGTAGATCTGCGCCGTGTCGACGTGCCGGAAGCCAAGCTGGATGGCCTTCGGCAGGATGCGCAGCACATCGTCGCCGGGAATGCGGAAGGTGCCGAAACCGAGGGCGGGAATGTTGGCGCCGTTGGCGTTGACTGTATGCATGAATGCTCCTTTGGACGAAGGAGGCCGGCTGATGCCGGCCGAATGGGCCCGTCTTACATGGGCCGGTCGGCCGGCGGATCAACCCGCCGGCGGTTACCGGCGGGCTTGCGGATCAGCCGGCGAGCGGCGGATCCAGCCGGGCAAAGCCCTCCTGCCGGCGGTAGGGGAAATGCGGGTAGGGGGCGGCAACCGCACTTGCCGCATCGAGCCTCCCGATCTGCTCCGGCGTCAACGACCAGCCCACGGCACCGAGGTTCTGGCGCAACTGCTGCTCGTTGCGGGCACCGATAATGACGGACGAGACGGTCGGGCGGCTGATCAGCCAGTTGATCGCCACCTGCGGCACGGTCTTCTCCACCTCGGCCGCCACTGCTTCCAGTGCATCGACCACCCGGTAGAGATGCTCGTCTTCGACCGGCGGGCCGAACTCGGCCGTGTCGTGCAGGCGGCTGCCGGCCGGGATTGGCTTGTCGCGGCCGATCTTGCCGGTCAGACGGCCCCAGCCGAGCGGGCTCCACACCAAAGCGCCAAGGCCCTGGTCGGCGCCGAGCGGCATCAGGTCCCACTCGTAGTCGCGGCCGACCAGCGAATAGTAGACCTGCTGAGCGACATAGCGTGTCCAGCCATTCTTGTCGGCGGCGGCCAGCGACTTCATGACCTGCCAGCCGGAGAAGTTCGAGACGCCGATGTAGCGCAGCTTGCCGTCCTGGACGAGCCGGTCGAGCGTCGAGACGACCTCCTCGACAGGCGTCGAGGCATCGAAGGCGTGCAGCTGGAAGATGTCGATGTAATCGGTGCCGAGCCGCTTCAGCGCGGCGTCGACGGCGCCGATCAGCCGGGAGCGGGACGATCCCCAGTCGTTGGCGCCGTTGCCGGTCGGCAGCGATGCCTTGGTGGAGATCAGCACCTGTTCGCGGCGGCCCCTGATCGCCTGGCCGAGCATTTCTTCCGAAGCACCGTCGGAATAGACGTCGGCCGTGTCGAACAAGTTGACGCCGGCTTCGAGGCAGATGTCGACGAGGCGGCGGGCCTCCTCCACATCGGTCGTGCCCCAGGCGCCGAACAGCGGACCGGAACCGCCGAAGGTGCCGGCGCCGAAACTGATGACCGGCACCTTGAGGCCGGATTTTCCAAGGCTGCGAGTGTCCATGCTGTGTTCCTCGTTCGGATGGGATGGATCAGGATGCGCGGGCCGGTTCGCCCGGCGTGGCAGTGGAACGGTCGAGCGCGCCGCTGACGAGCGTCAGGCCGAGCGCCACGGCCACCAGCACCGCGCCGAAGAGAGGCGTCGAACCGAGGCCGAGCGGTGAGGCGACGACCAGTCCGCCGATCCAGGCGCCGCCGGCAATGCCGAGATTGAAGGCGGCGATGTTGAGCGCCGAGGCGACGTCGACGGCGCCCGGCTGGGTGCGCTTGGCAAGCTGCACGACGTAAAGCTGCAGGCCCGGCACATTGGCAAACGACAGGAAGCCGAGTGCCACGAGCGTGGCGAGGGCCGGGATCGTATAGGGTGCGGTGAAGGTGAACACCGCAAGCGCCAGCGCCTGCATCGCAAACAGCCAGACCAGCGCCTTCACCGGATTGCGGTCGGCGATGCGGCCGCCGGCAAGGTTGCCGAAGGCGATGGCAAGGCCGTAGAGCACCAGCACCAGGCTGACGCTGCCGGCCGAAAAACCGGTGATGTCCTGCAGCATCGAGGCGAGATAGGTAAAGGTGACGAAGGTGCCGCCATAACCGAAGGCGGTCATCCCGAACACCAGCAGCAGCCGGCCGGAGCCGAGCACCCGCACCTGGTCCATCAGGCTGGCGGGCGCCGCCTTCGACAGCTTTGCCGGCAACAGTGCCAGGATGCCGAGGAAGGCGATGACGCCGAGGCCGGAGACGGCGATGAAGGTCGCGCGCCAGCCGAATGTCTGGCCGATCAGCGTGCCGAGCGGAACGCCGGTGACGATGGCGACCGTCAGGCCCATGAACATCATGGCGATCGCCGAGGCGCGGCGGTTTTCCGGCACCAGATCGGCGGCAATCGTCGCGCCGACCGAGAAGAACACGCCGTGGGCGAAGGCCGAGAGGATACGGCCGACGAGCAGCATTCCATAGCTCGACGCAAGGCCGGCGACGAGATTGCCGATGACGAACAGCGCCATCAACCCGAGCAGCAGCGGCTTGCGGGCAATGCGGCCGGTAAGCGCGGTCAGCACCGGGGCGCCGAAAGTGACGCCGAGCGCATAGATGGAGACGATCAGCCCGGCGAGCGGCAACGTGATCTGCAGGTCGTTTGCGACCGTCGGCAGGAGGCCGACGATGACGAATTCGGTGGTGCCGATCGCGTAGGCCGCGATCGTGAGTGCAAAGAGTGCGAGAGGCATCGAGATCTTCCCTGAGAAGCGTGTGTTGCCCGAGGAGATAGACGTCGCAGCCGCTGTGAACTAGATTGACCGCAAGAACATCACTTGTGACGAGAGGTCATCAATGCTGCGTCCAGAGGTCAACCGATCCGGCGAGATGCAGGTCTTCGTCGCGGTCGTGGAAGGCGGCGGATTTTCGGCGGCCGCTCGCAATCTGGGCATGAGCCCGTCGGCGATCAGCAAGCTGGTCAGCCGGCTGGAAAGGCGGCTGGGCGCCCGGCTCGTGCAGCGCTCCACCCGCAGCTTTCAGCTGACCCCCGAAGGCCGCGACTTCTTCGACCGGTCGGCCGCCATCCTTGCCAGCATCGAGGACGCCGAGCGGGCCGCCGGCGCTGCCGTGGAAGCGGTCGGCCGCATAAGGCTGAACAGCAGTTCGGTCTACTGCACGCATGTGCTCAACCCGCTGCTGCCGGAGTTCCTGGCGCTCTATCCCGGCGTGACGCTCGACATCGCCCAGACCGATACGGTGATCGACCTGCTGGCCGACCACACGGACGTGGCGATCCGCACCGGTCCGCTGAAAAGCTCCAGCCTCGTTGCCCGAAAGCTCGGCGAGACGCCGATCGTCATCGTCGCTTCTCCCGCCTATCTCGAACGAACGGGCGTGCCCCGGCATCCGGCGGAACTTGGCGGTCACACGCTGCTGCGGTTCTCCTACACGCGCCGGGTCCGCGACTGGCCGTTTCTCGTCGACGGCCAGATCTTCTCCGTCACGCCGGGCGGCGCGGTGCAGGTGAATGACGGGGAGGGCATGCGGCAACTGGCGCTCGCTGGCGTCGGGATCGTCCGCATGTCCGCCTTCACCGTCGCCGACGATATTGCCGCCGGGCGGCTGGTGCCGATCCTCGAGGCCTACAGTGCCGGCGACCGCGAGGAGTTCTATGCGGTGCATGTCGGGCAGGGCGGACCGCTGCCGTCGCGGGTTCGGGCACTGCTCGAGTTTCTCGCAGAGCGCGGCCGGGTCGGGTGACGAGCGGGCGTCAAGCCGGCGCCCGATCCTCGCTTTCACCACCAGGTCAAGCGGATCTGCTGTCGTGCCGCGCAATTGTCGCGCGTACCGCGCCAGCGCGAACGCATGCAAAAGATACAATTCAGGGTAGCGTCAGGGGGCGTCGAGATCGGCTCGTCGCCCGACTGGGAGTTACCATCATGAATGACATCACTGTTCCGCAAACCGACCGCCTCGTGTCGCCGCGCGCGGTGCTCAGCCTGCCGGGCCGCCGCCAACCGATCATCATCCTCAAGGCGAGGGGAACGCAGCAGGAAAAGTTCGAGGAGATCCTCGCCATCGAGGATCCCGCCTATGCCAGCCAGGCAATGGCGATCGCGACGCTGATGACCAATGCCATCGATGTCACCTCGGGCCGCTTTGACTCCGTCCAGGCACGCAAGCTGATCCTCGAATTCAACGCCGCGCTGCCGCCGGCCGACAGCCCCTACAAGCTGGCGACCCTGAACACCTACCAGTCGACGGTCAGCCAGCAGGATGCCGTCGTCTCGGGCATGATCGACAAGTTGCTGCAGGTCCTCAAGACGGCGCTCGGTGTCGCGCTCGGCCAGGAATCCATCGGCCAGATCACCGCCGCCATCACCGATGCCTTCACCAACCTGAAATCGCAGGAAGGCGATGCCTGGATCTTCTGGAAGAAGAAGGACCAGCACAACACGGTCTATTCCTACACCATCCTGTTTGCCATCCAGGACGAACTCACCGGCCGCTTCATGGTGGCGTTCCCGATGTCCATGGAAATCGAGGTCGACGTCTCGTTCGAGCAGGTGCTGTGGATCACGATCAAGGACAAGCACAGCTACTCCGTCCGGGTCGACGCCATGAAGATCGCCCAGCTGCTGTTTCCTAAAGCACCGGGCAGCGGCGCGCTGCGGCAGATCGGCTCAGCGGGTGGCAGCGGCGGTGCCGGGCACCCCGGCACCCAGCCCGACGACCGGTTCATGGCGATCAGCAATATCGAGGTGAAGAACTGGAGCAAGAGCCAGATCTTCGCCACGGCGGCGCATGGCTATCTGACGCAGGATGGAGCGCTGGTGCAGCTGATGGCCTATGACCCTATCCAGATATTCCCCGTCTACGAGGAGGAGAAGTATCTCGTCCAGTACACCGTCGGCGGCCATCAGAGGAGTGCAGGCATGCTTCTCAACGCCATCATGCCGGACGATACCTTGTGGTTCACCAGCATCTAGCACGGGCGTTCGTTCGATCAGCCGCGATCCGGTCGGGCAGCCGACCGGATCGCTTCGGCCAGCTGCTGCATCGCCTCGATGATGGTTTCCGGCAGATCGGCCGTTGCCGCGTGGAGTCTCTGCCGCGCGCCGGCATCTGGGGATCTGGGGCTGCGATGCAGGTCCATGGTGCCGCGGCCGAGCAGCAGCCAGTCCATCGAGATATCCAATGTCTCGCAGATGCGCATCGCGTTTCCCAGCGACAGCCCGCCACCTCGCTTCCAGCGACTGACGACGCTTTCGCTGACGCCGATCTCAGAGGCGAAGGCCATCTGCTTGCGGATGCCCCGAATGCGCAGCGCGAGTTTCAAGCGCTCTCCGACCTGATCCATTCGGCGAGAAATCCTCGATGTCCGAGCAAACCGCACCGACAGGAAACGGGACCGGCGGTTCTCTTCTCAGGATGATATCTCATCCATCAAACGGATGCTGCGCTGTTGAAGGCGCGTCTTGTTGCATGCGCTGCTCGGCCGACGCCTGGTCGCGGTCAGGGGAACAGATAGCGATGGCGCCAGGGCCGGCTGTTTTGCGTGCGCGGGCATCTCATCGTCAGTCGCGCATCGCCTGCACGAAGGCCCGGAATGCGGCGCTCGGCAGCCTGCGGCTCGGATAGTAGAGGTGGTTGGGCGGCAGCGTCGGCGCCCAACCGGACAGGATCTCGACGAGCTCGCCTGCAGCGAGATGCCGCTGCGCATGCGGGAGCGGCAGGCAGGCGATCCCCAGACCCGCGACCGTGGCATCCCGCATGAGGTCGACGTCGTTGGTGACGAACGTTCCGGGAATGGCCCGCTCGAGGGACCGGCCGCCCCGTTCGAACTCCCAGACATGAATCGTGCCCGAGGAGGTGTAGCGGTAGCACAGGCAGCGGTGCCGTCCCAGGTCGTCCGGCGTCTGCGGCGTTCCGTGGTCGTCGAGGTAACGCCGTGTCGCGACGAACACCAGCGGCACCGGATCGCTGATCCTCACGGAAATCATGTCGCGCTGCAGTTCGCCCTCGTGCCGCACGCCGCAGTCGAACCGCTCGGCCGTGATGTCGACGAGCCCGTCATTGACGACCAGTTCCACCGCCACATCGGGATAGCTGAGCGCGAACGGCGCGAGCTTCGGCAGGACGACATGCACCGCCGCGGGACGATGGGCATTGATGCGGATGCGACCGGCCGGCTTGTCACGCGCCTGATCGAGCGTGCCGAGCGCCTCGTCCACCGAGAGCATGGCGGGCCGCAGGCGCTGCAGCAGGCTTTCACCGGCCGTCGTTGGCGCAAGCGATCGCGTCGTGCGATCAAGAAGGCGCACGCCGAGCCTTGTCTCCAGGGACCGCATCGCGTGGCTGAGCGCCGAGGCGGACTGCCCCATCCGTGCGGCCGCCTTGGTAAAGCTGCCGGCCTCGACGATCTGCGCAAAGACCGCAAGTCCGGACCAGAGATCGCGATCCATTGATGAAAATCCTTCAGGGACCCGTGCGGTTATTCCTGCCTAATCGGCACAAGAGGTCTGATCCATATAGGGTGAACCGCACCTGTTGAAAGGGACAGTCATGAACCTGCAGACCTATCGCCCGCTCGGCCGCTCCGGCCTTCTCGTCAGTCCGCTGGCGCTTGGCACGATGACCTTCGGCACGCCGCGCTGGGGCACCGGCGATGCCGGCAGCCAGGCAGTGTTCGACCGTTATGTGGAGCTTGGCGGCAATTTCGTCGATACGGCGGATGTTTATTCGGGTGGCCTCTCGGAAGAACTTGTCGGCACCTTCATCCACGAGCGCAAGCTGCGCGATCAGCTGGTCGTCGCCACCAAGTCCGGCTTCTCCACCGGCCGCGGCTTCCATCAGGGCGGCAATGGCGCCCGTCATGTTCACGCCGCCGTGGAAGGCTCGTTCAAGCGGTTGCGCACCGATTTCATCGACCTTTACTGGATGCACATCTGGGACGGCGTGACGCCGGCGGTCGAGCTGTTGCACACCATGTCCGGCCTCGTTCGATCCGGAAAGATCCGCTACTGGGGCATCTCCAACACCCCGGCCTGGTATGCAGCCGAGCTCGCGACACTGGCCCGGCTGCAGGGGGATCCGGCACCCATCGGGCTGCAGTATTTCTATTCGCTCGTCGAACGCGGGGTGGAAGCCGAGCATGTTCCGCTGGCTGAGGCCTTCGGCCTCGGCCTGGTGCCGTGGAGCCCGCTGGCATACGGCCTTCTGACCGGCAAGTACGAGCATGACGTGGTGGAGGCTGCCCCGCCGCGCGAAGGCGGTGTTCCGAATGTCGGCGGCGAAGGCAGCGAACCGCGCCCGCAGGACGACAAGCGCCTCGACGGTGCCAATCCCTTCGGCGACACCCTGTTTACCGCCCGCAACTGGCGGATCGTCGACGAGGTAAAGCGGGTGGCGCGCGAAGCGGGAGAAACCCCGGCGCGGATTGCGCTTGCCTGGGTGCTTGGCCGTCCGGGCGTGACCTCGACGCTGATGGGCGTCAGCCGCACCGAGCAGGTGGATGACAATGTCGGCGCGCTCGATCTTCAACTGTCGCCGGAGCACCTGCAGGCCCTGGACACGGTGAGCGGGGGCCACGGCAGTTTCCTCTACGGCCTGTTCCAGCCGGCGATCCGCAACCAGATCGTCTTCGGCGGCGCCGACGTGCGCGCCTGAGGGGCGGCAGAACGGCACCGCCCCTTCGGGCGGTCTATCGGTTGAGCCGGCAGCGCGTCATGTCACGCCGGTCGCCACCAGGTAGACTAGATAGATGGCGCTCAGCGATACGATGCCGGCAAGCGTCGCGACGACGCCGTCACGGGCGATCAGCGACAGGCCGAAGAGCGCGATCGCCCCCATAGGTGCTGTGCTGGCAAACGGGATCAGTTCCAGCGGCGGCACCGTGCAGCAAAGGAGAATGCAGAGGCCCGCGATCCCCTGCAGCCAGGGCGGCTTCGTCAGCCACTTCAGTCGCGGCTTCAGCAGCCGGTCGGTCCAGCGCGCCACCGGCTCGAGCTTGGCCATGCCCTTGTCGAGCTTGTCGGACCGGATGCGACGCTTCTCGACGAACTGCGGCAGCCACAGATGTTTCTGGCCGATCAGGATCTGCAGGCAGAACAGGCCGATGATGATCGCAAGCACGGTTGGCAGGCCGGGGACGCCGCCGATCGGGCTGATCTCGATGACCGCCGGCACCAGCAGGAACGGCCCGAAGGAGCGTTCGCCGATCTGCTCGCGAATATCGTGGACGCTCACCTCGTCCTGGCGGCCGGCAAGCGCGCGGATCGACGAGAGCACATCCTTCAGGCCCTCCATTTCGCCGGTCTGGCCGGCGTTCGTGCCTCTCTTCGTCGTCTGCGATGGATTGGCCGTCATCAGGAGATCCGCGGTTGAGGCTCCCGCCGTCGCGGAAGCTGCATCTGGTTTCGCCTTGGGTCAGGCGTGCCTGGCAAACATCCGCCGGCCGAACTTGTTGCGCAGAAACTGCGACGTCCGGTACCGCACACCTGACGGCCGCTCCGGGTCGACCAGATCGGATTCCGCCACCCATTCGTCGTCGATGCCGAGCGGCCGGTGCTCGACAGGCTTCAGGCCGCGATGCTGGTCCGGCTGGTTCAGCGTATCGATGGTTTTCGTCATCGAGCCGTCGTTGCGCGCGAGCGCCTCCTCCACCGCCTCCAGCGGCCGGCCGAGATGCTCGGCCAGCAGATCGTTGCGCTGGCGCAGGATCGTTTCGCGCAACACCTGCTCGTCCTCGCCGGCCTGCAGCAGCACGTCGCATTCGGTGTCGTAGCCCATCGACCGGTTGTTGAGATTGGCCGAGCCGAGCTTCAGGATGCGGTCGTCGGCTATCATGATCTTGGCATGCACGTAGATCGCCGTGCCACGGTCGTTCACCGGATAGAGCAGCCTGAAGCGCTTGTGCCGGTCGGCCTTCTCGACGAGGTCGCGCAGTCTCGAACGGGCGGTATCCATCGTCTTTTCCTCAAGCCAACCGCTGGCGCTCTTCGGGTTGACGATGACGATTTCCGGTCCGTCCGGCTCCTCGAGCCTGTTGGCCATTGCCTCGGCGATCCGCCGCGAGGCAAAATACTGGCTCTCGATGTAGAGGCTCTTCTTCACCGAGGCGATGATCGCCAGCGTCGCCGTCTCGATCTCCACCACCTCCTCGCGATCCTTGTACTTCGGCGAGGTGCGGGAAACGCCGATCTCCACATCCGAGAACTCGGCTTCGAGGTCATCCGGCCAGGGATCGCCCTCCACCGCTGCCGGGGGCAGGCGCTCGCCGGTCGCCATCTCCCAGCGGTCGCGCGCCAGCTCGGCAAGCGCTGCGGCCGCCGGCCCGGACAGGCACGTCGTCGCGTCGTGCCATGGCGGCTCCTGGCCGCCGAACGGCGAGCGGCGGTTCGGGTCGTCTTCGAGGTGGTCGCGGGTATCCCAGCGGCCGACGGTCATGTCGATGCCGCCGCAGAAGGCGACGTTGTCGTCGATGATCAGCAGCTTCATGTGATGCGCCGCCATCGGCGGATGGGCACGGTCGAGCTTCAGGTGGATCTGCTTTGAAAACATCCAGCGCAGCATGTGGACCGGCGTCTCGCCGCGGGTGATCGAGCTGATCAGCCCGAAATCCCACTTGAGGATGCGGATGTCCAGCTCCCGGTTGCGCCGCGCCAGATGCTCGAAGAAACGGCCGAGCTTGTCGGGATGCTCGTCATCCTTGCTGTCGGGTGTCAGCTCGATGCGGGTATCGAAGTCCCAGCCGATCAGGATGATCGATCGCTTCGCCTTCAGCATCGCCGACTTCGCCAGCCGGAAGAAGGCTCCGGCATCGACGATCACCGAGAAGCGGTCCGCCCGGGACTTGCGCCAGCAGGTTTCGCCTTCCACCAGGATGGATGTCATTGCTCGCCCCATGGTTAGGTTTCGGGGCAAAGACGCAGGCGACCGCCGGTTTGTTCCCGGTGAAATTCAGGGGTTACCGAATTTGTGCCGCATACTCGCTTTATGAGGAGTTGATCAGAAAGTACGAGGAACGATGCGGATTACCTGGTTTCTATTGCTGGCGGTGCTGATCGCCATCGTGTTGTGCATCCCGCTGTTCGAGCGCGGCTTCATCGTTCCTCCGGGCCCGACGGGGGTCTCGCCGCAGGAGGCGCCGCTGCTGCCGGTGCCGACGCAGCAGCCATAGGCATTGCCCTTCGCAGCGCCTTGCGCGGCGTCATCCATCAGCGATCCTGATGCACCGATCGCCGCGCGTTGTGGAACGGACGCCCGCATTTCCCGACCGCCGGTCGGCGGAGCAATTTTCTTTCGAAGGTGGCGGAACGGCCAGAAAAACCTTGACCTTGCTGGACGTCGCGCCTTCACTCGCCCGACTTTCTATGTCCCAGACGACGCATTCGAGGAGACGATCATGGCCGTCAATACCGCCCCCCGCACCACCACCTGGACCTTCGTCGACGGGGAGTGGGTGACGGGCAACCCGCCGCTCATCGGTCCCACCTCGCATGCCATGTGGCTCGGCTCGACGGTCTTCGACGGCGCCCGCTGGTTCGACGGCATGTCGCCGGATCTCGACATGCACTGCCAGCGCGTCAACCGCTCGGCGATCAACATGGGCATGAAGCCGGTGATGGCCGCCACCGACATCGAGGCGCTGGCGCTCGAGGGCGTAACGAAGTTCGACGGCAAGACCGCCATCTACATCAAGCCGATGTACTGGTCGGAGCACGGCATGGCGAATTCGGTGGTGGCGCCGGATCCGGATTCGACCCGTTTCGCGCTCTGCCTGTTCGAGGCGCCGATGCACACCGCCAAGCCGAGCTCGCTCACCGTGTCGCCGTTCCGCCGGCCGAACCCGGAAGTGGCGATGACCGACGCCAAGACCGGCAGCCTCTATCCGAACAGCGGCCGCATGATCATCGAGGCCCGCAACCGCGGCTTCGACAATGCGCTTGCCCGCGACATGAACGGCAATGTCGCCGAAACCGCGTCCTCGAACATCTTCATGGTCAAGGACGGTGTCGTCATGACGCCGGTTGCCAACGGCACCTTCCTCGCCGGCATCACCCGCGCCCGGATCATCGGCCTGCTGCGCCAGTCGGGGCTTGAGGTGCGCGAATGCACGCTGACCGTCCAGGACTTCAAGAATGCCGATGAGATCTTCACCTCCGGCAACTTCTCGAAGATCGTGCCGATCAACCGGCTGGACGACCAGGAATTCCAGGAGGGGCCGGTCGCCCGCAAGGCACTCGAACTCTACATGGACTGGGCCCGCTCGGCGACCAGGATCGCCGCCTGATGCGCCTGCGGCAGGGGCGTTTCGCCGCTCCTGCCGCATCGGCCTCAGTATGGCTGAGCTATTAGCCGACCGACTTCTGCATCGTCATCAGCATGGCAAGGTGGGTCTCGATCGCCGGCACCGCGACCGTCGAGGCGCCGCGCGCCATCGGATCGCTGCCGCTGCGCGCGTAGCGCCGGTGGATCGTCAGCAGCTCCTTGTGGCCGGCGATCTGGCCGTCGATGTACATCCGGTCGAAATCGCGGCCGCGGGCTGCCTGCAGTCGTTCCAGCATCGCCTGATGCCGGGCGCTGACGCCAGCCGAGCCCGGCCGTGCACCGAAGGCTTCGGCAACGGCGGCCTGCTCGCTGATCTCCAGCTTGGCAAAGGTCCGAACGGCGGCCGACGAACCCCGCTTCAAGGCAAGCTCGCTGGACATGGTGGCGAAATCGCCGCCCATCAGCGCCTGCATCTTGCCGCGTTCCATGGTCCTGCCGCTCTGGGCCATGGCGCTGCCGACAACGGGCAGAACGCCGGCAAAGGCAATGCCGGCCAGAAGATTGCGTCTGTGCATTCTCTCTCTCCTGATAGTCCGCCCGGCCGACGAACTGGCGGTATGGGAGAGAGTTCCTGTAGCGATTACGTATATTCGAGGAGGCTTGTCTAGGCGCCGTCGGGCGACGCGACAGTCCATCCTGCCGAGGATCGCTGATGAATTGCCGCCTCAGGCTTTCGGCTTCACCGTCACCTGCCGGGGCGAAAGCTCCGATCCGACTTCGGCGCGCCGGGTCTTCTTGTCGAAGACGCAGATGAGGGTGATGTCGGCGGTGCCCGCCTTGACCTTGGCGCCTTTCGCCGGACCGCTTACCAGTGCCATGCCGTAGCTCTCGCTGCCATAGGGATCGACCACCGCCTTCGGCTTGTCGATCTGTGCTGCCGCCGCCTTCAGGCACGAGGCCTCCACCTCTTTGGCGAAGTCCGCCCAGGCGCTGTCGGAAGAGGCGCTGGCGAGGCCGGCTCCCGAGCCCAAGGTCAGCCCGGCCATAAGGACCGCTGCGCAGATCCTCGTTCCCGCCCTGCTACGCGTCCTGAACACTATGCTGGTCTTCGTCATGCCGCCTCCGAATGTGTTGCGCCAGGGAGGAGAGGGCTCAAACAAGGCATGGGCATGACGGGCGGGCAGATCGTCAGAAGGATGATCCGCAAGGCATTGAAAGTGCCGCGCAAGCGTCTATCTCCACTCATGGAACAATGATGCGGCCGGGCCACCGGCTCTGCAATCGAGGCCTCCTATGACCGGCGGTTTCGGTTGTCCAATCAGCGTCCGGAGAGGCTGAATAATGCCCTGGCAGCCGTTGCCTCCCGCCTCTCATCCACCTATGTTCCCGCTCAACATCCATTCAAGGTGTTCTGCCGAAAAGGAGTAAAGATCATGGCTTTCGAACTTCCCGAACTTCCCTATGCCTACGATTCGCTAACCCCGTACATGTCGGCGGAAACGCTCGAATTCCACCACGACAAGCACCACAAGGCCTACGTCGACAACGGCAACAAGCTGGCTGCGGAAGCCGGTATGGCCGACCTCTCGGTCGAGGAAGTCGTCAAGAAGTCGTTCGGCACGAATGCCGGCCTCTTCAACAATGCCGCCCAGCATTACAACCACATCCATTTCTGGAAGTGGATGAAGAAGGACGGCGGCGGCAAGTCGCTGCCTGGCAAGCTGCAGGCGGCGATCGACAGCGATCTCGGCGGCTATGACAAGTTCAAGGCCGACTTCGTCGCCGCCGGCACCACGCAGTTCGGCTCCGGCTGGGCCTGGCTCTCGGTGAAGGACGGCAAGCTCGTCATCTCCAAGACCCCGAACGGCGAGAACCCGCTGGTTCACGGCGGCGCGCCGATCCTCGGCGTCGACGTCTGGGAGCATTCCTACTACATCGACTACCGCAACGCCCGCCCGAAGTATCTGGAAGCCTTCGTCGACAACCTGATCAACTGGGACTACGTGCTGGAAATGTACGAAGCCGCCGCCAAGTAAGCGGCTCGATCTCCCGTTCCAAGAGCCCGGCATCGCAAGGTGCCGGGCTTTTTCGTGAGCGGCAGCAACCGCGCGCCAAATCTGTGTTGACCCGTTATCGGGTGAATGTGCATACTGTTCCCGTATTCGGTTAGATTTTCATATGAACCCGGTTTGGGTGAAATGGCAACTTACTCCGCAGTTTTGATGGGTGATATCGTGGGAAGCGAGCATGTCGCTTCGACGGCGGAGCTACACGCGCGATTCAATGAAGTCGTGAACCATCACAACGAGGTCAACGCCGCAATGCTTGCGTCGCCTTTGACGATCACTCTGGGCGACGAGTTTCAGGGTCTTGCCAGATCGCTCGTATCGGCTGCCCATCTGGCACGCGAGATCCGTCACGACTTAATGGCGCATTCGATCGACTGCCGCTTTGCGATTGGTGCCGTTCACCTTGAGACGCCGTTGAATACAGAAAAGGCCTGGAACATGATGGGGCCGGGCTTTGCGAGTACGCGCGCCAAGTTGAATGACAAACGGGCGAGCAATCGCTATCGTTTCGATGTCATTGGCCATCCTCTGCTGGAGATCATGCTGGAGGCGAGCGGGGCGACGCTCACGGTGATCGAGCAGAGCTGGACGGACACGCAGCGAAGCGACATCCGGGCGCTGCTCGATGGCTCGACACCTCGAGAGGTCGCCAGACTACGCAACGTTTCCGTGCACAACATCTACAAGGTTCGCACGTCCGGGAATTTCGCGCTCTACATGACGCAGTGGAACGCCATCAACGAGGCTCTGTCGACGCTGGATGAACTGTTCACCACGGAGAGGACCGAGGAATGCTCCATGGTGTGATTTATACGGCGGTCGCGCTGTTGCTGTTGACCTATGTCGGCAATGTCATCTGCCGATTGATCTTCAAGATCACCGGCCTGACAGCCGCAACCGCGCAGCTGCCAGCGCCCGATTACAGGGCCGGCAGGGTGATCGGCATCCTGGAAAGACTGATCCTTGCAGCAGGCATCTTGCTCCACAGCTGGGAGATACTGGCTGCAGTCATCGCGCTGAAGACGGTTGCCCGGTTCCAGAAGATGGACCAGCGGGAATTTGCCGAATATTTTCTGGTGGGTTCGATGTTCAGTATCCTCTGGACGCTTACGGTGACAGGTGTGTGGTCCGCCTATGACCAGCACTTCGGAGTCGATCTCCGCCATATGATTTTCAGGCTCCCGGACATACAGGTGACCCGCTAGCGGTCGCTCGCCTTTCGCAGGCATCACCCGCGGCCCGCAAGCCTCCGGCAACTTTCAGGCCGGAGCCTTGGCCGCATCCGGCTTCGCGGTCCAGCCGTCCACCCAGAGCCGCCGCAGTTCCTCGCCCTGGTGGCAGAAGAAGTCCGGCACCGGTTCGCAGCGCGCCACGCGGTCGACGCGGAAATTGCGGATCGCCTGGCGCAGTTCGCACCAGCCGACGATGTTGGCGGTCTGCGAATAATAGATGAGCGCGATCGGCCGGATCTGCCGCTGCGTCGCCCGTCCCAGTTCGTCGCGGTAGTCGAGCAGCAGTTTCTGCTCGTCGCGGATCGCCCGCCGCACGGTGGAAAGATCGGCGGCATCCGGCGCCGGCGCCACCGCACCCCAGGCATGCAGCGCATTGCGCGAAAAACTTTCGGCAAGCGGCGCAGGCACGGCTGCGGCGATCTTGCGGGTCACCTGCTTGGCCGCCTGCTTGAGCTCCGTGTCGCCGGTCCGCTCCATAAGCGCCAGCGCCAGCACGATCGCTTCGCTTTCCTCGATCGACAGCATCAGCGGCGGCAGCGTGAAGCCGGGCCGCAGGATATAGCCGATGCCGCGCCCACCTTCGATCGGCACCCGCATTGCCTGCAGCGCTGCGATGTCGCGGTAGATGGAGCGCGCCGTCACTTCCAGCTGCGCCGCGATCGTGGCGGCCGTCACCGGCCTGCGGGCAAGCCGCAGGATCTGGATGATCTCGAACAGGCGCGACGCCTTGCGCATCGGATTTCCCACCTCCCGCACGTGCCTCCTGACAGAACGCTGTCAGGAGGCCTCGCCTATAGAGCCGCCGATCCCACGCGAAAACAAGGTGGCCCGGCAATTTGCCGCCTTCAACGGAGGCCTGCAACTGACATGACCTATAGCGACAACCTCTGGCTTTTCTTCACCCTTCTGTTCGGCATCATCGTCGTGCCGGGCATGGACATGATCTTCGTGCTCGCCAACGCGCTGACCCGCGGCAGACGCGCGGGGCTTGCCGCAACCGCCGGCATCATCGCCGGAGGGCTCGTCCATTCGCTCTATGGGGCCCTCGGCGTCGGCCTTCTCGCAAGCATCATGCCCGTCCTGTTCCGGCCGCTGCTGGTGGGCGGCGCCCTCTACATGGCCTGGATCGGCGTCACTTTGATGCGCAGCTCCATCACCGTCGATCACCTGGGCGAGGCGGAGACGCGCTCCAGCTGGGAGGCGTTGCGCCGCGGCTTCGTCACCTGCCTGATGAACCCCAAGGCCTACCTGTTCATGCTGGCGATTTATCCGCAGTTCCTGCGCCCGGAGTTCGGTCCGCTTGCGCCGCAGGCGGTGGTCATGGGTGCCATGACGGCGGCAACCCAGCTCGGCGTCTATGGCGGGATGGCCGTCGCCGCCGGCAGCGCCCGCCGGCTTCTGGTCGGCAATGCGAGCGCCACCATCTGGATCGGCCGCATCGCCGGCATGCTGCTGATGGCCGTGTCGCTCGTGACGCTCTGGGAGGGCCTGATGCGCTGAGGCGGCAGGCTGTTCGACAAATGCACCGCGGCGCATGCCCAAGCGCTGATCGCCACCGTCTTCACATCTCTGTGTGCATCCAGATACGTCATTTTAATCAGCGCACTAGCGTGTAAGCATGATGATGTTGCTGCGCATCGGCAGAAGCCGGCGCCGTTTGAAGGGGATTTGTCGATGAAGTTGAATTTCATGGCCGCTGCCGGTCTCACCCTCTGTCTTGGCGCCGGCGTCGTGTTTGCCGCCGATGAGCCGCAGGTCGTTCGCCAGGAACTGATGAAGAAGGTCGGTGGATCGATGGGCGCGTTGTCTGCCATCGCCAAGGGCCAGAAACCCTACGACGCGGCGACCGTGAAGACAGCCCTGACGACGATCAGCACGTCGGCCAAGGATTTCCCCAACCACTTCCCGGCAGGCTCGGAAACGGGTTTCGAGTCCGAGGCGGCACCCGCGATCTGGTCCAACATGGACGACTTCAAGTCGAAGGCGATGAAGCTGTCGACCGATGCCGATACGGTTCTCGCCTCGATGCCGGCTGATCCGGCAGCCGTCGGCCAGGCGGTGCAGACGCTCGGCGGCGATTGCGGCACCTGCCACCAGACCTACCGCCTGAAGCGCTGAGCTATTTGCGACATCGGCGCCGCCGGCCGGTTCGGTCGATGCGGCTCCAGAACCATCCGGCCGATTGCGGCAGTCGAAGGTGAAGAGCGAAGATGGCCTCGATCTGGGTCAAACTATGCGTGGCCGGCGTTGCGGTTGTCGCAGCCGGTGCCGCGGTTGCCTATGCGGTGACCCTGCCTGATCCGCATCCCGCCGGATACTGGGCCGATCTCGGAACGCCGGACCTGGCGCATGGGGAAACCCTGTTCTGGGCCGGCGGATGCGCCAGCTGCCATGCGGCGAAGGGTGCCGAGGGCGATGCCGCCAAGCTTCTGTCGGGCGGACGTGCCCTGCCGACGGCCTTCGGCACGTTCAACGTTCCCAACATCTCGTCCGACCCGGAGGCCGGCATCGGCGGCTGGACGCTCGCACAATTCGGCAACGCCATGACCCGCGGCGTCGGCGCGAACGGCGAGCATCTCTACCCGTCCTTTCCCTACGGCTCCTACAGCCGGATGACCGCCGGCGATATCAACGACCTGTTCGGCTACCTGAAGACGCTGCCGGCAAGCCCCAACGTCGCGCCGCCGCACGCGCTCAGCTTTCCCTTCAACATGCGCATGGCCGTCGGCGGCTGGAAGCTTCTCTACCTCGACGATCAGCCGCGCATTGCGCTGCCGGCGGATGCGAGCGATGCGGTCAAGCGCGGCCAGTATCTCGTCGAAGGCCCCGGCCATTGCGGCGAATGCCATACGCCGCGCAACGCGCTGGGCGGCTTTGAGAGCGGCCAGTGGCTGGCCGGCGGGCCGAACCCGGAAGGCGAGGGGCGTATTCCCGACATCACCCCCGGGTCGCAATCGATCGGCAGCTGGAGCGAGGCTGACATCGTCAACTACCTGGAGACGGGCTTCACGCCGGACTTCGACAGCGTCGGCGGTTCGATGGTGGAGGTGCAGCGAAACCTTGCGCATCTGACGAAATCGGACCTTGAGGCGATCGCCGCCTACCTGAAGGCCGTGCCCTCCCTCTGAGGCCGATATCGGCCAATGCGCGCACTCTTGACAGCATTTCACCTCAAGCGCACAAGTGAAGCTTGTGTTGGTTCCGCTCGGGAAAACCCGGACGGATGAAAAGGGAACACGATAGGGTCGATTGACCTCATTCGTGGCTGCCCCCGCAACTGTGAGCGGCGAGTGCTTGGACCGTTCTGGCCACTGGGAAACCGGGAAGGCTGGTTCTTGCACAGCGACCCGCGAGCCAGGAGACCTGCCAGCACATATGTCGTCAACACATATGCAACGAGGGGTTTTGCATGTCGATCCAAACGTCTGTCGCCGGTACCGCGGCGAAATCCACCTCACTTCTGCAGGCAGTCTTTGCCGCAGCGCTTGGCCTGTTCATCGTCGGCTTTGTCGGGTTCTCCCATGCGGAAGCCGTGCACAATGCAGCGCATGACACGCGCCACGCCAACGCCTTCCCCTGCCACTAGGGGTCAGGGTCTCATCATGTTCAGATCGATTGTCTTCTCCGCCGTCGTGGTGGGGATCGTAACGGGCATTGCCGTTTCGCTGATGCAGATGGTCGGCACGACGCCGCTCATCCTGGCGGCCGAGACCTACGAGAACGCAGCACCCGCAGCGTCCCAACCTGAAGCTCATGACCACGCCGCCGGCACTGCGCCGCACGATCATGCGGCTGTGGCGCCCGCCCACGATCACGATGCCGGCGCTGCCGGGCATGATCACGGTGACGGCTGGGCACCTGCCGACGGTTTCGAGCGCACCGCCTTTACGCTGGCCGCCAACGTCCTCACCGGCATCGGTTATGCCCTGGTATTGACGGCGGTGCTGTCGGTTGCCGGCCAGCTCGGATTCGGCTCGGCGATCGGCTGGCGCTCCGGCCTGTTGTTCGGGCTTGCCGGCTTCGCCTCCGTCATGCTGGCGCCGATGATCGGGCTTCCGCCGGAATTGCCAGGCTCGCCGGCCGGCGAGCTTGCGGCGCGCCAGATCTGGTGGATCTCGACGGCACTCGCCACCGCCGTCGGCATCGGCCTCATCGCCTTCCGTCGCGAGCCCTGGGCGGCTTTGCTGGCCGTGGCACTGATCGCCGCACCGCACGTCATCGGCGCACCGCTGCCGCCGGAGGGTGAGCACGCACTGGCGCCGCTCGGCCTTGAGCGGCGGTTCATCATCGCGGCGACGGTCACCAGCTTCATCTTCTGGGCCTTGCTCGGCGCTCTCAGCGGTGCCTTCCTGAAGCGCTTCGAGACGGCCCGCTGACGATGACCCCTGCAGCGTGGCGGGACGATCTCGACGCGCTGCAGTTCTGCTTGCCCGAGCATGGCGGTGTCTGCGTCGTCCATCGGCTGGCGTTTCGTACTCTCGTGGGCAGCGAGCCTGCCCGCGATACCTGCCTCGGTTTCTTCGCCGCGCACGATGCCGCTTTCCTGTCCGCGGCCCGCCTGAAGATCGCGCGCCAGGCGATCGAGCCCGGCCGCAACCTTCATCTCAACAGCCGCGACATCCGCCGCGCCATCAGTGGCGAAACATCCGGTGGGGCGGGCAGGGTCTGCCGGGTGCTGGGCGGGTGAGGGGCGGTGACCGTTTCGTCGTCAAACGTCGATGTTTGTCACCGTTTGTCTTGGGACGGGATGACCGCTATCGGTCGAAGCGGTTTTTAGCAAGGAGATGGCGCTCCCTTGACGTAGCAGCGGCTACTGGCTACCAAGACCTCGTCGAAAAAGGTGGACCGGCATGGTGAGCCCCGGTCATCCACTCGCTTTTGCTTGTGGCCAGATTTCAGCCCTTGGGCCGCGAACCACGACGGAACCCGGACGCGCTGCGTCCGCTCCGTTGGTGCTGTCCGATTGACACCCCTTCGAAGATTCGCAGCCGTCCTTTTCAATGCGGGCTCAAGCCGCACGACAAGGGCAACACCATGCAGCACGACACCCAGGTTCTCATTATCGGCGGAAGTCTCGTCGGTCTCTCTGCTGCCGCCTTCCTCGCCTGGCGAGGCATCAAGACAATCGTCGTTGAAAGACATCGGGCCAGCGCCCTGCATCCGCGTGCAACCGGGTTTACCCAACACACGCTTGAACACTACCGCGCCATCGCGATTGCCGACCAGATTCCGATGGCCGACCCGAACTTCAGGTTACGCCGCGCGACCGTTCAAAGCCTCGCAGGGAAGGTCCATCACGAAACCCTGTGGACCCCAACCACCATGCCGGTTTCGCCTGATCCAGAACGGACCCTGTCGCCCGCGGGCATGGCGGGGATTGCACAGGACAAGCTCGAACCGATCCTTCGCAACCGTGCTCTCGAGCTCGGTGCGGAACTTCATCTGGGGGTCGAGTTGATGTCGTTTGAACAAACTGATGACGGCGTCACCGTCATGGTGCGCGACCTTGAGACGGCGCGAGAGTATTCACTTTCTGCCGCTTATATGATCGCAGCTGACGGTGGCGATAGCAAAGTCCGCAATGCACTTGGGATAGAACGACACGGTGTTGGCCACATCATGGATATCCGGTCCGTTCTCTTTCATTGCCCAGCGGCCGATCGGTATCTGGAACGCGGCTTCCGGCAGTTCCAAATCCAGCAGGACGGTTTCGAGGCATTTCTCACGACCTACGGCGACAGTCGCTGGGTGCTCATGTTCTATGGCGGCGACGCCAAGCCTTCAGAAGAATATGCGCCTGACATCCGGCGCGCCCTTGGCGTTGACATTCCATTCGAGATCATCACGTCCGGCGTCTGGGAGATGGCGGGGCGGATCGCAGATGTCTATCAAGAAGGCCGTGTTTTTCTGGCGGGGGACGCAGCCCACCAGCTTCCGCCGACACGAGGCGGCTTTGGAGCCAATACGGGTATCGACGACGTCTGGAATCTGGCCTGGAAACTCCAGCTTGTGCTAAATGGGACCTCCAAAGGATCATTGCTCGACAGTTACTCTCCAGAACGACAGCCTGTAGGCTGGCTTCGACATCAGCAGACCTTCGCACGACCCGACTATGCGCGGCATGTTGAACATGTTCTTGAAGAGGAACCGCTTTATGACGACAGGGCGATGGAGCTTGGTCAGCTCCACCGTTCAAACATCATCATCGGTGCGGCAGAAAATCTCCCTCCGGCAGCGCATCCCGATGACTGGAAGGGACAGCCGGGAGCTCGCGCGCCGCATCTCTGGCTCGACAGAGACAGACGCTGCTCGACCATTGATCTGTTTAGCCGGGACTTTACGCTGATCACGGAAAACGAAAATTGGATAGCAGAGGCGCAGGCAGTAAACCGGAAGGTCTCCCTCCCGGTGAAAGTCATCAAAGTTGGAGAACATATTGTCATCGATGATGATAATAGCTTCGCAGAGGCCTTCGGCACAGGGCCTGATGGAGCCTCTCTCGTTCGACCGGACGGCGTTGTTTGTTGGCGAACCTCGTTGTCACCGGACCTTGCCACGGACGCACTGTTCGAAGTTATTCAGCAAGTTGCTAGCTTGGAGTAATTGCGGTTGCGGACATGGCAAGCGATGCCAGTTCAACATGCCATGTCCACTCCTGGCGCTTGGCCGACCCTCTGATGCCGCCGTCTGCCGCCGAGCTGGCTGGAAAGAGCCTGAACGAATGGGCCGACGAGGTTTCGGGCAAGGCGGCATCCAGACAGGGTCGAGCGCGCGAGCCCCTCAACGGGCGAATGCGTCACCCGATCGCCTGCAGGAAGCGCATGCCGGTGACCGGTCGCGGAACGAAGTCCATCTGCTCGTAGAAACGGTGGGCGGCGAAATTGCCGGTCGCGGCGCTGACCGAGAGGTAGTCGCAGCCTTGCGCGCGGGCGTTGTCGCGGGCACGCGTCACCAGATGCTGGCCGATGCCATGGCCGCGATGGCCGTCGCGCACGAAGAGGTGGTGAAGGTCCATTCCGCGCTTGCCTTCCTGCGCCCTGTAGAGCGGCACGAGAATGGCGTAGCCGATCAGCATCTCGCCGCCGTCGGCCACCAGCGCCTGGATCCACGGCATCGGCCCGAACAGGTCGCGTTCCAGTGTCTCGGCGGTCATTGCGGCGGCGTCGCCGTGATGGGCGGCAAGCGCTGCGATCATCTCGCTGAGCTGCGGCAGGTCCCGCGGTCTGGCACTGCGGATATTCACGACATCCGGGCGGAGAAGGGAGATTTCGCTGTCTTCGGTCATTGCGGCATCCTCTGGTTCTGTGGTGCCGTCAGGTGCCGTTTGAAACAACAAAGCCGCCTGACGGCGGCTTGTTGACAAAGTGATCTGTCGAGCCGCCCGTTACCGGTAGGCCCAAAAATACGTGGCGGAGATGGGTGCGCGTACGATCATCATGTCGGTATGGATGCGCCGGTTGCAGAGCGATGTCAAGGGCAATGCATCGGGCGCAAGATCTGCGGCTTCGGCTTCTCAGGGGAGCTGGCTATGCTAGACTGTGATCCGCAGGAGGCTGTCATGGGCAAGACCCGAAGCATCAACGTCGAGCTCTCAACCGAGGTCATTCAGGTTCTGGAGAGCCGTGTGGCGAGCGGCGAGTATCCGTCCACCGCAGCAGCGATTGAGGCGGCCGTCCGCTTGCTTGTGCAGGAGGACGGGGACGCTGATCTGCAAGCATGGATCGAAACCGACATCGTCGAGCGAATGGCCGACGTCGAGCGGGGCGACCCCTTGCGTCCGGCGGACCGCGTATTCTCGGATCTACAAGCTCGGCATTTGAAAACAAGAACTAAAGCGGGATGAGACACCGGCTCGTCTTCCATGACGAAGCGGCGCGCGAACTTAATGACCTGTACGACTACATCGCGCAGCGCGCCAACCCAGACATCGCCTGGCACTACGTCCAAGCCATTCGCCTGTTCCTCGAAGAGCTTTCGGACTTTCCCGAACGTGGGACGGTTCGCACTGCACCGATCGCTGGGCTGCGGATCATCGGTTTTCGCCGGCGCCTGGGCATTGCTTTCATCGTTCGCGACGAGAACCTCATCGTGCTGGGCATTTTTCACGCCGGCCGGAACATGCGACGCAGGGTCTTAGCGGAGCGCGCGCGCAGCATGGAATGACGGGCGCCAGGATAGCGCCAACCTGAAGCAAGATCGGGCCAGGCCCTGAACCTCAGTGCTCGTGTTCGCAGAGCCCATGGTCGGAGAGTGCCCGGATCACATAGCAATCCTCGACCGTATGGCCGCCGCAGTGCGAGACGATGCGTTCCAGTTCGCTTTCCAGGCGCTTCAGCTTGTCGATCTTCTCGCGCACCTGAACCAGATGCGCGAATGCGATCTGGTCGGCATCCTCGCAGGGTGCCTGGGGATGATTGCCAAGCGCCAGCAACTGCCGGATGCGGTCGATCTCGAAGCCGAGGTCCCGCGCATGGCGGATGAAGGCCAGGCGCTCGATGTCCGGCCGCCCATAGCGCCGCTGGTTGCCCTCGGACCGTTCGCCGGGCGTCATCAGCCCCATCTGCTCGTAATAGCGGATGGTCGGCACCTTGACGCCAGTGCGCCGCGAAACCTCGCCGATCGAATACATGCGGCAGCCTTTCCAAAGCTCTAGTCGATGGAGCATTATGTGGTGGTTTTTGCTGCCGCGCGCAAGCAGGGTCTGCAGGAGAGGTGCCGTGGTCGCCTCGGCGACGGCTTGATTTTGCCGCTCACCGAGATAGGGTGGGGGAGTATAGTATCGGAACAGTCATGAGCCACACGATCCGCGACAGCGACAAGCTTCTCGCCCGCGTCCGGCGCCTGAAGGGCCAGATGCAGGCGGTCGAGCGGGCGCTGGAGGCTGGCACGCCGTGCGGTGAAGTCCTGCAGCTTCTGGCGTCCATCCGTGGTGCTCTGTCGGGGCTCACGGGCGAAGTCATGCAGGCGCATCTGCACGAGCATGTTCTGCACGCCGAAAGCGATGCGGAGCGCGAGAAGGCGGCCGAGGAACTGGCGGCGGCGCTGCGCACCTATATCCGCTGACGGTGGGTAAGGCGCCGGGCAGCGATGTCTGCGGGCGCCGGTGAGGACATCAAGAGAAAGGAAATCCGCCATGATCGAGGCGCACGATAATCGCAGTCATGACCACGTCTTCCTGGGCCAAAACCACCGGCGCAACGAGCGCAAGGTCTGGGCGGTGATTGCTCTCACCACGGCGACGATGGTGGCCGAGATCGTCGCCGGCAGCGTCTACGGCTCGATGGCGCTGCTGGCCGATGGCTGGCACATGTCCACCCACGCCGGCGCCATGCTGATTGCCGCCGGCGCCTACTGGTATGCGCGGCGCGAGGCCCGCAACGCCCGCTTCACCTTCGGGACCGGCAAACTCGGCGATCTGGCCGGCTTTGCCAGCGCCGTAGCGTTGGCCATCGTTGCGCTGCTGATTGCCGTGGAAAGCCTGCTGCGGCTGGCATTGCCAACTGCGATCGAGTTCGACCAGGCAATCCTCGTTGCGGTTCTGGGACTGGCGGTCAACATCTTCAGCGCCTTCCTGCTGCGCGACGAGCCGCACGGCCATGGCCATGGCGATAGTCATAATCATACTCAGGGTCACGACCACGGCCATCATCACGACACGCATCACGGCGGGCACCACGGCGGGCACCACGGAGCGCATCACGACCAGCATCATCGGCATGGCGCCGATCACAATCTGCGGGCCGCCTACCTGCACGTGCTGGCCGACGCTCTGACCTCGGTTCTGGCAATCTTCGCGCTGCTGCTTGGCCGTGCCTATGGCTGGATATGGCTTGATCCGGCAATGGGGATCGTCGGCGGCCTGGTCATAGCCCGCTGGTCGTGGGGGTTGATCCGGCAGACTTCGGGGGTGCTTCTTGACACGGTGCCGGAGGATGGAGCGCTTGCCGACACCATACGCCGGCGCGTCGAGCAGGCAGGCGACCGGCTGACCGATCTGCACGTCTGGCGGGTCGGCCCGGGGCACAATGCGGCGATCCTGTCGATCGTCTCGAACGATCCACGGGACCCATCCACCTACAAGGCAAGGCTTGCGGGCCTGGAGCAGCTTTCACATGTGACGGTGGAGGTGACGCGCGCAGCCTGAAGCGATGCGGCAGGAATGGCGGGGCGTCGAAAGCGCCGCGGCCGATGTCAGAATTCCGAGTAGACGTCCTCGACATGCGCGACCGAGGGCGCCGGCGTCGCGACGATCGGAGCGCGTTCGCTGTCTGCTGTCTCGCGGCGACCATCGCCGACCATCCACAAGGCGTTGGCTAGGGAAGAGGACAAAAAGGTGCTGCTGCCGGTAATGGCGGAGGCGGAACGCTTGCGGGTCTCGGCTTCCCGCGGCGCATTTTCCTCGGCCTTGCGGTCGACGATCTGTGGTCTCGGGGAATAACCGTAGCCACTCAATCCACTGTCAATTTGCATGGTGATCGGCTCTTGGTTGAAGGTTGTTAACCAACCCTTAACCATCGAAGCTTGCGCCAGGCTTGCGTCACTGCCCTTTTGCAGGGGGCAGGACGTTGACAGGCCGAGAGGAATGCGGGGTGAACCTCAGTGCTTCGACGGGGTCACGCCGTTGTCGGGGCGCACCTGCGAAGCGGGTCGCTTGAGGCGACTGAGGCGGCGGTCGCGTTCGGCCTCGGCTTCGGCTGCAGGTTGTCGAGCGTGCTGTCGAACATGACGACCCGGTTGCGCCCTGCGGCCTTGGCCGCATACAGTGCGATGTCGGCGGCACGAACCGCGTCCTCAAGCGAACTGGATCCCGGCTCAGCGAGGAAGACACCGCCGGAAAACGTCAGGGATGTATCACCGACGCCGTTGATAGGCCTGCCGGCCAGCCACGCCTGCCAGCCGCCAATGCGCGCCAGCACCGCCTCCCGGTCGAGCGCCGGAAGGACCGCCAGGAACTCCTCACCACCCCAGCGGAAGATGAGGTCGTTGTCGCCCAGTCCGGATTTCAGCACCTCGGCGAAGGTCCGCAGCACATCATCGCCGGTCTGGTGGCCGAAGCGATCGTTGAAGCTCTTGAAGTGATCGATGTCGAGGACCGCGATGGCGATGGGGCCGCGCGCGGCGGCATCGGCGAGCAGTTCGGGGAGGAGCGCCTGCGCATGGCGCCGGTTGAACAGTCCCGTCAGATGATCGCGCAATGCCTCTTCCCGCAAAAGCCCCTGCAGTCGCAGGTTCTCCGCAAGGCGGGCCTCCAGGTCCTGGGAAAGCGCAGCCATCCGGAATTCGTCGGCCTTGCGCAACGTGATGTCGCGCATCACGATCATCTGCCCGCCGGTGCGCCTCCAGCGGATCAGCGAGTGGCAGGAGATCTCGTAGGTGCGCCCGGTGGCAGCAAGCCGCGTTTCCCGGCGATGACCATTGGCCGGAGATTCCTGCGCGACCACCGCCACAAGTTCCGGCGGGCCGGCCAGAAGGCGACCGATGGCGGGCGACGGCATGTCCGGCAGCGACTGCGCTGCGGGATTGAGCTCGAGGATGCGGCGGCGCGCGTCGAGTACGATGACCGGATCCGGCAGGACGGAAAAGATGGCATCCCGGCCGATCGGCGGCAGCACGAAGAGCTGTCCGAACAACTGGGCACCCAGCATGAAGGCGCCGGTTGCCGCGAAGACGAAGGGGGTCGGATCGTCGTTGAACAGCATGAAGCC
This sequence comes from Rhizobium sp. SAFR-030, assembly GCF_059415005.1. NCBI lineage: Bacteria > Pseudomonadati > Pseudomonadota > Alphaproteobacteria > Hyphomicrobiales > Rhizobiaceae > Rhizobium > Rhizobium sp. SAFR-030. The sequence continues at coordinate 637,557 of NZ_JBPFDO010000001.1, read as the reverse complement.
GTAGGCGGTATAGCTGACATTCGCCATCCACGGCAGGACGGCAGAGGCGAGAAGGGCCCACATCTGCCACCGATGAATGCCGCGCAACCGGACGCTGATGGCCAGGCCGTAGACGCAGGAAAGCACCATCGCGGAGTTGCCGAGGATCAGCGCGACGGTGTACAGCCAGCCGTACTCGAACGACAGCGTCGTCTCGTCGAGCAGCCGGATGTAGAGGGCGTTGTGCCACTCGTTGGTTACGGCGAGGATGCCGAAGGCGGCCGAGATGGCGCCGATCGACACCAGTTGCCAGGGTCGTTCGACCTCGGCCCCGCGTGCGTAGGTGATGAAGCTCAGCGACCAGAAGAGCGGCGTTCCCATGATCCCGAACCAGGCGAACTTGCAGGCGATGATGCGCAGCTCGAGATCGGTGACGCTGTGGCGGAAGAGGACGCATCCGGTCCAGAACAGGGCAAGCAGGACGGAGAGCGTGAAGGAGGTTCGGCCGGGGGCGTTGGGTGCACGAAGCGCGCAGAATATGATCAGCGCCGCCAGAACGACGATCGTGCCGAGAAGCCAGACCGAATTCCCCAAGTCGCACTCTCCACGACGTTTACCCAGGTGATCCGTGAGTGGGATGACCAGGCTCCAGCCGCAGACTAATGGCGATGTGTTAACGTTGCGTTCACCGTGTTTGCATCAGTTGGCGAAACGCAACGCCTAAGCCGGCGGCCCGGCGAGCGCCATGCCGCCGGGCAAATTCCGGATGCTGCCGAACGACGATCATACGGGAACTTGTAGCTCCCATATGATCCGACTTTCACTCAGCAAGCCGGCCGGCCTTACATCTTGCCGGCGACCTTGATAGCGAAGGCGTATTCGAAGGCAATCTCCTCAAGCCGCTGGAAGCGCCCGGATTTGCCGCCGTGACCGGCCGCCATGTTGGTCTTCAAGAGGTAGGGCCCGGCCTCCGGTGCCGTATCGCGCAGGCGAGCCACCCACTTGGTGGGCTCCCAGTAGGTAACCCGCGGATCGGTGAGACCGGAGATAGCCAGGATCGGCGGGTAGTCCTTTTTCGCGACGTTGTCGTAAGGAGAATAGGCGGCAATCCACTGGTATTCCTCCTCGGATTCCAGCGGATTTCCCCATTCCGGCCATTCCGGCGGCGTCAGCGGCAGCGTGTCGTCGAGCATCGTGTTCAACACGTCGACGAAGGGGACGGCGGCGATGATGCCGGCAAATTTCTCCGGCGCCATGTTGGCGATCGCCCCCATCAGCATGCCGCCGGCCGAGCCGCCCTCGGCGATGATGTTCTCGTAGGCGGTGAAGCCTTCCGAGACCAGGTGATCGGCAGCGGCGATGAAATCCTTGAAGGTGTTCTGCTTGGCTTCCATCTTGCCGTCTTCGTACCAGGCAAAGCCCTTGTCCTTGCCGCCGCGCACATGGGCGATGGCATAGACGAAGCCGCGATCGGCAAGCGACAGGGCATTGGTGGAGAACGACGCCGGAATGGTCATGCCGTAGGCGCCGTATCCGTAGAGCAGGCACGGGGCCGATCCGTCGAGCACAGTGTCCTTGGCGTAGAGCAGCGAGACCGGCACGAGTTCGCCGTCATGCGACGGCGCCATGACGCGGCGGGTCACATAGTCGTCGGCATCGTGGCCGGACGGCACTTCCTGCGTCTTCAACAGCGTGCGCTCGCGGGTCGCCATGTTGTAGTCGAACAGCTGGGAGGGCGTCGTCATCGACGAATAGGAGAAGCGGATCACGTCCGTGTCGTATTCGGCAGCGCCGGCGAGCCCGAGCGAATAGGCCTCCTCATCGAAGGCGATCGCATGTTCCTCGCCGGACGTGCGGTCGCGCACCACGATGCGCGGCAGGCCCTCGCGGCGCTCGAGCCAGACAAGATGGCGGGCGAACGCCATGTGGCTGAGGATCAGCCGGCCCGGTTCGTGGGCGACGAGGTCCGTCCAGTTTTCCTTGCCCGGTGCCGAGACCGGCGCCACGACGATCTTGAAATCCTTGGCATCGTCGGCATTGGTGAGGATGTAGAAGACGTCGCCGCCTTCGGTCATCGAATACTCGATGCCTTCCTGACGCTCGGCCACCAGCACCGGGTTCGCCGTCAGGTCGCTCGTCGGGATCAGGTGATATTCCGAGGTCTCGTGGTCGTGGATGTCGATGTAGATGAAATCGTCGAGCAGCGAGCCGCCGACGCCCATGAAGAAGCCCGGATCCTTTTCCTCGAACACCAGCCGGTCTTCCGACTGCTTCTGCCCGACGATGTGGTGAAAGACCTTCGACGGACGATGGTTCTCGTCCTGCAGCGTATAGAAGAAGCTCTTGCCGTCCGGCGCCCAGACGCCGCCGCCGGCGGTGTTGTCGATGACGTCGGCCAGATCCTCGCCGGTCTTCAGGTCGCGCACCCGCAGGGTGAAATATTCGGAACCCTTGTCGTCGTAGCCCCAGATGCCGTGGCTATGGTCGGTCGAGTGGTCGATGCCCGAGAGACGGAAGTAATCCTTTCCGACAGCCTCCTTGTCGCCGTCGAGCAGAAGCTGACGGTCGCCGCCGTCGCGCGGCGTGCGGAAATAATGCGCCTGCTCGCCGCCGGTCACATAGAGCGTGCCATAGGCGAACGGCCCGTCCTTCACCGGCACCGAGCTGTCGTCTTCCTTGATGCGGCCCTTCATCTCGGCAAACAGTCGGCTCTGCAGTTCTGCCGTATCGCCGAGTGCGGCTTGCATATAGACGTTCTCGGCTTCCAGATGAGCGCGGATCGCCGGATCAAGAATGGACGGGTCCTTGAACATCGCCTGCCAGTTGTCGGCGCGCATCCACGCATAGTCGTCGCTACGGGTGATCCCGTGGCGGGTGTCGCTGACCGGCTTCTTGGGCGCTTTCGGCGGGGAGGGGAGGTTCTGGAAGACGGCTTTGGACTTGGCCAATGGAGAACTCCGGCATCGAATGAAACGAATGTCAGAGATAGGCGGCGGGCTGCCGAAGAGCAAGCCTAGGCGGAGAAGCCGTTACTTCTTCCGCGGCTTCTGGCCTGGCAATACGCCGTCCCGCCAGCTTCCGAACAGTACCACGGCAACAGCAAGCGATACCCCGAATACGGGCAGCAGAAGCAAAACGATCTCGTTCGTTGTCATTGCTTGAGGCCTTTCAGGATCCAACCACCACACAAATGTAAGGCTGCACCGAGGAAAAAGCAAACAAGCATAGGAATGACAACGCGGAGCATGTCGGTTTCAGAGGCAGGGTCATCGTAGACAAGCCGCGTCACCGGCGTGAAGACACCGATCAGCATCACACCCATGCCGATGCCGTTGAGGAAGGCCGCTCTGAGCTTGATCTGCTCCTTGCGGGCGTCAGAGAGAGCGCCTGTCAGCGGCGGACCGTCATCATCGAGCGTCATGTCGGAACCCTCACCGTCGGTCTGCGCAACGACACCGCCTGTCGATAGCTGATCACATTTATCCTAATTCGCGCTCTGGTGGGTGGTCATTCGGCTACACCTCTCCTAGTTTCCGCCCCGTCCGAGCAAATTGGATGGAAGCGACATGAAAGACACCACCTATGCCGCCGCGGTCGCACTCGCGATCGTGTCGGCCTTTCCGGCCCATGCTCTCGATAGCAACATCGTCCGGCAGCTGGATGCGCTCACGCCGGAAGAGCGCCGCGAGCAGCGCTGCGACATGGAAGCGGCAAACCGCATCTCCCGGGAAGCCGCCGGCTACAAGCCGGACAAGGTCATCGCCTACACGTTCGGCGATCCGATCGAGATCGGCAACAAGATCAAGGCGCCTGGCGCGGTCTTCCGCTCCGGCGGCGACTGGTACCGGCTGAAGTTCAAGTGCGAGACGGCCGAGGATGGCCTGAAGGTGCTGTCGTTCGACTACAAGGTCGGCAGCAAGATCCCGCGCGAAGAGTGGCAGGAATACTACCTCTACGAATGAGAAGTCCGGTGCCTCAGCCGGGAAGCTGGGGCACCGTCTTGCGCTCGGGGAACAGTTCGTGGACGATCGTCATGACGATCAGCGACAGCGGCAAGGCCAGCATTGCGCCGACCGCTCCCCACATCCAGGTCCAGAACAGGATGGCGACGAAGACGAGGAACGGGTTGATTTCCCACTGACGCCCCATGACCGCCGGAAACAGCAGGTTTTCCATGATCAGGTGGACGGTGAAGAAGACGGCTGCCGGCAGCAGCGCCAGCAGCAGGCTGTCGTGGGTGACGATGCCGGCTACGGCCACCGCAAAGGTCATCAGCGTGATACCGAGATACGGCACGAAGCTCGACAGGAAGGCGAAGATCCCCCACAGGATCGGCATAGACAGCCCGCCTGCATAGGCGATGATTGTCATCACCACGCCAAGCCCCATGTAGATGACGCTGGCGGTGGCGAAGTAGTAGCCGAGCACTTCTTCAATGGCGTTGATGATACGGATCGTCAGCAGCCGCTGGCGACGCGTCGGGAACGCCATGATCAGCGTGCGGCGAAGCCGCAGCCGGCCATAGAGGAAGAGCAGCAGACCGGCAAAGAAGATCAGCGCCTGGATGATCGCCGGCGTCAGGCTGGCGGAAATCACGCCGAGGATGTTGCCGCTGTTCTCGATCAGCTTGTCCATCGACATGGTGCCGCTGCTGAAGGTGGACGGCGTGATGTTGAGCCACGCATTGCGCTCCAGGAACGGCTTCATCCTGCCCATCATCTGCTCGACCAGCGTCGGTCCCGTGCTGATCAGCGTGGCGACAGGCTCGGCCAGCGCATTGACGATCAGAAACACCGACAGCATCACCAGGCTCGACAGGATCAGCGCGATGCCGAAACGGGGAATGCCCCATTCGCCCATGCGCTCGGCAACGATGCCGAGGATCATCCCGACAACGATCGCGAGCACGACCGGCTTGAGGATCAGCGAAAGCTCATGAATGACGGTGAAGCTGATGAACAGGAAGATGCCGATGACCGCCCATGCCTTGGCGACTTCCAGCGCCTCGCGGCCGAGCGGCATCAGCTCGGTTGCATCTGCGGAATACCCGGCGATCTCGTCCTGGCGCGCACCTTCGTGCTCGATCTTCTGGCGTTTGATGCGGTCGTTGCGCCGGCTGACGCCGGCAACGGTTGTGGACATGGCTGAGTACCCCTCGTGAGTCGCCACAACGCACGAGTGCGGTGCCGGTTCCGCCGTCAGATCGCAAGCGTCAGGCCGATGCCCCAGGGGTCGCGGAGCGACCAGCCGGAGGCGCTGCGCGTGGCATCGATTTCCAGCGCCTGCAGGCCGGAAAGCGCCTTGTCGAGCGCCGCCTGATCGGTGAACTTGAGGCGGTAATCGGCCAGTCCGGTCATCCCCTCGGTGCGGCTGCGTGCGCCGCGGCTGTTCCAGATGTTGGCGGCGATATGGTGGTGGTAGCCGCCGGTTGCAAAGAAGCTGGCGCCCGGGTAGCGGGCCATCACCTTGAGGCCGAGAACGTCGCGGTAGAATGCGTCCGCCTGCGGAATGTCGCCCACCTGCAGATGGATGTGGCCGATTGCCGTTCCCTCGGGCATGCCGGCCCAGGCACCCTTGGGCGCTGCCTCATAGACGGACTGGAGATCGAGCCGCTCGGTCGCCATCTGAACCGTACCGTCGGCAAACATCGTCCATTCGCCCGGTGCCCGGTCGCGGTAGATCTCGATGCCGTTGCCTTCAGGATCGGAGAGGTAGAGAGCTTCGCTCACCAGATGGTCGGAGGCGCCTTCCAGGCTGACGTTGCGCGCCGCCGCGTGCGCGAGCCAACTGCCGAGCGCTGCGCGGTCGGGCACCAGGAACGCCGTGTGGAAGAGCCCCGCGGCATTGCGCGGTGCACGCACGACGGCGATGTCCGTGGAAAGCGTCAGCAGGGGCACGCCGGCGACGCCCAGGACGTGACCGCTCGCCCACTGCTCGATCGGCCGCAACCCGATGATGTCCTGATAGAAGCCGGACACACGGGAAAGGTCGGCCACCACCAGATGCGCCGTGTCGACATGCGCCGGACGCGTCAGCGCAAACGGCGTTGCGACGGGATTTACGGTTGCCGCTTCCTGCATGACGGTGTCTTCCTGTTCCGATCTGAATGATGACGTCGTTATGCGCGCATGCGCGTGTTCAAGAAAGATGTCGTTCTGGCGAAACTTCGTTCACTAAAACAGAACAGCGGGTGGCTCTTGCTTTTGATCCTGCGCAAGGCGAGGCTTGCGCGGATCGCCCATGCTTGCCCGTATCATCCCCTGAGGGTTCGAGGAGCAGATCATGTACAAGTCCATCGTCGTCGCCGTCGACATTGCCCGGATCGACAAGGCCGAGCGTATTCTCGGACGGGCGCGTGCCCTCATCGACAGCGGCGGGCGGATCACGCTCGTCAACGTCGTCGAGGAACTGCCGACCTACCTGTCGATCGATCTGCCGACCGACCTTCTGATGCAGGGGCGGGCGGAGAGTGAGACGCGGCTGCGCGACCTGCGCGACCGGCTGCAGGCCGATGCCGCCATCGACATCCGCATCGGCTCTCCGGCGCACGAAATCCTCGCCAGCGCCGCCGCCAACCAGGCCGACCTGATCATCATCGCCTCGCACATGCCGGATTTCTCCAACTACCTCCTCGGCGCGACGGCCGATCGCGTCGTGCGGCACGCCAAGTGCTCGGTGCTGGTCGATCGATAGACCGCGAAGAAGGAGCCGCCGGAGCAGCGTCAACTGCAGCGCGTCTCGCCCTTCCTGACCGGATGCTGAACGGCGGGCAGGTGGGGAAGCAAAAGCGATGACCGTTCATTACCGAATGTGATCGACACGGCCGGTTGCTTCTTCCGTCGCCCCTCTGCATTTTAGGAGCGACGGAGAGATTTTTGCATGACTGAACTGTTCCGCTTCGGCCGGACCTATGATTTTCACGAGCTCGTTGCCGATGGCATCGTGCACGGCATCGGCATTGCGCTGGCGCTGATCGGCGCCACGGCGCTGATCTTCTACGCGAGCCTCTGGGCAAGCCCGACGGAACTCGTCGCCGCCTGGATCTACGGCATTGGCCTGATCGCCTGCCTATCGGTATCCTTCACCTACAACATGTGGCCGAACTCGCGCACCAAGTGGGTGCTGCGGCGGTTCGACCATTCGGCCATCTTCGTTTTGATCGCCGCCACCTACACGCCGTTCCTGCAGCGCGGCGCCGACGAGCCGCTGATCTTCTCGATGCTGATCTTCGTCTGGGCCACGGCAATCTTCGGCATCACGCTGAAATGCGCCTTTCCCGGACGCTTCGACCGCCTGACGATCCTGCTCTATCTCGGCATGGGCTGGAGCGGCGTGGTGGTCGTCCCGCATCTGTCGCAGCTGCTGCCGTCGATCACCCTCTGGCTGATCGTCATCGGTGGCATCATCTATTCGCTCGGCGTGATCTTCCATGTCTGGGAGCGACTGAGGTTCCAGAACGCCATCTGGCACGCCTTCGTCATTGCCGCCGCGGCCGTGCATTATTCGGCCGTCATGACCTGCTTCAGCCTGTCGCCTTCGGCGGCCTGAACCGGGCGCGGCGCGCGCGCCTCGACAATTTCGCGGGAACACCCGCAGCCTCCGCCGGTTGGTTGCCTATCGCAAACCATCATGAAGGAGATGCGGATGTCTAGCCTCGCACAGGATTTCGTCGACGCGCTGGCGAAACTGGAACAGAGCGGCGATACCGGAGCGATCCTGGCGCTGTTCGATCAGAATGCCTCGGTGTCCAATCCGGTGGTCGCCGACCAGAAGAACGGCGGCGATGGCGCCGAACGCTTCTGGCGGGATTATCGCGGCAGCTTCGACGAGATCCGGTCGGAATTCCGTCACGTCACCAGCCAGGACGGCACGTCCTTCCTCGAATGGCAGAGCAGCGGCAAGGTCGACGGCAAGCCGTTCAGCTATGACGGTGTTTCGGTGCTGGAGGAGAAGGATGGCCGCATCACCGCCTTCCGCAGCTATTTCGATCCCGCCAAGCTGCCGACCGGGCATGCGGCGTCGGGCGACAAGGCCGGACGCGGCGCCGATGGCCAGGCATCCGAAGCGTCCGGCGGACCGTCGGATGGAAATGCTGGCGCCGGCAGCGATCTCGACCGCGCCCAGGAGGAGCTCGCAGAGCAGCGGGCGCAGGGCGGTTACGCCTGAACCGGCAACTGTTGTCTCATGTTGAAAAACGAAGGCGCGGTCAGCTGAAAGCCAATGCCGCGCCGGCTTCTTCGGGCGTCAGGAAGAAGAAGTAGATCGCCGCCAGGATGATGGCGATCGCGAAGATCGTCCCGACGAAACGGAGCATGTTGCCGCTGGCTTTTTGGTCGGTGTTTTTCATGGCGACGTTAACCGGCCGTGGCGCCGAAAGTTCCGCGGCAGCCCGGAACTGTTGGCCTTTCCGGCTGTTGGTGCCAGCGACCGGAATTGAAAACATGGCGCGCGACATGCCTCCATCCTTCCCCCGCACTTCGGCCCCCGGCAAGAGCCGGACGGGCAGCGATCTTCTCGCGCGCAGCCAGTTGCCGGCCTGGGTGGTTCGCGCGCTGAACGCCAACCGGATCCGGCGCTTCAGTCAACTCGTTGGACGCTCGGACGAGGAACTCCTGGCGCTGTCCGGCGTCGGTCAGAGGGCGGTGGAAATCATCCGCGCCGAGCTTGCCCGCAATGCGCAACGCGCGCTCGATTTGGCGGGCACGGTGCCGCAGCCGGACGTTCATCACGCCCCTTGAGTTCCGGCCGGTATCCGAGCCTTTACCGCCCTCGCGGTGGTCTGCTATGGCAGGCGCCTCGTCAACGACAGCAAAAGACCCTCTCATGACTGGCGCCACCCGCATTCGCGACGCCGTGCAGGCTGACCTCCCGGCCATCCGGGACATCTATAACGACGCGGTGGAGAACACGACCGCCATCTGGAACGACAACCTCGTCGATCTCCAGAATCGGCAGGACTGGTATGCCGCGCGCCGGGCGAGGGGCTTTCCGGTGCTGGTCGCCGAGCGCGACGGCGCGATCGCCGGCTACGCGGCCTATGGCGACTGGCGTGCCTTCCAGGGTTTCCGCCATTCGGTGGAGCATTCGGTCTACGTCCACCGGGATCACCGCGGCGCGGGCATCGGCCTGCAACTGATGCAAGAGCTGGTTCAACGCGCCCGCGATGGCGGCATTCACGTGATGGTCGCCTGCATCGAGGCGGAAAACCGCGGGTCGATCCGCCTGCACGAGAGCCTGGGGTTCCGCACGGTCGGCACGTTCCGCGAAGTCGGCACGAAATTCGGCCGCTGGCTCGATCTCACCTGCATGGAACTGCAGCTCTGACCGATCCTTGCCCGCAGATCATCGGGCGGAGAAACAAAAAAGGTCGGCGCGGAATGACCGCACCGACCCTGGTATGCTTCGCGCTGGCGGCGGTCAGGCCGGTTCGAAAACCATGGCGTGGCCGTTGATGCAGTAGCGCAGGCCGGTTGGCGGCGGGCCGTCCGGAAAGACGTGGCCCAGATGGCCGTCACAGGTGGCGCAGCGGATTTCGGTGCGCACCATGCCATGCGAGGTGTCGCGCAGCTCGCGCACCGCATCCGGGTTGATCGCCTCGAAATAGCTCGGCCAGCCGCAGCCCGAATCGAACTTCATGTCCGACAGGAACAGCGGCGTATCGCAGCCCGCGCAGCGGTAGAGACCGCGATCCTTGCTGTCCCAGTAGGGGCCGGTAAACGGGCGCTCGGTACCGGCCTGTCTCAGGATGCGATACTGGTCGGGCGTCAACTGCTCGCGCCACTCGGCATCACTTCTGTTCACCTTCGACGTGATCGTGTCGGTCATCGCTTGCTCCTCTTGTTTTTCTATAGATAGGAACGCTTCGCGACCTGAAAAACCCTGAGACCTATCGATTTCCAGCGTCAAGGCGTTGAGCCGGCCGGATCGCTGCCGTATGGAAGGGGGGTGGCCGGCGGGTTCACGACGATGCGACGACGGGAGACGTACAGCATGATGCAAAGCGCGGCCAGCGGGTCAGGAAACCGATGATTACCTTGCTTTGCCTGTTCCTGCCCTTCATCGCTGCGATCGCTGCTCCCGCCGCTACGCGCGCCCTCGGCCACCATGCTGCTTGGATCCTGGCGCTGGCCCCGGCTGCCGCTTTTCTGTACTTCGCGGGATATCTGCCGGACATCGCGGCCGGCGAGGTGGTGACCGGCGGATATGCCTGGGTGCCCAGCCTCAACCTGTCCTTCTCCTGGTTCATCGACGGGCTGTCGCTGACCTTCGCGCTGCTGATCACCGGCATCGGCACGCTGATCGTGCTGTATGCCGGCGGCTACATGAAGGGTCATCCGCAGCAGGGACGGTTCTTCTCCTTCATTCTGCTGTTCATGGGGGCGATGCTTGGCCTCGTCCTCTCCGACAGCTTTCTGATGCTGTTCGTCTACTGGGAGCTGACGTCGATCACCTCCTTCCTGCTGATCGGCTTCGACCACGAGCGCCCTGCGGCGCGACGGGCAGCCCTGCAGGCGCTGGTGATTACCGGCGGCGGCGGCCTCTGCCTGCTCGCCGGCCTCGTCTTCCTGTGGAATATCAGCGGCGTCACGCAGCTGTCGCTGCTCGTCCATCTGGGCGATGGCCTGCGCCAGAGCCCCTTCTATCTGGCGACGCTCCTGCTGGTGCTCGGCGGCTGCTTCACCAAGTCGGCGCAGTTCCCGTTCCACGCCTGGCTGCCGAATGCCATGGAGGCGCCGACCCCGGTGTCCGCCTATCTGCATTCCGCGACCATGGTGAAGGCCGGCGTCTACCTGTTGATGCGGCTGTCGCCGATGCTTGGCGGCACCCCCGCCTGGGAAATCCTCCTGCCGTTCTTCGGCGGCGTGACGCTGATTGCCGGCGCCTGCCTTGCCCTCCGGCAGACCGACCTGAAGCTGATGCTGGCCTATACGACGATGGCATCGCTCGGCCTGATGGTGATGCTGACCGGTTTCGGCTCGGAGCACGCAGTGCCGGCGGCGGTGCTCTATCTGGTCGCGCACTCGCTGTTCAAGGGCGCCCTGTTCATGGTGGCCGGACTTGTCGACCACGAGGCGGGCACCCGTGACATCACCCGGCTCGGTGGCCTGAGGCGCGCCATGCCGCTGACCTTTGCCGCCGCGCTCCTGGCGGCCCTGTCGATGGCCGGTCTGCCGCTGTTCTTCGGCTTCCTCGCCAAGGAGGAGATCTACTATGCGCTCGCCGCCGGCGACCTGCGCTCCATCCTGTTCACCTGTGTCGCGGTGATCGGCAATGCGCTGATGTTCGCCGTCGCCTTCGCGGTCGCGCTGAAACCCTTCCTCGGGCCGCCGGTCGAGACGCCGAAGCATGCCCATGAGGGGCCGATCCTGTTGTGGCTAGGCCCGGTAGTGCTCGCGGTTCTCGGCCTCGCAGCCGGTCTCTTCTCCTCTGTCGCCCACCGCTACGTGTCGTCGCCGATGACGAGCGCGATCCGCGACACGCAGACCGAGGTGACGATCTCGACCATTCCGCATCTTGGCCTGCCGCTTCTGTTGTCGGTGATAACCGTGGCGCTCGGCGCGCTCATCTATCTGCAGCTGTCGCGCGTCCGGGCGATGATGGTGCGCGTTGTCGACGGGGCGGGTCCGGGGCCTGACCGTGCCTTCGACGGCCTGGTCTCCGGCCTGGTGCGGCTGTCGGTCGCGGTGACGCGCTTCGTCCAGCCCGGCCGGCTGGAGGTCTACGTCACCGTCACCTTCATCCTGCTGGCGCTGACACTGCTGGTGCCGCCGGTCGTCTGGGGCGAGTTGCCCGACATGCCCACCTGGCCATCGGACGTGATGATCCACGAATACGCCTTCCTGGCGCTGGCGCTGACCGGCGTGGGCGCCGTCCTCTGGGCCAAGAACCGGTTGACCGCCATCGTGTCGCTCGGCATCCAGGGCTTTGCCGTCGCCGTCATCTTCCTGCTGTTCGGGGCGCCCGACCTGTCGTTCACCCAGTTCATGGTGGAAACCCTGTCGGTGGTCATCCTGGCGCTGGTGATGACCAGGCTTCGGCTCCTGCCGTCGGACCACCGGCCGCTCGGCCAGATGCTCGGTGATGCGGCGATTGCGCTCGCTTGCGGTACAGGCTTTGCGCTGCTGCTGCTCAAATCCACGCAAGGCGTCTTCGACAACCGCCTGACGGACTTCTTCAACGCCTATTCGAAGGTGATCGCCCACGGCGCCAACGTCGTCAACGTGATCATCGTCGACTTCCGCGGCACAGATACGCTGGGCGAGATTGCCGTGGTGATGATCACCGGCCTGTCGATCCTGGCGCTGATCAGGCTGCGCTCGACCGGTGCGGCGAGACCCGCCGACAATGATCCGGACGGAGGTGCCAGCCGATGAACACGCTGATCTTCCGCACCGTCGCGCCGTTCCTCACCGCGCTGATGATCATCTTTTCGATCTACGTGTTGCTGCGCGGCCATAACGAGCCGGGCGGCGGCTTCATCGGCGGGCTGATCGCCGCCTCGGCGCTCGCCATCTACGGCATCGCCTACGGCGTCGCTGCCGTGCGCCGCGCGATCGTCTTCCACCCGATGTCGATTGCCGGCGCGGGGCTGCTGCTGGGCGTCCTGTCGGGCTTCGTCTCGGTATTCGCCGGCGTGCCGTACATGACCGGGCTGTGGATCTATCCGCATCTGTTCGGCGTCGAGATCCCGCTGGCAACCGTGATGTCCTTCGATATCGGCGTCTATCTGGTCGTCGTCGGCTCGATCACCTCGATCGCGCTGGCGCTCGAGGAAAGGGGAGAGGACTGATGGAAACGCTTCTCGCCATTCTGGTCGGCGCATTTTTCGCCGCTGCCGTCTACCTGATGCTGTCAAAGCACTCGGTGCGCATGCTGCTCGGCGTGGCGATCCTCGGCAACGCGGTCAACCTGCTGATCTTCACCGCCGGGAGGCTCACCCGCGAGGTGCCGCCGATCATCGGCGTCGGCGCCGACGTGCTGTCCTCGGATGCCGCCAATCCGCTGCCTCAGGCGCTGATCCTGACGGCGATCGTCATTTCCTTCTCGTTCTTCGCCTTCCTCCTGGTGCTGACCTATCGCGGCTTCCAGGAACTCGGCACCGACAATACCGACGAGATGCGGCTTGCCGAACCCAAGGATGAACCCATGCCGCCACTCGGCTACTGAGAGAGGAGGGATCATGGCAAGTCCGACATCCGCCCCGATCGATCTTTCCGCCGCCTTCGGCATGGTGCCGACAGGGCTTTCCGACTGGCTGGTCGTCCTGCCGCCGACATTGATGATCGGGCTCGGCGCCATCGTCATGATGATCCGCCACCGGACGCGCCTGCACGCGATGATCGCGCTGCCCGGCCTTGCGCTGCTGGTGCTGATCGATGCGGCGCTTCTGTGGAAGGTGGTTGCGGGCGGACCGGTCACCATGGTCATGGGTCGCTGGCTGCCGCCCTTCGGCATCGCCTTCACGGTTGACATCTTCGGCGCGCTGATGGCGCTCGCCGCGGCGATTGCAGCGCTTGCCGCCGGCATCTATGCGCTCGACGACATCAACGAAGGCGGCCGTCGCTACGGCTTCTACCCCTTCCTGCTGCTGTTGATGGCCGGTGTCTCCGGCGCCTTCCTGACCGGCGACATCTTCAACCTCTATGTCTGGTTCGAGGTGCTGCTGATCTCCTCCTTCGGCCTGCTGATCCTCGGCTCGGAGCGCGAGCAGATCGACGGGGCGCTGAAATACGCCATCCTCAACCTGCTCGGCACGACCTTCTTCCTGATCGCCGTCGGCTACCTCTATGCGATCTTCGGCACCCTCAACATGGCCGACATCGCGCTGCGGGTCCGCGACATCGGCAACGCGCCGCTGATGACGCTGACCGCCCTGTTCGTGCTGGCCTTCGCGATGAAATCGGCAGCCTTTCCGGTGAATTTCTGGCTGCCCGCCTCGTATCACACGCCGCGCATCACCGTGTCGGCGCTGTTCGGCGGCCTGCTCACCAAGGTCGGCATCTATGCGCTGATGCGGGTGGTGGTCATGCTGTTTCCGCTGCAGCGCGAGGAACTGAGCCTCGTGATCGGCGGCGTCGCGGTTCTGACCATGCTGGTCGGGGCGCTGGGCATGCTGGCGCAGAACGATCTGCGGAGGATGGTCGGCTACGCGGTGATCGCCGGCATCGGCAACATCCTTGCCGGCATCGCGCTCGGCACGGTGACCGGCATCGCCGGCGCCGTACTTTACGCGCTGCACTCGATCCTCGCGATGACGGCGCTCTATCTGGTCGTCGGCCGCGCCGCCGCCTTGTCGCACACCTGGAGCCTTGGCGCTGCGGGTGGCCTCTACCGGCTGGCGCCGGGGTTCGCCTTCCTGTCGCTGGCGCTGTTCCTCGCGGTCGCAGGCCTTCCGCCGTTTTCCGGCCTGTGGCCGAAGATCATGCTGGTGAAGGCAGCGCTCGATGTCGGCGCCTGGTGGATGGCAGCAGCGATCCTCGTCTCCGGCTTCCTGTCGACCATCGCGCTTGCCCGTGTCTTCCTGCTTGCCTACTGGCGCCCGGCGAGCGAGCCGCAGGTCGCATCAGGCATAGGCACGCGGCCGCGCCGCCAGCGCTGGGCCACCGTCCCGATCGTTGCGCTGGTGGCGATCATCACCCTCTTCGGCCTGTTTCCGGAAGTGCCGCTCAACCTGTCGCAGAGTGCGGCCGAGGGTCTCCTTCAGCCATCCGCCTATATCCAGTCGGTGTTTCCGCAAGGAGCCGCGCCATGACCGCATTCGCCATGAACGTCATGTTCGCCGTCGTCTGGCTGGCGGTCAGCGGCAGCGCCAGTTTCATCAACTTCCTGTTCGGCTTTCTTGTCTCGGCGCTGGCGATCGGCCTCATCCGGGAGCAGGCGGAGGGCGTCAGCTACCTGCGGCGGATCGCCCGGATCGGCTCGCTGGTCGCGCTGTTCTTCAAGGAGCTGGCGCTGTCGGCCTGGAAGGTCGCGGTTCTGGTGACGCGGCCGAAGCTCGAGGTGCAGCCCGGCATCTTCGCCTATCCGCTGAAAGTCGACCGCGACTTCGAGATCACCCTGCTCGCCAACCTCATCACGCTGACGCCGGGCACGCTGTCGGTCGACGTGTCGGCGGATCGCAAGCTGCTCTACGTCCACGCGATCGACTGCACCGACGTCGAGGGCACCTGCCGTGACATCGCCAACGGCTTCGAGCGCAAGATCATGGAGGCATTCCGCTGATGAACGACGAGCTGCTGATGTCCGGCGCCATCTGGATCGCCCTTGCCCTTCTTGCCCTGTCCTTCCTGCTGACGACCTGGCGGGTGATTGCCGGCCCGACGCTCGGCGACCGGGTCGTCGCCCTCGACATGCTGGTCGGCATTGCCATCGGCTTTATCGCCGTGATTGCCGTGAAGACCGGCTTTACCCTCTACATCGACGTGGCGATCGCACTCGGCCTGGTCGGCTTCCTGGCGACAGTCGCATTTGCCCGCTTCATCCTGTCGCGCCGGACGGCCGACGAGGAGGGGGAGGAGGGGGATCCGCAGGATGGCCGGGCCTATCCGCCGGACGGCGTGGCAGAGAGCCCAGCACCGGGAGCCAAGCGATGAGCCTCGTCCTCACCCTGATCACCGCTGCACTGCTGGTCGCAGGTGCGGCCTTCGCGCTGATCGCCTCGATCGGTCTGGTGCGACTACCGGACCTCTTTACCCGCATGCATGCGGCGTCGAAGGCCGGAACCGTCGGATCGGGTCTCCTGCTGCTGGCCGCAGGCCTGCACGCGGGTGACATGGCGATCTTCATGCGGTCGATCGCCGGTTTCCTGTTTTTCATCCTGACGGCACCTATTTCGGCACATCTTCTTGCCAAGGCGGCACATCAAGTCGGCTATCGCCTGTATGGAAAGACGGTCGTTGACGACTTGCGGCGTGATCGTCCGCTGGATTAACTATTGGTCGGCGCGGATTACTTGGAAACCGCCACTAAGCCGGCAGGCGTTGCAAAGATATTCGCCTTTCAACGGCAGCTCAGGCATGCCAAAATACCCGCAAATTGTATTTGGACTTTCATCCGAAGGGTGTTAATCGCTTTTCTGTAGAGCGCAGATGATGATACTGGTTCGACATATGCATTAGCCCTAATTTTCCTAACATATCAAATGGAAAAGCTAGGGCTTGTTGATTCCGGTCGGCTTAGACCAGTATCTGCATCAGCCTTCGGCCCAAAGTCGTTCCCGCGTAGATCTAGGGGTGGATCTACGTTCCTGTGGAAGAACGGGACACGCACTTTGGCATTCGGCGTGCTCTGCAAACGGCAGGTCTCGTTTCGACCTGTCAGTCGAACGAAACAGGAGACAAGAAATGACAGAACCCGTAGCCGGCAAGGCACCCGATCTTCTGGTGGAATTGACCGCCGATATCGTCGCCGCCTATGTCAGCAACCACGTCGTTCCGGTTGGCGACCTCTCCAACCTGATCGCCGATATCCACAGCGCCCTCAGCAACACTACATCGCCCGCGCCGGTCCCGGCCGCGGTCGAAAAGCCGAAGCCGCCGGTTCCGATCCGCAAGTCGATCGAAGACGACTATCTCATCTGCCTGGAAGACGGCCAGAAGTTCAAGTCGCTCAAGCGCCATCTGATGACGCACTACAACATGACGCCCGAAGAATATCGCGAGAAGTGGGGTCTTCCCTCGGATTATCCGATGGTCGCACCTGCCTATGCCGAAGCGCGTTCGCGCCTGGCAAAGGAAATGGGCCTCGGTCAGCGCCGCAAGCGCGCCAAGTAACGGTCGCGACACGCGCACATCCGCAAGCGCCGGCAAACAAGCGCGTCCTGCATGCCCTCCCGGTCGCGGGAGCAGACTACGCACAGCGCGCTGCCTTGCGGCGCATTCTACGACGGCGTCCGATGGCGCCGCGTCCTGTCTTTGCCGGAGATGGACCCGATGCGGGCCCCTCCGGCAAGATCGCCTCCGGCGCTTTCAGGCCGCTGGAGAGACGGGGACGTGCGAAGGAAAATAATCCCACGCTCGGTGTGAATAACCTCTAAAATTCCCGGAGAATCAGCGCTGCATCTCCAGCGTGCGCTTTTTGCTATCCACACAGATCTCTCCGGGTGTATGAATTAATTCCTATTTGGGAGTTGTTCATGCCTTGCCAGAGATCATTGGAAATCCCCCGTCGCGCGCAGCCTGTGCCACCCGCTCCGGCAAGCCGGAACCTTGGGCAAGCGTCCGGCCGGCAAACGGCTGCAGAGCCATCCCCGCGAACGGGCCGCCCGACCTTGATGTCGCCGGCGCCTGCCGATGCGTCGGCTGAGGTGACGCCCGCCTGGTGCCGGTGCATGCATGATGTCGTCACGCCGCCCTCCGCCATGCAATGCGTCGAGATCTGCCGTATCGTCCGCTATATGGTGGCGGAGATGATCCACCTGTCGGGCGACCGCGTGCGCCTGCGCCAGGACCGCCGGCGCATGCTCTGCCACGTCCGGCAGATCGCCATGTATGTCTGCCATGTCGTGCTCAGCATCCCGCTCAGCGAGATCGGCCCGGCCTTCGGCCGCGACCGGACCACCGTGGGCCACGCCTGCCACGTGGTGGAGGATCGCCGCGACGACCGGGTCTACGACGATTTCATTTCATCCGTCGAGCGCATCGTCTCGGCCGTCTTCGCCCGCATGGAGGTGCCGCGCCATGACTAGATCCAGAACGACGCAAGGGCAGAAGGCGGATGCTGCCGCGGCGATCACCACGGCGGGGGTGACGAGGGCGGAGGCAAGGAACGTGTCGCGCCTGCTGCGCTGCCTGCTGGACGGCCGCAAGCTTCAGTTGGTGGAGACATCGTCGGAGCCCGACAGCCTGCTGCTGCAGGTGGGCGACAGCACGCAGGTCGTTCATCGCAGCGTCCTGCGACAGGCGGTTTCGCTGGGACTGGTCAAACAGGATGCCGGCGGCATCCTCGCCCGCCCGGAAGCGATCAGCTTCCTGCGCAGGGCAAAGCTGATGGCCCTGCCGGGCGAGGCGATCGCGGATACGGCCTATGCCGAACAGCATCGGGAGATCGTCGCCGACAGCGTCCCGGTGGAGGGGATGCGCCAGCCGGTACGCCGCAATCTGGCCGACCAGCCGCTGGCGGGGCTTGCCCGTCTGAAGGGCCGGGCAGGCAAGCCCTTCATGCCTGCCGATGCCGTGGAGGCGGGCGAACGGCTGGCGCGGGATTTCGATCGCGGGCAGTTGCAGCCGCGGGTTACCGCGCGCTGGGAGCCGCAGATGGAAATCCGCGGCAAGGGCGAACGCGGCGGGATGGCCGATCTGACCGATATGGCGGCTGCGGCGCGCCACCGGGTGGGCGAGGCGGCAGATGCCATGGGACCGGAGCTTGCCGGCGTGGCGCTCGATGTCTGCTGCTTCGGCAAGGGGCTGGAGCTTGTGGAGCGCGAACGCGGATGGCCGGTGCGTTCCGCCAAGCTGATGCTGCGCACCGCGCTGATGGCGCTTGCCCGGCATTACGCGCCGCCGCCGCCGCAGCGTCGGTTCAGCCATCGCTGGGGAGCGGAGGATTACCGTCCGGATCTCTGACGGCTTCCAGGAGCTTAGTGAGAGACGATGCCGCGTGCCTCGTCGCGAATGCGCTTGACCATTGAGCGCAGTCCGTTGGCCCGCTGCGACGACAGGTTTTCGACGAGGCCGATCCGGTCGAAGATCTCGATGACATCGGTGGTGGCGATCTCGGACGCCCGCTTGCCGGAATAGGCGGCAAGCACGATGGCCACCAGTCCGCGAACGATGTGCGCGTCGGAATCGCCCTCGTAGCGCATAACGGGATCGCTGCCGTCGCCCGGGTGCGAGACCACCCAGACCTGGCTGGCACAGCCGCTCACCTTGTTCTGCGCGGTGCGGTCCGCGTCCGGCAGGTCCGGCAGCGCCTTGCCGAGTTCGATGACGTAGCGATAGCGGTCTTCCCAATCCTCGAGGAACTCGAAGTCTTCGATGATCTGATCGATGCTGGTCATGCGGGCTCCTTGGGCATGCGTCTCATATAGGTGGCGCCCACCGCCACGAAAACGAAAAAAACGCCGCGAGAACAGGTTTCTCGCGGCGCCAGCAATCGGCTGAAGGGTGACAGGCAGAACAGGCATCGGAAGATCACGATGCAAGCTTTGGAAGAAGGGTCTCAGCGCTCCGGGCGCTTCTGCGGCAAAGGCACGGTGCCGGTCACCACGCTGTCGGTCGAACGGCGGCCCTCTGCCTCGGCCAGCTTCTGCGGCAGCGGCAGGCTGGGCGCCGAGGTCAGCGTCAGCTTCGGCATCGACGGCAAAAGCGCAGACGGATGTGCGGCAGGGGAGGCCGATGCCGTCGCAGCAGCCTGTTCGGCCGGCGCCAGCTGGCTGTCGAGGAATTCATAGGCCACCCGGGCGCCTTCCTTGGCACGGATGGCAAGGGCGGTGAAGGTTTCGCCGCCCTTGACGCAGACCTCGGGCTTTTCGCTGCAGAGGCCGCTGAGATAGGTGTAGGCACCGGTGGCGGCGGTGAATGCATCGGCGAGCTGAAGCTGTCCGGCGGTATTCTCGGTCGGCGCCTGCGGATGGCTGCTGAAATAGGACAGCACCACCAGGCCGGCCGCAAACACCACGCTTGTCTTGATCAGGAACCACATACTCGTTCACCTGCTGCTTCTCGTCGGCGCCGGATCGCTTCCGGTCTTGGGTGAGCCCAACCTAGGCTCGACCGGGAAACGTCCGATTGCGGCAAAAGCTGCGTTTTGAATCGCATTTGCATCAAATTTTATCGATCACCCGTTCCGGGGGGCTTCCGGCGGCTTTTCGTCAAACTTTAGCGGTCGCCGTTAAGCATAACTGTGGCGGTCGCTCCGGAAAGCTGGGGAAGAGCGGGCGGGGAGCCTGCCGCAATCCTTAACGAGATCCGGAAAATTGAAACAATTCCGCTGGTTACGCCCCATTAACCACGCCGGACGATGGTTCGTTCCGGGACAGCGAAACGGCTGTTTTGAGCCTTTGCGGACCCCTCCAGGGGGCTTCGTTTATAGTTTCCTTAAGCGCCCGACGCCTAAGGTCTGGGCATCAAGATTCGCGGTTAGGGTATAGAGTGCGCGTATTGACCAACATTGGCGAAAGGGCGATCCGGAGCATCGATCGGGCCTCCCTTCGCTGGCTCCAGCAGCTCGGCGACAACGGTTGCGTGCGCACCGGCGATGTCGTTGCGCTGCGCGTGCTGGCCCTTGCCTGCCTTGCCTGCCTGCTGTTGTTGCCGGCCATGTCGGCCATGCTGCTGAGCCCGGCGCTGGCCCTGCCGGTCGCCGCCGCGCTGATGCTGGCAAGCCTGGTGTGCCTTGCCGCTGCCGCCGTCCGCCTGTCGCGCAGCCGGGAGATCCAGCCTGCCGAGACGGCTGCCGACGACCTCGCTTTCGAGGCCTGCCCGGGTGTCGTCTTCCACTGCGACGCACACGGCATCGTGCTGCGCACCGGTGGCCGCGACCAGAACCTCCTGCCGACCTTCCGTCGCGATCCGCTCGGCCTGTCGCTTGCCGAACTCGTCCACGTCTCCGACCGCATTGCCGTTGCCCAGGCGCTGGACACTCTGCGCCAGGGCGAGAGCGTGGCGCTGGTCGATGCAAGGATCGAGCGTGGCCTCGATGCCGAAGGCGGCCGCCAGTTCCTCGCCGCACGGCTCGACCTGTCGGGTCTCTCGGACGGCGAGGGCGACCTTGTCGGCATCTTCGTCCAGATGCGCAATATCTCCGACGAACTGCAGCTGCGTGACGAGATCGTCGCCCGCCGGGAAGAAGCGGTATCGGCGCATGATGCCAAGTCGCGCTTCCTGGCCGCCGTAAGCCACGAAATGCGCACGCCGCTGAACGCCATCCTCGGTTTCTCCGACGTGCTGGCAGGCGAATATTTCGGCCGCCTGGAAAACGACCGCCAGCGGGAATACGTGGCGCTGATCCGCCAGTCCGGCGCTCATCTGCTGGCCGTCGTCAACACGATGCTCGACATGAGCCGCATCGAGGCCGGCCGCTACGAGCTGCTGACAGAACCCTTCCGCATCGCCGACGCGGTGGAGACCTGCCGCGCCATGCTCGACCTGCAGGCCCGCAGCAAGGGCATCACGCTCACCACCCGCATCGCCCGTGGGCTCGGTGAAGTGACCGCCGACCAGCGCGCGGTGCAGCAGATCCTGATCAATCTTGCCGGCAACGCCATCAAGTTCACCAAGTCGGGCGGCGTCGTGTCCATCGATGCGGCGCAGGTTGGCCGTGACATGAAGCTCGTCGTCAGCGACACCGGCATCGGCATCGCCGCCGACAAGATGGCCATGCTCGGCCAGCCCTTCATGCAGGTGCAGGGCGACTACGCCCGCGCCTTTGAGGGAACCGGCCTCGGACTGGCGCTGGTGAAGGGGCTGGTTGCGCTTCACGGTGGACGGTTCGAGATTGAAAGTCGCCCGGGTGACGGAACCGTGGTAACCATCACCCTCCCGATCGACGGCCGGGACGATCTGGAAGCCGGGCATGAAACCGGAGAGACGATCGAATTCCCGCCGCGTCTGAGAGCTCTCGGCGATGTGGCCGTAACATATGGACAGGGATTGGCGCATGAGCGCGCGGAAGCGAAAAGCGCCTGACCGGAAGAAGAGGCCGGTGAAGCAGCCCGGCATCCTCTGGCAGGCAGTGGTCGGTGCCGGACGTCTGGTGGCGCGCAAGCCGCGCGCGCTGGCAGGTGGCGTCTGCGCCGCCGTCGCCTTCAGCTTTGTCGCCGCAAACGCCCTCTGGTACCAGCCGGGAGGCCATCCGCACCCCTTCTTCCAGACCCGCGACCCAGAAGATCCCAATGCCATTGCCGGCTATCGTCCCGCCGAACGCGATGCGCCTGGCGAGGTCACCACCTTCCACATCGAACGCCAGAACGAAGTGCCGGCCGTACTGCCGGTAAGGCCGGCGGAGCAGCCGGCGCCGACGGCGATCGAACTGCCACAGTCGACGGCGACGACCTCCGGCACGGCGCGTCCGGCGATCCAGCCGTTCGTCGATCCGCTGATCGCGCAGCCGGGCGAAGAGAAGACCGCAGCCGCCGTCACCCCCGTTGTTCCGCCCGTCGTTCCCAAGGTCGTGCCGACCCAGCGGCCGGCCGGCAAGCTTGCGGCGGAAGATCCGGTGGCAGCCGCCATCCGCGCCTCCGAACGCCCGGCTCCGCAGCGTGCTCCGGCCGAGCGGAATGCGACGCAGGCGGCATCTGCGGCACGGCCGGCCATCGTCCCGCCGGCAGATGTGCCGTCCGACACGCCGGTCAACGCCCGGGCGACGCGGGCCGATCAGGTCGCCGCCCGCCCGACCAATGTTTCCGCCGGGTCGACGGTCGATCTGGTCATGCAGATCCAGCGCGGGCTGGTGAACATCGCCTATACCGACGTGACGATCGACGGCGTGGCCGGGGCCCAGACGCGGGCTGCCATCCGGCACTTCCAGAAGCACTACCGGCTGCCGGAGAACGGTGAGCCCTCCGAGATCGTGCTGCGCAAGCTGCGCTCGATCGGCGCGCTCTGAAGCCTTCGTCAGAGATGACGAACACGGCGACGTGACGCCGCCGCATCGACCCTCACAGGTTACTTCGGGTGTTCCTGGGCAAAGACCAGCATCTGCCAGACGACCGGACCGAGCACCCGGTGCTCGTGATGCGACGGCGGGATCGCCTGCCGCTTCCCGACCGCGATTTCGTCGCCGCAGGTCCTGCATCGGTAGATGCCGGCATTCGGCGGAACCTGACCCGGCAGCCATTGCTTGTCGAAGGCCGCGACCTCGCTGAGCACCAGATGGTCGGAATACTTGTACTTGGCCATTGCGTCTCCGTGGGGCGAGGCGGATGTCTGCGGGTTCAGGCGCACGCCTGTAATCCCTGACCGCCAAGAGTACGGCCAGACGGTTATCGAAACTTCAATGAAGGCGTACTCCCTGGTGCTGTTCTTCATCGAGCTCGTAGGCTAAGAAATGCCATGCGCCTGCGATCCGACATCTTCATTTCCGCCCTGACGCGCCGTGTCTTCGGGCTTGGCGGATTTGCCGCGGTCGAGCGGCGCGGTGCCGATCAGGCCGGCGCGATCTTCATCCGCCATCGACACCGCGACGGTACCGAGGACCTTTATGCACCGGCGCCGCAGATGATGGCGGGCGAGGATGGCGAGCGTCGCTTCGAACGGCGGCTGACGCGCGTCGAAGCCGCGGATGTCGACGCGACGATCGCCCGTGAGGCCCGTTTTGACAGCGATCTGTGGCTGGTGGAACTGGATGTCGACACGCTCGGCGACCTGTTTCCGGTCACGGACGACACCTAGCCGGCAGAGTAGCTGCGATCGGCCTACCGGCCGCCTCGGGCGATCTTCAGCGGCCGATGGGTGGCTGTGGTCCGCAGGCCTTGCGCCTCGGAAGGGTTTGCCGTGCCCGATGCGGGATCCGCATAGGTATAGTGATCGGCGCGGCGCCAGGCGTCGACGCGGCGGATGCACGCGTCCTCATCGAGTTGCGCCCACAGGATCGCGCCACGCGTCTCGTCGCCGATCGCCTCGCGCAGATGGCCGTAGAACCGTTCGAGCACGAACAGCGCCTCCCGGCGGCTCATGCCGATGCCCTTCAGCGTCGTGCCAAGTTGATGGCCCGAGATGTCGAGCATGATGCGTTCGGCAAGCCAGCGGCTGGCCGACAGCGCGTCGGAGAGCGTTGTCGCAAAAGCGTCGGCCTCGCGGGTGCGGGCAAAGCGGACGAGCAGCGCCTCCTGCACGGCGGTGATGGTACGAAGACCAAGACGGTCCGTATGCGGGCGGTGATGCTGTGCCGCCATCTGCTTCAGCCGCGATCGCAGGGCTTCCTCGCGGTCCGCCTGCGCGTCTGCCTGGGGGGCAGGTGGCTCGACGGGTGTCGACCGTATGGGTTCGATGGCGGCTGTCGTCTCGACCGGTCGTTCGGAAGTGCTGCGGCTCTGGCGCAGTCCGACCAGCGCATCGATGACGGCTGGCGAAAGATTGTCGCGCTTGACGATGGTGCGCGCGTGCTCCTCGCCCTGGGTGCGGGCGATGGTCACCAGTGTCTCGTCGTCGAGGCAGGGGGAGGCGACAAGGAACGGCGCGGCGATGGCAATGGGCTGGCAGGCGATAAAGAATGCGACGGCCGGCGGCACGTTCCGCGACTGCGACAGCGACGCCACGGCCTGTCGGCGGGCTTCCTCACTGGAGGCGGAGAACAGCGGCGAAAACAGTTCCGCGAACTGTCGCAGTTCCGACTTTGTCGGATGCGGCAGTTCCTCAAAACTGGTTACCGTGGCCATCAGAACCACATCCTTTCTGCGCATGGCCTGCGGCCTCTCAAGTTCACGATACCGGTCCACGGTCATATCCACCGACGCATTACAAAAGATAGACAGTCGAGCTTGCCCGCGACGGATCATCCGCCGGGATCCCGTCACTGGACAGGGTGAGGAGGCGAGGGGATCTACCCGCCGTCGCCCTCTCGGCATGGTTAAGACATGCTATGCAGCACGCGGTTAATGGCTGGTGAAGAAGCGCACAATGAGACAGCAGAAGGCGTCGCTTGTATCGAACCGTTGCAGGCAATCCCCGCATCGAACTCTGGGGAGGCCGGATATGCTTCGGCAACCCGTGATGGCGTGGCCGATCGGTGCGGCGGAGAGGCACCAGGAGCGGCGCTTCCATGAGAGCCGCAATCTATTAGCATTAACCTCCTGTTAACCCTGTTATGGCTCAATCCGGGTCACACCGCATGAGGCTTCTCCTGGTGGAGAGGGCGGCAGCACAATCCGGTTCGAACCCGGACTATGCTTGGCAAGGGTAGAGACTCACCGAGCCTCATGTTCGCATGCATCGCTGGAGCCTGCGGTTGCACTTGGCCGCAGCCTTGAACGAGAACGGCGCGGATACCTCGGTTGAGGATGCGCCGGCCCGCAGGTCGGGCAGGATGAAATCGGACGTCCCTTCATCCCTCTCGAAGTCCTCGAAGGAGACGCGCATGGCCGAGATTGTTGAATTGAAGACCTGGCGCGACACGCATCCGCAGCGCGTGCCGGTTCACCCGCCGCTGAAGCCGGAGATCTGGCTGGGCCAGAGGCCGCAGGCCGAGCTGTTGCTGTTCCTCGGCGTACGCTACGAGCGGATTGACGAACGGGAGGCTCCACGGCTCGACGGCATTCCGCTACGGTCCGACACCCATTGACACCCGGTTCGGCAGAAAATTATTCCCAGGCCATCGGGCTGCAATCGGCGCCGGCGAGAAAGGTCGTCGTCGACGGCCGCAGGCTCTGCTGCGGTGCCATCGCCCGCAACACGGCATATCCCTGAACCTGCTGGGTCTCGACGATGATCGACTGCATCAGCGTCGACGGCATTTCCTTGCGCAGCGCCGTCGCCTGCACCGGCGTCGCGACGATCACGTCCAGTTCGCCGCCCGCCGACGTACGGTCGTTGATGCTGAACGTCTCGTTGGAAGCGCTGTCGAAGGTGGCGAGCGACCAGAAGGGCACGCGGCCTTCGGCCGAAATCCGCACCGGCTCGTCGCTGAGGTCGAACGAGCAGACGGCGACCTCGAGGAACGGGTCTTCCTTGGCAAGCCCTGCAGCGTCCGGTCGGGCGCCGAGCGGATGGAAGCGGAACGGCGCGCCTTCGCCGGAGACCCGGCTGAACGCGTCGCGCTCGCTGAACGACGGCAGCGACAGGATGATCACCAGATGCAGGAGCGCGGCGCCGATGATGCCGGCGACGATCGCGAGCAGCAGTCTAAGCATTGCCGCACCCGATGCGCTGGAGCGACGGCATGGTGAGGTCGATCAAACCCGTGCTGCCGGCCGTCGGCGTGTCCAGCAGGTTGAGCACCAGCCGGAAGGACTGGCCGGCCCTGACGGCAAGCCAGTTGCCGGGCGCGGCGGCCGCGCCGATGGTGATCTCGAAGCTGCCGTCGCCACGGCGCAGCACGGTGTGCGAATTGAGCGCCGTCGGCAGGTCGCCGAAGGCGGTTGCCGCTTCGCCGCCGCTGCTCTGCGCAAACAGCGTCCACAGCCGCGCCGGTGGCGTCTGGCCTGTCATCCGGTAGCTGCACTGGCCCGACAGCGGCGCGCCTGAACTGTCGACGCTCGCCGAAAACGTCAGCCCCTCGGCACCGCCGAACAGCAACCGCCCGTCATTGGCGCGGTGCGCCTTGGCATAGGGGTCGGCGTCGATCGTCTGGGCCTGCGGAAAGGCTTCCCAGGCGCCGAGCTTGATCGCCCCGAAGCCTTCCGTCGCATCGAGCGCGATGAGGGTCGACCAGATGCCGCCGCCGAAGGCGATGATCAGGCTGAGGGCGACGAGAAGCGGCAGGCGGAACAAGCAGGGTGGCCTTTCTAGAAGTGTGGCCGAGGGTTAGCATTGTTTGGCTTGCGGGAAAATGGTGGAGCAGCGGGAGCGGACCATCAATTTGTGAGGGCCGTCGTGGGAGCCTGGCACTGACGCCTGGAACCAGTGCCCGCCACCAGGGCCATGGCGGCCTGGCGGTTCATTCTTGAGACGGCCCTAGAGCCCGGCCGCCTTGCGCAGCGCGGCGTTGATGCGGCCCTGCCAGCCCTTGCCGGTGGCACGGAAGCTTTGAAGAACGTCGTCATCGAGCCGCAGCGTTACCTGCTTCTTCGGATGCTCGACAGACGGGCGACCGCGTGTGCGGCGCAGCTCCTTCATCGCGTCGAAGAAGTCGGGCGGCAGCACCTCGCCGGCAGGCCGCAGGTTTGCGAGCTCTTCGGCGCTCATCTCTGGGAAATCGACAGCCTGAAGATCTTCGGCCGAGTAGGTCGGGGTCGATCTCTGCACATTGGCGCGTGCGGCCTTGGTCATCGAAGGCACCTTCTCTCATTCCTGCTCGCCGGCCGGAAGCTGATGATCGAGATCGCTTCCATGCCGAGCAAGGCGAATACAACGGTAGCGGCGCCATCGCGGAATTAACCGATGGCTTCCAACCGCCGTCTGCCGCTGTCGGTCGGTAAAGCCTCCACCACGACAGCGGTCTGCCAGTCCAGCTCGCAGACGTCTGCGAAGTCCAGGCCATGCTTTGCCAGATTGGCATGCCGCTTCGGCTCGTCCCAGACGATCTTCATGGATAAATGTAGCTACATTTATTGAGGCTGGCAATGTCCATCGGACCTACGGCCGACCCTTTTCCGGCTCGCCCGTCTGGCTGCGCAGGGTCGCGTCCGCCACCTTCTGCGATGAACGGCCAAGGTCGGAGGCCTTGGTCAGGTTTTCGGCGATGCCGCGCAGGATGCGGGTTGATTCCGCCGACAGCGAACGGGGCCGGATAAGCGGCGGCAGGCCGGTCTCGCTGCCCTTGGCCGCCACCGCCGGGCCGCTGGCGTGATTGCCGTGCGGCAGCGGGTTGTCGATGCCGGGGACGGGCTTGAGCTCGATGCCCTGGTGGGCATAGTCCATGAGCTTCTTGAAGGTCATCGCCGGCAGCGCGCCGCCGGTCATGTTGTTCATCGAGGTGAAGTCGTCGTTGCCGAACCAGACGGCCGTCGTGTAGTTGCCGGTAAAGCCGATGAACCAGGCGTCGCGGTAGCTCTGCGAGGTGCCGGTCTTGCCGCCGGTGACGATGCCGCCATCGAGCGCCGCGCGCTTGGCCGTGCCGATCACCGGGATCTGCGTCAGGATGCGGTTCATCGACGACATGGCCTTTTCCGAGACCACGCGCTGCGGTGCCGGCGCGTCGCGGGAAAAATCGTAGAGAACGTCACCCTCGTAATCGAGCACCTGGGCGATGCCGTGCCGGCGCGATTGCAGGCCGCCGGCCGGCATCACCGCATAGGCGGTCGCCTGGTCCATGACGGTGACTTCGGAGGTGCCGAGCGGGATCGTCTTGTCGGAGCGCAGCGGCGTCTCGACGCCCATCAGCTTTGCCGTCTCGACGATCTTGTCAGTGCCGAGCTCGTCCTTGGCGAGCCTGACAGGCACCGTGTTCAGCGACTGAGCCATGGCAGACAGCAGTGTCACGCGGCCCTTGTAGGAGCGGCCGTAATTCTGCGGCGACCATCCGCGCCAGGTGATCGGCGCGTCCGAGATCACCGATTCCGGCGTAAAGCCCTTCTCCATGGCGGCGGTGTAAGTGTAGAGCTTGAACGACGATCCCGGCTGGCGCAGCGCCTTGGTGGCGCGGTTGAACTGGCTCTCGCCGTAATCGCGCCCGCCGACCATGGCCCGTACGGCGCCGCCGTTCTCGATCATCACCAGCGCGCCCTGCTTGACGCGGTAGCTCTCGCCATATTCGCGCAAAGACGATTCCATCGCCTCGTCGGCGGCCTGCTGCAGGCCCATGTCGATCGTCGTGCGCACGACCACGGAACGCTTCTTCAGCCGGCCGTCGCCGGCCAGGCGCTGCACCTCCTCGAAGGCCCAGTCGAGGAAATAGTCGGGAGCGGGGGTGGCGGCCCGGTCGATGACGGTGGCCGGATTGCGGCGGGCGGCGATCACCTGTCCCTCGGTCATCAGCCCGCCCTGGACGAGATTGGTCAGCACCTCGTTGGCGCGCCCCCGCGCCGCCGGCAGGTTGACGTGCGGGGCGTATTTGGCCGGCGCCTTGAACAGGCCGGCGAGCATCGCGGCTTCCGCAAGGTTCACCTCGGTGATGTTCTTGCCGAAGTAGAACTGTGCCGCCGCCGCTGCGCCAAACGTGCCGGCGCCCATATAGGCCCGGTCGAGATAGAGCGACAGGATTTCCTTCTTCGACAGGTTGGCTTCCAGCCACAGCGCCAGGAAGGCTTCCTTGATCTTGCGCTCGATTGACCGCTCGTTGGTGAGGAAGAGGTTCTTGGCCAGCTGCTGGGTGAGCGTCGAGCCGCCCTGCACGACGCCGCCGGCCTTGGCGTTTTCGCTCATGGCGCGCACAAGGCCCAGAAAATCGATGCCGAAATGCGAAAAGAAGCGCCGGTCCTCGGTCGCCAGAACTGCCTTCACCAGATGGTCGGGCAGCTTGTCGACGGGCACCGAATCCTCGTGGATGATGCCGCGATGGCCGATGACGTTGCCGTAGCGGTCAAGGAAAGTGACGGCGAAATCGCCGCGCGAGCGCCAGTCCTCCTTGGTCTCCTCGAAGGCCGGGATGGCAAGCGCCAGCAGCACCACCATGCCGGCGGTGCCGAACGTCATGCCCTCGTCGAGGAGTTCGACGATCACCCTTTTTCCGCCACGGACGCGGAATTTCCTGGAAAAGATGGTAATCTCTTCCCAGATCTCGGAGAGCTTGAAGCCGAGGTTCCAGACGGTGGAGTCGATCCAGCTGTCGACGCGCAGCAGCAGATGCCGCCTGCGGCGACGTTCCGGTTCCGGCGGTTGGGGATCGTCCTGCACGGTTGGATTTTCCTTCCTCGGACCTGCACTTGCTTGACGCCCGGGACACGAAGGACGAAAAGCCGTCCGATGTCTCTATTCGGCAATCGCTGACAATTGGTTGACGCACGCCAAAAGTCGCCGCCTGCAAGGTCCTCTCAAGGACACGATATGTTCAGCCGGTGCGTGAAATGACAAGATGGAAAATCCTTTCTGGAAGACGAAAAGCCTTGAACAGTTAACCGTGGCGGAGTGGGAAAGCCTCTGCGACGGCTGCGGGCTGTGCTGTCTCAACAAGCTCGAGGACTGGGATACCGGCGAGGTGGCCTTCACCTCGGTCGCCTGCCGGCTGCTCGACGGCGACAGCTGTCGCTGTTCCAACTACCCCCGCCGTCAGGAATTCGTGCCGGAATGCATCCAGCTGACCCCCGACAGCGTGCGCGACATCCCCTGGCTGCCGCCGACCTGCGGCTATCGGCTGGTGCGCGACGGCGAGGATCTCTACTGGTGGCACCCGCTGATTTCCGGCGATCCGGAGACGGTGCACCAGGCCGGCATTTCGGCGCGCGGTCGCACGGTGTCGGAAGAGACCGTCGATGTCGACGATTTCGAGGATTACCTGATCGACTGGCCGCTGCATGTCGGAGACCGGGCGCAGGAGCGGCGGTAGAGGGGCGGCGAGACGCCGAAATGGCTCTCTGCCACCTTGAACTTGGCGTCATTTCGGATCATGTTCTGTTCATGGCCCAGCTCAAGACAAAACCTTCAAACATGACTGTTCGCAACTCGCGAACCGGGCAGTTTGTGACGGTCAAAGGGGCGGGCGCTCTGAAGGGGCAGGCGCTTTCCTTGAAGCCTGGGCTGGATCTCACCAAGCCCATCGCCCAGCAGGCGCTCAAGGATATCCATAAACCAAAAGCCGAATAGTTGGCGGGCGTCGTTCTCGACACTCATGCTCTCCTGTGGCTTGTGACGCAGCCAGAAACGGCAATTGCCAACTCCCACGCCGTGATCGGCGATACGTAGAGCTTTCCGCTGTCCTGCGCAGCGGCGATCGCAATCAACGCATCTTCGCTCAGTGCTAACTGTGCGCTCTTCCTGACGGAGCTCTGCGGTCTTCTGGGGCTTGCCCATCCTGATCCGGCGTCCGCCCACGAAGACAATGACTACGTGTTCGAGCGGGTGGTGAAGGTGCCGCATTGCCGGCGCCGGCTGGCGATCCGCGACAGCGCCCCCCACACGCCCATTCCCAACCGCTGCCCGGCGCGCTATCTCTGCCGCGACATCTCATGCGGGAGGAAAAATACCATGGGCAAGCGGATCATCTTCACCGGCGGCAGCGGCAAGGCCGGGCGGCACGTCGTGCCCTATCTTCTCGACAAGGGCCATCAGGTGCTGAACCTCGACCGCCAGCCGTTTCCGGGCGACCGGGTCGCGACGCTGATCACCGACCTGACCGACAGCGGCGAGGTGTTCAACGCGCTGTCGACACATTTCGGCTTCGACGGGCTGGAGACCGGCAAGGGCCCGGCGCCGGTCGATGCGGTGGTGCATTTCGCCGCCGTGCCGCGCATCCTCATCCGCCCGGACAACGTCACCTTCGCGGAAAATGCGACCTCCACCTATAACGTCATCGAGGCGGCGGTGAAGCTCGGCATCCGCAAGGTGATCATCGCCTCCAGCGAGACGACCTACGGCGTCTGCTTTGCCGAGGGCGACAAGGACTATCACCAGTTCCCGCTGACCGAAGAGTATGATGTTGACCCCATGGACAGCTACGGCCTGTCCAAGGTCGTCAACGAGAAGACGGCGCGGGCCTTTGCCATGCGCTACAAGGCCGATGTCTATGCACTGCGCATCGGCAACGTCGTTTCGCCGGAGGACTACGACAACTTTCCCGGATACCTTGCCGATCCGCCGTGCCGCAAGCGCAATGCCTGGAGCTATATCGACGCCCGCGACCTCGGCCAGATCGTCGATCTCTGCGTTGCCAAGGATGGCCTCGGCTTCCAAGTGTTCAATGCTGTGAATGACACGATCACCGCCAAAGAGCCGACCCGGGAGTTTCTCGCGAAATGGGCGCCGGAAACGCCGATCACCGGCGATCTGGAGGAATTCGGAGCGCCGATCAGCAACCGCAAGATCCGTGAGGTGCTGGGCTTTCGCGAGGAGCACGACTGGCGCGATCACGTGCAGGGCTAAGGCGGCGGCTCCTGACAACGTCATTCACCTGATGTACACTCGGGGCTCAACGGGAGAACTGCGATGAGCGCCGATGCCCTCGTCCAGGCGCGTATCAACGCCGATGTGCGTGACCGGGCCGCAACCGTGCTGGAAGGCATGGGGCTGACGATTTCCGATGCGGTGCGGATCCTGCTGACCCGGACGGCAGAAGAAGGTGCGCCGCCGATAGAGCTTCTCATGGAAAAAGAGGCGCATGATGCCTGGTTCCGCGGAAAAGTTCTGGAGGCGCTAACGGATGAAAGACCCGATGTCCCGCACGCCGAGGTCGAGCAGCATTTCGCCAGTCGCCGGGATGCTGCCGGCAAAGCCAAACGTTCATGATGTGGATCTGGTCAGCCCATTCCGTGGCTGACCGCGAGGCGATTTTCGATCATGTGCTGGCGGAAAATCCGCAAGCAGCGATCCGGCTTGACGAGAGACTGTCGGCTGCTGCCAACCACCTGTGCGAGTTTCCGTTGAGCGGACGCGCCGGCCGGGTGGACGGAACGCGCGAATTGGTCGTCGCCGGTACGCCTTACATCATCGCTTACCACGTGGGGTCTGACTGGATCCGCATCCTGCGGCTTCTGCACGGCGCGCAGCAGTGGCCTGACGGTTTCTAGCTCCCGCGCCTCCAACGCTCTCCTCTAGCCCTGCATTGCCTTTTCCAGCACCGCGTAGATGCGCGGATCGGTCATCTGGGCGACGTTGAAGCGCATGAGGCCGGCGGAGGTCTGGGCGACGCTGAACACGTTGCCGGGGGCCAGCACGACGCCCTCGGCGATGGCGAGCCGCGCCAGGTCGGCCGAATCGCACCCCTCCGGCAGTCGGCACCAGAGATAGAAGCCACCGCGCGGCATGATCCACGGTGTGATGCCGAGCCGGACCAGTCGGTCGACGGTCTCGCGCCGGGCCTGCGACAGCTTGCGGCGTACCTCTTCCACATGCTTGCGCAGCCCGCCGCCAGAGAGAACCTGGGCAACAAGTTCGCTTGAGACCGGGCTCGGGCCGCCGAAATTGCTGGCCACCTGCAGGTCGACGAGTTGCTCGCAGAGATCGGCGCCGGCGGCGATATAGCCGCAGCGCACCGAGGCGGACAGGACTTTCGAGAAGCTGCCGATGCGGATCACCTGCTGCAATCCGTCGAGCGCCGCCAGCCGCACGGACGGATCCGGCTCGAAATCGGCAAAGATCTCGTCCTCGACGATCATCATCCCGGCGCGTGTGGCGGCGTTCAGCACGCGATGCGCGACGGCCGGCGACAGTGTTGCGCCGGTCGGATTGTGGAGCCCGGAATTGGTGAGGTAGAGGCGCGGCGTCTCGGCCGCAACAATCGCCTCGAAGCGGTCCATGTCGGGCCCGCTCGGCGTGTAGGGAACGCTGACGACGCGTGCCTGGTGGGCTCTGAGCAGCGTCTGGAAGTTGAAATAGCAGGGGTCATCGACCAGCACGCAATCGCCCGGCCGCAGCAGCAGCCGGCAGACGAGATCGAGCGACTGGCTGCCCGAGCCGGTGAGCAGGATCTGGTCGAGATCGACCGGCAGCCCTTCGTCCGCGAAGCGCGATACCAGCAGCCGCCTGAGCGTCGACGAGCCTCGCGTCGAGCCGTAGTTGGAGAGCAGCGCATCGTCGGCGCGCGACAGGTGGCGGAGGGCGCGCCGCAGCGCGTCGTTCGGCATCCAGTCGGCCGGCAGCCAGCCACAGCCGGGCATCAGCATGCCGGGTTCGGCATCCAGCGACAGGCGCGACACCCAGAAGGGGTCGACGGCGCGCTCGCGTGGCGTCACGCCGCCGGCAAGCTTGAGCGGCGCGGCCGGCCGGTCGCAGACATAGAAGCCGGATCCCGGGCGGGCGCGGATCAGCCCTTCCGCCGCCAGCCGCTCATAGGCCTCGACCACCGTCGACGGCGAGATACCCATGGTCGAGGCAAGGCCACGTACCGACGGCAGGCGGTCGCCCGCGGCCAGGCTGCGGCTGTCGATGCGGTGGCGTATGGCCGCCATCACCTGTGCGGTACGGCCCGGCGGTCGGGCACCGCCTGCCTCTTGAGCGGTGTTCTGATCCATCATCCGTACCATTACCGAGAGCCATACAGTTTGGTGAAATCGTACCGTATCGTTGCTGTTCCTGCTATCGCTTTCGCCGTAATCCCGGACAGGAAAGCGAGGTAGTGATGAAAGAAATCCAGGGCGGGCTGGCGAACGGAATGGCCGGTGTCATCATTTTCAGCGGCTCGCTACCGGCGACCCGGGTGGCGGTGGCGGCATTGTCGCCGCTGTTCCTCACCGGCGCGCGGGCGGTGATCGCGGCACTGCTTGCGGCGATGCTGCTGTCGGTGTTTCGCCAGCCGCGACCGACGCGCGCCGATCTCGCATCGCTCGCCATCGTCTCGGTCGGGGTGGTCGCCGGCTTTCCGCTGCTGACGGCGCTTGCCCTGCAGCATGTCACCTCCGCCCATTCGATCGTCTTC
Source organism: Rhizobium sp. SAFR-030 (assembly GCF_059415005.1). Lineage (NCBI taxonomy): Bacteria > Pseudomonadati > Pseudomonadota > Alphaproteobacteria > Hyphomicrobiales > Rhizobiaceae > Rhizobium > Rhizobium sp. SAFR-030. The sequence continues at coordinate 603,537 of NZ_JBPFDO010000001.1, read as the reverse complement.
ATCGGCCTGCTGCCGCTGTCGACCGCCATCTTCGGCGTGTTGCGCGGTGGCGAGCGACCACGGCCGGCCTTCTGGGTGTTCTCCAGCCTCGGCAGCGCGCTGGTCGCAGGCTTCGCGCTCGCCGGCAATGGCGGCGGGATCTCTGTTGCCGGCGATCTGTTGATGCTGGCGGCGATCCTCCTCTGCGGCCTCGGCTATGCGGAGGGTGCGAGCCTGTCGCGCAGGCTCGGCGGCTGGCAGGTGATCTGCTGGGCCCTGCTGCTGGCCGCGCCGCCGATGGCGGTGCTGGCACTCGTCACGCTGCCGGGTGATCTGTCGGCGGTCGGCGCGCCCTCCTGGGCGGGGCTTGCCTATGTCTCGGTGTTCAGCATGCTGATCGGCTTCATCTTCTGGTATCGCGGCCTGGCGCAGGGCGGCATTGCGGCGGTCGGCCAGTTGCAGCTGCTGCAGCCCTTCTTCGGCCTGCTGCTGGCCGGTGCCGTGCTCGGCGAGGCCGTGACGCCGGCCATGCTGTGCGCCACGTTGGGTGTGGTTGCCTGCGTCGCCGCCGCACGCCGCTTCGCCCGATAGACCGGGCCGCGCACAATGTTTTTCCAATAGCGTGCGAGAGGCCTTGACCTTCCCATGATGGGAAGCCTTACATGGAATGGGAAACGAGGTTTCCGTCCCATGAACCAGACCGTCAGAACCACCGCCGAAAGCCACCCGATCGTCATTCCCGTCGAGGGCATGAGCTGCGCCTCGTGCGTCCGGCGAGTGGAGGCGGCTGCCGGCAAGGTGCCGGGCGTATCGACAAGCGCCGTCAATTTCGCCACCGAAAGCCTGACCGTCGAGCCGGGCGAGGGGTTTTCCGCCGCGCTGCTGGCCGAGGCGATCCGCAAGGCCGGCTACGAGCCGAAGTCTGAAACGATAGCTTTGACGCTGGCGGAAGCGCCCTCAGACGCCGAGGCCGGTCGGCTGCGTCGGGTGCTGCAGGCGGTTGCGGGCGTTGTGCGCGTCGAGATCGACGGCAGCCGGATTTCCGCCGAGGTTTTTGGCCGCGACATGCGCCGTCGGCTGGCGGCCATATTGCAGGCAGAAGGCGTGGCACTTGCGGCAACAACGCATCACCCGGATAGCGGCGGCGGGGAAAGCCCGCGCATCCAAACCCACAGCCACAGCCATCATGACGAGGATGCCGGGCGGCTAAAGCGCGACCTGATCATCGCCGCGGTGCTGACGCTGCCGCTGTTTGTCGCTGAAATGGGCGGTCATCTCTATCCGCCCTTCCATCACGCGCTGATGGGCGTGATCGCGCCGCAGACCCTGTACATCGGCTACTTCGCTCTGGCGACGGCGGTGATCTTCGGCCCCGGCCTGCGGTTCCTGAAAGCCGGCATTCCGGCGCTCGTCAAGGGTGCGCCGGAGATGAATTCGCTGGTGGCGCTCGGCGTGCTGGCAGCCTACGGCTATTCGATCGTCACGACCTTTGCGCCGGACCTGCTGCCGCCACAGTCGCGCTTCGTCTACTATGAAGCCGCCACCGTCATCGTCACGCTGATCCTTCTCGGACGGATGCTGGAGGCGCGGGCGCGTGGCCGCACGGGAGTGGCGATCCAGCGGCTGCTCGGCCTGCAGGCAAAGACGGCGCGGGTGGAACGCGACGGCGAGACCTTCGATATCCCGACCGACGAGGTGATGCCCGGCGACATCCTGGTCGTCCGGCCGGGGGAACGCATCGCGGTCGATGGCACGCTGATCGACGGCAGCTCCAGTATCGACGAATCGATGATCTCGGGCGAGCCGCTTCCTGTTGCCAAGCAGCAAGGCTCGAGCGTCGTCGGCGGCACGATCAACGGCACCGGCAGTTTCCGCTTCCGGGCCGAAAAGGTCGGCGCAGAGATGATGCTGTCGCAGATCATCCGGCTGGTGGAGGAAGCACAGGGCGCCAAGCTGCCGATCCAGGCGGTGGTGGACCGGGTGACCGCCTGGTTCGTGCCGGCGATCATCGCGGTGGCGGCGCTGACCTTCCTTGGCTGGTGGATGTTTGGCCCCGAGCCGGTGCTGCCGCATGCGCTGGTGGCGGCGGTCGCGGTACTGATCATCGCCTGCCCCTGCGCCATGGGGCTTGCCGTGCCGACCTCGATCATGGTCGGCACCGGACGTGCGGCGGATCTCGGCGTGTTGTTTCGCAAGGGCGATGCGCTGCAGCGGCTGCGCGATGTCGATGTGGTGGTGCTCGACAAGACCGGCACGATCACCCGCGGCCGGCCGGAACTGACAGACATCATCACTGCCGGCGGTTTTCATGAGGACGAGGTCCTGGCGCTGGTGGCGGGCGTCGAGGCACGCTCCGAGCATCCGGTCGCCGAGGCGCTGGTTGCCTCCGTCAAGGCACGTGGGCTCGCGGTCGGCGAGGCTTCGAATGTCGAGGCGGTGGCCGGCTACGGCATCGCAGCGACGGTGGGCGGACACCGGGTCTCGGTCGGCGCCGATCGCTTCATGGAAAAGCTTGGACTGTCTGTCGCGGAATTCGCGGAAACCGCCGAACGGCTGGGCAGCGCCGGCAAGACGCCGCTTTATGCGGCGATCGATGACAGGCTTTCAGCGATCCTGGCGGTGGCCGATCCCATGAAGCCGACGAGCGCCGCGGCGATCGGTCGGCTGAAGGCGATGGGGCTGCGGGTGGCGATGGTCACCGGCGACAATGCCCGCACCGCCCGCGCCGTGGCCGATGCGGTCGGCATCGACGACGTGGTGGCGCAGGTGCTGCCGGAAGGCAAGGTCGAGGCAATTCGGGCGCTGCAGGCCAAGGGCGGCACGGTGGCCTTCGTCGGCGATGGCATCAACGACGCGCCGGCGCTGGCGGCCGCCGATATCGGCATCGCCGTGGGAACGGGAACGGATGTGGCGATCGAAAGCGCCGATGTGGTGCTGTCGGGCGGCGACCTGTCGGCCGTCGTCGATGCGATCGCCGTCAGCCGGGCGGTGATGAACAATATCCGCCAGAACCTGTTCTGGGCGTTCGGATACAATATCGCGCTGGTGCCGCTGGCAGCCGGTGCGCTCTACCCGGCGTTCGGCATCCAGCTGTCGCCGATGATCGGTGCCGGCGCCATGGCGCTGTCGAGCGTCTTCGTGCTTGGCAATGCGCTGAGGCTGCGGCGGATCGAGGTGAAGGACAAACGCACATGAACATCGGCGAGGCTTCCGAGGCATCCGGCGTATCGGCAAAGATGATCCGCTACTACGAGCAGATTGGCCTGATCCGCCCCTCGGCGCGCAGCGAAAACAATTACCGCGTCTATGGCGAGGACGAGGTGCACGTGCTGCGCTTCATCCGCCGGGCCCGTTCCCTCGGCTTCTCGCTGGAGGAGACCGAGCGTCTGCTGACGCTATGGCAGGACCGGGATCGCGAAAGCGCCGCAGTCAAGGAGGTGGCGACCAGCCATATCGCCGACCTGGAGCGGCGGATCGCCGAGATGCAGGGAATGGTGAAGACGCTGAAACACCTGGCCCATTGCTGCGGCGGTGATCACCGGCCGGACTGCCCGATCCTCGAGGATCTGGCTGGCAAGGCTCCACCGCCTGCCGCAGCGGCGAAACAACCCGTGCGTCGCTGACGCCGGAAAGCTTTTATCGAAGAAGGAGACGAAAATGACGACGTTCAACGTGCCGGACATGACCTGCGGCCACTGCGAAAAGACCGTGCGCGAGGCACTCGCCCGCACGCTTCCCGGCGTGCCGGTGGCGGTCGATCTGGCCGGCCACCGGGTGACGCTGGATGGCGGCGATGCGGCAAAGGCGGAAGCCGCCATTCGTGATGCCGGCTATACGCCGGAGCGCCTGGCACTGGCCTGAGGCCTGCCGAAACGCAAACGAGCCCGGGGATACCGGGCTCGTTACGATGGACCGGAGGAAAACCCCCGGCCGCAATCAGGATCAGAACTTCACGCCGAGACCGACGTTGACGATGTGCTGGTCGAACTCGGCATTGATGCCGCCGATGTCCTTGTCGCCGAAATCGTTGTAGCGATATTCGACGCGGCCGAACATCTTGTCGGTGAAGGCGTAGTCGACGCCAGCGCCGACGGTCCAGCCGCTGAAGGTTTCGCTTTCGTCAACGCCAGCGCCGTCCAGGTAGCCGTTGGTGGCGGTCCAGCCGCCAGCTGCGAAGATCAGCGCGCGGTCCATGGCAAAGCCGACGCGGCCGCGAACCGAGCCCGACACGTCGGTGCCGACTTCGACGCCGCCGTAGCTGTTGTCGTTCCAGTCGTAGTTCACGTCGCCTTCGATACCGGCGATGAACCCGGAGGAGAGTTCCCAGTTATAACCGACGAAGCCACCGATGCGGCCGCCGTCGAAATCGTCGGAGGCGCCGAAGCCAGGTACGGAGCCTTCACCGTTGCCCCAGCCGTAGCCACCGAGCACGCCGAGATATGCGCCGTTCCACGAGAACGGTACAGCGGTCTCGACAGCAACCGGTGCTTCCGGGATCTGTTCGACGGCATCAGCTGCAAGAGCGGCGGTGGAAGCAGTCAGGGCAACCGTGGCTGCAAGAAACAGGATCTTTTTCATGGGTGCATTCCCTTGGTTAGACATGAGAACCCATTTAGTGCGCCCAGCTCACAAAGCTGTAGCTAAATTACAACAGTGTATCGGGAATGCTCGAAAATGCATCTGGACGCCGCCAAAACAGGCGCCGCGCAGCAGCCCGGCCGATGCCTTGCGGATCCCTCCGGGCGACCCATATCGAACTCAAAGGGTGCTGCGACCATGCCGTTCGATCCGCTGCAGATGAGGAATAAGCCATTGTTCAAGTTCGATAATTCATATGCACGTCTGCCCGAACGCTTTCATGCCTCGGTCTATCCGGAGGCGGTTGCCGGCCCGACCCTGATCAAGTTCAACGGGCCGCTGGCGAAAAATCTTGGCCTCGACCTTGACGAGGATGACACGGGCCGGTTGGCGGCGATTTTCTCCGGCAACGTGCTGCCGCCGGGAGCCGAGCCGCTGGCCATGGCCTATGCCGGCCATCAGTTCGGCAACTTCCAGCCGCAGCTTGGCGACGGCCGGGCGATCCTCCTCGGCGAGGTGGTGGATGCCGGCGGCATCCGGCGCGACATCCAGTTGAAGGGAGCAGGGCCGACGCCGTTTTCACGGCGCGGCGACGGACGCGCGGCGCTCGGCCCGGTGCTGCGCGAATACATCGTTTCGGAAGCCATGGCGGCGCTCGGCATCCCGGCGACCCGGGCACTGGCAGCGGTTATCACCGGCGAACCGGTCTACCGCGAGACGACGCTGCCGGGGGCGGTGTTCACCCGCGTCGCGGCAAGCCATGTACGGGTCGGCACCTTCCAGTTCTTTGCCGCGCGAGAAGATATCGACGGGCTGCGGACGCTGTCCGACTACGTGATCGACCGGCACTATGCCGACCTGAAAACGGCGGAAAATCCCTATCTGGCGCTTCTGGAGCGGGTGGCAGGACGGCAGGCGGAGCTTGTTGCCCGCTGGCTCGGGATCGGCTTCATCCACGGGGTGATGAACACCGACAACGTGACGGTCTCCGGCGAGACCATCGATTTCGGCCCTTGCGCCTTTCTGGATGAATACGATCCGATGAAGGTGTTTTCGTCCATCGACGCCCAGGGCCGCTACGCCTATCGCAACCAGCCGGGGATTGCCCAGTGGAACATTGCCCGACTGGCAGAATGCCTGCTGCCGCTGATCGACGCGGACCAGGATGCCGCCGTCGACCAGGCGAACGGCGTGCTGAAACGGTTCGGCGAACGCTTCCAGGCGGCCTGGATCGCCGTCTTCCGCCGCAAGATCGGGCTCAACAGCGAGGAGCCGGGCGACGCCGACATGGTGCAGGGCCTGCTGTCGGCCATGCATGAAGGAAGGGCTGACTTCACGCTGACCTTCCGCCGGCTTGCCGATCTGGCGAGCGCGCAAGCCGCCGGAGATGGCAAGGCGGACGAGCAGGCGCGCCTGCAGGCCGAAGCGGCCTTCGTCGAGGGCTTCATGCCCTGGGAGAAGGCGGAAGCCTGGCTGCCGCTGTGGCGCGAGCGGCTGGCCCGCGAACCGTCGGCGGCCGAGGCGGCAGCGCTGATGCGCTCGGTCAACCCGGCGATCATTCCGCGCAACCACCGGATCGAGGAGGCGATTGCCGCGGCTCTCAACGGCGACCTTGCACCTTTCAACCGGCTGCTCGACGCGGTGCAGGTGCCCTACGAGGACCGCCCGGAATTTGCAGCCTACGCCGAGCCGCCGCGCGACGAGGAGCGCGTGCTGCGGACGTTCTGCGGCACGTGAGGTGCATAGGCGAATGGGGAAGAGGCAGTAGGCAGTAGGCAGTAGGCAGTAGGCAGTAGGCAAAGTGCTCCCCCCGGCACCCCATCACGTCGGCGCGGCTGTTCACCGTCGGCGCCGATCGGTTGCGCTTCTCATGCATCCCGGCTGCATGGATGTCCGTGGGAGGTCGGTCGCTGCCGTCGACACTGTTTGCCGTGGATAGTCTTCACGACGATAGGGTGATGCTGCGAAACGTGCTAAGCGCCAGCCAACCGACAACAGGAGTGGACCCGTGAGCGAGCCGACCGTAGCAGAAGCAACAGACCGCATTTATCAATCGCTGCAGGCGGACAATGCAGACATCGACATGCATATCGCGGCTCTGAAGGCGGCCCTGGCGCGCGAAGGACTGAAAGAGGCGGTCTTCGATCCGGCGAAGCTCGTGCAGAACAACCGCTCCGGCCGCAAGCTCATGCAGGCCTATTTTCGCCAGCGCGGCGTGACGGTGACATTCTCCGCCGCCTGAGGGTTTTGGCGAGGGCGGACGCGCAGCGCGGGGATTGCTGACCCGTCCTGCCGGCAGAGCACAGGGCATATGGCTGATGCCGATTGCCCATTGCCTGCCGCCGCCCACCGCCCATGCCTTCCACCATCGACCTCGGCGCCGTCATCCGCCGCCCGGATCGGTTGCTAGGCAATCCTCACGGAAACACCCGCGCGCCGGTGTCCTCGACGACGCTTGAGGGCGCGCCGTGGCCGAAGGGACAGGTGCGCGGTTCCACGACCGGCGTCGGGTTGCGTTCGGAGCGGAAGGCGGCCGAGCGCTCGTAGGCCATTTGCCGCAGGCGCATGATCTGGCCGAGCGGCTGGTGCGGCCGGATGCCGTTCCACGGCGAGAACTTCATCCCGTCGTCGACCTGCTCGGCCCGTTCCTCGCTCCACGCGGTCTGCGGCCCTGCGGTGATCGTGGCGATGGTCAGATACGGGCTCTTGTCCTCGTCCCAGAGCGCCATCGGGTCCTCGATCGGCATCTCTCCGACATCGGTGCAGAGCTGCGCCTTCAGCTGCCAGACGGCGGTCTCCGTCTCGAAAAACTCCTCGATCAGATGACGGTGGGCATTGGCATCGCCGGCGACCTCCACCGTCCGGTCAACCAGCGCCTTCAGGTTCTCGGAAGCCGGCACGACGCCGAGCTTGGCGATATAATTGCCGAAGCGCACCGGCACCTGGGTGAAGAAGCTCTCGCCGAGCATGTGCGTCAGCGGCTGGCCGCCCATCACCTTCAGCGGCGTGACCTCCTTGCCGACTCTTTCAAGCGCGCTTTCGGCGCCGCGCAGCACCTTCGACAGGATTTTCTTCAGGCCCTCGGCGCGATCGGTTGTCGCCGCCAGAAGGGTGAGGTTGGTTAGAAATGCCTTGGCACTCGGCGAGTTGAACACCTTGCCGTTGACCATGACGAAATCCTGCGATGTGGATGTCTCCGAACCGGGCAGGCGTTCACCTTCGACGTCGAGGATCTTCAGCGCCATGCCGCGCGGCGCCGAGACGCTGTCGTGGAGGATATCGCCGGGCGTGGTCGAGAGGCGGATCACCGCATCGTAGGTGGCGGGCCGGGCGAACAGCCCCTGCGACAGTTCCGCCGGCAGGTTGTCGTGGATCTCGATCTCGGCGCCCAGCAGCCCGTGGCTCTTGGCATGCACGCTGCGCGTCGCATGCGCGCTGTCGGCATAGGTCTTGTAGGAGATCGACAGCATGGTTTCGGTGAGCGCCTGGGCAAGCTGCGGCTCGTCCGGCTGAACATCCTCGACGCCCGTATAGTAGCGTTGCAATCGGTCTGGGATCTGGCGCGTCATTCTGCGGCCTCCTTGGCGTAAAACAGCTTGTCGATGGTGATCGGCAGGTGGCGCACCCGGTTGCCGGTGGCGTGGTAGAGGGCGTTGGTGACAGCCGCCGCGACGCCGACGATGCCGATTTCACCGAGCCCCTTGACGCCGATCGGGCTTGCCTTGTCGTCGTGTTCCTCGATGAAGATGACGTCGATGTCGTGGATGTCGGCATTCACCGGCACATGGTACTCGGCGAGATTGTGGTTCATGATCCGGCCGCTGCGGCGATCCGCCAGGCCCTCCTCGTGAAGCGCCATGCCAATGCCCATCACCACGCCGCCGAGCACCTGGCTGCGGGCGGTCTTCGGGTTGAGGATGCGGCCGGCGGCAACGGCAATGACGACACGCGTGACACGCACGACGCCGAGTTCCTCGTCGACCCTGGCTTCGACGAAGATGCCGGAATGGGTGTAGCTGCTGAACACCTTCATCTTCGACTGGTCGGGACCGACCTGGCCTTCCTCCTCGACGAAGGTGATGTTCTTCGACGCCATGATGTCGTCGATCGACACGCCGACCTGGTCGTTGACGTCGAGGACCAAGCGCCCGTCACGGATCGCCGTCTGCTCGACGGTGGCCTTGGCAAGCGGCGAGTTGTCCATCTCCTTGGCGTGGGCGAGGAGCGTCGCCCGTACAGCGGTTGCGGCCGCCTGGGCTGCCGAGCCGGACGATGCCGCCGTCCACGAGCCGCCCTCGACGCTGGTCTTGGGCAGCGAGGAATCGCCGATCCGCACGGTGACGCGATCGGCGGGAAGGCCGAAGCAGTCAGCGGCAATCTGCCCGAGGATGGTGTAGGTGCCGGTGCCGATATCGGAGGCGGCGGCCGAGATGGTGGCCGAGCCATCGATGTCCAGCCGGGCGCGCGCCGCCGCCTGGGTGACCTGCGCCTCCCAGATGCCGGTCGCCATGCCCCAGCCGACGAGATCCTGACCGTCATGCATCGAGCGCGGCGCATGCAGGCGCTGCGACCAGCCGAACCGCTCGGCAGCCTCGCGGTAGCACGCATGCAGGGCCTTCGAGGTGAACTGCTTGCCCTCGTTCTGGTCGACATGCACGAAGTTGCGCACGCGCATCTCAAGCGGGTCGATGCCGACTTCGTAGGAAAGTTCGTCGATCGCCGATTCCAGCGCAAAGACGCCGGTCGCTGCCCCCGGTGCCCGCATGTCGCCGGGCGTCGAGACGTTCATCGCCGCCAGTTCGTAGGTCAGCTTGACGTTGTCGCACTTGTAGGCGAGGCCGGACCAGTTGACGACGACCTCCTGGTAATCCTCGTAGAGCGAGGTGGCCTGCACCGCATCATGCAGGACCGCCACCAGCCGGCCGTTTTCATCGGCGCCCATCCGCACCCGCTGGACGGTGGCCGGGCGCCAGGTGAGGTAGAACATTTCCCGTCGGCTGATCTCCAGCTGCACGCTGCGCTTCAGATCGAGCGCCGCCATGGTCGACAGGAACAGCTGGTGCTTGGGACGCAGGCCCGAGCCGAAGGCGCCGCCGACATAGCTGTTGAAGACGCGGACGTTCTGCGGGTCCAGTTCGAAGACGCCGCAGACATAGTTCTGCGAGTTCTGCGACCCTTGCGTCTTGTCGTGGATGGTGAGGCGGCCGTCGCCTTCGTAGATGACGGTGGAGCCGAACAGCTCCATCGGATTGTGATACTCGCCCTCGTGGATGTATTGCGCATCGATCTTGAAGCGGGCAGCTTCGAACGCCGCGTCCGCATCGCCGCGCGGTGGCGGTGGCGGGGCGATGCCGCTGCGCTTCTGCTTCGGCACGTAGGCGTTCTGCCGCTCCTGGGTGAGATCCGTGTGCGACGCTTCGGGCGCATAGGAGACGCGGATCATCGATGCGGCATCGCGGGCGGCCTCGAAGGTTTCGGCGACGACGAAGGCGACCGGTTGCCCGTCATAGAGCACGCGGTCGTTTTCGAGCGGCCGGAAGGGATGGCCGGGAAGCGCCACCTCGTCCTTCCAGGAACTGTCCCACCAGGCGGTGCGCGGCCGGTTCTCGTGCGTGTAGATCTTGACGACGCCCGGGACCGCTTCCGCCTCGGTGGTATCAATGCCGGTGATCCGGCCGACGCCGATGGTGGCGATGGTGACGAAGCCGTGAAGCAGGCCGGCCGGACGGTGTTCGGCTGCATAACGTGCCTTGCCGGAGACCTTCAGCGGACCGTCGATGCGCGACAGCGGAAAGCCGACGACGCGGCCGTTCGGCGGAGTGGTTTCTGCCATGTCTCGTCCTCCTCAGCGTATGCGCTTTTCGGCCTGGATCTGCGAACGGCCCGTGGCCGCCTGCGTCAGGGCGCGAACGACGGCGCGGTGTGCCATCGGGATCTTGAAATCGTTCTCGCCCTGGCCGCGGGCCTGGGAGAGAAGGCGCGTGGCAAAGCCCTCGAAGACCTCGCGCGTTGCCGGCTGGCCGGCGAGTTCTGCTTCTGCCAGCGGATCGCGCCAGGGCTTGTGGGCCACGCCGCCGAGCGCCACCCGGGCATCGATGATCTTGCCATCGTCGAGATCGAGGGCGGCGGCGACCGAAACCAGCGCAAAGGCGTAGGACAGCCGGTCGCGCAGCTTCAGATAGCTCTGGTGCCGGCGGAAATGGCCGCCTGCGACGCGGATCGCGGTGACGATCTCGCCGGTGCGCAGCGTGTTGTCGCGCTCCGGATGATCGCCGGGAAGCCGGTGGAAATCGAGGAAGGGAATGTCGCGCGTGCCGTCCGGTCCGACCACCTCGACGGTCGTATCGAGCGCCGCGAGCGCCACGCACATATCCGACGGGTGGGTGGCGATGCAGGCGTCGCTGGCACCGAGGATCGCGTGGATGCGGTTGACGCCGCCGATCGCCGAACAGCCGGAGCCCGGCTCGCGCTTGTTGCACGGCGTCGAGGGGTCGTAGAAATAGTAGCAGCGGGTGCGCTGCAGGAGATTGCCGCCGGTGGTGGCGGCATTGCGCAGCTGCGCCGACGCGCCCGCCAGAATCGCCGAGGAGAGCAGCGGCAGGTCCGACTGGACGCTCGGATCATAGGCGACCTGGCTGTTGGTGGCGAGCGCGCCGATGCGCAGCGCACCGCCCTCGAGCACCTCGATCTCCTTCATCGGCAGGCTGTTGATGTCGATGACGGCATCCGGATGGGCGACGTCGTACTTCATCAGGTCGACGAGGTTCGTTCCGCCGGCGAGCAGCTGGGCGTTCGGCCGCGCGGCAAGCGCGGCAACCGCCTCCGAGATATCGGTGGCGCGAAGATAGGTGAAATCCCTCATTCCGCTGCCTCCCGGTGAGCTGCGTGCTGGTCGGCGCCCATGACATCCTCGATCGCATCGACGATGTTGGTGTAGGCGCCGCAGCGACAGAGGTTGCCGCTCATCAGTTCGCGGATCTCTTCGCGGGTTTTGGCATGACCTTCCGAGATCATTCCCGCGGCGGAACAGATCTGCCCGGGCGTGCAGTAGCCGCACTGGTAAGCGTCGCGCTCGACGAAGGCCTTCTGCAGCGGGTGCAGGTTGTCGGGCGTGCCGAGGCCCTCGATGGTGGTGATCTCGCAATCATCGAGGCTGACGGCAAGCTTCAGGCAGGAATTGATGCGCACGCCGTCGACCAGCACCGTGCAGGCGCCGCACTGTCCGTGATCACAGCCCTTCTTCGTGCCGTTGAGCTTCAGCCGTCCGCGCAACAGGTCGAGCAGCGTGACGAACGGCGGCACGTCGAGCTGATGTCGGTGGCCGTTGACGGTGAGCGTGACGGGGACGGTGGGAAACGGCGTCGGCGCGGGATCGAGAGACATTTCGGCTTCCTTCGCTGGGGCAGGGTCTGATGGAGAACCGCAGGCCTTGGCCGAATGTTCCTCGCCGGATGCGAGCAGCGCCGAACCGGCGCCGAAAAACAGACGGATAGGAAAATAGTCCTTGACGGCGTGACGCTGGTTTGATAGGTTTTGATCACAGTCGAAGAATTGCATCCGGCGGCTTCGCCGGCTGACAGTGCTTCCAGTCAACGGCCCCAGGTTCTTGAAACCGGGGCCGTCTTTTTATCCGCTTCCTGCAGGTCTGACGCGACGCCGCTCCATCGGGAGCGCGAGCGGTGGCATGATCATTTTGATACCGGAGACCGCCATGGACATGTTCGACCAGCTGGACCCGTCGCTGTTCGGGCTCTGGGACGACGTGCCGATGGCCGATGCAGCTGGCATGGAAACCGGCTTTCGTCCGACGGGGACCCTGGTTGCGGAAGACCTGCCGCTTGTCGGGAAGGTCAAGGCCGAAGCCGATCGGGTTCTGCTGGAGCTCAAGTCGGCGGATGCCGAGGCTGCCCAGGGAAGCGATGATCTGCGGCTGCTGCTGAGCGAGATGACCCGCGAGTTGCGGGCCGAATTCATCGCCTTTCGCCAGATGAGATCGAACGCCGAGGGCCTGGCCGCTGACGGCGACGAGGCGGCCCAGAAGCTGGCACGTGCTGACCTGAAGGCGGCGACCGATGCCATGAGCCTGATCGTTCGGACGCTTGAGAAGGTGGACAGCCTGCAGCGGCAACTGGCGCGCGACCGCGCCGCTGAAGCCGAGCGGCTGGCGGAAGAGACCGGTTATGAGGAGGCGCTGCATGACGTCCAGGCGCTCATCGAACAAAGGGCGCTCGAGCTTTGGCAAAAGCGGCAGCGCGCCGAGAGCGCTGAAGGCGAACCCGGCGGTGCGCCTGGGGACAAGCCGCCCTCGCCTGACAGCAGCTGAGCGCCGGGCCCGTGACCTCGCAGGCAAGGGCGCCGAGAATTTCAGGCAGTCGATGGACGGGATAAAGGCCGCTCAAACGGCAATGCGCGCCGGCCTGGAGACGGGAAGGAGCCTGCGTGAGCATGATCCTTCCCCGCCTGCTGCGGTTGCCGCAGAGATGCCGGTCATGCAGGTGAAAGCGCATGGCGTATCTGCCGCCGACGGCGAGGGGCTGACGCCAACCATCCGCCGGCATGTCTTCGATGTCCGGCGTGACTGGACGATCGCCGGGCGCCAGGAGCAGAAGCCTCCGTCCGGAGACTGGCATACCTGGCTGGTGATGGGCGGACGCGGCTCCGGCAAGACGAGGGCCGGTGCCGAATGGGTGCATGGCCTGGCGACCGGTGCGGGCGCCAAGGGACTGCGCATCGCGCTGGTGGCCGAAACGCTGGGCGATGCCCGTGAGGTGATGATCGACGGTGTGTCCGGCATCTGCCGGATCGCCCGCAAGCATGTTCCGGACTTCGAGACTTCGCGCAGGCGGCTGGTCTGGCCGACCGGCGCCGTGGCACAGATCTTCTCCTCCGAGGATCCCGAGAGCCTGCGCGGGCCGCAATTCCATTTCGCCTGGTGCGACGAGCTCGCCAAATGGCGGCACGCCGAAGAGACCTTCGACATGCTGCAGTTCGGGCTGCGGCTGGGAAGCGATCCGCGCCAGCTGGTGACGACGACGCCGCGGCCGGTGCCGATCCTGAAGCGGCTCATTGCCGATCCGGGCACGGTCCTGGCGCGGATGTCGACACGCAACAATGCCGGCAACATGGCGCCCGGCTTCATCGCCGCACTGGAGAACCGCTACGGCGGCACGAGGCTGGGGCGACAGGAGCTCGACGGCGAACTGATCGAGGACCGGCCGGACGCCTTGTGGAAGCGCGCCGATCTGGAAGCGTTGACGATCCGCTTCACCGGAGCGCTGCGGCGCATCGTCGTGGCGGTCGACCCGCCGTCCGGTATCGGCGCCGGTTCCTGCTGCGGTATCGTTGCAGCCGGGCTCGAGGCGAGCGGCCGGGCGGTGGTGCTGGCCGATTGTTCGGTGGAGGGCAGGAGCCCCGCCGGCTGGGCATCGGAGGTGGTGAAGACGTTTCGCCGGTTCTCGGCGGACCGGGTGGTGGCGGAAGTCAATCAGGGCGGCGAGATGGTGGCGGCCATGCTGCGCAGCATCGACGAGATGCTGCCGCTGACGCAGGTCAGGGCGACACGTGGCAAATATCTGCGGGCTGAACCGGTGGCGGCGCTCTACGAACAGGGGCGGGTGGCGCATGCCGGCCGCTTCTCGGCGCTGGAAGACCAGATGTGCGATTTTGGCCCGGAAGGTTTGTCGTCGGGCCGGTCTCCCGACCGTCTTGATGCCCTGGTATGGGCGCTGACGGCCTTGATGCTGGAGGGGCAGAGCGAACCGCGGGTGCGCGGGCTCTGACGCCCCTCCGTCTTGTCGATTGATGACGTGTGTCGATCGATCAGCGGTCGATCAGCGAGGGGTGACGGGCGAAAGCGTTGCTTCGCGCATCTGCTTCCACTCGGCTTCCAGTCGTTCCACCAGGTGCTGCGGGATCTGCTGCTTCGGTCCGGTCGCGGCCGGGGACACGGCGGGGGTCTGCTGCATCATCATGATCTCCTTCTGGTCAAATGCCGGGCACTGAACGGCGGTGAGCCCTGTTGGTTCCATACCGTTAGCGGAAAGTAAAGCGCCGGCTAAACGGCTAAAACGATTAGTATTTTTCAAATCGATTGAAAGTCTTGCACAACCTCAGGCGGTGCCATCGCGCGCGCCCGGATTGCGCCGCTTCAACCGATCATCGGGAGCTGGACGATGAACATCGACCGGACGATCTTCTTTGCCCGCGTGCGCGCCAGCCTCTACAGGCATGGACTTTCGGCGGCAGCTGCAGCCGGTCACGCAAGCCTCCTCGCACGCTGGCAGGACGATCCTGAAAACGGCGATCGCAGGCATCTGGCCTACATTCTGGCGACGGCGTTTCATGAGACCGGCGCGCGAATGCAACCCATCGAGGAAAATCTCAGCTACAGCGAAACGGGCCTGCTGAAGACCTTTCCGAGGCGCTTTTCGCCCGCAGAGGCCAGGCACTATGCGCGAAAACCCGAGCCGATCGCCAATCGCGCCTATGCCGGTCGGATGGGCAATGGCGACGAGAAGAGCGGCGACGGCTGGCGTTTTCGCGGCCGCGGACTGGTGCAGATCACCGGCCGGGCGAACTACCGGACCTTCGGCATTGAAGAGACGCCGGATGCCGCCCTGCAGCCGAAGCGGGCGATCGACATACTGTTTTCCGGCATGCGCCTCGGCCGCTTCACCGGATGCCGGTTGAGCGATTTCTTTTCAGCCGCGCGGGCCGACTGGATCGGCGCGCGCCGGATCATCAACGGCACCGACCGGGCAGCCGACGTGGGCCGCTACGCAAGGCTCTACGCCCGGGCGCTGGCGCTCGACGTCTGACGGCCTCTCGTTTCGACGACATCTGTGAGGATCGACATGAAGACGCCATTCCGCTTTCCTTTCCGCTCGCAGACGAAGGCCGTACAGCCCGTCGAACGCAAGACCACCGATTTCGGGAGCGGTTTCTCGCTTCTGTCGGGCGAAGCGACGGCGCAGTGGTCGGGGCGATCCTATGCGGCATTGTCGCGGGCGGGGTTCATGAAGAACCCGATCGTCCACCGGGCGGTGCGGCTTGTTTCCGAGGCTGCGGCGTCCGTGCCATGGCTGGCCTACGAGGGTACGCGGGAGGTGAGCGAGCATCCCGTGCTGTCGCTTCTCGCCAGGCCGAACGCCCGCATGGGCGGGCCGGATTTCCTGGAGACGCTCTACGGCCATCTGCTGCTGTCGGGAAATGCCTATGTCGAGCGGCTGACGCTGGAAGGCCGGCCGCGGGAAATGCACCTGCTGCGGCCGGACCGGATTGGTGTCGTGCTCGGCGCCGACGGCTGGCCGACCGCCTACGACTACCGGGTGGGCGGCACGGTTCGGCGCATTGCGGCGGCGGGCGCGGGGCCGGCACTCCTGCATCTCAAGCTTTTCCATCCGCTCGACGACCATGGCGGCTTCCCGCCGCTTGCCGCGGCCGGTGCGGCGCTTGACCTCCACAATGCTGCGGCGAGCTGGAACAAGGCGCTCCTCGACAATTCCGCCCGGCCGTCCGGGGCGCTGGTCTACCAGCCGAAGGAGGGCGGCAATCTGTCCGCCGACCAGTATGAGCGGCTGCGCGCCGAGCTGGAACAGGGCTATGCCGGTGCTGTCAATGCGGGGCGGCCGCTGCTGCTGGAGGGTGGGCTGGACTGGAAGGCGATGGGACTGTCGCCGAAGGACATGGATTTCATCGAGGCGAAGAATGCCGCGGCCCGCGACATCGCGCTGTCGCTTGGCGTGCCGCCGATGCTGATCGGCATTCCCGGCGACAACACCTATGCCAACTACCAGGAAGCCAACCGCGCCTTCTACCGGCTGACCGTGGTGCCGCTGCTGACGCGCACCGCCGCCAGCTTTTCCGCCTGGCTTTCGGATGCCTACGGGACGACGCTCCGGCTGGAGCCGGATCTGGATCGGATTTCCGGGCTATCTGCCGAGCGGGATGCGCTGTGGGCCCGTGTCGGGCAGGCCGGGTTTCTTACCGACGCCGAAAAACGCCAGGCGGTGGGTTACACGGCGTGATTGGACGCGCTCCCGCAACAGGCGTAAGCTATTTGTAATACGCTGTATTACGAGGGAACCGACATGGCCGAGAATTCCGACACGCCGACGACCACGGACAAGCCCGCGCTGTCCGATCCGATCACGCTGCGTGTGCCGCAGGATATTCTCGCCGAGGTGGAGCAGATCGCCCAGGCGACCGAGCGCAGCCGCAGCTGGGTGATCGTGCGGGCGCTGAAATACTACCTGATGGCGGAGGGTAACGATGTCCTGCAGATCCTCAAGGGAGAGGAGCAGGTGCGGAACGGCGAGTTCGTCGATGCCGAGGATCTCTTCGCGGAGCTTCTTGGCGAACCCAAAACCGATGCTGCTTGATGCGTGTCATTCTCGCCAAGAATGTCGCCCAGTTCATCAAGCGAGAGGCGAGCTATTTGGACAGCTTCAATCCGCGTGCCGCCGCGCGGGTTGTCGAGAGCCTGCAGGCGGCGTTCCGATTGCTTGGCGAGCATCCGAAGATCGGCAAGCCCCTGTCCTTGCCCGGCCGACGCAGGTTCGTCTCCGGCGTCTACGTGATCGACTATTCGTTGGAAAGAACGCGGGTGGTCATCTCTCATATCCGCCACGGGCAGCAGGTAGACCCTATGCTCTCCCGAGACCGTGACGTTGCGGCTGAGGGAGAGCACGATGACTAGAAGTTGGAGCAGTTAGCACCGTCGCGCTGATCCAAAGCTTCAACCACCTGAATCAATCTGTGAAGTCCCGGACATTCTGCGTGAGAAACCGGCGCCATCCGATTCTGAAGACTCGACAAATCTCCAACCCGCGGCGGTCGAACCAAGCGGGATTTTTTGTGCGCGCCACGGCGCTCCGACATCCGACACTACATCGAAAAGGTGAACAAATGGCTGATCTTGGCCATGATGGCGGCCTGCTGGCTGCAAAGATCATCGGCGCTGCTGCAGGCGCCTGGGTCTCGCTCGTCTACCTGGTGCCGGCAAGCGGCCGGGAGGCGGTAAGCCGTTTCCTGACCGGGATCTCCTGCGGCGTCATGTTCGGCGGTCCCGCCGGCCTGTGGCTGACGGCGCGGCTGGGCCTGACCGGGCAGCTGACAGCCGTCGAGACGACTTTGACCGGGGCTGCGAGCGCCAGCCTATCGGCCTGGTGGGTGCTTGGCGCCCTGGTGCGGATCGCCAACCATTACGGCGACCGCTCCGACGCCTCCTGAGGCGTCTGCCGCCCCCGACCCTTCCACAACACCGACACGGCTGGAGAACCTCATGCACGCTTACCGCGGGCCGCGCCCGAACGCGCGCAAATTTGCGAGCCTGGAACTGCGCGGGCTCGCCGGCGACGGCAGCTTTGCCGGCTATGCCAGCGTCTTCGGCGAGGTCGATCTCGGCAAGGACACGATCGAGCGCGGCGCCTTCGGCAATTCGCTGGTCGAGCGCGGAGCGGCGGGCGTGCGCATGCTCTACCAGCACGACCCGAACGAGCCGATCGGCGCATGGACGACCATCCGCGAGGATGGCCGCGGTCTTTATGTCGAGGGGCAGCTTGCGGGCGGCGTGGCACGGGCGCGCGAGGTGCATGCGCTGTTGAAGAGCGGCGCACTGGACGGCCTGTCGATCGGTTTTCGAACGGTGAAGGCCCGCAATGATGCGAGGACCGGCGTCCGGCGCATCCTCGAGGCCGACCTCTGGGAGATTTCCATCGTCACCTTTCCGATGCTGCCATCGGCGCGCGTGTCGGACGTCAAGCATGCGCGGTTCTTCCGCGATCGAGAAACCGAACTCGTCCGCAGCATGCGGCGGGCGGCGAAGACTTTGTGGGCAACCAACTTCAAGGGATAGGATCATGGCTGAAGCAACGACGACCGGTGCACCGGAGGTGAAGGCGGTGCCGGACACGGTGACCGCCGCCTTCGAGGATTTCATGGAGGCCTTCGAGGCGTTCAAGGACGTCAACGATCGCAGGCTCGGCGAGATCGAGCAGAAGCTTACCGCCGACGTGGTGACGCGCGACAAGATGGAGCGGATCAACCGCGCCATGGATGACCAGAAGGCCGTGCTCGACCAGCTGGTGCTGAAGAAGGCGCGGCCGGCGCTTGGCGGGCGTGCCGAGATCTCCGACGACATGACGGAGCACAAGGCAGCCTTTGACGCCTATGTTCGCCGCGGCGAGGAGGGCGGCCTGCGCGAGCTCGACGTCAAGGCAATGAATGCCGGCGTCGGCGGCGATGGCGGCTATCTGGTGCCGCCGGAGACCGACACCGAGATCGGGCGGCGCATGAGCCATGTCTCGCCGATGCGGGCCCTGTCGACCGTGCGCACCGTGTCCTCGGCCGTGCTGAAGAAGCCGTTCGCCATCAGCGGCCCGGCGACCGGCTGGGTGGCCGAGACGGCGGCCCGGCCGCAGACCGGCGCGCCGCAGCTGTCCGAGCTGTCGTTCCCGACGATGGAGCTCTATGCCATGCCGGCGGCGACGCAAGGCCTGCTCGACGACGCGGCAGTCGACATCGAGGTGTGGCTCGCGGGCGAGGTGGACATGGTGTTTGCCGAGCAGGAAGGCGATGCCTTCATTCGCGGTGACGGGGTGAACAAGCCCAAGGGTTTCCTCGCCTATGACAGCGTCACCGACAGCGGCTGGAGCTGGGGAAGCCTCGGCTACCTTGCGACCGGTGCCGCCGGCGGGTTTGCCTCGAGCGGTCCCTCCGACGTGCTGATCAGCGCCGTCTATGCGCTGAAGGCGGGTCACCGGCAGAACGCCACCTTTCTGATGAACCGCAAGACGCAAGGGGAAATCCGCAAGTTCAAGGATGCCGACGGCAACTATCTGTGGCGGCCGCCGGCATCGGCCGGACAGGCGGCGACACTGATGGGTTTCCCGGTTGCCGAAGGCGAGGAGATGCCGGACATTGCCGCCAATGCACTGTCCATCGCCATCGGCGATTTCCGCTCCGGCTACCTCGTCGTCGACCGGACCGGCATCCGGGTACTGCGCGACCCGTATTCGGCCAAGCCCTACGTGCTGTTCTACACCACCAAGCGCGTCGGCGGCGGGGTGCAGAATTTCGAGGCGATCAAGCTGGTGAAGTTTTCCGCCAGCTGAGCCCACCAGTGGACGTGTCACTCAACCGTGCCCGCCTATTGACCCCTGACCCTCTCTCCGCCCGTGGAGAGAGGGAAGAGGACACTGCAGCGTTTCTCGCTGACGAAGGATGCTTTGATGACCTATGCCCTGATCGATCCGCCGACGGCTGAGCCGCTGACGCTTGCCCAGGTGAGGGCGCATCTGCGCCTCGAGCAGACGGACGAGGACGACCTGTTGACGGCGCTGATCCGCACGGCGCGCGAGCATCTGGAGCGTGAAACCGGACTGTGCCTGCTGGCGCAGCGCTGGCGGCTTTACCTGGACGGCTGGCCGATCGGCGGCGTGATTCCGATTGCCAGGAGCCCGGTGCAAGCCGTTGATGCAGTGACGGTTTACGCAGCCGACGGGACCGCCTCTGATGTATCGCTTGAAGACCACCTGCTGGATGGCGCGGGCCGCCCGGTACGGCTCTGGCTGCGCGATCCGCCTGCTCCCGAACGGCGGATGAACGGCATCGAGATCGACTTTTCCGCCGGCTACGGCGAGGCCGGCACCGACGTGCCAGGCACGCTGATCCGGGCGATGCTGATCCATGTCGCCTTCATGTTCGCCTATCGCGGCGTTGTGGCGCCTCAGGACCAGCCGGCCGGTGTGCCGGACGGCTACGAGCGGTTGATCGCCGGCTACCGGATGCGGAGGCTCTGATGGACAGGCTGCCGCTTGATCCCGGTGCGCTGACGGCGCGGCTGGACCGCGAGTTACCGGCGGATGCGCCCGACGGCCAGGGTGGTGCTTCGACGACATTCCACTTTGCCGACAGGCTCTGGGCGCGCATCGAGCCGGTCTCGGCCCGGGTGACGGAGGTTGCCGGCGGCACCCGGGCTCTTGTCACGCACCTTATTTGGACGGGTTGGCGGAGCGACATCGTCGCCGGCCAGCGGCTGCGGAAAGGCGGGCGCCTCTTCATCGTGCGGCTGGTGCGCGACCCGGACGAGACGCGACGCTTTCTGGTTCTCGATTGCGAGGAGCAACAGCAATGAGCGCGCAGCAGGCCCTTCTGCGGGCGGTCCACCAGCATCTGACGCAGGATGCCGCCCTGATGGCCGACGTCGGCAGTGACGGCATCCGCGACCGCGTCCTGCCGCGCATGCAACTGCCGGCGATCATCCACGCCGCAATCGAGAGCCGCGACTATTCGACCGCGACGGAGCCAGGCGAGGAGCATTTCGCGACCATCGAGGTGTGGGCCGAAGGCGAAGGCCGGGCGCGGGCGCAGGAGATCGCCGCGCGGGTGAAAGCGCTGCTGCATGCTGCCTCGCTGCCGCTTTCGGATGCGCATCTGGTCAGCATTGTCTGCACCGGGATGACGAGCCGGCGGGACAAGGAAACCAGGCTCAGTGTCGTCGAGCTGCGCTTCCGCGCGGTGACCGAGTGACGGCATTTCAGCCACACAGACAGGAGAGATGCGATGGTAGCGCAGGCAGGCAAGGACCTTCTGCTGAAGGTTGACAATGGCGGCAGCTGGCTGACGGTGGCGGGGTTGCGATCCAAGCGCCTCGCATTCAATGCCGAGACGCTCGACGTGACGGACAGCGAGAGCGCCGGGCGCTGGCGCGAACTGCTGGGTGGCGCCGGCATTCAGCGCGCTTCGCTGACCGGTGCCGGCCTGTTCAAGGACCAGGCGTCGGATGCGCTCGTACGCTCCGCCTTCTTTGCCGGCGCGATCCTCACCTGGCAGCTGGTCATCCCGGCCTTCGGAACGGTAAGCGGCGGGTTCCAGATCACTGCCCTGGAATATGCGGGCGATCACAATGGCGAGGTGCGCTTCGAACTGGCGCTGGAATCGGCCGGCAACCTGACCTTCGGTGCCGTCTGATGGCCGGCGATGCGGGAGGCTATGGGCCCGGCGTCCGGCTGGGTCGGGCCAACCGCCGGCGCGGCGAAGTGGAGGCGATGATCGACGGTGAGCGACGCATCCTTTGCCTGACGCTCGGAGCGCTGGCGGAACTCGAAACGGCTTTCGGTGCAGATGATCTTTCCGACCTTGCCGCGCGCTTCTCGTCCGGCCGGCTGCGGGCCGGCGATCTCGTCTGCGTGATGGCGGCGGGACTGCGCGGCGGCGGCAACTGCTTTTCCGACGAGGAGGTGACGGCGATGAGCGTCGATGGCGGGATCCCTGCCTGCGCCCGGGTGGCGGCCGACTTGCTGGAGGCGGCGTTTACCGGACCGCAGACGGAGGCGGCGCCAAACCCTCCGCAGCCGCAGCAGCATACGAGCATGCCGGACAAACGCAGTCCTGGGCGCTCGTGATGCATGTCGGGCTTTGCCTGCTGCGGCTGACGCCGACCGACTTCTGGGCTCTGACGCCGCGTGAATTGACGGCCATGAGCGGCGCCTGGCGACCGGTCGCCCCGGTCCTGCAGCGCGTTGGCCTGCAGACATTGATGCATCAGTTCCCGGACTAGCGAAGCTGCGGACGACGAACGGCACAACTCTCACGTCTGGGGACCCCCGATGGATATCGACAATGACGATCTCGCCACAAGCCTCACCGGCACCCAGGCGCTGGCGCAGGCGCTGACCGATCTGGAAAGCCGCTCGGCCCGCTTCGGCTCGGCGCTTTCGGGTGCCCTGAAGTCGGCGACCGTCAGTGGCCGGAGCCTCGAAGACGTGCTGGGCAAGCTGGCGCTGCGGCTGACCGATGTCGGCCTGTCGTCGGCACTGAAGCCGCTGGAGGGTCTCGTTTCCGGGGCAGCGACCAGTCTCATCGGCTCGATGGGGTCGGTCACGCCGTTTGCCGACGGTGGCGTCGTGCGAAGCCCTGCGATGTTCTCCATGGGTGGCGGCCTTGGCCTGATGGGCGAGGCGGGTGCCGAAGCGATCATGCCGCTGCGACGCGGGCCGGACGGTGCGCTTGGCGTTTCGGTTGCCGGTACAGGCTCGGGCGCGCCGCCGCAGATCGTCTTCAACGTGACTGCCAGCGACGCCGCAAGTTTCCGCAAGAGCGAACCGCAGATCTCCGCCCTCCTGGCACGCAGCGTGGCGCGCGGCCGGCGCGGGCTTTGACACACGGGGACGACAAATGACGGCATTTCATGAGGTGCGCTTTCCGTTGAGGGTGGCGCTGGGGGTCAGCGGCGGGCCGGTGCGGCGCACCGATATCGTCAACCTCTCCAACGGCCGCGAGCAGCGCAATGCGCGATGGCGGCACGCACGGCGCAGCTACGATGCCGGGTCGGGCGTCAAATCACTGGCCGATCTCTACGAGGTGCTGGCTTTCTTCGAGGCCCGGCGTGGCCAGCTGCACGGCTTCCGGTTTCGCGATCCGCTGGACTGGAAGTCATGTCCGCCACTGCAGATGCCGCAGGCGACCGACCAGCTGATCGGCACCGGCGACGGTGTGACGGCGCAGTTCCAGCTGGCGAAGACCTATGCCGATTCTGCGGGCGGCGTGGTACGCACGATCGCCAAACCGGTTGTCGGGACGGTGCAGATAGCGGTCGGCGGTGTTGTCGTGGCCACGGATCGCTACCTCTGCGACGCGGCGAGCGGAATGGTGAGTTTTCAGCCGGGACATGTTCCAAGGCCAGGTGCCGAGATCCGCGCCGGCTTTGAGTTCGACGTTCCGGTACGCTTCGACATCGACCGGATCGACATCAACCTCTCGGCGTTCAACGCCGGGAGCATTCCGGCCATTCCGCTGACGGAGATCTTGCCATGAGAGAGGTTCCGGCTGCTCTGGCGGCGCATCTTGCTGCCGACGCCACGACCACCTGCCATGCATGGCGGGTGACGCGCCGCGACGGGACGGTGCTGGGCTTTACCGATCACGACGGCGATCTGATCGTCGCCGGCACGCTGTGCCATGCGGCAAGCGGCTTCGCGACCACCGAGAACGAGGCCGCGGCGGGTCTGGCCGCTGGCAGCGGCGAGGTGGCCGGCGGCTTTTCGAGCGCCGCCATCTCCGAGGTCGACCTGGCAAGCGGCCGCTTCGACGGCGCACGGGTCGAACTCTTTCTCGTCAACTGGGCCGATCCCGGACAGCATCTGGCACTGGCGGTGCGCGAGATCGGGGAGGTGTCGCGCGCCGGCGAACGGTTTATCGCGGAGCTGCGCAGCATCGCCCACAGACTCGACCAGCCGCAGGGACGGATCTATGGCCGGCGCTGCGACGCAAGCCTCGGAGATGCGCGCTGCGGGGTCGATCTGACGCCGTTCCGCGCCACCGGCACCGTGGTCGAGATGCCCGACCGCAACCATCTCTTGGTAAGTGGATTGGCGAGTTTTAAGTCCGGCTTTTTCGATCGCGGCAGCCTTGTTCTTGCCGACAGCCAAGAGATCGCGATCGATGGCCATGTCTTGTCGGCCGACGGAAGCGCGCGGCTGACGCTCTGGTTGCCCCTCGATCGGGCTGTGCAGGCGGGCGAGACCTTCACCATCATCGCCGGCTGCGACAAGCGTTTTGCCACCTGCAGGAGCCGGTTCGCCAACCACCTCAACTTTCGCGGATTTCCGCACGTGCCGGGAGCCGACTTCAGCTATTCCTACGTGGATGGGGAGCGGCTGCACGATGGCGGCACGATCTTCGAGTGACGGCGGGCGAACGCATCGTCCAGCTGGCCGAGGGCTGGATCGGCACGCCATACCGTCATCAGGGTGCAACGAAAGGCGTCGGGTGCGACTGCATCGGGCTGATCCGCGGCGTGTGGCGCGAGGTATACGGCGAAGAGCCCGGACCAGTGCCGGCCTATGCGCCGGACTGGGCCGAGCGGTCAGGCGAGGAACGTCTCCTCGAGGCCGGGCTGCGGCTGTTCGGACCGCCGCTGCTCATCGGCGAAGCACAGGCCGGCGACCTGCTGCTGTTTCGCTGGCAGATTGGTTGTGCGGCAAAACACGCCGGCATCCTGAAGGGGGATCGGTACTTCATCCACGCCTACGAGCAGGCGGCGGTGACCTGCTCGGCGCTGGTGCCGTCCTGGCGACGCAGGATTGCTGCCGTGCACCGGTTTCCGGAGCCGCTTGATTGTTGAATTTCGCACCAATGAGCTGTATATGGAGGGAGTGGTGAGCGGAGTTGTCGCTCCGCTCACCGTTTTACCTATCTTGAGATGTAAACCCGGACGGTGATAATCCAGCCCGTCCGGGTCATCCTCAAGATAAACGTAATGCCAATCGGCATGAGCCTCATAGCAAAACCTCCATGTTCGACAGCAAGGCCCTTGCCTGAGCCGGTGCGGCCAGTCCTCACCGGCGCGTTGCTGGTCTGACGCGTACTGCTTCTGCCGCGAACATCTTCACACGCTAGCACACTTTTAACGCGCATCTCCATGCGTGGCGGAGCTCCCATGGCGACCATCCTGTTTCAGGCGGCGGGGGCAGCCCTCGGCTCCGCATTCGGTCCGTTCGGTGCGATCCTCGGACGGGCGGTCGGTGGACTTGCCGGTGCGGCCGTCGACCGTGCGCTGATCGGCGGCGGATCTTCGACGGTTACCGGCCCGCGACTGGCAACGGCCCGCATTCCGGGTGCCGACGAAGGCACTCCGATCACGCGCCTCTACGGCACGGCCCGCATCGGCGGGACGCTGATCTGGGCGACGCGCTTCGAGGAAGAGGTGACGAGCGAACGGCAGGGCGGCAAGGCAACGAGCGGCAAGCGGGTGGAGACCTTCAGCTACTACGCCAATCTCGCGGTCGGCCTCTGCGAAGGCGAGATCGCGCTCGTGCGGCGCGTCTGGGCGGATGGCCGGGAACTCGACCTGACGACGATCGAGATGCGAGTCTATCGCGGCACCGAAAACCAGCTTGCCGATCCGCTGATCGAGGCGAAGCAGGGTGCGGGCCATGCGCCTGCCTATCGCGGCCTCGCCTACGTGGTTTTCGAGCGGCTGCCGATCAACGATTTCGGCAACCGGATACCGCTCCTGCAGTTCGAGGTGGTGCGGCCGGTCGGCCGGCTTGAGCGGCAGGTTCGGGCCGTGACGCTGATCCCCGGCTCGACCGAGCATGGCTATGCCACCGTACAGGTGACGGAGCAGACTGGCGAGGGCAGCGCCCGGATCCTCAACCGCAACATCCTGACTGCCGCAACCGACTGGCAGGCATCGCTCGACGAGTTGCAGGCGCTCTGCCCGAACCTCGACGCGGTGGCGCTGGTGGTCAGCTGGTTCGGCACCGACCTCAGGGCCGGACACTGCCGCATCGTTCCCGGCGTCGAAGTCTCCGGCCGCGACGGCGAGAGCCAGCCGTGGCAGGTCGCCGGCATTGAGCGCGGCGACGCCCATCTGGTGAGCCGCAACGGCACCGGCCCCGCCTATGGCGGAACACCGGGAGATGCGAGCGTGCTGCAGGCGATCGCCGACCTGAAGGCCCGCGGCATCAAGATCTTCCTCTACCCGTTCGTCATGATGGACGTGCCGGCCGGCAACACGCTGCCGGACCCCTATGGCGGTGCGGCGCAGGCACCCTATCCCTGGCGCGGGCGGATCACCTGCCATCCGGCGCCGGGGCATTCCGGATCTCCGGATCGCAGCGCCGCAGCGGCGGCCGAAGTCGACAACTTCTGCAACGGCGCGGAGGGTTATCGCAGGCTCGTGCTGCACTATGCGGCGCTTGCGGCCGAAGCAGGCGGCGTCGACGGCTTCATCATCGGCTCCGAGTTGCGTGGGCTGACGCGCGTGCGTGGACCCGACGACGGGTTCCCATTCGTTGCCGAACTCGTGCGGCTGGCCGCCGACCTGCGGGCACTGCTGGGGCCCGCGACCCGGCTCACCTACGGCGCCGACTGGACTGAGTACTTCGGCTATCAGCCGCAGGACGGATCGGGCGACGTCTACTTTAATCTCGATCCGCTCTGGGCCTCGCCGGCGATCGATGCAGTGGGCATCGACAACTACATGCCCCTGTCGGACTGGCGTGACGAGGATCTGGGGAAGCCCAATCCGGACGATGCGCGGCTTGCCGAGGATCCGGCGGCGCTGATGGCGGCGGTCGGCCGCGGCGAGGGCTACGACTGGTATTATGCAAGCGACGCCGACCGGGCGGCGCGCAACCGTTCGCCGATCACCGACGGACTGGCCGGCAAGCCGTGGGTGTTCCGCTACAAGGACATCCGGAACTGGTGGAGCAACCCGCACTTCGACCGGGTGGGTGGGTCGGAAAGATCGACGCCGACCGGCTGGATCCCGGGCTCGAAGCCGATCTGGTTCACCGAACTCGGCTGCCCGACGATCGACAAGGGGGCCAACCAGCCGAACGTCTTCGTCGACCCGAAGTCGTCCGAGAGCGCAAGACCGTATTTTTCGAGCGGCGGGCGCAGCGACAGCATGCAGCGGCGGTTCCTGGAAGCGCATCTCGACTGGTGGAATGCCAGCGCAGCATCGGCCGCCATGCTGGACACGGACCGGATCTTCCTGTGGACCTGGGATTCGCGTCCGTATCCGGTCTTCCCCAACGACCTCTCCATCTGGAGCGACGGTGAGAACTGGCGCACCGGTCACTGGCTGACCGGGCGGCTTGGCGCAACGACGCTTGCCGACGCGATCGCTGCGATCCTGACCGAGCATGGGTTCGACGATTACGATGTCTCGGAAGTGGCGGGCGACCTCATCGGCTATATCAAGGCGGATGTCGGATCGGCGCGCGCGCTGATCGAACCGCTGGTGCAGACATTCCTGCTCGATGTCATCGAAGACCGCGGGACCCTGCGTTTCCGCAGCCGGACGAAGGTGAGCCTGCCGCCCCGGGCGATCGACGTGCTGGCAGAGCGCCCGGACGAACCGGCCTGGAGCGAGACGCGCGGCCACGACAGCGATTTTGCCGCCGAGGCGGTGGCAAGTTTTTCAAACTCCGGGCTCGACTACGAGCAGGCGAGCGTTCGCTCCCGTCGGATCGGCGGCGCCAGCCAGCGGATCATCCAGGCCGATATCGCCGGCGTGCTCTACGAGGATGCGGCGCAAGGGACAGCCGAAGCGCTGCTGCGCGACAATCATGTATCGCGCCGAACATTGACCCTGCCGCTGTCGCCGACCGACGTCTCGGTCATGCCCGGCGACGCAATCCGCGTCGTTGACGGGCCGGATGGCGTTTATGTCGTCACTCGGATCGAGGAAGGCGATGTGCGGCGCATCGAGGCGCGTCGTCACGAACCGGCGGCTCCAATTACGGCGGTGCCCGGCGCGGCTGAGCGGACCGTGGCGGCCACTGCATCGTCGTCCTTCTCGCCGCTCGTTCAGTTTCTCGATCTGCCGCGCCTGGATGGAAGCGATGCCTCAAGCTTTGCGCGGATCGCCGCCTTCTGCCGTCCATTCCGGCGCATGCTGCTGTCCAGCTCGGCGATCGGTGAAGGTTTCCGCACGAGAGCGGTGATCGAGCGGCCGGCAACGATCGGACGTCTTGCTGCTGCGATTTCGGCGGGCATTGTCGGCCGGTTCGACCGGAGCGGCGAGATCGTCGTGGATCTTGTTTCGGGAAGCCTGTCGTCTGCGGCAGAGGCAGCGGTGCTCGGCGGCGCCAACCGGCTGGCGGTGCTGTCCGGCAACGGCAGCTTCGAGATCATCGGCTTCTGCAACGCGACCGAAATCGCCCCGAACCGCTGGCGGGTGAGCCGGCTGCTGCGCGGGCTCGCCGGCACGGAAGACGCCATGGCTGCCGGGGCGACACACGGTGCGCCGGTCGTTTTCCTCGATGCGGCGGTGGTGCCCATCGGCCTTCTGCCGGAGGAACGCAGCATGGCGCTCAACTGGCTGGTCGAGCCAGTGGGCAGCTCCGCAGGCCGTGCCGGCCCCTACGTGCTAGCCGGTGGGGTGCGGGCGGAGACGCCGCTGGCGCCGGTCCATCTTCGCGCCCGCCGCGGCCCGGACCACGTCCGGTTCACCTGGATACGGCGCGGACGCGTCGGTGCCGACGACTGGGCTGCGACCGATATTCCGCCGGACGAGCCGGAGGAGCGTTACGCGCTCGAAATCATGACGGCAGCCACCACGCTCCGGCGGGTGGAGGTGACGGCCCCGGCCTTTGATTATCCACAGGCGCTGGAACTTGCCGATTTCGGCACGCTGCAGGCCGGTTTCCAGATCCGCCTGCGCCAGCTTGGCCGGGCGGTCCCGCTCGGCATCGCCGCGATGGCCGATCTTGTTCCCAAACTTGAAGGAGATGCATGATGGAAACGACCAAGGACTGGTATCAGTCGAAGACCGTATGGGGCGGGCTGGTGGCGATCGCTGCCGCCCTGATGAAGGCGGCCGGCACCGAGATTTCGCTGGCCGACCAGGCCGCCATGATCGACGCTGCGATCAATCTCGCGGGCGTCGTCGGCGGCATCCTCGCCATTTACGGCAGGCTTGCGGCAACGGCCAGCATTCGCGGGCGCTGACGTCCCTGACGTCAGCGTGAACGGGGTGAACGACGCATTCATTTGCCATTCAGAAGCTGTTCGCTACATAATTCCTACAATGGTTCGGTCAGAAACCCGATCCTCATCGCGAGCGGAAGTTGTAATTATGGCATCAAAACGGATGATCGCGATTGTCGCTGCGGCACTGTTCAGCCTCGCGACCGCCGAGGCCTTCGCTCGTGATTATCTGCTTCTGGTTGCCAGCGATTGCGGTGATGCCGCAACGAAGGTGGTCAGGGACACGGGCGGCCAGCTTCTGTCGGCCCAGCCGTCGAACGACGGGCGTACCTGCATTGTCACCGTTCTCGTGCAGGGAAGCGGAGAACGTCCGCGCAAGGTGACGGTCCGCGTGCCGATGTAGTAGAAGCGGGTCAACCAAACCCGGTAATCCGTTTCGAAGGGCACCCATGCGCATTCTTGTGGTCGAAGATGACGAGAACCTCAACCGCCAGCTGACCGATGCATTGAAGGAGGCCGGCTACGTCGTCGACCAGGCGTTCGACGGCGAAGAGGGCCATTATCTCGGCGAGACGGAGCCTTATGACGCCGTCATCCTCGACATCGGCCTGCCGGAAATGGACGGCATCACCGTCGTCGAGAAATGGCGCGAGCAGGGCAAGGGCATGCCGGTCCTGATGCTGACGGCCCGCGACCGCTGGAGCGACAAGGTTGCCGGCATCGATGCCGGTGCCGACGACTACGTTGCCAAGCCCTTCCATGTGGAAGAGGTACTGGCGCGGGTGCGGGCGCTGATCCGCCGGGCCGCCGGCCACTCCTCGTCCGAACTCATCTGCGGCCCGATCCGCCTCGACACCAAGGCCTCCAAGGCGACGGTCAACGGCATGACGCTGAAGCTGACCTCGCATGAGTTCCGGCTGCTTTCCTATCTGATGCACCATATGGGCGAGGTGGTCTCCAGGACCGAACTGATCGAGCACATGTACGATCAGGATTTCGACCGCGATTCCAACACCATCGAGGTGTTCGTCGGCCGGCTGCGCAAGAAGATCGGTGTCGACCTGATCGAAACCGTGCGTGGCCTCGGCTACCGGATGCAAGCGCCCTCCGATGTACTTTAGATCGGTCACCGCCCGCGTTCTGCTGCTGGCGACCGCCTGGTCGGGGCTGGCACTGGTGGTGATCGCGGTGGTGATCTCGGCGCTTTACACGAAATCGGCCGAGCGCGCCTTCACGGACCTCCTGCGGGCGCAGCTCTACAACGTCATCAACTCGATCACCATCGGCGACGACAACAGCCTGCAGGGCAACCCGCAGCTCGGCGACCTGCGCTTCTCGCAGCCGGAGACCGGGTGGTACTGGATCGTCGAGCCGCTCGGCACGTTCGCTGCGACCCCGCTGTCGTCGTCATCGCTGGGCGTCTCGAACATCGCCGTGCCGTCGATCCTCGCCGCCCCCTTCAACAACCGCTACGAGCGCTTCTATTCGGCCAGCGACGCGTTCGGCAACGATGTGCTGGTCGCCGAGACCGAAGTGGTGCTGGACAGCGAAGGGCGGGCGGCGCGGTTCCGCGTCTCGGGCAACCTCAGCGTCGTGGTCGACGATGTCAGCTCGTTCACCCGCAACCTCTACATCGCGCTGGTCGTGTTCGGCGTGCTGAGCCTGTTCGTCAACGGTCTGGCGATCCTTTTCGGACTGCGTCCACTGGACGAGGCGCGACGGGCGCTGGAACGCGTCAGGCGTGGCGAGGCGGAACGTCTCGAGGGCCAGTTCCCGCGCGAAGTCCAGTCGCTGACCGTCGAGATGAATGCGCTGATCGAGAGCAACCGGCGCATCGTCGAACGGGCGCGGATGCAGGTCGGTAACCTGGCGCATTCGCTGAAGACGCCGATCGCCGTACTGCTGAACGAATCGCGGCTGCTCGACAAGCCGCATGGCGAACTGGTGCGCAGCCAGGCGGAAGCCATGCAGGCGCAGGTGCAATCCTACCTCAACCGCGCCCGCATCGCCGCGCAGCGGGAATCGCTGCTGGCGCGTACCGAGACCGAGCCGGTGCTCGAGCGGCTGGTGCGGGTGATGCGCCGGCTCAACCCGGACAAGACCTTCGTGCTGAGCGCGCCGACGGCCGGGCTGGCGCTTGCGATGGAGCAGCAGGACGTCGAGGAGACGGTCGGCAATCTTCTGGAAAATGCCGCACGCCACGCCACCCAGTCAGTGTGGATCGAGGTGTTGCCGGCCGTTGCACCGGAAGGTCCGGAAGCCATCCGCCGCAACTGGATCGAGATCGTCGTGGAAGACGACGGGGCGGGGCTGGAGCCGGCGGAGATCAAGGAAGCGCTGAAGCGCGGCCGGCGGCTGGACGAGAGCAAGCCGGGAACCGGGCTCGGCCTGTCGATCGTCGGCGAGATTACCCGGGAATACCAGGGCAGACTGGAACTGACGCGCGGCGGACGCGGCGGCCTGCGCGCAGCACTGACGCTGCCGGGGGTCACCAAGGAGGTCGCCTGAGAGTTCACGGCGTGTCGCTTATGCGACACTTGCAACGCGAACGATCGACGGCGCGTGGATCAGGTCTCGACCTTGCGGCTGAAAACGATAATAGATCAGACATGCCGATCGGGCGACTGCTCGCTCCGATGCGCCGAAGATGGCGCGGTTCATGACGATGGTTGGAGACGAATGCGTTTTTGCTTTGCCAGACTTGCTGTCCTGCCGGTGATGATCCTCGGCGCGCTGACCGCCTGCTCGACGACCGGAGGGGGCAGCCAGTCCACGGCACTCCTGTCCGGGAAAACCTCCAACGGCACGCCGTTCATCGCAGCGCTGCAGGGCGGCATCGTCGGCAGCTCCGGGATCGAGATCAGCACCGCCGATCGCCAGCGGGCGCTGGAAGCCGAATACCGCGCGCTGGAAGGTGCAGCGGTCGGACAGCCGGTGGTCTGGGCGGGGCGGGGCGCCAAGGGCGAGGTGGTTGCCGCCGCACCCTATCAGGTTGGCTCGCAGAACTGCCGCCAGTACCGGCACACGCTGTCGGCGTCCGGCAAGGAGGTCAAGGCGCGTGGCGCCGCTTGCCGTAATCCGGACGGGACCTGGACGCCGCTGACGTAAACCCACAAGCGCGGACTCGCCAGACCTCGGTCCAGGCGGGGCGTCGGGCTTGACGCAGATCAAGGCGTCGGTTGACCGACGCGCCGATAGGTCGCCCCGGTTGCTTGCGGCGAAACGCCTCAAATTCGTGTCATCGGCCGGCTTTCGATTGGATTGTCGGCCTGCTTGAAGTAATTGGGCCTGCATGGTTCTCTGGATCGTTCTCGCATGTCTGACGGCCGTGGTCGCAGCGCTTCTCATGGCGCCGCTGATGAAGGCGTCTCCCGTGGCCATTTCCGACCGTGAGGACGAGACGGCCGTCTACCGCGACCAGCTGCGCGAGGTCGATCGCGACATGGCGCAAGGGCTGATCGGCGCAGAGGAGGCGGACTACGCCCGCGCCGAGATCGGCCGGCGTCTGCTCTCCGTCACCCAGACCCGTCCCCCGTCCCCCGATCAATCCAATCGCAGCCACCGCCTGTCGACGTCGCTGATCCTCGTCGGCGTGCCGGCCATCGGGCTCTGTCTCTACATCCTGCTCGGCAGCCCGGGTCTTCCGGCGCAGCCACTGGAGGCGCGTCTCGCCAATCCCGGCAACAACCTGTCGCTGCTGGTTGCCAAGGCGGAACGCCACCTGGCGCAGAACCCGCAGGACGGTGCCGGATGGGATCTGCTGGCGCCGATCTATTTCCGCAGCATGCGGCTCGCCGACGCGGAACTTGCCTATCGCAATTCGATCCGCATCCTTGGCGAGACGCCGGCGCGGCTGGCAGGTCTTGGCGAGACGCTGGTGGCGGCCAATGACGGCGTCGTGGTCGAAGATGCGCGTCATGCGTTCGAGCGTGCCGCGGCGCTGGACAAGCCGAATTTTCGCACGCGCTTCTATCTGGCCCTGAGCCTGGAACAGGCGGGCAAGGCTGCCGAGGCCCGCGATGCCTTCGAGGCGATCGCCAGGGATACCCCGCCCGGCGCCACCTGGGCGTCGCTGGTCGATGAACACATTGCCAAGAACGGCGGGAGGGCGGCCGCTGCCAACGTGCCCGGAAATCCCGACGCCGACGCGGTTGCCGCAGCCAGGGACCTGGCGCCGGCCGACCGGCAGCAGATGATCCGCAGCATGGTCGACAGTCTGGCCGCCAAGCTTCAGGATGATCCCAACAGCATCGAGGGATGGCTGCGACTGGTCCGCTCGTACAAGGTGATGGGTGAGGACGACAAGGCCGGCCAGGCGCTGCAGACCGGGCTGAAGACCTTTCCGGCCGACAGCGAGGCGGGCAGGCGACTGCTGGCGCTGGCACGCGAGATCGACGTGAAGCCTGAGGGAGCAACGCCATGACCCGCAAGCAGAAACGGCTGACCGTGATCGCCGGCGGCGTCGGCTTCATTCTTGCCGCGGTGCTGCTGGTGATGTTCGCCTTCAGCCAGTCGATCGCCTATTTCTACATGCCCGGCGATCTCGCCAAGGCGGAACTGGCGCCCGGAACCCGCATCCGCCTCGGCGGACTGGTGGCGGAAGGCTCCGTCGTCCGCAGCGAAGGCTCGCAGGTCCGCTTTACGGTGACCGACGGGCATGACACGGTACCGGTCCGCTACGTCGGCATCCTGCCCGACCTGTTCCGCGAGGGGCAGGGCGTGGTGACCGAGGGCGCCTTCGACGCGACGCACGCCTTCGTCGCCGATTCGGTGCTTGCCAAGCACGACGAGACCTACATGCCGAAGGAGGTGGCGGACGGGTTGAAGAAGAGCGGCGTCTGGAACGACGGCAAGGGGGCGACGCAATGATCATCGAGATCGGCCATTACGCACTCGTGCTGGCGCTGGCGACGGCGATCATCCTGTCGGTGCTGCCGGCGGTCGGGGCGCGGCGCAAGGATGCGGCGCTGATGGCGCTCGCACCGGTCGGGACGCTGACGCTGTTCGGCCTCGTCGCATTGTCGTTCTGCGTGCTGACCTGGGCCTACGCGGGCTCAGACTTCTCCGTCCGCAACGTCTGGGAAAACTCCCATTCGCTGATGCCGCTGGTCTACAAGCTGTCCGGCGTCTGGGGAAATCACGAAGGCTCGATGCTGCTCTGGCTGCTGATACTGACGCTGTTCAGCGCCATGGTGGCGATCTTCGGCCGCAACCTTCCCGACACGCTGCGGGCTAACGTGCTGTCGGTGCAGGCGTGGATCTCCTCGGCCTTCCTGATGTTCATCCTGCTGACCTCCAATCCGTTCATCCGGCTCGACCCGGCGCCAGCCGAAGGTCAGGACCTTAACCCGGTGCTGCAGGATCCCGGCCTCGCGATCCACCCGCCGCTCCTCTATCTTGGCTATGTCGGGTTTTCGGTGTGCTTCTCGTTCGCCATTGCGGCGCTGATGGAGGGCCGCATCGATGCCGCCTGGGCCCGCTGGGTCCGGCCGTGGACGCTTGCCGCCTGGACCTTCCTCACCTCCGGCATCGCCATGGGCTCCTACTGGGCATACTACGAGCTCGGCTGGGGCGGCTGGTGGTTCTGGGATCCGGTCGAGAATGCCTCCTTCATGCCGTGGCTTGCCGGCACCGCGCTCCTGCATTCGGCGCTGGTGATGGAAAAGCGCGAGGCGCTGAAGATCTGGACCGTGCTGCTGGCGATCATGACCTTCTCGCTGTCGCTGCTCGGCACCTTCCTGGTGCGCTCCGGCGTGCTGACCTCGGTGCATGCCTTTGCCACCGATCCGACGCGCGGCATCTTCATCCTCACCATCCTGACGATCTTCGTCGGCGGCGCCTTTGCCCTGTTTGCCTGGCGGGCTCCCAACCTGAAGAGCGGCGGCCTGTTCGCGCCGATCTCCCGCGAGGGGGCTCTTGTGCTGAACAACCTGATCCTGACGGTGTCGGCGGCAACAGTCCTCATCGGCACGCTCTATCCGCTGGTGCTGGAAACGCTGACCGGCGAAAAGATCTCCGTCGGCGCGCCGTTCTTCAATCTCACCTTCGGCCTCTTGATGATCCCGCTGCTGATGGCGGTGCCGTTCGGGCCTCTGCTCGCCTGGAAGCGCGGCGATCTGCTGGGCGCCCTGCAGCGGCTTTATGTTGCCGCAGGACTGGCGCTGGTGGCCGGCTTTGTCCTGTTCTACCTGGAGAGCGGTGGCCCGGTGATGGCGGCGCTCGGCCTTGGGCTCGGTTTCTTCCTGATGTTCGGCGCGCTAACCGACCTCTTCTACCGCGCCGGTTTCGCCAAGGCGGCTCCGTCGATCGCTTTCGCCCGCCTCAAGGGTCTGCCGCGCTCGGCTTTCGGTGCGGCCCTTGCGCATTTCGGCCTTGGCGTGACGGTGCTCGGGATCGTTGCCGTGACGACCTTCCAGTCGGAGACGGTGGTCGAGATGAAACAGGGCCAGACGGCGCAGGCCGGCGGCTATTCGCTGGTCTTCGACGGCATGCGCGAGGCGATCGGCCCCAATTTCACCGAGGAGCGCGGCCATTTCACCATCAGCCGCGGCGGGATCGCTGTCGCTGACGTCTGGTCATCGAAGCGCATCTATGCCGCCCGCCGCATGCCGACGACGGAGGCCGGCATCCTGACCTTCGGGCTGAGCCAGCTTTATGTCTCGCTGGGCGATCCGATGACCGATGGCGGCATCGTCGTGCGCATCTGGTGGAAGCCGTGGATCCTGTGCATCTGGGGCGGGGCGCTGATCATGACATTCGGCGGCCTCGTGTCCCTCTCTGACAGGCGTTTGCGCGTCGGTGCGCCACGCCGGCAGGCAAAGCCCGCCCGCGCGGCGATGGAGCCGGCCGAATGAGCCGGAGCCTCGCCAGGACCCTGCTGGTGCTCATGCTGGCGCTGGTGACCTGGCCGGCGCTTGCCGTCAATCCGGACGAGGTACTGCGCGACCCGGCGCTTGAGCAGCGGGCGCGGCATCTGTCGGGCCAACTCCGCTGCATGGTCTGCCAGAACCAGTCGATCGACGATTCCAACGCCGAGCTGGCGCGCGACCTTCGCGTGCTTGTGCGCGAGCGGATCGCCGGCGGCGACAGCGACAGCCAAGTGATCGACTACATCGTTTCCCGCTACGGCGAGTTCGTGCTGCTGAACCCGCGGGTGAGCAGCAAGACGATGGCGCTCTGGGCCGCACCCGGCCTGCTGCTGGTGATTGGCGGGATCGCCGTAGTGGTGTTTCTGCGTCGGCGCCGCCCGGACCAGCCGGAGCTTCGGCTGACGGCCGAGGAGCAGGCGAGGCTCGATGCGCTGCTGACCGACGACCGCCCGTAGCGATCATAGCCAACGCAGAGTGCAACAGCGCAGCGCGGGAGGCATGAGGTCGGCCTCAACATTACCAACTTTTCACACCCCGGACACGTGCAGTTAAGGTGGCGGATCCTATATCTTCGTCATCCACCGCAGCCGGCAGACCGGCACTCCAGTCTGAACACGTGAAAAGAAGGTAGCATTCCATGAGCAAGATCGGACGCCCCTCACTGAAAACAGTTCTGAAGGGCACGACCGTCGCTGGCCTCGCGGCAGTCATGCTCTCGACCGGCATCCCAGCGCAGGTCTATCAGTCGTTTGCCGAGCCGGTCACCGTCACCGCCCCGCAGGCCCCGAGCTTCGCCGACGTCGTTTCCGCCGTGTCGCCGGCCGTCGTTTCGGTCCGCGTCAAGTCTGATGCGACGCCGGTTGCCGACGAGAGCGGCAACGGCTTCTCGTTCAACTTCGGCGGCCGCGGTTTCGACGACCTGCCGGACGACCATCCGCTGAAGCGTTTCTTCCGCGAATTCGGCGGCAACCAGGCACCTGGCACCCAGGGCCCCGGCAGCCGCAACAAGGATCAGGCGCAGCGCGGCAACCCGAACCGCCCGCACGCCATGCGTCCGGTGGCACAGGGTTCCGGCTTCTTCATCACCGAAGACGGCTATGTGGTCACCAACAACCACGTCGTTTCCGACGGATCCGCCTACACGGTGGTGATGAACGACGGCACCGAGCTTGACGCCAAGCTTGTCGGCAAGGACAGCCGCACCGACCTCGCATTGCTGAAGGTCGATACCAAGCGCCAGTTCACCTACGTCAAGTTTGCCGACGACTCCAAGACCCGCGTCGGCGACTGGGTCGTCGCTGTCGGCAACCCCTTCGGCCTCGGCGGCACCGTCACCGCCGGCATCGTATCGGCCCGCGGCCGCGACATCGGCTCCGGTCCATACGACGACTTCATCCAGGTGGATGCTGCCGTCAACCGCGGCAACTCCGGTGGCCCGACCTTCAACCTCTCGGGCGAAGTGGTCGGCATCAACACGGCGATCTTCTCGCCGTCCGGCGGCAATGTCGGTATCGCCTTCGCTATCCCGGCCTCGACCGCCAGGGACGTCATCGACGACCTGATGAAGGACGGCAAGGTCGAACGCGGCTGGCTTGGCGTGCAGATCCAGCCGGTGACCCAGGACATCGCCGAATCGCTCGGCCTGTCGGAAGCCAAGGGCGCGCTCGTCGTTGCCCCGCAGGACAACTCCCCGGGTGCCAAGGCCGGCATCAAGCAGGGTGACGTGATCACCGCCGTCAATGGCGACCCGATCAAGGATGCCCGCGAGCTGGCCAAGAAGGTTGCCGCCATCGGTCCGAACAAGAAGGTCGATGTCGCGATCTGGCGCGACGGCAAGGCGCAGACGGTTCCGGTCACGCTTGGCAACCTCGCCAGCGACGAAGCCGCCAAGGCTGAAAGCACACCGGCCGAGGAAGAGCAGCAGCCGTCGAGCGAAAAGGCACTTGCCAGCCTCGGCATCACCGTTGCTCCGGCTGAAGATGGTTCGGGCGTGTCGGTCACCGATGTCGATCCGGACTCCGAAGCTGCAGCCAAGGGCCTGCGTGAAGGCGAAAAGATCACCTCGGTGAACAACCAGACCGTCGCCTCCGCCGCAGACATCAGCAAAGCGATCGATGCCGCTCGCAAGGACGGCCGCACGCGGGCGCTCTTCCAGATCGAATCGCAGGCGGGCAGCCGCTTCCTGGCCCTGCCGATCAACGAAGGCTGATCGCGTCGCCTGATCGATTGCGGCGCGCCGGGCTGACAACAGTCCGGCGCCCTTTTTCATTCAAGGAGGCTTGAACGCATGCGCACCGAGACAACTGAAATCGACGGCTCCGCAGAATCCACCTTCAACGGGCAACAGCGGGACGCTATGGTCACGCACATGAAGATACTGGTGATCGAAGACGACCTGGAGGCTGCGGCCTACATGACCAAGGCCTTTCGCGAGGCGGGCATCGTTGCCGACCACGCGAGCGACGGCGACAGCGGCCTGTTCATGGGGTCGGAGAACACCTACGACGTGATGGTGATCGACCGGATGCTGCCGCGCCGCGACGGCATTTCCGTGATCAGCGAGCTGCGCAAACGCGGCATCAACACGCCGGTGCTGATCCTTTCTGCGCTCGGCCAGGTGGACGATCGGGTGGCGGGCCTGCGCGCCGGCGGCGACGACTACCTGCCCAAGCCCTACGCCTTCAGCGAGCTTCTGGCGCGCGTCGAGGTTCTGGGCAGGCGCAAGGGCAGCCCCGAGCAGGAGATGATCTACCGCGTCGGCGACCTGGAACTGGACCGGCTGTCACACGAGGTGCGTCGCGGCGGCAAGGAGATCCTGCTGCAGCCGCGCGAGTTCCGGCTGCTCGAATACCTGATGAAGAACGCCGGCCAGGTCGTGACCCGCACCATGCTGCTCGAGAACGTCTGGGACTACCACTTCGACCCGCAGACCAACGTCATCGACGTGCACGTCTCGCGCCTGCGCTCGAAGATCGAGAAGGATTTTCCAAAGCCGTTGCTGAAGACGATCCGCGGTGCCGGCTACATGATCAAGGACGAGGGATGACCGCTCGATGAGCCGTCTGCGTCTGCTGTTCCGCTCCACGACCGTCCGGCTTTCGGCGCTTTACATCGTGCTGTTTGCCATTTGCGCCGCCTTCCTCGTCGTCTACGTGACGGCGATGTCCGAGCGGCTCCTGGCACAGCAAGTGCGCGAGGCACTGAACCAGGAGACCGCCGAGGTGCGCGGCGCCTACGATCGTGGCGGGATGAACCTGCTGCTGCGGGTGATGGAGCGACGCGCGCGCCAGCCCGGCGCCAATCTCTACGTCATTGCCGGAACGACCGGCGAGATGCTGGCCGGCAATGTCGCCTCGGTCGAACCCGGCGTGCTCGACCGCGAGGGCTGGACGCGCATGCCGTTCAGCTACGAGCCGTTCACGGAGACGGGTCCGCCGCGCCCGCATATGGCAACTGCCAACGTCTTCTTCCTCGACAACGGCCTGCGGGTGATGGTCGGCCGCGATCTGGGCGAGCCGGGCCGCTTCCGCGGCATCGTCCGGCGGGCGCTGATGGTGGCGCTCGCGATCATGGGGCTGGGCGCCCTGGTGATCTGGTTCGGCATCGGCCGCAATGCGCTGAAGCGCATCGACCGGATGTCGGCGGCGAGCACCAAGATCATGGCGGGGGATCTCTCGCAGCGTTTGCCCGTCGGGGTCTCAGGCGATGAGTTCGACCGGCTGTCGGAAAACCTGAACGCGATGCTGGAGCGAATCGAAAAGCTGAACGAGGGACTGCGGCAGGTGTCCGACAACATCGCCCACGACCTGAAGACGCCGCTCACCCGGCTCCGCAACAAGGCAGCTGACGCCCTGGAAGAGGAGGCACCGGACGCGCGACGGGCCGCGCTGGAAGGCATCATCGGCGAGTCAGACCAGTTGATCCGCACCTTCAACGCGCTGCTGATGATTTCACGGGTGGAGGCGGGCTCGATCGCCGCCGAAATGAGCCCGGTCGATCTCTCGGCGATTTCCGCCGACAGCGCAGAGCTCTACGAACCGGCGGCGGAAGAGGCGGGCCTTTCCCTGGTGACCGAGATCGAGCCGGGACTGATGGTGCAGGGCAATCGCGAGCTGATCGGTCAGGCGATCTTCAACCTCCTCGACAATGCGATCAAGTACGCGGCAGAGAGCGACGGCGACAAGCCGATCCGCCTGACGCTTCGCCGTGGTGCCGGCGGCACGCATCTGTCTGTGGCCGACAACGGCCCGGGCATTCCTGCAGACAAGCGCAGCGAGGTGGTGAAGCGCTTCGTGCGGCTAGACGAGAGCCGCTCCAAGCCCGGCACGGGGCTTGGCCTCTCCTTGGTCGAGGCGGTGATGGAGCTTCACGGTGGGCAGTTGCAGCTGTCGTCCACCAACGGTGACGCGGCGGCGACGCCGGGGCTGACGGTGACGCTGGTCTTTCCTGTTCAAAAGGCCTGAAACACCCTAAGTCTGACCGGGGAGACCAGGGAGGACCAATCGTGACGGACAAGGCGACCCGCCTCGGCGATCTCGGCAGCGCGATGCTGAAGCCGTTCAACCAGACGGAAGCCAGAGCAGCGCTCGCGGCCCTGAAGGAGATGGCAGCGGACCAGTCCGCCGTTGCCCAGATTCTCGCGGAAGACGGGCCGCTGAAGGCGTTCCTGGTTGCTGCCTTCTCGCTGTCCCCGTTCCTGAAGGAGATCGCACACCTCCACCCGCAGCTCTTGAACGCAGCACTGAGTGCTCCGCTCGAGGAGCAGCTCGAGGCAGCGGTTGAGCGTGCTCGGACGGCATGGCGCAGCGAAGACGGATCCTCCGTGCCAAGCGAGGCCGCCGTGATGGCAAGCCTGCGCAAGGCAAAGCGCGAGGCGGCATTCCTGCTGGCGCTCGCCGATCTGGCAAAACTCTTCACGCCCCGCCAGACGACCGACTGGCTGAGCCGCCTGGCCGATGCGGCGGTCGCAGCCGCCATCGACCACCTGCTTCTCGCAAGCCACCTGGCCGCCAGACTGACGCTTAACGACCCCGAGCAGCCAAGCACCGGCTCGGGACTGATCGTCATCGGCATGGGCAAGCTCGGCTCTGGCGAGCTGAACTATTCCTCCGACATCGACATCGTCGTGTTCTTCGATCCGGACGCCGGCATTCTTGCCGATCCGATGGAGGCGAGCGAATTCTACGGGCGGATGATGCGCCGGCTCGTGCGCATCCTGCAGGAGCGCACCGGCGACGGCTATGTGTTCCGCACCGACCTTCGCCTGCGCCCGGACCCGGGCTCGACACCGCTTGCCGTATCCGTGGAAGCCGG
Source organism: Rhizobium sp. SAFR-030 (assembly GCF_059415005.1). Lineage (NCBI taxonomy): Bacteria > Pseudomonadati > Pseudomonadota > Alphaproteobacteria > Hyphomicrobiales > Rhizobiaceae > Rhizobium > Rhizobium sp. SAFR-030. The sequence continues at coordinate 562,354 of NZ_JBPFDO010000001.1, read as the reverse complement.
GCTGATCTATTACGAGGGTCGCGGCCAGAACTGGGAGCGGGCGGCCTACATCAAGGCGCGACCGATGGCCGGCGACCTTGCCGCCGGCGAGGTGTTTCTCCGCCAGTTGGTGCCCTTCGTCTTCCGCAAATACCTTGATTACGCGGCGATCGCCGATATCCACTCGATCAAGCGGCAGATCCACGCGCACAAGGGCCACGGCGCCATCGCCGTCAAGGGACACGACGTGAAGCTGGGCCGCGGCGGCATCCGCGAGATCGAGTTCTTCGTCCAGACGCAGCAGCTGATCGCCGGCGGACGCATGCCGTCGCTGCGGATCCGTCAGACGGAAGAGGCGTTGCGGGCGCTCGCCGAAGCGCACTGGATCAAGCCGAAGATCGCCGAGGAACTGATCGACGCCTACTGGTTCCTGCGTGATGCAGAGCATCGGATCCAGATGGTGCGGGATGAGCAGTTGCATCGGCTGCCGGAGACGGAGGCCGAACTCAAGCGGATCGCCTACCTTGCGGGGTTCGACGATACGGCAGGCTTTGCGGCACGGCTGGAGACGGTGCTGCGAACCGTCGAGCAGCGCTATGCGGAGCTGTTCGAGCAGGAGGCGAAATTGTCGCACGGCGACGGCAATCTGGTGTTCACCGGCCAGAACGACGATCCCGAGACGTTGAAGACGTTGGAAGCACTCGGCTTCGAGAGGCCTGCCGACATGTCACGCGTCATCCGCACCTGGCACAACGGTCGCTACCGCGCGACGCAATCGGTGGAGGCACGCGAGCGGCTGACGGCAGTCATGCCTGACCTCTTGACCGCGTTCGGGCGCAGCAAGCGTGCCGACGAGGCGCTGTTGCGCTTCGACGGTTTCCTCAAGGCACTCCCGGCCGGCATCCAGCTGTTCTCGCTGCTCGGCAACAACCCCGGCCTCCTGTCGCTGCTGGTGACCATCATGTCTGCGGCGCCCAGGCTGGCCGATATCATCGCCGCCCGTCCGCACGTCTTCGACGGCATGCTGGATCCGGGGCTGATGGCCGAACTGCCGACCAAGGCCTATCTGGGCGAGCGCCTGTCCGGCTTCCTTGGCGGCGCGCGGCATTACGAGGAGACGCTCGACCGTCTGCGCATCTTTGCTGCCGAACAACGGTTCCTCATCGGCATCCGGCTTCTGACCGGCGCCATCGACGGCGGCCAGGCGGGACGCGCATTTGCCGATCTGGCCGATCTGATGATCAGCGAAGCATTCGCGGCGGTACTGGCGGAGGTGGCGCAGACGAATGGCCATTTTCCCGGCGGGCGCGTGGCGGTCATGGGCATGGGAAAGCTCGGCAGCCACGAACTGACGGCAGGCTCGGACGTCGACCTGATCCTGCTTTACGACCATTCGGCCGAGGCGCTCGAATCGGATGGGCCGAAGCCGCTGGACGCGGGCCGCTACTTTACCCGGCTGACGCAGCGGCTGATCGCCGCCCTCTCGGCGCCGATGGCCGAAGGGGTGATCTTCGAGGTCGACATGCGTCTGCGCCCGTCAGGCAACAAGGGGCCGGTGGCGACCCGCATCAACGCGTTTCGGAAGTACCAGCAGGAAGAGGCGTGGACGTGGGAGCACATGGCGCTCACCCGGGCGCGGATGATCTGCGGCGATGACAGCCTGATCGAGGAGGCGCAGGAGGTGATCTCCGGGGTACTGGCGGCACCGCGCGACCAGGAGCGCGTTGCTACCGACGTCGCCAAGATGCGCAAGCTGATCGAGACGGAGAAGCCGCCACGCGACATCTGGGACCTGAAGCTCATCCCCGGCGGCCTGATCGATCTTGAGTTCCTGGCGCAGTATCTGCGGCTCGTGGCGCCGGTCGGGACGCAAGCGGCGTCGCCTGCGGGAACGCGCACGGCAGACGCGCTGGCGAGCCTGGGGCAGGGCCGGCTTGACCCCAACGACCTCGACGCCTGCCTGAAGGCGCTCGCCCTGTTCACCGACCTGTCGCAGATGATCCGGCTCTGCATCGACGGGCCGTTCGATCCGAAGGACGTGCCTGCAGGCCTCACCGAATTCCTCTGCCGCGTGGCGGATTGCCCCGACCTGAAGTCGCTGGAAAGCGAGGTTCGGCGGCTGTCGAAGGCGGTGCGAAAGGTTTTCGACAAGACCCTGAGGCCGGCTTCGTAGGCCGGCTCAGCCGCTCGCTCGTCAGGCTGCAGCTGTCGAGGTCTGTTCGACGCCAAGCCGGTCGTCCGCCGGGTTTTCCTGCTGCTGCGGGATGAACAGCGCGACCACGGTCCCCTGGTTCATCCGCGAGCGGATGCGCATGCTTCCGCCGTGCAGTGATACAAGCGAGCGGGAGATGGCAAGGCCGAGACCCGATCCGCCCTTGCTCTTGGCATACTGGCTCTGCACCTGCTCGAAGGGCTGGCCGATCTTGCCGAGCGCCGTCTTCGGGATGCCGATGCCGGTATCGGCGATCGTCAGCAGCAGGCCACGCTCAGACTGGCGGGCGCGCAGTTCCACCCGCCCGCCTTCGTTGGTGAACTTCACCGCGTTCGACAGGATGTTGAGCAGGATCTGCTTCATCGCCCGGCGGTCTCCGGCCATCCTGAGGCCGTCGTCGATGCGCTGGGTGACGGCGATCGACTTCTCCTCCGCCGGGATGGAGGTGAAGCGAATGCTTTCCTCGATCAGCGGTGCAAGATCGATCGTCTCGCAGTGGATCTTCATGTGCCCTGCTTCGATCTTCGACATGTCGAGGATGTCGTTGATGACGTTCAGCAGGTGCTTGCCGCTTTCGTGGATGTCCCGGGCGTATTCGCTGTATTTCGGCGAGCCGACGGGACCGAACATGCCGTTCAGCAGGATCTCCGAGAAGCCGAGAATGGCGTTGAGCGGCGTGCGCAGCTCGTGGCTCATATTGGCGAGGAATTCCGATTTCGCCTTGTTGGCGGCCTCGGCGCGCTCCTTTTCCGCCTGATAATTGGCGTTGGCAATCGACAGTTCGGCCTTCTGGCGCTCCAGCTTCTTCTGCGACGCCGACAAGTCGCCGATCGTCGCCATCAGCCGCCGTTCGGACTCGCGCAGGCGCTCCTGGTGGCGCTTGAGAAGCGAGATATCCGTGCCGACCGACACCGTGCCGCCGTCGCGGGTGCGCCGCTCGTTGGTCTGCAGCCAGCGCTCGTCGGCGAGCTGGACTTCGGTGGTTCGCGAAAAACCGTTGTGGTCGGGATCGGCGATGCGGCGTTCGATCACCGGTCGCGCGGCGGCGGCGGTCAGCACGCTGCGCTCCGTGCCCGGCACCAGAACGCTGTCCGGCAGACCGTAGGCCTGCTGGAAGTGCGTGTTGCACATCACCAGCCGGTCGTTCTTGTCCCACAGCACGAAGGCTTCCGACGTACATTCGATGGCATCGGCGAGCCGCTGGTCGGCTTCGGCGTAGCGCTGCGCCAGGCGGTGCTGCTCGGTCACGTCCATGGCGATGCCGATGACATGCGTGCGGCCGGCACCGGTATGCATGATCTGGGCGCGCGCACGCATCCAGACATAGTGGCCGGCGGCATGACGCATGCGGAACACCTGGTCGATCTGCTTGGCATTGCCGCGCCCGACGGCGCGCGCCAGCGCAAACAGATTGCCGTCGGCGGGATGCATCATCCGCGCCGCCTCGCTGAACGACATGACGTTCTTGCCCGGCGGCAGGCCAAGCATCTCGTACATCGAGCGTGACCAGAACAGCCGACGGTTCGACAGGTCGAAATCCCACAGCCCGCAGCGACCGCGAGACAGCGCCGTCTCGACGCGCATGTTCGATTCGAGGAAAATCTCGTCGGCGTCGCGGGCCCGCTTCACCTGCATGTAATAGGCGTAGAGGATCACCAGCAGCACGGAGGAAATGCCGGTGAACAGCGTGACGTTGAGCGAAACCTGCTGGCGCCAGAACTGTTCGATGGCGTCCAGCGAGTGAGCCGAAACGATCAAGCCGCCGGAGACGCTGCGAATGGCGGCGTAATGGGGAATGCCGTTGAAGGTGGTCTCGATGATGCCGTCGGCATCGCCAAAGCGGCGCATGGCGACAGTTTCCGGCAGGAAGCTGTCGAAGCGGGCGCCGATATAGGGGGTGCTGATGGCAGAGCCGCCGAAGATGCGGCCATTGGCATCGACCAGCAGGACGAAAGTGCTCGGATCAAACCGCAACTGCGGCAGGAACGCCGACAGCTGGGACTCTGCCGCCTGCCGGTTGCCGCTCGACAGCGTCGTCTCGTGCCCGGTGAAGGCTGCGGAACTGGCGGCGGCGAGGAGAGCGGTGGTCTGCCGCGCGTCCTCTTCCATGCGGCTGCGCTCGGACATCAAGCCCATCAATCGCGACGCGGCGACGACGGCGAGGAATGCGATGATGAGGAGCGGGATGGAGCGCTTCAGCCAGAGCTCGGTGCTCGGCAGCCGCTCGAGCCAGTGACGGGTGCGGGCAATCAGGCCGCCCGCAGCAAAACGTTCCGCCAGACCGAGGCGGGCCAAAGCCAGCCTATCCAGGAATTTGAAGTGCAGCCGTCCTTCGGCCGCGGTTTCCCGCTGCACGTCCGCCATCGTTCCGGTTGATCCCTCGTGAGTGATTCGCAATGCCGCTTGCGATCTGTGCACAGTGAATCATTGCCGATTCGGCTTGTCCAGCGCTTTGGTAGGAATTTTTTAACCAATTGAAAAGGCGGCGCTTTGGGCGAGTCGCGGCCGGCTCATCTACGAGCTTTCGAAGATGCTGACGAAAGAGCGCGCGCAATCCTTGCGCACGCTCTTATTGTGTCAGGCCTTCAGCATCCGCTCGACGATGTCGCGCACGTCGGTCGAAAGCTCGGAGGTCCGTTCGATCTCGGCCAGTGCCGCGCGGGCATGATCGGCGCGCACCGGCTCCAGCGACCGCCACGACCGCATGGAGGTGAGGATCCGCGCCGCCAGTTGCGGATTGCGCGGATCGATCGCCAGGATCTGCTTGGCAAGGAAGCGGTAGCCTTCCCCGTCCGCCCGGTTGAAGCCGGTCGGATTGGAAAAGGCGAAGGCGCCGATCAGCGAGCGGACCCGGTTGGGATTGGTGGCCACGAAATGCGGATCCTCCATCAGCGCCTTGACCCGCGCCAGTGCGCCGGGTCCGGGGATGGTCGCCTGGATGGAGAACCATTTGTCGAGCACCAGCGGATTGGTCTCGAAGCGCTTGAGGAAGGCGCCGAGCGCATTGGCGGTCTCTGACTTGCCCGGGAAGCGGTGAGCCAGCACCGTCAGCGCCTGGATCATGTCCGTCATGTTGTCGGCGGCCGAATATGCCTCCGCTGCCCGCAGTATGCCGCCGTCAGCGTAGGACAGATAGGACAGCGCGCTGTTGCGCAGCGCCCGCTTGCCGGCATCTTCCGCACTCGGCGCGAAGGGGCCGTCGATGCGCAGGGTATCGAACAGCCTCTGGAAGACGGCAGCGCCCTTGTCGGCGATGATGGCGATGATGGCCTGGCGGGCCGCATGAATGGCGTCCGGATCGTTCTTGCCGCCCAGTTCGCGGGCAATGTCAGCTTCGCTCGGCAGTGCCAGCACCTGCGCCCGGAACGCCGGTTCCAGGCTGTCATCGTCGGCCGCCTCAAGCAGTGCCTCGACGAAGGCCGGATCGCAGTCGATCGGCTTGCCTTCGCCGACATCGCGCGCGGCCTGCATCAGGTTCGGCAGTGCCAGATCGGTGATCGCCTGCCAGCGGGCGAACAGATCGCTGTCATGGCGGGCGATGTGTGCGAGATCGGCGGATGGCTGGCTGAGGTCGAGGTTGATCGGCGCGGAGAAGCTGCGGTTGAGCGACAGCACCGGGCGAGAGGCTACGCCCGAGAAGGTGAATGTCTGCTTGCGTTCGGTAAGGTGCAGCACGTCGCCGCTGATCTCGCCGCCTGTGACCGCTGTCGGTTCGGCGATAGAGCCGTTGTCGAGGATCAGTGCGAACGACAGCGGAATGTGCATCGGTTCCTTCACCGGCTGGCCGGGCGTGGCCGGAACCGTCTGTTCCAGCGACAGCGTGAAGGTTTTCTCTGCTGCGTCATAGGCGCTGGAGGCGGTCACCATCGGCGTGCCGGCCTGGTGGTACCAGCGCGAGAACTGCGAAAGGTCTCGGTCAGCGGCTTCCTCGAAGCACTTGACGAAATCCTCGACGGTCGCCGCATCGCCGTCGTGACGCTCGAAATAGAGGTCCATGCCCTTCTTGAACAGATCGCGGCCGAGAAGCGTCGCGATCATCCGGGTGACCTCCGAACCCTTCTCATAGACGGTCGTCGTGTAGAAGTTGTTGATCTCGCGGTAGGTCGTCGGGCGCACCGGATGGGCGAGCGGGCCGGCATCCTCCGGAAACTGCTCGGCCTTCAGGTGGCGGACCTCGGCGATGCGCTTGACGGCGCGCGAGCGCATGTCGGCGGAAAACTCGTGGTCGCGATAGACCGTCAGGCCTTCCTTGAGGCACAGCTGGAACCAGTCGCGGCAGGTGATGCGATTGCCGGTCCAGTTGTGGAAGTATTCGTGGGCGATGATCGCCTCGATATTGGCGTAGTCCTGGTCGGTCGCCGTCTCCGGGTCCGCCAGCACGTACTTGTCGTTGAAAACGTTGAGACCCTTGTTCTCCATCGCCCCCATGTTGAAGTCCGAGACGGCGACGATCATGAAGATATCCAGATCGTATTCGCGGCCGAAACGTTCCTCGTCCCACGCCATCGAGCGCTTCAGCGCATCCATCGCGTAGGCCGCGCGCGGCTCCTTGCCGTGCTCGACGAAGATCTTCAGCGTCACGTCGCGGCCGGACACGGTGGTGAACGTGTCTTCGACGACGCCGAGGTCACCGGCGACCAGCGCGAACAGGTAGCTCGGCTTGGGGAAGGGATCGAACCAGGCGGCAAAATGCCGGCCTTCATCGTAGTTTCCGCCGCCGAGGAAATTGCCGTTCGACAGCAGCAGCGGGTTGCTCGCTTTGTCGGCGACGATGGTGATCGTATAGGGCGCCAGCACGTCCGGACGGTCGGGGAAGTAAGTGATGCGGCGGAAACCTTCCGCCTCGCACTGCGTGCAGTAGATGCCGTTGGTGCGGTAGAGGCCCATCAGCTGGGTGTTGGCCTCCGGGTTGATGATCGTGACGACGGTGATCTCGAACGGCTGGCTTTCCGGCAGGTCGCGGATGGTCAACTGCTCGGGAGAGACGTCGAACTGTTCCGGCTTCAGGTCGATCTGGTCGAGCCGCAGTTCGCTCAAGCCCAGCTCGTCGCCGTCGAGGATCAGCGGCAGGCCGGCATCAACGCCTTCGCGCCGATGGAAGATCAGCCGCGCTTCGACACGCGTCGCGGTCGGGTCCAGTTCGAAGGTAAGGTCGACGCGTTCCAGAACGAAGTCAGTGGGGCGATAATCTGCCAGATGCACAATCTGACCCGTGTCTGTACGCATGATGTTCCCTGGTTGGCTTGCAGGATGCTGCTGCAGGTCTATGGCCCTTGCAGTGACGGCCGCACTATCACATTCAAAACTGAACGATTGCTAAAGCCGTTCCGAAAAAGGACACTTTGACGTAACGACCGTAATTCATTGATCAATCGCCTTTATAATTGATCGATACATCACAAGACGTGATGCTTCCGCTCTTCGCACGTGCGGTAGTCTAGCAAAGATCGAGTCACACACCAACCGGCGGCGGATGCCCGTTTGCCGCGAGCGACAGCATGAATCCGGTAGCGCAGGATCCCTTGCGGGGGATCGCCATGAAAGTCCTGTCCGTCATCGTCTTTCTTGGCATGCAGACCTGCATCAAGTCGGCCGGAGACGGCATCCCCGCAGGCCAGATCACCTTCTATCGCTCGGCCTTCGCGCTGGTGCCGATCCTCGGCTATCTCGCCATGCGCGGCGACCTGTCGACGGCGTTCCGCACCGACAGCCCCTTCGGTCACCTGAAGCGCGGATTGCTCGGCGTCATGGCCATGGCCTGCGGCTTTTACGGCTTGATCCAGCTGCCGCTGCCCGATGCCATCGCCATCGGCTACGCCTCGCCGCTGATGGCGGTTATCTTCGCTGCGCTGATCCTCAAGGAGAGCGTGCGCATCTATCGTTGGACGGCCGTGGCGCTCGGCATTTTCGGGGTGCTGATCATCTCATGGCCGAAGCTGTCGATGTTCGAGAGCGGCGGCATGCAATCCACCCAGGCAATGGGTGCCGTCGCGGTGCTGATGTCGGCGGTGATTGGCGGCCTGGCCATGGTCCAGACGCGCCAGCTGGTGCGCACCGAAAAGACCGCGACCATCGTTGTCTACTTCTCGCTGACGGCGGCCGTTCTGTCGCTTGCCAGTTACCCGTTCGGCTGGGCGGTGCTGACGCTCGAAAACAAGATATTTCTCGTCGGGGCAGGTGTCTGCGGCGGGCTCGGGCAGATCTTCCTGACCGAGAGCTACCGGCATGCGGATGTTTCGACCGTCGCGCCCTTCGACTATTCCTCGATCATCCTGGGGATCGCCATCGCCTATGTTCTGTTCGGCGATATCCCGTCATGGTCGATGCTGATCGGCACGGCGATCACGGTGTCGGCCGGCATCTTCATCATCTACCGCGAGCACCAGCTCGGGCTGGAACGCAAGGCGGCTCGCAAGGCATCCTCGCCGCCGGCGTGACGGGCGGCAATCGACTTCAGAGAGGGATGCAGGCAGTCGCCGCAGCGTCACTGGAACGGTCGCCCGTGGACGTGGCGCGGCTGTATTCCGAGCTGGCGCGCACGGCGGTGCCAATGGCGCGGACGCTATCGCGCATGGTGCGGAGGGACTTGATCATCGTCCGGCCTTCTCAGCGTTCGCGGAAGTCGGCAAAGACGGCGGTCGGACGTGCAAGGCCGCCACGACGCAGGTAGCCGCGTGCGGAGATCTGTTCATTCGTCGCCGAACCGAAGTTGTGGTAGCCCTCGGTTGAACGGGGCGACAGACCGGCGAGACGCAGCGTTTCGAAGCCGGAATGAATGGGACGGATGCGGGTGGTCATGGTGCCTGGTTCCTTGTCTGGGTTTCCTCCCGAGACATGGTGAATATTGCACCGCAACATAGATTCGGCAACGACGATGAACGAAGCGCTGTTATGCGCAATGCGCATGGCTGGCTTCATAAAGCGTTAACATTGATGATTAGTTGAGCATTGCCTGCCGAAAAAGGAGCAGATCCTGCCAGACGAGTGCCTTGTTTGCGGGCGCCGTCAGCAGATCCTGCGGATGCAGGCTGGCTAGGGCCGGAATGCGGCGCCCGCCGATCGCAAGATCCCGCCACTGGCCGCGCAGCCCGAAGATCGACGTCTCGCTCTCCAGGAAGAATCGCGCCGTGAAGTTGCCGAGGAGCAGCAGCAACCGCGGTTCGGCAAGTGCCACCTGTCGCTCGATGAACGGCCGGCAGATTTCAATCTCGGCGGGCGAGGGGATGCGGTTGCCGGGCGGCCGCCATGGTACGACATTGGTTAGCAGCACGCCCTCCCGCGACAGGCCGATGGCGGCCAGCATGCGGTCGAGAAGCTGACCCTGGCGTCCGGAGAAGGGCAGGCCGTCGCGGTCGTCATCGGCCGACGGCATCGGGCCGATGACCATGATGCCAGTCGTCGGGTCGCCGCTGGCAAAGACGGTCGAACGCGCGCCGTGCTTCAGGTTGCAGCCGTTGAAGGCCTCAAGCGCCGTCTTTAACTCGTCCAGCGAACGGGCACCGTCTGCCGTAAAGCGCGCGGCAGCCACGGCATCGGCGTCCGGAACGGCAACCGCGGCCGCCGGTCCGGAGGACCGCAAGAGCGGCGTCGCGGATGGGTCGGGAACGGGTGCCTGTCGTGCAGCGGTCGCGGTCGCGGCGTGAGGCTGCTGCCGCGCGGCGGCGGCATGGCTTGCCTTCTGTTCGGCAAAGGCTGCGATCCGGTCTACCGGGGCATCTTCGAGCAGCCATTCGACGCCCGAATCCGCATAGAAGTGCAGAAGCGATGCCAGTTCTGCAGCAGCGAGGTCCTTGGGCGAGATCGGGGAAGAGTTCATGGGCGCGACTTTAGCCCATCCGTCTCCGCCGTCCAAGCCATGCTTCACGCCGTCCAGCGGCCGACATCACCGCTTTCGCCGATCAGTGCCAGGCCGTGGGCGATCGACAGGAGCTCGCCGCCGCTCTCGATGCGTGATGGATCGAAGCGCCGCTCGAAGATCCGCCGCACGGCCGGCACAAACGAGCTGCCACCGGTGAGAAACACCTTGTCGACGGATCCCGCCTCGGTGTTGCTCTTCTGCAGGACTTCCTCCAGCGCATCCTCGATGCGGGCGAGATCGTCGGCGATCCAGGTCTCGAAATCCGAACGCCTGACGGTCTTGCGGCCGGCCTTGCCGAGCGGCGCAAAGTTGAATTCAGCCTCTTCGGCTTGCGACAGCGCCATCTTGGTCGCCGAAATCGCCTGATAGAGCGGATAGCCTTCGTCGTGCTCGATCAGGTCGATGAACAGTTCCAGCTTGTCCGGCTCCGTAGCCGAGCGCACCAGCGACTGCAGGTCGGCGAACTCGCGGGTGGTCTTGAAGATCGACAGCTGGTTCCAGCGGCCGAAATTGGCGTAGTAGCCGGCCGGCACCTCGAGCAGCTTGTCGAAGCTCTTGAAGTGGCTGCCCTTGCCGATTTCCGGCGAGACGAGGTTGTCGATGAGCCGGAAGTCGAAGTGGTCGCCGGCGATGCCGACGCCCGAATGCCCGATCGGCACGGCGCGCAGCTCGCCTGCATGGCGTTCGAAGCGGATCAGCGAATAGTCGGTGGTGCCGCCGCCGAAATCGGCGACCAGCACATGGGCGTCGCGCGTCAGCGACTGGGCGAAATAGTAGGCGGCGGCGACCGGCTCGTAGACGTAGTGGATTTCCGGGAAGCCGAAGCGCGACAGCGCCGCCTGATAGCGCTGCAACGCCAGCGCCTCGTCCGGATTGCCGCCGGCAAAGCGAACCGGACGGCCGACAACGAGTTGCGACACGTCTTCCGGCCAGTTGTCGCCGGCATAGGCCTTCAGCCGACGCAGGAAGATCTCCATGAGATCCTCGAACTGCTGGCGACGAGCAAAGACCAGGGTCGCCTGGAAGGCGGCGCTGGCGGCGAATGTCTTGATCGACTGCAGGAACCGGCAATCGCCGGGATTGTCGATGAACATGCGGATGGCCGCCTGGCCGGCTTCCACTTTCAGCGCCTGTGCCCCGAGCGTCCTGTCCTTCATGAACGATAGCGCCGTGCGCATGCTGTCGCTCTCGCCGGCACTGCTGGTGAATGACATCGAGTGGGTGGCATTCGCCTGGCCGGTCGCCATCGCCAGAACGGTGTTGGTCGTGCCGAAATCGAGCCCGAGCGCGCGTGTCATGGCGTCGTCCTTCCTGTCCGAAAATGTCTCTGGAACGGAGCGGCCTGCGCTCCCCATGTCGAGGGCGCAGCAGCGCCCGTCACGTCAAGGACGCGCTGATGACACAGGCGAGGTGCAAATTCAAGCCGCCAGGAGGGTCTGCTTCGGAAGGTTCTCTCGCGTGCAGGACGGCTGCCTCCGCTTTGGCGGTCGTCCATCTTTCCGGCTAGATCCCCGGCGGCCGGCCGTGGCAACGGTTGCAGCCGTGGTTCTGGCGGGCCCGAACGACGATAAACTTGAGGTCCACAGATAGCCGAGAGGCGACAGGCCGGTGACGCAATCCAGGCGCCTGAACGGCAGGGAAATCACGTCAGGTCGGTAGCTATGCGCGGCAGCCGGCAAGTGCAGGAACAAGATCGCCGGCAGTGGCCTGCCGGCGATTAAGCGCTTGGCCGTTTTCAGTTGGGGTCCTAGACCGGGCGACGCCGTATCGCAAAGAGAGCGATGAAGCCGACGAGCGCGAGGATCGCGCCGTAGAGGATCCAGGGCGACTGGTTGATCATGGAACTGGACGCGGGGTAGGGGAAGTAACCGGTTCCCTGGCCGACCCAGACGAGGCCGAGGAGGATCGCCAGGACGGCGATGATCTTCATAACGAGACGAGTCATGCGGATGGTCCTGTCTCTGATAGCGCCGTCGTCAATGACGGCTTCACGTCCTAGCACGGCCCCCATCGACCGCCAAGCAGCGCCGAGCCGCCGGCTCGGCGCTGCTTGGGATCAGAGCGATTTCGCCGAGCCGCCGTCGACGCGGAACATGCTGCCGGTCAGGTAGCCTGCCTGTTGCGAGCAGAGGAAGGCGCCGACCGCACCGAATTCTTCGACCGTGCCGAGACGGCCGGCCGGGATCGACTTGATCGAGGCGCTGCGGACCTCGTCGACACTCTTGCCCTGGCGCTTGGCATTGGCACCATCCAGCTCGTCGATGCGGTCGGTGTGGATGCGGCCGGGCAGGATGAGGTTTGCGGTGATGCCGTGGCCGGCAACCTCGGTCGCCAACGTCTTGCTCCAGCCGACCAGCGCGCCGCGCAGCGTGTTCGACAGCGCCAGATTGGGGATAGGCTCGATGACCCCGGAAGAGGCGACGGTGAGGATGCGGCCCCAACCTTGTTCCTGCATCCGCGGCAGCAGCGCGTTGGTGAGCGTGATCACCCGCAGCACCATCACCTGGAAATAGCTTTCCAGCTTGTCGGCCGTCATGTCGGCCACCGTGCCGGGCGTCGGGCCGCCGGTGTTGTTGACCAGGATGTCGATGCCGCCGAGCTTGTCATCCACGCCTTTCAGCAGGGTCTCCACGGCGTCGTCTTCTGCGAGATTCGCCCGCATCCAGTCGGCCTTGCCCTTGCCTTCGGCGTTGATGGCCTTGCAGTTCTCCTCCAGCCGATCGCCGTTGCGACCGCAGAGCAGCACATGCGCGCCTTCTTTCGCCAGCGCCGTTGCGATGCCGAGGCCGAGGCCGCGCGAGGAGGCGAGCACAAGCGCCCGCTTTCCGGATATGCCGAGATCCATGTGATGTCCTTCCGATATGCCATTGCGTATGAAGCGAGCCTATAAGCGGAACGCTGCATCCGAAAGGGGCCCCGGCGATAAACCGGCACCCGGCCGACGGTTTCCCCGCCTGACATGGCATCAGCCGGCTGCATCCTTTCCGGCGCGCACGAGTTGTTCTGCGACGTCCAGCTTCGGGAGTGTCATGAGCAAGGGTCAGACGCGATTTGCCGCCGCCATCTCCGTCACACGGCATTGGCCTCGGCCTGTCCGGTGGAGAGCCGATCAGCCGTGAAGATCGCCACTTTCAACGTCAACGGCCTCAATGGCCGCCTCGAAATCCTGTTGCGCTGGCTCGACGAGCGGAGGCCGGATGTCGTCTGCCTGCAGGAACTGAAGGGGCCCGATGCGAAATTTCCGCACCGGGAGCTGGAAAAGGCCGGCTACGGCGCCGTCTGGCACGGCCAGAAGAGCTGGAACGGCGTCGCGATCTTGGCGAGAGATGCGGATCCGATCCTCACCCGCCGCGGCCTGCCGGGCGATCCCGACGACCAGCAGAGCCGCTACATCGAGGCTGTCGTCGACGGGGTGGTCGTCGGCTGCCTCTATCTGCCGAACGGCAATCCGACACCCGGCCCGAAATTCGACTACAAGCTGCGCTGGTTCAAACGCCTGCACAGCTATGCCGCGGAGCTTCTGGCGCTCGAGGTTCCGGTGGCACTGGTCGGCGACTTCAACGTCATGCCGACCGATCTCGACGTGTACAATGCGGATCGCTGGCGCGACGACGCGCTGTTTCGGCCAGAGGTCCGCGAAGCGTTCCAGCGGCTTCTCGATGAGGGGTGGACGGACGCCGTGCGCCATCTTCACCCGCGCGAGAAGATCTTTACGTTCTGGCACTATTTCCGCAACGCGTTCGCCCGCGATGCGGGGCTGAGGATCGACCATTTCCTGCTGAGCGAGAGCCTCGCGCCGAGGCTTCTGCGAACGGGTGTGGACAAGACTGTGCGCAGCTGGCCGCATGCCAGCGATCACGCGCCGGTGTGGATGGAGATTGCCGATGACTGAACCCACCGCCTTTGCCTCGCCCGACGCCGGGTTCGCCTATTTCGACACCCTCGCAAACGTATCGCCGATCGAACTTGTCGGCCTCTGGCAGGGCAAGGGGATCGCCAGCGGCCATCCGATGGACGGCGTGCTCGAGAACCTGGGCTGGTACGGCAAGCGCTTCCACGCCGACCGTCGCGCCGACGCGCTGCTGTTTCGGGTCGGCGGGCGGCGGCTCGTGCCGGTCGATCCGGCGGGCTTGCCGGTGCGACTGCTGTTTCGCTTCCAGTGGCTCGGCAGAAGCGGCGCGGCCCGCAACCTGTTCTCGCATCTTCTGCGTTCACTGTGGGCCAAGGCACCGGTCGCTTCCGTCCGGGCGATGGCGTTCCGCGGCCAGTCCAGCGCCGCGATGGTCTACGACCGGCAGCCTATCACCGATCACTTCCGCCGGATCTCGGATGACCAGCTGCTGGGCCTCATGTGCGTGGAAGGCGACCCCCGACCGTATTTCTTCACGCTCCAGCGGGTTGCCGAAGACGCGCAAGCCACGCCCGCCCCGGAAGCAGATCATTGACGTGTACGTAAACGTTATCTAATTTCTCAGTCAGAAACAGGAGAGTCCGATCAGTTCGTCATTCCGCGTCGCATGTCGGCTCGACAAGTCGCATGGGTTTTGACAAGGAGGATGCAGTTGACGGGGATCAGGCCGAGCGGAGCATGAGAATGAGCGAACAGGAGCTTCCGGAACGCGAGAGCATGGAATTCGACGTGGTGATCGTCGGCGCGGGGCCGGCCGGTCTGTCCGCGGCGATCCGCCTCAAGCAGGTCAATCCGGAGCTTTCGGTCGTCGTCCTGGAAAAGGGCGCCGAGGTTGGTGCGCATATTCTCTCCGGTGCCGTGGTTGATCCGAGCGGCATCGACAGACTGCTCCCGGACTGGCGCGCCGAGAGCGGCCATCCCTTCACCACGCCGGTGACCGACGACCATTTCCTGTTGCTCGGGCCTGCCGGTTCGGTGCGCCTGCCGAATGCCCTGATGCCACCGCTGATGAACAATCACGGCAACTACATCGTCTCCCTCGGGCTCGTCTGTCGGTGGCTGGCCGAGAAGGCGGAGGCGCTGGGCGTCGATATCTATCCGGGCTTTGCGGCGACTGAAGTTCTCTACAATGAAGACGGGGCGGTGATCGGCGTCGCCACCGGCGACATGGGCATCGAAAAGAACGGTGAGCACGGCCCCAACTACACGCGCGGCATGGCGCTGCTCGGCAAGTATGTGCTGATCGGCGAGGGCGTGCGCGGTTCACTCGCGAAGCAGCTGATCGCCCGCTTCAAGCTCGACGAGGGACGCGAGCCGCAGAAATACGGCATCGGCTTCAAGGAGCTCTGGGAAGTCAAGCCGGAGCACCACAAGGCCGGCCTTGTGCAGCATTCGTTCGGCTGGCCGCTCGACATGAAGACCGGCGGCGGCTCGTTCCTCTATCACCTTCACGACAATCTGGTGGCGGTCGGTTTCGTCGTCCATCTGAACTACAAGAACCCCTATCTGTCGCCGTTCGACGATTTCCAGCGGTTCAAGACCCATCCGGCGATCCGCGATACCTTCGAGGGTGCCAAGCGCATCTCCTACGGGGCGCGCGCCATCACTGAGGGTGGCTACCAGTCGGTGCCGAAACTGTCCTTCCCGGGCGGCGCGCTGATCGGCTGTTCCGCCGGGTTCGTCAACGTGCCGCGCATCAAGGGCAGCCATAACGCCGTGCTGTCCGGCATGCTTGCGGCCGAGAAGATCGCCGAGGCCATCGCCGCCGGGCGCGCCAATGACGAGCCGGTGGCAATCGAGAACGAATGGCGCTCGACGCCGATCGGCACGGATCTGAAACGTGTCCGCAACGTCAAGCCGCTGTGGTCGCGGTTCGGCACCGTGCTCGGCGTTGCGCTGGGCGGCATCGACATGTGGATCAACCAGATCTTCGGCTCCTCGCCCTTCACGCTCAAGCACGGGAAGACGGATGCGGCGAGCCTTGAACCGGCCGCGGGCTTTCGCAAGATCGATTACCCGAAGCCCGACGGCGTGCTGACCTTCGATCGCCTGTCCTCGGTCTTCCTGTCGAACACCAACCACGAGGAGGACCAGCCGGTCCACCTGCAGGTGAAGGACATGGAACTTCAGAAGCGGTCGGAGCTTGGTGTCTATGCCGGCCCGTCGACCCGCTACTGTCCGGCCGGCGTCTACGAATGGGTCGAGAAGGACGGCGAGGAGGTCTACGTGATCAACGCACAGAACTGCGTTCACTGCAAAACCTGCGATATCAAGGACCCGAACCAGAACATCAATTGGGTGCCGCCGCAGGGCGGCGAAGGTCCGGTCTATCCGAGCATGTGACAGTTGTCTTGGCCCGGGTCGGGCTTTGCGGCTTCCGGTTCGGGGGCAGGCGGGGTATGACTGAGTGGCCGGACGTGGCAAGAGGTGAAGGATTGGCAATGAAGGCGGCTGAGCGGACGAAGAACGGCAGCCTGTTGATGCGGGCCTGGCAGCGCATTCGCTACAGCCGCAGCCGGGCGCTGCTGATCGTGGTCGGCCTGGCCGGTGGCCTGCTGCTGGTGGTCACCCAGTGGCCGACCGGCGTCGTCGGCAAATGCCGCACCGATGCCGGACCCTCCGTCGACTGGAGCGACTGCCGCAAGAGCATGCTGATGCTCGACCACAGCCGGCTCGACGGCGCGAAATTCACCGGCGCCGACCTCAGCCGTACGGACCTCAACGGCAGCAGCCTGAAGAAGGTCGATTTCACCAAGGCCAACCTGATGCGCGCCTCGCTGTCGAAGGCCGACGCCGAAGGCGCTGTCTTCCAGAAGGTCGAGGGCTATCGCGGCGAATTTTCCGAAATCAAAGCGGACGGTTCGACCTTCGTCAGCGCCGAGATGCAGCGCGCCAATTTCGCCGGAGCCGTTCTCACCAACACCGATTTCACCAAGGCCGAACTCGGCCGGGTGATCTTCTCGCAGGCGACGCTGGGGAACACGCGTTTCGCCACCGTCAACCTGTCTCGCGCGACGTTCCAGAACGCCAAGGTCACCGGGCCGGTGGATTTCACCGATGCGTTTCTGTTCCTCACCCGCATCGAGGGCGTCGATCTTTCGCAGGCGAGCGGCCTTGAGCAGGAGCAACTGGGGCTTGCCTGCGGCGATGCGGCAACCGTTCTCCCGCCGGGGCTGACGCGGCCGGCCAATTGGCCCTGCCGCGAGGAATGATCCTGCAACGTCGATGGCCCGACCGCCGCCGTTAGTTCTTCATTAACCATAGCGTCCATAAATTGCCGGTCATCACGAACCGACCGCAATAAGGACACTTTCATGTCGATTTCCCGTCGCGGGCTGCTCTTCGGACTGCCGCTGTTCCTTGCCGGATGCTCCACCGTCAGGTTGAACCCGCAGGCAGACTACGCCGCTCTGCCGGACGAGAAATTCCCGCTGCGGCCGGTCCCGGTCGATCGCATCAAGCCGGAGCTGCGCCGCACCGAGGTGGCCTATGAGACCCCCTACAAGCCCGGCACGATCGTCGTCGATACGCCCGCGCGTCGGCTCTACTACGTGCTCGGCGGCGGCAGGGCGATGCGCTACGGCATCGGCGTTGGCCGCGCCGGTCTCGCCTTTGCCGGCAGCGCCTATATCGGCCGCAAGGCCGAATGGCCGACCTGGACGCCAACGGCCAACATGATCCGCCGCGACCCGCAGAAGAACCTCAAATATGCCGGCGGCCTGCCGGGTGGACCAAACAATCCGCTCGGCGCCCGCGCCATGTATCTCTACCGCGGCGGCAACGACACGCATTTCCGCATCCACGGCACCAATCAGCCGGACTCGATCGGCCACGCCATGTCGAGCGGCTGCGTCCGCATGATGAACCACGACGTGATCGACCTCTACGCGCGCGTCAACGTCGCGGACCGGGTCGTCGTCATCCAGGAAGCCCGCGCCTGATCGGCGCTGGCGGCGGGAGGTATAGTCCTCCCGCAAGCTGCATCAGCGGCATTTCCAGGCGACCAGCATCAGCGCACCGACGATGCTGATGTGCTCCACCACCACGTAGAATTCGAGCGTCTTCATCGGCTCTTCCATCGCCCAGAAATTGTGGGCGATCGGGATCGTCAGCAGCGTGAAGACGGCCAGCATCCCGGCACCGAGCCAGGCATACCGGTTGAGGATGATCAGCGCTGACCCGCCGAGCTGGGTGACGATGACGGCGACATTGTAAGCCGCTGCCGGTTCCAACCCGAAATGCGTCATCTCGGCGACCCCGGCCGGGAAGTCGATGAGCTTCGACAGCCCGCTTCCCCAGAACATGAGGGTCAGCACGGTCCGCGCCAGATAGCCGAACCACGTCGTGTTGAAGAGTGCCATACCGGACGATGCACGTCCGCTGTCTGCCAGAGCCATGATCATTCCCCCTTTGTCGTGAAGGAGTGATCATAGCCGAGGTTCAGATTGTGCTCAAACCAGATGTTATGTCGACTGAAACGGCAGGGCTTCAATCGCCATCAGCGGGCCTGGCGGCGCTCCACGGCGATCGAGATCAGGAACACCACGAGGCCGAGCGCCGACAGCACCGAGCCGACGTAGCCGGTGGCACCGTAGCCGTAACCGGCTGCAATCACGACGCCGCCCAGCCAGGCGCCGAGCGCGTTGGCGATGTTGAACGCCGAGTGCATGGTGGCTGCAGCGAGCGTCTGTGCATCGGCTGCGACATCCATCAGCCGCGTCTGTACGGCGGGGCAGGCGGCAAAGCCGCAGCCGGTCAGGAAGACGCAGACATACAGCATCACCGGGTTGTGGGCGGTCACCGAGAAAATTGCCATCAGCAACACGTTGAAGGCCAGCATGCCGCCGATCGTGCCGTTCAGCGAGCGGTCGGCCATGCGCGAGCCGACGACATTGCCGACGTTCATGCCGATGCCGAACAGTGCCAGCACCACCGCGACCATGCTGACGGAAAGGCCGGCGGTGTCGGTGGTCGTCTTGGCGATGTAGCTGAAGATGGCGAACATCCCGCCGAAGCCGATCGCTGCCACGGCAAACGACAGCCACACCTGCAGCCGCTTGAAGGCGCCGAGTTCGCGGCGCATGCTGGCGCCCTCGGCCACCTGGTCCTTCGGCAGGTAGATGGCGATCAACAAAACGCAGATGATGCCGATGGCAGCGACCATCATGAAGGCCGCCCGCCAGCTGAGGATCTGGCCAAGGAAGGTGGCGATCGGCGTGCCGACCAGAGTGGCGATCGTCAGGCCGAGCATCACCCGTGCCACGGCACGGACCCGCCGATGTGGCGGCGCCATGGAGGCGGCAACCAGCGCCGCGACGCCGAAATAGGCGCCGTGCGGCAGGCCTGTGACGAACCGCAGCGCCGTGAAGCTGAGGAACTGCGGAGCCAGCGCGCTCAGAATGTTGCCGCCGGCAAACAGCGACATCAGGATCAGCAGCAGCGTCTTGCGCGGCAGCTTGGCGGCAAGTGCTGCAATCACCGGTGCGCCGACGACGACGCCGAGCGCATAGGCGCTGATCACGTGGCCGGCTTCGGGGATGGTCACGCCGTAGCTTGCGGCAACGTCCGGCAGAAGGCCCATGATGGCGAATTCGCCGGTGCCGATGGCAAAGCCGCCGACAGCGAGCGCAAGTTCGATCAGGGCAATGGTGAGCGGAGAGAGCCGGGCGTCCTGCGGGGGAGCGCAGTCGGCGGGAAGAGCAGCGGATGCGTTGGTCATGAGTGTGTTTCGTGCGCGTTCGACCAGCCTGTCAGGTGGTCACTGAAATGATGGGGAGGGCTCGGCGTTATTGATAAGGCTAACATACTATTTTGCACTGCGGGAGAGGCGAAGCTGCAACGGCCCTATCATTCTGCGCCTTAGGGTCCTTAAGCTCTTGTTGCAGCGCGCCGCAGCAACCATTTCCCACTTGCGCCGTTGTGTGGCGCGCTCATACCTCTCGGGATCACCTGACCCATGAAGCTCATTGCTATCTTCAACCGCGACGGCGGCACGTTCAAGACGACCGACATGGACGCCTATTGTGAGCGGGCGCTGCAGGCGTTCCGCGCCGGCGGGCACGAGATCGAGTGCCGTGTCGTGTCCGGCAAGGACGTCGTCTCGGCGATGGAAGAGGTGGCTGCTACGTCAGGCATCGACGGACTGATCGCCGGCGGCGGCGACGGCACGATCTCGGCGGCAGCCGGCATTGCCTGGAAGAGCGGGCTGGTGCTCGGCGTCGTGCCTGCCGGGACGATGAACCTGTTCGCGCGAACCTTGAAGCTGCCGCTCGACATCTGGCAGGTGCTTGAGGTTCTGGCGGATGGCGAGGTGCAGGATGTCGACATCGCCAGCGCCAACGGCCGCAGCTTCGTCCACCAGTTTTCCGCCGGCCTGCATGCGCGGATGGTTCGCTACCGTAACCAGATGAGCTTCGGCTCCCGGCTGGGCAAGATGCGTGCAAGCACCCGCGCTGCCATTGGCGTGATGCTCAATCCTCCGGTCTTCGAGGTCGAATTCAACGCCAGCGGCCACCAGGGCCGCCGCAAGGTTTCCGCCATCTCCGTCTCCAACAATGAATTCGGCCGCGAAGCGCTGATGTATGCCGACAGCGTCACCGGCGGACATTTGGGATTCTATACCGCGGATCCGCTGACCCCGGCCGGTGTCGCCAAGCTTGCCCTCGACATCATGCGTGGCCGCCTGAAAGAGAACGAGGCGGTCAATGCGATGACGGCCACGGAACTCGAATTGCATTTCCCCAAGGCGCGCCACGACGTGCGTTGCGTGATCGATGGAGAACTTCTGCCGATGGAGCGCGACGTCATTCTGAAGATCCACGCCGGCGAGCTGAAGGTTCTGGTGCGCGAGCCGCAGCAGCCGATGGCACAGGTCCAGGCACAGGAAGGCATCGCGCCGCAGCCGACCGGGCTCTAGCTCAAACCCGCGGCAGGTATGTCTGGTAGTCGAAGCTAGAGACGGTGCGCAGGTGGGTGATCGCCTCCTTGCGCTTGGTGTCGCCGTAGATGCGCTGGTAGTCCGCGCCGAAGATGTCGCGGACGAAGGCGGAGGCGCGGAAGCGGTCAACCGCCGTCAGGAAATCATGCGTCAGCATAGCGGGATTGTCGGGCGCCGAACCGGGGGCAGTGACCGGCCCCGGATCGAGATCCTGTTCCAGTCCAAGCAGCATGCCGCCGAGGATGGCGGCCAGCAGCAGGTAGGGATTGGCATCGGCGCCGGCCACCCGGTGTTCTATGCGGGCAGCCGGTCCCTCGCTGTCGGGAATACGCACGGCCGTCCCCCGATGACCGAACCCCCAGTCGATCTTGTCGGGCGCGAAGGAGCCCGGCTGGAACCGCCGGTAGGAATTGGCAAATGGCGCGAAGATCAGCTGCGCATCCTGCATCGTCTGCAGCATGCCGGCGGTCACCGACTTCAGGCGAAGCGGATCATCACCCCGCGCATCCAGCACGTTGTTGCCGTCGCGGTCGATGATGCTGGCATGCACGTGCAGGCCGGAACCCGCATGGTCGCCGTAGGGCTTTGCCATGCAGGTGGCCTTCAGCCCGTGCCGGCGGGCGGCAAAGTCGATCACCCGCTTCAGGTAGATGCAGTCGTCGGCAGCCGCCATCGCATCCGGACGGTGCAGGAGGTTCACCTCGAACTGGCCCGGTCCGAATTCAGCCGTCGTCGCATCGGCCGGCAGCTCCATGGCGTCGCAGTAGACCCGAACCGTATTGAGGTACTCGGAGAGCGCTGCGGTAGCCCGCATGTCGTAGAGCTGGAAACCTTCCACCTCGCCGTTCATCACCAGCGACTTTGGCGGCATCGGCCGGCCGCTCTCGCGGAAATCCGCTTCGATCAGGTAGAATTCCAGCTCGGTCGCCACCACCGGCGTCAGACCGAGCGCCGTGTAGCGCTCCAGCACCCGGGCGAGGATGGCGCGCGGGCAGATGAAATGCGGCTGTCCGTCGAGCCTGTGCATCGTCGCCAGCACCTGCTTGGATCCCGACGGCCCCCACGGGAGGGCAGTCAGCGACCGCGGGTCGGCGACGCAGATCCCGTCGGGATCGCCCAGCGTCAGCGAGATGCCGGTGATGTCGTCGTTGTCGTCGCCCCAGATATCCAGCGACTGGGTGGAGGAGGGCAGTCGGACGGCGTTCTTCCAGACCTTGTCCTCGGCCTTCAGCGGGATCATCTTGCCGCGCAGGTCGCCGTTCATGCCGACGAGAAGCACCTCGATACGCGGCGTGGCTGCAGCGCAATCGCGTTCCGGCTGATCGGTCATGACGCATCCCTTCTCGTCAGGCGAAACCGGTCGAAACCGGATCTTGCCAAACCTGTTGTCGCTGGGCCATGGTCGTAGCCCATCGCAAACCGCCTTACAATGTGCCGCGCGACCGGTCCCCCACGGCCGCTGCTTCGGGAGAAAGATCCGTGAACCCTCTGACGCCCCTCTCTAATCTGGCAGCGATCGATGCAGCCCACCATCTGCATCCGTTCTCCGACATGAAGGCGTTGAACGACAAGGGCAGCCGGGTGATCGCCCGGGCAGACGGCGTGCATATCTTCGATGCGCAGGGAAAGAAGTATCTCGACGCCTTCGCCGGCCTCTGGTGCGTCAACATCGGCTACGGCCGTCGCGAGATCGCCGAGGCCGCATCGCGGCAGATGAATGAACTTGCCTATTACAACACTTTCTTCGGCACCACGACTCAGCCGACGGCACTCCTGGCGCAGAAGGTCACCGGCTATACGGGCGGCCGGATGAACCATGTCTTCTTCACCAATTCCGGATCCGAGGCGACCGATACCTGGTTTCGCATGGCGCGCGTCTACTGGAAGGCGCTCGGCCAGCCGTCGAAGACGCACATCATCGGCCGCCGGAACGGCTACCACGGATCAACGGTCGCCGGAGCGTCGCTCGGTGGCATGAGGCACATGCACGAACAGGGTGGCCTGCCGATCGACGGCATCTCGCACATCGGTCAGCCCTACTGGTATGCGGAGGGCGGTGATCTCACGCCGCACGATTTCGGGCTGGCACGGGCGCGCGAACTGGAAGCGATGATTGATAAGCTGGGCGATGAGAATGTTGCGGCCTTCGTCGCCGAGCCGATCCAGGGCGCCGGCGGCGTTATCGTGCCGCCCGACAGCTACTGGCCGGAGATCGCCCGGATCTGCCGCGAGCGCAACATCCTGCTGGTCGCCGACGAGGTGATCTGCGGGTTCGGCCGGCTCGGCACCTGGTTCGGCCACCAGCATTTCGGTTTCCAGCCGGACATGGCGCCGATCGCCAAGGGTCTGTCATCCGGCTACCTGCCGATCGGCGGCGTGCTCGTCGGCGATCGGGTCGCGAAAGTGATGATCGAGGAGGTCGGCGATTTCAATCACGGCTTCACCTATTCCGGTCACCCCGTCTGCGCGGCAGCAGCGCTGGAAAACCTGCGCATCATCGAGGAGGAAGGGATGGTGGAGCGGGTCCGTGACGAGATCGGCCCCTATTTCGCCGCGGCGCTGAAGACGCTGGAGGACCACGAGATGGTCGGGCAGGTGGATGCCGCCGGACTGATCGCCGGGGTGCAGCTGGCAGCCGACAAGGCAACCCGCCGCCGTTTTGCAAAGCCTGATGATGCGGGAGCTGCGGTGCGCAACCACTGCCTGGAGAACGGCTTGGTGATGCGGGCAACCGGTGACCGCATGCTGGCCTCGCCGCCGCTGATCATTTCCCGTTTGCAGGTCGACGAGATGGTCGACACGCTGCGCCTGGGGCTCGATCACCTGCGCGAGACGTTGCGCGACTGAGCCCCTGTCAGCGGCTCGTCTGCGGCGCCTGCTCCAGCCACGCATAGCCGAACCGCATGGCATCGCCGCCGCGTGAGAAGTTGTACGGCACGTCCAGATGGGCAATCGGCACCGTCTCGGGTGCGACGCCGTTCGCGCGCACCAGATCGGCCAGCGGCGCCGGAAGCGCATCGGCTTCGCCGCCGGCCGGCCAGATCAGCAGGCCCGGTCCACGTCGCTCGGCAGATACGAGCGGGATCGGCTGGTCGAAACCGGGCATCATCACCGGCACAGTGGGGTAGTGCAGCCGCGTGTTGCCGGCCGTCATCAGATCGTCGGTGATGATATAGGCCGGATGCTCGCCACGTTGCGCCAGCACCTGCTCCAGCATCGGCCGGTAGGGAATGTGTTCCTTGCCGTATTTGCCGAGGAACGGGCCGATGATGTTGCTGAGCGCGAGGTAGACGATGAAGCCGGTGACGATGCCCATCAGCGGCGGCGCCATCCGCGCCACGCTGGCGCCGCTGTCGGTGCGCGCCGCGGCGAACTTCAGCGACAGATAGAGCGGGAGCAGCAAGAGGAAGGGCGACAGCCACTTCTGGCGGATGCTCGATGCCCCGAAGCCGATGCCGATGACGGCGACCAGCACGATGCAGACCACGATCATCCGGCCGATGACCCGCGTCCAGGCATTTTCCGCCCGCCAGGCGGCGCCGACATCGCGCCAGAACACCAGCCCGAACAGGATGATGACCGGCAGACTGCCCTCGAGGGTCGACAGCAGGATAGAGATCAGGCCGCGAATCGTGTCCTTCAACGGATCGCCGGAGGAACCCTCGCGCATGGCCTCGACCGTGCCGGTTGTCGCCGCCTCAAGGTGCATGACTGCCCAGATCAGGTGCGGCAGCGCGACGACGGCCGCGGCGCAGAGGGCGGCCAGGACACGCACGTCCAGCAACCGCTTCCGGAACTGCGGCTCCGGCAGCACGGCAAGTGCTGCGGCAAGCGGCACGATGACGAAGTTGTACTTGGTGATGGCACCGATGCCCACCGTCACGCCAAGCATGATGTAGCTGCCGAGGCTTGGCTGCTTCAGCGTCCGGATGAAGATGCACAGAAACACCGATACCAGACACAGAGTGGCTGTCGCATGCGTCAGGTCGCGCTGAGCCAGGATCGTCACCGACGGGATGGCGAGCACGCCGAGCATGGCGACGAGCGGCAGGCGCCGGTCGTCCATCAGCATCCTTGCCGCCAGCCAGTAGAACAGGCAGCACAGCAAGAGCAGCAGGTTCTTCAACAGCGAAATGGTGAAGATCGACAGGCCGAACACCTCCGCCATGCCGATCTGCAGCCAGTTGTAGAAGGGCGGTTGGCGACCGTAGCCGAGAAGCAGGAACTGCGCCTGGAAGGCCTGTTCGGCCTCGTCGTTCTGCAGGCTGTCGGACCGCAGCGCCCGCAGCAGGACCGACAGGACGAAATAGCCGAGGATCAGCCAGAAAACGATTTCCGGACGTCGGACGAGGAGATTATAAATTCGGTTGCTCACCGCTGTAGACGTCTCTCACGATATAGCTGACGGAACTATCGTCCCGGGAATAGGTGCGGGCGATCATTTCTGCCAGAATTCCGGTGGTGATCAACTGGACGGCAGACAAAAACAGCATGACCCCGATGATGAACAACGGCCGTGTGCCGATGTCGTTGCCGAGGATGAACTTCTCGACCGACAGATAGGCGAGGATGACCGCAGACAGGGCGCCGAGGCCAAGCCCGAGCGAGCCGAAGAAATGCCCTGGCCGCGCGCGAAAGCGCATGAAGAACATCACCGACAGAAGATCGAGGATCACGCGGAAGGTGCGCGAGATGCCGTATTTGGAAACGCCGTGCTGGCGGGCGTGGTGGGTAACGGGCATCTCGCCGATCCGCGAGCTCGGCACGACGCCGGCGACCCAGGCCGGAATGAATCGGTGCATTTCGCCCATCAGCTTTACCTGCTTGATCACCGTGGCGCGGTAGACCTTCAGGCTGCAGCCGTAATCATGAAGCCGGACGCCGGTGATGCGGCCGATCAGCCTGTTGGCGATGAACGATGGCACCTTGCGCAGCAGCAGGCCGTCGCGACGGTTCTGGCGCCAGCCGACCAATAGATCCAGCTCGCGACGCTCCAGCTCGGCAACCATCGCCGGAATGTCCTTCGGATCGTTCTGCAGATCGCCGTCCAGTGTCGCGATCAGCCGACCGCGGGCCTGGGTGATCCCGGCCTGCATAGCGGCGGTCTGACCGAAATTGCGCTGCAGGGCGACCACGTGCAGGTCAAGCCCGGGGCGGCCGAGTGCCTCTCGCGCAACGGCAAGCGTTGCATCGGTGCTGCCGTCGTCGACGAGAATCAGTTCCCATGGTGCCGCGTAGCCGGTCATCGCCTCGACGATGCGGGCGATCAGCGGAGCGACGCTTTCTTCCTCGTTGAAGATCGGCACGACGAGGGAGAGTTCCACCGCCGGCGTACCGCTCGCCGCAATTTCCGTCGACTCGGCCGTTGTCCGCACCAGATCTTTCTCCTAAACCTCAGTGCCCGTTGATCCGCCGGCAGAGCCGATAGTTCCCGGGCCGCCGCAGTTTACCGGAAACCGCGCCATCAGAGCGCCGTGTTATATGAAGAACGACATGCTTGCCAGCCGGAAGCCGTGGATTATTCGAAACGCAACCAGCCTCCTGACGGGTGCTGCGGTGCTCGGCTACATCGTCTTCATCCAGTGGTTCTGGGGATGGGGGCAGATCATCGCCCTGTGGCGGGAGGTTGGTCTGGCCGCGCTTGTCTCCGCGGTGGCGCTGCTGCTGTCGACCTACGTACTGCGCACCTGGCGGATCCACGACTATTTTCCGGTTGAGACGGGCGGCCGGTTTGCGCGACTGCTGAGGCTGGTGCAGGTGCATAACCTGCTCAACGTCATGCTGCCGTTCCGCAGCGGCGAGGTCTCCTTTCCGCTGCTGATGAAGCAGGAGTTCGGCGTCTCCTTCACCCGCGCAGGTGCAGCGCTGTTCGTGATGCGGCTGCTCGACCTGCACGCGCTCATGGCAGCGGCCGGTCTGGGTCTGGCGCTGGAACACGGCAGTCCGGCGGCCTGGCTGGCGTGGACCGCCTTTTCCATCCTCCCGGCGATAGCCTTTGCGGCACGTCGCCCGCTGCTTGCGCTGCTGCGTCGCCTGCTGCCGGCAAGGCTGCAACGGTTCGTCGCGGAGATTGAGGCCGGTCTGCCCGCCGATGCCCTGGCCTTCTGCCGCGCCTGGGGCGTGACGCTGGTCAACTGGTTCGTCAAGATCGCCGTTCTGGCCTGGGTGCTGATGCTTCTCGGCAACCTCGATCTGGCACCGTCGTTCGGCGGTGCGCTGGGCGGCGAACTGTCGTCCATCCTGCCCGTTCACGCTCCAGGCGGCGTCGGCACCTACCCGGCTGGCATCACCGCCGGCGCGCTGGGCTTCGGCGCCGCGCACGCGGAAGGTGCGGTCGAGGCGCTCGGTAAGGCAGCCGTCAACGCCCATCTGCTGATCATCGTGACGTCCGTGATCGGAACTTTGCTGTCGATGCTGGTGGCGAGGTCGAAGGCGTGAGGGCAGTCACGCCAGCCGCAGGCCGAGATGTTCTGCCATTGGCAGGAAATCCTTGTCGCGCTGAAGAAGGCGGTGACCATGTTCGATGCAGTAGGTGCCGATGATGGTGTCTATGGTCTTGCGGACCGTGATGCCACGGTCGCGGAGCAACCGATAATTGGCGGCCGCTTTGATGGCGAGATCCGCAGATAGCATCCGGGCGGTGGGGAAATCCCGGAAATTCTGCTCGATCCATCGGGCGTGATGATAATCACGCGCGCCTTGAAGCACTTCCAGCATGATGATGTCACCGACCAGAACAGTCCCCTGCGATATATAGGCGCGCAGCTGCTTTGAAACGTCGAGATCATCCTTCCTGAACAACGAGATCCAGACGGAGCTGTCCGCGACGATCATTGGCCAGCCTTCAAGCCCCAGTCGATTTGTTCGGCTGTTCCCTCGCGCATCGCATCAAGGTCACCTTCCCAGCCAATCCCTTCCAGATTATCGACAGCACGCAACTGCCGGCGGATACGCACGAATTCCCGCAGTGCCTGATCAACCGCCGCCTTTTTCGTCGGAAGACCTCCGAGCTCCATCGCTTCTACGATCAAGCTATCGTCCAGATCGATATTGGTACGCATGGCACCCTCGTGTGTATAATTTGAGCTGAGCGTACACCTAAAGGAGTATGTTCACAATCCTACTGAAACGCTGTCTCGTAGAAGCTGCGCAGCTTGCGCGAATGCAGCGTCTCGGTTGGCATGGCGGCCAGCTTCTGCACGGCGCGGATGCCGATCTTCAGGTGCTGGCGCACCTGCGTCCGGTAAAAGTCTGTCGCCATGCCCGGCAGCTTCAGCTCGCCGTGCAGCGGCTTGTCCGACACGCAGAGCAGGGTGCCGTAGGGGACACGGAAGCGGAAGCCGTTGGCGGCGATGGTCGCCGATTCCATGTCAAGCGCGATCGCCCGCGCTTGGGACAGCCGTTTGACCGGCCCGCGCATGTCGCGCAGTTCCCAGTTGCGGTTGTCGATCGTCGCCACGGTGCCGGTGCGCATGATGCGCTTCAGTTCGAAGCCTTCAAGGCCGGTGATCTCCTCGACTGCATCCTCCAATGCCTGCTGCACCTCGGCAAGCGCGGGGATCGGCACCCAGACCGGCAGGTCATCGTCGAGTACGTGATCCTCGCGCATATAGGCGTGCGCCAGCACGTAGTCGCCCAGCCGCTGGCTGTTGCGCAGCCCGGCGCAGTGGCCGACCATCAGCCAGGCATGCGGGCGCAGGACGGCGATGTGGTCGGTGATCGTCTTGGCGTTCGACGGGCCGACACCGATGTTGACGAGCGTGATGCCGGAGTGGCCCTTCTTCTTCAGATGGTAGGCGGGCATCTGCGGCAGGCGGACCGGCATCTCGTTGCTGCGGCTGCCGGCGGGGGTGATGATGTTGCCGGGCTCGACGAATTCCGTATAGCCACCGCCGCCTTCCGCCATCAGCTCGCGCGCCCAGGCGGCGAATTCGTCGATGTAGAACTGGTAGTTGGTGAACAGCACGAAGTTCTGGAAATGATCTGCGCTGGTGGCGGTGTAGTGGCTGAGGCGGGCCAGCGAATAGTCGATGCGCTGTGCCGTGAACGGCGCGAGCGGCGCCGGTTCGCCTGCCACCTGATCATATTCGCCATTGGCGATCAGGTCGTCAGTGATGTTGAGGTCGGGCGTGTCGAACAGGTCCCGCAACGGCATGTCGGTGAGCGCCGCCGAGGCCGAGGCCTCCACATGTGCGCCTTCGCCGAAGGCGAAGTGCAGCGGGATCGGCGTCTCTGATTCAGATACGATGATCGGCACGTGATGGTGGCGGACCAGGAGGCCCAACTGCTCGATCAGGTAGTGGCGGAACAGTTTCGGGCGCGTGACCGTCGTCGTGTAGAGGCCGGGCGATGCCACATGACCGTAGGACAGGCGCGAGTCGATATGCCCGAAACTGGTCGTCTCGATGCTGACCTGCGGATAGCAGGCGCGCAGACGGCCGCCGACCGGCGCACCGTCGGCAAGGCGCGAAAATCCGTCGATCAGGAAGGCGGTGTTGCGCTCGTAGAGCGCAGTAAGCGCATCGACCGCCTGGGCCGCGTCGTCGAAAACCTGCGGTTCGTACGGGTCGGGGCTGATGCAGTTGGGGGAGGCGGATGCGAAGATTCTTTTGCTCATGGCGCATTATAATGCGCTCTTCCTAACAAGCAAATCACAGGCGAGCCCGCAAATCAGCCTCGATGTGGCTGCGCGAATACAGCCGCGCGTCTGGCGTCTCTGCTAGAGGATGCTACGGCAATGCATGCCACCGAGCGGCTGGCAGGTCGGCGTCGCGCCGGCTTCAAGCCGCGCCGTGCCGCGCATCTCCTGAACCCCTTGAACCAAGGATGCGAAGCCGAAGGCGAAGATCGCCATGGTCAGTGTAATGATGGTCAACCGCCTGACGATCCGGTGCATGATCCCTCTCCCTTATCCTTAGGTATGACAATAGAGATGGGAGCTGAATGATCGCTGATCCGGCGGTTCATCAACCGTTCAACAAGTGGGCTCGGATGGACGAGTGGGCCGAGAGAGATCGGGAGAAGGCGGGTTGATGACCCGCCAACCCGACTAAAGCCGCGACCAGGTCTGCGTCTTGCAGAACACCGACATCACGCAGCCCTTCATCTTCAGTGCATTGCCGCTGACCGAGCCGGATCCGTTGTAGGTCTTGTTGGCCTCCGGATCGGTGATCTCGCCTTTGTAGTCGCTGCCCGTGCCGGACATCTTGCCGATCTGCTTGCCGGCATGCTTGCCCGTCTTCAGCGTCACGCAATAGGCGGAACCGCATTTGGAAATGGCGGCGGTCTCGCCGCTGGCTGTCTTCCAGCTGCCCTCAATGGGCTCTGCGGCAAACGCCTGGACTGCACCGCTTGCAAGCATTGCCAGGATCAAGGTCGTCTTGCGGATCATCATATTTCCTCCCACTGATCATCCCGTTGTGCGCCGGACGTACGGCTCCTCCCGTCTGCCCATCGCGCCATTGCTCAAAATATCTTACGCACACGTAAACGTAAAGCGGGACCTGGCGGTCGCTCGCGGCCTCTCGGCGGCCACCCGAAACGTGCGATCGGAGTGAGATCGCTGATCACAGGGTGAACGAACGGTAAAATCGGCACGGTTACCGGAAGCTTCTCAAATCGCCGAAAGGGCTGCCCTGCAGGCCCTCTGATGTTTAACGAAAACTCAAGTTTACCAAGCGTTTGGACTTTGTTTGCGTCGAATTAATCATGCATTTTAGGCGAATTTTGAAGTCCGGCAGGCATAGTGGGTTCATCAAACGAGCAGGACAACCTGCCGGCTTGAAGGATCGAAAAGCCGCAGAAGACGGTGATCCGGAGAGCGCCCGCGAGGGCATCAAACAGGGACTACAAACGACAGGCTCGAACAGGGATCTTTACCGATGGCACGCTTTGAAATGTACAATTCCGACATGGCCACCCTCGGTGGCGAAGCCCGCGCCGAAACCTTCTGCGACATGGGCCTGATGTATGCGACCGGCCGGGGCTGCCCTGTCGATCTCATCGCCGCCCACAAATGGCTAAACATCGCCGCGATCAAGGGATCGGACCGCGCCGCCGAACTGCGCGCCGACCTCTCCCATTCGATGACCAAGATGCAGCTGGCGGAAGCTCTTCGCGCCGCACGTGAATGGATGACCATGCACTGATAGAGATTGCCGGGACCATGACGGTGCCGGAACGAGAGAAGCGACGGGCTTCGTGCCATCGTCGCCGGATGACGGACCGCGACCGGCAGAAACAAGGCCGGCGCGGTCTTTGCTCGTTTTCGATCAGGCGAGCGTGCGCAGCACCTGCGGC
Organism: Rhizobium sp. SAFR-030; assembly: GCF_059415005.1. Taxonomy (NCBI): domain Bacteria; kingdom Pseudomonadati; phylum Pseudomonadota; class Alphaproteobacteria; order Hyphomicrobiales; family Rhizobiaceae; genus Rhizobium; species Rhizobium sp. SAFR-030. The sequence goes on along the minus strand of NZ_JBPFDO010000001.1, from coordinate 531,159 downwards.
AGTGCCTCGGCCAGCAGTGCCATGTCCGGCTCGGGACCGGTGCTGATCCGGATGCAGCGATTGAGCGGCGCGACGCCGGGCATCCGGATGAACACGCCGTGCTCCATCAGCCCGTCGACGATGGCGCGCGCATAGGTGCCATCGCGGCCGCAATCGATCGTCACGAAATTCGTCGCCGAGGGCAGGGGATGCAGGCCATTGTCGCGGGCGATGCCGGCGATCGTCTCGCGCGCCTGCACGATCGAGGTAACCACCGTCCGAAGGTAATCCTGATCCTTGAGTGCCGCCAGTGCCGCGGCAACGCTGATGCGCGACATGCCGAAGTGGTTGCGGATCTTGTCGAAGGCCTGGACGTTGCCGGGCGTGCTGATCGCGTAGCCGACGCGCGCACCGGCCAGGCCATAGGCCTTGGAGAAGGTCCGTGTACGGATCACGTTCGGCCGGTCGATGAGAGCTGTCGCGGCAGGCGTCGCGCCGTCCGGGGCTGTTTCGCAATAGGCCTCGTCGAGGATCAGCAGGCAGGTCTCCGGCACGCTTCGCGCGAACTCCACGACGCGCTCGGCGTCCCACCAGCTTCCCATCGGGTTATCGGGGTTGGCGAAATAGACGAGCGGCGCGTTTTCCCGCTTCACCAGCGCCAGAAGTCCCTCCATGTCCTCGCGATCGTCGACATAGGGCGTCGTCACCAGCCGACCGCCGTGGCCGGCGACGTGGAAGTTGAAGGTCGGGTAGGCGCCGAACGAGCTGACGACCGGGGCGCCGGGCTCGATGACCAGCCGCACGATCTGCCCGAGCAGCGAATCGATGCCTTCGCCGATGGCGAAGTTCTCCGGCCGGCAACCGAGATGCGCGGCGAGCGCCTGCTTGAGGGCGAAATTCTCCGGATCCGCATATTTCCAGGTCTCGGCCGCGGCGCTGCCGATCGCCTCCAGCACCGAGGGCGCCGGACCAAAACCGCTCTCATTGGCGCCGATGCGGGCCTTCACCGTGAGCCCGCGACTGCGCTCTATGGCTTCCGGGCCGACGAAGGGAACGCTTGCGGGAAGGCTTGCGGCGAGGGGAGTGAAATGCGCGAACGACGACATGCTGCTGGATCCGGTCTGTGTGAAGCGCCACACAATAGGAGGGATTCGTCGTCGCGCAAGATCAAGCTGCGCCCGGATCGCCCCGGTTTTGCGCTCGGTGGCGCTTCCGATCCAGAACTGCGGTGGCGGTCTTCGCCGTCTTGCTCAGTGCCGGGTCTGGAAACACATGCGCAGCACATGATGGAGAAAACCCGGGTCGATCAGCATGTTGAAGCTGATCTTCAGCTTCTCCTCCTGGCGCCGGGATAGCGTGCAGCCGATCTCTCCCTTGACGCCGAGGATCTCCAGGAAGAAGTTTTTCGGGATGACGATGCTGGGACTGACGTCGAGTTCCGCCCCCGAACGCGAGATCCTGCGCACCACACAGCGGCAATGGCTCTTGGTGCTGAGGTGATGCTCGACGAAGATGATCCTTCCGGGGCGATCGATCTGGAACGTCTCGAAACCGTCTTCGGCCGCCGGGCCGCTCTGTGTGTTTCTACCGATATCCAAGGGCATCCAACCCTCCCACGCCTCTATCTGCCGTGAGCCTACATGCGTTTCGCTGCTTTACGTTGAAGCGGATCTTTCAAATGCGACGGATCGGCTGGATTCATGTCGTGCCGCCGACGCGGGATCCAGGCGTGCGTTGACGGCTTGGCTTGGCGGCGCTACGCCTGCTGCCGCAGTATTTGCAGACGGGCAGGAGGAGTGACGACGTGGCGGATCGAGTGGTCATCATCGGCGGCGGTCAGGCCGGCTTCTCGCTGGCAGCCAAGCTGCGGGCGCTGAAGGATCCGCGACCGATCACCATTCTCAGCGCCGAGGACGTTGCTCCCTATCAGCGCCCGCCACTGTCGAAGAAGTATCTGCTGGGCGAGATGGATTTTGCGCGGCTGCTGCTGCGGCCGCTCGACTGGTATGCGCAGAACGATGTGGAACTGCGCCTCTCGGCCTTCGTCGAGCAGATCGACCGCGACGCCCGGCGGCTGCGCATGCAGGACGGCTCGACGCTCGACTACGGCGTTCTGGTGCTGGCGACGGGTGCTACGCCACGCACCCTGCCAGCAGCACTCGGCGGCGATCTCTCCGGCGTTTACGTGATGCGCGACAAGCGCGATGCCGACCGGCTGGCCGAAGAGATGCGCCCCGGGCGGCGCGTGCTGATCATCGGCGGCGGTTACATCGGGCTCGAAGCGGCGGCCGTTGCCCGGCACAAGGGGCTGGAGGTCACCGTCATCGAGATGGCAGACCGTATCCTGAAGCGTGTCGCGGCCAAAGAAACGGCCGACGCGATGCGCGACATCCACCAGCGGCAGGGCGTATCGATCCGCGAATCGACGGGCCTCCGACGGTTGCTCGGCCACGAGGGTCATGTCGTTGCGGCCGAGCTGGCGGACGGGACGACCATCGAGGTCGATTTCGTCATCGTCGGGATCGGTGTCAGCGCCAACGCCGAACTCGCCCAGCTTGCCGGCCTCGATGTCGGCAACGGCATCGCCGTCGATGCTTTCTCGCGAACCTCAGATCCGCAGATCTTCGCGGTCGGCGATTGCGCCGAACTGCCGTGGGAAGATGGTCGCGTCCGGCTCGAATCGGTGCAGAATGCGGTCGATCAGGCGGATGCCGCGGCGTCCGTCATCGCCGGCGGTGCAGAACCCTATCGCCCTAAACCCTGGTTCTGGTCGGATCAGTATGATGTGAAGCTGCAGATCGCCGGCTTCAATCTTGGCTACGACGAAACCGTCACCCGGCCCGGCAGCCGCGAGGGCAGCCTCTCCGTCTGGTACTTTCGCCAGGGGCGCTTCATCGCCGTGGATGCGATCAACGATGCCAAGGCCTATGTCACCGGCAAGAAGCTGCTGGAAAGCGACCTGCAGCCGGATCGCCTGATTCTCGCGGATCCTGCCGCGGATCTGAAGCAGCTGCTTGGCTGAGCAGGTCTCCGGTCGCCTCGATCTCATGGTTTTCGCGGCATTGGCGGGGAAATTGCGACGCGCGTGCAAAATCTCTTGCAAAGCCGAGCACTCCCACTTAATCAGACCGCACCGGAGAGGTGGCCGAGTGGTCGAAGGCGCTCCCCTGCTAAGGGAGTATACGTCAAAAGCGTATCGAGGGTTCGAATCCCTTCCTCTCCGCCATAGTTTTGCGTAAGCGGCTGCTGGTAACTGAGCCACGCTTTGCGGTAATTGCTTCCCCGGATTTCCGTAGACGTGGGCTGTGGCGGCGGCCTCGCCAATCGGATACTGCTCCGACTGTCCAGTGAACATCCTCGGTCTTGATCCGCTGCAGAACTTGCGCAGGAATAAGCGGTAAATCGACAGATGCTATTCAGCCCCGGTAGCTTCGTCCGGCGCCGATGGGCCGACTGATCGGTTCAAACTTTCGGCGTTTTCTGTTTCGGATCTTCGCGGCTGACCCGGCAGAACAAGCCTTGCGGCACTATGTGCGCGAGCGGAAAACGCGGTCACGGCGGACCAGGGCATCCGCTTCCATCGGAACCAAGTGAGCCGCTGCATCTTATGAGATTGCACACATCACAGGCGGCACCGAAATCATGATCTTCAGTTCAACCTCATCAAAGGTCCTGTCATCGGAGGACCTGGAAGAAATAGAGCGTTTCCATTCCGCCTGGTGTGAAGAAAACGGCGTTGAAAAGTCGGACGAGCGGGCACTGGAAGTCGCCTCCGCGTTGATCGACTGGTACTCGGCCGATACCCGGTACCGCTCAAGCAGCAAGCTGGATCAGGCGCCGGCGCTGCCTGTTTCCGAGAAGATCAAGGCTCTTCTTCTTCAGATAACATAGTCCCGATGCCGCGGATTCCATGTGGCGCGCGCCTTGTATGCTCCATGTGATCTATCAGCTGACTGATTACGCAAGCGACTCAACTGGACAGCTGGACCGACCTCAGTGTCTTGAGGGATTCTGGAAGCCTTCAACTCCGTTGGAGCGCGGTGGGACGATGGAGAGCGCGCCATCTGCTAAACGCCCGACTGATGGCCAGGGGCGCCGTGCACCAGCTGGAAATCAGGCGAATGAACCAGATGCAGATACCGCTCAAATTGCGCCAACACGTCGCTGATGAGTTGATCTCTCGACATGCCCATGACGTCATAGCCTCTGTTGCCACTCGAAAAATACGTCCTGGCTTCATATCTGAACTCAGCCTCTCCAGCCCGCACGGGCGTGAAGCTGGCGATACGGTGATCAGTCAGCGTGACACCGTAGACGAAATCCCGCACACCGTCCGCGGGTGACCGCAAGGCAATGGCGCCGTCGGCTTCTTCGACCACGTTCGACTGTCGACCTCGAGAGCTCAACTCTGCCGCCACCTGATCGAGAGCGGGTCTGACCTGTGTCGTTATGAACTGCCGCACGTCCTTTTCCGTTGCAGCGGTCAGCATGAGCGCAAGCCGTCGCTGCCAGGTTTGCCCGGACGCTGGTTGAGCGGAAGGCAGCAGGTTCTGCCCGTGATGCGCTTCTCTCTGGGCAAGATCCTCCCTCATGCCGAGATACAGTGAGAAGACAAGCCCCAGCATGACCACAGAAAAGGGAAGGGCGCTTGCGATAGTCGCGGACTGCAATGCTGTCAGTCCGCCCGCAAGCAGCAGGCAACCTGCCACCACCCCTTCCATGCCACACCAGAATACACGCTGGCCGGTCGTGGTCTGCGTTTCACCGCCCGCGGCAATGGAGTCGATGACAAGCGCACCGGAATCGGCCGAGGTGATGAAGAAGATCGACACCAAGATCACCGCAAGAGTTGATGTGATTGCGGGGAGGGGAAGGTACTCGAAAAAACGGAACAGTCCGACGGACACGTCATCGGCAATGGCTGCTCCAAGTGCACCGCCAGCAGCGCCGGTGTCCAGGAACATCGCGGTATTGCCGAAAACGGTCATCCAGAAAAATGTGAAGCCAGCCGGGATGAAGAGAACAGCGGCGACGAACTCGCGCACGGTTCTGCCGCGGGAAATGCGGGCGATGAACATGCCGACGAAGGGCGACCAGGAGATCCACCACGCCCAGTAGAACAGCGTCCAGGCGTCGATCCAGGGCGTTGGCTGGTAGGCATAGATGTTGAAGGTGCGAAGAACGAGCGTGTCGAGATAGAGCCCCAGATTCTGCACGAAGTCACGCAGCAGCTGGCTCGTCGGTCCGACGACAAAAACGAAGAGCATCAGCAGGATGGCGACAACGAGATTGGTCTCCGACAGGATGCGGACCCCCTTGTCCAGGCCCGTGACGACGGAGACTGTTGCCATCGCCGTCACCACCGCGATCAGCGGCAGTTGCACCTCGATGCCGATCGGGACCCCGATCAGGTGGTTGAGACCGGCATTGATCTGCGACACGCCCAAGCCGAGAGACGTAGCGATGCCGAACATTGTGCCGACGATCGCGAAGATATCGACGGCATGACCTATCGGCCCGTCGATGCGACCTTTCAGAAGCGGATAGAGCCCCGAGCGGATGGTCAGCGGCAGATTATACCGGTAGCCGAAGTAGGCGAGTGAGAGACCCACGACAGCGTATATGGCCCAGGCGTGCACACCCCAGTGAAAGAAGGTGACCGTCATGGCCTCGCGCATGGCGGCGATCGATTTCGGCTCGGCAGTGGGTGGCGCCATGAAATGCGTCATGGGCTCGCCGACAGCATAGAACATCAGACCAATCCCCATGCCGGCGGCAAACAGCATGGCGATCCAGGAACTGAACCGGAAATCCGGAACGGAGTCGTCCGGCCCGAGCTTCAACTGGCCAAACCGCCCGAAGCAGAGGATGACGACAGCCAATAGGAAGATGCCGACCGAGAGAAGATAGAACCATCCGAATGTCTGGAGAATCCAGGCCTGAATTGCCCCGAAGACTGCTCCCGCCTGTCCGGGTACGAGGATGCCGACAGCCACGAAAATGCCGATCACGATCACAGAGCCATAGAAGACCGGCGGATTGATAATGAAGCTTTTCATGGTTCGTCGTGTCGCCCCCTACTGCTTTCGCTTCGGCATCTCGGCACAATTGGCATTGGTTTATACGGAAATTAGGGGAAGTTCATATGAAGTCCACCATTGACTTGGCGCGGGGCACGGTCCGGAACCGCGGCGCTCGCGGTGGGCAGAGCTGGCCTCTTCAACTGGCAAAAGCGGAAAGCTGATTGCCCGTGTCCTAGGGGGCGTGCGGGCTCTGGATCTCGTCGGCACGTCTTGCCCTGATCGCTGCTGCAATGAACACCCGCGAGAGGCCGTGATACAACGGCTCGCGGGAAAGGATCCTCGACGTGACATAGCCGATCATCGAGACAGCCATGATCGAGATGACGGCATCGTGGTCGCCAGTCATCTCGAGGATGATGACGAAGGCGGTCATTGGCGCCTGCACGACACCGGCGAAGTAGCCGGCCATCCCCAGGATTGCGGCCAGTGCTATGCTGCTTCCCATCAGCGTGCCGATCGTGCTTCCGAGCCCGGCCCCGACCGAGAGCGACGGTGCAAATATTCCGCCCGGGATGCCGGACATCATCGAGGCAAAGCTGGCAAGCAGCTTTTCGGCAAAGAACATCAGCGGAAGCGGCTGGCCCTCGACTGCGCTTCTCGCCTGATCATAGCCGGTCCCGAATGTCTCTCCGCCAGACATCACCCCGATTATCGCGACTGCGACGCCGCATGCGAATGCCAGCCACACCATCCGCTTGAGCGGCGCCGGCTGCGCCCAGCGGCGGACACGGGATCCAATCTGCAGCGCAAGGCCGCTGAACCCGGCGCCAAGCGCCCCGCCGCCGACGCCACACGCGATGACCAGGCCCCAGTCGGCGATCTCACTGGGAGCCGCAGACGCCGTCCCGAAATAGTTGTAGCTGCCGGAGATCCCGAGTGCCGCCAGTCCGGCCAGAATGACAGCCGTCAAAACGAGACCGTTGGCGCGCGATTCGTATGTACGGCTCATCTCCTCTATCGCAAAGACGATGCCGGCGAGCGGCGTATTGAACGCGGCAGCTATGCCTGCCGCAGAGCCGGCAAGGATGAGGCCTCGGGTGTGCGCCATGCCGCCAAACCTGGCAACCGCCAGCATGAACGATGCGCCGACCTGTACGGTCGGCCCTTCGCGGCCGATCGACGCACCGGAGGCCAGTCCGAGCACCGTCAGTACGATCTTCCCGAATGCCAGTCTCAAGGACAATAGGCGCGAACGGTCAGCGTCCTCGCGCAAGTAACGGGCCGCTATCGCCTGCGGGATACCACTGCCCTGTGCGTTGGGAAACAGGCGTGCTGCAAGATAGGCCGACAGTGCAAAACCAAGCGGCGTAATGATCAGAGGCAAGCAGAAAGACCATTCACCGGAGGACGTCATGCTTGAGAAAACCCGCTGGGCGAGATCAGCCATCTTCGCGAAGGCGACGCTGACGACACCGATGGCGAGTGCTCCGGTCCAGAAGACCAGCCGCGGCTTCCAGACCCGTGCCGATCCCCAGACGACGCGCGAACGACGGAAGACCTTGGTTTTTCGATAGACTGTGCGCACTTGGGCAAACTTCTAGCAGATCACGGGATGGGATTGCCGCTGCAGATTTGGGCAGAGACAGATCGCCTATTAACCAGAGGCCCGTCCGGCATGGCAACCCTTGGTCACCATTCTCGCGGAACTACGGCCTCTGGCGAACTTTTGTGGAAGCGTAAAACGCCGGTAGCAGCAGCTCCAATCCGGCATCGTCAACATGACCGTTTCGCCGAAGAACAACCTGAGACAAATCCCAATCCCGCGCTTGGATGTGCTCCTTCACGTCTCTACCGCCTACCTCTCATGAAACGACTGCACGGTGGATGGTCCCACTTTCCGCTCTGACCCAACTTGCCGTGTGCTGCGGAGGGACTATGTCCGCACGACAACGCGGGGCACTATCATGACGTCGAGGTGGGTGTGGCTAATCTCCAGGGTCACGCGGCGCATCTGGCTGAGGGCGACGTTGTTTTCGATCTTGGCGGTCGCCACGGCCCTCGTTGCGATCGTCGTGTCCCCCTACATCCCTGTCGGGCTATCGACGAAAATTGGAGCCGATGCTGTCGACAACATTCTCGGCATCATCGCGTCCAGCATGCTCACCGTCACGACCTTCTCACTCAGCACCATGGTCTCGGCATACTCTGCAGCGACAACAAACGTCACGCCGCGGGCGACGAGACTGGTGATGGAGGACAGCACGACGCAGAACGTGCTCGCCACCTTTATCGGCTCCTTTCTCTTTAGCCTCGTCGGCATCATTGCGCTCACCACTGGCGCCTACGGCGAGCAAGGTCGGATCGTTCTCTTCTTCGTGACGATTGGGGTGATCGTTGTCATTGTTGTTACACTCCTTCGTTGGATCGACCATCTTTCCCGGCTTGGGCGCGTGACGGAAACAACCCAGCGGGTAGAGGCTGCTACAGTGAAGGCGCTACGGGCTTCCAAATCTGCGCCTCATCTCGGTGGTCAACCGCTCGACGCTGCGTCCGGCCGGATCGGACATCCCAACCACCCGATATTCTCCTCCGATATCGGCTACGTCCAGCATGTGGATGCCGCAGCCTTGTCAGCGATTGCCGAAGAGGCTGAGATCGATATCTCCGTCGTGGCCATACCCGGGAAACTAGCCGATCCGTCGGAGGCCATCGCCTGGTCGAGCAGCGGATTGGACGATGAACTCACTCACCGGATCGCATCCTGTTTCACCATCGCTGACACCCGATCCTTCGAACAGGACCCGAGGTTCGGGGCATCCGTGCTGTCGGAAATTGCCTCCCGCGCCTTGTCGCCAGCTGTCAATGATCCAGGGACGGCGATCGATGTGATCTCCAGGGCTCTGCGCATTCTGGCTGTTTGGGTTGAGCCACAGGAGGACCCGGAACGGAGCAGCGAGGTGAGGTACCCGCGACTGCATGTCGTTCCCTTAAGGCTGCAGGATCTGTTCGATGATCTATTCACTCCGATAGCGCGTGATGGCGCGGGTCTGGTAGAGGTTGGACTGAGGCTGCAGAAGACGTTCAAGGCATTGTCGCGCATGAGCGAGAGGGAGTTCCGCCTCGATGCCGCGAGACATTCAAGAGAGGCGTTAGCCAGAGCCGAGGCAAGTCTGCATATCGAGGCGGACAAGCAGCGAATACGGGATGCGGCACTGATGCCGGCGGCCGATTGAGGTCGCTGTGCATCGAGCTCGCCCACGCCGACACCGGTACCGTGCTCTAACGTCGGGCTAAGTCCGCCCGACCGCAATCAACTCCCTGACAGCCGGATCGTCATCTAGGAATTCCGCTTCGACGGTCGCACCGACGGCATCGAAGTAGCGGCTCATGAAGCTCCTGAACGAGGCAGCCAAGGCGATGTCGGCTATGTTGAGGTCTGAGAGGCCGACATCTCGCAACCGCTCGATATCGGCTTGCGTGATCCGGGACGCGTCGCGGGTGATCTGCTCCGCGTAGGCGAGCATCTCGACCTGCTGGTCGCTCAGCCCGGCGTTGCGGTAGTCGCTCCGGATCGCCAGCGCCTGCTCGCGTCCGAGCATGCCTGACAGGCTGCGGAAGTAGACGTGGGAGCAATAGCTTGACGGCACGTGCCGGGCGACCACGAAGGTGATCAGCCGAAAGTTGAGCAGCCCGAGGGAAAACCCGTCGCGGATCTGATGGAGCAGGTTCTCGACGGGGACGAGGATATCCGACCGCGCTGACCAGCACTGGGTCGCCTGCATGACGCGCCCCGTCGACTGTATCTCGGCGTTGTAGAGCGCGGCGATCTCGCCGTCTGCCTCGCCTGGTTCGACTGTCCTGATGAACATCCTGTGCCTCCCTTGGCCAAAGAGCTGCCACGAAGCTACGCGAAAAACGAGCAGATGACGACACCCGCGCCCGATCGGTTTGCGCCGATGTGCATTGCCCGCGAGCGCCGCAATGCCTGTGGGAACCAGAGGCTCGACATCCCGTTTCCCTCGCACGCAACAGGAGCCGCTTGATGTCCAGTGACAATGTCAAAACCCTCTACGCCACGTTCGATACCCGGCAAGCTGCCGACCTCGCCATCGAGCATCTCGTGCAGCAGTACGGGATCGACCGCACGGATGTATTCGTCGAGGCAAAGGGCGCGGACAATACGGCCGGTACGGAGCCCTCTGGAGGTGATGTCCTGAACCGCGAAGGCTCTGGCACACGCAGCGATGCAGCACTTGAGGGACAGCTTCAGGTGTCCGTCGATCTTGCGCTTGAAGATATCGCCAAGGCGCAGGCGGCATTCGAAGAGGCCGGCGCGCGCGACGTGTCGAGCCGGTAACCGGCCGGGATGAGAGCAGGCGGAGCGCTTTTTCGCGCGCTCTCGCCTGCCTCCGTGCAGCCTTCCGTGAGCTTCGTCTGAAACATTAAACCGGCCCATTGAAGCGGCCGTGTAGCACGGATCTTCCAAGACAGCCTTGTCCTGACGCAGTGTCAGGCATTGCTTGAGAGGAAGATTCCAATGAATACATCCGTGACGATCCTGCCCATCAACCCGAACGTCGACAGTGAATGGCGGGAAGTCACGCCCGGCGAGCGCTTCAGGCTACTGACGTCGGCTGCCGACACGAACGGCATCTACACCATCATCGAGATGGTCGGCGAGGCTCGCAATGGCGTACCCGCTCACACCCATGCCAACGAAGAGGAACACTTCGTGGTGCTCGAGGGCAGCGTTCATCTGACCAACGGGGACCAGAGCCTGTCTCTATCTGCCGGGGACGCGGCGACGGTCAAACGGGGAACGCCCCACGCATGGTGCAATCTGTCGGATGAACCAGTCCGGATGCTCATCATTTTTTCCCCGGGACATATGGAGAAAGCGTTCCGGATGATCGGCGCGCTCAGCAACGGCGATCTTGAAGCTATTGCGAGTTCGGCGGAAGATTCCGGCTCGACGATCGTCGGGCCTCCGCCCTTCGAGAACATCTACTCCGTCCTGTCGCCTCGGCCGCAAGCCTAGGCGACGTGCCGCTCCAGGGAGCAGGCGCAAGCGTGAGACGATCGTGGGCGATCTGGCGCTTTGTAAGCAGGTCGAAGGGCTCCCGGCACCGGGAGCCCCAGATCGTGACGTTATTCGGCTTTCTGATTGACGACCGAGGTCGCAAGCTCGGTCAGCGCGATGTCGGTGGCCTGTTCTTCGTCGAGCGTCGTCTGCAGGAGCTTGGCAGCATCCTTCATCTCGAGCTCGAGAGCCCAGGTACGCAGCGTGCCGTAGCGCGACATCTCGTAATGCTCGACGGCCTGGGCTGCAGCCAGCAGACCGGCATCGAGAGCCGGCGAACCCTTGTATTCCTTCATGATCTCGTCACCTTCGTCGGTGATCCCGAGAATGGCATCGCAGGTCTTCTTCTCCGGCTTGGCGCCGATGATCTTGAACACCTGTTCGAGGCGCTCGATGTGGACCTTGGTTTCCGCAAGGTGCTTCGTGAACGCAGCCTTGAGTTCCTTGCTCTTGGCGGCCTTTTCCATTTTCGGCAGTGTCTCGACGATCTTGCCTTCGGCAAAATAGACGTCCTTCAGCGTGTCGTGAAAGAGTTCGTCGAGCTTCTTGATTTTGTCAGCCATGATGGGCTCCTGTCCGTGATGGCCAGCGTCCGGTGACCTCGGGTAGCAATGGGAGGCGCACGTCCCGATTGACGGGTCGTGCGCCATTGATATTAGAGACGGGCGATATTAGAGGCCGGTGCGGCGGTAACGCTGGCGTTCCTGCTCGACCTGGTCGGGACCATAGGGATCAAGCGTGTCGTCGAACGTCGACCAGCCTTCCTGATTGTAGGCTGCGCGTCGCTCGGTCGGATCGACCCAGTTCGAGCGCTTCAGGATCACGTCTGCCTGCGGTGCGAGCACGTCGTCGACCTTGGCAGTGACCAGGGAGCCGCCGCGACGAACGCCTTCCGCGTAGACATGCGCGTCATCTTCGGAGACACCAGAGCTGGTCATGGCACCGACCAGACCGCCCGCTGCGCCGCCTGCGACAGCACCGGCGACCGCGCCGGCAGCCGTTGCAGCCAGCCAGCCGGCGGCAACGACCGGACCGACGCCCGGAATTGCCATCAGGCCCAGGCCCGTCAGCAGACCGCCAGCGCCACCAACCACGGCGCCGATACCGGCTCCCGTGCCGGCGCCTTCGCCTGCGTTGGAATGCTCGCCATGACGATTGTCAGCATTGTTGGATACGATGCTGATGTCCTTGGAGGGAACGCCGGCGGCTTCGAGTGCGCTGACGGCTGCGCTGGCATCGGTGTAATCGTCGAAAAGTCCAGTGATCGTCTTCATATGATAGTCTCCTTGAAGGATTGAATTACTTGGCGACGACGTTGCCCTGATAGTCGAGGGCAATCATGACGGGCTTGCCGTCCTTCATGCCGGACGCCATCCAGATGCCCTTGTCATCCTTCTTGAGATCCTTGATGTCGGCGTAGCCTGCCTTTTCGATGCGGCTCTTCGCCTGGCTTTCGGTGAAGCTGTTGGCGCCTTCGACGGGCGCCGTCGTGTTCTTGGAGTCCGGCGTGGCGACTGCCGGAGTGTTGCCGTTGGTCGTGGCGGCAGGTGCCGTCTGGGCGACAGCGGAGAGCGCGGACGCGCCAAGAAGCGCCGCGGCGTAGATGATTTTCTTCATGTCGGGAATTTCCTCTCGTTTGGATCCTTGTTCACAGATCCGTGAGCAGGCAACCCGCTGGGAGAGGTTTGGTTCCGTCGCACCGCACAAGTTGGCTACCGGCGGGAAGGGCGCGTGAACCACTTCTACCGGGAAACGACGATGGCGTCAGCATGACCGCCGACCTATAAGGACGGTGAGCCTTCAGGGGGTCGGAGGTTCACGGCGCTTTCTGCTCCGCCGGTGTCGGCCCGAGGCTCCGTTCCCGTTCGTATCGCTTGAGCAGATCGAGATAGCGGGATCGGCATTCCTGCATGTCGATTGCTCCGCTGGTCCAAAGCCCGACCAGCTCCATGAATTCCGCGTCGGCATCGATCGCCACGCCGCGCTCGCACATACGGGCGATGACCCTGGCGGCGACCGTCTGCCGCGAATGGAGATTATCGGGTCCGCGCTGCTTGGCTCGCTCGGTCACGACGCTGACATCCTCCCCTCGGACTGAAACCTATCTCTTGAGGCGGCCGAACCTGCGACCGCTCACGAAGTTCCATGACCACCAACGCTACATCCGCCACCCGTCCGGGCGCTCTGGCAGACGACACGAGATGCGAGGATACAGTCCGTGATTATGCGAGCGGGTAGGGGGTCGGCCCGGTCCGCAGGGTCTGCTGTCGACGCGGCGGCTGATCGAGGATGCCTAGCCGTGCCGCGCGAAACCTGCTCCGGTCGCGACACTCGCATTGCTCACCAGCACAGATCGCATCAGTGCGATGATGGCACTCGTCCTCAGGGCGTCCGGCCGGCCTGAGCCCTGCAGGCCGAATTCGCTGCAGAGCTGGAGGACATCTTCCTTATTGTTGACGCGGATCATCCGCCACTCGGGAAACGCCCGCTCTTCGGCCGCGGCAAGCTCGATCAGCCGCACACGTCGGTGCCGGAGGTCGCGGCAGATCCTTTCGAAGGTCGTCTCCAGCGCCGTCAGAGGCCCCTCAAGGGCCTGGATGAAGACGCCATTCGACGCGATGAGCGCACCGGAAAGGTTGTCGCGTGTATTCGCAAGTGCCGACGACGCCACGATAGCCTCGATCTGCTCATCGAACGGACCGGCTTCCGGCGACAGGGCGATGTCGCTCCGGTACAACAGGCGGTAAAGGGGCATGGCGTGATCTCCCTAGGCGACGGCTTTGTCTGCGACGCTGAACAGCGACCTGATCACCGATCGTTCTACCGGCCGGCTGATGAGGTAGCCCTGAATTTGGTTGCAGCCCTCGGCAATCGTGAAGTCCCGCTGTTCGGTTGTTTCGACACCTTCGACGGTGACCGTCATGTTCAGCTTAGCGGCAAGCGACGTAATCGCCTGGACGATGGCGACGGCATCCCGATCCTCGGGGACCTGCCGGACGAATGACTGATCGATCTTGATCTTCGTGAACGGGAAACGTCTGAGATAGCTCAGCGACGAATAGCCGGTGCCGAAATCATCCATCGAGATGTGGATGTCCATCGCGCGCAATTCGTGGAGAATGCGGTAGGCCGTCCCGCCGTCCTGCAGCAAGGCGCTCTCGGTGATCTCGAGCTCCAGCCGTGAAGCGGAAAGGCCAGTCTCACGCAGGACATTCGCCACGATGGCGGTGAAATTGCTGTCGCGAAGCTGGAGCGGCGACAGGTTGACGGCAATCGAGATATGGTCGGGCCAGGCGGTAGCCTCCAGACATGCCGTCCGCAGCACCCATTCTCCCAGCGCGCCGATCACACCGATCTCCTCCGCCAGGGGAATGAAGTCGGCCGGCGCCACCATTCCTCTGACGGGGTGTTGCCAGCGAACCAGCGCTTCGGCGCCCTGATACGCTCCCGAACCCGGATCGACCTGCGGCTGGTAGTGAACGTCAAACTCCTCGCGGGCCAGTGCACGACGCAGATCGAGCTCCAGCGCCCGTCGCGCCTGCGCCCGTTCGCTCATCTCTTTTTCAAAGTGACGGAACGATGCGCCGCCACCGTGCTTGGCGGCATAGAGCGCCAGATCCGCATGACGCGACAGCAGGGTCGGTTCGCAACCATCGCGAGGCGCGACGGCGATGCCGATGCTGCTGGTGACATCGATCACCGAACCGTCGATCAGGAACGGCCGTTCGAGGAGATCGGCGATCATGCCGGCAGTTCGATCGGCATGCTCGGCATTGCGGACGATGACGGCGAATTCGTCGCCACCCAGCCGTGCGACCACATCAGCCTCCCCGACGCAGGCACAGATCCGCTTGGCAACGCGCGTGAGAAGCTGGTCGCCCGTCACATGCCCCAGCGTATCGTTGACGGACTTGAACCGGTCGAGGTCGAGGAGCAGCAGTGCGAACGGATGGCCGTCGCGCTCGGTCGAATGGCAGCAGCCCTGCAGGATCTCGTTGAAACGCTGTCGGTTCGACAGGCCCGTCAGATCGTCGAAATAGGCGAGCGCATGCATCCGGCTTTCGGTTCGGAGCCGCTCGCTCTGATCTCGAACGGCGATGATGGTCTGCTGTCTGGCGCCGACGGCCACTGTCTTGCGCAGAATGCGCACCGGGATCGATCGACCGTCGGCATGGTTGAGGCTGGCGTCCTGTTCTTCTCCCTCGTCCAGTTCGGATGCCACGAAGCCGGGGATGAGCGCGGTGACCGGCCTGCCGGCCGCATCCTCTTGCCTAAAGCCGGCCAGGCTGGAGAAGCTGCTGTTCGTCGCCTGGATGATGTCGTCCTCGCAGATGAGCAACCCTTCGACTGCGAGATCCGCCAGTTGCTTCAGACGAAGTTGATCGCGGCGCTGCTGCGCACGTGCGGCCAGCGCGAACCGGAGACCGACAAAGGCGAGCAGGACCAGTCCGGCGCTGACGGATGCGACGATCGGTGCGATGACGTCCGGAGAGATGGCGCTCTCCGGCAGTTGGATACGCGGATCGTATTCCAGCTGCAGCGCGGCCATTCCGGCAAAATGAAGAACCGCTACTGCAACGACGAGGAGGGGAGCCGCCAGCCTCCTCAAGGCGCGCCGCTTTTCGCCGGCAATGACCATGGCAACGGCGAACAAGGGCAGGCTGGCGACGATCGAAAGCCCGATCAGCCTGGTGTTCCAACTGACGTGGCCGGTAACGATAAAGGCGGATTGTCCGAGATAGTGGAGCAGGATGATGCTGCAGCCGAGCAGCAGGCCCGACGCCATTCGGCCGAGCCGGTTGCGTCTGCCGATCGCTGTCGCGACGGCGATACCGATACCGATGATCGTGAAGAGCAAGGAAGCAGCCGTCAGAAGCGGTTCAAACCCGCTCAGCATGCCCGGCTGAAACGCAAGCAGGCCGATCATGTGCGTGGCCCATGCGGTGCAGCCGGCAGCCAGGATGGCTACGCCCGCCCATGTCCGTCTCGAGGGGCCTTCCGCACGGCTCGCATGTCTGGCAATCGAGAACGAGGCGTAGACGCCAACGATGCACACGATCGCGGCAATGGCCAACAAGTACTGATCATGCGCTTCGCGAAGACAGCTGTAGACGTCCTGCATGGGCTTCCCTCCGTTCCCGAAGGCTCATATCAGCGAGTTCTTAACGGCTGATAGGAAAGGCAGGGTCGAAGGTCTGAATATGATAAATAGATTGTGTAGAATAGTTGCATGTCTTGGCGGCCGATCTTGCCCGCGTTCGACGGCCCGGTCCGGCGCCTCATTTATATCAGTAGTTACTTATACAATAGGCGCCTGCTAATCGCTGATGGATCGCGTCCCGGCGGTTTCCGCCGCCATGGCTAGCCTGTTCCGGCTCCGGCGGGGATGTCATCGCGCCCGCACGGCCGATCTCCTGCGTCACGGCTAAGGTCCGACGCGGGACATGGATGCGAGATGGAGGCCTGTGCGGATACCGGCGCCGCCAGACGGGCGCCGGTATCCTCACTCTATGTATGTGCGTCTACCGCAGCGTCAGACCTGATTCATGCCGCCGTCGACGACAAGTTCCGCGCCGGTGGTGAAACTGCTCTCGTCACTGGCGAGGAAAAGCGCTGCCGCGGCCACCTCTTCGGGCCGGGCCATGCGGCCAAGCGGCACCAGGCTGACGATCGCGTCGCGGATCTCCTGGCTGGCATTCGCCATCATCGGCGTATCGGTCGGTCCCGGGCTGACAACGTTGACGCGGATGCCCTTCGGCGCGAGTTCATTGGCCCACGTCCGCGCGAATGCGCGAACCGCCGCCTTGGTGGCGCCGTAGACACCATATCCCTTCGTGCCGATATCGCCGGCGATGGAGCCGATCAGCACGATCGTCCCGCCTGGCTGCATCAGTTGGATCCCGCCCTGTGCCGCCAAAACCAGGGACCGGACGTTGAGGCCGAAGGTCCGGTCGAAGTGGTCCTCGCTGAGGTCTTCAAGGAGCGCGTGTTCGGCAAGCCCTGCATTCACCACGAGGACGTCGATGCGTCCCTCCTCGACCCTTATCTCTTCAAAGACGCGTCCGAGATCGGCGTTGCTGCTTGCATCCGCCTGAACGAAGAGGACGGAGCCGGTGCCGTTTGCTCCGGTATCGCCGTCGCCTCCCTTGCGGCTGGTGGCGTAGACGCGGGCGCCTTCGCTGGCGAACCTTTGCGTGATGGCACTGCCGATCCCGCCACTGCCGCCGACGACCAATGCGATCTTGTTTTCAAGTCTGCTCATGTGACCTCCATCAGAGAAAGAAGAAGGCTCACAGATATATATGCTATATCTACGGTCAATTACGCACTATGGGTAAAGCAGATAACCCGGAGTATACCGATGTCAGCCCTGACAGACGATCGTTTTACCGAGATCAGCCGGCCAGCGCGGCCGAAGCCCGTCTCGCCGGAAGCCTTGCTGGACGTCCAGAAGGCGCGGCCGGTGCTGGAGCAGATCGCCAACAAATGGTCGATCCTGATTCTGACGGTCCTGTGCACGAGGCCATCGCGGTTCAACGAGATCATGCGACGTCTCGACGGCATCACCCACAAGGCGCTCGCCGACGCGTTGAAGCGGTTGGAGCGCAACGGCCTCATCCGCCGCGAGGTGCTGACCACCACGACGCCGGTCGGCGTCGAGTATACGATCACGCCTCTCGGCCATTCGCTTCGGGAGCCGTTCGAAGCGCTCTACGCCTGGGCGATGGCGTATGGACCCGAAATGGAAGGTGCGCAGATGGAGTACGACAGCGCCCGGACGTGATCGCGTGTCTCCTTCCGTCTCCAGGTCTCTCTTCCTCTCTCTCTTATCGATGGCGACTCGCATGCGAGCCCGTCCGCTGCGCCGAGAATCGCACCGCACGATTCGACCAGTTCGGCGTCCGCAGGCTCTGTCGATGGCCGGCGAAGACAGGCGGCGCAGGCGACACCCGAGCTCCACCTTTCCGTAAGACGCCGCGTTTCCAGGGATTCGCGTTGGTTCCATGGCATCGGAGGTCATCTTCCGGTCCGCATAAATGCTTGTCCCTTAAGGCTTTTCTTAATGATTGGTAAAAATTGAACGGTTCGCCTCACGGTTTTGTGTCCTTTCAGCAACAGGACTTGGTGAAGCGGGTGTGCAGGCAAGTCCGGCGGGCAGTTCGCGATTGCAAGCCGATGTCGGTCTTGTATGGTCACCAACAGAAGCGAGGCGGTGGATCGTCTGTCTTCTAAAACCGACGGGGATGGGGCAGGGAATGCTGTCCTTCAGCCAAAGAACCCATACCCTTACGAAACTTGACTGGAGGTCATTATGAACATCAAGAGCCTTCTTCTCGGCTCCGCTGCTGCACTCGCAGCAGTATCCGGCGCTCAGGCTGCCGACGCTATCGTTGCTGCCGAACCCGAGCCGATGGAATACGTTCGCGTGTGCGATGCATTCGGCACCGGCTACTTCTACATCCCGGGCACCGAAACCTGCCTCAAGATCAGCGGTTACGTCCGTGCACAGCTGGACTGGGATAGCCGTACTCGCCGGACCGCCGCAGGCGCTCCGACTGGTGCCGACGATTTCGACTGGAACGCTCGTACCCGCGGCCTGTTCACACTCAATGCCAAGACCGACACTGAGCTCGGTGCGCTGGCTTCGACGATCACGATCCGTACCTGGGCCGAAGGCGACGCTACGCAGAACAGCCTCGACCTCGACGAAGCCTTCATCACGCTTGGCGGCTTCCGCGTTGGCTACGGCTACAACTACTGGGACCTCGGCCTCTCGGGTGAAACCGACAACCTGGGCTCCAACCGCATCAACCAGATCGGTTACGAATACAACGCTGGCGCCATCAAGGCAGGCGTATTCGTTGACGAGCTGACGAAGTCCTACAGCCGTCCGAGCACTGGCCCTGGCAGCTTCGGTGGTGTATTCAACGCTGGCACCTACGGCACCGGTGGTGGTAACGACGGCATCAACGACAACGTTGGTGTTGAAGGTCAGATCTCCGGCGTCCTCGGCCCGGCACAGCTGGCTCTCCTCGGCGGCTACGATATCGCTGCTGAAGAAGGCTCGGTTCGTCTGATGGGAACGGCTGAAATCGGCCCAGGCACGCTCGGCGCTGCCGGTATCTGGACGTCTGGCGTCAATGCCTACTACGACGTTGCCGAATGGACCGTTGCTGTTGAATACGCAGCAAAGATCACCGACAAGTTCAAGATCACCCCCGGCTTCCAGTACTTCTGGAACACCGGTGTTGACGCTGGTGGCTCGTTCACCGACGGCGACGCTTGGAAGGCTGGCGTAACCCTCGACTACGCTATCACGGCCGGCCTGACCTCGAAGGTCAGTGTTCAGTACACGGAAGACGACAACGCTGACGACGTATGGGCAGGCTTCTTCCGCCTGCAGCGCACGTTCTGATCGAGCGCCGCTTCCTGATTTAGGGACAGGCCCGGCATTGCGCCAGGCCTGTTTCAAGCCCAAAAACGTTACTAAATAACATTATCAGGGGATGTGTTCCATGCACATGAAATCTCTGCTTCTCGCTTCTTCCGCAGCGCTGATGGCCGTATCGACTGCACAGGCTGCCGACGCTATCGTTGCTGCCGAGCCCGAGCCGATGGAATACGTTCGCGTCTGCGATGCATTCGGCACCGGCTACTTCTACATTCCTGGCACCGAAACCTGCCTCAAGATCAACGGATACGTCCGTGCACAGCTGGACTGGGACAGCCGTACCCGTCGTGACGCCGGCGGTCTTCCGACGGGTGCTGATGATTTCGACTGGAATGCTCGTACGCGCGGCCTAGTCTCCGTCAATGCCAAGTCCGACACCGAACTCGGTGCGCTGGCTTCGACGATCACGATTCGTACCTGGGCCGAAGGCGATGCTACGCAGAACAGCCTCGACCTCGACGAAGCGTTCATCACGCTCGGCGGTTTCCGCGCTGGCTACGGCTACAACTACTGGGATAACGATCTGTCCGGCGAAACCGATGATATCGGTTCGAACCGCATCAACCAGATCGGCTACGAATTCACCACCGACGCGTTCTCGGTTGGCATCTTCGCCGACGAGCTGACCAAGACCTACAGCGATCTGTTCCCGGGCTACTACACCGGCAACGACAATGTTGGTATCGAAGGCCAGATCTCCGGCACCTTCGGCGGCATCAAGGCCTACCTGCTCGGCGGCTACGATTTTGCTGCTGAAAACGGTTCGGTTCGCGCTCTCATGACCGCTGACATCGGCCCGGGCCAGCTCGGCCTCGCCGGCATCTACTCGAGCGGTGCAAACGCCTACTACGATCTCGCAGAATGGACTGTTGCCGCTCAGTACGCACTGAAGGTCAACGACAAGTTCGGCATCACGCCGGGCGTCCAGTACTGGTGGAATCGTGACGTCAACCTGGCGAACGGCGACTTCAGCGGCGACAGCGAAGCTTGGCGCGCTGGCGTGACCCTCGACTACGCGATCACCGCAGGCCTGGATTCCAAGGTCAGCGTTCAGTACACCGAAGAAGACGGTGCAGCTGACGACGTATGGTCGGGCTTCTTCCGCCTGCAGCGCACGTTCTGATCCGCATTCGACCCTCCAGTCAGAAAGGCTCGGCCGCAAGACCGGGCCTTTTTCGTTTTACCGTCTAGGGACTTTGGCAGGACCTAAGCTGTCGAAGGGCGGATGTTGCGGCAGTTGTTCTAAGGCTCCAAGGCTCCAAGGCTCCAAGGCTCCAAGGCTCCAAGGCTCCAAGGCTCGAGAGCTCGAGCGTCGGCTCGCACTGCATGTCGCAGCGAGCAGCTCTTCCTGCACAAGTTCGCGGTGCTGGTCCTGCGGCATTCACGTCTTTCCCCTGCCGTCGGCGACGGCGCGGTAGAAGAGTTCCGGGGAGGGGCCGCGACCCCACCCATTCCAGCGTCAGTCAAACTGCAACCCGGCCATGTCTCCGAAATCATTGTTGGGAAGAGCCCGCGGCGTCGGCGCCGCCCGTGCACGGTACGGCAGCGGCCTTCATGTCATCCGCCAGTTGGCGACGGACCATCCGCAAGGTGAGACATGCTCCACTGGTGCGGTTGGTAATGCGTTCCCGTCGGGATGACGCTGCGCAGTCGAGCGACGCGTAGCGCTTCAAGGACGAATAGCGACGTTTTCACGCAATGATCGCCGCCTTGTCGGAAATTCCCCGGGGCTCGGGCTCGGTCCTGCAGATGAACCTTAGAGATGCCTGGGCGGCGGTGCGATATCTCCGTCGGACACGCCCCAGCACGACGGCAACCGGGATCACTGGCGGCCGAGGCGCAGGTCGCTGTCAATCTCCGCCGTCTGGCCCAGGCGCACCTTGTAGACCTCGTAATTCTCGATCACCCGCTGCACGTAGTTGCGGGTCTCCGGAAACGGAATTCGTTCGATCCAGTCGATCACCTCATCGAGCGGCTTGCCGCGCGGGTCGCCGTAGCGGGCGATCCATTCGGGAACACGGCGCGGCCCCGCATTGTAGGCGATGAATGTCAGGATGTAGGAGCCGCCGAAGGCATCGATCTGCTCGCCAAGGTAGTGGGCGCCGAGCGTCGCATTGTAACCGGCGTCGGAGGTCAGCCTGTCGGCCTTGAAGTTGAGGCCGTGCCGCTTGGCGACGCCCTGGGCTGTCGCCGGGAGGATCTGCAGCAGGCCGCGTGCATTGGCCGGCGAAACGGCGGCGGGGTTGAAGGCGCTTTCCTGGCGGGCGATCGCATAGGCCAGGGCCTTGCCGGATCCGGCAATGTTGGCGCTCGAGGGAATGACACCGACCGGGAAGGCGAGCGCCGCCACGTCGACACCGCGGTTGAAGGCGGTCTTGCCGATCTGCAGCGAGAGTGCGTGGTTGCGGTTGAGCTCGGCGCGCGCCGAGAGGATCGCCAGTTCGCCAGGGCTCGTCAGCTCTTCTGCAAGCGCCTTGTACAGCGCATCGGCACGGTTCGGATGGCCAGCGGCGTCCAACCTGTCGATGGCGCGCACGGCCTCGCGCGTCTCGAAGGTCAGCCGGTCGCTGCCGCTGGGCGAGGGGTAGGAGACGTCGAGCGTCTTCATCTGCAGCTTGGCGGCGGCAAGCTGGCCGTAGAAGGTCGCTGGATAGCGGGCCGCCTTGGCATAATAGTCCGCAGACTTGCCCGGGCCTCCAGCTTCCGCTGCACGGCCCAGCCAGTACCAAGCGCGAGAAGCCGAGAGTGGCCGGGTGGAAGCCTGCAGTATGCGCTGGAAGTGACCCTCGGCAGTGGCCGGATCGTTCAGAGCCCGCAGCGCGTACCAGCCCGCATGGAACTCGGCGTCGGCGATATCGGCCGGCGTGGCGGCGGCATGGGTCGCAACAAGCCGGTAGGCTTGCCGATAATCTCCCTTGTCCGCCAGCCCGCGGGCAATGATCCGCCGCTCGTTCCACCATTCGCCGGCATTCACCAGTTCGGATGTGGCGCGCGGTGCTTTTTCCAGGATCGCTGCCGCATCCTCGTAACGATCCTGATGGCGCAGATGTTCGATGCGGACGAACAGGAAGGCGGGATCCTGCGCCCAGGAGGCGCTCGCCGTATCAATCAGTGCGGCGGCGTTCTTGGCCTGGCCGGCAACCGCTGCCCAGGCAGCATAAAGGCTCTGCGCCGCGCCGAGGTCGGCAAATCGCTTCGCCTGGGCCACACGGCCGCGATACATCAGGTAATCCATCCGGCCACGGTGATCTGCGGCCGTGAGCAGCCGGCCGAACTCCTGCAGCAACCGGTCCTCCAGGTCCTTGTCGAGCGCCGCTCCGGTCCAGAACGGCCGCAATGTGGCTGCCGCATCCTTCTGCTTGCCGGTCGCGACAAGTGCGCGTGCCAGCACGATGGCGCCCTGCGGCGTCTCAGGCCGGGTCTTGCCGAATGCCGCCAGCGCTTCCTCGGGCGAGGGCGCTTCCAGGTAGAGTGCCCGCTCGGAGCTGGCGCGCAGATGCTGCAGGCCCGGCCAGCCGCGCAGCTCCTGCTGCGCTTCGGCTATCTCGCGAGACGGAACGCCGCGCTGTCCGGAGGTGGCGATGGCCCAGGTCAGCAGGTGGCGGTCGAGCGAACCTCTTGCCATCCCGTCGCGGGTGATGATTGCTGTAGCGGGGTCGCGGGCGGAAAGGGCGTCGAGACCGGTCTTCAGCTGGGTGATCGGCGCCGCGTCGGGTACTGCGCGCGGAATGGCTCCGGTGATTTCAGGGGTCGGCATTGCCGCGTCGGTCAACCGGTCCGGCCGTGCATAGGGAAGCGGTGCCGGACCGTCTGGCAGCGGTGCGCCCAAGGCTGTTTCCAGCCCTGTCGACAGGATCAGGAACGCGATCAGAACAGACTTTTTCATCCATTCACTCGTTGCAAGAAGGAGCTACCCCCAGTTAGCGACGGGTCTCGTTAACGGAACCTTACCGGATGCCGCCGCGTGTGTCTTCAGCCCATCACGATCTGTTGCAATTCAGCGAGAACTCGGCTTGTCGCCCGCAATCGGCCGCTCTATGGTGCCCGCCTCATAACCGGATATTACGGCCGAAGCGTGAAGTCGGTCGCTCAGGAGTCATCGCATGTTCAAGGGGTCCATGCCCGCGC
Organism: Rhizobium sp. SAFR-030; assembly: GCF_059415005.1. NCBI lineage: Bacteria > Pseudomonadati > Pseudomonadota > Alphaproteobacteria > Hyphomicrobiales > Rhizobiaceae > Rhizobium > Rhizobium sp. SAFR-030. The sequence continues at coordinate 507,497 of NZ_JBPFDO010000001.1, read as the reverse complement.
TCGTCACACCGTTTACCGACGCGGGTGCAGTGGATGAGGAAGCCTTCGCCGCCCATGTGGAGTGGCTGATTGCCGAAGGTTCAACAGGTCTGGTGCCGGTCGGCACGACCGGAGAATCGCCCACCCTGTCGCATGCCGAGCACAAGCGGGTCATCGAGATCTGCATCGAGGTCGCTGGCGGCCGGGTGCCGGTCATCGCCGGGGCCGGATCCAACAATACGCGCGAGGCGATCGAGCTGGCGCAGCATGCCCAGAAGGCCGGCGCCGATGGCCTGCTGGTGGTCACGCCCTACTATAACAAGCCGACGCAGAAGGGCCTGATCGCCCATTACGGCGCGATCGCCGAGGCTGTCAGCCTGCCGATCATCATCTACAACATTCCGCCGCGCTCCGTAATCGACATGCTGCCGGATACGATGGGGGCGCTCGTCAAGGCGCACAAGAACATCGTCGGTGTGAAGGATGCGACCGGCAAGCTGGAGCGCGTCTCCGAGCAGCGCATCACCTGCGGCACCGATTTCGTCCAGCTGTCCGGCGAGGATGCGACGGCTCTCGGCTTCAACGCCCATGGCGGCGTGGGCTGCATTTCGGTTACCGCCAATGTCGCGCCGCGCCTCTGTGCCGAATTCCAGCAGGCAACACTTGCCGGCGATTTTGCCAAGGCGCTCGAATATCAGGACAGGCTGATGCCGCTGCACAAGGCGATCTTCATCGAGCCCGGTCTCTGCGGCGCGAAATATGCGCTGTCGAGGACCCGCGGCATGAACCGCACCGTCCGTTCGCCGCTGCTTTCGACGCTGGAGCCGGGCACCGAGGCGGCGATCGATGCGGCACTTCGACATGCCGGCCTGCTGAACTGAGAGGCAGCATCCGGCCGCGTTCCGCGGCTTCCGACCGAAGCTGGCGCCGGATGACTTTCCAAGCCGGGTACTAAACACTACATACAGCCACCGGGCAGCGCCGAATTGGCGCGCTCGACCGGCAACCAGACCCTTCAAGGGCGGAGACAACCACAGTCCATGGCACCCAGAGCCAGCCAGCGCATCGTCAACAAGATCGTCGCGGAAAACCGCAAGGCGCGCTACAATTACGAGATCATCGATACCTATGAGGCCGGCATCGTCCTCACCGGCACCGAGGTAAAGTCTCTGCGCGAGGGCAAGGCGAACATCGCCGAATCCTATGCTTCGGACGAAGGCGAAGAGATCTGGCTGATCAACTCGCATCTACCGGAATATCTGCAGGCCAACCGCTTCAACCACGAGCCGCGCCGGCGTCGCAAGCTGCTGCTCAACAAGCGCGAGATCAACCGTCTGCGCGTCGGCATCAATCGCGAGGGCATGACACTCGTGCCGTTAAAGATCTACTTCAACGAAAAGGGTCGGGCGAAGCTGGAACTGGCTCTGGCAAAGGGCAAGAAGCTGCACGACAAGCGCGAGACCGAGAAGGAACGCGACTGGAACCGGCAGAAGAGCAGGCTGCTCAAGTCGGGCTGACGCCGCCGGTCTCCCGCAAATTCGATGTTCTCTTCAACAAGCCGCAGGTTCTCGCCTGCGGCTTGTTGCGTTGGGTCAACGTGCTCTGTGACCAAGCGCCAGCAGCAGTGCCCTGTCGCGCGCCTGCTGCAGCAGCGCGTCCTGCCGCGCGGCCCGGTCAATCGGATCCTTGTAGTCTAGGCCTCCCTGGAGCCCGAGGTCACGCCGCTGCCTCTGGTCGAGATCACCGAGGCGATTGAGCCGCTGCGCAGTGCCGACAATCGGCCGGAAGAATGTGACGATCCAGCGGAAGCCCGAGCGACCGGTTCCGATCGTGTCGCGCGCCTCTTTGTCATTCGTCAGGATGGCGAGGTTGCTGTCCGTGGTGCGCATGATTTGATCCTTTCGAAGACGCGCAGAGGCAGTCTCGCAGCGGGCTGCGAGACGAGGGTGAGGGCTGGAGATCGGGGCACGGGGTGAAGCCGCCTGATGCGGCGAGAGCACCGTGCTTGAGCCGGATCCATGGGTCTAGTGAATGTTTTCGATGCGGGTCATCAACGTCGATGATGGATCAGGGCGCCGCATTCGTTCCAGCGCGCTGCTCGTGACGCAGCAGCCACTGCTTGCGCCACAGCCCGCCGCCATAGCCGGTCAGGCTACCGTCGGTGCCGATCACACGATGGCAGGGGACGACGATGGCGATCTGATTTGCGCCATTGGCACGCGCAACAGCGCGCACGGCAGTTGGCCGGGCCATCGCCTCTGCGATGTCCCGGTAGCTGGCCGTCGCTCCGGAAGGGATCTCCTGCAGCGCACGCCAGACCTGTCGCTCGAACGGCGTGCCGTGATCGCCGATGCGCAGCGAGAACGTCGTCAGGCGACCGTCAAAGTAGGCCGCCAGCTGCTCGCCGACGCGATCGGTGACCGCCGTGCGCCCCATGATGATCGCCCGGCCGTTGCGGTCGCGCAACCGGGTGAGTTCCCCCTGCAGGGCAGGGCGGTCCGCGAACTCCAGGAGGTGCAAAGCGTGGTCGCAGGTAACCGCGATCATCGGCCCGATCGGCGTCTCGATCCAGGCGGCCTTCAGAAGGCTTTGCGACTTCACCTGCTGCGGCGCGGCACCCAGCCACTGGCTGACGGCGGCGCGAAAGCCGCTGCCGGATTCGAAGCCTGCCTCCAGCTGCGCGTCGATGACGGATGCGCCGGTGCCAAGCGTGGTGACGGCATGGCTCAGCCGTCTGCGGCGGGCGATCTCCAGAAAGCTCATGCCGAACCGGCGCTTGAAGATGCGGCGGATGGTCGAGGGATCGTAGCCGAGGGCTAGGAGATCGGCTTCGCTCCAGCGCCTGTCGGGGGCACGCTCGAGAGCATCAAGCAGAGCCCGGATCGTCGGCTCGCCGTCGCCGAGGCGCAGCATCGGTGTGCACCGCTTGCAGGGCCTGTATCCGCCGTCCAGGCAGTCGGCGATGCTCGCTTCGAAGCGGCAGTTGTCGCGGAGCGGCTTGCGTGCCGGGCAGGTCAGCCGGCAGAAGATGCGGGTTGTCGTGACACAGACATAGGCAAATCCTTCATAGGCCGCATCGCGGCTGAGAAGGGCTTGGTAGAGAGTGTCGTCGGAAGGGCGGGTCATCAGCATGCCGCCACCATAGTCCCGCTTCCGCGTGTTTGCCGCCGAAAAACGGGCAGCTATTTCAGCTGCTCGGTCTACGCGGGCTTCGTCCAAAGCCTGGATCTATTCGGCTTCGGGTTCGACGGTCGGTTCGGCCGGACGTGGCGCGCGCTCCGAGGGATCGCGACCGATCTCCGCCTTCAGCGACATCAGGTCGATGAAGTGATCCGACTGGCGGCGAAGATCGTCGGCGATCATCGGCGGCTGAGTTGCAAGCGTTGAGACGACTGAAACCTTGCGGCCCTTGCGCTGAATGGCCTCGACCAGGGTGGTGAAGTCGCCGTCGCCGGAAAACAGTACGAGATGGTCCACCGTTGCCGCTTGCTCCATGGCATCGACCGCGAGTTCGATGTCCATGTTGCCCTTCACCTTGCGGCGGCCCATCGAGTCGGTGAACTCCTTGGCCGGCTTGGTCACCACCTTGTAGCCATTATAATCCAGCCAATCGATGAGCGGCCGGATCGACGAATACTCCTGATCTTCGATCAGCGCCGTGTAGTAATAGGCGCGTAGCAGGTATCCGCGCTTTTGAAACGCCTTCAGCAGTTTCCGATAATCGATGTCGAAGCCGAGACTCTTGGATGCAGCATAAAGATTAGCGCCATCGATAAAAAGGGCGATCTTTTCCCTCGGGTCAAACATGTATTCTCGCTCCCTGTCTCAATACACGAAGTAACTTCCGCCACGCTAATTAGATCCCCGGGACCGGCCCGGTGACAAGGAAAAGGCGTGTTACATTATGTTATATTCATATATTAAGTCTTTAAGGTACGAAGCGTCGATATCCAAGCAACCTTTGGTTGAATTAGCCGTTGTGTAACCCGACCGCGTGCGGCGGAGTCGTGATGAGTGAGGAAAAACTTGAATTTCATGGCTAATCCCTGTATCGGGCGTTCAATCCACGAAATATCGACCGTAAAGGACAGGCAATGGCCCGCGTCACAGTAGAAGATTGCATCGACAAAGTCGACAACCGTTTCGAGCTGGTACTGCTTGCCAGCCACCGCGCGCGGCAGATCTCGCAGGGCGCTTCGATCACCATCGATCGCGACAACGACAAGAACCCGGTCGTTGCCCTGCGCGAGATCGCCGACGAGACGCTGTCCCCCGACGACCTGAAGGAAGACCTCATCCACTCGCTGCAGAAGCATGTGGAAGTGGACGAGCCGGAACCCGATCCGTCGACGCTGATCTCCAGCAATGCCGGCGCTGCGACGGGTGCCGACCGCGGCTCGGACGAGGACGACCTGCCGGAAACCGTCACCTTCGACCAGATGTCGGAAGAAGAGCTGCTGGCCGGCATCGAAGGCCTTGTTCCGCCGGAAAAGAGCGACGACTACTAAGATCGGCGCTTGTCGACGCCTCGCACGAGGCGCTTTCTGGCATTGATACCGGCTGCGCCAATCTAGAACGGTTGGCGGGCCTTTTTGTTTTACGGGTTTGAAGGATCTCTCGAGGCATGATGCGGCAATACGAGCTCGTCGAGCGGGTTCAGAAGTACAAGCCCGAAGCGAACGAAGCTCTCCTCAACAAAGCCTATGTGTATGCCATGCAGAAGCACGGCCAGCAGAAGCGCGCCAGCGGCGACCCCTACATTTCCCACCCGCTGGAAGTCGCCGCCATCCTCACCGACATGCACCTGGACGAGTCGACGATCGCGGTGGCCCTGCTGCACGATACGATCGAGGACACGACCGCAACCCGTGCCGAAATCGACGAGCTGTTCGGTGAGGACATCGGCCGCCTCGTCGAGGGGCTGACGAAGCTGAAGCGCCTCGACCTCGTGTCGAAGAAGGCCAAGCAGGCGGAAAACCTGCGCAAGCTGCTGCTGGCGATTTCGGACGACGTCCGCGTCCTGCTCGTCAAGCTCGCCGACCGTCTGCACAACATGCGCACGCTCGAGCACATGTCGCAGGAAAAGCGCGCCCGCATCTCCGAAGAGACGATGGATATCTATGCGCCGCTTGCCGGCCGCATGGGCATGCAGGACATGCGAGACGAGCTGGAGGATCTGTCCTTCCGCTACCTCAATCCGGAAGCCTACGAGACCGTCACGCACCGTCTGTCGGAACTGTCGGCGCGAAACGAGGGACTGATCACCAAGATCGAGGACGAGTTGCGCGACCTGTTGATCGCCAACGGCCTGCTCAACACCACCGTCAAGGGGCGCCAGAAGAAGCCCTATTCGGTCTTCCGCAAGATGCAGTCGAAGTCCCTGTCGTTCGAACAGCTGTCGGATGTCTACGGCTTCCGTCTGGTGGTCGATGACGTGCCGGCCTGCTATCGGGCGCTCGGCATCGTCCACACGCGCTGGCGCGTCGTCCCCGGCCGCTTCAAGGATTACATCTCGACACCGAAGCAGAACGACTACCGGTCGATCCACACGACGATCATCGGTCCGTCGCGGCAGCGCATCGAGCTGCAGATCCGCACCAAGCGCATGCACGAGATTGCCGAATTCGGCATCGCCGCCCACAGTCTCTACAAGGACGGCGAGAACGGCGAGCCTGGCGAACTGCTGTCGCGCGACAGCAATGCCTATTCCTGGCTCCGCCACACGATCGAGTCGCTGTCGGAAGGCGACAACCCAGAGGAATTCCTCGAGCACACCAAGCTCGAGCTGTTCCAGGACCAAGTGTTCTGCTTCACGCCGAAGGGCAAGCTCATCGCGCTGCCGCGCGGCGCAACCCCGATCGATTTTGCCTATGCGGTGCACACCAATATCGGCGACACGACCGTCGGCGCCAAGATCAACGGCCGCATCATGCCGCTAGTGACGCGCCTCAACAACGGCGACGAGGTGGAGATCATCCGCTCCGGCGTGCAGGTGCCGCCGGCCGCCTGGGAAGAAATTGTCGTCACCGGCAAGGCGCGTGCCGCCATCCGCCGCGCTACGCGCATGGCGATCCGCAAGCAGTATGCCGGCCTTGGCCACCGTATCCTGGAGCGCACCTTCGAGCGCGCCGGCAAGGAATTCTCCCGCGAGGCGCTGAAGCCGGCACTCTACCGGCTTGCCCAGAAGGATGTCGAGGATGCGATCGCAGCCGTCGGACGTGGCGAGCTGTCGTCGCTCGACGTGCTGCGGGCGGTGTTCCCCGACTTCAAGGACGACCGGACGACCATCAAGCCCGCCGCCGACCAGGGCTGGTTCAACGTGCAGACGGCAAGCGGCATGATGTTCCGCCTGCCGGGCGGCGACCGGACCGTCAAGGACATTGGCAAGCCGGGCGAAGAGGTGCCGGGCGGCGGGCTCGATCCGCTGCCGATCCGCGGCCTTGCAGGCTCCACCGAGGTCCGTTTCGCGCCGGCCGGTGCGGTGCCTGGCGATCGGATCGTCGGCATCATGGAAGACGGCAAGGGCATCACCATCTACCCGATACAGGCCTCGGCCCTGCAGAAGTTCGACGACCAGCCCGAACGCTGGATCGACGTGCGCTGGGATCTCGATGAGGCCAACAAGTCGCGCTTCACCGCCAAGCTCAATATCAACGCGCTGAACGAGCCGGGAACGCTGGCGACGGTGGCGCAGACGATCGCGCGGCTCGACATCAACATTCGCCGGATGACGATGGGACGCGTCGCCACGGACTTCTCCGAACTGTCGCTCGAAGTCGAGGTCTGGGACCTGCGCCAGCTGAACCAGTTGCTGGCCCAGTTGAAGGACCTCGACTGCATCTCGACCGTCAAGCGCGTCTACGATTGATTGCCAATTGAGCAGGCGGCCTGCGCCTGCTCCCCGCTGTTATGCGTCTGACGCAGGGCTGCCGGTGGAAGCTGGCGATGGTGGAGTGCGGTGGGAACCCTTATGTTCTGTCCAACATCATAAGGAGCAAATCATGTTCAAGCCGCTGAAGCAGTTCGCCCGCGCCCTTCGTGCCCCGTCCGTCCAGGAACGCGAAATGGCCTACCTCAACGAGTCGCACGACGCGATCGAACTCGAATACCGCATGCGCCAGATCGACCGCGGAATGTTCCGCAAGGGTCTCTGATCCAGAGTTCTACCGCCGGCTTCACCGTCCGAAGCCGGTCCGCCTGCGTTGCGCAGGCCTGCATATCTTCCATGCGCTTGTCGCATGGCTGGTCGGTTCCTGCTTTCGAACTGATCCCCTGGCGTCCGCCGACGTCAGTTGTTCTGGGCTGACCCATCCGACTGCGACGCCGAGGCAGGTGCCCGGCACCATTCCGTCCAAGGCCTGCGGCTGCGGGCCGCACCCGGTGCTTCTGGTCGACATTCGCATCGCCGTCTGGCAGAAAAGCTCGACAGGCAGGCGAAAGGAACCGCATGATCATCGGCATGGGCAGCGACCTCATCGACATTCGACGCGTCGAGAGGTCGATTGAGCGTTTTGGCGATCGGTTCACGCATCGCTGTTTCACCGAAATCGAACGCCGCAAGTCCGATGGCCGCAAGATGCGCGCCGCCTCCTACGCGAAACGGTTTGCAGCCAAGGAAGCCTGTTCGAAGGCGCTCGGCACCGGTCTGGCGCAGGGCGTGTTCTGGAAGGACATGGGCGTCGTCAACCTGCCGAGCGGCAAGCCAACGATGGCACTGACCGGCGGCGCCGGCGATCGCCTCGCGGGACTGACGCCGCCGGGCCACGTCGCCGTCATCCACCTCACCATCACCGATGAATTCCCGTATGCGCAGGCCTTCGTCATCATCGAGGCCCGACCTGCCGCAGCGCTGTCGCCGTCACCTGGCGATTGATGCCATTGCCCGCACGGGGTGAAGGGTTTAGAGAAGCGCAAATCGCTGCAAACGAAAGACGTGCACGTGTCTGAAAAAGTTGAAAAGAAGCCGAACGCCCTCTGGGAAAACATCAAGGTCATCATCCAGGCACTGCTGCTGGCGATGGTCATCCGCACGGTCTTGTTTCAGCCCTTCACCATTCCTTCCGGCTCGATGATGCCGACGCTGCTGGTCGGCGACTACATCTTCGTCAACAAGTTCGCCTATGGCTACTCGAAGTACTCGCTGCCGTTCTCGCCGGACCTGTTCTCCGGCCGCGTGCTGGAGTTTTCCGAGCCGAAGCGTGGCGATGTCATCGTCTTCCGCCTGCCGACGGATCCCGACGTCGACTACATCAAGCGCCTGATCGGTCTGCCGGGCGACCGCGTACAGATGATCGACGGCGTGCTGCAGGTCAACGGCCAGCCGGTTCCGAAGATGCCTGATGGCACCTTCACCTCCGATTACCGCCTCGATCCGGGCTCGGACGTTCCGGTATTCCGCGAAACCCTCGACAACGGCAAGTCCTACACGACGCTCGACCAGTCGCCCAATTCGCGCGGCGACAACACCCGCGAGTTCGTCGTGCCGGAAGGTCATTACTTCTTCATGGGCGACAACCGCGACAACTCCCTGGATAGCCGCTTCGACGTTGGCTACGTGCCCACCGAAAACCTCGTCGGGCGCGCCAGCGTCATCTTCTTCTCGCTCGGCAACGACACCTCGTTCCGCGAGATCTGGAAGTGGCCGTCCAACATGCGCTGGGAGCGTCTGTTCAAGGTGGTCGATTGATGAAGGCACCAACGCTGTCGGCAGACCAGCGGGCAAAACTGGAAACGGTTCTCGGGCACGCGTTTGCCGACAAGCAATGGCTTGACCGGGCGCTTACCCACGCAAGCACCGGCACCGCCAAATCCGGCAATTACGAGCGCCTGGAGTTTCTCGGAGACCGGGTGCTCGGCCTCTGCGTCGCCGAACTGCTGTTCAGTACCTTCCGCACTGCCGACGAGGGCGAGCTCTCGGTGCGCCTCAATCAACTCGTCAGCGCCGATAGCTGCGCCAGCGTCGCCGACGAGCTTGGCCTGCACCAGTTCATCCGCACCGGCGCCGATGTGAAGAAGCTCACCGGCAAGCGGATGATGAACGTCCGCGCCGACGTTGTCGAAAGCCTGATTGCTGCTATCTATCTGGATGCAGGCCTGGAAGCGGCGCGTCGCTTCATCCTGCGCTACTGGGAAAAGCGGGCGACGGCCGCCGATGCTGCCCGCCGCGACGCCAAGACCGAACTGCAGGAATGGTCGCATGCCCGCTCCGGGCTGACGCCCGTCTACCGCGTCGACGATCGTTCGGGGCCGGATCATGATCCGCGCTTCACCGTGACGGTGGAGGTGAAGGGCGTGGCCCCGGAGACCGGTGTCGACCGCTCCAAACGTGCCGCCGAGCAGGTGGCCGCAACCAAGATGCTCGAACGTGAAGGCGTGTGGCAAAAGCCCGCCGACGAAGGCTAAGGACGCTATGACCGAAGAAGACAACATGACCGGCCTGCCCGAGGCGCCGACCACTCCGACCCGGTCGGGCTTCGTTGCGCTGATTGGCGCCACCAATGCCGGCAAGTCGACCCTCCTCAACCGGCTCGTCGGCGCCAAGGTGTCGATCGTCAGCCACAAGGTGCAGACGACGCGCGCCATCGTCCGCGGCATCGCCATCCACGACCGCACGCAGATCGTCTTCATGGATACGCCGGGTATCTTCAAGCCGCGTCGCCGGCTGGACCGGGCAATGGTCACCTCCGCCTGGGGCGGCGCCAAGGATGCTGATCTGATCGTTATGCTGGTCGACAGCGAGCGCGGTCTGCGCGGCGATGCGCAAGCCATTCTCGAGGGGCTGAAGGAGGTTCGCCAGCCGAAGATCCTGGTGCTCAACAAGATAGACCAGGTGAAGCGCGAGGATCTGCTGAAGCTCGCCTCTGCAGCCAACGAGGTCGTCACGTTCGATGATACCTTCATGATCTCGGCCACCACCGGTTCCGGCTGCGATGACCTCATCGCGCATCTGTCGGCAAAGCTGCCGGAAGGTCCGTGGTACTACCCGGAAGACCAGATTTCAGACCTGCCCATGCGACAGCTGGCGGCCGAGATTACCCGTGAAAAGCTGTTCCTGCGCCTGCATCAGGAGCTTCCGTATTCGTCGCATGTCGAGACGGAACAATGGGAAGAGCGCAAGGACGGCTCGGTGCGCATCGAGCAGGTCATCTACGTCGAGCGCGACAGCCAAAAGAAGATTGCGCTTGGCAAGGGCGGCGAGGCGATCAAGTCGATCTCGACCGCCTCGCGTAAGGAATTGTCGGAAATTCTCGACCAGCCCGTACACCTGTTCCTGTTCGTCAAGGTGCGCGAGAACTGGGGCGACGATCCCGAGAGGTTCCGCGAGATGGGCCTGGAATTCCCGAAAGGCTGAGCGGCGAACCGCTTATTTCTGCTGGCGATCCATCAGCGCCTTGACCTCGCGGTAGCGGCGCTGGCGTTCCTCATCCTGTTCGGAAGCCGAATAGCAGGTGTTGGAAATGCAGAAGCGCGTCAGGCCGAACGGTGCCTGGGCCTTCTCGAACTCGCAGTTGATCTCGCTGGTGAAATCCGAAGGCTCCGGCTTGGCGCGCGTCGAATAGGTGAGGCGGGCGCCTGGCGGCTGCAATTCCGGGAAGGACTGGACCACGCCGGTGGTCAGCACCGGGGCCAGCAGGAAGTTCTTGGCGACGGCGACGCAGGCCTGGTCGAGGCCGGCAGATTGCGCCGATGCGGTGACCGGGCTGGCAAACAGCATCGGCAGGGCGATGAGGGCGGTAGCATAGGCAGCGTGGCGCATGGGTTCTCCAGAGATTGTCTGTGCCCAGCAACCCGCGACTTCGATTTTTGTTCCATCGCCCGCTGTGCTCCCGGTCGTTCGGCGAGTGCAGAAAGCGATTCAGTCGGAGCGGCTTACCGGCTATTGTTGAATCGAAAGCAAAGGATGAGCCGGCAGCATGCAGTGGCAGGATGAAGGCATCGTCATAGGGGTTCGCCGGCATGGGGAAACCAGCGTCGTGGCGGAGCTGATGACCCGCGAGCGCGGCCGCCACATGGGCCTCGTTCGTGGCGGCCGATCACGCACGATGCAGCCGGTGCTGCAGCCCGGAAACCGCGTCGATGCCGTTTGGCGCGCACGCCTGGACGAACATCTCGGCGACTTCAAGCTCGAGCCGATCCACCTGCGCGCCGCCCGGCTGATGGAAAGCGCCACGGCGGTCTATGGGGTGCAGGCGATGGGGGCGCTACTGCGGCTGCTGCCGGAGCGGGATCCGCATCCGCATCTCTACGAAGCGCTCGACGTCATCCTCGATCACATGGACGACCCGGTGGGGGCTGGCGAACTGTTCGTGCGCTTCGAGCTGGCGGTCCTCAACGACCTGGGCTTCGGTCTCGACCTCAGCGAATGTGCGGCGACCGGCGAGCGCCAGGATCTCATCTATGTGTCGCCGAAGAGCGGCCGGGCCGTCTCGCGCGACGCCGGCGCGGCCTATGCGGACCGGCTTCTGACGCTACCGCTCTTCCTGCGCCCGGAAGGCAGCCGCAGCAACGATCCCGACAGCCTGTTGGCGGCCTTTCGGCTGAGCGGCTTCTTCCTGCACCGGCATGTCTACGAGCCGCGCGGGCTGCAGCAGAACACAGCCCGCGACGGTTTCGTCCAGGCGGCGCTGAAGGCGCTGGTCAGGCTGGAGGACAAGTCTCCGGAAACCGGTGCTTAGCAGCCTCTATGCAGCTACGGCAATCGGCCGGTCGACGGGGCGCTCGCGGATCGGCAGGTGCACGGCTGCGGCAAACAGGCCGAGCACCACGCCGAGCCACCAGACCGCGTCATAGGAGCCGAACCGGTCGTAGAGGAAGCCACCCAGCCAGACGCCGAGGAACGAGCCGATCTGGTGGGACAGGAACACCATGCCGCCCAGCAGGCCGAGATGGCGGGTGCCGAACATGATCGCCACCAGTGCATTCGTCGGCGGCACGGTCGACAGCCACAGCAGCCCCATGACGATGGCAAAGACGATGACCGAGAACGGCGTCTGCGGCAGCAGCAGGAAGGCCGTCACTGCGATCGAGCGGCCGATATAGATGTAGGCAAGAAAATACGGCTTCGAATAGCGTTGGCCGATAACGCCGGCTGCCAGCGACCCGGCAATGTTGAAGAAGCCGATGCAGGCCATGGCGATAACGGCGTAGCGGGCGTCTATGCCGATGTCGCCGAGATAGGCGGGGAAATGCGCGGTGATGAACGCCACCTGGAAGCCGCAGACGAAGAAGCCGCTGACCAGGAGCAGGTAGCTGCGATGCCGGAAGGCCTCGTTCAGCGCCTCGCCGATACTTTGCTGGAACTGCGCCTGGCTCTGCGTGCCGGACGACGAGTTGCCGCGCAGCGGGAACGCCAGAAGCGGCACGATCAGCATCATCACGCCCATGATCACCAGGCTGTCCGACCAGCCATATTGGGTGATCAGCGTCTGGCTGATCGGCGCAAACAGGAACATGCCCGCCGAACCGGCGGCGGTGCCGATGCCGAAGGCCATTGACCGCTGCTGCGGCGTCACGTGCCGTGCGAAGGCGGAGAGCACGACGCTGAACGAACCGGCGCCGATCGCCATGCCGACGAGAATGCCGCCGCCGACATGCAGCCACATTGGTCCGGCCGCATGCGACATCACCAGCAGGCCGGCGGCATAGAGAAGGCCGGAGATCACCAGCACCCGAGCGGTGCCGTATTTATCGGCGAGCGCGCCGAAGAACGGCTGGCTGAGACCCCAGAACAGGTTCTGCAGCGCCATGGCAAGGCCGAAGGTCGAACGGTCCCAGCCGGTATCCGCCAGCATCGGCAGCTGGAAGAACCCCATCGCCGAGCGCGGCCCGAACGTCAGCATGACGATCAGCGAGCCGCTGGCGATGATGAGCCACGGCATGCGGCGGGCGCTTTGTGCAGTCATGTCGGAACCCTTGCGTAATCCTGACCGACAATAGCCGCCGCAGCCCGGAAGCCAAGTGCGTTTTCTTGGCCCTTGCATCAGTTTGGCTGATGGATCGCAGGCTGCCTGAATAACGGGGGAGGGGTTTCGCCGCCCGCCTCAGTTGAACAGCGTCAGCAGCGACTGCGGCTGGCTGTTGGCGATCGATAGCGCCTGCAGCGTCAGCTGCTGCTGTGTCGTCAGCGCCTTCAGCCGGGTGGCCTCCTCGTTCATGTTGGCATCGACCAGCGTACCGATGCCGCGGCTCATCCAGTCGCGGAGTTTGGCGGTAAACTCCGTCTGGATTTCCATCCGCGCCTGGATCGAGCCGAAGTTGGCGCCCGAATCGGCCATCATCTGCAACATGCCGTCGACCGTCTTGATCATGTCGGTCAGCTGCTCGGAGGTCGTGCCGGCGCCGATCGACACTTCGGTTGCGCCGCTATTGCTGTCGTTTGCCAGCAGAACGTAGGTGGTCGAAGCTCCGGCCTCGCTCGAGAACCGCGTGCTGGTGAGGATGCCGGCGTCGCCGGTGGTGCTGTTCGACCGGTTGTCGATCAGCGGGCTGATCGTCCCGCCGGATGTCCACAACCGGTTCTCGATGGTCTCCAGAAAAACCCCACCGTCGAGGTCGCGGTAGAAGGAGGCCGCGAGTTTCGCCGTCTGGTCGGAATCATCAGTGATGGTCAGCCAGTTGACCCCGTTGAAGGTGGCCGAACTGGCGATGGATTTCAGCTGCCCTTTCAGCTGTTCGATCTCGCTGTTGACCTTGTCCTTGTCCACGCCCGGCTGGCTGGCGGAAACCAGCTTCGCCTTGATCTCGTCGGTCACGGAGATCGCAGCCTGCATGCCCTCATAGGCGACGTCGACGGTGGCCGAGCCGAGGTTGAGGGCATCCTGCACGGCTCCGAGAGCCTTGTCGTCGGATTTCATCGTCGCGGCGATCGACCAGTAGGCGGCATTCTCGGAGGATTGACCGACCCGCTCGCCGCTTGCCATGCGCGACCGGGTCAGATCAAGGGCGTCGCTGATATGGCGCAGCGTCGCAAGCGCCGCCATCGAGGCGACGTTGGTCCTGATACTCGTCATGATACGCTCTACTCAAACACTTACGAAACGCAGGAGAGACTGTGGCGACCGCCGCTGCATGGTGAACGGAGGTCAGTATCTCTTGGGTCTCATTCAAGCATCGCTAACCTTAATGCTCGCTTAAATAGAAAGCCATGACATGCTTTTTTCTTGCCTGGTCCTATTCCTGGTCGGGGAGGGACGGGCCGTTCATCCGCGCCTTGCGGCTTTCGCGCCAGATGGTGAACAGGCCGGCGCTGATGACCAGCGCGGCGCCGGCGATCATGTTCAACGTCAGGATCTCGCCGTAGATCAGCACGCCGAGGATGCAGACGAGAACCACCTGCACATAGCCGATCTGCTGGACGGTGACGGCGTCGACGAGATCGTAGGCGCGGATCAGCAGGTAATGGCCGACCGTGCCGGTGAGGCAAAGAACAGCCATCCAGATCCAGTCCTCAGGCGCAAGCGACGTCCAGTAGAAGGGGCCGACGAAGGTGATGGCGACGGCGCCGGCGATGCCGGTGTAGAAGAAGCTGGTTGTCGAACTGTCGACCCGCGCCGCCAGCCGGGTGGTGATGGCATAGAGGGCGAAGATCACCGAGCCGGCGATCGGCAGCAGGATCGTCGGGCCGAAGCTTGCCTGGACCGGGTTGACGATCATCAGCACGCCGAATAGGCCGATGCCGATGGCCGTCCAGCGCCGCCAGCCGACTTTCTCGCCGAGCAGCGGCACGGACAATGCCGCGACCACCAGCGGTGTGGCGGCAAAGATCGACTGCGTCTGCGACAGGCCGACCACGGCGAACGAGGTGATTGCGAAACAGATCTGCACGACGAGAATGACACCGCGGGAGATTTGCAGCAGCGGCCGGGCGGTGCGAGCCGCACCGGCTATGCCGCCGCGCGAGCGGGCCGACAACAGCAGCACGAAGACGGCGAACGCCCAGTAGCGGATCATGATGATGAAGATCGGCGGGTAGTGTGTTCCGAGATACTTCGAGACCACGTCCTGCGCCGCAAAGATGATGACCGCCGTAACGGCGAAGGCGAGGCCTTTGGATCTTGCTGTCATGAATGCTGCTCGAATGTCAGGAGAAGTTCGCCGCCTGCCGGCGACGAGGGGAAGAGAATTGCTGGCTGCGGGACCATTGTCAGGAACATCCCGCTGCCATCCGCTGTCAGCGACGCTTGATGTCCCAGGCGGGCCGCTGCTCGACGACGCGAACCTGCTGGCCGATGCTCAGCCTGCCGCTTCCGACCGGCACGGCATTCCAGCCGAACAGCGGTCCAGGCACGCGCCGGTCCGCCGACATGCGGATGCGGCCCATCGCCGGCATCGGACTTGCGCCCTCGCGTGATCCGGTCAGCTGGTCCTGCGTCGTCATGATGCAGCGCGCGCAGGGCTTGACCAGATGAAGTGTCACACCGCCGATTTCGATCGATGCCCAGCCATCCTCTGCCCACGGCTGATCATGCTCGAGGACGACATTGGCGCGGAACCTGTCCATGCCGACCGGCGCTTCGCCGTTTTTCGCCATGTCGGCATTCAGCGCGCCGAGCGAGCCGGTGGTGGTGACCAGCACCTGGTAGCCGTCGGCAAAGGCCACCGGCGTGTCGGGTCCAGCCCAGTCGGTGCTGGCCATCCGACGGGCATCTGCGTCGAAATGAACGAGCCGCACCTCGCGCTGAAGCCAGTCGCTCAGCACCGTATGCGCGGCGTCGTCGGCAAGCGCTGCGCTGACCGGCGATTTCCAGATCTCAACCTCGAGGCGGCCGTCGCCATTGGGAAAGGCGACATCCAGGTCGCTCTTGCCGTCCATCGCCAGCCGCAGGCCTTCCGCGTGTGGCGAGACCTCGATGCGGGCAAGTGCCGGCAGCTCCCGCTGCGTGATGAAGCCGCCGCTCGGATCGGTGATCATCCAGCGCCGATCGTCCGCCAGCCCCCAGCCATCGATTGCGGCCTCGTTCAACGCAATGCCGCGGGCGCTCTTCAGCGGAAAGATGTTGAGGGCGGAGACGTGCATGGGCGGATCCTTCAGATCTCGTCGAGGAACAGGTCGCGGAACTGCACGAGACGCCGGTGCCGCTCGGCTGCCATAGCCTTTCCGCTGTCGGTCTTGAAGCCCTGCGACAGCTTCATCAGTTTCGTCTCGAAGTGGTCGAGGCCGTAGGTCCGATCGTCCAGCGGCCGATCCATGCCCTGCGGGTCGGCTGTGTGGTAGAGCTTTGAGCCCATCCGGCCGGCAATGTAGAAGGTGCGCGCCACGCCAATCATGCCGAGCGAATCCAGCCGGTCGGCATCCTGCAGGATGCGCGCCTCGAGCGTCACCGGCTCGACATTGGCCGAATAGCTGTGGGCGTGAATGGCGTGCGCGACGGCATCGATGCGCTCCGGCTGCCAGCCGAGATCGGCAAGGATTGCCGTGGCCTTGTCGGCGGCGAGCCGCGAGGCCTCTGCCCGGTGCGGCGAATTCTTCTCCACCGAGACGCAATCGTGGAGCAGCACCGCAGCCGCCAGCAGTTGCGCGTCGCCGCCCTCCGCCGCCTGCAACCGCATGGCATTGTGGAATACCCGCAGCAGATGCGCCACGTCGTGGGCGCCGTCGCCGGCATCCTCGGCATGCGGCAGGAGGGCAGCGGCCAGGTCCTCGAATGGCGTAAAGGCGGCAGCGGCGCTGGTGGTGTCGGTCACGAGGCATCTCCGGGGGCTGGCGGTTCAGCGCTTGCCACCGAGCGGGCCAGGATGCGCTGGTAGAAGAGGCCGATGCCGATCAGCACGACGCCGAGCCCCATGAACGAGATCGCCCGCAGGATGCCCTCGAGGTTCGACATGTCGACGAGGAACACCTTCAGCACGGAGACGAGCACCAGTCCCGCCGAAACGAGACGCAGACTGCGTGCATCGAGTCGGGAGCCGAGCGCAAGCAGGCCGACGCCGATCGCCAGCCAGACCACCGAATAGGTGTAGGTCTCGCCCGGCAGGAAGCCCTTCCAGGCGCTGATCTCCGATCCCTGCCAGAACCAGCGGACGGAAAGCGTCGCCCAGGCGAAGCCGAGCACCGCGCCTGCCAGCGCCAGCATGACGACATAGGGCATCGGCCGCTTGCCGCGCGTGTAGAGGGCGAGACCGGCATAGGCGAGGGCCGGCATCAGGTAGCCGGGCAAGAGCAGGTTGATGAGCGGCCAGGTGCCGATGTCTTCGCCGGTTGCGTAGGGGTTGAGCCCGATGAGATGCAGGCTGAGAACGTTGAGCGTCGCGATGACGCCGGCGAGCATCGAGCCGTAGCGGAAGGCGCGGCTGGGGCTCTTCAGGTCGAGCGTCATGAGGATGCCCGAAAGCCCGATCAGCAGCAGCGTGTAGATCGACTGTTCGGCAAGCGTCGGCACCCGCTCGTCGAGCAGGCCGCCGTTCATGGCGTGGCGAACGAGGATGGCGACCGTCATCAGGCAGCCAAGTGCTGCAAGCCCCTGCAGGGCATTGAGCACCCGGCGTCCGGGCCACGCCCGCAGCCACCACGCCGACACCGTCAGCAGCAGCGCCGGAATGCCGTAGCCGGCGATGAGGGCATTGAACACCGGCGTCTTGCCGAGGAGATCCGGCCCGACGATCGTCGGTTCCCAGGCGATCCGCAGGCCGACGACGATCGCGGCTGCGACCATCGCCCAGGGCAGGCCGCGCCATGGCCGCACGGTCGTCGCCCCGACGAAGGCAAAGCCAATAAGGGCGGTCCCGATCGTCGTCGTCAGCCCGTGCGTCACCGTGTGCAGGGCAAAGACGAAGGCCGCGAAGGCGCCGAGCAGCAGCAGATCGCGGGGCGTGTTCGCCGTGGCAGCGCTTGGGGACGGTTTTGAGATACGCTCGGCGGTCAGCAGCAGGGCGAGGCCGATCGCCAACCCATAGATCCCGTGCAGCCAGTCGCCGCCCAGCGTTCCGTAGTTGAGGTGGGTGATTGTCGCCAGTGTCACCGGCATCGCTGCAGCAAGGATCGCCCAGAATGCCGCAAAGTCCGGATCGCTGGCGCTACGCCGGCGCGCGACGCCGACACCGCAGAGGGTGAAGATCGCCCCGAGCGCCAGGCCGCCGAGGGTTTCCGGACCGATGGCGGCAAGCCAGCCGGTAACGGCCTCCGCTGAGGGATCGGCAATCGAGGTCGAGAGATCCTTGATCGCGATCAGCGACACGCCGCAGAGGCCGGACAGTGCGGCAAAGGTTGCCGGCAGCAGACCGGCGCGGCGACCGGCGCCGAGGCCGGCCAGTGCGCCCGCCACCGCCACCAGGATCAGTACCGGATGTGTAGCGGACGGGGCATCCACGGCCATCAGCATCAGCAACGGCAGGAAGACTGAGAGCGATACCGACAGCATGATCGACCGTGGCCGCCGGCCGATGAGCCGCCGCGTCCGCCGCCAGATCCCGCCGTCTGCCTCGGGCTCCTCCGCCGCCACCTCGAACAGGCGTCCCGGCCAGAGGAATGCGGTGCCGGCGACCATTACCAGAAGCGCCCAGCCGGCGGGCACGGGATCGAGAATCTCCGCGTTGACGGCATAGACCAGGACCCAGAGCGCCAGCCCCAGGTTGGCGAGCACTGGAAGCAGCCGCCAGCGGCGAATGCGTGCCGCCGCATCGGCGGCAAGCCAGGCAAGCGACAGGAAGCCGAACAGAAAGCTGATATTGGGCGAGGTGGAAGCAACCAGCGCCGGCGTGACGAGCGAGGCGGCGAGACCGAGCCCTGCAAGCGCCTGTCCATGCAACAGCGACAGGAGAAGCGTCGTCAGCGAGACGATGGCGAGCATCGCGAACGTCGGCGCCGATCCGAGGAAGCCGTAGACCGCATAGGCGGTATAGATGGTCGCCAGCAGCGTCGCGCTCGCCGCGGCCGTCAGCACGCCGGGGATCATCGCGTGCGAATAGGCCGATGGCAGGCGCGGCAGCCCGCCACCGCGTCGCATGAACTCACCGGTTGCCGCCAGCAGCAATCCGAACACGGCGGCGAGTCCGAGCCGTGCGGCCGGGCCCAGCAACCCGCTGTCGATCGAGTAGCGGACCAGGAAGATGCCGCCGAGCGCCAGCGCCAACCCGCCGACCCAGACCGGCCAGCGTGCGCCGAACCGGCTCTCGAAGCTCTGGCGCGGTGGTGCGGGCGCGGGTGCGGGCGCCGGCGCCTCGTCAACCTCATCCGGCACTCTCTCGCGCGCCGCCTCGATATCGGCGGATGGCTCCACCATGTCCGCGGATGCTGCGTCGGTTGTCGCCAGCGTCGCCGAACCGTCCGCTGTCTCATCGATGGACGGTCCTGCGATGGAACCGGAGGCGACGGCGGTCGTCAGAGCGGCCACCTGTGTCTCCAGCGTCCGCAACCTCTGCGACAGACGGCGATGCCAGATCAGCAGCGCGAAAAGCAAAACGAGAAGAAGGAGTTCCAGCATCAAAGCCCCGCCATGGTTCAGCAGTCCGCTTATATCGCCCTGCGGCTGCGAAAGAAAATTCGCTGTTCCAGATCAGACCCCACAACCGCTGCTGTTCAAATTCTTTGCACTTGCCAGCCTCCTGAGGAGCATTTGCACATAAATAAGACGTAACGTCAAAATGATTAGATAATGGGCATTTTCAGGTTGCGTCGCGGGTTAGGAATCGATTTTGATAGCGACAGTTCAGGACGTTCCAAGGGGGAATTCGATACCATGTTCACTCGCCGCCTCTTCAGCAAGCTGCCGGCCGTAGCCGCGCTTGTGATATCAACCGGTCTTTCCGCACCGGCCTTTGCCGATACGGCGGTCAAATTCACCCTCGACTGGAAGTTCGAAGGACCTGCCGCCGGCTTCCTGCTGGCGCTCGACAAGGGCTACTTCAAGGCAGAGGGCCTCGACGTCACGATCGACAGCGGCAACGGTTCTGTCGAGGCGATCCCGCGCGTCGCGACCGGCGCCTACCAGATGGGGTTCGGCGACATCAACTCGGTGATCAAGTTCCTCGACGAGGATCCGAGCCAGAAGGTCAAGTCGGTCATGATGATCTACGAGCGCCCGACCTTCGCGGTCGTCGGCCGCAAGTCGCTCGGCATCACCGAAGATCCCAAGTCGCTGGAGGGCAAGAAGCTTGGCGCGCCGCCGCCGGATGGCGCCTTCGCCCAGTGGAAGGCCTTCAAGCAGGTCGCCAAGATCGACGACAGCAAGATCACCATCGAATCCATCGGCTTCCCGGTGCGCGAGCCGATGCTGGCCAAGGGTGATGTCGATGCCGTCTTCGGCTTTGCCTTCTCTGTCATTCTCAACCTGAAAAAGCAGGGCATCAAGGACGAGGATATCGCCACGATCCTGATGGCCGAGCACGGCCTCAATCTCTACGGCAACGCCGTTCTGGTGAACGAGGATTTTGCGGAGAAGAACCCAGAGGCGGTGAAGGGCTTCGTCAAGGCGCTCGCCAAGGGTTTTGCCGACGCGATTGCCAACCCGGAAGAGGGCGTGGAAGCCGTCCTCAAGCGCAACGAAACGCTCGATAGCGCAATCGAGCTCGAGCGCCTCAACATGGCAAATTCCATGAACATCAAGACGCCTTACGTCGTCGAGAACGGTTTTGGCGGTGTCGACATGGACCGCCTCGGCGCCTCGATCGAAACGCTCAAGGTCTCGATGGGCCTGAAGGGCAATGTGAAGGCGCAGGACGTCTTCGACGCCAGCTACCTGCTGGAGAAGTCGGCGCGCATGCTGCCTTAAACTGAAAACCCCGCCCCAAACCCCTCCCCACAAGGGGGAGGGGCTTAACCTGCCGCACGGGCTTAGGCATATCGAGCGCGAACTGCGCGGAGCAGGTCAGGCGGGTGCCCCGGGTCTTCTCCCCCCTTGTGGGGGAGATGGCCGGCAGGCCAGAGGGGGTCTTTGGGCCTGCATGAGACTGAACGGAGAACTGATGTCCCACCTCGTTTCAATCGATAATGTCGACATGCGCTACGGCGGTACCGACGGCACGCTTGCCGTCTCCGGTCTCACCATGCGCGTCGACAAAGGCGAGTTCGCCGCTGTCGTCGGTCCGTCCGGCTGCGGCAAGTCGACGCTGATGAAGCTGGTGACCGGTCTGCACATTCCGCAGGCCGGCGTCGTTATCGTCGCCGGCGAGCAGGTCACCAAGCCTGTTTCGATTGTCGGCATGGCCTTCCAGAACCCGACGATGCTGCCCTGGCGCACGACGCTCGAGAACATTCTCCTGCCGCTGGAGATCGTCGAGAGGCATCGCCACCGGCTGCGTGCCAACAAGCGGGAATATGTGGACAAGGCCGAGCATCTGCTGGAAACGGTCGGCCTCAAGGGTTTCGGGTCGAAATTTCCGTGGCAGTTGTCGGGCGGCATGCAGCAGCGCGCCAATCTCTGCCGGGCGCTGATCCACGAGCCCGACCTGCTGATGCTCGACGAGCCTTTCGGTGCACTGGATGCCTTCACCCGCGAAGAACTGTGGTGCGTCATCCGCGATCTGCACGCCGCGCAGGGCGTCACCATCGTGCTGGTCACCCACGATCTGCGCGAGGCGGTGTTCCTCGCCGACAAGATCTTCGTGATGACGGCACGGCCGGGTCGCATCCTGAGGGAGCATGCGGTGCCCTTCGCCCGGCCTCGGGATCTGGAGATCATGTACCAGCCGGCCTTCAACGACATGGTGCACGACCTGCACGGGGAAATCGCCAAAGCGAGGGTAGCCGCATGAGCACCGTGATCGACACCGCCGCCCCAGTGAAAATCGCGCAGGCGAAGCCGCCGGCATCCCGGATCAACTGGGTCCGCGCGGCGCCCTGGCTCTACACGCTCGCTTTGTTCGCTGCCTGGGAGGTGCTGGTGCTGGCGCTCGACATGCCGGCGACGATCCTGCCGTCTCCGACGCGGGTGTTCCAGGCGATCGTCCAGTACTGGTCGCCGATCTGGAAGAACTCGCTGCAGACGCTCTACACGACCACCGTCGGCTTTGCGATCGCTGTGGTCGCCGGCCTCGGGATCGGCCTGTTTATCGGCTGGTCGAAGACGATCTATGCAGGGCTCTACCCGCTGATGATCGGCTTCAATGCCATCCCCAAGGTGGCGCTGGTGCCCATCCTTGTCATCTGGTTCGGCATAGGCACGGTGCCGGCGGTGCTGACCGCCTTCCTGATCTCGTTCTTCCCGATCGTAGTCAACGTCGCCACCGGGCTTGCCACCATCGAGCCGGAGACGGAGGACGTGCTGCGGGCGCTGGGGGCACGCAAGATGGACATCATGCTGAAGGTCGGCATCCCGCGCTCGATGCCGTATTTCTTCGGCTCCCTGAAGATCGCCATCACGCTCGCCTTCGTCGGCTCTGTCGTCTCGGAAACCGTCGCCTCCAACTACGGCCTCGGCAACATGATGAGCTCGGCGCAAAGCCAGTTCAACGTGCCGCTGGTGTTCGCCGGCCTGCTGATGCTGGCCATTGAAGGCATCGCCATGTACGCGCTGATGGCGTGGATCGAGCGGCGGATGACCGGCTGGGCGCACCGCTCGACGATGGCCAACTGAGGGACTAGAGGGCGCGAGGCGCCTAGTCCGCGACCTTGGCGGCGTCAGCCTCGGCGCGCTGCCGGTCGAACTGCAGCTTGACCGCCTTCGCAAGATCGCGCCGCACCGGTCCCCATTCGCGGCTTCTTGCCCAGTAGCGCAGCGTCACCTTCGCCGAGGAATCGCTGAACTCGGCCACATACGTCGTCGGTGCGGGCGACTGCAGGACCCGCTGATCGGCGGCAGCGATTCCCAGCAGCAGTTCCTGCGCCTTCTCGATGCCGATCTTGCTGTCGGTCGTGACGGTGATCTCGTTGCGCCGGCTGTCGTGGCGGCTGTAATTGGTGATTGGCACGTTCCACAGCGTCTGGTTCGGCGCCAGCCGGTACACGCCATCGGCGGTCTTCAGCTCGGTCGCGAAAAGCCCGACATCGACGACGGTGCCGCTGACGTTGTTGGTCTCGATCGTCTCACCGACGCGAAACGGCCGAAGAACGAGCAGCATGATGCCGGCGGCGATGTTCTGCAGCGTGCCCTGCAGTGCCAGACCGACAGCCAGACCGATGGCGCCAAGCGCTGCGAGCACCGACGCGGTCTGCACTCCGAACTGTCCGAGCACCATGACGATGACCAGCACCAGGATGGCGTAGCGGATGACGTTGGAGAAGAACTGCGCCAGCGTCGCATCGATGCCGTGGATCCGGCCAAGTCCCTCTCGGGCCCAGCGGCTGATCATGCCCGATGCAAGCCAGCCGAGGCAGAGCAGGATGATCGCGCCGACCACGGAGAACGAATACTGTACGGCAAGCGCCGAAAGCTGCGTCAGCGCCGCGCGCGTGGCGATCACGAACTGGGATGCTTCATCCATACTGCCAATCTCTCCTTGGTCCTGTCCGGTTGAGAAGGCTAACTGGCGCGGCAGCGAGAGCGGTCAAGGGGATTTGAGGCGGAATAGGCCGGTCCGCTTCAACTTGAGGCAGACCCGAATCGAGACGCTGCACTAGCGGCTCATTTGCCGCCGCTCCTCAGCGCCAGCCATCGGCCGGGCGTCATGCCGAAGGTCTTGCGAAAGTGGCGGGTGAAATGCGGCTGGTCGGCAAATCCGGCGGCAGCCGCCGCATCTGCCAGGCCAACACCCGTCGACAGAAGCTGTTTCGCCTGGTCCAGCCGGCGCAGGACCATGTATCGGTGCGGGCTCGTGCCCATCAGCCGGCGGAACTGCCGGGCAAGCTCGAAGCGGCTCAGCCCGCTCACCGCCTCCAGGTCCTCCGATCCGATACTGTCGTTGTAATGGCTTTCCAGGAAATCGACTGTCCGCATGACGGCAACCCGCGCCGGCGTCGCCACCGCGGCGGTTGGTCCGCCGGCGTGTCGGTTGAGCGCATCGGAAACGCGTAAGACCACGTCGTCGAGCAGCAGTTCGCTCGGCGCGTGTTCGAGATCGTCGAGAACCTCCGCCAGCGCCTGCCACAGTGTCGCATCGGCCGTCACGGGATCAGGAGCAAAGGGCAGTGCATGGCGGTAGTCGCCGACGGCGGCGAGCAGTTGTGGCGGCAGGTAGATCATCCGGTAGATCAGCCCGAGATCTGTCCCGGCTGCCCCGTCATGCACCTCGTCCGGATGCAGGATGATGACGTTGCCAGGGCGGCTGAAGTGCGAGGTTCCGCGATAGTGGAACGTCTGGATGCCGTGCAGCGTCAGCCCGAGAGCGTAGGTGTCATGGCGGTGCGGTGAAAAGCCGTTGCCGTGAAAGCGGGCCTCGATGCGTTCGATGCCGCGCGCCGAGTTCGATATCCGCATGCCGTCGCCGTTGTCGTCCGTGCACGAACGTTCAAGACCGCGATGCGGATCGGGCGCTAGGAGTTCGCCTCTCTCGATGCCTTGAACGGAGTTGTCCCGCATGTTCCAGACCAAGATTGCAATTGTTGTCCGCGACGATCTCGCCGACTGGCAGAAGCTCAACGTCACGGCCTTCCTGACGAGCGGCATCGTTGGCCATGCGCCGGATATCATCGGCGAAGCGTATCGGGATGCGGCCGGCAATGTCTACAACCCAATGACCATCCAGCCGATGGTGGTCCTCGTCGCGGATCAGGAAACCTTGCGGACGATCCAGAAGCGGGCGCTGGAGCGGCAGGTGATCACCTCCGCCTATATTGAGGAGATGTTCGCGACCGGCCATGACGCTGCCAACCGCGATGTTTTTGCTCGCTCCAAGCCGGACGATGCGAACTTCGTCGGCATTGCCCTGCGCGCCGACCGCAAGATCGTCGACAAGATCACCAAGGGCGCGGCGATGCACGGATAGCCGGCTCGCCTCCGCATCGTCCGATCTGCAGCGTGTCCTAGCCGGTAAGCGGCAGGAAGAACGACGCCCGGCCGTCGGTCTCGCTGCCGCGGCCGATGGCCTTGATCGCAGCCACCAGCCGCCCTTCGCGCTTCAGGGCGCGATCGCCGATGTCGATCAGCCGGCTGTTCGGCGTTGCATGTGGCGCGACCTGCCGCAGCCGCCGGGCAAGCGCGAAGTCATCCTCGTCGGGGTCGACGGCAAGTGCCGCGATCAGCGCTGCAGCCGGCGACCGCGAAACTCCCATCCAGCAGTGGATGACGATAGGGGCCGTGCGGTCCCAGCCACGGGCAAAGGCGATCAAGTCGTCGACATGGCCTTCGCTCGGGGCCACCAGGTCGCCGGTGCCGGCGAACACGATGTCGTTCATCGCAAGCTTCAGGTGGCGCTCGGCGCGGATGACGCCGGGTCGGTGGAAATCCTGGTTGGCGGCCACCAGGCTCACCATCTCGCGGGCCCGGTGGCGAACGGCGAGCTCGGCGATGCTGGCAAGCGGGCAGACGACGATGCCGGTCATCGCAAACCTTCCACGCGCCGCGCTTCTTCCAGCGCCTGGAATCGATCGAGAAACCGCTGCTGTGCCTCGACGGCCGCCATCGGCTGCATCGGCAGCATGTCGCAGGTAATGTTGCGCGGCAGGCCGAAGAACTTGCGGGCCTCGGGGGCGGTGAAGCCGGCAAGTTCTGTTGCCTCGAAGAAGGCGGCCACCGTGTCCGCCTTCTTTATGCGCGCCTTCAACTCCTTGGTCGGATGCGGCGGAAGACCGAAGCGCAGGTGAACCGCCGCTTCCAGCCGCTTCTCGACACCCTTGTAGCCGCCGCCGACGACTGCCTTGAACGGCGAGATCATGTCGCCGATGACGTATTCGGGCGCATCGTGCAGCAGCGTCATCAGCAGATCGCCGGCCGGAGCACCGGGCACCGAAAGCCGGAAGATCTCCTCCACCACCAGGCTGTGCTGGGCGACGGAAAAGGCATGGTCGCCGCGCGTCTGGCCGTTCCAGCGCGCGACGCGCGCCAGCCCATGGGCAATGTCGGAGATCTCGACGTCGAGCGGCGAGGGGTCGAGCAGATCGAGCCGCCGGCCGGAAAGCATCCGCTGCCATGCGCGGGCCGAAGCAGGGGTCGTCACTGCTCGGCCTCGCTCGCCTCGATCGGAAACGTGAGGCCCGACCACTGCGGCAGTGCCAGCGTCACCAGCGTCTCACCTGCCAGGATCGGCAGGTTGGCGGCGGTGGCGGCACCGACGCGGTCGGTGCGGACGATGGCAAGCCCGCGGGAACCGACCACCGTGCCGAGCGTGCCGACCGGCTTGCCGCCGGCCATGAGTTCGGTGCCGGAAGGCGGCAGATCCGTGTCACCGGTCACCTGCGCCACGCGGCGACGCGCGGTGCCGCGATGCTGCATGCGCGATACGACCTCTTGGCCGACATAGCAGCCCTTGCGGAAGGACAGCCCACCGTCGAGATCCAGCAGCACATCGTGGGGAAACGCGTCCTGAAGCGCGAAGTCGCGGCCCGAAAGCGCAAGGCCCGCCTCGATGCGCAGGGCGTCATAGGCTTGGCTGCCGTCGGAGACTGCGAGACTGCCGGGCTGGCGCTTGAGAAGTATGCCGGCCTTGTCGAAGGCGCCGTCGATGATGCCCTCGGCTTCCTTGGCCCCGTCGCCCCAGATCACCGTCACGCCGGTGCCGCCCGGCGCAAGCGTCACCGCCGCGCGCAGCTTGTACATGGTGAGCCGGCGGATCAGCGCATCGCGGTGCTCGGCGTCGCATTCCAGCTGGAAACCTTCGCCGTCGCGCCAGAGGTTGAAGTCGAAGAGGATCTTGCCCTGCGGCGTCAACAGGGCACCGGGACGGCTTTCGCCGGGCACCAGCGCATCGACGTCGGTGGTGAGGATGCCCTGCAGGAAGCTGTGCGCTTCGGCGCCGGCAATCAGGATCAGGCTGCGGTCGGGAAGATAGGCGGATGGCATGGGGGTCAACGTCCGGTTCTGATCCAGACATAGGCGCCGGCGCGGGCCAAGGCAAGCGCCGGGCGGGCGATGTCAGTCGCCGCCGGCAAACAGCCGCCAGCGGCCGTCGGGAGTGATGCCGAGACGGTAGAAATTATAATTGTTGGTCTCTTCCATCGCCACCAGATCGCCGGCGGTGATGAGACGCAGAAGCTCGACACGTTCCGGAGCGCTCAAGCCAGTGACCGGCTTGCCGACGAAATAGGGCCAGACATACATCTCGTCGGCCGTGCCGACGCCCACATGCGCGGCGCCCGTCTGCAGCACATCGAGGATGATCGCCAGGATTTCGAGGCCGTCCGGATCGCCCGAAAGGCTCTTGAACGCCTCTACCGGATCGCCACCGTCCGCCTGCAACTGCTGCATCACGTCGGCATCAAAACTCATCAGCGGACGAAGCCGCTCGATGTCGCCGGAGGCAGCCGCTTCGGCCAGCGCCTGGCGGGTCTTCTGCACCGCCTCCGGCAGCTTGCTCAGGTCGTGCAGGATGTCGATCTTCGGTGTGGCTGCTGCAGGCGCTCCGGCAGCCGGAGCCTCGCCCGCGGATGGCGTGGTGGCGGGTGCCTGGCTCTGCTTCATCATCGGATCGGGAAGCGGCAGGCCGGTCGCCGGAGGAGTGGTTTGTGGGGCAGGCTCGGCCGACTGCGCCGTGGTGCCCGACAGCGCCAGTGCCGGAAGGCTTCCTGCAGCCGTAAGCGTCGTGAAAGCAAGACCGCAGGCGACCAGTCCATGGCGAACAAAGCTGCGAATCGACGTCGGCGCATTCGCCATCATGGGAAGGCCTCGGCTCTTACTGGACGATGCGCTCGGGGGAAAACTCGCCTGCCAGCATGCGGGCACGCAGAGATTCGAGCATGGCTTCGGCGCCGTCCTCGCCATGCAGGCGGATGGTTTCACGCATCGCCAGCGCGATAGCGGCGTCAGCGATGATCTCGGCTTCGATGCCGTCGGCACGTCCGTCAGCCCAGGCTTCGTTCTGATATTCGAGCGCCGCCTGCATCTTCTCGTGCACAATCATGTCGTCGATGTCGTTGCGCGCAGTCTGCATTTCAATTCCTCTTGCAACGGTTGGCTATCTTACCGGCACGTTAACAACACTAGCAGCCTTTTATCAAAACGACACGTGCGCGGCGTGAAAGAGGTTAATAAAGGTCTAATTTCCATAGCGGGCGGCAATTTCACCGGCCAGTGTTGCACCTTCGTTACGGTAGCGTTCCTCCGCCACCCGGGCCGCCGTGGTGCATGTGGTATGCACTGCGGCGAAAGCCCGGTAGCCGCGGTTGAACGATGCCGTCAGCCGTTCCCGGCGTTTCGGCTCGTTCAGCGTCTCGGCATCCAGAAGCGTCTGCATCGAGGAGCGCCAGTCGGCCGAATCGGCACCGCACAGGGTGCGCAGGTAGTGCACGGAGCCGAGCACCTCCGCAAGCCGCATCAACTGGGTGTCGTAGGGCGCGGGCTTCTCCTCGGCCGGCGGTGCCGGGGCAACAGGCGGCACTGGCTCCTGTCCCTTCTTCTGGGCAACTGCCGGCGTGGCAAGGCTTGCCAGCGCAAGGCAGAAGACGACGAGGAGACGGACAGGACTTTGAAGCATCGACACCATCGGGCTTGGCAAATGGAGGTGGTCCGCCGTCGTCTGAGCCGACGGCAGGCGCGGAAGCTTTAGCCTGCTTCCCGTTCTGCCGCCAGTCTCTCGGCACATTCCAGCACGCTGGACGGGACCGGCAGCGCGCGGATCTCGTCGACCGTGAACCAGCCGGCATCGGCGGCATCGTCGGCGGCAATCGCCTGCGTCGCGGCATCGGCAGTGACCTTGAAAACGGAGAGGAAGAAGCGGCTCACCGTGCGGCCCTCGTCGTCTCGGTGTTCCAGATCATAGGTGGCGAACAGCTGCGGATCGAACGCCTGGATCCCTGTCTCCTCGTGAAACTCGCGCACCGCCGTTTCGGCGGGCGTCTCGCCGGGTTCTCCGCGTCCGCCGGGAAAGGCGAACATGTCCGCCGATGGCGGATTGCGCCGACGGATCAGCAGATACCGGCCGTCCCTCTCGAGGATCGCGGAGGAGGCGGGATGCGGCCGGCTGCGGGCGGCGGTGGATGATGTGGGTTGTTCGGACAGGTGCGAGGTCATGGACGCACACTGGCAAGGGCAGCCATCTTGCGCAAGCGGTTGGCCTCTGCCACGAACGAAGGATGAAGACCTCTCTGCTGTTCATCGCCGCCGCGCTTGCCGAAATCGGCGGCTGCTTCGCCTTCTGGGCGTGGTGGAGGCTGGACAAGTCCGCCTGGTGGCTGCTGCACGGCACCGGCTCCCTCATCGTCTTTGCGCTTTTGCTTGCGCTGGTCGACAGCGCCGCCGCGGGTCGTACCTTCGCCGCCTATGGCGGCATCTATGTCGCATCCTCGCTCCTCTGGCTGTTCACGGTCGAGGGCCGCATGCCGGACCGGTTCGATCTTGCCGGCGGTGCGCTGTGCCTTGCCGGCTGCGCGGTCATCTTCTTCGGCCCCCGGGCCGGCGCTTGACCCTTACGCCCGGCGGTGCGATCACATCCGCATGTGTGGACGCTACTCCCTGACCGCGACGCCCGAGGAGATCCTCGAATTCCTGAGCGTCGTGTCGATCGATGATTTCCCCAAGCGGTTCAACATTGCGCCGACGCAACCGGTGCTGCTCATCGTGGCCGGCGAGAAGCCTCTACCGGGGAGCAACTTGCCGGCGCGCCAGGCGGTGCTTGCCCGCTGGGGCTTTCTGCCGGGATGGGTGAAGGATCCGAAGGAGTTTCCGCTGCTCATCAACGCGCGGGCAGAGACGGCGATCGGCAAGGCATCCTTCCGCGCCGCCATGCGCCACAGACGCGTGCTGGTTCCGGCATCGGGTTTCTACGAATGGCATCGGCCGTCGAAGGAGGAGGGCGGCCCGTCGCAGGCCTACTGGATCCGTCCGAAGCGCGGCGGCATCATCGCTTTTGCCGGTCTGATGGAGACGTGGTCGTCCGCCGACGGTTCCGAGGTGGACACGGCGGCTATCCTGACAACCCGCGCCAACCGCACGATCGGCACCATTCACGACCGAATGCCGGTGGTGATCGATCCGCATGACTTCGAGCGCTGGCTGGACTGCAAGACGCAGGAGCCGCGCGACATCGCCGACCTGATGAGGCCGGCGGATGATGATCTCTTCGAGATGATCCCGGTGTCCGACCTCGTCAACAAGGTCGCCAACATGGGGCCGGAACTGCAACAGCCGGTCGAGCCGAAACTGCGGCCTGGACGATCAGAACCGCGCGGGCAGCAGAACCAGCTTTCGCTGTTCTGATCTGCTGCCGCCGAGGTCAGGGTCGGTAAAGGCTCAGGAAGCCGGCTTCATGGTCTTACGCTGCAGCATCATGGCGGCAGCGGCAACAGCCCTCAGACCGAGCGGGCGCAGCGGCGCGTGCAGGTCGTTCTTGGCGTGCGAAGCAGTGGTCTTGTCCTGGCTCATGGTCTTTTCCTCGAAGGCGCGATTCATTCGGAATCAGTGTTGGGACTGCGCGTTTCGTCAGAAAACCGGGCGGAAATTTGTCGGGCAAGAAGTTCTCGGCATTTTAGTCTGTTTGTAGATGCCGATGGTCGAAAACTGTTGTCGAAACAACGCAGTTTTGCTGCGACGCCGAAGAATGCTGCGCTGCGTTGTTAAGCTTCCGTTAACCTTTGCTGCGCCGCATCAAATATTGGCGTGATCATCTTCGATGGTCAGCGTGCCGTAGCGGCGCTTCCAGGCGCGGGCGCTGAACGGCAGGATGCAGAGGTAGGCGATCGCCGTGACTGAGAGAACTTCCCAGGTATAGCTCATCAGCAGCGCCACATAGATGACGACGCCGAGCAGCACCGGCAGCATCAGGTCGCGCCGCACACGGGTCTCTGATTTCCCCGACCAGACGGGCAGGCGGCTGACCAGCAGATAGGCCATCAGCACCGTGTAGGCTGTGGCGATGAAGGCCATCGGCCGGCTCTGCTCGACGCCGAGAAATCCGAGATAGACCGGCAGAAGAACCAGTAGCGCGCCCATTGGTGCCGGCACGCCGACGAAGAACTCCGACTGCCATTTCGCCTTGAACTGGCGTTCGGCCATGACGTTGAACCGCGCCAGCCGCAGACCGGCGGCGATCGCATAGATCAGCGCGGCGATCCAGCCGATCGAGCCGACCTGGTCGAGCACGAAGACGTAGAGCACGAGGGCAGGGGCGACGCCGAAATTGATGATGTCGGCGAGCGAATCCATCTGGACGCCGAAATTCGACGTTGCCTTGAGGGCGCGCGCCACCCGGCCGTCGATGCCGTCGAGGAAGGCTGCCAGCAGCACCATGGCGACCGCCAGCTCGAAGCGGTTCTCGAAGGCGAGGCGGATGCCCGTCAGGCCGGCGCAGATCGCAAGCACGGTGATCAGGTTGGGCACCATCAGCCGAAGCGGGATCTCCCGGAAGCGTGGCCCACGCGCGGCGTCGTCGTCGCGGGTCTCGGGGATCTCGTTCGGCTGCATGGCGTTCTCCAGGATGGGCTGTGTCAGTTGCGGCGGCTGATGGTGGGGCCCTTCAGCGAGGCGAATTCGGCAATCACCGTCTCGCCGCCGATGGTCCGTTGGCCGAGCGAAACGCGCGGCTGGCCGCCTTCCGGCACGTAGATGTCGAGGCGCGAGCCGAAGCGGATCAGGCCAAAACGCTCGCCGGCATCGACAGGTTCGTTCTCGTGCACGAAGCAGAGGATGCGCCGTGCGATCAGCCCGGCGATCTGGACGACGCCGAGCTTGCCGTGCTTGGTCTCGATCACCAGGCCGTTACGCTCGTTGTCGACGCTGGCCTTGTCCAGCTCGGCATTGATGAACTGGCCCGGACGGTAGACGATCTGCGAGACGCGACCGCGTGCCGGTGCCCGGTTGATGTGGCAGTCGAAGACATTCATGAACACCGAGATCCGCAACATCGGCGCCGATCCAAGATCGAGTTCCACCGGCGGCACGACGACCTGTACGGCAGACACGCGCCCGTCGGCGGGGCTGATGATGATGTCGTCGTCCTGCGGGATGACGCGTTCCGGATCGCGGAAGAAGTAGGCGCACCACAGCGTCAGTACCAGGCCGATCCAGAACAGCGGCTGGGCGATCAGGCCGAGGACCAGCGACGCCACGAAGAAGGCGATGACGAAGATGTAGCCTTCCTTGTGGATCGGCACGAGCGTGTTGCGGATGGTGTCGAAAAGATTGACCAACGAGTGTTTCTCCAGATTGTCCAGCCAGGGATCTTGTTCCTAGCTGACTACAGGCAAACAGAATTGGGGGCAATCCGGTTCCGCCGGAGTGGCAAAGGGTAACAGAGTTCTGTCTGGCTGCTGCGAAGGCGTCAGCAGTTGTTGGCAAAAGACTGCGGGCACAGGAACGCGACCATGACTGCGCGACGCTCCTCTCTGAAACGCCAGCGGCCGCATCGGTCACGCGCAACGATCAGCGGCCGTCCAACGTCTGTGACATGAACATCGAGATCACTCTTACGCGCAGCCGCTTGCCTGGCAGTGGCGTCAGCGGCTCTCGGCCGAAAAGCGGCTCAGGGAGAAGGCACTGAGGTCGGTCTGGCTTGTACCGTCAACGTGTTGCTGCGCAAGTGCTTCACCGATACCCGCCGAGTGCTTGAAGCCGTGGCCCGAACACGCGCTGACGACCACGACATTGTCGATCATCGGATGCCGGTCGATGATGAACCCGAAGTCGGGCGTCAGCGTGTAGGTGCAGACGCTCGTCTTGACGGCTTCAGGCAGCACCCCGGCGATCTTCCCAGCCACTTGCGTGTCGAACATGGTGCGGCATTCGTGGGGTTCGACATGCCGCCAAAGCTCTTCCGGCGTCGTCGGCACGCGGAATTGCTCGGTGGCGATCTTCACGCTGCCCTCGCCGGCAAGCGGCGGGAAGCCGTAGCATATGTCCTGATCCGTCGGGCCATGCGACAGGATGAAGGCGGGCGATGGATCCGGGAAGATGGAAGGCTCGGCGAGCTTGAACCAGTAGAGGTTCTGTCGGCACACCTTGAGCAACCGGTCGAAGGGCGCGCCAAGCAGTTCCGCTGACCACATGCCGGCGCAGACGATCACCTTGTCGGCAACGATCTCGCCACCATCCATCGACACCACGGCCGCCCCGTTCACCGAACGCAGACCAGTCACGGTCCGATTGGTGATGATCTCGGCCCCATAGCGCTTGGCCAGCGTCAGCTGCGCATCGATGCACCGTTCTGGCCTGACATAGCCGCCGCCCGGCTCGAAGTAGCCGATCGCGCTGTCGATGACCGGGCTGAACTGTGGGAAACGATGGCGTATCTGCGTGGCATCAAGCACCTCATGCTCGATCCCGTAACGCTCTGCCAGCCGGATCGTGTTCTGCGTGAAGTCGGCCATTCCGTGATGTGACGTCGGCGTCTCGCTCGACGTCATGACCAGGAGCCCGCACTGCTCGAACAGCGACACGCCAAGCTCGCCCTCGATCTCGCGCCAGATCTGGTGCGAATTGGCGACAAGCGGGATATAGGCGTCGCCTTCACCCACTGCTCGGCGGGTTATGCGCGTGTCCCCGTGGCTGGACCCTTGATCGTGCGGCGGCGCCAGTCGGTCGATGCCGACCGTCGTCACGCCCCGCTTCGCAAGCTGATAGAGGGTGGCCGCCCCCATGGCGCCGAGACCGACAACTGCCACTTCGTATCGTGCTTCCACCATGCCACCCCGGAGATAACGCGTCTGTGCATACGTCTTCGTACACAAGCACGCTTGAGCGGTAAATATTGGCAGCAGATTGCAGCAGGTAGCGCCCGGTGCCGGTGATGTCGGCTGGGGAGCTGACGAGAAACGCACCGGCAGGCGCTCTCTCGAGCACCGCCGGAGTGGCCCAGATGCCTCAGTTTGCCGGCGTCTTGCGCACCACGACGCCCATGTCGTCGCTCTCGCGCACCTGGCGCAGATGTTCCTCCGCCTGCGTCGCTTCGCGCTGGCGGTTCCACATGGAGGCATAAAGCCCGTTGCTCTCGAGCAGTCCCGCATGTGTCCCGCGCTCCGCGATCTGGCCGTCGCGCAGCACGATGATCTCGTCGGCATTGATGACCGTCGACAACCGATGGGCGATGACCAGCGTCGTACGGTTTTTTGACACCACGTCGAGCGCCGCCTGGATTTCCTGCTCGGTGGTCGTGTCGAGCGCCGAGGTCGCCTCGTCGAGAATGAGGATCGGCGGCGCCTTCAGGATGGTGCGGGCGATCGCCACGCGCTGCTTTTCGCCGCCCGACAGCTTCAGGCCGCGCTCGCCGACCATGGTCTCGAACCCGTCCGGCAGGCTGGTGAT
This sequence comes from Rhizobium sp. SAFR-030, assembly GCF_059415005.1. NCBI lineage: Bacteria > Pseudomonadati > Pseudomonadota > Alphaproteobacteria > Hyphomicrobiales > Rhizobiaceae > Rhizobium > Rhizobium sp. SAFR-030. The sequence goes on along the minus strand of NZ_JBPFDO010000001.1, from coordinate 473,322 downwards.
GAAGTGGCCGATCTGCGCCACGTCGGCCGCCGCCAGCATCTCGTCCTCCGTCGCCGAAAGCCGGCCGTAGCGGATGTTGTAGGCGATCGTGTCATTAAACAGCACGGTATCCTGCGGCACCATGCCGATCACCGCGCGCAGGCTCTTCTGGGTGACGTCGCGAACATCCTGTCCGTCGATTGCGACCGCGCCGCTCTGTACATCGTAGAAGCGGTAGAGCAGGCGGGAAATGGTGGACTTTCCGGCCCCCGACGGGCCGACGATTGCCACCGTCTTGCCGGCCGGCACTTCGAATGAGATGCCTTTCAGGATCGGCCGCTCGGGGTCATAGGCAAAATGCACGTCCCTGAACGAGATGCTGCCGCGATCGATGGCGAGGGGCGCGGCCCCCGGTCTGTCCACTACCTCGGCTTCGACCTCCAGCAGCTCGAACATCTGCTCGATGTCCGTCAGGCCCTGGCGGATTTCGCGGTAGACAAAGCCGATGAAATTGAGCGGCACGGAAAGCTGGATCAGCAGGGCGTTGACGAAGACGAAATCGCCGATCGTCTGCTCGCCGCGCTGTACCGCCAGCGCCGACATCACCATCATCACCGTGGTGCCGAGACCGAAGATCAGGCCCTGGCCGAAGTTCAGCCAGCCGAGCGAGGTCCACACCTGCGTCGCCGACTTCTCGTAACGCGCCATAGAAGTGTCGAAGCGCGTCGCCTCCATGTCCTCGTTGCCGAAATACTTGACCGTTTCGAAGTTCAGCAGCGAGTCGATCGCCTTGGTGTTGGCGTCCGTGTCGCTGGCATTCATCGAACGGCGGATGCCGATGCGCCAGTCGCTGGCGCGGATCGTGAACCAGATATAGGCCCAGACGGTGACCGCGGTGATCGCCACATAGGTGAAGCCGTAGGAGTACCAGAAGATGATCGCCGTCAGCAGGAACTCGACGAGCGTCGGCACCGAGTTGAGGATGGTGAAGCGGACGATCGTCTCGATGCCCTTGGTGCCGCGCTCGATGATCCGCGACAGGCCGCCGGTCTTGCGCTCCAGGTGGAAACGCAGCGATAGCCGGTGCATGTGGACGAAGGTGCGATAGGCGAGCTGGCGCACCGCATGCTGGCCGACCGAGGCAAACAGCGCGTCGCGCAGCTGGTTGAGGCCGAGCTGGATGATGCGCGTCAGGTTGTAGGCGATGACCAGTGCCACGGCGCCGAGCAGGAAGGCTGGCAGCAGCCCCACCATGTCCAGCCGGCCGTTCAGCGCATCGGTTGCCCACTTGAAGAAGTAGGGAACGCCGATCAGCACCAGCTTGGCAACGAACAGGAAGAAGGTGGCCGAGACGACCCGGGCCTTGAGGTCTCGGCGGTTGCTCGGCCACATGTAGGGCCAAAGGTTCACCAGCGTTGCCAGCGGATTGCTGGAATCCGCCGAAACCGTCTTCTTGCTGTCTGCCATGATGGGTCTCCGGAAGCCCTGAGCACATAGGCCGGTCGGCGCCGCTTTGCAAATGAAAGGCCGGTCTACCTGTCGGGGTTATCGGAAAAAAGCAAAAGGGCGCCGCTAACGACGCCCTTCCGCAGGGATGGATTCGAGGAACTGGCCGTCAGCTCTTGTTGAGCCGCCGATGCATCTGCTCGGCTTCGCCGTTCGGCATCGCATCTTTCGGCAAGCCAAAGATCTGGCCCGGTTCGATCAGGTTGGGATTGTTGATCTGATCCTGGTTGGCGATGTAGATCGTCGTGTAGCGAACGCCCTGGCCGTAGATGCGCCGCGAGATCTGCCAGAGCGTATCGCCGCGGCGGATGATCACCGATGCGGCCTCGCTCTGCGTCAGCGGCGCCTGGGCGATGGTCTTCGGTGGAGTGGCAGCACCACCGGCGGCCGGTTGGCCTGTCGTCGCACCGGCAGCCGGATCGACCGCCTGTGCAGCCGCGAGCGTCTCGGGCAGCGGTGCCACCGCACCGTCCGGCAAAATGGGGCCGATCGTCTTGGCGATCATGTCGCGAACCGACGGCAGACCCGCGCCGAGTCCCGCCACGTCGCTCGGCAGCGCCTCGAGCGCGGCCAGTGCCGCAGCGGCGTCCTTCGCCGTCCGTTCGACGATCAGACCGGCATTCTGTTCGGCACCGGCGGCAAGCCGGTATTCGGTGAGCGAGCGAAGCGCAATGGCGGTTGCCGAGCGGGCTGCCGCCACCTGTTCGGCGGACGGCGTCGCGCCATCGGCGTAGAGGTTGCTCAACAGCTGGAAGGCGCGCGAGACGTCGGTGCGCAGACGGTCGAAGGCGCCCTGGTCGATCGGTGCCAGTCCGGCGGTGCCGGCCTGCGGGGTCGCCACAGCCGCCACCTGTTCGCCAGCCGGTCGGTCGAACGGAACCTCGACGCGCAGCATGACCTCGCCGGCGGGGCCGATGTGATCGACGGCAATGCGGTGCTGTCCGACCGGCAGCGTCTGGCGACCTTCGATGACGAAGTGGCCATCGGTGCCGGCCTGCGCCTCGCCGACGGCAGTGCCGTCCGCATAACCGCGGAGCCTGGCGCCTGGGCGGCTGATGCCGGCGATGAAGATGCGGTCGCCCTCGATCTCGACGGCGCTCACCTGAAGATCCGGCGGCCCGGCAGCCGGTGCCGCCTGCGGGGCGGTGCCAGCCATATTGGCCGCCGCCGGTGCAGACGCGGTCTCGGTCGCCGGAGCAGTTGCGGTGGTCGTGGAGGGAGCGCTTGCGGAAGGCGCTGCCGGCTGACCGGGCTTCGCGGCGTCTTGCACCTGCGGAGCAACGGCTGCGGCATCCTTGCCGGCAAGCGCTACGCGTTCGGTCTTGGCGCCCGCGCCGGCGCTCGGCATGGCGATGATGCGGCTTGCGGTGCCCGGCTTGGTGACCATGGCGAGCAGCTCGCCATCCTTGGTCATCGGCACGGAAACGGTGGCGATCTCTTCGGAAATCACGGTGCGGCCGTCCGCGGACGTCGCCTTCAGCACCAGCTGATGGTCGCCAGGCGGCAACGGCGCGTCAAGGATTGCGACGAACTCGCCGGCGGTATCCACATGGCTGGCGGCAACCGTGCGGGCCTGATCGGCAACTTCGAGCTTGGCCTTGGGTTCGGCCCGACCGGCGATGACCGCCGACCCATCGGGCTCGACGCGCAGCACGTCGAAGGTCGGCACCACGAGTGCCGTCTTCGCCGTTTCTGCGGCGGGCGCGACGGCCGTTCCGGGTGTCGTGGGCGAGGGCAGGGTGGCGGAGCCAGCGGCAGTCTGGCTATCGGTCTTCGGAGCGGCCTCTCCAGGCGCTGCTTGACCCGCAGCGGGCTGAGCGGCCTGACGCGCCGCATCGGCGCTCTCTGTCGGTGCCGGGGTGGCGGAACCCGCCGCAACCGGCGCCTGGCCTGCAGGCTGCTCATCCTTCGACAGCCGCGGCATCACGAAGAAAACCATCAGTACCGTTGCGATCGCGAGTACGGATAGTGCGAGCCAGCCGGCACGATTCTTGATCATCAGACCTCTCCAGACGGAACTCCGTCGATGACAATGGAATTACAGCTTTCACCACTCGTTCACAAGCTTGCCCGCGGGTTTCCGCTTGCCCGAAGCTTGCTTTCCCGTCACTTTTACCGGTCGGGCGATGATGAACGACGCCCTTCATGACATCTGACGGAGAATTTTGTGTCGATTCGATCCATCTGTGCTTACTGCGGCTCGCAGCCCGGCCGCGACCCGGCCTATGTCGCTGCCGGCCGGACCCTCGGCAAATCAATCGCCGACCATGGCCTGCGACTCGTTTACGGCGGTGGCACCAAGGGCATCATGGGCGCCGTGGCCTCGGGCGTGCTTTCGGGCGGCGGTGAGGTAACCGGCATCATTCCGGAATTTCTTGTCGACATGGAGGCGACCCGCCACTCGCTCAGCCAGTTGAACGAGCTCATCATCACCAAGAACATGCACGAGCGGAAGCACGCCATGTTTGAGCGCTCGGACGCCTTCGTCACCCTGCCGGGCGGCATCGGCACGCTGGAGGAGATCGTAGAGATTATGACCTGGGCGCAGCTCGGGCGGCATCGCAAGCCGATGGTGTTTGCCAATATCGGCGGCTTCTGGGATCCGATGCTGGAACTCGTCGACCACATGCGCGCCCAAGGGTTCATCCACAACGCGGCGCTTGTGCAGCCGCTGGTCATCGACCGGATCGAGGACATCGTCCCGGCGATCCTTGAGGCCTGGGGCAATGCGCCGACCGAGGACGGCGAGGAGGCGGTCATCGCCAAGCTCTGACCCTGCAATCGGGAACCAGCCTCGACGTCGGTCTGCGGACCGGCGTCAGTCGACGATGAACAGTCTTGCGCCGACGCTGGTGGAGGAGCGGTGGGGCTCGGCCTTGTCTGCCACCTGATAGCTCATTCCCGGCTTCAGCACGAAGATGCGACCGTCTTCGAGCTCGGTCGTCAGTTCCCCGTCGAGACAGAGCAGGATGTGGCCCTTTTCGCACCAGTGGTCTGCGAGATAGCCGGGCGTGTATTCGACCATGCGCACGCGAATGTCGCCGAAACGCTGCGTCCGCCAGACGGCGATGCCGCTCTCGCCCTGGTGTTCGCTCCGTTCCACCTGGCTCCAGTCGGTGGTGCCGAAGGGAATATCGTTGATCTGCATCCGTCTCGTCCTCGTTCTTACCCCGTCAGCGCGAGCGGTAGTTCTTCAGCATCGACCAGCTGTAGAGCGCAAGCGCCGTCCAGATCAGCGCGAAGGCGGAAAGCTTGATCGGGTTCATCGGCTCGTGGAAGATGAACACAGCGATCAGGAAGACGATGCTCGGCGTGATGTACTGCATGATGCCGATCGTCGACAGCCGAAGGAGCTTGGCCGCATTGCCGTAGATCATCAGCGGCACGGCGGTGGTGATACCGGCGGCTGCCAGCAGCCAGACATCGGACGTGGTGCCGTTGAGAAGATGGCCGGTGCCGGTCGCTTCGAGATACGCGATGTAGGGCACCGCCGGCACCGACAGGATCGCCACTTCGAGGAAGAAGCCCTGGTTCGGTCCGACGGGCAGCGTCTTGCGCAGGAGCGCATAGAAGCCCCAGCTGAAGGTCAGCGTCAGCGAGATCCACGGCAGGCGGCCGGCCTCGAAGGTCAGGATCGCCACCGCCACGAAGGCCAGCGCGATGGCCACCTTCTGGGTGGTCGCCAGCCGCTCGTTGAGCAGCATCGCGCCGAGCATGATGCTGAACAGCGGATTGATGAAGTAGCCGAGGGCGCCCTCGACCGTCTGGCCGGAGCCGACCGCATAGACATAGGTGCACCAGTTGACGGTGATCAGCGTCGCCGTGACGGCCGCCATCACCAGCGTGCGCGGCGAGCGCAGCGCCGTTTTAAGGTCGCCAGTCCGGCCGGTGATCAGCAGGATCAGCGCGGCAATCGGCACCGACCAGACGACCCGGTGCGCCAGCACCTCGAAGGGCGAGATGTGCGCCAGCGCCTTGAAGTAGAGCGGCAGGAAACCCCACATGCAGTAGACGGTCAGCGCATAGGCAAAGCCGCGCGGTTGATCGGCCGTCTGGACCGCGGGGGATGCAGCGCTGTCTGTCGCCATGGGGATTGCCTTTCGATGATTCGCGCCCTCCATAGGCCGGAACGAAGGCCGGCGCCAATTCATTCGTCTGGTGCTTGCATCAACATCGTTCATCCGATCCGCCCGTACCGGCTGAGATCAGTCGAAGGTCTGCACGTCGAGGAGATGCGCCGTGCCGTTCACTCCGCCGCCAGCCGTCCGGCCATGTGACGGTTCTTCATCAGCTTGTAGATGATCGAATCGATCAGCGCCTGGAACGAGGCGTCGATGATGTTTTCCGAGACGCCGACGGTCCACCAGCGGGTGCCGTCACCGTCCATGGATTCGATCAGAACGCGGGTGATCGCCTCGGTGCCGCCGTTGAGGATGCGCACCTTGTAGTCCACCAGTTCGAGGTCTTCGATCTCGCGGTTGAACTTGCCGAGATCCTTGCGCAGCGCAAGGTCGAGCGCGTTGACCGGCCCGTCGCCTTCCGCCACCGACATGATCCGCTGGCCGTCGATGACGAGGCGCACGACCGCTTCCGAGACGGTCTTCATCTGGCCGTTGGCGTCGAACCGGCGCTCCACCATCACCCGGAAGCCGTCGATTTCGAAGAAGCTCGGGATGGTCCCCAGCGTCCGGCGCGCCAGCAGTTCGAAGCTCGCATCGGCGCCTTCGTAGGCATAGCCCTGCGCTTCACGCTGCTTGACGATCGAGATCAGCGTATCGAGCCGGCTATCGTCCTTCGCCACCTCAATGCCGCGCCGCTTCAGGGCGTTGAGGAAGTTCGCCTTGCCGCCCTGGTCGGACACCATCACCTTGCGGAAATTGCCGACGCTCTCCGGCACCACGTGCTCATAGGTGCGCGGGTCCTTGAGCAGCGCCGAGGCGTGGATACCGGCCTTGGTCGCAAAGGCTGACGCGCCGACGTAAGGGCTCTGATGATTGGGCGAGCGGTTGAGCAGCTCGTCGAAGGCGTGGCTGAGCTGCGTCAGCTCGGTCAGCCGCTCGGCATCGATGGCCGTTTCGAACCGCGACGAATAGGTCTCCTTCAGCGCCAGCGTCGGGATCAGCGTCACCAGGTTGGCATTGCCGCAACGTTCGCCGATGCCGTTCAGCGTGCCCTGGATCTGGCGCACACCGGCTTCGACGGCGGCCAGAGAATTGGCGATCGCCTGGCCTGTATCGTCATGCGCGTGGATGCCGAGCGCCGCCCCTGGAATGCCGGCGGCGATGACCGCCGAGACGATGTCGCGCACCTCGTTCGGCTGGCTGCCGCCATTGGTGTCGCAGAGGACGACCCAGCGGGCGCCCGCCTCGAAGGCGGTGCGGGCGCAGGCGAGAGCGTAGCCCGGATTGGCCTTGTAGCCGTCGAAGAAGTGCTCGCAGTCGATCAGCGCCTCGCGACCGGAGGCGGTGACGGCCTCGACGCTCTCGCGGATAGACTGGAGGTTTTCCTCATTCGTGCAGCCGAGCGCCACGCGCACGTGATAGTCCCAGCTCTTGGCGACAAGACAGATGGCATCGGTCTTCGATTGCAGCAGTGCCGCAAGACCCGGATCGTTGGCGGCCGAGACGCCCGCCCGCTTGGTCATGCCGAAGGCAACGAACTTTGCCTTGCGGGTCCGCTTTTCAGTGAAGAAGGCGGTATCGGTGGGATTGGCACCGGGATATCCGCCCTCGACATAGTCGATGCCGAACTGGTCCAGCAGCCGGGAAATGGCGATCTTGTCCTCGACCGAGAAATCGATGCCGGGCGTCTGCTGCCCGTCACGCAGGGTGGTATCGAAGAGATGGATCTTTTCCCGTGTCATGTCGGTGCCTCCCAGCACGCTACGCATTGCCCGAGCCTTCAGTTCTTGCCGGCGAACCGGTCCGTGGCGCGGATCAGCTGATCGAGAATGCCGGGCTCCAGATAGGCGTGTCCGGCACCTTCGATGAGGTGGAACTCCGCCTTCGGCCAGGCCTTGTGCAGCATCCAGGCATACTTCGCCGGGCAGGGCATGTCGTAGCGGCCGTGGATGATGACGCCCGGAATATCCTTCAGCTTCACCGCGTCGCGCAGCAGCTGGCCTTCCTCCAGCCAGCCGGCATGGACGAAGAAGTGGTTCTCGATGCGGGCGAAGGCGAGCGCATAGTCAGGCTCGGCGAAGCCACCGGAGTAATCCGGGTTCGGCAGAAGCGTGATCGTCTCGCCTTCCCAGGTGCTCCAGGCGAGCGCTGCGCGCACCTGCTCGTCGCGGTCGCCGCCGGTCAGCCGGCGGCGGTAGGCGGCCATCATCTCGTGGCGCTCCTGCTGCGGGATCGGTGCCTGGAACCGCTCCCACTTGTCCGGGAACATCTCCGACACGCCGAACTGGTAGTACCAGTCGAGTTCCGCCCGGGTCAGCGTATAGATGCCACGCAGCACCAGTTCCGACACCCGCTGCGGATGCGTCTCGGCATAGGCGAGCGCCAGCGTCGAGCCCCAGGATCCGCCGAATACCAGCCACTGCTCGACGCCCATCATCTCGCGCAGCCGCTCGATGTCGGCCACCAGATGCCAGGTGGTATTGGCTTCGATCGAGGCATTCGGGGTCGACTTGCCGCACCCGCGCTGATCGAACAGGATGACGTCGTAGAGATCGGGATCGAACAGCCGCCGCTGGGTGGGGCCGATGCCGCCGCCGGGGCCACCGTGCAGGAACACCGCCGGCTTGGCGCCGCGGGTGCCGACCCGCTCGAAGTAGACGCTGTGTCCGTCGCCGACGTCCAGGAAGCCGGTCTCGTAGGGTTCGATTTCGGGATAGAACCCGCGCAGGTCAGCGGTCATGCTCATTCGTCCTTTGGCGGCCACTCGGCCGTGTCGTGATCGGGATGCTGGTAGGACACCATCTCGGTTGCGTCGAGGCTTTGTGCGGCAAGCGGCTTGTCAAACAGCGTTTCGACCCAGGGCAGGCGCTTGTCGTGGTTCACCTGCACCTGGGGTTCCAGAAGTTCGGGCTGGTCGAAGGCGCCGATGGTGATCTCGACGCCGCCCGGATGATGATAGGTGAGCGGCGTTCCGCAGCGGTTGCAGAAGCCGCGCTTCACCTTCGCCGAAGAGCGAAACAGGCTGGGCTGGCCACGCGTCCAGGTCAGATGCGCCTGGTCGGCGGAGACGAAGGCGCCGAAAAAGCCGCCGGAGGCTTTCTGGCACATGCGGCAGTGGCAGATCGACGGCCGGCCGAGCTTTTCCGCCCGGAACCGCACCGCGCCGCACTGGCAGCCGCCGGTGAAAACGCCGGTTAAGGTCATGGTTGCCCATCCTTTGCCGGCTGGTCTTCCGGCGGCCATTTGGCCGTGTCGCGGTCCGGATGCTGGTAGGAGACGAGATCCGCAAGGAACGGCTCGTCCTGTAGATCCTCTTCGGTCCGGCGTGACGGCAGTTCGTGCAGATGGTCGACGAAGCCGATCTTGCCTTCGGCGCCGAACTGCAGGGTCGGCGCCACGCTGGAGGGATCGTCGAAGGCCCCGGCGGCGATCGCTATTCCGTCCGGCGCCTCATAGGTCAGCGGCGTGCCGCAATCGCCGCAGAAGCCTCGCGACACGACGTTGCTGGAGCGAAAGATCTTGCGCTCGCCGCGCGTCCACTGGAAGTCGACCTCTCGCACTGAGACGAGCGGCGCGTAATAGCCGCCGAACGCCTTCTGGCACATGCGGCAGTGGCAGATCGACGCGCGGCTGATCTCTCCCTCTGCCCGGAAGCGGATCGCGCCGCACTGACATCCGCCGGTGTAGATCTGGGTCATGCTGTGGGCCTCCGTTTGTCTGCGCATCGTCTTTCAGTTCAGGCAGTCCTTGGTGATGGATAGCTTGGCTCCACCTCCGCCGCGACATGCTACCGCTTCATCTCCCAGGTCGTCACCCGCTCGCCGCTTGCCGGATCCTTGCCGTCCTTCAGCTGGATGCCCTTGTCGGCAAGCTCGTTGCGGATGCGGTCCGCTTCGGCAAAGTTCTTCGCCTTCAGCAGTTCCAGGCGCATCTCGACGACGGCATCGATGCCCGCCGCCACCGCATCGTCTACCTCCGTCTGCTTCGGCAGCAGGCCGAGCAGCGCGGCAGAGCCGGCGAACCGGCGCCGCGCGTCGGCATCCGAATGAGACGCCTGCGCCAGCCCGTGCAGCGCCTGCACGGCCGCGACGGTGTTGAGATCGTCGGCGAGCGCATCGAGCACGTTTTCGCAGGGCCGCGCATCGTCGTCCGGCTCGACGACCGGCCATCTGGAGATCAGCCGTTCCGCCTCTTCCAGCCGCTTCACCGAAAAATCGATCGGCTCGCGGTAGTGGGTCATCAGCATGGCGAGCCGCAGCACTTCGCCGGGCCATTTCCGGCCGCCGAACTTGTCGGTCTCCAGCAACTCGTTGATGGTGACGAAATTGCCCTCGGACTTCGACATCTTGCGGCCTTCCACCTGTACGAAGCCGTTGTGCATCCAGACATTCGCCATCACCTCGGTGCCGTGGGCGCAGCGCGACTGGGCGATCTCGTTTTCGTGGTGCGGGAAGATCAGGTCAAGCCCGCCGCCATGGATGTCGAAGACCTCGCCGAGATAGCGGCCCGCCATGGCGGAGCATTCGATGTGCCAGCCGGGGCGGCCGCGACCCCAGGGGCTGTCCCAGCCGGGTTCGCTGTCGCTGGACGCCTTCCACAGCACGAAGTCGCCGGGGTTCTTCTTGTGCGCGTCGACGGCGATGCGGACGCCGGCCTGCTGCTCGTCGAGCGGCCGCTTGGACAACTGGCCGTAATCGGCCATCGAGCGGGTGTCGAACAGCACTTCGCCTTCGGCCGCATAGGCATGGCCGCGCTCGATCAGCCGCTCGATGATGTCGATCATCTGCGCAATGTTGTCGGTGGCGCGCGGCTGGATGCTCGGCTCCAGGCAGCCGAGCGCTGCAGCGTCGGCCTGGAACTGGCGCTCGGTGCTGTCCGTCACGGCGCGGATCGCCTCGTTGAGCGGCAGGCCCGGATGGTCGCGCAGCGCCCGCGCGTTGATCTTGTCGTCGACGTCGGTGATGTTGCGGGCATAGGTGACGTGCGCGTCACCATAGACATGCCTCAGCAGCCGATAGAGCACGTCGAAGACGACGACCGGCCGGGCGTTTCCGATATGGGCAAAGTCGTAAACCGTCGGCCCGCACACATACATGCGCACGTTGTCGGGATCGATGGGCTGGAACGGCGCCTTCTGGCGGGTCAGCGTGTTGTAGAGCTTGAGCGTGAGGCTCATCGAAGTGTCTCCCGGAATGCACTGTAACCGGCCGGACCGGTTCTGTGTCTTCTTTCGGACTTCGAGAGACGAGAACGGCCGGCCAGCGAAAGCTAGCGAATAATCTTCCCGCAGATGATGCAGAGGGCCGTGTTCATGGCAAAGGTTATGGCGCGCAACGCGAGGCTGGTCAAGGGAGGGCAAGAGTGCATCATCCAGCTGCCCCAGGTGTGCGGCAAATAAATTCCACGGTTGGCGGGCAGGCGATAGCTGCGTCTCTTGCCTTACGGCGAAACCGGGATCTTGTCCCTGGCCGGCACCAGGCCGAGCACCAGCGCGCAACCGGCGATGATCACCACGCCGCCGATGATCTGTACGAGCGTCAGCGGTTCGTCGAGCACGGTTGCACCGACCAAGACGGCGACCAGCGTGACGACGAACTCGACGCTGATTGCCCGCGTCGCGCCGATGCTGGCGACGAGACCGAAGTAGAGAACGTAGGTCAGCGCGCTCATCAGGCCCGCCAGCGCAATCAGGTAGACGTAGTCCAGCAGCTGCGGAATGCCGGGCACCGGCACCGCGGCAAGCAGCGGCAGGGTCATCAGCCCGCCGGCCAGGAAAGCACCGATCGTTACCTCCCACGGCCCGGTCGTCGACAGGTGACGGCTGGCGTGATTGCTGCCATAGGCAGCGGAGAAGGTGGAGAACAGCATTGCCCCGCAGCCGAGCAGGAACGGCGTGGTCACCGGAACGGCCGGGAAGCCAACCAGCATGATGAGCCCGATCGTGCCGAGCGTCAGTCCGGCCACCCGTGTCGGCGTGATCCTCTCAAGGCCCCAGGCCTGCGATATGACCATGGAGAATAGTGGGATCGAGGAGACGAAGATCGCCGCCATGGCCGTGCCGATCCGCGGCATCGCGTAGGAAAGGCCGATGAGCTGGCCCGCCACCGTCGTCGCGCCGACCACGGCGAGCGCCGTCCAGTTCTTCGGAAAGTCGAGGCGGCGGCGCGTCACCCGCGCCAGGACGAGCAGGATAGCTGCGGCGATGAAGCAGCGGAAGGTCACCGCGCCCACCCAGCCGAATGCCTGCACGACCTTCAGCAACAGCAGGAAGGAGAGGCCCCAGGCGACGGCCAGACAAAGGTAGGCGGCAAGGTCGCGCGGGCGCATGCGGAAATCCGGTGATGGAGGAGGGCGGCCGGCCGGTCCGGTCCGGCTATTCCGGCAGGCGGTAGTCGACGAACTTGTTTTGCCGGGCGACGAACAGCCGGCCGGTCTCGGTCATCTCCGGTCCGCAGAGCGGCAGAAGCTTTTGCGCCACTTCCGAGGGATGCGGCAGGTCGGCCGGATCTTCGCCCGGCATCGCCTGCGCCCGCATCGCGGTGCGGGTGGCGCCCGGATTGACGTTGATGACCCTGAGCTTCGATTGCTTCGTCTCCGCAGCCCAGGTGCGGCCGAGCATCTCGACGGCGGCCTTGGACGCGGCGTAGGCGCCCCAGAAGGCGCGCGCATCGGTGGCGACGCCCGAAGACAGGAGCAACGCACGGCCCGCGTCTGATCTCAGCAGCAGCGGTTCGACCGAGCGGATCAGCCGCCAGGTGGCCGTGACGTTGGTCAGCATCACCTTGTCGAAGACTTTTGCCTCGATGTGACCGACCGGCGAGATGACGCCGAGGATGCCGGCATTGGCGACGAGGATGTCGAGCTTGCCCCAGCGCTCGAAGATCGAGGCGCCGAGCTTGTCGATCGCTGCCATGTCCGTGATGTCGAAGGGTACGAGCGTGGCGCTGCCGCCGGACGCCTGGATGGCGTCGTCGAGCTCTTCAAGCCCGCCGACGGTGCGGGCGCAGGCAATCACATGTGCGCCGGCTTTTGCCAGTTCCAATGCGGTAAAGTAGCCGATGCCCCTCGACGCGCCGGTGACCAGCGCGATCCTGCCCTTCAGATCCGTCATTATCCGTCCCGTTACCCCTTCGGCGTGAGCGCCATTCCGGCGCCCGCGCACGATCTCCCTCAGCCGTTTGCTCGATCAGCCGTTGCTGGCCATGACAGCAAGCTTGCGTCCCACCGGTTCGCCATCCTTGTCAAGCAGGCGGGTCGGATAGTCACCGGTGAAGTAGTGGTCGGTGAACTGCGGGCGCGCCGGATTGCGCGGCTCGCCGCCGACGGCGCGGTAGAGGCCGTCGATCGACAGGAAGGAGAGGGTATCGGCGCCGATATAGCGGCACATGGCTTCCGCGCCGTCATACTGGTTGGCCAGCAGCTTTTCCGCATCGGGCGTGTCGATGCCGTAGAAGTCCGGGTAGAAGATCATCGGGCTGGCGACGCGCAGGTGGACTTCCTTGGCGCCGGCATCGCGGATCATCTGGACGATCTTCAGCGAGGTCGTGCCGCGGACGATGGAATCGTCGACCAGCACGACGCGCTTGCCCTCGATCATCGCCCGGTTGGCCGAGTGCTTGAGCTTGACGCCGAAGGCGCGGATCTGCTGCGTCGGCTCGATGAAGGTGCGGCCGACATAATGGTTGCGGATGATGCCGTATTCGAACGGGATGCCGCTTTCCTGCGCGTAGCCGAGGGCAGCCGGCGTACCGCCGTCCGGAACCGGCACGACGACGTCAGCCTCGATCGGGGCTTCCTTGGCAAGATTGATGCCCATGTTCTTGCGCGCGACGTAGACGCTGCGGCCGCCGACGACCGAGTCAGGCCGGGCGAAGTAGACATATTCGAACAGGCAGAGCCGCTCCGGCTGGGAGCTCGTCGACTTGCGGGAATCGATGGTGATCGAGCCGTCCGGCTGGATCTCGCAGATGATGACTTCGCCGTTTTCGACGTCGCGGACGAATTTGGCGCCGATGATGTCGAGCGCACAGGTTTCGGAACAGAAGATCGGCTTGCCATCGAGGTCGCCCATCACCAGCGGCCGGATGCCCGTCGGGTCACGCGCGGCGATCAGCTTAGTGCGGGTGATGCCGAGCATCGAGTAGCCGCCTTCCATCTGCCGGATGGCATCGATGAAGCGATCGGTGGTCGAGGCGTAGCGCGAGCGGGCAATGAGATGCAGCACGACTTCGGTGTCGGAGGTCGACTGGCAGATGGCGCCGCCGGCGATCAGCTGGCGCCGCAGCGTCAGGCCGTTGGTGAAATTGCCGTTGTGGGCAACGGCGATGCCGCCGACTTCCAGTTCGGCAAACAGCGGCTGGACGTTGCGCAGCGCGACTTCGCCGGTCGTCGAGTAGCGGGTATGGCCGATCGCCATGTTGCCCGGCAGCTTGGCCAGCGTCAGCGGGTTGGTGTAGTGGTCGCCCACCAGGCCCATGTGCTTTTCCGTGTGGAACTGCTGGCCGTCGAAGGAAACGATGCCGGCCGCCTCCTGACCGCGATGCTGCAGCGCGTGCAGGCCAAGTGCCGTCAGCGTCGCCGCATCGGGATGCCCCAGAATGCCGAAGACGCCGCATTCCTCGTGCAGCGTATCGCCGTCCAGTTCATCGGAAATATCATGAGCAACCGGCTGATTCATGTCTGCAGGTCCTTGCGCTGTCTCAGTGTCGATAATGGAAAGAGGCCGGAAGGGCGTGTGGGTGACGCCTGCTTCCGGCCTCTCGAATTGCCTATAGCATATCTGGGAATGCTTGAGAGCCCTTACAATCGCAACTTAGCGTCAATTGTTTGTCACACCTGGCGCCGGAGCCGGTGCCTCGTCGGAGGGTGCGGGCTCGGTGCCGGTTGCCGGTACCTCGTCCCCATGACCGAGAATGCGGGCGCGGATCTGCGGCTCGATATCCGTCGGCAGCACGGCTTCCAGCCGCCCGACCAGCGTGTCGAGGAAGGGCTTGGATTTTGCCTGGGTGATCCATTCCGGCTGCGACCGAACGTCGACCAGCCAGTTCCAGAAGGCGACGGCGACGACCAGCAGCAGGATGCCGCGGGCAGCGCCGAACAGGAAGCCGAGCGTCCGGTCGAGCGCGCCGATGCTGCTGTCGATGATGAAGTCGGCGATGCGGGTGGTGATGAAGGTGATGACGATCAGCGCGATGAGGAAGATCAGGCCGGCCGATGCGGCAAGCGCGATCTTGTCGTCGTTGGTGTAGTTCTTCGCATAGGGCAGGATGACCGGGTAGAGATAGTAGGCCGCGGCGATCGAGCCTGCCCAGCTTGCGATCGACAGCACCTCGCGGGAGAAGCCGCGAACCATGGCGAGCACCGCCGAGAACAGTGTGACGCCGAGGACGATGCCGTCGAAAATCGTGATGGGCATGGGATGATCTAACTCCAAGACTGGCCCGGCAAAGCCGAAAGGTGATCTGGTGATGGCGTCGGACATGACCCCGCCGCTCGCCGTATGGCGCACTCCTTACAACAGCGGCGTCGCCGGGAAAAGATCAATCCTCCTGCGGCGGCGTCCCCAGCTTCCTCGCCGAGCCGGCAATGGTGACGACCAGATCCGGAAGTCCCTCGATCTTGCTCCAGCGCTTCTCCCCGCCTTTCGGGATTTCCGCCGAGGAGGCGGGCAGCATGGCCGAGGTGAAGCCCAGCTTCTCGGCCTCCTTGAGCCGCTGCGCCGTCTGCGACACGGGTCGCACGGCGCCCGACAGGCTGACCTCGCCGAAATAGACGCATTCAGGGGGCAGAGGCACGCCGGCAAGCGAGGAAACCAGTGCCGCGGCAACCGCCACGTCGGCTGCCGGCTCGGAAATCCGGTAGCCACCGGCCACGTTCAGATAGACGTCGTGGCTGCCGAGCTTGACGCCGCAGTGCGCCTCCAGCACAGCAAGGATCATTGACAGGCGCGACCCATCCCATCCGACGACGGCGCGTCGCGCCGTGCCGAGCGAGGTGGGGGCCACCAGCGCCTGCACCTCGACGAGGACCGGCCGCGTTCCCTCCATTCCCGCAAACACTGCGGCACCTGGTGCCTTGGCATTGCGCTCGCCCAGAAACAGTTCGGACGGATTGGTCACCTCGCGCAGGCCCTTGTCCGACATCTCGAAGACGCCGATCTCGTCGGTTGGGCCGAAGCGGTTTTTCACCGTGCGGAGGATGCGGTAATGATGGCCGCGGTCGCCCTCGAAATAGAGGACCGCATCGACCATGTGCTCGACGACGCGTGGCCCGGCGATCTGGCCCTCCTTCGTCACATGGCCGACCAGCACCATGGCGGCGCCGGTCTGCTTGGCGAAACGGATCATTGCCTGCACGCCGGTGCGCACCTGGGTGACGGTGCCGGGCGCCGAATCGGCGGTATCGCTCCACAGCGTCTGGATCGAATCGATGATCACCAGGTCCGGCCGCTTGCCTTCGCCGATCGTCGCAAGGATGTCCTCCACGTTGGTCTCGGCCGCCAGCAGCACGTCCGACGAGGCCGCATCCAGCCGCTGGGCACGCAGCCGCACCTGGGCGACCGCTTCTTCGCCTGACACGTAGATGATCCGGTGGCCGCGCCGCGACAGAGCTGCCGCCGCCTGCATCAAAAGCGTCGACTTGCCGATGCCGGGATCGCCGCCGATCAGCACAGCCGAACCGCGCACGAAGCCGCCGCCGGTTGCCCGATCAAGTTCGGAAATGCCGGTGTAGATGCGCGGCGCTTCCTCGGTCTCGCCCGACAGCGTGGTGAGGGCCACGGCGCGGCCCTTCTTCGGCACCTTGCCGGGGCCGCCGCCGATGCCGCCCATCGGATCTTCTTCGACGATGGTGTTCCACTCGCCGCAGCCATCACACTTGCCGGCCCAGCGGTTGTGCACGGTGCCGCAGTTCTGGCACACGAATTGGGTCTTGGTCTTTGCCATGAGGTCAGTCTTTTATGTCGGTGAAATGATCAGGCGAAATGTCCTGGTGGCCGTGCAGGACGCGCAGAATGATCACCTGTTCCGGTGTGGTTCGGAAGTAGATGCAGCGCCGACGAAACGGCAAGGCCTTCAGTCCAGGGCGGAGATCGTCACGCGGAACTCCTGGGAAACCACTCGCGGCGATCCAATCGATCTTGTCGGTTATCTGGCGGATGAACCGGGCAGCTGCGTTCACATCCTCTTGACCGATGTAAACGAACATGGCGAGGAGGTCCTGATCTGCCAGCGGAGTATAGACTAGCTCCTTCGGTTTAATAGGCGCATCCCCCGATCGATGATCGAATCGGCGACCGCCTCGGCACTGGCGAAACGTACTGTGTCGCCTGAAGCCACTTGAGCGTCGGCAGCATCGATCATCTCGCGGATGTGCTCATCGTCGCGATCGAGCAAGCGAAGGCCTGCCCTAACGACGTCTTCGGCACTTCTATAAGCACCCGTACGCATCTTGCTCTCGATGAACGCGCGATCTTCATCGCTCAACTGGATCTCGGCCATTTCGATCTCCTTTTGTTCTCTTATAGCGCGGCGCGCGACCGCTGACCAGAGGTCAAATATCGGGATCCAGGTAGCGGCGCTCGTAGCGCAATCCAAGGCCGGTCAGGAGTTCATAGCCGATCGTTCCGCCGGCATTTGCCACCTCTTCGAGCGGCATGTTGGGTCCGAACAGCTCGATATAGTCGCCGGCGCGCACCGCCGTGGAGGTAACGTCGGTCACGTCGAAGATGGTGAGGTCCATCGTCACGCGCCCGACAACGGGAACGCGCTGGCCGGCGACAAAACCGAAGGCGCCCGACGGCACGGCCTGCCGCAGCGGTATTCCGGCGCCCGAAAGTGCGCGCAGATATCCATCCGCGTAGCCAACTGCAGCGATCGCCAGCCGGCTGTCGCGGGCGAGCCTGTGACTTCCGCCGTAGCTGACGGTCTCGCCGGCAAGCGCCGAGCGGACCTGCAGAATCCGGGCTTCGGCCGTGGCGACGGGCCGCATCGGGTTGCCGATCTCGCCGGCGGCCTGGCCTCCGTAGAGCGCGATGCCCGGACGCGTCAGGTCGAAGTGGTATTCCGGGCCCAGGAAAATGCCAGCCGACGCGCTGAGGCTCGCTTCGATGCCGTCGAAGGCATGACTTATCTTGCGGAATGCCTCAAGCTGCACCCGATTGCTGTCGGCGCCGCTGAGGTCGCTGCTGTGCAGATGCGACAGCAAAAGCACCGGTGAGAAGCTCGCTGGACGCGACACGTCGCCGGCAAGCTCCAGCGCTTCGGCGACGGATAGTCCAAGTCGGTTGAAGCCGGTATCGACCTGCAGCGCGCAGGGGTGGTCGCCGCGCTCGGCAAGCACCGACATCCAGAAGGCCAGCTGTTCTTCCGATGCGAGAACCGGCACCAGATCGTTGTCGAAGAAGGTCTTCTCCTGGCCTGGCCATATGCCGGACAGCACGAAGATCCGCGCTTCCGGCGCGTAGGGACGAAGCGTTTCGCCTTCCGTGGCGGCAGCGACGAAGAAGTCGCGCGCGCCGGCATGGTAGAGGGCTGTGCCGCAATCCTCGATGCCGAGCCCGTAGGCATCGGCCTTCAGCACCGCGCCGGTGCGCGCCCGGCCGGAGCGTTGCGCGAGGTTACGCCAGTTGTCGGTCAGCGCCTGCAGGTCGATGGTCAGGCGAAGCGGCGCTGCTTCGAAGGGATCGAGTTCGCCTTCGGTCGGGTCCAAGTCGGTCATCGGATCTCGCAGGTCATTAATGCCGAAGTTCACGCAACTCGGCGCAGGTCGAAATCTGCGCGAATAACGTCGTACGGAACGTGAATGCGGCCGTTCTTGTTGACCTCGACCAGTCCCCACTCGATCAGCACGGTCGTGTCTTCATGCACCCGCTTGAGGTCTCGGTCGAGGGCAGCGGCCAGAGCTCGATAGGACGAGGGGCCAAGCGTCTGAAGAGTTTCGATCAAAGTCCAGCGCTTCGGCGTCAGCACCGTAAAGAGCTGCTCGGGCGAGGCGAAGCTGAGTACGTGATCCTGCGGCTCCGCGGTCTTCCAGGCGGCCAAGAAGCTTTCCGTAGCGCGCTTCAGTGCCGCGTCGTCGTCGCGCTCGATCCGGATCGTGGCTGTCGTCATCGACGGCTCCTCCTCTTGCGGATATCGTCTAGAAAATCGCTGATCAGGGCATCGACAGTCGAAAAATGGTAAGCCTCCTGCCGGCTGTCGATATGCCGATGGTCGCCTTTTCCTCTTTCGTTGTCGTATCCAACGATGCGCTGCCCTTTGAAGCCGTAGAACAGGCTATACTTAAACAGGTGCGAACTTCCCAAAACAGGAGAGGGAAGTCGCCAGACGACCATCTCGATGATTGCGCCGTCGGATAAAACTGCCTTCGTGCGGTAGAGCAGGTCCGCGTCCATGTTGGCCATGGTGCCAACGCGGACGCGATCTGTCAAATATACCCATCAGTGCTCTTCGTACTGGGTGAAGCTCGGTTCGGCGAGGTCGGCGAAGCGGGTATATTCCGACTGGAAGGCGAGCTTCACGGTGCCCGTCGGTCCGTGGCGCTGCTTGGCGATGATCACGTCAGCTGTGCCCTTCACCTTGTCCATCTGCGCTTCCCATTCCTCATACTTCGGGTCGGCGGGATCGCGGGGCTCCATGTTCTTCACATAGTATTCCTCGCGGAACACGAACAGCACGACGTCGGCGTCCTGCTCGATCGAGCCGGATTCACGCAGGTCGGAAAGCTGCGGGCGCTTGTCTTCGCGGTTCTCCACCTGACGCGACAGCTGCGACAGGGCGACGATCGGAACGTTCAGCTCCTTGCCGAGCGCCTTCAGACCAGTCGTGATCTGCGTCACTTCCTGAACGCGGTTCTCGCCCGACTTGCCCGAGCCGGTCATCAGCTGAATATAGTCGACGACCAGGCAGTCGAGGCCGCGCTGGCGCTTCAGGCGGCGGGCACGGGCCGACAGCTGGGCGATCGAAATACCACCTGTCTGGTCGATGAACAGCGGCACCTTCTGCATCATCTGGCTGCAGGCGACGAGCTTCTCGAAATCGGCCTCGGTGATGTCGCCGCGCCGGATTTTCGACGACGACACTTCCGTCTGCTCGGAGATGATACGCGTGGCCAGCTGCTCGGACGACATTTCGAGCGAGTAGAAGCCGACGACGCCGCCGTTCTTGGCCTTGAACGAACCGTCGGGCTGTACCTCCGGTTCGTAGGAGGCGGCGATGTTATAGGCGATGTTGGTGGCGAGCGACGTCTTGCCCATGCCCGGACGTCCGGCGAGCACGATCAAGTCGGAGCGCTGCAGGCCGCCCATCTTGTTGTCGAGCGACATGATGCCGGTCGAGATGCCCGACAGATGGCCATCACGCTCGAAGGCCTGGCCGGCCATGTCGATTGCCTGGGCGACGGCATCGGAAAATGTCTGGAAGCCGCCGTCGTAGCGGCCGGTCTCGGCCAGCTCGAACAGCCGGCGCTCGGTGTCCTCGATCTGCGTCTGCGGCGGCATGTCCAGCGGCGCGTCGTAGGCGATGTTGACCATGTCCTCGCCGATGGTGATCAGCGCCCGGCGAAGCGCCAGGTCGTAGATCGCCCGGCCATAGTCCTCGGCGTTGATGATCGTCACAGCCTCGCCGGCCAGCCGTCCGAGATACTGGGCGATCGTCAATTCGCCGACCTTGGTGTCGGCCGGAAGGAATGTCTTGATCGTCACCGGGTGGGCGATCTTGCCCATGCGGATGATGTCGCCGGCGACCTCGAAGATCTTGCGGTGCAGCGGCTCGTGGAAATGCACGGGCTTCAGAAAATCCGACACGCGATAATAAGCATCGTTGTTGACGAGGATCGCGCCCAGCAAAGCCTGCTCGGCTTCAAGGTTGTTGGGAGCCTCGCGGAAATGCGGCTCCGCCGGTGCGATATTGCCCAGCTTGCGCGCTGCTTCGTTCATGACGTCGGATCCATATCTTGTCTGTGAGCGGCGGAGTGTAGTGAAGCGCTACGCCGAGAACAGGGCGTTTAACCGCAACACATATCAATTCACAGGGCCTGTCTGCAGCAAGGCAAATTTTGTTCGCGCGCCGCCGAATTCCATTGACAGTGACCTCTGCCGAATCGCTCTGCAGCCGGGCTCCATCATCGCGCAAAAGTCCATTCACCGGAAGCGTTGGGCGTATCGGCGCGACGGGCTGGCGTCGATTCAGCGAACTTACGTCAACTTCGTCTGTTGCATGGCTGCAATGCAAGCACGCCGCTTGAAAGGCGCCGACGGCAGTAATAGGTAGTCCACGAATAGTTAGCAACCTAATGATCAGCCAGGGTTACCAATGTCTCGCCACACTATGACGGAGAGGCTGTTCGACGAGATGTCGGCCTTCAACCGGCGGCTTCGATCGATGTTCGACATGCGGGCGAGGCAGACGGGGCTCACCCTGCCGCGCGCCCGCGTGCTCTTCGCGCTCAGCCGTCGCGGCCCGCTCAGCCAGACCGATCTTGCGCAGGAACTCGAAATCGAGACCCCAACGCTGGTGCGGGTGCTGGATGGCATGGAGAAACAGTCCCTCATCGAGCGGCGGGCTGAAGGCTCGGATCGTCGCGTCAAGCTCGTCCATGTGACCGAGGAAGGCACAGAGGTCGGCAGGAACGTCCAAGCCCTGGCCGCTGATTTGCGAGGACAACTGGTGGTCGACATAGATGAGCGGGATCTTGATGTGGCGTTGCGTGTTCTGCAGCGATTGAATGGCAATCTTTCGGACCTGAACACGGGGAAGGCGACTGATGACGAAGGCTGATACCGTGGCTGTAGAGGGAGCTCCTTCCGGTGCCGGGCCGGCTGCAGCGCCCGGAACGACGCTTGCCGCGACGCCTGGCCCTGCGGCGCCGCTCCCGCCGGGCAGCCCCATTCCCGTCGAGCAGAGGCCCGCCTGGTTGACCGGCCTCTACATCGCCTCCGGGCTGATGATGTTCCTCACCCAGGGGCTGGGCCTCAACATCGTCAACGTCAACCTCTACCAGCTGCAGGGGACGTTCTCGGCGACTGTTGCCGAGGTTGCGGCGCTGTCGGCTGCCTACATGTTCCCCTATGCCAGCCTGTCGCTGGCGCTGTTCAAGATCCGCGTCCAGTACGGCCTGCGTCCATTCGCCGAACTCAGCATCGCCGCCTTCGTGCTGGCATCCTGTCTCAATCTGTTCGTCACCGATCTGCATTCGGCGGTCGTCGTGCGCTTCGTCAGCGGCATGGCGGCAGCGCCTTTGTCGTCGCTCGGCTTTCTCTACATCCTCGAAGCCTTCCCACCGCAGCGCAAGCTGAACCTTGGCCTCAGCATTGCGCTGATGGGAACGCTTCTGGCCGCTCCCGCAGCCCGCATCATCTCGCCGACGCTGCTCGATTTCGACGGCTACCGGGCGCTCTACACGATGGAGCTCGGCCTGTCGCTGATCGCGCTGCCGATCATCTACCTGCTGCCGCTCACCCCGCCGCCACGCGCCAAGGTCATCCAGCGCACCGATGTATTCACCTATCTGCTGCTGGCGATCGGCCTCGGCTCGCTTGCCGTCTTCTTCACGCTCGGCCGTTTCTACTGGTGGCTGGAAGCACCATGGCTCGGCGTTCTGCTGGCGAGCGCGCTCGCCTTCCTCACCGCCTACGGGATGATCGAGCTGCGCCGCGAAAATCCGCTGCTCGACCTGCGCTGGATCTTCTCGCGCTCCAACCTGCATCTGGCCGCCGTGCTGATCATGTTCCGCGCCATCACGTCGGAGCAGTCGACCACCATCGTCAGCTTCTACCAGCAACTCGGGCTGCAGAACGACCAGATGACGTTCCTCTACGTGCTGATACTGATCGCATCGGTTCTCGGCGGACTCGTCTGCGCCGGCCTCATGCTGCGCGAAAGCACCGGCCTGGCGCACGTCATAGCGCTCAGCCTGATTGCAGCCGGCGCCTTCCTGGACAGCCAGTCGAACAATCTCACCCGCCCGGAGCAGATGTATCTCAGCCAGTCGATGATCGCCTTCGGTGCCGCGATGTTCCTGCCGCCGGTCATGGCCAAGGGATTTGCCTCGGCGATGGAGCGGGGGGCGCCGCATCTGGTGAACTTCATCACCATCTTCCTGTTCACCCAGATCACCGGCTCGGTCATCACCACCGCCTTCCTCGGCAGCTTCGTCACCATCCGCGAGAAGTTTCATTCCTCGATCCTCGTCGAGAACGTGCTGCTCACCAATCCGCAGGTCACCCAGCGCATCTCGCAGCTGGTCGGCGGCTACAGCCACACGATCACCGACCGAACGCTGCTCAACGCCGAAGGTCTGGCACTGCTTGGCCAGCAGGTTTCGCGCGAAGCCTATGTGCTCGCCTACAACGATACCTTCCTGCTGATCGGCTGCGTCACCATCGCCTCGCTCGTCATCCTTCTACTCCACCTTGCCTGGAACCGCTTCGCCGTGGCACGCTCCAAGCCCGCATCGGGCGAGGCAGGCATGGCACTACCCAAACAGGTCTGATCTCATGCTCAAACGTATCTTTTCGCCGGCAACCCTCATCGTCCTCCTGGTCGGCCTGACCGGCATAGGCCTCGTGCTCTATGCCTGGCGGCTGCCGCCGTTCACCAGCACCCTCGAAATGACCGACAACGCCTATGTTCGCGGTTACGTCACGGTGCTCAGCCCACAGGTGAGCGGCTACGTGGTGGACGTCCCGATCAAGGACTACCAGCGGGTCACGGAAGGCCAGCTGCTGGTGAAGATCGACGACCGCACCTACGTGCAGAAGCTGGCACAGGCCAATTCGACGCTGGAGAGCCAAAAGGCTGCACTCGCCAACTCGCATCAGCAGGAAGTCTCCGCGAACGCCAATATCGGCGCAAGCCAAGCGACCGTGGACAGCGCGCGGGCCGCTCTGAAACAGGCCCAGCTTGCCGCCGAACGCCAGCAAAACCTCAGTCGCAGCGGCGCCGGCGTCTTGAGCGCGCAGGAACAGTCCGCAGCCGAACTGGAGAAGGCACGCGCAGCGGTCGCCCAGGCGCAGGCGCAGCTCGAGGTATCCCGCCAGCAACTGACCACCATCGTCGTCAACCGCGGATCGCTGGAGGCTGCCGTGACCGGTGCCGAAGCTGCCGTCGAGCTTGCCAAGATCGATCTCGCCAACACCGAGATTCATGCACCGCGCGATGGCCGGGTCGGCGAGGTTGGGGTCCGCCTCGGCCAGTACGTGACCGCCGGCACGCAGCTTCTGGCGGTCGTGCCGTCGGAGGTCTGGGTGATCGCGAACTATAAGGAAACGCAGCTTGCCGGCATGCAGGTCGGCCAGCCGGTGGCGATCAGCGTCGATGCGCTGGGCCATCGTCAGCTGCGCGGCCGCATCGAACGTTTCGCGCCGGCGACCGCTTCGGAATTTGCAGTCATCCGGTCCGACAATGCGACCGGCAACTTCGTCAAGATCGCCCAGCGCGTCGGCGTGCGCATCTCGATCGATGCCGACCAGGAGTCTGCCAAGGACCTCGATCCCGGCATGTCGGTGGTGGTCAGGGTCGATACCTCGGCGGCTCCTGAGAACCGCTAAGGGTCAGAGAAGCTCGCAGCTACAGAAGATCCCCGAACGAAAAATGGCCCCGGACCAGTCAGGTCCGGGGCCATTTTCATGATGCTTGGCGGTCGATTATTCGTCGTCGCCTTCGCCGTCGCGGTCTGCATCCGGATCGAAGAAGTCTTCCGGACGCAGGGCGTCTTCGTCAACGCCGTAGATGGCGTCGGCCGAGGTAAGGCTTTCGCCCTGTGCCTGGCGCTCGGCTTCTTCCGGCGTACGAGCGACGTTGAGCTCGATTTCGATCTCGACTTCGGCATGCAGGTGGAGAACCACCTTGTGCAGGCCGATGGCCTTGATCGGGTTGTTGAGGTCGACCTGGCTGCGGCTGATGGCGAAGCCTTCGGCTGAGAGCACTTCAAGCACGTCGCGAGCGGCGACCGAACCGTAGAGCTGACCGGTTTCGCCGGCGGCGCGCACGACGATGAACGACTTGCCGTTCAGCGTTTCGGCAACCTGTTCGGCTTCCGACTTGCGCTCCAGGTTACGGGCTTCGAGCGTCGCACGCTCGGCTTCGAAGCGGGTCTTGTTGGCAGCGTTGGAGCGCAGTGCCTTGCCCTGCGGCAGCAGGAAGTTACGGGCGTAGCCGTCGCGAACCTTGACGGTTTCGCCCATCTGGCCGAGCTTGGAGATGCGTTCAAGTAGGATGACGTGCATCGTTGATGTTCCTTTCTATCAATCGGATGTGTTTGCTTTATCGGTATTGCGGGCCGGCGTCAGGGCGATCGTCCGGCGGGTATCGGAAAGGCCGATGATGAGGATGGCGATAGCCGGAAGCACCATCATCGTCGACAGGTAGACGAGCACCAGGGCCGGGACGCGCCAGTCCTTGCCCTTGGTGCGGTAGTGAAGAGAGGCGAAGCCGGCCATCAGGAAGCCGCCGCCGAACGTGCCGCAGATCGTTGCACCGATCATCGCCGGAACGCCGCCGAGAAAGGTCAGCACGATGCCGCCGAGAAACACGAAGATGGCGTTGCGGTTCATGCGCAGCGCCGATGGCATGTCCTCGCGCGGGCGAAGTGCACGGCCGCTGCGCGACACGATGCGGACCGCGAGGTAGAAGGCCGCAAACAGCAGGATCACCCACAGCCCACCCTGGATGAGCGGCAGCATCAGGACCGCCATCGCCTTGGTCTGGGCAATGCCGGCCGGATCCGGCACGAGACCGGCATCCTGGCTGTTGAAGCTGTCGACCATCACGTCGACCATCCGGTCGGTCAGTTCGGGGCCGTAGCCGATCGCCGCGCCGAGGATGACGACGGCAACCGTCACCAGCCCGCACAGATGCATCAGGATGTTGGAGATCGGATACCAGGCCACCAGGTCGTCCGGACCGCCGAGTTCCGATGCCGGGCGCGCCAGGTTTGCCAGGTGCGACAGCCAGCCGGCCGGGATCAGCGTGAAGATCGCCATCGCCAGCGCGAACATCGGCGATACCAGCAGGGCGCCGATGATGGCGGCGGTAACGATCGCGACGATGGCCGCGCGATTGCCCCAACCGAGGCCGGCGACCAGGACCGGAAGGGCGGAGGAGGCATAGAGGATCGAGGCGAACGACGGCTGCGCATTGGCGCCCAGCACGAGCAGGGCGGCGGCAATGCCGGCAAGGATGCCGGTTGTCAGCACTGTCTGGTTCAGTCCGGTCACGATCGCTGTCCTGCTGTCGAGCAGTTAGGGGAAGCTCCGGATCTCCGGTCCCCAACATGGGTTTTGTCCGCTGGCGCCGCTCCGGACGAACTCCGGTATCGCGCCGCGGCCTGTGTAGGATTCCGATCCGCGCCCAACGCGGAAGGGAGAAGGGAAGGCAGAGACTGCCTTCCCTTTCAGTCAGGTCCGATTAGGACAGAACGTAGGGCAGCAGGCCGAGGAAGCGGGCGCGCTTGATGGCCTGGGCCAGTTCGCGCTGCTTCTTCTGGGAAACGGCCGTGATGCGCGAAGGTACGATCTTGCCACGCTCGGAAATGTAGCGCTGCAGGAGGCGAACGTCCTTGTAGTCGATCCGCGGAGCGTTTGCGCCCGAGAAGGGGCAGGTCTTGCGGCGGCGATGGAACGGACGGCGTGCCGGAGCGGAGGATGATTCAGCCATGATGTGTTCTCCTTGAGCTCTCGATTAGGCGCGATCTTCGCGCGGACGGCGCTCGAAGCCGCCTTCACGCGGGCCACGGTCCGGACGCGGACCACGGTCGCCGAAGCCACCTTCGCGGCGCGGGCCACGATCGTCGCCGTCACGACGCGGACGGTCGTCGCGGTCGCGCTTCTGCATCATTGCAGACGGGCCTTCTTCGTGCTTCTCGACGGCAACCGTCATGTAGCGAAGAACGTCTTCGTTGATGCGCATCTGGCGCTCCATCTCATGCACGGCAGCAGCCGGTGCATCGATGTCCATGAGCGCGTAGTGAGCCTTGCGGTTCTTGTTGATGCGGTAGGTCAGGGACTTGAGGCCCCAGTTCTCTACACGCCCGACCTTGCCGCCGTTAGCTTCGAGGACGCCCTTGTACTGTTCGACGAGGGCATCAACCTGCTGTGCGGACATATCCTGCCGGGCAAGGAATACATGTTCGTAAAGAGCCATGGTAGCTTTGCCTTTTCTTGCGGTTGTCACACCCGGGTCCGGCGCTAAGCCTCAACGACTGCTCCTGTTCGGGTAACCGATGCAAGAAAAGCGTTGTTCGAGACGGTCGAGAGCGGAGACACGGGAGACCGGAACTCTCTAGTTCCTGCGGTTTCCGTTGCCGGAAACCAGCCCTCCGTTCAGCCACCAGCCAAATGACCGGGTGTTGTGAACAGCGCGCTTATACGGATTTCTCGCCAGAACGCAACACCGCAGGGCAGAATGTTGCGAGTGGATCGGCAGTGGCGCATCACGCGGATGTGTTTGCGAGACCTGTAACCGAGCAGCACCTGCACCCGTAGAAGATGTTGTCATCAATCGGAAACCTGGGAGAATCAGATGAAGACCAGAATGGTATCGGCACTGGCAGCCGGCTTCGTGGGCATGATCGCCTTGGCGACGACGACCGGCGCAGCCGAGTTGAAGCCCTATGATAAGGCGTCGTTTCAGGCGGCGCAGCAGAAGAACCAACCGATCGTCGTCGACGTCTGGGCGAGCTGGTGTCCGACCTGCAGGGCCCAGGAGCCGATCATCAAGACCCTGGCGGCGTCGCCGGACTTCTCCGAGCTGACGATCTTCCGGGTCGACTTCGACACGCAGAAGGACGTCGTGCGGGCCTTTGGCGCGCAGAGCCAGTCGACGCTGATCGCATTCAAGGGCAAGACCGAGACCTCGCGGTCGGTCGGTGACACGAGTGCGCAGAAGATCGAGGCGCTGTTCCGATCGACGGTAAAGAACTAGGCGATGGTCGGCTCCCTGTCGCTTGCGGCACTCGCGGGCCTGCTTTCGATCCTCTCCCCTTGCGTGCTGCCGCTCTTGCCGATCGTGTTGACGAGTGCTGCGAGCAAGCATCGGTATGGTCAGCTGGCGCTGGCGCTCGGCCTTGCCGGCTCGTTCGTCGCGATCGGCATGTTCGTGGCGACGATCGGTTTCGGCCTCGGCTTTGACCTCGCCTTCTTCCGCAGCTTCGCGGCGCTGATGATGATCGCCTTCGGCCTCGTGCTGATGGCGCCGTCCATGCAGACACGGCTGGCGGCCGCTGCCGGCCCGGTCGGCAACTGGGCCGAGCGCCGCTTCGGCGGTTTCGGCGAGGAGGGCTGGACGGGGCAGTTCCTGGTCGGCGTCCTGCTCGGTGCGGTCTGGAGCCCTTGCGTCGGACCGACGCTCGGCGCGGCCTCGGTGATGGCCGCGCAGGGGCAGAGCCTCGGTGAGGTATTCCTGACGATGGTCGCCTTCGGCATCGGTGCGGCAGCACCGCTTCTCCTGTTGGGGACCCTGTCGCGCGAGGCGATGCAGCGTTGGCGCGGCCGCCTGATGGATGCCGGCAAGACGATGAAGATCGGCCTTGGACTGCTGCTCGTGCTTGTCGGCCTGGCGGTTCTGACGGGGCTCGACAAGCTGGTCGAGACGCGCCTGGTGGAACTGTCGCCGGATTGGCTGACACGCCTGACGACACAGTTTTGAGATGGGTCCGAACCGGCGCAGTTTTTTGCAACCGCGCCGGTTTTCGTCAGATCGGTTTCGTCAGATCGGCATCGGGTACTGGCGGTGGATGTCGAAGATTCCCCTCATCACCTCATCGGAGAGAACCACGTCGGCGGCACCGATGTTGAGCTTCAGCTGCTCCATGGACGTGGCGCCGATGATCACCGACGTCATGAACGGCCGCGTGAGGCAGAAGGCGAGAGCCATCTGCGTCGGATCGAGATCGTGCCGACGCGCCAACTCGACATAGGCGCGCGTCACCGGCTCCTGGTGCGGCACAAGCCGTCCGCCGAGGTCGCCGTTGATCGATCCGCGCGAACCAGCCGGCTTGCCGCCGTCCAGATACTTGCCGGAGAGGATGCCGGCGGCGAGTGGCGAATAGGCAAGCAGGCCGACATCTTCGTGATGCGAAAGTTCCGCCAGGTCCAGGTCGAAGGTGCGGTAGAGCAGGCTGTATTCGTTTTGCACGGTTGCAACGCGCGGCAGGCCGAGCTTTTCGGCGATCGTCAGGAAGTTCTGGGTTCCCCAGGCCGTCTCGTTCGACAGGCCGATGGCGCGGATCTTGCCGGCCTTGACGCAATCGCCGAGCGCATCGAGCTTCTCGGTGATCTCGTCGCGGGTGCGGGACTTGTCCTGCTCGAACGGATTGTAATTCCAGGCGCCGCGGAAATGGTAGTGCCCGCGGTTCGGCCAGTGGATCTGGTAGAGGTCGATATAGTCGGTCTTCAGCCGGGACAGGCTCGCATCCACCGCCTGGCGGATGGTCTCGGCATTGATCGGCGCGCCGTTGCGGATATACGGACGGCCGGCGCCGGCGACCTTGGTTGCCAGCACCACCTTGTCACGGTTGCCGGTCTTCTCGAACCAGTTGCCGATCATCTTTTCGGTGTCGGTGTAGGTCTCGGGCGAAACCGGGGTCGTCGGATAGAGCTCGGCGGTATCGAAGAAGTTGACGCCCTGGTCCAGCGCGTAATCCATCTGTTGAAAGGCTTCCGCCTCGCTGTTCTGGGAGCCCCAGGTCATCGTGCCGAGGCAGATTTGCGACACCTTGATACCGGTGCGACCGAGCGTCTTGAAGTTCATGCAGATGTTTCCGTTTTGAGATGGTCTGATGGCTGGGGGGCGATGCGGAGAACCGCTGGCGACCTTGGGAAGGTCCTGGGGATTGGAGCGGATCGGGCATGACAAATGTAACCGGCTTTCGCCGCAAGGCAAGATCCGGCTCTCGCGGCAGGGAACGTGGCAACCAGGCAGAGGGCAATGATGGAGGAAATGAGGCAACTTTTTCCGGCGAAACGACTTTCTGCCTCAGTGGCCGTGTTCCATTGGTGTAGGAGAAAAGCATGAATGATGTGACGAAACAGCAGGCTGAGGCCCCCCCGGCAGACCTGTCGGCGCCGCCTCGACATGGCCGCTGGAAGCTGATCGGACCGGGGATCGTGGCGGCTGCCACGGGCGTCGGCGCCGGTGATCTGGTGGCGACTTTGATCGCCGGGTCGCGCTTCGGCTATGCGCTGCTGTGGGCTGCCGTCATCGGCTGCATCGTCAAGATTGCCCTGGCTGAGGGGTCCGCCCGTTACCACCTCGCCACCGGTTCCACCATGCTGGAGGGCTGGCGCTCGCTCGGCAAATGGACGAGCTGGTATTTCGGCATCTACATCATGATCTGGGGCTTCGTGTACGGCGCAACGGCGATGAGCGCCACGGCGCTGCCGCTCGCCGCCCTGTTTCCGGCGGTGCCGCTCTGGCTCTGGGCCATGCTGTGCGGTTCGATCTGCGCCGTCTTCGTCGCGCTCAACCGCTACGAGATGTTCGAGAACGTCATGAAGTTCTTCATCGGCTTGATGTTCGTCATTGTCGTCGGCGTGGCGCTGATGGTCGCGCCGAACATCGGCAACGCCCTGACGGGCCTCGTGCCGAGCATACCGGAAGGCTCGGTCGTCTACACGCTCGGCCTGATCGGCGGCGTCGGCGGCACCATCACCATGGCCTCCTACGGTTACTGGGTGAACGCCAAGGGCTGGCGCACGCCGGCCTGGATGGGCGTCATGCGCCTCGATAACCGCGTCTCCTACGCCATCACCGGCATCTTCGTGGTCGCCATGCTGATCATCGGCGCCGAAATGCTCTACACGGCGCAGATCACCCTCTCGACGGGCGACCGCGGCCTTCTCGACCTCGACGAGGTGTTGCGTGAACGGTTCGGGCCGGTCGTGTCGACAATCTTCCTCATCGGCTTCTTCGCCACCGCCATCTCCTCCATCCTCGGCGTCTGGCACGGCGTCTCGCTGCTGTTCGCCGACTTCGTCCACATCCTGCGTGGCGGCACGGGCCGCGGGCAGAACCTCGAAAAGACCAACGCCTTCCGCTTCTACCTCTTCTGGCTGACCATCCCGCCGATGGCACTGCTGTGGTTCGGTCGCCCGTTCACCCTCGTCATCGTCTACGGAGCGCTCGGTGCCTTCTTCATGCCGTTCCTGGCGCTGACGCTGATCTGGCTGCTCAACTCGTCGCGCGTCCCGAAGGAATGGCGCAGCGGCTGGGTATCGAACGGACTGCTCGGAGTGGCGGCACTGCTGTTCATCGTCCTGTGCATCAACGAGGTGATCGGCCTGGTTTCCGGGGGGTAGCGGGCAGCAGACGGCATCGTCCCCGTCCGGGAGCCTTGACTCTCCGGGCGGGAATGTGAATGGAGAGGCGAAAAGGGAAAGGAAACGGATCCCATGAGCATTGCATTTACATTCCCGGGCCAGGGCAGCCAGTCGGTCGGCATGAGCAAGGATCTCGCCGAGGCGTTCCCCGAGGCGCGTGCCGTTTTCGACGAGGTCGACGAGGCGCTCGATCAGAAGCTCTCCGAGATCATGTGGAATGGCCCGGAAGATCAGTTGACGCTGACGGCCAATGCACAGCCGGCGCTGATGGCTGTGTCGATGGCGGTCATGCGCGTGCTGGAGGCCAATGGTGTGAGGCTGGCCGACAAAGTCGCCTACGTCGCCGGCCATTCACTCGGCGAATATTCGGCACTGTGCGCCGCCGGCACCTTCAGCCTCTCCGATACCGCTCGCCTGTTGCGCACCCGCGGCAACGCCATGCAGTCGGCAGTCGCCGTCGGCGAGGGCGCCATGGCGGCGATCATCGGGCTGGAACATGCGGATGTCGAAGCCGTCTGCGCCGAAGTCCTGCCGGTCGGCATCTGCCAGATCGCCAACGACAATGGCGGAGGACAACTCGTCATCTCCGGCTCGAAGGCTGCCGTTGAAAAAGCCGCCGCACTGGCCTCGGAAAAGGGCGCCAAGCGTGCCATCATGCTGCCGGTTTCGGCACCTTTCCACTCCGACCTTATGGCACCGGCCGCAAGTGCCATGCAGCACGCGCTGGACCTGGTGACGAAGAATGATCCGGTAGTGCCGCTGATCGCTAACGTCCGGGCAGCTCCGGTGCGCGATGCCGGCGAGATCGCCCAGCTTCTCGTCACCCAGGTCACCGGCCAGGTGCGCTGGCGCGAGACTGTCGAGTGGTTCGGCGCCAACGATGTGACGACGCTCTACGAGATCGGCTCCGGCAAGGTGCTGACGGGCCTGGCGCGCCGCATAGACAAGAACGTCACCGGCATCGCGGTAAATACGCCTGCCGATATCGAAGCAGCGGTAAAGACGCTCCTCGGCTGAGAACAAAGGAATAGACGATGTTTGACTTGACCGGCCGCAAGGCCTTGGTGACGGGTGCGACCGGCGGCATCGGCGAAGAAATCGCCAGGCTGCTGCACGCACAGGGCGCAACCGTCGGCCTGCACGGAACGCGCGCCGAAAAGCTGGAGGCGCTGGCCGCCGAACTCGGCGAACGGGTGCACGTCTTCCCCGCCGATCTCAGTGATCGCGCCGCGGTAAAGGCGCTCGGCGAGAAGGCTGAAGCCGAACTTGGCGGCGTCGATATTCTTGTCAACAATGCCGGCATCACCAAGGACGGCCTGTTCGTGCGGATGAGCGACGAGGACTGGGACGCGGTTCTCGAGGTCAACCTCACGGCGACTTTCCGGCTGACGCGCGAGCTCACCCATCCGATGATGCGCCGCCGCTTTGGCCGCATCATCAACATCACCTCGGTGGTCGGCGTCACCGGCAATCCGGGGCAGGCCAATTACTGCGCCTCCAAGGCCGGCATGATCGGCATGTCGAAGTCGCTGGCCCAGGAAATCGCCACCCGCAACGTCACGGTCAACTGCATCGCCCCCGGCTTTATCGAGAGCGCCATGACCGGAAAGTTGAACGACAAGCAGAAGGAAGGCATTCTCGGGGTCATCCCGATGAAGCGGATGGGCGTCGGCGCCGACATCGCGTCTGCCGTCCTTTACCTGGCTTCCAACGAGGCCGGCTACGTCACCGGCCAGACGCTGCATGTCAACGGTGGCATGGCAATGATCTGAATGGTTTGCGCCCGCTGTCGGCCGTTGCTCGATTGCCTGTTGGCGGCGTGGCGGCGGGCGATTTTCGGGCTTTGCGGCGCGGTGAAACCGTGTTAAGCGGGCCATGACTGTGAACAGTCACCCCGAAGGTTGGCGTCCTCCATGCGTTTCGCGCATCATGGATCGCAACTTCTCTCGGGTGCGCGAGTTTGCCCTCGACCGGCCTCACCAGGCGGTTCGGGGGTTTTCAACAGGGTGCGGATGCCGTTACGGTAGTCCGAAAAGATAAAGGTCGAGGAAAACCGACATGAGCGATATCGCAGAGCGCGTTAAGAAAATTGTCATTGATCATCTCGGCGTTGACGCCGACAAGGTTGTCGAAGGCGCAAGCTTCATCGACGATCTGGGCGCTGACTCCCTCGACACCGTCGAACTCGTCATGGCTTTCGAAGAAGAGTTCGGCGTTGAAATCCCGGACGACGCTGCTGACTCGATCCTGACGGTCGGCGATGCCGTGAAGTTCATCGAAAAGGCTCAGGCCTGATTTCGATCGATATCTGAGAGCTCCCTCGCTTGGGAAGTTCTTTGGCGGCCCGGCATGTTCGGGCCGTTTTATTGACGTGATATAACATAGAACATGCGGGGTGGGACGCTGGCATGAGGCGTGTCGTTATCACCGGTACCGGTATGGTATCTCCTCTGGGCTGTGGCACTGAAGTGAGCTGGTCGCGTCTGATCGCCGGCCAGAATGCAGCGCGCCGCGTCACCGAGTTCGAAGTCGAAGACCTTCCTGCCAAGATCGCCTGCCGCATTCCGCTCGGCGACGGTTCCGACGGAACGTTCAGTGCCGACAACTGGATGGAGCCCAAGGAACAGCGCAAGGTCGATCCGTTTATCATCTACGGCATGGCAGCCGCCGACATGGCGCTTGAAGATGCCGGCTGGCACCCGCAGACCGACGAAGATCAGTGCGCCACCGGCGTGCTCATCGGCTCCGGCATCGGCGGCATCGAAGGCATCGTCGAAGCGGGCTATACGCTCCGCGACAAGGGGCCGCGCCGCATCTCGCCCTTCTTCATTCCGGGTCGCCTGATCAACCTGATTTCCGGCCACGTGTCGATCCGTCACAAGCTGCGCGGTCCAAACCATTCTGTCGTGACGGCCTGTTCCACGGGCGCGCACGCGATCGGCGATGCGAGCCGTCTGATTGCCTTCGGTGATGCCGACGTGATGGTGGCAGGTGGCGCAGAATCGCCGATCAGTCGCATCTCGCTTGCCGGTTTTGCTGCCTGCAAGGCGCTGTCCACGCAGCACAACGATGACCCCACAAGGGCATCGCGTCCCTATGACAGGGACCGCGACGGTTTCGTCATGGGCGAGGGCGCCGGCATCGTCGTGCTCGAGGAACTCGAGCACGCCAAGGCGCGTGGCGCCAAAATCTACGCTGAAGTGATCGGCTACGGTCTGTCGGGTGATGCGTTCCACATCACGGCTCCGTCGGAAGACGGCGACGGTGCCTTCCGCTGCATGACCGCGGCCCTGAAGCGTGCCGGTCTCGGCGCGTCGGACATCGACTACATCAACGCCCATGGCACCTCGACCATGGCCGACACGATCGAACTCGGTGCCGTGGAGCGGCTGGTCGGCGGATCCGCCTCCAGGATCTCGATGTCGTCGACTAAATCGGCGGTTGGTCACCTTCTGGGTGCCGCCGGCGCTATCGAAGCGATCTTTTCGGCGCTCACCATTCGCGATAACGTCGTGCCTCCGACGCTCAACCTCGACAATCCCGATGTCGAGACGGCGATCGATCTCGTTCCGCACGTGGCGCGCAAGCGGCAGGTGGATGTTGCATTGTCGAACTCGTTCGGTTTCGGCGGCACCAACGCCTCGCTCGTGCTTCGGCGCTACGAAGGCTGAGACTGCGAGACGGGTCTGCCCGGCCTCGGATTGTTGATCCGCGGCCGGGTTGTCGTCGTCTTCTGAACCCTGTTTTCGCCGCATTGCTTGGTCATGGACCAACGATGAGAGAACCTCAGAAGGAGTGCCGGTAATCGACATGAACAGCAGCAGCGATCAGGCTTCCGGCCGCGATGCCGGCCAGGGCGGCGGGCCTTTCATGCCGAAGTCGCCGAACGAGGCTTTGAAGCCGGAACGGGTTCCGGAGCCGCCGCGGCGCTCGAAGAAGGCGCGCAGCCAGATCGTCATTTTCCTCAACTTCCTCATGACGATGGTCGTTCTCGGCTGTATCGCGGCGATCGCCGCCTTCTATTACGTCGTCACCTCCTACCAGAACCCGGGTCCGCTCGAGACCAACACGCATTTCACCGTGCGCGAAGGCTCCGGTCTGGCGGAAATCGCCCAGAGCCTGGAGCGTAACGGCATCGTCTCCGACGGGCGGATCTTCCGCTACATGACGGCAAGCAACCTGCGGGACGGGGCGACGTTGAAGGCCGGCGAATACGAGATCAAGGCCGGCGCCTCGATGAAGGATGTCGCCACCCTGCTCGAATCCGGCAAGTCGATTCTCTATTCCGTCTCGATGCCGGAAGGTCTGACGGTCCAGCAGATGCTGAGCCGACTGTCGGAAGATTCTGTGCTGGAAGGCGACCTGCCCAACGAGCATCCGCCGGAAGGCAGCCTGCGGCCCGATACCTACAAGTTCTCGCGCGGCACGCGGCGCAGCGAGATCCTGTCGCAGATGCGGGTTGCCCAGGAGCGCCTCGTCGACCAGATCTGGGAGAAGCGCGATCCCGACCTGCCGATCAAGACGAAGCAGGAATTCGTCGTTCTGGCGTCGATCGTCGAAAAGGAAACCGGCAAGGATGACGAGCGGGCGCATGTCGCTTCGGTCTTCATCAACCGCCTGAACAAGGGCATGCGCCTGCAGTCCGACCCGACGATCATCTACGGCATCTTCGGCGGCGCGGGTAAGCCCTCCGACCGGCCGATCCTGAAATCGGATCTCGACAAGCAGACGCCTTACAACACCTACCAGGTACGCGGCCTGCCGCCGACGCCGATCGCAAATCCTGGTCGCGCTGCGCTGGAAGCGGTTGCCAATCCGTGGCGCACCAACGACCTATATTTCGTCGCCGACGGCAGCGGCGGTCATGTGTTCGCTGCGACGCTTGACGAGCACAATGCCAATGTCCGCCGCTGGCGCAAGATTGAGGCGGATCGCACCGCTGCGGGCGGCGCCGATCAGGAATTGTCGGACGGGCTTCCCGGCGGCGCGGACGCCGAAAAGCCGCCGAAAGGCAACTAGGAGACAGGCCGCCGCTCGGCGGCCTTTTTCGTTCGGAAGGGTCTTATGACGACTGTGCAATCGATGACCGGTTTTGCCCGCCGGGAGGGCACGACGGGGCGCTATCGCTGGGCTTGGGAGCTGCGCTCGGTCAATGGCAAGGGGCTGGATGTGCGGCTGCGGCTGCCGCCCGGCTTGGATCTCCTGGAGACCGAAGTCCGCCGCCGTATCGCGGCTGAACTCGGGCGCGGCAATATCCAGGCGTCGCTGTCGCTTGGCTACAGCGAGCCGAAGATCGAAGCGGTGCTCAACCGCGATGCGCTGGCGGCGCTGCAGGTCTTGCGGAGCGAGCTTGGCGATCTGGTTGACCCTTCGCCGCTACGCCTCGACAGCCTTCTCTCGATCCGCGGGCTCGTCGAGTTCAAGGAGGCGGAAGACGATGCCGAGGCTGTGTCTGTCCGGGATGCGGCAATCCTCGACGGGCTCGACCTAGCGCTGGAGGATCTGGTCACCATGCGGCGCAGCGAGGGGGCAGCGCTTGCGGCGATCTTGAGCGGCCAGGTGCGGACCATTGAAGCGCTGACGGCGACGGTTGAAAACGATCCCTCGCGATCGTCGGAGGAGATTGCCCGCCGTCTGTCGGCTCAATTGTCGACGCTGCTGGAGAGCGGCGGCTCGGGGCTCGACCGCGACCGTCTCTACGGCGAGGTGGCACTGCTTGCGACGAAGGCGGACCTGCGCGAGGAGATCGACCGGTTGAAGGCGCATGTGGCGGCGGCGGACGATCTATTGGCCCGAGGCGGACCTATCGGCCGGCGGCTCGATTTTCTTGCACAGGAATTTAACCGCGAGTCCAATACAATCTGTTCCAAATCCAACTCGGCTGCGGTAACCGCGGCAGGCATCGAATTGAAAGTCGTGATCGACCAGTTCCGAGAACAGGTCCAGAATTTGGAGTAGTCCATGAGCCCGGCGCAGTCCTCGCCCATCAAGATCGCCCGTCGTGGCCTGATGCTGGTTCTGTCTTCGCCGTCTGGCGCGGGCAAGTCGACCATCGCGGGCAATCTGCTGCGCGATGACCACAGCCTGGAGATCTCGGTCAGCGTCACGACCAGGACGAAGCGCCCGAGCGAGATCAACGGCAAGCACTACCACTTCATCACCATCCCGCAGTTCGAGCGCATGCGCGACAGCGGCGAGCTGCTGGAATGGGCGGAAGTGCATGGCAAT
The DNA here is from genome assembly GCF_059415005.1 of Rhizobium sp. SAFR-030. Classification (NCBI taxonomy): domain Bacteria; kingdom Pseudomonadati; phylum Pseudomonadota; class Alphaproteobacteria; order Hyphomicrobiales; family Rhizobiaceae; genus Rhizobium; species Rhizobium sp. SAFR-030. The sequence goes on along the minus strand of NZ_JBPFDO010000001.1, from coordinate 436,173 downwards.
TTCTATGGCACGCCTCGTGAGCCTGTGGAGGCCGCCATGGCCGAGGGTCGGGACATGCTGTTCGACATCGACTGGCAGGGCGCCCTGCAGCTGCAGGACAAGATGAAGGCCGACATCGTTTCGATCTTCGTGCTGCCGCCCAGCATGACGGAGCTGCAGTCGCGCTTGCACCGTCGCGCCGAGGATACCGAAGAGGTGATCCGCACCCGGCTGCTGAACTCTCGCGCCGAGATCGAGCACTGGCGTGAATACGACTACGTCATCGTCAACGACGACCTGGACGAGGCTTTCGGCCATGTCAGCTGCATCGTCAACGCCGAGCGCATCCGTCGCGACCGGCGCCACGGCCTGTTCGATTTCGTGCGGGACCTTCTGGAAGAAGAGCCGGTGCTTTAGGCCTGATAGTGTCCGCTTCGCCTGGGGCCGCCACCGGCGGCCTCAGAGTGCGTTCGCCAGCCTGACGAACTCTTCCACCGACAATGTCTCGGCCCGCCGCTGCGGATCGATATCGGCCTTCTGCAGCAACGCCTCACCACCAAGCGACTTGACGCTTTGGCGCAGCATTTTTCGTCGCTGGCCGAATGCGGCCATCGTCACGCGCTCGAGCTTTGCGACGTCGCAGGGCAGGGGGTTGTCGCGCGGCGTCAGGTGGACGACCGTCGACGTTACCTTCGGCGGCGGGGTGAAGGCCTGTGGCGGCACATCGAACGCCATCCGCGCCTCCGTGCGCCAGCCGCACAGCACGCCCAGCCGGCCGTAATGGTCATCATCTTCTTCGGCGACGATCCGCTGGCCTACTTCCTTCTGGAACATCAGCGTCATCGACTGCCAGAACGGCGGCCACGTCGCTGGAAGCAGCCAGTTGACGAGCAGTTGAGTCCCTACATTGTAGGGAAGGTTGGCGATGATACGCACTGGACCATCCGGCACGAGAGAGGCGAAATCGGTCTTCAGCGCATCGCCCTCGATCACCTCCAGCCGCCCCGGATAGTGGCTCTCGATTTCCGCCAGTGCCGGCAGGCATCGCGGATCGCGTTCGACCGCGATCACCTTCTTGGCGCCGAGCGACAGGATCGCCCGGGTCAGCCCACCGGGTCCGGGTCCGACCTCGATGACTGTGACGCCTTCAAGCGGTCCGGCTGTCCGGGCGATCTTCTGGGTGAGGTTCAGGTCGAGGAGAAAGTTCTGGCCGAGCGCCTTGCGGGCGTCGAGGCCGAACCGGTCGATGACGTCGCGGAGCGGCGGAAGTCCGTCGAGAGTGGCCATTAATGCTGCAATCCTGCCTGGGCCGCCAGTTCGCCGGCCAGCCGCAGGGCGGCAACCAGGCTGCTTTCCCGCGCGATACCCTTGCCGGCCAGGCTGAAGGCAGTGCCATGATCCGGCGAGGTGCGGATGAACGGCAGGCCGAGTGTGACATTGACACTGTCATCGAAGCCGAGCGCCTTGGCAGGGATGAGAGCCTGGTCGTGATACATGCAGATCGCCACGTCGTATCGCGTGCGCGCTTCGTCGTGGAACATCGTATCCGCCGGCAACGGACCGACGGCGTTGATTCCCTCCCGACGGAGGATCTCGATCGCCGGTTCTATCATATCGAGATCTTCCCTGCCGATTGCGCCGTCTTCGCCGGCATGCGGGTTGAGGCCGGCAATCGCCAGACGCGGATGCAGGAGCCCGAAACGGTGGCGAAGGTCATGAGCGGCGATCCGGCACGTTTCCAGGATGAGATCCTCGTTCAGCGCTGTCGCTACGTCCTTGAGCGGAATGTGGATGGTGACCGGGATTGCCCGCAGTTTCGGCCCGGCGAGCATCATTACCGGCCGGCATGGCCGACCCGTCGCCCGCTCTGCGAGATCCGCCAGGAATTCCGTATGCCCGGGAAAGCCGAAGCCTGCTTCATAGAGGACGGACTTGGCGATCGGATTGGTAACCGTGGCGCTCGCCTCGCCGGAGAGCGACAGCGCGACAGCCGTCTCGATCGCTGTGATCGTGCTGCGTGCCGAGGCGACATGTGGACGACCGGCCTCGATTTCCGAACCGATCTTGATCGGCAGGACGGGGAGGGCATCGGCGAAGATTGAGCATGCGGTGGCAGCGGTGGCTTCGCTGATCGGAAGATCGATCTCGATCATGCGAGCCCGTGCGGCAAGCGCATCCGGATCGCCGATGTAGACGAAGGGCTGCAGGGAAAGCTCGTGTCGCCGCATCCACGCGGCGATGGTGATGTCAGGGCCGATCCCGGCGGGATCGCCCTGCGTCAGGGCCAGCGGCCGGTCTGATCTGCCGGCGGGGCTCAAGGATAGACGATCTGCGCCTTCTTACGCAGTTCCTCAAGATACTTCGCCTCGTTGGCGCTTTCGCCGTCCTTCTTTTCTTTGCCCAGGTCTTCGGCGCGGAACACGACTTCCGCCGCCGCGTCATCGGAAACCTGACGCTGGGTGCAGATCGCCAGGAATTCGACGCCGCGTTCGGTGACGCGGGACTGGGTGGTGCCGTTGCCGGATACCTTCTCGATGAACGGCTTCCAGTCTTCCGGAAGCTCAGGCTTCATCACCCGGCCGAGATCGCGGATCGACACGTCGAGCATGGTCTTGGCGAAGTCCTTGGCCTGGTCGCAGCCCGGGAACTTCGAACGCGAGGCTTCGGCTTCCTTCTGGCGCTTGCCGAGGATGGCGTTGCGCTTGGCAGCCGGCACGACGAAGATCACCTGCTTGAGGTAATATTCGGTAGTGACCGGCTTTTCCTTGTTCTGCATCATCCGCTTGACGAGCTCTTCCGACGACATCTTGCCGACGCCGTAACGGGAGTTGACGAGCCGCGGCCAGCTCATCTGCACGGCGATGAACGCCTTGAAGTGGTCCGCACCTACGCCTGCCTGGCTGAGGATGCCGGTCATCTGCGTGACGTTCATCTTGTTGCTGGCGGCAAACCGCTCGAACGCCTTGTCGACGTCCTCGGTGCTCACCGAGCCTCTAACACGGGCGATCTCGTCGCGCTTCAGGGCTTCGTCGACCAGCTGGTCACGGGCCATCTTCTGCAGATTGCCGGTGCGCCGCTGCAGCTTCAGGAATGCGACGCGCTTGGCAACGTCGGTATTGGTAATCGGCGTCTTGTTGACGACCGCAGCCACCTGGGTCGCAGCGAACGCGTTCTGCTGCACCGGTTCTACGACAAAGGAGACGGCGAGTGCTGTGGCGGCAAGGGCGACACGCCTCCATGCTACGCTGGCAAACATCTATCTCGTCCTTCCTGGCATACGCACGGCCGTCCCGGCCGCGCTTCTGTCGCGTTTAGATCAGCCGCTGGATTGCATACTTCATGCGGCGAAACAATGACGATTGGAACAAACCGCCTGCGTCGACGGCTATTCCTCGTCGAGATCAGTCGATCCGACGGCGATTTCGCCGAGGGTTCGGAAGCTCAACCGTGCCGTGACCGTCCAGTCGTCGGCATCGGCGCTGTCCGGCTGATCCGTATAGGCGACCGTAAACACCGTGCACTCGTCGGCATAGGTGACGCCCAGGCCGCGCCGAATGACCTCGTTCTTGTTGATGTCCCAGGTCGTCGATCCCGACAGCGACCACTGCTCGTTGATGCGCAGCGAGCTTGCCGTCTTCAGATACTCCGCTTCCTTCTGGAAGCCGTAGTCCGGCTGGGCCTGGATGTTGGTGTAGACGACAGCGCCACTGACGCGCGGCAGAGCGTAGGTCAATGCCACGTCGGCACGCTCCAGCTCGAAGCTCTTCTCGTCGAAACGGCCCTGGCCCTGCACGCTGTAACCCTGCGGCAGATCGACGGCTGCAAGCGCGACGTAGTCCGACGCATCCGATTCGAGACCGGACTGAGCCCCGACATTCAGGAGGTCCGGCGTATCGAACGAGTTCGTCCCGGCCAGGTGGTAGGACTGGCCGAACAGGCCGCGCAGGCCGATGCCGTTGTCGAACGTGCCGGTGTAGCGGATGCCGACATTGGCGCGTGTACCGCCCTCGACCCTGTCATAGCCTGAGAACTTGTCGCGCTCGAACAACGAGGTGGCATCGAAGACGAAGCTTTGCGCGTCCTCGTTCGGCAGTCCGCCGGCCATCTGTTCGTCCGGACGTGCGAAGATCTGGGCCACCGGCTCCAGCACGTGGCTGCTCGTCGCCGTGGTCATCAGGATCGGGTAGCGGGCTTCGAGACCGGCCGTGAGCATGTAGCGGGATGCGCCACCCGCACCCTCGAAGTCGCCGCCGTAGGTGTAATTTCTATAGGCCGCAGCATTTGCGTCGTAGCCAAGGAAGCTAGGTGCGCTGTCGCCGGTATGACGGATCCCGTCGCCTCGTGCTGCCAGGATCGGCGTAAGAAGCAGACCCTCGTCGGTGGTGAACGTCCGCTTCCACTCGGCTTCCGTGGTGAAGCGGGTGTAGCTGCCTTCCAGGCCGCGGAAACGGGCGGACGAACCTTCAGTATAGAAGTCATCCTGCTTGCGCGACAGGTTGGTGAAGTTGCTTGTGATCGACAGCTGGCCGCCGTAGATCGGTTCCGGTGCGTAATAGGTGTAGTCAAGCGACGGATAGACGACGGCCTGCTGCTTTTCGGCAGTGCGGGCATAGTCCGTATCTTGAACGTCGAAGTAGTAGTTGTGCAGTTCGAACGAATTGCGCGTTCCGAGCCCGTTCAGGTAGATGTCGTTGGTGAACGGCGTCGTGTTGTAGCCGGCAAGCCTGTAGGTTTTCGAAAAATTGTTGTCGGACTGGAGCATGACGTTCCATCCGAAGGTCCAGCGCGGATTGATCTCGAAGCGGCCCTTGGAGGCGATCATGCCGCGCTGATCGGCGCGTTCGTCGCTGGAGCCCTTGTCGAACGTGCCGGGGCTCTTCTGGTCGATACCCGCCACCCGCAGCGTGTGCTCGCCGGTCTCGAATCGGTTGCGCAACTCGCCCGCCAGCAAAAGGCCCTGCTTCGTGTAGTAGGTAGGGCTGATCGTTGCGTCCATGCTCGGCGAGAAGACATGGTAATAGGGAACGGTCAGGCCGAAGCCGAGCTTCTGCGTCACGCTCATGCGCGGAAACAGGATGCCCGACTTGCGCTCGACGGTCTCGTCCGGAACCGTGATCGGGAAGGGCAGCCTGCCCAGCGAGAATCCGAACAGTTCGAATTGCGCGCGCTCCAGGCGAATCGTGTGGGCCTTGCCGTCGCGGATAACCTTCTGTGCCTTCACCTGCCACAGTGGCGCGCGGTCGGGACGCGCAGCACACGGAAGGCAGGCGGTGTAGACGCCGTTGTTCAGCACCATCTTTTCTTCCGGCAGGCGCTCGGCGCTCTCTGCCGCAAGACGGGTATTGTCAGTCGTTTCGACGCGCAGCGAGTTGACGAATCCCTCGCCGAAATTGTCCGTCACATCCAGCGAATCCGCATAGATGCGGTTGCCGCCCGGCTCGATCAGCTCGATGTTGCCGGTGGCCATCACGCGGCCGCTCTTCTGATCGTATTCGACGCGCTGCGCCACCATCCGGTAGCTGTTGTAGTTGATCTGCACGCCGCCGACGGCAGTGACGCGCTCGGCATCCTGATTATAGGTGAGTTCGTTCGCCCGCAGGAGCATCTTTGCTCCATCGGCGACTTCCGGCGCCAGGGGAGATCCCTGCGCCATAACGGTCGACGGGTAGACGGCCGTCATGGCCACAGCCGTGCTGGTCAGCAGGGCTGCGAGAAGCCGTCTGATAGTCCCGCGGTCATTTACCGCCACTAGCCATCCTCCTGATGAAGCAGAATTGTTGCCCCGAGTGCCATCGCGACGACGACTGGAACCCAGACCGCCACGAAGGGTGGAACAACTCCGCTGCTCCCGAATGCCCTTACGAGCACCGTCACGACATAAAGCACGAAGCCACACACGATTCCACCCAGAATCACCGAGCGCGACTGCGCCATACGGCTGAAGCGAAGGGAAACGGTTGCGGCGATGAGGGTCATCGCCACCAAGAGAAGCGGCAGCGACAACAAGGAATGGAATTGGGTCTCGAGCGCCTTGGTCGAGATACCGAAAGACCGAGCTACTTCGATTTTTCGTAAAATGTCAAAGAAAGCAACGCTTTCCGGTTTGGTATTGCTCTCCTGAAGGAATTCTCGCTTCAGATTGGTGCGCACCTGTGCCGTCGGCTTGCGGGTCGGCGGCGAGCCGGTACGCGTTTCCAGAACGTTGTTAAGGTTCCAATAACCATCTTCCAAGGTCGCTGTCGCTGCATCCTGTCTCATGACGATGCGGCCGTCCTTGTCGAAATGGAACAGCACCACGTCGAACAGCTGAGTCCCGCCGTCCTCGTAGCCCTTGGCACCGATGACCGTATCGTTGTCATTGCTGATCTGGCGGATCCACGGCAGGAAGTTGGAGGCCTTGGCGGCATTGCTGGCCTTGCGCCAGTCCGTCTCCATCAGGCTGGCCTTGCTCTGGCCCCAGGCGGAGATCGGATTGATGACGGCCATGGCGAAGACGCCGATCAGGAAGGCACCGACGACGAACGGCATGACGAACTGCCAGACGGACAATCCGGCGGCGCGGGCGACGACCAGTTCGGAGCGCCGGTTAAGCGCAATCAGCGTCGTCATGCCGATGAACAGCGTCAGCGTCGGGATCGTCTGCTGGAAGATCAGCGGCAGCCGCAGCGTGCTCATCAGCAGGCCGCCGGGCACCGTATAGCCGACGAAGCCCGACATGCGCCGGCTCGTCTCGCTGAAATCCGCAAGGAAGATGATGCCGCAGACGCCGATGAAGAACCAGATTGCGGTGATCACATAGCGTTTGAAGAAGTAGCGGCTGAGGGTTACCGGAATCATGCGGCGCCTCCCTTGGATCCGCTTGCACCATTCACCAGACGGTTACGGGCCTTGCCCACCCAGCGTCCGGTGAAATCGGTGAGGAGCGACGGCATGGTCAGCTGCCGGTTGGTTGCCAGCATGAAGATCGCCAGCAGGCCGAAGGCGATCGGCACGCCGTAGATGAGCGGGGTGATGCTGTAATTGTTTCGGCTGAGATTGGTGACGTAGAAGGTGAGCCAGCGCAGCGCAAAGCAGATCGCCAGCGCAACGACCATCGGATGCAGCCGGGCGCGGCGGCTCGAGCGTGCGCCGCCTGTCACCACCAGCGACAGGAGCGCGAAGACGATCGGCAGGATCCAGTCGGACAGGCGCCGGTGCAGTTCGGCCCGGAAGCTGCCGGGGGAGGCGAGGAAGGTCTTGTCCGTCGGGTCGGGGTTCAGCAGGAACGCCAGGCTGCGGTCGCTGGAGAAGACCGGCGCTTCACCGGTCGATTCGGTCATCGACGAAAGATCGAACGCATAGGAGACGAACTTGACGATCGAGATGCGACCGTCCTTGGCCTTCCGGTGTACTTCGCCGTCACGCATCGTCAGCGTCTTGCCGTCTTCGGCGATCGAGCCTTCGCGCGCGTAATAGATGAGGTCCCAGTTCGGATCGCGGTAGTCGACCAGGAAGATGCCGGTCAGCACGCGATTCGAATGTCGCTCCGAGATCTGCACGTAGAGGCCTTCTTCGATACTGCGGAAGGTCTTTTCCTCGATCACCGAGGACAACAGGTCTGCATAGGCCTCGGCGACCATCTCGCGGGCGCTGACACGCGACGCGGGCTCGACGAAGTTGGTGATCAGGAAGGAGAACGCGGCCATCAGGACGGCAAGCAGGATCACCGGCCGATAGATCACCGAGCGGGCCGATCCGGCCGCATCGATGACTGCCAGCTCCGAATCATTGTTCATCGCGTTCAGCGTCTGCGTCACGCCGATGACGATGGCGAACGGCAGGACCACCGGGATGATCGTCGGCAGGATGAATGTCGCAAGCGTCGCGAACGAACCGATCGACTGACCGGTATCCGTCACCAGATTGATGCGACCGAGCACCTGGATCGTCCAGATGATGGTCAGCACCGGCAACAGGGTAACCAGGAACATCTGGAACGCGCGCCGGAAGATGTAGAGCTCAAGAAGTTTCATAGAGATCCGCCACGCCGTCCTGTCATCGCGGCGCTAGCCGGCATCTAAGCAATTTCAGGGAAGAATGCGACAGCTCAAACGTCACAAAGCTGTTTGCTGAGTACGTTTTCTCGCGCTCTGTGTCATTTCGAAATACGTCGCGACTGCGGCGTAGATCACGCATGACGACAGGAAGCCCAGAAGCACGTCGGAGAGGTAGTGGCCGCCGAAGGTGATGCGCAAAGCCGGCGAGATCAGGCAGAACGCGATGATCGGCGGCGCGAAGATCAGCCGCAGGCGAGGCGGAAGAAGAACCACCAGGCAGGCGATCCAGCCGGCGCCGGCGGCTTCGCCGGAAATGAACGAACAGTTGTTGATGCAGCCGCCATCAAGGGTCCCGGCGGCGGTGAACACCTGGTGGCCACCGAAAAGGTCGGTTTCATAGGGACGCGGGCGCCCAGAAATGGTCTTCAGAATGAGGTTGACGAGCAGATAGGGCCCGAGGCCGAAGGCGATCAGCGCGATCGAGTACTGCCGCGTCTTCACCGGATTGTAGGTCGCCCCGTGATGCTGGAGGTTGCGAATCAGCAGGACTAGCAGGGTGATCGCCGAGAGCGCCGGCAGGTAGAAGAAGATCTTGCGCACGGCGATCAGCGCGCCTTCGCTCGCATACGGAAACAGGCCGCAGATACGCGCCGTGTGCGCCGACGCGGTGCAGGTGATCTCCTGAAAGAAGGCCCGTGCAACCACGATGTCGAGCTGCGGCACGGCGTAGAAGAACGCCAGAAGAAGCCACCAGAGCGCCAGCAGGGTGACGAGCCAGGCCTGGGGCCGACTGAACAGAACCCGGAGGCGCCGTTTCGAAAACGGCCGACGTGTCTGGTAGATGTATGCCAAAACGGGTTTGCCTCGATTGCCAGCGTGTCTACATTAAGCAAGTTGAGAAGGCAGTGGCAAGATGCCACCTGAAGGCTTTACCGGCTGTCCTTGCTCGACGCCTTGTTCGGGCCTTCGCCATGCCTTAGGTCTGGTGCTCGTTCATCTCATTCGAACTTGCTTCCTGGAGACACGATGTCCTCTCAATTCACCATCCGCTTTGCCCCGTCCGCTCCGCAAGAGGCCGGCCTGGCCGTCCTCCTGAAGCTCAAGGGTGATGGTACTCCCGCCGGCGCCGCAACCGCAGATCCGGGTGCCGTCATCGGCAAGGCCAGCGCGGTATCGGCCTATTCGGGCAAACAGATGGCGGTGCTCGATATCCTCGCGCCGCATCAGTCGCCGTTCGACCGGATCGTCGTGCTGGGCCTCGGCAAGGCCGATGAGCTGAAGGCGCTGGACTGGCTGCGTGCCGGCGGCAAGGCCGCAAGTCTTGCCAAGCGCGCCGAACGGATGACCGTTTTCCTCGACGTGCCCGGTCTCGAGGTATCCGCGGAGCAGGCCGCCGATGTGGCGCTCGGCATGCTGCTGCGCGCCTATTCCTTCGACGCCTACAAGACCAAGAAGGATGACGACAAGGCGCCGGCGCAGGTTGCCGTGACCATCGTCACCGCCGCTCACGAGCAGGCGGCAGCAGCCTTCGAGCAGGCGCAGGCGGTGGCCGGCGGCGTCAACCTGGCGCGCGAACTGGTCAACCTTCCACCCAACGTGCTCGGCCCGGAAGAATTCGCCGATCGCGCCCGGGCGCTGGAAACGCTGGGCGTCGAGGTGGAGATCCTCACCGAGAAAGAGATGCAGGAACTGGGCATGGGCGCGCTGCTCGGCGTGGCGCAAGGCTCTGCGCGTCCCGCCCGTTTGGCAGTCATGCAGTGGAAGGGTGGGCCCGAGGGTGAGACGCCAGTGTCCTTCGTCGGCAAGGGCGTCGTCTTCGATACAGGCGGCATTTCCATCAAGCCCGGTGCCGGCATGGAAGACATGAAGGGCGACATGGGTGGCGCAGCCGCGGTGATAGGCCTCATGCATACGCTTGCCGCACGCAAGGCCAAGGTCAACGCCGTTGGCATTCTCGGCCTTGTCGAAAACATGCCTGACGGCAATGCCCAGCGCCCGGGAGACATCGTCACCTCGATGTCCGGCCAGACCATCGAGATCATCAATACCGATGCCGAAGGCCGCCTCGTGCTGGCCGACGCGCTCTGGTACTGCAAGGAGCGGTTCAAGCCGCGGATCATGATCAACCTTGCGACGCTGACCGGCGCGATCCTCGTGGCACTCGGCAACCTGCACGCGGGCCTGTTTTCCAACGATGACGAGCTGGCGGAGAGCCTGCTGGCGGCCGGCGAAGAGACCGGCGAGAAGCTGTGGCGCATGCCGCTCGGCAAGGACTACGACAAGATCATCGATTCGAAGTTCGCCGACATGAAGAACAGCGGCGGACGTCTTGCCGGCTCGATCACTGCCGCCCAGTTCCTCAAGCGCTTCGTCGGCGAGACCGCCTGGGCGCATCTCGACGTCGCCGGTACCGCAATGAACTCGCCGGCCAACGAGTTCAACCAGTCCTGGGGCTCCGGCTATGGCGTGCGGCTTCTCGACCAGCTGGTCCGCGACCGCTACGAGGCCTGAGCCGCATCATGACAGAGGTGCTGTTCTACCACCTGACCGAATCGAAGCTCGAGGAGGCGCTTCCGGCGCTCCTCGAGAAGAGCGTCGAGCGTGGCTGGCGAGTCGTGCTGCAGACGGTCGGCGAGGAGCGGCGCGATGCGCTGGACCAGCATCTCTGGACCTACCGGGAGGAAAGCTTCCTGCCGCACGGCACGGATCAGTCGGCGCATCCGGCAGACCAGCCGGTGCTGCTGACGGTCTCTCCCGAAAACGCCAATGGCGGAAACATCCGCTTCCTTGTCGACGGCGCCGAGCCGCCTGAGATAGAAGCCTATGAGCGGGTGGTCTTCATGTTCGACGGATATGATGCCGCCCAGCTCGAGGGGGCGCGCAGCCAGTGGAAGCGGCTGAAGGGCGGCGGACATAATCTCACCTATTGGCAGCAGGCGCCGGACGGCCGCTGGGTCAAGAAGGCCTGACGCTTGCCCAAGCTGGTCGCCGGCTCGGCAGTCTGCCGGACCGGTGTCAAGCCAGAGCTGGTGGGCATCAGGCACTCGGCATTACGCAGATGGCGTTGGCAGCGGCGGTCAGATCCCGCGCATCGCTGACGGTCAGCTGGCTCCCTGTTCTTCCGACGTCACTTGTGCAGCGCAATATCGCTTGGTAGCTGGTAGTCATCATTGACCTGGAGCCGCATCCCATGACCGCCAACAGCCCGACCGCCGCCCGCGTAGCGGATCATCCGATTGCCGAATTTTTCACCGAGCGCTGGTCGCCGCGCGCCTTCACCGATGCGGCGATAACGGAACAGGAACTGCTCGGTCTGCTTGAGGCCGGCCGCTGGGCACCCTCCGCCTTCAATGCGCAGCCCTGGCGGTTCGTCTATGCACTGCGCGGTGACGCCGCGTGGGATGGTATTCTGGGCGCCATTCTGCCGTTCAACCAGACCTGGGCGCAGAAGGCATCGGCTCTGGTGATCCTCGCCTCCGACACGAAGTTCACCGCACCCGGAAAGACCGAAGCCTCCGAAAACGGCAGCCATGCCTTCGACGCCGGCACCGCCTGGGGCTATCTCGCCCTGCAGGCGCACATCGCCGGCTGGGCATCGCATGCCATGGCCGGTTTCGACCGCAGCGCGATGGCGGCCGTCACCGGCATGCCGGAAACCTTCGTCCTGCACGCGGCCATCGCCATCGGCTGCCAGGGCGACGCTTCCAGCCTTCCGGAAGGATTGCAGGCGCGCGAAGTGCCGAGCCAGCGTCATCCGCTCGCAGCCACCGCGTTTCGCGGGAAGTTCAGCAAAGCCTGAGCCGTTGCATCTTCGGCAAGAGCAAGCCGGCCTCCCACGTGGAGGCCGTTCTCATCTAGACCGTGGTTAATGGCTTTCGCCGGCGGTCGCGGTTTGGACTGATGCCATCAGCAGGGAAGGCGCCTTGCGGCGCAACGTCACCACCTTATAGCCCTCGGCGCGCATCTGGGTCAGCAGCGCCGGCAGCATGGCGGCCGTCCGCACATGAATATCGTGCAGCAGGATGATGCCGCGGCGATGGGCGCTGAGCGCGTGCATGGTCCGGGTCGCAACGGCTGCCGGGCTTTCGCTGAAATAGTCCTTCGAATCCACCTGGACATCCAGCACCACCATGCCCTCGCTGGCGACGGATCGGCGCAGGCGCCGCGTATCCGACAGATACGGAAAGCGGAAGAAGCCGACATCTTCACGCGTGGCCGTGCTGACCGCCTTCCTACCCTTGTTGATTTCCGCCATAGCCTCATCGAAGGAGAGGTTGCGCAGGTTGGCGTGGTGATAGGTGTGGCTGCCGATCGTGTGGCCGTGGCTGACGACCTCCCGGGCGATCTGCGGATACGCCTGCGCCATCTCCCCGACCATCAGGAAGGTCGCCTTGACGCCGAACTCGTCGAGCGTTGCAAGGATCCGCTCCGTCTTCTTCGGCATCGGGCCGTCGTCGAACGTCAGCACCACTTCCTTGTCGCGCAGCGCGATATCCTCGAGCGAACTCACGTCGATGGTCCGGCCCGCAAGGCTGGAAGGGTTGGCGACGCGTCCCCAGGCGGCGGGTGTCAGGGGAACGGGTGTGTCCGCATCGGTCGCCGTCGACGGCTTCATCGCGGGATGCGCGGCGAAGGCGGAGACAAAGGTGCCGCCTTCGCTCGGAACGCGGCCGGCACAGGCGGAAAGCAGGCATGCAAAGGAGGCGGCGACGCAGACGACGCGAAGGGACATTGGGGAACGACTCGGATGACAGGTGCCGGAAGAAGGTGACGGCACTGTCTCCGATCATGGTTAACAGTCGGTATCTTCGAGATGGGCGAACTCCTGCCCAGCCCGACAATTACCGGGGTTCGAGGATCGCCCCCCGCAGAAAGCTGTAGCCCATCGCCGTGCGTCGCGCCATTTCCGCCGAATTGCCGGCGCCGCCGTGTCCGCCAGAGCCGAACTCGTGGAACAGCGGCCGGTGGCCGGCCTGCTCAAGACGCAGGGCGAAGCGGCGCGCATGCGAGGGATGCACCCGGTCGTCGTTCGACGAGCTTTCGATGTACAGTGCCGGATAGCTTTGTTGCGAAGCCGGGCGGATCGCCTGCAGCGGCGAGTAATCCAGCATGAAGCGCCGATCCTCCTCGTCGTCCGGATCGCCGTACTCGTCGATCCACGCCCGGCCGGCCGGAAACTGCTGAAAGCGCGTCATATCGATCACCGGTACGCGGCACCAGACGGCGCCGAAATCCTGCGGGTAGCGCGTCAGCATCACGGCCGACAGCAGACCACCATTGCTGGCGCCGGTGCAGGCGATCCGCGACGGCTTCGTGTAGCCGCGCTTGACCAGATCGCGGGCGATGGCGACAAAATCCTCGAATGCCTTGTGTCGGCCTTCTCGTTTGGCGACGCTATGCCATTGCGGCCCCAACTCGCTGCCGCCGCGGATATAGGCCTGCACATAGGCTCCACCCTGTTCCAGCCAGCGCCCGGTCGTTCCGGAATAGTGCGGGCCGAGCGATGCGGCAAAGCCGCCATAGCCATAGATCAGCACCGGCAGTTCGCCGGTCTTGAATGCCTTCGGCAGAACCAGGTGATAGGGCACGCGGGTACCGTCCTCCGATACTGCCTCCAGCAAGGCGCTCGTCATCCCTTCGGCATCGAAATAGGCGGGGGAGGCCTGCGGCTCCTTCAGGGCCAGCGGCGCCCGCTGCTCCGATGGATCGAGCAAATAGCGGGTCGGCGGCAGCAGAAAGCCCTGGCCGACGACCCAGAGCGTATCGTCGCCCAGTTGCAGATCGGCAAAGCGCGGCGTGAAACTCACCGACTCGACGCCCTCCGGCAGCGCGACCTCCAGCGGCTCGGCATCGGTTCTGGTGAGGTCGAGCACGAACATTGTCGGGACCAGGCGGTCCTCTGCGATCCAGACCGCATGACCGCGCAACAGCCGGAACTGCCGGATCGACCGTCCGCCTGCCGGCAGCGAGATGATCTGCCGCTCCGCATCGAGCGGAGCCGCACCGAACGGCGTAAGACGCTGCAGCACGAGGCTTCCGGCAGCGACCGCCTCGTCCGATTTGGCGAGCCACAGACAATGGCTGTGATTGAGGTCGGCCTCGATGTCGACGGGCAGGTCGAGGCGCCGCAGCGCGCCTTTCTCGTCCTCCGCATGGATGCTCATCTTGCCGATCTGGTGCCCGGCAAAGAAGACATGGATCTGTCGACGGTCGCCGCTAGGGTCGTCGATGACCGCATCACCGAGCGCCGGGTCGATGACGAAGGCATAGCCGTAGACGTCGGTGCGGGCGGCCTCGTAGAGGATGGATCCCTCCTGCGGCGCAACGCCTCGCTGCAACCGCCGGCCGACCCGCGGCCAGCCGGACATCGTTGCCGAAAATTCGTCGATCGCGCCGAAATAGCAGATCTCGTCGCGGCTCAGCCAGTTGGCATGCGACCGCACCGCCGGCAGATCAAAGCCGCCGGCGACGATTTCCTTCGCTTCGGCGTCGAATTCGAGCAGCCGCGTGAGGTCCGATCCGCCATCCGAAAGCCGCAGCAGAACCCGCGTCGGCTCCCATGGACAGGTCACGGCGCCGGCATAGATCCATCGCTTGCCTTCCGATGCACAGAAGGCATCGAGGTCGAATACCGTCTCCCACTCTGCGTTCGGCAGAGGATCCTGATCCGCCGGCAGCCGCCGCCAGAGCCCAAGCGGATTGTCCTTGCTGCGCCGGAAATCAAACAGCCAGTTGCCGCGCCGGGCCGGCAGGATCAGCCGATCGTCGCGCTCCATCATCAGCTGCAGCGCCTCGGCATCCTCGCGCATGGCGGGCGTATCGAGCGCCGCCTGCGAATCCGCATTGCGCTCTTCGACGAACGCACGCGTGGCGGGATCATCATCGCTTTCGAGAAACAGATCCATGATGCCGCTCCCTGCTGTCATTCTTTGCCTGAAAATCTTCGATGGCCGTCAGCCAAGATCGGTTCGGCGAAAATCGTCGCCCACGTAGAGCAGGCCGCCGGCGGCGGCCTTGGCTCCGGCATAGGGAAAACGATCGCCGAAATTGAGACGGGCCGGATGGTGGCCCTTGCCATAGCGTGAAAACGCATCAAGCGCGGCGAAGGCAGTCTCGCGCGTCACCTCGTGAATGTACGTCCGGACACTAGCGCACATTCCCCAGTGCGGAAAGGATGGCAAACTCAGCCCGCCATCGCCTCCTCGTATTCGGTCGAAAGCTCCAGCCACTGCTCTTCCGCGCCGGCGAGTTTCGCCGCTGCCTCGCCGCGCTGCTTCACCTTGTCGGCGGCCTTGGCGGGTGATTTCTCGTAGAGCGAGACATCCGCAAGCTCTGCATCAAGCGCCTGAATCGAAACCTCCAGCTTCTTCATCAGGGCCTCGATTTCGTTGATCTTTTTCTTCAGCGGCGCGAGCGAGGCGCGGCGTTCGGCGGCAAGCTTGCGCTGGTCCGCCTTCGAGCCCGTATCGATTACGATTTCAGGTTTTTCTTCTTTTTTTTTACCCGAAGAGACAATCAGGCTGCGATACTCTTCCAGATCGCCTTCGAACGAGGTGACGGTGCCGTTGTTGACCAGCCACAGCCGGTCGACGGTTGCCTCGATCAGGTGCCGGTCGTGGCTGATCAGGATAACCGCGCCGTTATAGTCGTTGAGCGCTTCGATGAGCGCCCGGCGGCTGTCGATGTCGAGGTGGTTGGTCGGCTCGTCGAGGATCAGCAGGTTGGGCGCGTGGAACGCCGCAAGCCCCATCAGCAGCCGCGCCTTTTCACCACCGGACAAGTCCTTGGCGGCGGTGTTCATCTTCTCGGTCGCCAGTCCCATCTGCGCGACGCGCGCGCGAACCTTGCCTTCCGGCACGTCCGGCATCAGCCGGCGGACGTGTTCGATCGGCGACTGGTCGGGGATCAGGTCGTCCAGCTGGTGCTGGGCGAAGAAGCCGATCTTCAGGTTCGGCGCCGTTTTCACGCTGCCGCTTTCAGCCGCGAGCCGTCCCGAGATGAACTTGGCGAAGGTCGACTTGCCGTTGCCGTTCGAGCCGAGCAGCGCGATGCGGTCGTCGTTGTCGATCCTGAGGGTGATGTTCTTGAGGATCGGCTGGCCGGGCGTATAGCCGACCGAGCCGCCGTCGATAGCGACGATCGGCGAGGAGGGCTGCTTGTCCGGTTCCGGGAAATTGATCGGCTGCACATGGTCCTCGATCACCGAGGCGACGGTTCCCATGCGCTCCAGCGCCTTGACGCGGCTCTGCGCCTGCTTGGCCTTGGAAGCCTTGGCCTTGAATCGGTCGATGAACGTCTGCAGGTGCTTGCGCGCCGCGTCGCTCTTGGCCTTCGACTTCATCTGCAACTCGTCGTTCTCGGCCTTCTGGCGCTCGAACTGGTCATAGCCGCCGCGGTAGAAGGTCAGCTTCTTCTGGTCGAGATGGACGATCGCGTTGACGGCATTGTTCAGGAGGTCGCGGTCATGGCTGATGATGAGGACGGTGTGTGGATAACGCCGCACGTAGTCCTCGAGCCACAGCGTGCCTTCCAGGTCGAGATAGTTGGTCGGCTCGTCGAGCAGCAACAGATCCGGCTCCGAAAACAGCACCGCCGCGAGCGCGACGCGCATCCGCCAGCCGCCCGAGAAGGAGGAGGCCGGGCGTAGCTGCGCTTCGGCGTCGAAGCCGAGGCCGGCCAGAATGCTTGCCGCCCGCGCTTCGGCCGAGTGGGCGTCGATATCGACCAGCCGCATCTGGATGTCGGCGATCCGGTGCGCGTCGGTTGCGGTTTCTGATTCCAGCATCAACGCCGTGCGTTCCTTGTCGGCGGAAAGCACGATGTCGATCAGCGACTCTTCGGTTGCCGGCGCTTCCTGCGCCACCTGTCCGATACGCGCCGCCTTGGGCAGGGTAACGTCGCCGGTCTCCGACGCATAATCGCCGGTAATGATGCGAAACAGCGTCGACTTGCCGGCACCGTTGCGGCCGACAAGGCCGGCTTTCGTTCCGGTCGGCAGGCTGACACTGGCATGGTCGAGGAGAAGGCGGCCGGCGATGCGCGCCGAAAGGTCGGTAATGGTGATCATGCGCGCGGTTTTGACCGAAGTTTCCGGCCGTGGCAAGCCGGGCGGGGCGCTATTGCCAGCACTGTCCCTCCCGTCTGAGGAAATAGACGAGGTCGAGCGCCAGCGATGGCTGGCCGAGCGCCGTAAGCGTCGCATGCACCTGGCCGCGGTGGTGGGTCTGGTGGTTGAAGACATGCGCAAGAAGAGGCGAGAGCGTTTGGGTGATCGGCGTCGCGACGGTGATCGGCGTATAGGAGACGAGGCCGGCAAGTGCTTGCGCCGTCAATCCATCGATCCAGTCGATGATCCGGCGGTCGTCGACCACTCGCGCGGCACGCAGGCCGTCGAGATCGTCGTACAGAACGGCATCGAGCGAGTTCGGCGCGTCGCCGGTCCCGGAGAGGCGCTTCAGCCAGATCCGATCGGCCGCCAGGATGTGGTTGAGCGTCCGGTGCGCCGATCCGAAGAAGGCGCCCTTGTCGGTCCGATAGTCCGCGTCGGTCAGCGCGGCGCAGGCGGCATAAACCTGCTCGTTGGCCCACCGGTTGTAATCGGCAAGCATCTGGTAATGGCGAAGCATCCGGTTCCCTTTCTGAATGGTCTCCAGCACCCTATCGCATACCGCGCGTCGTGCCTGTGATGGCACCGATAAAATTTCGTGATTGGATCTGGGGCCCGGCTGCGGTTCAATGGGCGCCGAACGCAACAGGACGATGATCCGGATGACCAGAATTCTCTATTCGCTGTGTGGCCGCGACGACAAGCGGCCGTTTTCGCCCCACTGCTGGAAAGTGTCGCTGGCGCTCGCCCACAAGGGGCTCGACTACATCGAGAAGCCGGTGCCGTTCACGCAGATCCCGACGCTGGAGAACGGTTTCTCGAAAACCGTGCCGATCCTGCGCGATGGTAACCTGCTGATCCGCGACAGCTTCGACATCGCGCTCTACCTGGAAGAAACTTATCCGGACGGCCCGACGCTGTTCGGCGGCGAAGGCGGCAAGGCGCTGTCGCGCTTTGTCGAAAGCGTGTCGAATACCCTGATCCATCCGGCGCTGGTCAAGGTCGCCATCAAGGACATTCACGACCTGCTGGGAGAGACGGACCAGATCTACTTCCGTCACAGCCGCGAGGCGCGGCTCGGCAGGAACTTGGAAGACGTGCATGCCGACCGGGATGCTGAAATCTCCACGATTGCAAGCCGGTTCGAGGCGATCCGCCAGACATTGAAACATCAGCCCTTCATCGGCGGCGAAGGGCCGCTGTTTGCCGACTACATCCTTTTTGGCGCCCTGCAATGGGTGCGGGTGACGACAAGGCTCACTCTGCTGCCGGCCGACGATCCGGTCAGCGACTGGTTCGAGCGCTGCCTTGATCTCTACGGTGGCAAGGGCAGGGCGGTCGCCTGAGCCTGCGCAGCCGGGCTTGTGACGGCCGCGTGAAATTCCCGGAGCCCTCTTGTCTTCGTGATTCGGGGCGGCTAAACACCGCCCACTCATTCCCTGACAATAAGGATTTTTGGCAATGGCGATCGAACGCACCTTCTCCATGATCAAGCCCGACGCAACCAAGCGCAACCTGACCGGCGCGATCACCAAGGTTTTCGAAGACAACGGCCTGCGCGTCATTGCTTCGAAGCGCGTCTGGATGAGCAAGCGCGAAGCCGAAGGCTTCTACGCCGTTCACAAGGAACGTCCGTTCTTCGGCGAACTGGTTGAAGGCATGACCTCCGGCCCGACGATCGTCCAGGTTCTCGAAGGCGAGAACGCCATCCTCAAGAACCGCGAGATCATGGGCGCCACCAACCCGGCCAACGCCGACGAAGGCACCATCCGCAAGCAGTTTGCGCTGTCGATCGGCGAGAATTCGGTGCACGGTTCGGACGCTCCGGAAACCGCTGCCCAGGAAATCGCCTACTGGTTCGCAGAGACCGAAATCGTCGGCTGAACCTGTCTCCGGTCTTCCGGAGAGCCTGGATGTAAGACTATTGGTAAAGCCGCTCGCGAGATCCTCTTGCGGGCGGCTTTCTTTTGCGTGAGGAAACCTGCCGATGCTGCCGTGGATCCAGCTCGATACCGCCAAAGTACCGGGCGACAAGTCCGAGTTGCGCCTGAAACAGCGCGGCCAGGAATTCTCGATCATGCTCGGTGCAAACGAGCTGATGAACAGCCGCCTTAGCGGCTCGGAAGAGGCTCTGGCGATACTGGCGCAGGAACGCATCAGGGACCGGCCGAAGCCGGTCGTGCTGATCGGCGGTCTTGGCATGGGCTTCACCCTGCGTGCAGCACTTGCCGTGCTGCCGGCGGATGCGAAGGTGGTCGTTGCTGAACTGGTTCCGGCGGTGGTCGAATGGGCGCGCGGGCCGATGGCCGAGGTTTTCGGGGGATGCCTCGACGATCCACGCGTATCTATCCATGTCGGCGATGTCGGCGAACTGATCCGCAGCTCCGGTGCGGGCTTCGATGCGATCCTGCTCGACGTCGATAACGGTCCCGACGGCCTGACGCGAACCAGCAACGACAGCCTCTACGATCATCAGGGGCTACGCGCCTCGCACGAAGCGCTGCGCAAGGGCGGCGTTCTCGCCGTCTGGTCTTCCGGGCCGGATGCCAAATTCACGCGTCGCCTCAAGGACAGCGGCTTCCATGCGGAAGCCGTCAAGGCCCGTGCGAGCACCAAGCGCAGCGGGGCGCGGCATGTCATCTGGCTGGCGGTGAAGCCGTAAGAGGTATTCGGAGCGGGGTTGGTCGCCGGAGGCGTCAGAGCCACTTGTCTCGGGCCGCGTCGTCGGCATCCTTGGCGGCCACCCAGCCGCCGGACGTCCCGTCGGCAAGATGCTCCTTCTTCCAGAAAGGCGCCGCCGTCTTCAGGAAATCCATCATCAGGCTGGCGCCGTCGAAGGCTGCCTGCCGGTGCGATGCCGAGGCGATGACCAGGACGATGTTGCCGCCGGGAGCGATCTTGCCGTAGCGGTGGATGGCGGTGAGCCCGAGAAGCGAAAAGCGGTCCACGGCGAGTTCGGCGATCCGCCGCATCTCGGCTTCTGCCATCCCCGGATAATGCTCGAGTTCGAGTGCTGTCAGGCTGCCGCCTTCGTCGCGGCAGAGGCCGGAAAACGTGACCACCGCCCCCACATCCCGGCGACCGCCCGTCAGCGCATCGATCTCCGCCTGCAGGTCGAAATCCTCTGCCTGGACGCGGATGGTCGGGACGATGGACGTCATGCTGTTCTCCGGAAGGCGGCTCAGCCGCCGGTCATCGGCGGAAAGATGCCGATCTCGCGGGCGCCGGCGATCGGCTCGTCGTGATCGACATGCTCCTGGTTGACCGCCACCCGGATGACATCCGGATACTGCAGCGCCGCTTCATAGCCTTCGCCGAGCGTCTTCAGGTAATCCAGCAGATCGCCTGCCGTCACGACGCTCTCCGGAAGGTCGATGTCCTCCTCGGGCTTGTCGATGCGTTCGCGCACCCAGGCGAAATAGACCAGCTTGACCCTCATTCTGCGTCCACCACGTGCTTGAGCCCGGCCTTGAAGTAGTCGTAGCCGGAATAGATGGTGAGGAGCGCCGCGATCCACAGAAGCGTGATGCCAGTTGCCGTCGTGTAGAGGCCGAACTTGTCGCCCGCCGGTCCGGCGAGCAGGAAGGCGATCGACACCATCTGGATCGTCGTCTTCCACTTGGCGATCCGGGTCACCGGCACCGCCACCTTCAGCGCCGCCAGATACTCGCGCAGTCCCGACACGAGGATTTCCCGGCACAGGATGGTGATCGCCGCCCACAGCGACCAGCCGGCGATCGTCCCGTCGGCAGCCATCAGCAGCAGCACCGAGGCGACCAGCAGCTTGTCGGCGATCGGATCCAGCATGCGGCCGATATTCGACGTCTGGTTCCAGATGCGCGCGAGGTAGCCGTCGAAATAGTCGGTGATCGAGGCAATCGCGAAGATAGCCAGGCCCATCCAGCGGGCGAAATCCGAGCTCTCCAGCCGGCCCTCGACGAAAAAGCACACGACGATCAACGGCACGGCCAGGATGCGCGCATAGGTGAGGAGATTGGGGATGTTGTATGCGCGCGACGCCATGGCGGACCTGTTACCTGATATGTGCTTCTAGTTGATGCTTAGACGCCGGAGCGTCAACACGCAATCTGACTGAATTGCTGCAGCCTTGGCCAACCCTCCTGTGGTGCGGCTCGTTTACGTCGTTATCGAGGCATGCGGGCTGCCGTGGTTAAGGCAGGCGGTGCCGTGATGGGCGATCCGGGCCGGTCGGACGTCAGCCGGCGCGGTTCTCGTGGAAATGGTTGTAGATGTGCTTGGCGACGCCTTCCGAGATGCCCTCGACAGCCATCAGGTCACTGATGCCGGCCCGCGATACGGCCTTGGCGGTGCCGAAGTGCTGCAGCAGCGCACGCTTGCGCGTCGGGCCGATGCCGGAGATCTCGTCGAGCGGGTTCTTGACCATTTCCTTCTTGCGCCGCGCCCGATGCGAGCCGATGGCGAAGCGGTGCGCCTCGTCGCGCAGCCGCTGGACGAAATAGAGGACGGGATCGCGCGGCGGCAGCGAGAAATCCTGGCGGCCGTCGGCAAAGAAGCGTTCGCGACCGGCCTCACGATCGACGCCCTTGGCGACGCCGATCGCCGTCACCACCTCGCGGATGCCCAGCTCGTCGAGGATCTTGCGCACCGCCGACATCTGTCCCTGGCCGCCATCGATGAGGATGACGTCCGGCCAGGCCGGGAAGCCGGCATCGGCCGCATCCTCGGGGGATGGCCGGGCGGTGCGATCGGGCAGCCCTTCTTCCTTCAAGAGACGTGAGAACCGGCGGGTCATCACCTCGCGCATCATGCCGAAGTCGTCGCCAGGGGTGATGTCCGTCGATTTGATGTTGAACTTGCGGTACTGGCCCTTCACGAAGCCTTCCGGTCCGGCGACAACCATGCCGCCGACGGCATTGGTGCCCATGATGTGCGAGTTGTCGTAGATCTCGATGCGGCGCGGGACTGTCGCCAGCCCGAAGGTCTCGGCAAAGCCCCTCAGCAAGCGCTCCTGCGAAGCCGTCTCGGCAAGCTTGCGGCCATGTGCCTCGCGGGCGTTCGACAGGACGTGGTCGGTCAGGTCCTTCTTCTCGCCCCGCTGCGGCACCAGGATGGCGATCTTCTGGCCGGCCTTCTCGCTCAGCGCCAGGGCGAGCAGGTCCTGTTCCTCGATCGTCTCCGACAAGAGGATCTGGCGCGGCACCGGCTTGTCGTCGTAGAACTGCGCCAGGAAGGCGTTCAGCACCTCGGCGCCGGTCAGCTGCGGATCGGCCTTCGGGAAATAGGCCTGGTTGCCCCAATTCTGCCCGGCGCGGAAGAAGAATACCTGGATGCAGGTCAGCCCGCCCTCATGGTGGATGGCAAAGACATCCGCCTCCTCCACTCCGGCCGGATTGATGCCCTGGTGGCTCTGCACGTGGCTGAGCGCGCTGAGGCGATCCCGGTACACGGCCGCCCGTTCGAAATCGAGATCCTCGGAAGCCTCGGTCATCTGCCGGCCAATGGTCGCCTTGACGTTCTGGCTGCGGCCGGACAGGAAATCCTTGGCCTCGTTGACCAGTTCGGCATAGTCGGCGTCGGAGATCTCGCGGGTGCACGGTCCCGAACAGCGCTTGATCTGGTAGAGCAGGCAGGGACGGGTGCGCACCTCGAAGACGCTGTCGGTGCAGGTGCGCAGCAGGAAGGCGCGCTGCAGCGAGTTGATCGTCCGGCCGACGGCGCTCGCCGACGCAAACGGGCCGAAATAGTCGCCCTTGCGGGCCCGGGCGCCGCGATGCTTGTAGATGGCCGGCGCCCGGTGGTCGCCCGTCAGCATGATATAGGGAAAGCTCTTGTCGTCGCGCAGCAGCACGTTGTAGCGCGGACGCAGCCTCTTGATCAGGTTGGCTTCGAGCAGCAGCGCTTCGGTTTCCGTGCGGGTCGTGACGAATTCCATCTGCGCCGTCTCGCGCACCATCTTCGTCAGCCGGTTGGAGTGCACACGGCCCTGCGCGTAGTTGCTGACGCGCTTCTTCAGGCTGCGGGCCTTGCCGACGTACAGCACGTCGCCCGCCTCGTTGAACATCCGGTAGACGCCGGGCGCGTTCGGCAGGTGCTTGACGAATTCGGCAATCAGTTCGGCGCCCTTGAGGCCGGATTCGTTCTTCAGACCCTCATGCCATTCGATGCCCGACACGACACGTGCGGCGTCGCCGTCCGGCTGGACGATGTCGTCGTCATCTTCATCTGATTCGTCATAAAGAACGCCGCCCTCGGGCAGTTTCGTTCCGTTCATTCAATGATCTCCGCCACATCAGGCGTTTTCCAGGCCAGATGCTGGCCACCATCTAGGGCTATCATTTGGCCCGTGATGGACGGAGTGTCAAAAAGAAATCGGATCGTCTGTCCGAATTCCATGGCCGTGGGCCCATGCTCGAGGGGCAGGGCGGCGACCTGCCGGGCGAAGTCCTGTTCCGACTGGCGGGCGCTGCGGAACGACGGGCCGGGGCCGATGGCATTGACCCGGACGCGTGGCGCATAGGCCTGCGCCAGTGTCTGCGTCGCCGCCCACAAGGCCGCTTTCGACAGGGTATAGGAGTAGAACTGCGGCGTCAGCTTCCACACCCGCTGGTCGATGATGTTGACGATGAGCCCATCTTCATCCGCCGGCAAATGGCGCAGCAGCGCCGCCGACAGGATCGATGGCGCCCGCACGTGGATGCCGAAATGCCTGTCGAAGATTTTTGCATCGAAGGCATCTGCCGTATCGGCCAGGAAGATCGAGGCATTGTTGACGAGACCGGTCAGCGGCCCAAGTTTTTTTGCCGCAGAATCGATTAATTGGTCGGCCTGTTTCTCGTCGAGAAGATCGGCCTTGACCGCGATCGCCCGATAACCTTCCGCCCGAAGCAAGGCGGCAAGAGCCTCCGCCTCTTCGATCGAACGATCCGCATGCACCGCGACGCCATAGCCATGTCGGGCGAGATCCTCGCAAATTGCCCGGCCCATTCTTTTGGCACCGCCAGTTACAAGTACGCTACGGGAGGAAGACAAGGTTCGTTCAGTCCTTTCAGGCCGATCTTGGAGAGCGACTTCATGCCGAAGCTTTACGAGATCATCAAGTCGCCGGATCGTTTGCCAGAAGACTTTTGTTCAGCTATGGAATCGTCATGTAGTCACGCGGCCGTGACCAGTAGTTCAACATGTAATACTTCTGTTTACCTTCGAGTAAGGTTAACGAAATACATGTTGCGGCAAAGCAACATCCAATTTCTGCCATTCGCGCGCCACAATCAATTCACAATTCGGTACTTTCATTTCCTCAATTGGCCACCAAATTCCATCTCAACGAGCCGGGAACAAATGACGATCTTTCGTCTTGTTAGATCACTTCCCAGCTCGGCATAAAAAGGAGATTTAAGTATGCGTACTCTCATCGCGACCCTGATGGTTTCTGCAGCCAGCCTCGCCGCCGTTTCGGCACACGCAGCAGACGCCGTCACCCAGATCCCGGAAGCTCCGATGGCCGTTGAAACTGCCGCTCCGGCAGCCAACTGGTCTGGCTTCTACCTCGGCGGCTACGGCTCGTACGATTTCGGCACGGCCCAGGGCGGCCCGAGCGACACCAACGCTGACGGTTGGGGCGGCGGCGCATTCGGCGGTTACAACTGGCAGAGCGGCCAGATCGTCTACGGTGCTGAAGCCGACATCGGCTACAACGACCAGAAGGGTTCGGCCGGCGCTGGCGTCACTGCCGAGCAGAAGCTCAACGGCTCGGTCCGCGGCCGCGTCGGTTACGACCTCAGCCCGTTCATGATCTACGGCACGGCCGGTCTGGCTGTCGGCAACCATGAACTGTCCAACGCTGCCGGTTCCGACGACAAGACTGCCGTTGGCTACACGGTCGGTGCAGGTGTTGAAACCTTCATCACCAACAACATCACCGCCCGCGTGGAATATCGTTACACCGATTTCCAGGACAAGGACTACAACCTCGGCGGCACCACCGTGTCGCGCGGCTTCGACGACCATTCGGTCAAGGTCGGCGTTGGCGTCAAGTTCTGATCCAGCGGATCTGTAATGAAAAAAGGCCGGGGGGAAACCTCCGGCCTTTTTTGTCTGCGGCTGCGCGAGGCGCTGCTGACGGTGCCTCTGGCAAGTTCTCGTTCAAGCCGCCCGAGGCTTGGCCGTCAGCTGTAATCCCAGCGCCTTCAAGACCGCAACCGTCGTCTCAAGTGTCGGATTGCCGCTCTCGCTCAGCGAGCGATACAGTTGCTCCCTTGCCAGCCCCGTCTCGCGCGCCACTGCCGTCATTCCCTTCGCCCGTGCCACGACGCCGATCGCCCTGGCGATGTAAGCTGCGTCGTCCGTCTCGAAGGCATCGGTCAGGAACGCTTCGATTGCCTCATCTGTCTTCAGCAGGTCGGCCGGGTCGAAGCTGGTAAAGGTGTCATTCATGATCGTCTCTCCACTCGGCGGCGATGCGTCTGGCCGCC
This sequence comes from Rhizobium sp. SAFR-030, assembly GCF_059415005.1. NCBI lineage: Bacteria > Pseudomonadati > Pseudomonadota > Alphaproteobacteria > Hyphomicrobiales > Rhizobiaceae > Rhizobium > Rhizobium sp. SAFR-030. The sequence continues at coordinate 410,599 of NZ_JBPFDO010000001.1, read as the reverse complement.
TCGATATCCCGCCGTTGCGAACTCTTGTCGCCCCCGCACAGCAGGATGATGAGCGGGGCGCCCCGGCGGCAAAAGTAGATACGGTAGCCAGTACCGTGATGGACACGCAGCTCACAGATCCCGCCGCCGACAGGCGCGCAGTCGCCCTCATGCCCAAGCGATAGCCTGAGCAGCCGGGCTGCGATAATCGCTTTCGCCCGCTCGTCCTTGAGCTTTCAGCCCATTTCCGGAAGCTGCTTGACTGCTTGATCAAGGTCACGACAGATTGTGATCTATAAATCACAACCTGTCAAAGCGGCTCTTCAGGCCGCTGACTTCATGCTCTCGTAATCGATGAACACCGTCGAAAACGTGTCCGTCCAGCCGGACAGGTTCGGCCGCCCGCCAGCCCACTGGCCGGCGAAACGTAGATTGAGGTAGCCGATCAGCGCCGCCAGCGAGAAATGCCCGCCATGCAGCCTGTCGCCTGTCTGCGGCAGGTTGTTTTCCAGGAAATCCAGGCCGCGCACAACCTTGTCCCACTGCTTGTCGATCCACGGCTGGTAGACGATCTCGGCCGGCCGGAAACGCCTCTCGTACATGATGGCGAGCAGGCAGTCGGTGATGCCGTCGCACAGCGCTTCCAGCACCTCCGCCTGCGTCCGCTCATCCGCGTCCGACGGATAGAGCCTGCCGCCGGACTGGCGGTCGAGGAACTGCATGATCGCCACACTGTCGTAGACCGGCTGCTCTCCGTCGCGGATGAGGACCGGGATCTTGCCGAGCGGGTTGCTGTCCAGCAGTTCGGCCGGCGGCGTGTTGGTGTCGGTGCGCACGTCCTCGATCGCGATGCCGAGATGGCGGGCCGCCATGCGGCATTTTGCGGAATAGGGGGAGGCGGGCGAGTAGAGCAGCTTCATGGGATATCCTGTGTCGTCAGTTTGCCGGCGGTATGGTGATGCGGCTGAGCGAGCAGCCCTGGCGATCCACCTCGCGGCACGGGCGGAAGGTCAGATCCTTGGATAGGCAGATGCGCACCTCCTCCAGCCTGCTGCCCTCGCAGCTGACGGCGATGGCGGCGGGGGTGAGGCCGGGATTGGCGGCGACGAAGCCTTGCTCGATGGCTTCGGCGGACAGTGTCTCGGTGGTCTTAAGCGTCGACAGCTGCTGCGGCAGCTTGATCTTGTCATAGGCGCTGCGGGTGGCTTTCAGGTAGTCGGCCTGGTTGAGGCCGGTGCAGCTGCCATGCTTGCGCCACTGGTGGCCGATCAGCCCCATTGACGGCATGATGTCGAAATACTGGCGTCCGAGTTCGGCGGGCACGCGGCTCGGTTCGGTGCTCGCGCAAGATTGCGGATAACCCTTCTCGTTCTGCGGCCACAGGCCATGGACGATGAAGCGGAAATCCTTGTCCGCCGCGCATTGCTGAGGATTTTCCTTGGCCCGTCCGCCAGTGCAGAAGGTCGGCGACCAGGAAAGCGACAGAACGTAGAAATCGAAGCTGCCGGGCCGATCCTCGGCGGCTGAGGGAAGGGCGCTCGCAAGCAGCGATAGACCAAGCACTGCGCAGGACAAGAAGTGGTTCATGATGGCCTCCCCGGGACTGGTCGACCATGTCCCGGATCTGCCCGTCCGGTCAAGCGGCTCGGCCGTCACACCTCTTCAGGCTTCTCCTCGCCGCGCAGCCAGAAGCTGCGCTGCGACGCATAACGATCCTGCGCCAGCACCTCCTTCAGCACCGGCAGCAGCCGGTGCAGGTCCGCCTTCAGCGTGAATGGTGGGTTGACGACGATGAGGCCGGAGCCGGAAAGGCCGGTCGTCTCGCGGTCGCTGCGCACCAGGAGTTCGGCGCACAGCATCTTGGGGATCTCCAGCGCCTGCAGGTCCTCGTGGAACTGGCGGATCGGCGCGCCCTTCTTAATCGGGTACCACAGACAGTAGGTGCCGCCGGGAAACCGTCGGTAGGCGGTCGCCAGCCCCTTGGCCAGCCGCTCGTATTCGCCATCGATCTCGAAGGGCGGATCGATCAGCACCAGCCCGCGCTTTTCCTTCGGCGGCAGGTGGGCGCCGAGCGACAGCCAGCCGTCGAGCTCCGTCACCCGGACCTGATAGTCGCCCTCGAACAGGCGCCAAAGACGGCCGAAATCGTCGGGATGCAGTTCCATCGCCGCCAGCCGGTCCTGCGGCCGAAACAGCAGCCGGGCAAGCTTTGGCGAGCCGGGGTAGAGAGTGATGCCGCCATCCGGGTTCATCTCACGCACGGCGTCGAGGTAAGGAGCAAGCAACTGCGTTACCTCCGGCGCAAGATCCGCCGACAGCAGCCGGCCGATCCCTTCGCGCCATTCGCCGGTCTTCTGCGCCTCTTCCGACGACAGGTCGTAAAGCCCGGTGCCGGCATGTGTGTCGAGCACGCGGAATGCCTTGTCCTTCTTCTGCATGTAGCGGATCAGCAGGCAGAGGACGGCATGTTTCAGGACGTCGGCGAAATTGCCCGCGTGATAGATGTGCCGATAGTTCATTCAGGTCTCTGCTGGATCGCGTGAAATGATTTGATGCGCCGCAAAAGTCGCTTTTGGCGGGGCTCGCCTTGTCCTATAGGAAAGGCATGAACCTTGCGACCCCGATCTCTGTGAAAAACGCCGTCGGTCATACGGTCTGCCCGCATGACTGTCCCTCCGCCTGCGCGCTCGAAGTCGACCTGACCGCCGAGGGCCGCATCGGCCGTGTCCGTGGCGCAAGCGCCAATACCTATACGGCCGGCGTCGTCTGCGCCAAGGTCGCGCGCTACGCCGAGCGTCTCTACCATCCGGACCGGCTGATGACCCCGAAGCGTCGTCTGGGCGGCAAGGGCGAGGGTGCGTGGCAGGAAGTGTCGTGGGACGCGGCGCTCGACGAGATCGCCGAAGCCTTCGTCAAGGCCGAGGCGGCACACGGCAGCGAGGCGATCTGGCCGTATTTCTACGCCGGTACCATGGGCCAAGTGCAGCGCGATTCCATCGAGCGCCTGCGCCATGCCAAGCGCTATTCCGGATTCTTCGGCTCGATCTGCACCAACATGGCGTGGACCGGCTACGTGATGGGCACCGGCGCGCTACGCGGTCCCGACCCGCGCGAGATGGCGAAATCCGACTGCATCGTCATCTGGGGCACCAACCCGGTCGCCACCCAGGTCAACGTCATGACCCACGCCATCCGGGCTCGCAAGGAACGCGGTGCGAAGATCGTCGTCGTCGATATCTATGACAGCCCGACGATGAAGCAGGCGGACCTCAAGGTGGTGCTGAAGCCCGGCACAGATGCCGCGCTCGCCTGCGCCATCATGCATGTCGCCTTCCGCGACGGCTATGCCGACCGCGAATACATGATGAAGTTCGCCGACGATCCGCTCGGGCTCGAGGCGCATCTGGAAACGAAGACGCCGGAATGGGCGTCGGCGATCACCGGTCTTGGCGTGGACGAGATCGAGGCGTTGGCTAAACTGGTCGGTACGACGAAGAAGACGTTCTTCCGCCTCGGCTACGGCTTTACCCGTCAGCGCAACGGCACGGTTGCCATGCACGCGGCACTGTCGATCGCCACCGTGCTGGGCTCCTGGCAGTACGAGGGCGGCGGCGCCTTCCACAACAATGGCGAGATCTTCAAGCTCGACAAGCGCGAGCTGATGGGAACCGCCTACATGGACCCGGACGTTCGCATGCTCGACCAGTCGCAGATCGGCCGCGTGCTGACCGGCGATCCGGTTGCGCTGCGTCATGGTGGTCCGGTAACGGCGCTGCTCATCCAGAACACCAATCCGATGAATATCGCGCCCGAGCAGCGCCTCGTCCGGCAGGGCTTTTCGCGCCCCGATCTTTTCGTCGCCGTGCACGAGCAGTTCATGACCGAAACGGCGGAGATTGCCGATATCGTTCTGCCGGCGACCATGTTCGTCGAGCACGACGATCTCTATCGGGCAGGCGGGCAGAACCACATCCTGCTTGGGCCGAAGCTGGTCGAGCCGCCGGCGACGGTACGCACCAATCTCTTCGTCATCGAGGAGCTCGCCAAGCGTCTCGGCGTCTCCGATTTTCCGGGGTTCGGCCTCAGTGAACGGCAGCACATCGACGGCATGCTTCTGCCGAACGGCCTGCCGGGCTACGACCAGCTTCTCACCGGAAAGTGGATCGATTGCCAGCCGGCCTTCGAGGATGCGCATTACCTGAATGGTTTTGGTTATCCCGACGGGAAGTTCCGCTTTCGGCCCGACTGGCAGGACGGCCCGTCGCCGAACAAGACGCCGAAGAGCATCGGGGCGCTTGGTCCGCATGCCGAGCTTCCGCCGTTCCCAGACCAGGTGGATGTCATCGAGGTGGCGGATGGGGAGCACCCGTTCCGGCTCGCGACCTCTCCGGCCCGCAACTTCCTCAACTCGACCTTTGCCGAGACGAAGACCTCGCGCGACAAGGAAGGCCGGCCCTCGGTGATGATCCATCCCGAGGATGCGAATGCGCTGTCGGTGATCGATGGCGATGTGGTGCGCATCGGCAACCGGCGCGGCGAGCTGCGGCTGCACGCAACCGTGACGCCCGGCGCCCGCCGCGGCGTGCTGATTGCCGAAGGCCTGTGGCCCAACAAGGCGCATCTCGACGGCGAGGGCATCAACGTGCTGACCGGTGCCGATCCGGTGGCGCCCTACGGTGGTGCAGCGGTACACGACAACAGGGTCTGGCTGGTGAAGGACGAAGCATGAGCGTTGATGAACGTGCCAAGATCGATATCGTCGAGAAGAAGCTGCTCTCCGACAACTGGTACCATCTGCATCGGGTGACGTTCGATTACACCGGATCTACGGGCAAGACCGTCCGCCTCGATCGCGAGGTCTATGACCGCGGCAACGGCGCCACGATCCTGCTCTACGACGCGCGGCGCGACGTGGTGGTTCTGGTGCGCCAGTTCCGCATGCCCGCCTTCCTCAACGGCCACTCCGGCTGGATGATAGAGACCCCGGCCGGACTTCTGGACGGCGACCACCCGGAAGAGGCGATCCGCCGCGAGGCGATCGAGGAGACCGGCTACCAGGTGCGCGACGTGCGTTTCCTTTTCAAGTGCTTCATGTCGCCGGGAGCGGTCACCGAGATCATCCACTTCTTCGCCGCCGCGATCGACATCGAGGATCGCGTCTCGGATGGCGGCGGTCTGGACGAGGAAAACGAGGACATCGAGGTTCTCGAGGTTAAGCTTTCCGACGCCTTGGCGATGATAGAGACCGGCGAGATCTGCGACGGAAAGACGATCATGCTGTTGCACTGGGCTGTCCAGAACCGGCAGGCCCTGGCCTAGCCGTCAAGGAACAGGCTTCCTCCTCTTGCGTTGAAATAGTCTGTCCAACGCAAAGGAACCGGCATGACGACAATCAAGACGCGCTCCGGCACCGAACTCTACCTCAAGGATTGGGGGCAGGGTCGCCCGGTCGTTCTCCTGCACGGCTGGCCACTGACTTCCGACACCTGGGACGATTTCGCCATGGCTGCGGCCGATGCCGGGTTCCGGGCCATCTCCTACGACCGCCGCGGCTTCGGCCGGTCCCAACAGCCCTGGACGGGCTACGATTACGACACGCTGGCCGACGATCTCGCCGACGTGCTGGAGGCGACGGATGCGCAGGATGCCGCTCTCTTCGGCTTCTCGATGGGCGGCGGCGAGGTCGCCCGCTACATGTCGCGGCATGGCGGCAGGCGGGTGTCGCAGGCGGCCCTGATCGCCTCGGTCGTTCCCTACATGCTGGAGACCACCGACAATCCCAAGGGCACGCCGCAGTCGACGTTCGACGGCATGACAGCGGCCATGAAGGAAGACCGGGCGCATTTCTTCCAGTCGTTCTTCAAGAGCTTCTACGGCGTCGGCGTGTTCACCGGCACGGTGAGCGATGCGGTCCTAGACTGGTCGTTCAACCAGGCAATGGCTGCCGGACTGAAGCCGACGCTCGCCTGCGCACAAGCCTTCGCCACCACCGATTTCCGTCCGGACCTTGCGCATTTCCGCGTTCCGACGCTGATCATCCATGGCACCGGCGACCAGACGGTTCCGATCGCTGCGGCCGGCCACGCCGCTGCCGCCGGCATCCCGGGCGCTGAGATCATCGAGTACGATGGCGCGCCGCACGGCCTGTTTGCCTCCAACAAGCAGCAGTTGACGGAAGACCTGCTGGAATTCCTACGTCGCTGATCGCTGAAAGATGGAAGGATGGCCCCCGGGGGCCATCCTGTCTCGGCTGGCCTGAAGCCAGCATGCATAGTTTATAATATTAGCTTTTTATGTGTTATCGTTCGGTGGGATCGGCAGCCCTTTGGCGTACCGGAACGGCGATATATGTCTGCGGGAGGCATGGCATGGTTGGCAGGCAGACCCCGGTCGCGGAGCCGGGATCGAACCTGGAGGTGATGCGGGTGCATGCTCCCGCGGTATCCGGACTTCTCAAGACGCTGTCACATCCCGTGCGGCTGCTGCTCGCCTGCACGCTGGCGGAGGGCGAACATTCGGTCGGCATGCTCGAAGAACGCTTGGGGGTGCGGCAACCAACCCTGTCGCAACAATTGACTGTGCTGCGCGAGGCGGCGATCGTCGATACCCGGCGCAGCGGCAAGCAGATCTTCTACCGATTGGCAGGCTACGAGACGCCGCTGCTGATTGCCGCTCTCTATACCATCTACGGAACGGCAGACGAGCCGGACTGACCAGCTTCGGTAGGGGCAGCTGCCGGCGGACCTCAGGCGGAAATGAGATGTGCCGCAGGATCCGTCTGGTTGCCGTCGCGCTCGACAGCGCCGGCAGCGGTCATCCTTACCGTGCCCTCGGCAACCAGTCTCAGCGCCAGCGGGTAGCTCTTGTGCTCGACGGTCAGTACGCGTGCAGCCAGCGTTTCGGCCGTATCGCCGGCAAGCACCGGAACCACTGCCTGGACAATCGCCGGACCCTCGTCCATGCCCTCGGTGACGAAATGCACCGTGCAGCCGGAGACGCGGACGCCGGCGTCCAGCGCCCGCTGATGCGTATGCAGGCCGGGAAACAGCGGCAGCAGCGAGGGATGGATATTGAGGATGCGGCCTTCGAAGGGGCGGATGAAATCCGCCGACAGGAGGCGCATGTAGCCGGCGAGGCAGACGATCTCTGCGTTCAGGTCGGCAAGCGCCTGGAGCACGGCGGCCTCGTGATCCCCCTTGCTGGAGAAATCCTTGCGCGCGAAAGAGAGCGTCCTGATGCCGCGGGCCTGCGCCTTGGCAAGTCCTCCGGCATCCGGCTTGTCGGAAATGACGCCGACGATTTCGGCCGGAAAATCCGCCGAGGCGCAGGCATCTGCCAGCGCCACCATGTTCGAGCCGCTGCCGGACACCAGCACGACGACGCGCTTGCGCTCCGTGTTGCCGGGGCCGGGGTTCATAGCGACAGCGTGCCCGTATAGATCGTTCCGGCGGCTCCAGCCTCGCGATCGACGATGCGGCCGAGCGGCACCACGACTTCGCCTTCAGCAGACAGGATGTCCGTGACGGCCTGGACGTTCTGCGGTGCGACGACGACGATCATGCCGATGCCGCAGTTGAAGGTGCGCAGCATTTCGGTGGCCTCGACGCCGCCGACCTTGGCAAGCCACGAGAAGACCGGCGGCACGGGAATGCTGTCAAGATCGATTTCGGCCGCCAGGTTGTCCGGCAGGACCCGCGGAATGTTGTCGGGGAAACCGCCGCCGGTAATATGGGCGAGGGCCTTCAGCGCCGCCGTCTCGCGGATCGCCTTCAGCAGCGGCTTGACGTAGATGCGTGTCGGGGTCAGCAGCGCCTCGCCGAGCGTCTTGCCGTCGGCGAACGGTGCGGCATCGGCCCACGAAAGCCCCGACACTCCGACGATCTTACGCACCAGCGAAAAGCCGTTGGAGTGCACGCCGGAAGAGGTGAGGCCGAGGATCTGGTCGCCTGCCTGAAGGTCGCCTGTCGGCAGCAACTGGCCGCGCTCGGCAGCACCCACGGCAAAGCCTGCAAGGTCGTAATCGCCGTCACGGTACATGCCCGGCATCTCGGCAGTCTCGCCGCCGATCAGCGCGCAGCCGGCCTGGCGGCAGCCGTCGGCGATGCCGAGGACGATTGCTGCACCCTGTTCCGGGTTCAGCTTTCCGGTGGCGAAATAGTCGAGGAAGAACAGCGGCTCGGCGCCTTGAACGACGAGGTCGTTGACGCACATGGCAACCAGGTCGATGCCGACCGTATCATGACGATCCGCATCGATGGCGATCTTCAGCTTGGTGCCGACGCCGTCATTGGCGGCAACCAGCACCGGATCGGTGAAGCCGGCGGCGCGCAGGTCGAACAATCCGCCGAAGCCGCCGATCTCGCCGTCGGCGCCGGGGCGGCGTGTCGAACGGACTGCCGGCTTGATCTTTTCGACCATCAGGTTTCCGGCATCGATATCGACGCCCGCATCGCTGTAGGTCAGACCGTTCCTGCCTTCGTCGCTCATCGCCCGTCTCCGCATGTCTCGTCAGCATGTCCTGCAAGAAGCGTCGCATTGCATGCCGGGGCGACAGATGCAAGCACCCGCGCCGGGCTGCCCTGGTTTTCCAAGCTGTTCAGCAAGGTTTTTGCAGTGCACGGCTTCGCCTTGACCTTGTCGGAAAGACAGGTCATCCCTCAGGCACGGGACGATAGAGAAGGATCCGAGCATGGCCTACCACATCAGCGGTGCAAGCCTGAGGCGCTACGTCCTCTTCTGGGTGGCGGCCCTCATCGGCTTCATCATCTTTCTGCTGGCGTTCCGGACCATTCTTCTGCCCTTCGTCGCCGGCATGGCGCTTGCCTATTTTCTCGATCCGGTCGCCGACTGGCTGGAGCGCCGTGGCCTGAGCCGGCTGATGGCGACCTGCGTCATCCTCATCGGCTTCATCCTGATGTTCACCGTCGCGCTGATGGTCATTATCCCGCTGATCATCAGCCAGTTCAGCGAATTTGCCCAGCAGCTGCCCCAGTATGTGACGCAGTTGCAGCAGCTGATCGCCAGCCCGGAAAACTCCTTCCTGCCCGACTGGATGGTCAGCCAGATCCAGACCGCCAAGGAAAACTTCTCCAGCCTTATGACCGAAGGCGCCGGCTTCCTGGGCGGCCTGCTCAGCCAGCTGTGGAATTCCGGCAAGACCATTCTCGACGTCATCTCGCTGCTGGTCGTCACGCCCGTTGTTGCCTTCTACATCCTGCTCGACTGGGACCGCATGGTCGCCAAGGTCGACAGCTGGCTGCCGCGCGATCAGGTGGTGACGGTTCGCCAGCTGGCCCGCGAGATGGACCAGGCGGTCTCCGGCTTCATCCGCGGGCAGGGATCGCTCTGCCTCATCCTCGGCGTTTATTACGCAATCGGCCTGTCGCTGGTCGGTCTGAACTTCGGCCTGTTGATCGGCTTCGTCGCCGGCATGATCAGCTTCATTCCCTATATCGGCTCGCTGGTCGGCCTGATCCTGGCGGTCGGCGTGGCGCTCATGCAGTTCTGGCCCGACTACGGCTGGATCATCGCCACCATGTGCGTGTTCTTCTCCGGCCAGTTCATCGAGGGCAACATCCTGCAGCCGAAGCTCGTCGGCTCCAGCGTCGGCCTGCATCCGGTCTGGCTGATGTTCGCGCTGCTCGCCTTCGGCGCGATGTTCGGTTTCGTCGGCCTGCTGATCGCCGTGCCGGCCGCGGCCGTCGTCGGCGTGCTTGTCCGTTTCGCGCTGTCGCGGTATCTTCAGAGCGACATCTATTACGGCCACACGGCCGAGCTGCCCTGGGATGACATGAACGACGTGGACGCCAAGGCGCTGCAAAACCCTTCGACGGAAACACTCAGCAAGAACGCATGACCGAGACGCTCGACAAACATAAGCGTCAGCGCGCCGAGCAGCTGCCTCTGGCGCTGACCCATGACGCGGCAACCGGGCGCGAGGATCTGCTCGTCGCCGCGCCGGTGAGCGCTGCGCTGGCGATGATCGACGCATGGCCGGACTGGAAGGCGCCGGTCGTCATCCTCACCGGTCCCGCTGGCTGCGGCAAGTCGCATCTGGCCAGCATCTGGCGCGACAAGGCCGGCGCGATCGACATCCACCCGACGCGCGGCGCTGAGGCCGCAACCGTCGCTGCCACCTCGCCGGTGGTCTTCGAGGATGCCGACCGCCGCGGCTTCGACGACAGCGAACTCTTCCACGTCATCAACAGCGTGCGCGAGAACGGCCGGAGCTTGCTGATCACCGCGCGCCTCTGGCCGATGTCTTGGCCGGTGGTTCTGCCGGACCTGCGCTCGCGCCTCAAGGCGGCGACGGTCGTCGAGATCGGCGAGCCGGACGAGGATCTGCTCGGGCAGGTGATCGTCAAGTTGTTCGCCGACCGGCAGTTGCACATCGATGACCGCATCGTCGCCTACATCGTGCAGCGGATGGAGCGGTCGATGGAAGCGGCGCAGGGCGTCGTCGACCGGCTCGACCGGCTGGCGCTGGCGCGCGGCACCCGGATCAGCCGGGGGCTGGCGGCGGAAGTGCTGGAAAGCTTAGCGGGCAGTGCCGATCGCGACAGTTGACTGTCATAGTTCCGTCGTTGAAAAGGTATAGGCGCCAAGTGGATGGCCGGGGTTTTCCCGGCGTCGGGCGCAGCGAAGGGGGCCATGATGGATCAGATCTCGGAAGTGCAGGCAAAGTCGTTGGACGTGCCGCCGGACGCCGTGGATTTGCTCAACAGCCCGGAACGCTTCATCAACCGGGAATTCTCCTGGCTCCAGTTCAACCGCCGCGTTCTCGAAGAAACGCTGAATACGGCGCATCCGCTGCTTGAGCGCATCCGCTTCCTGTCCATCTCGGCCGCCAACCTCGATGAATTCTTCATGGTCCGCGTTGCCGGGCTCGAAGGGCAGGTGCGCCAGGGCATTCTCGTGCGCAGCCCCGACGGCAAGACGCCGGCCGAGCAGCTTGAAGACATCCTCAAGGAAATCGACAATTTGCAGATGGAGCAGCAGGCGTCGCTTGCCGTCCTCCAGCAGTATCTTGCCCGCGAGGACATCCTGATCGTCCGCCCGGCGGCTCTCAACGATGACGATCGCCAGTGGCTTGCGACGGATTTCGAGGAAAACCTGTTCCCGATCCTGACGCCGCTATCCATCGATCCGGCGCACCCGTTCCCGTTCATTCCCAACCTCGGCTTTTCCATGGGCCTGCAGCTCGACAGCAAGAGCGGTCGCGAGCCGATGACCGGCCTTCTGCGCCTGCCGCCGACGCTCGACCGGTTCATCCGCTTGCCGGACGAGGGACAGACAATCCGCTACATCACGCTGGAAGACGTGGTCAGCATGTTCATCGACCGGTTGTTCCCGGGATATGAAGTCAAGGGCGCCGGCACCTTCCGCATCATTCGCGACAGCGATATCGAAGTCGAGGAAGAGGCCGAGGATCTGGTGCGCTTCTTCGAGACGGCGCTGAAGCGCCGCCGCCGCGGCAAGGTCATCCGCATCGAGACGGATTCGGAAATGCCGGCCTCGCTGCGGCAGTTCGTCGTCCAGGAGCTCGGCGTGCCGGACAACCGGGTCGCGGTTCTGCCCGGGCTTCTGGCGCTCAACACGCTGTCGGAAATCGCCAAGGCGCCGCGCGACGACCTGCGCTTCGAGCCCTACAACGCCCGATTTCCCGAGCGCGTTCGCGAACACGCCGGCGACTGCTTCGCCGCGATCCGCGAAAAGGACATGGTGGTCCACCATCCCTACGAGAGCTTCGACGTTGTGGTGCAGTTCCTGCTCCAGGCTGCGCGCGATCCGGAAGTTCTGGCGATAAAGCAGACCCTTTACCGCACCTCCAACGACAGCCCGATCGTGCGGGCGCTGATCGATGCGGCCGAAATGGGCAAGTCGGTGACCGCCCTGGTCGAGCTCAAGGCGCGCTTCGACGAGGAGGCCAACATCCGCTGGGCGCGCGACCTCGAGCGCGCCGGCGTGCAGGTGGTGTTCGGCTTCATCGAACTGAAGACGCATGCCAAGATGTCGATGGTGGTACGTCGCGAAGACGGCAGACTGCGGACCTACTGCCACCTTGGCACCGGCAACTACCACCCGGTCACGGCAAAGATCTACACCGACCTGTCCTTCTTCACCTGCAATCCGAAGATCGCCCACGACATGGCGAACGTCTTCAACTTCATCACCGGCTATGGCGAGCCGCCGGAAAGCATGAAGCTTGCCGTCTCACCCTACACGATGCGTCCGCGCATCCTGCGCCACATCGAGGAAGAGACGGCGCATGCTTTGGCCGGTCGTCCCGCCGGCATCTGGATGAAGATGAACTCGCTCGTCGATCCCGAGATCATCGATGCGCTGTACCGCGCCAGCCGCGCCGGCGTCGATGTCGACCTGGTAATCCGCGGCATCTGCTGCCTGCGTCCGCAGGTCGCCGGCCTGTCGGAAAACATTCGCGTCAAGTCGATCGTCGGCCGCTTCCTCGAGCACAGCCGAATCTTCTGCTTCGGCAACGGGCACGGGCTGCCGTCCGAGCATGCGCTGGTCTATATCGGTTCGGCCGACATGATGCCGCGCAATCTCGACCGGCGCGTCGAGACGCTGGTGCCGATGCTCAACCCGACAGTGCACGAGCAGATCCTGTCGCAGATCATGCTTGGGAACCTGATTGACAATCAGCAGAGCTACGAGATATTGCCCGACGGAACCTCGCGCCGCATGGAAGTCCGCCTGGGTGAGGAACCTTTCAACGCGCAACAGTATTTCATGACCAATCCGAGCCTGTCCGGCCGCGGAGAAGCCCTGAAGTCAAGTGCGCCGAAGCTCATCGCCGGCCTGATATCCGGACACAAGAAATAGGGACGTATGGTACGATCTGAAGCCCAGGGGCGTCTCCCCGGAAGCGCGCCCGTCTCGGTGGTCGATATCGGCTCAAACTCGGTGCGCGTGGTGATCTACGAGGATCTGTCCCGGTCGCCGACGGTTCTCTTCAACGAGAAAGTCTTGTGCGGACTGGGCAAGGGGCTCGGATCGACAGGTCGCATGGACGACGAGGCGGTCCGCCGCGCGCTGAACGCGCTCCGGCGTTTCCGGGCGCTTTCGGACCAGGCCCGCTCCACCCGCATCTTCGTGCTCGCAACCGCTGCTGCCCGCGAAGCCTCCAACGGCCCCGCCTTCATCGAGGAGGCCGAGACGATCCTCGGCCATCCGGTGCAGGTACTGTCGGGTGAGGAGGAGGCGCTTTATTCGGCGCTCGGCGTGATCAGCGGCTTCGGCGACGTGGACGGCATCGCCGGTGATCTCGGCGGCGGATCGCTGGAATTGATCGACATCAGGGGACGGGAATTCGGCAAGGGAGTGACGCTGCCGCTCGGCGGGCTCCGGCTGGCCGAAACCTCCGGCAACTCCCTGTCCAAAGCGCGCAACCTCGCCAAGGCTGAGGTCCGCAAGGCAGGCTTTCTGGCAAGCGGCGCTGGCCGCACCTTCTATGCCGTAGGCGGCACCTGGCGCAACATCGCCAAGCTGCACATGGAGATCATCCGCTACCCGCTGCACATGATGCAGGGCTACGAGCTGCAGTTGAACGAGATGCAGAACTTCCTCGAGCAGGTGGTTCTGTCGAAGGACAGCAAGGACCCGGCCTGGCAGTCGGTTTCCAAGAACCGCCGGGCGCTCCTGCCCTTCGGTGCCGTCGCCATGCAGGAAGTGCTGAGCGTCATGAAGCCGTCGCGCGTGGTGTTCTCCGCGCAGGGCGTGCGCGAAGGCTATCTCTACTCGCAGCTGCCGATCGAAGAGCAGGAAGCCGATCCGCTGCTGCTGGCCGCCGATGAATTGGCCATCCTGCGCGCCCGTTCGCCCGAGCATGCGCGGGAGCTTGCCGAATGGACCGGCCGCATGGTGCCGGCCTTCGGCGTCACCGAGACCCACGAGGAGAGCCGCTACCGGCGGGCCGCCTGCCTGCTTGCCGACATCAGCTGGCGCGCCCATCCCGACTACCGGGGCCTGCAGGCGCTGAACCTCATCGCCCACTCGTCGCTGATCGGCATCACCCATGCCGGACGCGCTTATCTGGCGCTTGCCAACTACTACCGATTCGAAGGCCTCCACGACGACGGCGCCACCGCCCCGCTGTCGCAGATCGCCACGCCACGGCTGCTCGACCTCGCCAAGCTGCTCGGCGGCCTGCTGCGCGTCGTCTACCTGTTCTCGGCGTCGATGCCTGGCATCGTCAACCATCTGCACTTCCGCCGTTCCAACAGCCCGGATCTCGATCTGGAGCTGGTCGTGCCGCACGAATACTCGGCCTTTTCGGGCGAGCGCCTCGACGGTCGCCTGCAGCAGCTGTCGAAGCTCACCGGCAAGCGGCTGGCCTTCGTCTTCGAATGAGGCTCTGACGGCATCTCTTCAAAGGGCCACTCCATCCGCGGATGGAGTGGCCCTTTGTCGTTTGGTTACTTGGCCGTCAGGAACGCGCCGACTTCCAGCAGCACGAACTCGTTGTCGTCCGCCTTGTCGACGGCGCGGCCGGCCGAGAACGGCAGGTTGTTGTCGTTGCCGACGACGATGTGAGTAGCGTCGACCACATCGACGTTCTCGATGGTGACGAACGGCATGTCGTAGAAGCCTTCACCGCCGCCCTGCTTTGCCTTGCCGTCCGGGTCGGCGATCTTCATCAGGTCGATATAGCCGATCTTGCGGACGGCCTTGCCGACATTGGCCTCCGACATCTCGATCTTGTAGATGCGCTTGTGCTTGGCAGGCTGATCGAAGCAGGTGGCTTCCGGCTTCTTCGGATCGGCGCAGGCCTTGTCGCCGGTGCCGGCACCGTTGTCACGCTCGATCACTAGCGCCGTCGTCGCGTCGATCATGTTGAAGTCGCCGATCGCCACGCCGCCTTCAGTCAGCGGGTAGAGCCAGCTGCGGCCGGTCCAGGCTTTTGACGCGGCATCCAGCTCGACGATGCGCAGGGCCGTCTGGCCGTCGCTCTTCTCGACCGAATTGTCTTCGAGGTAGAGCGGGCCTTCCAGCAGGCCGTACAGCTTGGCGCCGTCCTTCGCCATCGCCAGGCCTTCGAAGCCGCCGGAGCGCTTGATGTTGAAGGCGGCCGGCTTGGCAGTCGGATTGGCCGGCACCGAGAGGAGAGCGTTGTCGGGCGAGGTGACCGGACGGCCATCAACCAGCGTCGCGATCACGTCGGTCAGTTCACCCTTGGCGTCGAACTTCAGGAGATAGGGGCCGAACTCCTCGCCCACCCAGAAGCCGTCGGCGGTCGGCTGGATCGACTCGACGTCGAAGTCGGCGCCGGTCAGGTAGCGCTTGGCCGCGCCTTCCATGGCGATCGGGAAGGGCGCCTTCTTGTTCGGGTCGCTGAGAAAGACCGTGCCGATGCGCTCGACCTTGCCGGCCTGCCAGTCGAACCGCACGTGATGCAGCATCAGCATGGCGTCGCTGGAAGTGGCCTTCGAACCAAAGCCATTGTCCGAGAGTGTCCAGAACGTGCCGTCGGACATTGCCTTGATGCCTGAAAATCCCTGCAGCGGCTGCCCCTTGAACGGCAGCGACAGGCCGGTGAGCCGCGCGCCGTCCTTGCCGGGAACGGTGTCGAGCGCTTCGGTGCGCTTGCGATCGGCGGTGGTGAACTTGCCGGAGGTCTTGAGGAATTCTGGCGCGTCCTGCGGCGCTTCGATCATCGTGTTGGCAGGCACGATTGCCTGGGCTGCGAGCTTGGCAGGGAAGGCCATTTCGTCGGCTGATGCGCCGACGCTCATGATGGCCAGCAGGGCGACGGAAGCGAAAAGCGATCTGGTCATGGGAACCACCTGTGAGTTTGAGAACAGGTTCCTCCTAAGCGGTCGCCGTGACATGCGGTTGACGGATTTGCGACGGCTCAACTTCGACGGCCCGCGACGCGCCCACCTTTGGCGACGAGCAGCAGTTAGCGCCGAGAGGGATGATCCAGCCGGACTGTTCACGGAATTGCGACGCAGTGGTCATCGAAGCGGCGTTGCGGTCGAGGAACACCGCTCCCATCTCTGTCCCATGCAATGGCGCATCGCGCCTTGCGGCTACAAAGGACAACTTCCATGAAAACCATATTGACGGGCGCGCTTCTGGCGCTTCTGATCGGCGCTCCCAGCGCCTTCGCAATCGAGCCCATTCCGGGCAGCATCACCTACAACGGCCAGCCGCGTGCCAAGCTTACCAAGGCCCCGATCGGCAGCACCGTCTACAACGACTTCTACGACGGTGGGCAGCGTTACCACGAAACCTACGTGATCCAGCCGGATCGCAGCCTCAAGCTGGTTTCGCGGCAGATCATCAGCTTCCCGAACGACTGAGCCGGGAAGCTTCTCTGCCTGACAGACCGAGGGCTCGTGAAAAACGAGCCCCTTGGCGGGTCAGACGGCGTCCGGCGTGAGCTCAACCAGTTCGACCTTCTTGTCGATGAAGCGCAGCGCCAGCGCGCCGGAGATCAGCTTCAGCGCCGGTTCGCCGAACAGGTCGCGACGCCAGCCTGAGAGCGCCGCCACCTCGGCAGCCTCGCCTTCGGCTGCGATCTTGTCGAGATCGTCGCTGTTGGCGATCACCTTGGCGGCAACCCCGTGTTTCTCCGAGATCAGCCGCAGCAGAACCTTCAGCAGCTCGACCGCCGACTGCGCGCCTTCCGGCGCATGCACGTGCTTCGGCGCGTGCGGCATGTCCGTCTTCGGCAACGCCAGGGCGGAATTCACCGCGTCCAGGATGGCAGCCCCCGAGGATGAGCGCTCCCAGCCCTTCGGCACCGTGCGCAGGCGCGCCAGTGCGTCGATATCCTTCGGCTGCTGCTGAGCGATCTCGAAGATCGCATCGTCCTTGACGACGCGCGAGCGGGGAACGTTGCGGCTGCGGGCCTCGCGCTCGCGCCACGCCGCCACGTGCTTCAGCACCGCCAGCTCCTGCGGCTTGCGCAGCCGGGATTTGAGCCGCAGCCAGGCATCGTCCGGATGCATGTCGTAGGTCGCCGGGTTTTCGAGGACAGCCATCTCCTCGCTGACCCAGGTCGTGCGTCCCTGCTTTTCCAGCTGATCCTTGAGGCTCAGATAGACGTCGCGCAGATGCGTGACGTCGGCGAGCGCATAGTCCAGCTGCTTTTCGGTCAGCGGCCGCCGGCTCCAGTCGGTGAAGCGCGACGACTTGTCGATCTGGACGTTCTTGGTCCGCTGCACGAGCTGGTCGTAGGAGACCGAATCGCCAAAGCCGCAGACCATCGCCGCAACCTGCGTGTCGAAGATCGGGTGCGGGATCAGCTTTCCCAGATTATAGACGATTTCGAGGTCCTGGCGCGCCGCATGGAAGACCTTGACCACCGCCGGATTGGCCATCAGCTCGAAGAACGGCTTCAGGTCCAGCCCCTTGGCCATCGGGTCGACGATGACTTCCAGGTCCGGACTTGCCATCTGGATCAGGCAGAGTATCGGCCAGAAGGTGGTCTCGCGCAAAAATTCGGTATCGACAGTGACGAATTCCGATTGGGCAAGCTTACGGCAGGCGTCCTCGAGGGCGGCAGTTGTGTCAATCATCAGCTTCGTTCAGGCAGTAAAACTAAGGGGTCAGCTTTCCTTTCCCTTTCCCTTCGCGATGTCAACATGAAGAGCGGTTCTTCTATTCTGCGGCAGCAGGTATTGCGTGATTTAACCGCCGGATGCGTCTTTTTCCACGCGGCGCTTGCTCTGCCGCAGGCTGTCGATGTTGTCGCGGCGGACCTGCTCGTAAGCCGAGCCCGTAGGCGCCGTCGTCGAGCCAGTTCCGGCGCGCCGAATGGAGTCGCTTGCCGTCTATCCGGCCATCGTAATAGGCGAAGACGCCAGGTCCCGCTTCTGTCATCCGCAGCGTCTTGTTCATCTCGCTCATGATGACTGTCCCTCGGGTCCTAGACGACCCGCACATAGCTGGTCATGCCGGTCTTCTGGTGCTCGATGATGTGGCAATGCATCACCCAGTCGCCGGGGTTGTCGGCAACCAGCGCAAGCTGGACCTTTTCGTCGGGAAGCACCAGGTAGGTGTCGGTGATCAGCGGGCTCACCGGCCGCACGCACGACGAGACGACCTGGAAATTCATCCCGTGCAGGTGGATGGGGTGTAGGTGAGGGGTGGTGTTCTGCAGGTTGATCAGGTAGCTGCGGCCGCGCTTCATCTCGGCGAGCGGCGCCGTCGGATCGGCCGTGTCTCCCGGCCACGGCACCTTGTTGATTGCCCAGAACGAATAGCCCAGCGATCCGCAGAAGGATTCGCGGGATGCGTTCTCAGCCGTGGCGCTGAGGATCAGCGGGATCTCCTCGGCATTCCTCAGGTCCGGCGCCTCGAACGGATTGGCGGCGAGCGGCGGCGTGTCGCGGATGTCGCGCTTCAGGGAAGAGCCGGTCGACCGGAAGCTGGCAACCGTCTTCGCCGTCGACGGCCGGATGTCGACGAGTGACGCCGTCTGACCTTCGCCGTCAGGCATCCGCACCACCAGGTCGGCACGCTGGCCGGGGCCGATCACCAGCGTCTGGAACGGTTGCGGAGCGGGCAGCGACTGGCCGTCGAGCGCCACGACCAGCGCCTCGGCGCCGTCCAGCCTCAGCGAGTAGATGCGCGTCACGTCGGTTGCTGCCAGCCGTACCCGCACCAGCCCGCCCGGCGGTGCATCGAAGGACGGCTGCACCTGCCAGTTGGCGCCACGCACCGTGCCGAATGTGCCGTTGCGGGCGGCGTCGCGCGGCTTGAAAGCCTCGATGAACTGGCCGTCGTCACCCAGACGCCAGTCGCGCAGGTTGATGGCGATCTCCGCATCGAACTGCGGGTCCGCCGGATCCTCGACGATCAGCAGGCCCGCCATGCCGCGGCCCATCTGCGTCAGCGTGTTACAATGCGGGTGGTACCAGAAGGTGCCGGCGTCCGGCGGCGTGAACCGGTAATCGAAGCTGTCGCCCGTGTAGACGTAGGGCTGGGTGAGGAAGGGAACGCCGTCCATGCGGTTGTCGATCCGCAATCCATGCCAGTGGATGGTCGTCGGCTCGTCCAGCCGGTTGGTCAGTCGTGCGTGAAAGGGTTCGCCGCGCTTCATCCGCAGCACAGGCGGCATCGGGTCGGCACCGGCGCTTCCGTCGCCCCAGCTCATCACGCCGCGGGTCGGGTGCCGGCCGTCGAGCACCGCCTCTGTCAGCCGCGCTTCGAGCACGGTCGGGCTGCCGGCATCGCTCGCGTAAAGACGCGCGGCTCCAAGCCCGGCGCCATAGGCACCAATCCCGGCGCAGGCCTTCAGCAATGTCCTTCGAGAAAGTCCGACCATGGCGCCTGTCCGTGGAAGCGTCGCCCGTTCTCCTTAAAGATGAGCCGCTGCCTCAGCAATAGACAAGCTGCCGCAGGCCGTCATCCGCGCGGCGGCTCCTTGGGGTCATCACCCGGTGCGCCGGCCAGCCGGCTGAAATAGGCCGAGGTGCGCAAGAGCGCCCGGAAGCGGCCCGGTCGCTGTTCCGGGGGGATCGCCGGCCGGGTGCGGATGCGCACCATCGTATAGGCAAGGAAGCCGATGAAGATGAACGAGGTGTAGATGAAGAACACCGACGGGCCGACGAACTGCAGCAGCAGCGCGGCCAGCAGCGGTCCGATCGTCGCGCCGATCGACCAGAAGAACAGCAGCCCCGCCGACACCAGCGCATGCTCCCCCGGCTTTGCGTGGTCGTTGCCATGCGCCGAGCACAGCGAATAGAGCGGCATGGCAAAGGCGCCATAGACGAAAATGCCGACGATGTTGGCGGTCTCCGCTGTTCCGGCGAAGAACGACAGATATGCGCCGGTGATGATCGTCCCGACGGTCGCCCAGATGATCACCTTGCGCCGGTCGAACCGGTCGGAATAGAGGCCGAGCGGATATTGCAGCACCACGCCGCCGATGATGCCGGCGCTCATGAAGGTGGCGATCCCCGTGACGCTCATGCCGATCTCCTGCGCATAGATCGGCCCGATATTGCGGAAGGCGGCCATGCTGAGGCCGACCGCAACGACGCCGACCACCGACAGCGGCGAAATGCGCCAGACCTCCAGGATGTTGACGTTGAGCGCTTCGGGCGGCGACGGGCTGGATTTGTCGAAGACCGAGATCGGCACCAGCGACAGGGCCATGGCGATGGCGATCAGCGAGAAGATCACCGGACCCTCGATGCCGACGGTCGGGATCAGGTATTGCGCGGCGGTCACCGAACTGAGATCGACCAGCCGGTAGACGGACAGCGTGCGGGCGCGGTTGGCATTGGTGACCTTGGCGTTGATCCAGCTTTCCACCACGGCAAACAGCGTGGCGACCGAGATGCCGATGGCAAAGCGCATGAGCGCCCAGAAGATCGGCGAGACGATCAGCGGCATCAGGATGGAGCAGCAGGCGGCGATGGCCGCCATGGCCGCAAACGTGCGGATATGGCCGATGGAGCGAAGGATGCGTGTGACTGTGAGGCAGCCGATGGCAAAGCCGATGCTATAGCCGGCGCCGATCAGTCCGATGGTCGTCGGCGCAAATCCTTCGGCCGACCCGCGCAGCGCGATATAGGTGCCCTGCAGCCCGTTGCCGCCGATCAGGATGCCGGCCGTCACGAGGAGGGGAATCAGCGGGCGGATCTGGCTCATGCGGATATCCGGGATCGGGTCTGCGGAGGGGGTGGGACGGCGAAGAGCCGTCAGACGGGGCGGGGTGATGCGATGGTTACCGTCTTAGACAAGCCCGCTCTTGAAAAACAGCCGAAAACTCGCCACACCGGTGCTCAGCCTTGACAAATCGGGCAGGCCATGCGCTTTTCCGCCCGATTTTCCCCCTGTCGGCCGAGACCTGATGCTTTGTGCCGGCACCCGTGATTCCAGGATCTTCGAAATGCACCGTTACCGCAGCCACACCTGTGCCGCCCTCCGGAAATCCGATGTCGGCCAGACCGTCCGCATCTCCGGCTGGGTCCACCGCGTTCGCGATCATGGCGGCCTGCTGTTCATCGACCTTCGCGACCACTACGGCATGACGCAGATCGTCGTCGATCCCGACAGCCCCGCCTTCAAAGCTGCCGAAACGGTGCGCGGCGAATGGGTCATTCGCATCGACGGCACCGTCAAGGCGCGCTCGGACGAGACCGTCAACAAGCAGATGGCGACCGGCGAGGTCGAGCTATACGCGCAGGAGATCGAGATCCTGTCGGAGGCCAAGGAGCTTCCGCTGCCGGTGTTCGGTGAGCCGGACTATCCGGAAGATATCCGGCTCAAGTACCGCTTCCTCGACCTGCGCCGCGACACGCTGCACAAGAACATCGTCAAGCGCACGCAGATCATCGCCGAAATGCGCCGCGGCATGGGCGAAGCCGGCTTCACCGAATATTCGACGCCGATCCTGACCGCCTCATCGCCGGAAGGCGCGCGCGACTTCCTGGTCCCGAGCCGTATCCATCCCGGCAACTTCTACGCCCTGCCGCAGGCACCGCAGCAGTACAAGCAGCTGCTGATGGTCGCCGGCTTCGACCGCTACTTCCAGATCGCGCCGTGCTTTCGCGATGAAGACCCGCGCGCCGACCGTCTGCCGGGCGAATTCTACCAGCTCGACCTGGAGATGAGCTTCGTCACCCAGGAAGACGTGTGGAACACCATGCAGCCGGTGATGACGCAAGTGTTCGAAAAGTTTGCCGACGGCAAGCCGGTTACGAAAGACTGGCCGCGTATTCCCTATGACGTCGCGATCCGCAAATACGGCTCGGACAAGCCGGACCTGCGCAACCCGATCGAGATGCAGGGCGTCACCGAGCATTTTGCCGGCTCCGGCTTCAAGGTGTTCGCCGGCATGATCGCCGCCAACCCGAAGGTCGAGATCTGGGCGATCCCGGCCAAGACCGGCGGTTCGCGCGCCTTCTGCGACCGGATGAACGCCTGGGCGCAAAGCCTGGGCCAGCCGGGCCTCGGCTACATCTTCTGGAAGGAAGAAGACGGCAAGATCGCCGGCTCCGGCCCGCTTGCCAAGAACATCGGCGAGGAGCGGACGGACGCGATCCGCACCCAGCTCGGCCTTGAAGCTGGCGATGCCTGCTTCTTCGTCGCCGGGGAGCCGTCGAAGTTCTACAAGTTCGCTGGCGAAGCCCGCACCCGCGCCGGCGAGGAACTGAACCTCGTCGACCGCGACCGGTTCGAGCTGTGCTGGATCGTCGACTTCCCGTTCTTCGAATGGAGCGACGAAGAGAAGAAGCTTGATTTCGCCCACAACCCGTTCTCGATGCCGCAGGGCGGCCTCGAGGCGCTGGAAAACCAGGATCCGCTGACGATCAAGGCCTATCAGTACGACGCCGTCTGCAACGGCTTCGAGATCGCCTCGGGCTCGATCCGAAACCAGTCGCCCGAGCTGATGGTCAAGGCGTTCGAGCTGGTCGGGCTCTCCAAGCAGGACGTCGAGGAACGCTTCGGCGGCATGTACCGCGCCTTCCAGTACGGCGCCCCTCCGCATGGCGGTTGCGCCTTCGGCATCGACCGAGTCGTCATGCTGCTGGTCGGCGCCAAGAACCTGCGCGAGATCACGCTGTTCCCGATGAACCAGCAGGCCCAGGATCTGCTGATGAACGCGCCGTCGCCGGCGGCCCCCAAGCAGCTGATGGAACTGTCGCTGCGGGTTCTACCGCCGATGAAGAAAGACTGATCGGCTCTGCATCGGCCCTGATCAGGACCCAGGTTTGAAGAGCCGTCGGCAATACTGCCGGCGGCTTTTTGCTGCGGTCAGGGATGGAACTGCAGCCGGGACCGCGCGCCGGCCCAGGATTTCAGTGGATGTGGGCGGGGGAACCAACCAGCGCCCGGGGCATTGTCAGGCCAGCATCAACGCCGAGGAGAGCAATATGCTGAAGTCCCTCATGGCCGCATCGGCGGTCCTTTTCATGTCGACCGCAGCCTTTGCGCAGTCGACCGTCATCGTCACCGAGCCGGCTCCGCCGGTTGCCGGCACCGTGGTTGTCCGTGAAATGCCGACGCAGGTCCGGACCTATGTCATGCAGCAGGAAGTACCGTCTGTCAGCTATAGCGGCGACGTTCTGGTTGGCCGCGTCCTGCCGCAGGAAGTCGAGACACATGTCGTCGATGGCTATGGCGACTATGCTTACACCGTCGTCAACGAGCGCCGCGTGATCGTCGATCCGCAGACCCGCGAAGTCATCCAGGTTCTCGACTAACACATCGGTCGAATACCAGAAGAACGCCGGGCCGAGAGCGTCATGCTCCGGGTCCGGCGTTTCTGTTTTTAGCAAGCCGCATCTGCTGCAGCGTTGGTGCCGAGGTTGCCTAACCGCCGATCTGCGGCTATGGACAGGGCATCACAAGGACCCGGGTGAGATCCCCGGGTGGCTCTTCCGGCCGCCGATCCGCCGGACAACGCAAAGCATTGGCCATTCCGACCAGGTTCGTTCCCGGCCGATGCGCATCGTTTGCGAAAAAAATCATGACATCATTCTCCACCTACCGTCGCGAATGGTTCTCCAACATTCGCGCCGACATCCTCTCCGGCATCGTCGTTGCCATGGCGCTGATCCCGGAGGCCATCGGCTTCTCGGTCATCGCTGGCGTCGATCCCAAGGTCGGGCTGTTCGCCTCCTTCGCCATCGCCTGCGTTTCGGCATTCGTCGGCGGCCGGCCCGGCATGATCTCGGCCGCCACCGCCGCCACTGCGGTCCTGATGGTGACGCTGGTTAAGGAACACGGCCTCCAATACCTGTTTGCCGCAACCCTCCTGATGGGTGCGCTGCAGATCGTCGCCGGGCTGGTGAAGCTCGGCCGCATCATGCGCTTCGTCTCGAAGTCGGTGATGACCGGTTTCGTCAACGCGCTCGCCGTCCTCATCTTCATGGCCCAGTTGCCGGAGCTTATCGGCGTGCCGGCGATGACCTACGTGATGATCGCCGCCGGCCTCGCCATCATCTATCTGTTCCCCTATGTCACCCGGGCGATCCCGTCGCCTCTGGTCGCCATCATCGTCCTGACCGTCGCCTCCCTGCTGTTCGGCATGGACCTGCGCACCGTCGGAGATCTGGGCGAACTGCCCTCGACGCTGCCGGTCTTCGCGCTCCCGCAGATCCCGCTGACCTGGGAGACGCTGCGGATCATCTTTCCGTATTCGGCGGCACTTGCGGCCGTCGGCCTTCTCGAATCGCTGCTGACCGCCAAGATCGTCGACGAGATGACCGACACGACCAGCAGCAAGAGCCAGGAATGCATCGGGCAGGGGGCAAGCAACATCGCCGCCGGCCTGATCGGCGGCATGGGCGGCTGCGCCATGATCGGCCAGTCGGTGATCAACGTCTCGTCGGGCGGCCGCGGCCGGTTGTCGACCTTCGTCGCCGGTTCGTTCCTGCTGGTCCTGCTCCTCGTCCTCGACGATTTTCTGAAGATCATCCCGATGGCGGCGCTGGTTGCGATCATGATCATGGTGTCGATCGGCACCTTCTCGTGGCGCTCGATCCCGGACCTGCGGCGCAATCCGTGGTCGTCTTCCGTCGTCATGCTGGCGACGGTCATCACCGTCGTCGTCACGCATGACCTGTCGATGGGTGTGCTGGCGGGTGTCCTGCTGTCCGGCATCTTCTTTGCCGGCAAGGTCGCAAAACTCTTCCGCATCAGCTCGACGATCAGCGACGACGGAAAGCACCGCACCTATCGCATCGAGGGCCAGATCTTCTTTGCATCCACGGAAGGTTTCGTCGCCGCGTTCGAGTTCGCCGAGCCCCTGAGCCGGGTGACGCTGGATGTGTCGGGAGCCCATCTGTGGGACATCTCGGCCGTCGGCGCGCTGGACCAGGTGGTCCTGAAGTTCCGCCGCCATGGCGTGGATGTCGATGTGCAGGGATTGAACGCCGCAAGCGAAAGCATGATCGATCGCTATGCGCTGCACGACAAGCAGCATGCGTCAGTGGCAGCGGCGACCGGACACTGAGTGGCCGACATCGGCATTAGTTGAAGACGATAGGGTCATTCTACGCGCCGCCGGTTGCGGCGCGTAGAACGGGTTGGCATGCCGACTATTCGTTTGCCGTCACGGTCACGCCCAGCATGTCGGGCAGCGTGTTCGGGGCAGCCTGCGCGGCGCCGATGATCATCGGCAGCGGGATCGGCTTCGGCGGCTCTGCGGTGATCGTCAGGTTGCGCGGGTTGTCGATGAAGGTGTTGATGGCCGCCGACAGGCTGGTCTGCAACGTCGGCAGGTTCAACTGGGCCAGCATCAGCGGCGCCATGCCCTTGACCATCATCGCCATCTGCTGCCCGGAGACGCCCTGGCTCTTGCCGGCATAGTCCAGCCCGCGCTTGGTGATGCCGGCATCCTCGAAGCTGATCTCGGCATTGTTGAAGGTCAACTGCTGCAGCAGTCCGAGCATCGCCAGGCCGGCGGCCTGCTTGGCGGCTTCCTTGTCCGGATTGGCTTCGGAGGCGCGCGCGGTTTCCTGCGCCGACTTGATGAAGCCGATCGTGTAGCCGGAAAGGCTGAACGACATGTTCAGCCTGCCGACATCGGCGAAATCCAGGGCATATTCATCGACGTTGATCGTGCCGGGCTCGGCTTCCCAGCTGCCCTGCATGGAAATCTTGCCGTTGATCGTCGTCAGTCCGAGGCTCTGGATGGTTTCCAGCGACTTCGGATCGTCGACGACGCTGAGGTCGGCCGTCACGCCATCCACCAGCGTGTCGAAGCTGATGCCGGAATTGTCGTCCGCGCGCTCCAGGTTGGCGGTCGTCTCGCGGATCGACGCGACCTGCTTGCCCTTGACGGTGACGGTCACCGGGCCGGCATGGCCGCGCTCGTAGAAGAGGAAGGAATCGACGTTCGGTCCGCCGGCGCTGCCCGGGATCGAGACATTGGCGAAGTAGAGGTCGCTCGCCGTGATCGTCGTATCTTCCTGCGTCGAATTGACGTTGGGGAACACGGCCTTGCTGATCGCGTATCCACCATCGCTGCCTTCCTCGACGCCCTCCAGCACGATGTCGCCGACCGTCATCCGCTCGCCATCCTTGGCGTCGGCGATCGACAGACCCTTCAGCGTCACGGTCGCGCCACTGACGTCGATACCGGCAACCTGCACGTCCTCCGGCTGGAGATTGACCGAGGCAACGATCTTCTTGAACAGGTCGTTGCCGTCGAGAGCGAAAGCGGGCGAGGAGACCAGCGCGATAGCGGCGCCGGCGACGAGAAGCCGGGTGGTACGGGTCAGGATCATGGGCGGTCCTCCTGCGCCCGATGGGGCGCCACTGGTTGTTTTTATCGGGTGTCAGTTATAGGCGCCGGAGAGGAAACGTCCATTGCTTTTCCACAGGCTGGCGGCCATTTGCCGACCTTGCAGCGGAGGTTCATCCACAGGCGGTTTGCCTGTCTTTCTTGCCGGGAATCAGGCTTTCCGGTAGTCAAGCCCCATGGGACAAAATCTAGTACCTCCGCCCGGTGACGGCGGCGACGATCATATCCTGCCGATCGACCTGAAGGCGGCGCTCGAGGAGCGCTATCTCGCCTATGCTCTGTCGACCATCATGCACCGGGCGCTTCCCGACGTCCGCGACGGGCTGAAGCCGGTTCACCGGCGCATCATCCATGCGATGAGCGAGATGGGCATCCGGCCGAATTCGGCGTTCAAGAAGTGCGCCCGTATCGTCGGCGACGTCATCGGTAAGTTTCACCCGCACGGCGACCAGTCGGTCTACGATGCGCTGGTGCGCCTCGCGCAGGACTTCTCGCAGCGCTACCCGGTCGTCGACGGCCAGGGCAATTTCGGCAATATCGATGGCGATAGCGCTGCCGCCTATCGATACACCGAAGCTCGCATGACCGAGGTCGCGGCCCTGCTGCTCGAGGGTATCGACCAGGACGCGGTGGATTTTCGCCCCACCTACAACGAGGAAGACGAGGAGCCGACGGTCCTGCCGGGGGCTTTCCCGAACCTGCTTGCCAATGGCGCTTCGGGCATCGCTGTGGGCATGGCCACCTCGATCCCGCCGCACAATGCCCACGAACTCTGCGACGCCGCGCTGCATCTCATCCGCCATCCGGACGCGACGATCGAGAAGCTGGTCGAGTTCATTCCCGGTCCAGACCTGCCGACCGGCGGCATCATTATCGACAACCGCGAGCAGATCATCGAGGCCTACAGGACCGGCCGCGGCGGGTTTCGCGTGCGTGCGAAATGGGAGACCGAGGATCTTGGCCGCGGCGGCTATCAGATCATCATCACCGAGATCCCCTTCCAGGTGCAGAAGTCGCGGCTGATCGAGAAGATCGCCGAGCTTCTCATCGCCCGCAAGCTGCCGCTGCTGGAAGACGTGCGCGACGAATCGGCCGAGGACGTGCGCGTCGTGCTGGTGCCGAAGAGCCGCACCGTCGATGCCACCCTGCTGATGGAATCGCTGTTCCGGCTGACCGAGCTGGAAAACCGTATCCCGCTCAACATGAACGTCTTGTCGATGGGCCGTGTGCCCAAGGTCATGGCGCTCAACGAGGTGCTGCTCGAGTGGCTCGCGCACCGCAAGGAAGTCCTGGTACGGCGCTCCAGATTCCGGTTGGCGGCGATCGACCGGCGTCTGGAAATCCTGGGCGGCCTTCTGATCGCCTACCTCAACCTCGACGAGGTGATCCGCATTATCCGCGAGGAGGACGAACCGAAGCCGGTGATGGTCGCCAAGTGGCAGCTCACCGATATTCAGGTCGAGGCAATCCTCAACATGCGGCTGCGCAACCTGCGCAAGCTGGAAGAGTTCGAGATCCGCAAGGAGTTCGACGAACTGACCAAGGAGAAGGCCGACATCGAGTCGCTGCTCGCTTCCGACGAGAAGCAGTGGAAGGTGATCGAGCACGAGATCCAGGCTGTCCGCAAGGCGTTCGCCAAGGGTCGCGGCAAGCCCTTTGCCCGCCTGACGCAGTTTGCCGATGCGCCGGAGGCCGATCTCGAGGCCATCCAGCAGTCGATGATCGAGAAGGAGCCGATCACCGTCGTCATCTCGCAGAAGGGCTGGATCCGGGCGCTGAAGGGTCACATCTCCGACACCACGAGCCTGACCTTCAAGGAAGGCGACGGCCCGAAACTGGCCTTCCCCGCCCAGACGACCGACAAGATCCTGCTGCTGACCACCGGCGGCAAGGCCTATACGCTCGGCGCCGACAAGCTGCCGGGCGGACGCGGACACGGCGAACCGATCCGCATTATCGTCGATATGGAAAACGATCAGGACGTGCTGACCGCTTTTGTCCACGACGCGTCACGTAAGCTGATCCTCGCCTCGACCGCCGGCAACGGCTTTGTCGTGGCCGAGACCGAGCTCGTCGCCAACACCCGCAAGGGCAAGCAGGTGATGAACGTCGCCATGCCGGACGAGGCGAAGTTGGTGATCACCGTATCCGGTGACCACGTGGCAATCGTCGGAGAGAACCGCAAGCTGCTGGTCTTCCCGCTGTCGCAGCTGCCGGAAATGACCCGCGGCAAGGGCGTACGCATGCAGCGCTACAAGGATGGCGGCATTTCCGACGTGAAGTGCTTCGCCATCGCCGACGGACTAACCTGGGAAGATACTGCCGGACGCATGTTTACCAAGTCGAAGGATGAACTGGTCGAGTGGCTGGCCGATCGCGCCACCGCTGGCCGCGCCGTGCCGAAGGGCTTTCCGCGCAGCGGCAAGTTTGCCGGGTAGCACGACAAGCCTCCGGCACCTCGTGGTGCCGGAGGCTTGTCAGCCTCTATTCGGCGAGCTTCTTCAGAGCCACCTTGTATTTTTCCATGACGACCGCGGCGGCTTCCAGTTGCCGCTCCAGATCGTCCTGATCCGCAGCATTGCCACCCACGGGCTTCAAGAACCACAGGCCCACCCGTTCGCTCAATTCCAGCTGGTCGCCGGGACTCACGCCCATGCGTTTCAGAACGTCTTGAGGAATGATGATCCCTTGGGATGTACCGATGTGACAAACGTCGAAGTTCATGGCTCCCTCCATTCTCACTGGTCGCAGCGATTGCTGACCGCTGCCGCATTCTACCGTTTAAGGTAGCTCGCCGTCCTCATCGACGAACCGTTCCCAGCCCCTTGCAGTCAGGTGCTCCTGCGGCTGGAAACGCGTCTTGTAATGCATCTTCGCAGATCCCTTTACCCAGTAGCCGAGATAGACATGCGGCAGGCCGAGCTGGCGGGTGCGGTTGATGTGGTCGAGGATCATGAAGGTACCGAGCGACCGCCGCTCCTCATCCGGGTTGAAGAAGGAATACACCATCGACAGGCCGTCGCTCATCTGGTCGGTGAGGGCGACCGCGATCAGTTCGCCCTTCGGCTCGTCGCCGATGCCTTCGCCGGGAACGCGTTTGCGGTATTCGATGAGCCGCGTGTTGACGTGGGTGTCTTCGATCATGATGGCATAGTCGAGCGCCGACATGTCCGACATGCCGCCGCGCTGGTGGCGGTCGTCGAGATAGCGGCGGAAGAGCGAGAACTGTTCGGTCGACGGCTGGGCCGGCATCATCGTGCCGACGAGATCCGAATTGAGGGAGAGGATCCGCCGCATCGAGCGGCGCGGTATGAATTCGCCGGTCAGGATGCGGACCGAGACGCAGGCGCGGCAGCCTTCGCAGGCTGGGCGATAGGCGATGTTCTGCGATCGGCGAAAGCCTCCCTGGGTCAGGAGGTCGTTCATCTCCGCCGCGCGCGGACCCACCAGGTGTGTAAACACCTTCCGTTCAAGCTCTCCGGCAAGATAGGGGCATACTGCCGGAGCCGTCAGATAAAACTGCGGTGAGGGCGTCGCCTGAGTATTCATCCGCGAAAACCGACCTTTGCTGCCGTAAAGAGAGCGATGCCCGACACGATCGCCAACCGATCAGGATAGCATGGCGCAACTTCGCAAAACGTCAACCTTTGCAAGGGC
The DNA here is from genome assembly GCF_059415005.1 of Rhizobium sp. SAFR-030. NCBI lineage: Bacteria > Pseudomonadati > Pseudomonadota > Alphaproteobacteria > Hyphomicrobiales > Rhizobiaceae > Rhizobium > Rhizobium sp. SAFR-030. Next base: position 380,733 of record NZ_JBPFDO010000001.1, on the reverse strand, counting down.
CGCCGCCGGCAACGAAATGTGTCAGGAGGTCCGCACGACCACGGTTCCGAGCAGCAGGTCGTGGATCAGCCTTGAGCGGTCGGTAAACAGGCCGGCGAGCAGGACGAGCGGTGTCAGCACCGAGTTGATGATCCAGAACAGCACCATGTGCACGACCGCCGTCATGAAGTCGATCCGCCTTCCATCGAGGCGCACCATGGCGATGCCCACCGCCCGCATGCCGGGGCTTGCCTGGCCCGATCCGCCGAGCGACATGCCGAAGTAGAGAAGCGCGACGATGACGAACAGCGCCGGGTAGAGGAGGAAGCCGAGGCCGAGGGTCAGGATACCGAGGAAGAACACCACGACCGCTGCCGGGATGCACAGAAGCAGCACCAGCACGTAGTCGATGATGAAGGCAAACACCCGCCGGGACAGCACGCCGCTATAGGCACGCCAGTCCTCGGGGGCGGCAACGACGGGATTGTTGTCCAACGACATCGGGGTCTCCTCGGGTTCTTCGCCGGATATAAGGATCGTCCGGTCGCACCACAATAGACCCGCGCGCGGTCGCCGCCTAGCGGCCCGATCGGCTCGGCGGCGACCGTTTCAGGCGTTTTTCAGCTTCTTTGCGGCCTCTATCGAGAAATAGGTGAGGATCCCGTCGCAGCCGGCGCGCTTGAAGCACAGCAGCGTCTCCATCATGATCCGCTCGCCGTCGATCCAGCCGTTCATCGCGGCTGCCTTGATCTGCGTGTACTCGCCGGACACCTGATAGGCATAGGTCGGCAGACCGAAGGCCTCCTTCATCCGCCAACAGATGTCGAGATAGGCGATACCGGGCTTGACCATCAGCATGTCGGCGCCTTCCTCGACGTCCATCGCCGCGTCGCGCAGCGCCTCAGTGCCGTTTGCCGGGCTGATATAGTAGCTGTTCTTGTCGCCCTTCAGCAGTCCGCCGGTGTTGATCGCCTCGCGGTAGGGACCGTAATAGCCCGACGCGAACTTCGTCGCATAGGACATGATGCCGACATCCTGGTGGCCGGCTGCATCCAGCGCCCGGCGGATCGCGCCGATGCGCCCGTCCATCATTTCCGAGGGTGCGATGATATCGGCGCCCGCATCCGCCTGCAGCACCGCCGCACGCGCCACCTGGTCGACCGTTTCGTCGTTGACGATGATCCCGTCGCGCAGGATGCCGTCATGCCCGTGGGAGGTGAACGGGTCGAGCGCCACGTCGGTGATGATGCCGATCTCGGGCACCGCCTTTTTCACCGCGCGGGTGAACAGGTTGATCAGGTTGTCACGCTCGAGGATCTGCGAGCCGGTCGGGTCGCGCTTCTCCATCTCGACGTCGGGGAAGGGGGCGATCGCCGGGATGCCGAGATCGGCCGCCTCGCGGATTGCCTCGACGGCCTTGTCGACGCTCATCCGGTTGACCCCCGGCATCGCACGGATCGGATCGACGATGTTTTCGCCAGGCACGATGAAGATGGGCCAGATCAGGTCGTCTACCGTCAGCCGGTTTTCCTGGGTCAGGCGCCGCGTCCAGTCAGCCTTCCTGTTGCGGCGCATCCGCCGATGGCCGGTGATGGTATCCACGAGATGGGTCTTGTCGTTCATGACGGGCCTCTTTGGTCGTTTCTTCCGCACGGTGTCGATGTCGAACGCGACTTATCATGCCGCGCCGGTGTTTGCGAAGGGACAGGCTGCCGCACCGCTGGCAAGCCGTTGGAAAGCCCGCTATCTTCGCGGCATGGAACCTGATTCACATGTCACGCCGAAAGCCAGCCTCGTCGAGATCCTGTTCGTGGTCTTTCTCCGGCTGACTGCCATCCTGTGCTTCTGGTTCGGCCTGCAGTACTGGGCTATGCTGGTGGGCTACAGCTTCGACGGGCGGGCCCGCTTCGATCTACTTAGCCTGCCGTGGCGCGTCGCCGCCTCGGCGCTTGCCGTCGCCTATCCCGTCGTCTCGCTCGGCCTCTGGCTTGCAACCTCCTGGGGTGCGGTCCTGTGGGTCATGGCGGCGGGAGCGCAATTGCTGATGTATCGGGTCTGGCCGGAAATCTACGGCCACAACGTCATCGTGCCGCTGCTGCACGGGCTGGTCGCCGCCCTCTATATCGTCTTCCGACTGGCTCTCTGGCTGGAGGAAAAGCGCAAGATGGAAGAGCGGGTAAGGGTTGATTTACCCTGATTTCTAAGCTTTGACGGCCCTGTTGACGGCAGTTTTTTAGCCTAACTATCTGATTCTATTGAAGTCAAATATCCGAGCGCAGCACCTGTCGGCGGTTCGCGGCGTTTCGTCTGTGGGCATTAAGCAGCTGTTAGCCGTGTGTTTTAAGTCGAATTTTATGCGCATTCGATAGTGTCACTCACAAGGCGGGAAGAAACAGACACCGCCAAACAAAACAGTGAGGCAGACATGTTGAACACCAAGATCAAGCCGCAGGCAACCGCAGCAGCCGAGACCCAGGACGACGCCATCCGCAACCTGTACATGGAATCGCTCCACCTGGTTGAACGTCTTCACCGCCGTCTGCTGGACGTCATCAAGGACGAGTTCGACCGCCAGGGTCGCGACGACGTCAACGCCGTCCAGGCACTCCTCCTCTTCAACATCGGCAATTCCGAACTGACCGCCGGCGAGCTTCGCTCCCGCGGCTACTACCTGGGCTCCAACGTTTCGTACAACGTCAAGAAGCTCGTCGATCTCGGCCTCATCAACCACCAGAAGTCGCGCATCGACCGTCGCTCGGTCCGCATCAGCCTGACCAAGTCCGGCCAGGAAATCGCCGAAGTCGTCGCCAAGCTCTACGAACGCCACATCGGCTCGATCGAAAAGGTCGGCGGCATCGGCGAGAGCGAGTTCGGCCAGATGAACAAGCTGCTCCAGCGCCTCGACCGCTTCTGGAACGACTCGATCGCCTACCGCATGTGAGACCCCGTCGGCCACGGGTCTGATCCACCGGTCCCGCGTCGCTGCACTCCCAGACATACCTCCAGTTCCGATCAAAACCGGATGCGTTCCCTGCGCGTCCGGTTTTCTCGCGTTTGCGCGCGGTGCAGGGCGCCGGGGTGTCGCGTCAGGGTCACGCGGCAACACGTGGCTGTGAGACGCCGCCTCCTGACAAGAATTGGCCATATTGCTATGGGACCGCCAGAGGCAGTTGTAGCGCGTGGAAGCGAGCCGTCCGGACCTTGTCCGCGTGCGGATGCGCCGAGATTGGACAATGCGGGCTTTTGGCCTTTCCCGCACGACGCTTTATTAACCATATCGCTGTAGGCACTGTCCGATGTGCTTGCGGATAACATGGATCGAATGATGTCGAAAAAGAGCGAATCCGAACTTGTTTCCCGCCGGACCCTGCTGCGGTCTGCCGTCTCCCTTGGAGCGGCCACGCTTGCCGCACCGGCTCTGGCGCAGGATGCCCTCCAGGGGCTGATCTCGTCGCCGCGCCGCGGCACGTGGGATGATCAGTTCGATGGTGGGACATCGCGTTCGGCCGTCGGCGTCACGTCCAACAATCCCGTCCTCGGCCCGACCGGCCCTGCCAATATCCAGCAGGCGATCGCGCAGTACCAGGACATCGTCCAGAACGGCGGCTGGCCGGAAGTCAACTCGCAGCAGACGCTGCGCATCGGCGTCAGCGATCCGGCGGTCCAGCAGCTGCGCCAGCGCCTGATGATCGCCGGCGACCTGCCGCGCGAAGCGGGCATCTCCAGCGCCTTCGACAGCTATGTCGACGGTGCCGTCAAGCGCTTCCAGGCCCGCCACGGCCTGCCGGCCGACGGCGTCCTCGGCGAGTACTCGGTTAAGGCGATGAACATCCCGGCGCAGACCCGGCTGATGCAGCTCGAGACCAACCTCGTGCGCCTGCAGTCGATGGCCGGCGATCTCGGCAACCGCTACATGATGGTCAACATCCCGGCAGCCTATGTCGAAGCCGTCGAGAACGATCGCGTGGCGCTGCGCAACACGGCAGTCGTCGGCCGCATCGACCGTCCGACGCATGCCATCAACTCGAAGGTCTACGAGGTCATCCTCAACCCTTACTGGACGGCACCCCGCTCGATCGTCGAGAAGGACATCGTGCCGCTGATGCGCAAGGATCCGACCTACCTGACGCGCAACAACATTCGTCTGTTCGACGGCAGGGGCCAGGAAGTGGCGCCGGAAACCGTCGACTGGAATGCACCAAAGGCACCGAACCTGATGTTCCGCCAGGACCCGGGCAAGATCAACGCCATGGCCTCGACGAAGATCAACTTCCACAATCCGAACAACGAATACATGCACGACACGCCTCAGCAGGGCCTGTTCAACAAGCTGATGCGGTTCGAATCGTCCGGTTGCATGCGCGTCCAGAACGTCCGCGACCTGGTCACCTGGCTGCTGCGCGATACGCCCGGCTGGTCGCGCCAGGAAATCGAGCGGGTCATCAACGCCCGCCAGAACACGCCGATCAAGCTGGCCCAGGAAGTGCCGGTCTACATCGTCTACATCACCGCATGGTCGGCGAAGGACCGCGTCGTGCAGTTCCGCGACGACATCTACCAGCGCGACGGCAATCAGGAGCTGGCGCTGCAGACGACCACCGGCATCGAAAAGTCGGCCGGTTCGATCGACGACGACATGCTGCCGCAATAAGCGACGGAACATGGAATTCAGCAAAAGGCGGACCTTCGGGTTCGCCTTTTTTGTGCTGGCGGACAGGATGCTCGTCGCAGGATGGGTTCCGGTGCGATCGGTGCGGAGGCTGCGGGTGGACCGCCGGTTGCGGCGGCGCCTCGCTTCTGCTTCATTCGGCCAGGGCCGATCCGCTGGGGGAGCGGCGCACGCCGCCTCTCAAGGATCGATCCCGTCGATGATGCCTGTCCGTCGCCCAATTCTGCCGCTGCGCTGCGGCGCGGTCCTGGCCCTGTTCCTGGCGCTGTTCTTCCTGCCGGCACCCGGTGTCTCTGCCCAGCAGACTGCGGCTCCGCCTCTGCCGGCCGCAACGCCGGCCGACCCGCAGGCGCAGATCGCCGAATGGGAGCGGAGCGCGACCCGTGCGGAAGAAGCGCTGCAGGCGGGCAGGGCCTCGACAGAGGAACTGGAGATCTTGCGGCAGGAGCTTGCCGAACACCGTGCTCAAGCCGAGACGATCGCCGATTCCGGCCATGTCGTGATCCGCGTCCTGAAGGCGCAGGTTGCGACCCTGGGACCTGCGCCGGCCAAGGATCAGACCGAGCCCGAGCCGCTGGCCGCCCGGCGTAAGCAGCTGACCGAGACGCTGTTGCGCGCCGAGGAACCGGCGATTGCCGCCCGGCTCGCATTTGCCCGCGCCAACGTCCTCATAGAGGAGCTCGATGCGCTGGTTCGCTCGCGCTCGACGAGCGATCTGCTGGCGCAGAAGCCGTCCCCGCTCATGCCCTCGAGCTGGAGCGCTGCCGGGTCGGACCTCGTCCGCTACTACACCAAGGTGAGGGAGGACACGCTTAGGCCGCGGACGCAGGATGGCGAACCGGTTGCCTCCTTCGAGGACAGGCTGCTACCCGCGGCCCTTCTGGCGCTCGCCGCGCTGCTCTTGCCGGTCGGCCTCGGTCACCTCGTGCTCTCCCGGCTGGAACGCCGGGTTCGCGGCAGCCCGGGCTCCTCGACCTTTCTGGTCAAAGTCGCCGGCATTCATCTCCTACGGCTGATCTTCGGCCTCCTTGCAGCGTCGATGCTGCTGCTGGCGCTCGTGCTGCTGGAAATCGGGCCGACCAGCGCCGAAGGACTGTCTGCAGCCGTCATCGTATCGTTTTTCATCTTCCTTCTGGCTGCCTGGATCGGCAGCATCCTGTTTTCCCCGCAGCAGCCGCTGATCCGCCTGCTGCATCTCGGAGACCGCTCGGCGCGGGCCTGCTACTGGCTCGGTATCGCGTTTGCCGCGTCGCTGACGGCAGAGGCGATCGTCGATGGTGCAAGCGAGGATTTCGCCTTCTCGCCGGCCGGGCTCGCGGCGCTACAGGGCGTCAGCATCGTCATCGGCACGATCGTTCTCGCCGGTCTCGCCCGCGTCCTGCTGTCGGTTGCCGACGAATTGCGCCAAACCGCCGGCGCTGACGACGACAATCCGCTCGGACCTGGTTTCTTCACCGCTTGCGCGCGGCTGATGCAGGTTCTCGCCGTGCTGTCGCTGGTGGCGGCGGCGCTCGGTTACGTGCCGCTTGCGCGGGCAGCACTCGCGCCGCTGATGGGAAGTGTTGCCGTGTTCGGGCTCGCCTTCATCCTGCATTATGCGCTGATGGTGCCGGTGAGGGGCGGCTTCCGCCGGCAGGAATCGACGGCAGCGCTGGTCTCGATGCTGCTCGGCGTCGTCATCGTGCTGCTCTGCGTACCGCTCCTGGCACTGATCTGGGGGGCTCGCACGGCGGAGGTGTCGGAGGTCTGGCGGATCATCCAGAACGGCATCGATATCGGTGGCGCAAGGCTGTCGCCCAAGGTGTTCCTCGTCCTCGTCGTCAGCTTCCTCGTCGGCCTGTTCCTCACCCGCTGGATCCAGCGGATCGTCGACCGCGTCGTGCTGCCGAAGACCCGCATCGATCGCGGCGCCCGCAACGCCGTCAATACCGGTGTCGGCTATGTCGGGGTCATCCTCTCGGCGCTCATCGCCATCTCGGCCGCCGGCCTTGATCTCTCCAACCTCGCCATCATCGCCGGCGCGCTGTCGGTGGGCGTCGGCTTTGGCATGCAGGCCGTCGTGTCGAACTTTGTCTCCGGCATCATCCTGCTCGTCGAGCGGCCGATCAAGGAAGGCGATTGGATCGAGGTTTCGGGGTTCTCCGGCGTCGTGCGCAAGATCGCGGTGCGATCGACGCGCATCGAGACGTTCGACCGTCACGACGTCATCATTCCGAACGCAGACCTGATCTCCGGCACCGTCAAGAACAGGACGCTGAGCTCACGCATCGGCCGCATCGTCATTCCGTTGACGATCGCGACCGACGTCGATGTCGAGCGGGCGAGGGGGCTGCTGCTGTCGGTGGCGCGACAGAACGGCGCAATCCTGCCCACGCCGGAGCCGCGGGTCTTCCTCACCCGGATCGGCGGCGGCGGTCGCGACTTCGAGTTTCACTGCTTCCTGCGCGACGTCGGGTCCGAGGTGGCGACGCGTTCCGACCTGCTTTTTGCGCTGAACGCGGCCTTCGAGCGTGAGGGGTTGGCGGCGGCGCTTACCTGATCCACCGGCCTCAAGTTCGCTTGACAAACCCGCGCCGATCCGCCCGCCGCGCCATCAGGCCTGCAAATGTCGCTCGCCGTATTGCCCTCGGCAGGGCAGGCGGCTATGACCCCTTCGCATCAGTTTCCTTCAAGGAGCCCCTTCATGTCGCATAGAGATGCATTCTTCTCCCGTTCGCTTGCCGAAACCGATCCGGATATCTTTGGCGCGATCGAGAAGGAACTGGGCCGTCAGCGCCACGAGATCGAATTGATCGCCTCGGAGAACATCGTGTCGCGCGCCGTGCTCGAAGCCCAGGGCTCGATCATGACCAACAAGTATGCCGAAGGCTATCCGGGCAAGCGCTACTACGGCGGCTGCCAGTTCGTCGATATCGCCGAGGAACTGGCGATCGACCGCGCCAAGAAGCTGTTTGGCGTCAATTTCGCCAACGTTCAGCCGAACTCCGGCAGCCAGATGAACCAGGCGGTGTTCCTGGCGCTGCTGCAGCCCGGCGACACCTTCATGGGTCTCGATCTGAACTCCGGCGGGCATCTGACCCACGGTTCGCCCGTCAACATGTCCGGCAAGTGGTTCAACGTCGTCTCCTACGGCGTGCGCGAAGACGACCACCAGCTCGACATGGACGAGGTCGCCCGCAAGGCCGAGGAGCATAAGCCGAAGCTGATCATCGCCGGCGGAACCGCCTATTCGCGCATCTGGGACTGGAAACGTTTCCGCGAGATCGCCGATTCGGTCGGCGCCTACCTGATGGTCGACATGGCGCACATCGCGGGCCTGGTTGCTGGCGATCAGCATCCGTCGCCGTTCCCGCATTGCCACGTCGCCACCACCACCACCCACAAGTCGCTGCGCGGCCCGCGCGGCGGCATGATCCTCACCAATGACGAGGGTCTGGCGAAGAAGTTCAATTCGGCCGTCTTCCCCGGCCTCCAGGGCGGCCCTCTGATGCATGTAATCGCCGCCAAGGCTGTAGCATTCGGCGAGGCCCTGCAGCCCGAGTTCAAGGATTACGCCGCGCAGATCGTCAAGAACGCCAAGGCGCTCTCCGACACGCTGGTCAAGGGCGGCCTCGACATCGTCTCCGGCGGCACCGACAACCACCTGATGCTCGTCGACCTGCGCAAGAAGAACGCCACCGGCAAGCGCGCCGAGGCGGCACTCGGTCGCGCCTTCATCACCTGCAACAAGAACGGCATTCCCTTCGATCCGGAAAAGCCCTTCGTCACCTCCGGCGTCCGCCTCGGCACGCCGGCCGGCACGACGCGCGGCTTCAAGGAAGCCGAGTTCATCGAGATCGGCAACCTCATCGTCGAGACGCTCGACGGCCTGAAGGTGGCCAATTCCGACGAGGGCAATTCTGCCGTCGAAGCCTCGGTGCGCGGCAAGGTCATGTCGCTGACCGAACGCTTCCCGATGTACCCCTACATGTAAGGACCACGGTTCGATGCGCTGCCCCTATTGCGGTTCCGAAGACACGCAGGTCAAGGACTCGCGTCCGGCGGAGGATTTCACCTCCATCCGCCGGCGGCGCATCTGCCCGGATTGCGGCGGGCGCTTCACCACCTTCGAGCGGGTCCAACTGCGCGAGCTGATGGTGACGAAGAAGACCGGCCGCAAGGTTCCGTTCGACCGCAACAAGCTGGTGCGGTCGTTCCAGATTGCCCTGCGCAAGCGGCCGGTCGACAACGACCGGATCGAGCGCGCCGTCTCGGGCATCGTCCGGCGGCTGGAAAGCTCCGGCGAAAGCGAGATCTCATCCGAGCAGATCGGCCTGCAGGTGCTGGAGGCGCTGAAGAGCCTCGATGACGTGGCTTTCGTCCGCTACGCCTCAGTCTATCGCGATTTCAGCCACGCCGAGGATTTCGAAAAGGTCATTGCCGAGATCAGCGCCCGCATCGGGCGCGACAGTAAGGTGGATCCTTAAAGCGATGGGCGTGACGCCCGAAGATCGGCGGTTCATGGCGGCCGCCATCCGGCTGTCGCGCCAGCACACCGGCCTGACTTCGACCAATCCGTCCGTCGGCTGCCTCGTCGTCAAGAACGGCACCATCCTCGCGTCGGCTGTGACCGCGGTCGGCGGTCGTCCGCACGCAGAAACCCAGGCATTGGCCTCGGCCGGCGAGGGCGCGCGCGGCGCAACCGTCTACGTGACGCTCGAACCCTGCTCGCACTGGGGCAAGACGCCGCCCTGCGCCGATGCGCTGGTGGCCGCCGGCGTCGCCCGGGTCGTCATCAGCCTCACCGATCCTGATCCGCGCGTCTCGAGCCGCGGCATCGCCATCCTTGACGCCGCCGGCATCACGGTCGAATGCGGCGTGCTGGAGGAAGACGGCCGCCGGGCACTGCAGGCCTACCTCATGCGCCACCGCCAGGGCCGCCCGCACGTGACGCTGAAGCTCGCCGTCTCGAGGGACGGCAAGATCGGCCGCACCGGCCACGGCCAGGTGGCGATTACCGGTCCGGTATCGCGCGCCCAGGTCCAGGTGCTGCGTGCCGAGATGGATGCCATCCTTGTCGGCATCGGAACGGCGCTCGCCGACGATCCGGAGCTAACGGTGCGGCTCGACGGTCTGCAGGATCGGTCGCCGGTGCGCATCGTGCTGGACCGCCGGCTGCGTCTGCCGCTCACCTCGAAACTGGTCGCCACGGCCCGCCAGGTGCCGGTGATCGTCGTCGGCGATGGACCGCCGGATAACGCCCTGGCGCTTGCCGAGGCCGGGGTTGAGATCATCGAAGCCGCCGATCTCCCGCGTCTGCTGTCCGCACTCGCCTCCCGCGGGCTGTCGTCACTGCTCGTCGAAGGCGGCGCCTCGGTTGCCCGGTCATTCCTCGATGCCGGACTGGTCGACCGCATCCTGCTGTTCCAGGGGAGTGTGCTGGTCGGCGAGGGCGGCATTGAATCACCGCTCGTCCATGACGATATGCCGCCCGGGTTCAGGCTCGTGCGCGCCGATCGCTTCGGCGACGATCGCTGCTGCGACTATGAAAGGACGTTTGAATGTTCACCGGTATCGTGACCGACGTCGGCACCGTTTCCGAACGGGTGCCGCTGGATGAAGGCATCAGGCTGCGTATCGCGACCGCCTACGATCCGGCGACCATCGATATCGGCGCCTCCATTTCGCATGGCGGCGTCTGCCTCACAGTGACGCGGCGGGCCGAGGATGGCAGCAATTTGCGCTGGTACGAGGTGGAGGCCTGGGAAGAGGCGCTGCGGCTGACGACGATCGCCGGCTGGGATGTGGGCACCCGCGTCAACCTTGAGCGGGCGCTGAAGATCGGCGACGAGCTCGGCGGCCACATCGTTTCCGGCCATGTCGACGGCAAGGCCGAAATCCTGTCGATCGAAGCGGAAGGCGAGGCGGTCCGCATCCGCCTGCGCGCACCCCAGGCGCTCGCCCGTTTCGTCGCGCCGAAGGGATCCGTGGCGCTAGACGGCACGTCGCTGACGGTCAACGCCGTCGACGGTGCCGATTTCGACGTACTGCTCATCCGCCATACGCTGGAAGTTACCACCTGGGGCGACCGCAAGACCGGCGACTTCGTCAACTTCGAGGTCGATACCATGGCACGCTACGCCGCTCGCCTTGCCGAATTCCCGTCCGCCATCGCCGGCTGATCTCGCCGCTGGTGTTCACCGGCGACGGCGTCCGCCGGCATAATCATGTTCCGGCATGCAACGACGCGCGCGCAAGCTGGTTCAGAAACGGATGATGCTTTGCACCGCGACGCGACGGTTGCAACAGCGGCCGGGCAGGGCCTCGCGTGAAAATCGCTTGCCAAGCCGCGCCTGCCGTGGTTTGACCGCGCCAATTCCCAACAGCTTAAATCGCCGAATTGCGACCAGGACGATCCATGACCGACTCTTTGAAGCCCCACCTCCTCATCGTCGAAGCACGCTTCTACGACGACATGGCCGATGCGCTGCTCGACGGCGCAACCTCGGCGCTGCAGGCGGCAGGCGCGACCTATGATGTGGTGACGGTTCCTGGCGCCCTCGAAATTCCGCCGGCGATTGCCATGGCGCTGGATGCGGCCGAGCAGGGCGGCGTCAACTATGACGGCTTCGTGGCGCTCGGGATGGTCATCCGCGGCGAGACCTACCACTTCGACATCGTCTCGAACGAATCCTCGCGGGCGCTGATGGATCTGGCCGTCTCGGAATCGCTTGCCATCGGCAACGGCATCATGACCGTCGAGAACGACGAACAGGCGTGGGCGCGGGTGCGCAAGTCCGAGAAGGACAAGGGCGGCTTCGCTGCGCGCGCGGCGCTGACGATGATCGAATTGCGTGAAAAACTGGGTGCCTGATCCATGTCCAAGGACCTGCAGCAGCCGGTAAAGCCGGCAAACCAGCGTGGTGCGGCCCGTCTCGCGGCCGTTCAGGCACTTTACCAGATGGATATCGGCGGCACCGGCGTGCTGGAGATCGTCGCCGAATACGAGGAGCACCGGCTCGGCCAGGAGCTCGACGGCGACACCTATCTGAAGGCGGACCCGTCGTGGTTCCGCTCGATCGTTGCCGGCGTCGTACGCGACCAGGTGAAGATCGATCCGCTGATCCGCTCGGCTCTCCAGGAAAGCTGGCCGCTGTCGCGCCTTGATTCGACGCTGCGCGCCATCCTGCGTGCCGGTACCTTCGAGATTGCCGAGCGCAAGGATGTGCCGGTCCCGGTCATCGTCACGGAATATGTCGAGATCGCCCAGGCCTTTTTCGAGGGCGAGGAGCCGAAGATCGTCAATGCCGTGCTGGACAGGCTGGCCAAGCAGATCCGCGGCGAGACCAAGAAGTAGCGGCACCCCATCAACGGCGGGACTGAAGCCATGGACGGCATTACCGGCAACGGTCTCGACAGGCAGCTGCGCTCAGCACGGCGCAACGTCGCCTTCCTCGCGGGCGCCCAGGCGATCCTCGGGTCGGCAGCCCCGCTTTCGATTTCCGTCGGATCGCTTGCCGGCTACCAGTTGCTGGCGGCCGACAAGTCGCTGGCGACCGCTCCGGTCACCGGCTTCAACGTCGGCACGGCGCTCGGCGCCATCGGCATCGCATTCCTGTCCCGCTTCCTCGGCCGCAAGGCCGCCTTCATCAGTGGCGCCATCATCGCGGCGCTCGGTGGCGTCCTGGCAACGATCGCGCTCCTGCGCAGCGATTTCTGGCTGTTTGCCGTCTCGTTGCTGGTGATCGGCATCAGCAGCGGCTTCACCCAGAAGATCCGCTTTGCTGCCGCCGATGCCTCGCCGTCCAGCTTCAAGCCCAAGGCGATCTCCTGGATCCTCGGCGCCGGCATCGTCTCGGCGATCATCGGGCCGCAGCTGGCAATCTGGGCGAAGGACCTGTTTACGCCGTTCACCTTTGCCGGCACGTTCCTCGCGCTGCTGCCGCTCGGCCTCATCGCCATCGTCATCCTGTCCTTCCTCAAGCTGCCGGAAATGAAGAAGGCGACCGACGCCACGGTGCCCGCCCGGCCGCTGCGCGAGATCGTCACCACCCAGCGCTTCCTCACCGGCATGATCTGCGGCATCGGCACCTATGCCCTGATGAGCTTCGTGATGACCGGCGCGCCGCTCGCCATGGTCATCGGCTGCGGATTTCCGACCGAGCTTGCGACGCTTGGCATCCAGTGGCACGTGCTCGCCATGTTCGGCCCGAGCTTCTTCACCGGCATGATCATCGCTCGCGTCGGCGCCGAGCGTGTCGTGGCGCTCGGTCTGGTCACGCTGATGGCCTGCGCCGTCGTCGCCCATCTCGGCATCGAGCTGTGGAACTTCTGGGGCGCGCTGGTGCTGCTCGGCATCGGCTGGAACTTCGGCTTCATCGGCTCGACGGCGATCGTCGCCTCGACCTACCGTCCGCACGAGGCCGACAAGGTGCAGGGTTTCCACGATATCTTCCTGTTCGGCTTCGTCGCGCTGTCGTCCTTCTCGTCGGGCAAGGTCTATGAGTCGCAGGGCTGGTCGTTCATGAACCTGGTCATCTGGCCGGTGGCCATTGGCTGCCTGATCCTGCTGGCGGCGCTGATGCTACGCAGGAAGCCGGCCGCTGCGGCCTAAGCCTTTCTAACTCCTTCAACTTCCGCCACGGGTCGACGTCGCCGGCACAGCCTTTCCGGGTGGCCCCTTGACGCCATTTCCAAGCGCCCGCAATCTCCCTCGCGAAGGCCGGCCAAACTCCTTGGGAGGGGAGACGCTGCCTTACGGCCCGGCGCATCATTGCGGCCGGCTTTTGGGAGAGGAAGAAGCGTATGACAGTTCTACTGGGTGTGATCGTCTGCGGCCTGCTGTCGGTGGTTTACGCCGGCTGGGCGACACGGTCGGTTCTGGCCGCGGACCAGGGTAATCAGCGGATGCAGGAAATCGCCGGCTATATCCGGGAAGGTGCGCAGGCCTACCTGACGCGCCAGTACATGACCATTGCAATCGTCGGGGCGGTTGTCGCCGTCGGCACCTGGCTGCTCCTGTCGGGCCTTGCAGCGATCGGCTTCATCATCGGCGCCGTCCTTTCGGGGGCAGCCGGCTTCATCGGCATGCATGTCTCGGTGCGCGCCAACGTCCGCACCGCCCAGGCATCCTCGCATAGCCTGGCCGCCGGCCTCGACATTGCCTTCAAGTCGGGTGCCATCACCGGCATGCTGGTGGCGGGCCTCGCACTGCTCGGCGTCTCGATCTACTACGCGATCCTCGTTTACGGCTTCGGCAACGCGCCCGGCAGCCGCCATGTGATCGACGCGCTCGTGGCGCTCGGATTCGGCGCGTCGCTGATCTCGATCTTCGCCCGGCTCGGCGGCGGCATCTTCACCAAGGGCGCCGATGTCGGCGGCGACCTGGTCGGCAAGGTGGAAGCCGGCATTCCGGAAGACGATCCGCGCAACCCGGCAACGATCGCCGATAATGTCGGCGACAATGTCGGCGATTGCGCCGGCATGGCAGCCGACCTGTTCGAGACCTATGCGGTCTCGGTCGTCGCCACCATGGTGCTCGCGGCGATCTTCTTTGCCGGCGTTCCGACGCTTGGCGTCATCATGGTCTATCCGCTGGCCATCTGCGCGGTCTGCATCATCACCTCGATCATCGGCACCTTCTTCGTCAAGCTCGGCACCAACGGGTCGATCATGGGCGCCCTCTACAAGGGCCTGATTGTCACCGGCCTGCTGTCGATCGTCGGCCTTGCAGTCGCCACCTCGCTGACCATCGGCTGGGGCTCGATCGGCGCCGTCGCCGGAATGGATATCACCGGCACCAACCTGTTCTTCTGCGGCATCCTCGGTCTTGTCGTCACGGCGCTGATCGTGGTGATCACCGAGTACTACACCGGCACCAACAAGCGGCCGGTCAACTCCATCGCCCAGGCCTCTGTCACCGGTCATGGCACCAACGTCATCCAGGGGCTGGCGGTCTCGCTCGAATCGACGGCGCTTCCGGCGATCGTCATCATCGGCGGGATCATCTCCACCTATCAGCTTGCCGGGCTATTCGGCACAGGCATTGCGGTCACGGCCATGCTCGGGCTTGCAGGCATGATCGTCGCGCTCGATGCGTTCGGACCGGTCACCGACAATGCCGGCGGCATCGCCGAGATGGCCGAGCTGCCGCCGGAAGTGCGCCGCACCACCGACGCGCTGGATGCGGTCGGCAACACCACCAAGGCGGTGACCAAGGGCTATGCCATCGGTTCCGCCGGCCTTGGCGCACTGGTGCTGTTCGCCGCCTATTCCAACGACCTCAGCTACTTCGCCGCAAACGGCGCGCAGTATCCCTATTTCGCCGATGTCGGCGAGATCTCCTTCAGCCTTGCCAACCCTTACGTCGTCGCCGGACTGATCTTCGGCGGCCTCATCCCCTACCTGTTCGGCGGCATGGCGATGACCGCCGTCGGCCGCGCCGCAAGCTCGATCGTCGAGGAAGTCCGCACCCAGTTCCGCAACCACCCCGGCATCATGCTGGGTACCGAGAAGCCTGACTACGGACGCGCCGTCGACATCCTGACGCGTGCAGCCATCCGCGAGATGATCCTGCCGTCGCTGCTGCCGGTGCTGGCGCCCGTCGTCGTCTATTTCGGCGTGCTGGTGATTTCCGGCTCCAAGGCCTCGGCCTTCGCAGCACTCGGTGCCTCGCTGCTCGGGGTCATCATCAACGGCCTGTTCGTGGCAATTTCGATGACCTCCGGCGGTGGCGCCTGGGACAATGCCAAGAAGAGTTTCGAGGATGGCTTCGTCGACAAGGACGGCAACCGCCATATGAAGGGGTCGGAAGCCCACAAGGCCTCCGTCACCGGTGATACGGTCGGTGATCCCTACAAGGATACGGCGGGCCCGGCCGTCAATCCGGCGATCAAGATCACCAATATCGTGGCGCTCCTGCTGCTGGCGGTGCTGGCGGCCTGAGGCCTAGACCCGCAGCCATAGCCTGAAACGGAAGAACCCGCGGCACATGCCGCGGGTTCTTGTATTTTCGATTGCCGGAACGTGGCTGCGGATCAGTTGTTGCCGCCGCCCAGCATGTTGCGGAAGGCCGCAGCGCCGGCGCTGCCTGCACCGGTTCCGCCGGCCAGCAGCTGCTGCAGGAAGGTGAGGTCGCGGCCGCCGGTCGGCGTCGTGCGCGAGATCGTGTCGAACACCTTGCCGTCCTTCAGCGTGTAGACGGCGCGGCGGGCGACGGTGCCCTCCTGGTTGAAGTAGATCGCCACGACGGTCTGCTCCACGAGCCTGGGCTTCATGAAGGCAACCGGACGCTCGCGCTTCTGTGAGATGTAGTAGAAGACTTCGCCGTCGAAGGTCGCCGTGGTCGAGGGCGTACCCATCGACAGGAGCACCTGCTCACGGCTCGAGCCTTCCGGGATGAGGTCGAGCGAATCCTTGTCCAGCACGTATCCGTTATAGATCGTATCGCCGATCCCGGTGGTGCAGCCCGACAGGCCAAGCGACACGGCGACTGCCAGCACTGCGGCCTTGCTCATCATATTCAAGTCAGACCCAAACACGCGCTTCTTCAACACCCTGTCCTCATGTGTTCGACCGGCCAAGCCATTCGTCGCTGCAATAGCTTCTGCTGCGATAGCATTGTGGCTATTCCGCGAAACTTCAGCGTCCCGCTCGTCCGTATCGGCATTTCCCGGTCGGCGATCGATGGCGCCCGTCCGGCATTGCAATTCGTGCATGCTTCGGTAAACCAGCTTTGGTTTCCATGCAACAAGGCTGGCTTGCCCAGCCGTCGCTTTGGCGGCGCAGAGTGCGGGCTTTTATGATCTTCGGTCTCTTCAGAAAGAAAAATTCCAATCGCCTGATCGTCGACCGGCAATACGCGGTCTTGACTTCGGCGGCCCGCGTTCCTTTCTTTTACGCCGCCATGGATGTGCCGGACACCGTCATGGGCCGTTTCGAGATGCTCTGCGCGGTGATGATTCTGTTCTTCAGGCGCACCGCCGGTTCCGACACCAGCGGTCGACAGCTGGCGCAGGAGATCGTCGACGCCTTCTTCCAGGATATCGACCATTCGATCCGCGAACTGGGTGTCGGGGATCAGGGCGTGCCGAAGCGCATGAAGAAGCTCGCCGGGATGTTTTACGGCCGGCTGGAGACCTATGGCGCGGCAATCGACGCCGGCGACGCCGCAGCGCTTGCCGGGGCGCTGAAACGCAATATTTATCCGCAGCAGGATGCGGCGCCGGGCATGCTGCCTCTGGCGGAATGGATGATGGGCGCCGAACAGGCGCTGAAACAGGTCCCGGACGAGGCGATCGCGCGCGGTGACGTCGCGCTGCCGGCGCCGGGGAAGTGAGGTTACATGAGCAATGATACGGTGCGCGGCGCAAAGCCGCCGTTCTCCTACCCGGTCAAGGTCGGGCACATCTCCGCCAATCCGGTGACTGTGCATCTGGAGGCCGATGAGCGCGAACGCGCCGGGCTGGCGACCCTCTGGCAGGTGGTCTCGGTCAAGGAACTTTCGTCCGACCTGCAGGTAACGCGGTGGAAGAAGGATGGCGTGCGGCTGAAGGGCCAGGTCAAGGCGCGGATCGTGCAGGCCTGCGTCGTGACGCTGGAGCCGGTGGAGAGCACAATCGTCGAGGAAGTCGAGCAGATCTTTGTCCCGGAGGGATCGAAGCTGGCGCGCATCGTGGCCTCCGGCGAAAGCGCCGAGATGGTGCTCGATCCGGAGGGTCCCGATCTGCCCGAACTGTTTTCCGGTGATACGATCGACGCCGGCCAGACAGTTGCCGAGTTCGCCGCTCTGTCGATCAATCCCTATCCGCGCAAGGCGGGCATCGAGTTCAGCGACCGCATCGAGTCCGATGGGACGCAACCGGAGGACAAGCCCAACCCGTTCTCCGTGCTCAAGGACTGGCCCGCCAAGCAATAGCGTTTGCATTCATCCGCTGATGGGTTGTAAGGGGCGGCAAAACCAGTATTTTGGCCCCGATTTCGCCTGGCGCGGGACAGAAGGACTAGGAAACGCGTGATCAGAATTTCTCTTGATGCCATGGGTGGCGATTTCGGCCCAGCCGTCGTCATCCCCGGTGCCGCCACGGCACTGGAGCGTCATCCCGATGCGACCTTCGTGATCTTCGGCCGTGCCGAGGAGTGTCTGCCGCTTCTCGACAGGCATCCGAAGCTGAAGCAGAAGTCGGTCTTCCACGATTGTGAAGTCGCCATCACCATGGACGAGAAGCCGAGCGCGGCGCTGCGTCGCGGCCGCTACGTGTCCAGCATGTGGCGGGCGATCGAGGCGGTAAAGACCGGCGAGGCCGATGTCGTCGTCTCGGCCGGCAATACCGGCGCGCTGATGGCGATGGCGAAATTCTGCCTGCGGACGATGGAAAACATCGAGCGTCCGGCCATCGCCGGCATTTGGCCGACGCTGCGCGGCGAAAGCATCGTTCTCGATATCGGCGCAACCATCGGTGCCGATGCGCAGCAACTCCTGGATTTTGCCCTGATGGGCGGCGCCATGGCCCGCGCCCTGTTCGAGATCGACCGGCCGACCGTCGGTCTGCTGAATGTCGGCGTCGAAGAGGTCAAGGGGCAGGAAGAAGTGCGTGAGGCGGGTCGCATGATCCGCGAATCGAACCTCTCCACGATCTCCTACCATGGCTTCGTCGAGGGCGACGATATCGGACAGGGTGTCGTCGACGTCGTCGTCACGGAGGGCTTCACCGGCAACATCGCCCTGAAGACCGCCGAAGGCACCGCCAAGCAGATGGCCGAACTTCTGCGTTCGGCGATGTCGCGCACGCTGATGGCGAAGATCGGCTATCTGTTCGCCAAGGGTGCCTTCGACCGCCTGCGCGAGAAGATGGACCCGAGAAAAGTCAACGGCGGCGTGTTTCTCGGCCTTAATGGCATCGTGATCAAGTCTCATGGTGGCACGGATGCGGAAGGATACGCCTCGGCGATCGACGTGGGCTACGACATGGCCCGCAACGGTCTGAACGAGAAGATCTCGCAGGATTTGAAAACATATCATGCCCGCCGCCTGCCTCCGGCAGGTCCGGAAGAAGCGGCTTGAGAATAGGAATTTATCGAGCATGATCCGTTCAGTGGTTCGCGGTTTCGGCTCGGCGCTGCCTCAGCGCCTGGTCACGAACAAGGAATTGGAAAGCCTGGTTGAAACGTCCGACGACTGGATCGTCCAGCGAACCGGCATCCGTCAGCGTTACATTGCCGGCGATGGGGAAACCACTGCATCGCTCGGCGAACAGGCGGCCCGTGCCGCCCTCGACAAGGCCGGCCTGACGCCGGCCGACATCGACCTCGTCATCGTCGCCACCTCGACACCGGACAACACGTTCCCGGCGACCGCCGTCAACATTCAGAGCCGTCTCGGCATGACGCAGGGCTATGCCTTCGACGTGCAGGCGGTCTGTACCGGCTTCGTCTACGCCATGGCGACCGCCGACGCGCATTTGAAGGCAGGCCTTGCCAAGCGTGCGCTGGTGATCGGTGCGGAAACCTTCTCGCGCATCCTCGACTGGACGGACCGCACCACCTGCGTGCTGTTCGGCGACGGCGCAGGTGCGCTGGTGCTGGAGGCGCAGAACCTTGAAGGAACGATGGCCGATCGCGGCATGCTGACGGCCCATCTGCGCTCCGACGGTTCGCACAAGGACAAGCTCTACGTCGACGGCGGCCCGTCCTCCACCGGTACGGTCGGTCATCTGCGCATGGAAGGCCGCGAAGTCTTCAAGTATGCGGTCGGCATGATCACCGATGTCATCGAGGCGGCTTTCGCCGCCACCGGGACGACAGCAGACGATCTCGACTGGCTGGTGCCGCACCAGGCCAACCGTCGCATCATCGACGGTTCGGCAAAGAAGCTTGGCATTCCGACGGAGAAGGTCGTGATCACCGTCGACCTGCACGGCAACACGTCGGCGGCCTCGATTCCGCTGGCGCTTTCGGTTGCCGCGGCCGACGGTCGCATCAAGCAGGGCGACCTGGTGATGCTCGAGGCAATGGGCGGCGGCTTCACCTGGGGCGCCCTTCTGCTGCGCTGGTAATCTCGTATTTACAAGCGCTTGACCCTGGACGACAACACACATAGTGTTCGCAAACGTTGATCGATGAACACTTTGACGGGCGGGGGTCATGGCCGGCAAGACAGTGACACGGGCAGACTTGGCGGAGTCGGTGTTTCGCAAGGTCGGTCTCTCGCGAACGGAATCGGCCGAGCTGGTCGAGACGGTGATCGACGAGATCTGCAACGCCATCGTGCGCGGGGAAATCGTCAAGCTCTCGTCCTTCGCCACCTTCCAGGTTCGGGCGAAGAACGAGCGCATCGGCCGCAACCCGAAGACCGGCGAGGAAGTGCCGATCTCGCCGCGCCGGGTGATGACATTCAAGGCCTCGAACGTGCTGAAGCAGCGTATCCTGAAATCGCATCTGGCCCGCAAGGCCAAGCAGAAGCCGGCCAATCCGGCCGCCTGAACGCGGCTCCTGCACGGGCCGGCGCCGCTCTAGGCTGTTCATTCTCTCTCATTCGACTTGAATTCGCCTCCGCAAACCGTTGAAATGCGGAGCATCGAGGAATTGGACCTGCGTTGAGTCGGCCTTAGCCGATCGAGGGAGACGACATCTTGGAAAAGAGCCCGGACGCGTTCCGCACCATCAGCGAAGTTGCCGACGATCTCGACCTTCCGCAGCACGTGCTGCGGTTCTGGGAGACCCGCTTCCCGCAGATCAAGCCGATGAAGCGCGGCGGCGGGCGTCGCTACTACCGCCCCGAGGATGTCGATCTGCTGAAGGGCATCCGCCATCTTCTCTACGACCACGGCTATACGATCAAGGGCGTCCAGAAGCTCCTGAAGACGAACGGCAACAAGTTCGTCGCCGCCATCGCCTCGGGCGACATGGCGACCATGGAAGCGATCATGGCGGCCAACAACGACCGTGCGGGCGGCGAGCCGAAGATCGCGCCCGACGACGAGGACCAGATCGTCGGACGGGCGAAGGCCAAGTCCAGCGGTCGCTTCTTCGGCTTCGGCTCGGGCGGCGAGGATGACACGCTGGAGGTGTCGATCGGCAAGAGCTCGGTCGGCAAGGAAGACCGCGCGCTCCTGCAGGAGGCGCTCTTCGATCTGCTCGAGTGCAAGCGCCTGCTCGACCAGGTGCGCTAACACAGCGTCCGGCTGCCTTAGAAGCGATTCAGCCGGCGCCGCCGACCGGCGTCAGCACGATGCCGCTGCCATCGCATTCGGGGCACAGGCCGCCCTCGAGCTTGCCGGTGCCGCCGCAGCGCCGGCAAAGGTTCTCTGCAGCATCCGGCGTTCCCTCCGGCACCGCGTCGCTATTGGCCGGGGCTTCGGGCATTCTCTGATCTGTGCTCATCGCAACTTTCCTCAGACTGTCTCGAAGACCAACACCGGCCACCCCATCTCCGTTCCCGGGGGCCGATAGGAACATCGGGTCAAAGACCTTGGGATGGCAGAGGGCAGGTCAGGCGTTTCACCACGCGGCCGCCGTGCGCGCTACGGCACGGCTGACGCCGCGCTCGCGATCCGTGATCAGGGTGCGGGCTTCAGATCGCCGATCAGCGTCGGGATGAACTCCGATACCGTTGGATGGATCGGCACGGCCCATTGCAGCGCCGGATAGGGCATCTTCGCATTCATGGCATCGATGATCCCGTGGATTGCCTCGTCGCCTTCGACCCCGAGAAAGGCGGCTCCAAGGATCTGCTGCGTCTCGGCGTCGGCGACGAGCTTCATGAAGCCCAGCGTCTCGCCTTTCTCGACGGCCCGTCCGACCTTCGACATCGGTCGCTTGGAGACCAGGATCGGCCGGCCGCTCTCTCTCGCCTGCCGTTCCGTCATGCCCACCCGCCCCAGCGGTGGATCGATGTAGAGCGCGTAGCCGAGGATCCTGTCGCTCAGCTTGCGGTCGCCGCCGTCGAGCAGGTTTGCCGCGACAATCTCGAAGTCGTTGTAGGAGGTGTGGGTGAAGGCGCCGTGGCCGTTGCAGTCGCCAAGCGCCCAGATGCCCTCGACATTCGTCGACAACCGGTCGTCGACCTGGATGAAGCCTTTCTGGTCAACGGCGATGCCGGCCGCCTCCAGGCCCAGATCGTCGGTGTTCGGCCGCCGGCCCGTTGCCACAAGCACATGGCTTGCGGTGTAGCTGCCGCTGTCGGTCGTCACCTCGATCTGGTCTCCGGCCTTGGCGAACGACAGACCGCCTGCCGCCGTATGGACGGCGATGCCTTCGGCGCGCAGGATCTCGGCGATCGCCTCCGAAATGTCCTCGTCCTCGCGCGATGCCAGCCGGTCGCCTCGCTCGATGACTGTCACCTCGGCACCGAAGCGCCGGTACATCTGCGCGAATTCAAGGCCGATATAGCTTCCGCCGATCACCACCAGATGGCGAGGCACCACGTCGAGATGGATGATCGACGTGCTGGTCAGGTAGGGAACCTCGGCGAGACCCGGATAATCGGGAATCACCGGTCGCGCGCCGACATTGAGGAAAATTCGCGGCGCCGTCAGCCGCTCGCCGTTGACGAGCACCGTCCTTGCATCCTCGAACCGGCCCTGGCCAAAGATCACCGTCATGTCGGGCAATCCGTCGAACCAGGTCTGTAGCCCCTGCCGGGCGTCGAGCGTTACCTTCTCGGCGCGGCCCTGCACCACGCGCATGTCGACACCGATAGGGCCGGTGACGAGAACCCCGTAGTCGGCGGCACGTCTCGCCACATGCGCGGCACGGGCGCTGGCCACGAGCGCCTTTGTCGGCATGCAGCCGGCATTGACGCAGGTCCCGCCGAGATATTTCCGCTCCAGCAGCGCGACCTTGAAGCCTTCCGACGCCATCCGCGCCGCAAGGAACGGCCCGGCCTGGCCGGCACCGATGAAGATGGCGTCGAACTCCCGCATCACACGGCCGAGACGATCAGCACGGCGGCAACCACGGCGACCACGTCCTCGACGATGCCGGCGGGCAGATCGCGACCGAAGGAGGCAGCAAGCCTTGCTCTCACCGCTGCGCCGCCATAGGTGCCGACGACCGCCCCGATGATGCCGGCAACCACGCCGAGCCATAGGGAGCCGCCGGCCGCGCCGATTGCTCCACCCGACAGGGCGCCGCTGACGAGGCGGGCGCCGAACTGCATCGGCACCTTGCGGGACGGCGTTCCCGGCAACTGGTCGGCGACGAACTCGCCGGCCGCAAGCACGGTCAGGATCCACGGTGTCCACTGGTAGCCGAGGAAGGCCAGCGGCGTCTGCGAGATGTCGAACCAGCCGAGGCTGGCGGCCCAGGCGACGGCTGCAGGCGCCGTCAATGCCCGCAGGCCCGCGACCACACCGATAAGCAGAGCAAGAACGAGTAGCATGGTGGTTCCCTTCGTTGGTGCGGGCAGCCCGCGGGCGCTTGATCTGGTGACGCGCCTTGAGGGGATCCTAGCCTGCCTTGCCGCCGCCCGCCATGGGAGATGCTGCGCCGCCGTTTCGCGCTGCCGCGGCACGGCAACAAGGTTTGGGAAACCAGCTCAAGGCCTGGCGCTGACAAGTGGCCGCGGCCGGAGCTGCCGTGTCCGGGGGAGATTTCAGGAGGAGGGGGAGATTTCGGGAGGAGGGGGAGGCGAAGAGCCGTCAGCAGAAGCCGGCGCTGAGCAGGCTATCAGCGATCGCGGTCGCACAGACACAGAGGAATACGGGCCGTTAGATCGACGCGACGGTCTGTGATGACAGCGAGGGGACCGCTGTCGCCGGTTCAGAGATTCAGGTAAAACAACTGGGCTATCAAGGTGTTCATTGGTCGGGGCGGCCGGATTTGAACCGACGACCCCTTGACCCCCAGTCAAGTGCGCTACCGGGCTGCGCTACGCCCCGACCCGCTTCGTGAGAAGCACGAACTCCATACTGACTTGCCGCATCCGGTGCAAGACCAAAAATCGGAACCCTTGAAAGATGATCACCGGTAGAGCGGCGCCCGGGTGGCGTTCATCAGCAGTTCCTGCTCGGAGGCGAAGGGACCGAGAAGCTTGAGCAGCCGGTTCTCTTCCTTGGCGTCGAGGCGGTATCGCTTGGCGAAATCGCTGACGTTCCACACCTTCTTCAGCGGCACGTTCTGAACCGTCTGCTTGTCGATATGCTGCGTCATGATGACCCCCTCGCTGTCGTGGCTTGGCCCGACAACTGCGAGAGGGGTAAAATGTTCCAGGGTAAAACACTAAAAATGTAATTTAGCGTATTGGCAGCATGCTACCGCTTCCGGCGTCAGTTTTCCTCTACCTTCACGCCGTTGCTGGTGATGCTCATTTCAACGCCCTTCGGCTTGGTCTGCTCGTGGATGAGGTAGGCGCCGAGGCCGACGACGAGCACGGCGAGCGCGCCGATTACGAAGTAGAGATTGTTGCTGCGTGTCATGGGAACTCCGTGGACATTGCGAAAGGCGCGCAGAAACGCCGGTCCCGCAAACTTGTTCCCAGAGCGCTGGAACAATTCAGCCGTCATTGGCAGAGCTCAGGTTTTCCGGCCGCATTCCCTCGTCGGACGGCTGATCGCGGAGCCGCAGACCTGGGCCGACGCCGGGGTCGTCCTGGCCGGCAGCAAGGAAAACCACGCCCTGCTGCTCCAGCGCCTGGCGCAGCCTGTGGAAGCTGTCCATGTCTCCAGCGGTCTCGCCGCGCTCGATCTGGTCAAGGTCGGCAGTCGCAAGGCCGGCCGAGGAAGCAAGCGCCTCGGTGGAGAGGCCGAGCAGGGCACGCGCGGCGCGGATCTGGGCGTTTGTAATCATCCGCAAGTATCTGGAACCGAGCGCCGGAAGGTCAAGATGCCGGTTGTAGAGCCGGGTCCGCAGCACGCCGCAAGGCAATCCGGCCAGCGCGCCTATGGCGCCACTCCAGTGCGTGACAACCCCACACGACGCCGAACAGGATGTAGACGTGCCGCCAGTGGTCGATGTCGATGACGTTGCCGATCAGTGCGTGGCCGAGGATCGAGATCCAGGCGATCATCAGGTAGGGCTGCCACGGCCTGTCACGCAGTAGCGCCCGGAAGCCGACGATCAGCGTCGCCCAGATCAGCGTCACATAGGTGACGAAGCCGAGCCAGCCGTAGGTGGTGAGCGACTTCAGCCAGATATTGTGCTCGTCCTCGCCGAACATCTTGCCGAGCACCATAGGACCGAGACCGAGCGGGCGCTCCATCGCCATCAGGAAGCCCAGCTTGTGGCGCTCGAAGCGGCCGAGCCGCGCCCCGTCATACTCCTGCACCAGCCGGGCGCGGTTGAGGAACAGGTCCGACACCTTCTTCGACTGCATGGCACCGGCGATCGCCATCATCAGCACCAGCACGGCTGTAATGAACAGCGTGAAGATCTTCAGCCGGAAGGCGGCTGTCCGCTCCTTCAGCAGCATGACGACGACCAGCGCCAGGCAGGCGAAGACGAACAGCCCCCAGGCGGCGCGTGAGAAGGACAAGAAGACGCCGAGCGTCAGCACCAGGAACCCGGTGATGTAGAGGGGTGAGCGCAGCGGCGATCCGGAGAGCACCCGGTACATGAGGTAGAGCGCCGGCGGCACCAGATACGGGCCGAAGACGTTAGGATCCTGGAAGGCGCCTTTCGCCCGGTCGTAGAGGGTAAACACCTCGGCGCCGGGAAAGGCGTGGAAATACCCCAGAATGCCGAGTATCGCGGTGATCACCGCGCCGGCCACCCAGGCCTGGAAGATCAGTTTCAGCCGCCGGTGGTCGTCTTCGACGATGGCGCCGTAGAAGACCGCCGAAAGTGCCAGGAAGGTCGAGACGGCGACGTACATCGGCGCGCCGGTCATGTCCTTCATCACCGTCAGCGACAGCATGCCGCCGATGTTGAACAGCAGAAGCAGGATCAGCAGCGGGGCGATCGCCCGCGAGATCTTCAGCCCGAACAGGAACCACAGGGCGATCTGCATCGCCATCATCAGCTCGTAAGGGGCGGGTTCGGAGATCACGAAGCCGGAGAGGAATACGCCGACCGCGACGAAGGCCGAGCCGACGATGCGCAGCGCCGCGAGCTGCGGGCGAAAGGTTGCCGGGTGCGCGTGGCTCACGGCGCTCAATAGGCGTTTTCCGTATTGAACAACCGGATCGGCGTCAGAGCCAGGATCTTCAGGTCGAGCCACAGTGACCAGTTCTCGATGTAGTCGAGGTCGTAGGCGGTGCGGGCGCGGATCTTGTCGTCGCTGTCGAGTTCGCCGCGCAGGCCGTTGATCTGCGCCCAGCCGGTGACCCCCGGCTTCACCCGGTGGCGGGCGAAATAGCTCTCCGCCACATCGACATATTTGCGGTTGCCGGTCTGCGCCTGCACCGCGTGCGGACGCGGGCCGACCAGCGACAGCTCGCCGCGCAGCACGTTGAACAGCTGCGGCAACTCGTCAAGCGACGACTTGCGCAGGAAGCGGCCGACGGGCGTTACCCGAGGGTCTTTACGAGTGACTGCCAGCTTGGCCGTCGGATCGGCAAGTTCGGTATACATCGAGCGGAATTTCAGGACGTCGATGACCTCGTTGTTGAAGCCGTGGCGTTTCTGGACGAACAGCGCCGGCCCCTTGGACGTCGCCTTCACCGCGATGACGCAACCGATCATCACCGGCCAGAACACGACCAGCATGAGCGCCGAAAAGGTCACGTCGAAGATGCGCTTGGCAACCGAATCCCAGTCGCGCAGCGGCTTGTCGAAGATGTCGAGCATCGGCACGGCGCCGACATGGCTGTAGGCGCGTGGCCGAAAGCGCAGGCGATGCGCGTGGGCGGCGAGCCGGATGTCGACCGGCAGCACCCAGAGCTTCTTCACCAGCTGCAGGATGCGCTGTTCGGCGGTCGCCGGCAGGGCGATGATCAGCATGTCGATGCGTGCAAGCCGGGCAAATTCCACCAGTTCGCCGAAGGTTCCGAGCTTCG
The DNA here is from genome assembly GCF_059415005.1 of Rhizobium sp. SAFR-030. Lineage (NCBI taxonomy): Bacteria > Pseudomonadati > Pseudomonadota > Alphaproteobacteria > Hyphomicrobiales > Rhizobiaceae > Rhizobium > Rhizobium sp. SAFR-030. The sequence continues at coordinate 354,174 of NZ_JBPFDO010000001.1, read as the reverse complement.
GGTAGCCGGCCACCACCTCCGGCGAGCGGGCGCTGCCGCGATCGTCGAAGATGCCGCAGATGCGAATGTCGTTGTCGGGCTGCTGCTCCAGTGCCCGGGCAAGGTCCTTGGCCGGCTGACCGCCGCCGACAATCACCGCGCGACGTTCCATGATGCCGTTGCGCGACCAGTTGCGGATGCCGAAGGCGAGCAGGTAGCGCACGGTCACCAGCAGCACGCAGCCGAAACCGAACCAGGTGCCGAGCGACGGCAGCGGCAGCCGGGCGTCGATGAGCTGCGCGACCAGCTGCTGCAGCGCAAAGGCCGCAAGCCAGGCGGCCAGAACCCGCGGCGCGGCGCGGCGCGGCGCCCTGAGCAGGGGGATCTGGTAGGTGTCGGCAACCTGCAGGAACAGCATGGCGAGCACTGCGCCGAACAGCGTCAGCCCGACATGCAGCAGATGCGGAAACATCGCGTCCGGCGCGGCGAACAATCCGACGGCGAGACCGGTGGCGGTCAGGATGAGGATCTCCAGAAGCCGGAACTGTCCGATCAGCAGCGACGGGCTCTGGGAATGATTGCTGAACTGCTCGGCGATCTGGCGGGCAAAGGCATTGAGTTCCGGTGCCCGGGCGTCAGAGCTGTTGCGTTCGAAAGCCTTGGCCTGCTCACCACCCGCAGCGCCGCCGGAAACATCGGACACGTTGCGCCGAAGGGCGTCGACGTCCAGTCCCTCGTGCTGTGCCGGGTCGCTCATCGCAAGATCCCAATCGCGCTCATGCGCCAGCCGGCTCGGCCACCGCGCAATGGGCAGGTCTATCAGAAAGATGCTAATAAAGTTTTGAGTTCGGGCGATCCAGCCGGCGCTGGTAGAGCGCGAGCATAGCCGAGGCCATCACCGAAGCCGAGAAGCGTGACTTGAACGCCTCCGGGCGGGGCATCACCTGCGCCTGCCAGTCGGGCACGCTCAGCACCTCGAGCATCAGCCGGGAAAGATCGTTCGCATCGCCGGGCACGGCCAGCGCCGCGCTGTGAGCGCCGAGAACCTCGGGGATGCCGCCGACGCGGCTGGCGATGAGCGGCTTTTCCGCCGCAAGCGCCTCCAGCACGATATAGGGCATGGCTTCTGCCCTGGACGGCACGACCACCACATGCGCCAGCGCGAACGCCTCGCGCGCCGGCATCGCGTCCAGCAGCCTGATCCGGCGGCCAAGCCCGCGCTCGTCGATGATCTGCCGGTAGCGCGGCTTGTCCGGTCCGTCGCCGACCATCACCGCCGACAGCGTCCGGCCAAGGCTTCGTTCGGTGCGGGCGAAGGCGTCGATGAAGACGTCCGGCCCTTTGAGGTCGCGCATCATGCCGATGTAGAGGAAATCGGCACCATCCGGCCGCGTGGCGACGGGTGAAAACTCCTGGTCGCGGATGCCGTTGTAGATGATCTCGGCCGGCACCGTCGGAGCGCCGACCTTCTCCTCATAGGTCCGCCGCTCGAAGTCGCAGACGAACACCAGCTGGTCGGTAAAGCGCTCCAGAAACCGTTCGAGCCGCAGCACGATCTGGCCCACCGGTTTGCGGCGATCATAGTGCAGGCTGCCGCCATGCGGCGAATAGAGGCGGGCGACGCAATACCTGTTGACCCGCAGGGCTGAGCCGATGAGACGGGCCACGACGCCACCTTTGGCGCCGTGTCCGTGCAGGACGTCCGGCTTCAAACTTCTGATATGCTTGTAGCTTGCGTAGAGCGCCGCCAGATCCGAAGGGCTGATGGCGCGGCGGATCGGCAGGCGGATCAGGCCGAGTGCGAGATGCGGCAGGATCGCCTCGAAGAGCTTCTCCTCGTGTGGGCCTCCCGTTGAGCTGTCGCAGAGGATGCCGACCTGATGGCCGTCGCGCACATGCTCCTCGACCAGATCCCGCACATGGCGAAAGATCCCGCCCACCGGCGACCGGAAGCAATGGATGATCCTGAGGGGTTCGCCGGCGGCCATGGATGTCAGAAAAGCCGCTCGCGGACATAGATCGTATCGCCGGCCAGCACTGGGCTGGAAATGGTGGTGCGGCCCGTCAGCGAGCGTCCATTCAGCTTGCGTGTCACGTCGACGTCGCGCTGGTTGCCGCGCGGCGTGAAGCCGCCGGCGATCGCCACGGCATTCTGCACCGTCATGCCCGGCACGTAGGAATACTGGCCCGGCCGGCCGACTTCGCCCATCACGAACACGGGCCGGTAGCGATCGACCTCTATGGTGACATCCGGATCGCGCAGATAGCCCTGGCGAAGCTTGGTGGCAATCGCACCTTCGAGGCTTGCCAGCGTCTCGCCGCGGGCCGGCACCTGGCCGATCAGCGGGAAGGAGATGTAGCCCGCCTGGTCCACCGTGTAGGTGTTCGTCAGGCTCTGCTGCTCGAAGACTGCGACGCGCAGTCGGTCGCCGCTGTCCAGCCGATAAGGCTGGATCGTCGCCTCATGGAATGCCTTCGGCGCCGGCTTGTAGGAGGTGCAGCCGGACAGGACCCCAAGCGCCGAAACGGCGAGGGCCAGTGCGATGGATGATTTACGGCGTGCGAACTTCATTCGCGCGGACTCCGGCTTAAGAAACCAACTTCATCCGTTATCGGTCCATTAGGGTTAATGGCCGGTAAAGAGCCTTGGCCTGACTGTGCCAGATGTGCGGGCGCGGCGGCGAACTGCCGGCGGGGAGGGCGTTAACGTCCCGCTTACTCTGTTCGTTTACGCTCTTCGTGAATTACACGTGGAGCGCGCGATGCCAGGCGTCACCGGAAATCAGGATGCGGATATTGATATCGGCCAGCTGTTCGGCGCCGTGAAGGACCGCCGCAAGGCGATCCTCGCGTCGACCGCCATCGCTGCGGCCATCGCCTTTGTCTGCGCCAGCCTGATGACCCCGAGCTACAAGTCCGAGACGCGCATCCTCATCGAAGCGCGCGAGACCAACACTGCCGGGCAGGAAACCCAGGGCGCCAACGAGCCGGTGCTCGACCAGTACAACATCGTCAGCCAGGCGCAGCTCCTTCAGTCGGCGGATCTCATCAAGACCGTGGCCCGCGACCTGAAACTGTTCGACCTGAAGGAATTCGACCCGGAAGCGCATTCGCTGCTGCCCGATCCGCTGGTCATGCTCGGCCTCAAGCAGAACCCGCTAGACCTGCCGCCGGAAGACCGCGTCATCAAGGCGTTTCGCGAGAAGTTGCAGGTCTATCCGGTCGAGGGGTCGCGCGTCATCGCCATCGAGGTGTCCTCGGAGGATCCCAAGCTTGCCGCCGCCATCCCCAACCGGATGGCCGAGGTGTACCTGTCCATGCAGAGCGGCGCCAAGCTCGACACGCATAGCGAAACCACCCGTTGGCTGGAGCCCGAGATCGCGTCGCTGCGCGACAAGGTGCGTGATGCGGAACGCAAGGTTGCCGACTATCGCACCACGGCCGGCCTGTTCCAGTCCGGCGAGAACACCAGTTTTTCGGCGCAGCAGCTGAACGACATTTCGACCGAGCTCGCCCGTGTCCGCGGCGAACGGGCGAATGCCGAGGCGCGGTCGGAAAACGTCCGCGCGGCGCTAAAACTCGGCCGCGGTTTCGATACGCTCGGCGACGTCGTCGGCTCGGCGATGATCCAACGGCTGAAGGAGACAGAGGCCAACCTGCAGGCGGAGATCTCGCAGACGCAGATCTCTCTGCTCGACGGACATCCGCGGCTGAAGGGCATGCGCGCCCAGCTCGCCGGCATCCGCCAGCAAATCGAATCGGAAACCCGCAAGATCCTCGCCAGCCTCGAAAGCGAGGCGGATGTCGCAAAGCTGCGGGAACGGCAGCTCGGCCAGCAGCTGAACGGCCTGAAGGCCGATTCGGCCCGTGCCGGCGAAGACGAAGTCGGCCTGCGCGCGCTGGAGCGCGAAGCCGCCGCCCAACGGCAGCTGCTGGAAACCTACCTGTCGCGTTACCGGCAGGCCGCCTCGCGCGTCGACCCGGGTTCGACGCCGGCCGACGCGCGTGTCGTGTCGACCGCGATCGAGCCTGTCGAAGCCTATTTCCCCAAGGTCATCCCGATCACCATCATCGTCGCTCTGGCGACGCTCATCCTGCACGTCATCGGCATCATCGTCGCCGCGCTGTTTTCCGGTCGCGGACTGCGCCCGACCTATGAATACGAGGACGGCGGCGAAGCGTCGGCGTACGACACGATGCCGGGCCGCTACCGTCTCTCCCAGGAGAGGACCGACAACACCGAGCAGGGCGAGTTTGATGCACATGCACTGAACGATCTTGCCGCCGCAAAGAACGATGCCTCCTCGGCCCCTGCAGCGCCCGCGGCAGAGATGCCCTCCGATATGCCGGCTGCCATTCATGCAGCGCTCAGCCTCGAAGCGGTGCGCGACTACCTTCTGCGGCGCGGGTCACCGCTTGCCGTCGCCGTGTCTCCGACCGGCGACGAAGGGTCCACGGCCACCGTCCTCCTGGCGCGCGAAATTTCTGAAGCCGGCCGCACCGTCGTGCTGGTCGACATGACAGGATCCGGCTGCCCGACCCGGCTGATGGCAGACAGCATCAGCCTGCCGGGCGTCACCGACCTTCTCTGCGGCACCACGCCGTTCGGCGACACCATCCATCCGGACCGGCTGTCGGATGCGCATATCGTTCCGCAGGGCACGGCCGACGCTGAGCAGGCGATGCGCGGCGCGGATCGCCTGACGATGATCCTTGATGCGCTGGCAGGCGCCTATGATGTGGTGCTGGTTGAGTGCGGTCAGGCAGATGCCAAGGGCCTCGAGCGACTGATGCGCGGCGACAAGGCGGAACTGATCCTGTCGCTGCCGCTGGCAAGCCAAGGCGAGATCGGCGAACTGCTCGAGGACTATGCGCAGGCCGGCTATCGCAATCCGCTCGTCATGTCGGCCGAACTTGCTGGCCGTCCCAGCCGCAGCGGCCGCGTCGCCGCCTGATCGCGTTCTCAACGCTGACAGTAATCCAAGCCGATCCGCTTTGGGTCGGCTTGCCGTCTCTAGTCCTGCTCGGTGGGGAGCGGCGATCTCCGGCCGGCCCTCAGCCGCTGGATCATGCGGTAGAGACGCGGGTTGCGCTTGATGCCGAGCTTTGCACGCCCAATGCCAGCATGCAGCGCCGCAGCGATCCGGCCGGCCGTCGAGATCGGGATCGAGATGTCGTAGAGAACGGTTTCCACCGGACACCAGCTGCGCTTGTAGCCCTGGTCGCCGACGCCGAAATCGAAGAGCGCCGCACCTTGCGCACAAGCCTGCTCGATCATCAGCCAGAACAGCAGCTCGCCGGGGCTTGCTTCCGGGTGAAGCGTTCCGTCGATCGACCCGAACTGGCAGATGATGTGATCGCCCTTGCGCGACAGGCCGGCGATGGCAGCGATCTCGCCGCCCTTCCTCAGCCGGATCGCATGCAGCCTGAGCGGATAATTCTGCTCCATTGATTGGGCATCGATCAGCGCGTGGAAGAAGGCCCGGATCTCCGGATCGGCGAAGACGTCTGGAAGCCCGTGCGCCTCGAAGCGGACGCGCTTCTGGCGGAAGAATAGGTCGAGGAGCGTGTGCTGCTCGGCCAATGTTTCCGGAATCCAGTGATCGTAGCCGCCGGCCTCTTCGAGGCGCCGGTTCTGGGTGCGGAATTTCTTGCGCCGGCGCTTGGCATTCAGCTGCTTCAGCGTTTCCTCGAAGCGCGGATGAAGCGGCAGCTGAAAAGACGGGTTGAGGTGGGTCCGGAAGCACAGCGCCGCGAGCGGATGATCCCCGTCGCGCCAGCGCCGCGGGACAGCTTCGAGGATGGCAAGATCGGCCTTGCCCTTCAGCAGCAGGGCGATCTGTCGGCGGATCTCCATCTGCCGGGCGGGCGCCGGTCGAAAATCCTCGGCAAACAACCCGGTGTTGAGATTGTTGTGACGGCCGCCGGGGAACGCCGCGACCCGGATGCCGTTGCGCCTGGCGATCTCAAGCGGCAGCAGGAAGACCATTCGATCGCCGACAAGCCCCTCGATGACCAGCGGCGTTCGACCATGCGCTATCGACCAGCTTCGGCACCAGTCGTAGCCCTGATGCAGCGAATTGAGCGGCAGCCGTTCCAGCCGCCGCCACTCATGTTCAATGGAGGCCATGTCGACGAGGCGGCACATGATTGCCGTCGATTCGACCGCAGCCTCTCCCGGCTCCGCGTTCGGATCGGGTGGGGCAGGGCATTCATCGATCGCCGAGCGGATTGTCTGCACGCGGTACTCCTTGGTGCCGGGCAGAGGCTAGGGCAGGAATCGCAACAACTGGTTATGGCGCAAAGACAGTGAGCGTCCGATCGCCGGGTGTGGTTAAGCGCCAGTGAATCAGCGCGGCCGCGGCCCCGCCATCCAGCGGATGATCAGCATTGCCGGCAGGATCCACAACAGCCCGCTCAAAGCAAAATAGGCAAGGTGCACGTACCAGGGGGAGGTGCCAAGCGTCAGCGAGGCGATGCTCGTGGCGATCAGCGCGTAGCTGAGGACGAGGATGATCAGCAGGATCGTTCCGATGAACTTCTTCAGGCGCAGTGGCATGAGCTTCCTCTTGCAAGCCGGTCCGCTCTCAAAGACCTTGCCGCGACGGCATGCCGCAAACCTGCAGGACTTGTTTTGCACGGGCCCATGGGGCAAATCAACGCCGAGACGACATTGTCGACAGATGTCAGGAGACGGTCATGGTCACCTCGGACGCAATCATCCGGGATACGAGCAGTGAGGAGAGCCGCCGGCTGGAGCGCAATCGCCTCGCTCTGCGCCGCTGGCTGCAGCTCGTCATCCTGACGCTGGTCTGCCTGGTCGTTGTCGGCGGCGCCACGCGGCTCACCAATTCCGGCCTGTCGATTACCGAGTGGAAGCCGATCCATGGCGCCATACCGCCGCTTTCGGTTGCCGAATGGGAAGAGGAATTCCAGCTCTACCAGCGCATCCCGCAGTATCAGCAGCTGAACCACGGCATGACGCTCGACGAGTTCAAGTCGATCTTCTGGTGGGAATGGGCGCACCGGCTGCTGGCCCGGGCAATCGGCCTCGTCTTCGGCCTGCCGCTGGTGTTCTTCTGGCTCACCGGCCGTGTCGAGCGCCGTCTGCGCATGCCGCTCGTCGGGCTCCTGGCGCTCGGCGGCCTGCAGGGCTTTGTCGGCTGGTGGATGGTATCCTCCGGCCTTGCGGTGCGCACCGACGTCTCGCAGTATCGCCTGGCGACGCATCTCACCATCGCCTGCCTGATCTACGCCGCCTGCGTCTGGATCATGCGTGGGCTGACGCCACAGACGGTCGACCGGCCGCCGACCCGCCACTCGCATCTCGCCGCCGGTGCCCTGGCGTTTCTGGCGCTGTTCCAGATCTATCTCGGCGCGCTGGTTGCCGGCCTGGATGCCGGCTTCGCCTACAACACCTGGCCGCTGATGGATGGCGCGCTCATCCCCGGCGACCTGTTCATCCAGCAGCCCTGGTGGATCAACCTCTTCGAAAACCCGAAGACGGTGCAGTTTGTCCACCGCTGCGGCGCTTACCTGCTGCTGATCTTGACCTTCGTGCACATGCTTCAGTCGCTGCGCCTGACGCCCGGCACAGGCCATGCCCGGGGCGCGATGCTGCTGTTCGGTCTCGTCTGTCTGCAGGCGGCAATCGGCATTGCAACGCTTCTGCTGCACGTGCCGATCGAGGCGGGGCTGCTGCATCAACTGGGCGGGCTTCTGGTGCTCGGCTATGCCATCGCCCACTGGCGCGGCTTCTACGGCGAGTTTCCGCGCGATCCGGCAGTGCGCAGCTGACGCCTGGCGGGCTTCAGAACCCGTCGCTCAGCATCCTCCGCACAATTCCGGCAAAGGCCAGTCGCTCCTTGATGTTCTGCTGCGCGCCTTCCGCGTCCGCTCGCTTCTGCGACCATGCGACCGAAAGCATCGCATGCACGGCGGCAAACCGCAGAACCTTGTCGGGCGGGCAGCCGAAATGAATGCCGAAGTCGCGGGCGAGGCGGCGGATCCGCTCCGGTGAGACGATAAGCGCCCCGGCGCCAAGCGGATTGCCGAAGACGTTCGCCACGTCGTAGACGGGGTCGCCGATCAGGCCGTGCGGATCGATCGCCCGCCAGCGATCCTTGCCATCAAAGAGGATGTTGTCGTGGTGGAGGTCGCCGTGCAGCGGCCGCACGTCATGCGTCTCCGCCAGAAGGCTGCGGGCCTCGGCCGCCGCCCAGCGACAGATCTCGTGATGGTCTCCACCGCGTTCCTCCAGCGCGAAGAGCGTCTTGACGTGGTCGGCAAACGGCATCATGCCGCGCGGCGCCGGGCGAGGCATCGCGCTGTGCAGCTCTGGCAGCAGGTTGAGGATCACGCTCGTCGCTTCAACGTCCCGAGCCGCACCGAGGACGCGCGCCAGCGTCAGTGCGCCGGCATCTTCCAGCAAGGCACAGTCATTCGTCACGTCCAGCAGTCGGACTGTGCCGTGTCCGTCACGCCAGCGCAGGAATTCAAAGCCGGAGCGCTCGGCCATGCCTTCCGGCTTGAGCCGCTTGAGGATGACGATTTCACCGCTGTCCGTGCGCGCACGCCAGACATGGCTGCTGTGCGTATCGGCGATCAGCACCGGGTCGGAAAGCCGCCAGCGTCGTAGAAGGAAGGGGTCGACATTCGCCACCATCATCCGCCCGCACAGCTAGGCCGGCAGGTGGCAGACCGCCTCGATATTGTGCCCGTCGGGATCGAGAACGAAGGCGGCATAATAGTTCGGGTGATACTCTGGGCGCAGACCGGGCGGGCCGTTGTCCGTCGCACCATGCTCCATGGCCGCTGCGTAGAAGGCATCGACCGCTGCCCGATCGGGCGCGCTGAAGGCGACGTGCATGCTGCCCTTGCTGCGCGCGCCGTTGCCGATCCAGAAGGAGGCCTTGCCGTCGCGGCCGTAGCCGACGCCCTCATAGGTTCCGCCGGTTTCCGCCGCCGTCACCGCCATGACGATTGAGGCGCCGAGTGCCGGCATGACGGCATCGTAGAACAGGCGGGAGCGGCCGAAATCGGCCACCGATAGTCCCAGATGATCCAGCATTGCCGCACTCCGTTGCGATGGGTTTCAGGCCGACAGCATCAGGTCCATGTTCTGCACGGCTGCACCGGAGGCGCCCTTGCCGAGATTGTCGAGCACGGCGACGAGGTTCACGTGCGCGCCGCCCGGCGTTCCGAACACGAAGAGCTTCATCGTGTCCTGCCCGGCAAGTTCCTCGGCGTCGATGCGGCCGAGCTTGGCACTTTCTTCAAGCGGCACGACGGTGACGATGTCCTGCCCGGCATAATGCGCCGCAAGCGCCGCATGGATGCTCTCCAGCGTCGCGCCGGGCGCGAGATCCTCGACGAACAGTGGCACCTGGACGATCATCCCCTGCGGGAAGCGGCCGACCGACGGCGAAAACAACGGCGCCCGGTCGAGCAGCCCGTGGATCTTCATCTCCGGCGCATGCTTGTGCTTGAGCGGCAGGCCATAGAGGAAATTGTTGGCGGAAATCGCGTCGTCCCGCGACGGGTCTTCCATCTGGGCGATCATCTGCTTGCCGCCGCCCGTATAGCCGGAGACCGCATTGACCGAGACCGGATAGCCGTCAGGCAGGATGCCGGCGGCCCGGAGCGGCCGGATGAGGCCGATGGCGCCGGTCGGATAGCAGCCGGGGTTGGCGACGTAGCGAGCGCCACGGATCTTGTCCGCCTGCTGCCGGTCCATCTCGGCGAAGCCATAGGCCCAGTCGGGCGCGATCCGGTAGGCGGTCGAGGTATCGATGATGCGAACCCGGTTGTTCCCCGACAGCATGGACACAGCTTCCCGCGACGCATCGTCGGGAAGGCAGAGGATCGCCACGTCGGCGCTGTTGAGCAGGTCCTCGCGCAGGGCCGGGTTACGCCGCTCCGCCTCCGGGATCGACAGGAGCTCGACGTCGCGGCGGCCGGCCATGCGGGTGCGGATCTGCAGGCCCGTGGTTCCGTGTTCGCCATCGATGAAGATTTTCGCGCTCATGTCTTCGCCCACAATAACAGGAGGTTGGCAGGTTCGGCGGAATCAGTCTCTCCGCCAGTTGATTCTGTTTCTCAAGCGCTGCGGGAAAGCCGCTCCGCCCGGAGGCCCAGCATATACATGGCGACTGTCGCACCGGCAATGGCGGTGATATCGGCATGGTCGTAGGCAGGCGCCACCTCGACGACGTCGGAACCGCGGATGTCGAGGCTGCCGAGCTTGCGCAGGACCGAAAGGATCTTTGCCGAGGACGGTCCGCCGGCGACCGGCGTGCCGGTGCCCGGCGCGAAGGCCGGATCGAGGCAGTCGATGTCGAAGGTGAGGTAACACGGCCGCTCGCCGACATGCGCGAGGATTTGCTCGGCGATCGCCTGGGCGCTCAGGTCCTCCACCGCGTCGCCGCGCAGGATGCGAATGCCGAAATCCTCCGGTGCCTGCGTGCGGATACCGATCTGGATCGAGCGGGAGGCGTCGATCACGCCTTCGCGCACCGCCCGGGCGACGAACGAACCGTGGTCGAGGCGCTGGCCATCGTCGTCCCAGGTGTCCTGGTGGGCGTCGAAATGCACCAGCGCCAGCGGTCCATGCCGCTCCGCATGTGCCTTGAGCAGCGGCCAGGTGACGAAGTGATCGCCGCCGAGCCCCAGCAGATAGGCGCCGGATGCGAGAATTTCCGCCGCCTGCGCCTCGATCCGCGCCGGCGTCTCCTGATGGTTGCCGTAGTCGAGCAGCACGTCACCATAGTCGGTCACTGCCATCTCTTCGAACAGGTCGCGGGCGAACGGGTACTGCGGGTCGTTGTCGAAGATCGCCGAGGCGCGGCGGATCGCCTGCGGCCCGAACCGGGCGCCCGGCCTGTTCGAGGTCGCGGCATCGAAGGGGATGCCGAGCACCACCGCATCGACGCCCTGCAAGTCCTTGGTGAACCGGCGGCGCATGAAGGACAGCGCGCCGGCATAGGTCGGGTCGGAGGCAGCACCACGATAGGCGCTGGCGGTGAATGCGTGGTCGATGGATTTGGAGGGCATCGGTGCTCTATTTCGTCTCGGAAAGGTCGGAAAATTTGCGGATCTTGATGGAGCGCCCCTGAAAGCGGGCCGTTATCTCCAATTCGCCGCCCATCGCCTCGATGAACCGCCGAAGCGTTCCGACATACATGTCGGCTCGCTTCTCCAGCTTGGCCACGGAGCTCTGGCCGATCTGCAACGTCTGGGCGATGTCTTCCTGCGACAGCTTCAGTGCCCGCCGCACGTCCGCCAGATGCATTTCTTCGCCAAGGCGCAGAGCCTCTTCCTCGGCCTGCGCGCGGTCGGCCTTCGGCATCTGGCTTCGCAAGTCGCCGAAATTGTTTCTACCGCTCATGGCCATCCTCCTTTGCCAGTTCCGCCAGATGCTCATCGTAGAGCTCGTCGGATATCGGTATCATCGTCTCATAGAAGCGCTTGTTTCCCGTCTTGTCGCCGCCAATCAAGAGAATGGCCATGCGCCGGGGATCGAAGGCGTAGAATATCCTGAGAGGCTTGCCGCTGCTCTGGACGCGCAGTTCCCGCATGTGTGCATGTCGCGAGCCTTTCACGCCGCTTGAGTACGGAAAGGGGAGGTTAGGACCGCGCGCTTCCAGCTGTCGCACATGCGCGTCGATGCTGATGTGGTCACTCGGCTTAAGAGTATGCCACCATGCCTCGAATTCGTTCGTGTACTCGACGACATAGCTCATCCCCGGATGATATGCCCTGCGTGGAATATTTCAATCGGTCTGCCACAACGAAAAAAGGCGGAGCCGAAGCCCCGCCTTTCCAATGACCGTATCCGGTCTCCGCGATTAACGCTTGGAGAACTGGAACGAACGGCGGGCCTTGGCCTTACCGTACTTCTTACGCTCGACGACGCGGCTGTCGCGGGTCAGGAAGCCACCCTTCTTCAGAACCGCGCGCAGGCTCGGTTCGAAGTAGGTGAGGGCCTTCGAGATGCCGTGACGAACGGCACCGGCCTGGCCGGAAAGACCGCCGCCGGCAACCGTGGCGATGACGTCGAACTGACCGGTGCGGGCAGCGGCGACAACCGGCTGCTGCAGGATCATCTGCAGGACAGGACGGGCGAAGTATGCCGTGAAGTCCTTGCCGTTGATGATGATCTTGCCCGAGCCAGCCTTGACCCAGACGCGGGCGACGGCGTTCTTGCGCTTGCCGGTCGCGTAGGAGCGGCCCAGCGTGTCGACCTTGCGTTCGCGCGACGGAGCGGCCTGAGCGGTCGTGCCGAGATCCTTCAGGGAAGAGAGGTCAGCCATGATCAGGCGCTCCTTACGTTCTTGGTGTTGAGCTTGGCGACGTCGAGGCTGACGGGCTGCTGTGCTTCATGGGGATGGTTCGAGCCGGCATAGACGCGCAGGTTCTTCATCTGGCGACGGCCGAGCGGGCCGCGCGGGATCATGCGCTCGACTGCCTTCTCGACGACGCGTTCCGGGAAACGGCCTTCGATGATGGCGCGTGCAGTGCGCTCCTTGATGCCGCCCGGGTAACCGGTGTGCCAGTAGTACTTCTTGTCGTTGTACTTGTTGCCGGTGAAGACGATCTTGTCGGCGTTGATGACGATGACGTTGTCGCCGTCGTCGACGTGCGGCGTGTAGGTCGCCTTATGCTTGCCGCGCAGACGGTTGGCGATGACGGTGGCGAGACGGCCGACGACGAGACCTTCGGCGTCGATCAGTACCCACTTCTTCTCCACCTCAGCGGGCTTCTGTACGAAGGTAGACATTGAGTTGCTCTCTTCTTCATGATCCCGGGAGCGAGGCAGGCCTCGACCGCGGGCGTTTCTTGTTGCTTGGTATGACAGGCGGACAGCGGCGGGATTGATCCACGCCAAGTCTTGACCTGCGCGGCTTATAGGCGGTGCGCCGAAAACGGTCAAGACAAGCGATTTTCCGCATCGGAAAATAAACTCAGATAAAACAGGGCGTTAGCAATGTGGTATTATGAGGCCACACAAATTACCGGGTATCCGGCTGGTTCTGACGCCGGACTGTTTCCATATAGCCGAGGACAGGGGATCACCGGAGGCCTATAGCCATGAATCACGATCGCTACGAACGTCAGTACATCGACGGCATCCTTGAGGATACCCGGACGATCGCCCTGCTCGGGGCGTCGCCCAACCCGGCGCGGCCGAGCCACGGCGTGATGGGCTTCCTGCTGTCGAAGGGCTACCAGGTGTTTCCGGTCAATCCCGGGCAGGCGGGCAAGCAGATCCTCGGCCAGATGGTCTATGCGCGGCTCGCCGACGTACCGCAGCCGGTGGACATGGTCGATGTTTTCCGCGCCGCCGAATATCTGGACGGTGTGGTGGACGAGGCGCTGGCACTGGAGACGCCGCCGAAGGTCATCTGGGGCCAGCTGTCGGTGCGCGACGACAAGGCCGCTGCCAAGGCCGAGGCGGGCGGTATCAAGGTGGTGATGGATCGCTGCCCGGCGATCGAACTGCGCAGCTGACGGTCTATCTACAGCCGTTGTCGCTGGCGCCGGGCGGGGTCCTGCGCTAGTCTCGCGGCACGGCTGGAGGCGGCCGGCCGCTCGCGCTTGTCTTCAAGCCTGGTGAACGCCTCCATGCGCCGGATCCTGAACGTTTCCCGTCAGGCGAGGGTGTTGGCAATGCGGGCACCAACAGGACTTCGCCGCCTGACGAAGGAACGGACATGCGCGATTACCGCGACGCAAAATCCATGGCGAAAGCCCTGCGGGAGGCACTTGCCGCCCACGACGCCCCCATCACCCATTCGCAAGCTTTGGAGATCGTCGCCCGTCAGTTCGGGCTCGCCAGCTGGAACATCCTCAGTGCCAGGATCGGCGACGGCATGACGCAAGATCCGATAGCCTTCGAACGCGCCGTGCCGATCGTGCGCATCTTCGATGTCGCCAAGGCACACGAATTTTACCTCGGCTTTCTCGGCTTCAGCGTTGATTGGGAGCATCGCTTCGGCAGTGACTTCCCGCTTTACACCCAGGTGTCGCACGCCGGCCTGCAACTGCATCTCTCCGAACATGCCGGTGATGCGACGCCCGGCGGCACGACCGTTGTCTACATGAAGGGCATCCGCGCGCTGCATGCGGAGCTGACCGCCCGGAACTACCGCTACATGCGACCGGGGCTGGAAGAGGTCGACGGCCGTCTGGAAGTGACGGTGACCGACCCGTTCAACAACCGCATCCGGTTCATGGAGGTCATTGGCCGCTGACATGCCGTGGTGTCGCAAGCCGGGCTGACCCGGAATTGCCACCCGGCAGGATGTGCCACTCTACCGTCGCGACGACGCCATGCGAGTGCGAGCCTGTTGACGACCGCCTGCCGGGCAAAGCATCTGATCAGGATGACAGCGGTTCAATTTTCACCGGCGGCTGGCTGCGCGGAATGATATTCCTTGATCGCAATCGAAGGACGGCCTTTGCTGGCCTCGCAGTTATAGGGCGGTGCCGATCTTCCGACGGAAGCCGACGAGCCCGAGTGGCAGACATTGATGGGAGGAGACGACATGGCAACCCATAACCCGGGATTTTCGACGCTTGCCGTTCACGCGGGCGCCGCACCGGATCCGACGACCGGCGCGCGGGCGACACCGATCTACCAGACGACGTCCTTCGTCTTCAACGACGCCGATCACGCCGCAGCCCTGTTCGGCCTGCAGCAGTTCGGCAATATCTATACGCGCATCATGAACCCCACCCAGGCGGTGCTGGAAGAGCGGGTCGCGGCGCTTGAAGGTGGCACCGCGGCGCTGGCGGTCGCGTCCGGCCATGCGGCCCAGATGCTCGCCTTCCACACGATCATGACGCCGGGTCGTAATTTCGTCGCGGCCCGCGGCCTCTACGGCGGCTCGATCAACCAGTTCGGCCACGCCTTCCAGAATTTCGGCTGGCAGGTTCGCTGGGCGGATGCCGCCGATCCGGCCGGCTTCGACGCGCAGATCGACGACAACACCCAGGCGATATTCATCGAGAGCCTCGCCAATCCAGGCGGCACCTTCGTCGACATCCAGGCAGTCGCCGACGTCGCCCACCGCCGCGGCCTGCCGCTGATCGTCGACAACACGATGGCCAGCCCCTATCTGGTGCGGCCGCTGGAGCACGGCGCCGACATCGTCATCCATTCGCTGACGAAATTTCTCGGCGGTCATGGCAATTCGATGGGCGGAATCATCGTCGACGGCGGCACGTTCGACTGGTCGGCCTCCGGCCGCTATCCGATGCTGTCTGAGCCCCGTCCGGAATATGCCGGTCTCGTCCTCCATCAGACGTTTGGCAATTTCGCCTTCGCCATTGCCGCCCGCGTGCTTGGCCTGCGCGATCTCGGCCCGGCGATATCGCCGTTCAACGCCTTCATGATCCTGACCGGCATCGAGACCCTGCCGCTGCGCATGCAGAAGCACAGCGACAATGCCGCAGCCGTCGCGCGCTGGCTGAAGGGTCACGACAAGATCGCCTGGGTCAACTATGCCGGGCTCGAGGAGGATCCCAACCATGCGCTGCAGCAGCAGTATTCGCCAAACGGCGCGGGCTCCGTCTTCACCATCGGCCTGAAGGGCGGCTACGACGCGGGCAAGGGCTTTGTCGAGGGGCTCAAGCTTTTCTCGCACCTTGCCAACATCGGCGATACCCGCTCGCTGGTCATCCACCCGGCCTCTACCACGCATCGCCAACTGACCTCCGACCAGCAGGTATCTGCCGGCGCCGGGCCGGATGTCGTGCGCCTGTCCGTCGGCATCGAGGATGTCGCCGACATCATCGCCGATCTCCAGCAGTCGCTCGAGAGGATCTGATCCGCATGACCCTTGTGCTATCGTTCGACATATCCGCCGTCGAGCCGGAGGAGGGCGCTCCGGCGCCCGACCGGCTGATCTCCGGGGAGCCGAAATTCCGCACCTGGAACGTCGAGGAAGCGGATGGCGGGGTCTATGCCGGCGTCTGGGAATCAACGCCTGGCAAGTGGCGCATCGTCTACGACGAGTGGGAGTATTTCCACATTCTCGACGGCTATTCGATCGTCACGGAAGAGGGCGGCGAACCGATCCATCTGCGGGCAGGCGACAGGCTGATCCTCAGGCCGGGCTTCAGGGGAAGCTGGGAAGTGGTTGAAACGACTCGCAAGGATTATGTGATCAGGCTCTGAGCCGGACGATCAGGCGCGGGCTAGAACGCCGTTGGCGAGCGCTGCTGCGGCGAGCGCCTTGTCGAACGTGGCGAGCTGCCCGTCGAGCCGCAGCGCCAGTTCCAGATAGGCGGCATCGTAGATCGTCAGTGCGTAGCGCTCGGCGAGATAGCGGATAGGCAGAAGCGGGATGTCCGTCTCGACTTTGATCGGCAGCTTGTCCATCCGGTTGAGCGCGTCGGTGAGTTGGTGCTGAGATAGTCTGCCACGCCGGAACGCCATGACACAGATGTTGGTCACCTCGTAGAGCCAGAGCGGCGGCACAAGACCGTCTGCGGACGCGAGCTTATCGAGAATGTTCTGGGCCGCCGGCACGTTCTCGTCCGGCAGCAGCCATGACGCAGTGACCGAAGCGTCGATGATGTAGAGCATCAGCCCTTCTGGCCCTCGCGCCGAAACTCGGCGAGTTCCTCGGCGGTGAAAGTAGGCATAGAGGCTCGCAGTTCCGCCAGATCGCGTTTCAGCGCTTCCATGTCGATGGGCTTCCTCGGCGCCCGCGGGGCTTTGAGCTCGACGACGCTCACGCCGCCCTCGGTGAGGACGACGGTTTCACCCTCGCGCACCAGAGTGATCAGTTCGTCGAACATCGTCTTCGCTTCATCAACCGTCACGTGGCGCATCGTCGGCTCCGGTGGGCTTTTTGATGTTGCTCTGACTATACACCGCACTGGCCGATCGGCAAAGAACAGCCAGCAGGGTGCCTGCGAGAAGGGAGGCGGCACTGGACGTCCTGCCTCAACGGAACGGCCGAACCCGCTGATCGGACTCTGCGTTCGAGGGTCCACGCCCTCACGTCTCCTCGCGAAAAGCCTTGGCGAACTCGGGCGAGGCGATGAAGGCCAGCGCTCGCCGCAGCTCTTCGGATTTCTCCTTGCCGAACGCCTTGTCGAAGCGCGCCTGCGCCTGCTCCCAGGCGGCCAGCATGGCCTGCTGCTGCCGGATCCCGTCCTGCGTCAACCGCACGCGTTTGGCCCGGCGGTCCTTGTCATCGACGACCAGTTCCACCAGCCCGTCGCGGATGAGCGGCTTCAGCGTGTGGCCGAGCGCCGAGAGATCCATCACCAGCGCCTCGGCCAGCATCTTCTGCGTCGGCATCCCCAGGTGAACGATCTGTGTCAGCAACGAGAACTGCGTGCCGCGCAAACCGGCATCACCCATCATGCCGTCATAGAGCTGGCCTAGCTGGCGTGCAGCCCGGCGCACCGCGCTGTGGGTACAGAACTCCCAGACACCTTGGTGCTGCTTGATCATCATCGTCTCCGTTGCGGTGCCGTCTCCACGCTTTAGGCGTCGCGTCGCTGTCCAGCAAGGCACGCGATCATTTGCCGGCCTTGCGCGATTGAAAGCAATTGCACCGATCTCTATTTAGTGGCATATACCAGTAAATCAAATCCCAGGAGATGGAAATGTCGTCACCGCTCGGAACTGCCCTTATCACCGGCGCCTCATCGGGCATCGGTTCTGTCTATGCGGATCGCCTGGCCCGGCGCGGCTACGATCTGGTGCTGGTCGCCCGAGATCGCGAGAGACTAACCGCTGCCAAGAGCCGACTCTCCGCTCAGTACGGCATCTCCGTCGATACGCTCGAGGCCGATCTGGTCGAGCGGGGCGACGTGCTGAAGGTGGAGGAGCGTCTGCGTTATGACCCGACGATCACGCTGTTCGTCAACAATGCCGGCGTCGGGCCGAACGGTCCGCTGCTCTCCAACGACCTCGACTATCTGGACCGCATGGTGGCGCTGAACGTCGTCGCAGCCAACCGTCTGGCAGTTGCCGCCGCGCAGATCTTTGTCGCCCGCAAGACTGGCGCGATCATCAATACGGCTTCGGTCGTCGCGCTGGCCCCGGAAATCTTCAACGGCACCTACAGCGCCACCAAGGCCTTCGTGCTCAGCCTGACGGAATCGCTGGCTGCGGACCTGAAGGATACCGGCGTGCGCATCCAGGCGATCCTGCCGGGCCTCACCCGCACCGAGATTTTTGATCGGGTCGGCTCGTCCATGGACAATCTCAACCCGGACATGGTGATGGAGGCGACCGACATGGTCGATGCCGCGCTTGCCGGTTTCGATCAGGGGGAGGTGCTGACCATCCCGTCGCTTTCCGAAGCAGGTCTGCTCGACAGCCTGCACGCCGCCCGCGCCGCCCTCGGGCCGCATCTGTCACTGAAGAACCCGGCCGCCCGCTACGGCGCGCCGCAGTCTATCGCCAGCTGAGGTCCAGCCGCTCCAGCCCGTGGAAATGATAGACGTCCTTGACCACGGGCGTCGCGGCAAGCATCAAGCCGGGCAGACGCCGGAACAGCAGCGGCAGGGCGATGTTGAGCTCCAGACGCGCCAGCGGCGCGCCGATGCAGAAATGGATGCCGGCGCCGAAGCTTAAGTTGGCGCCATCGGTGCGCTCCGGCCGGAACGTCAGCGGATTGGCAAATTTGCTCGGGTCGAGATTGGCGGCGGCGAGGATCAGGCTCACCTTGTCGCCGCGCCGGAACGACACGCCATCGACCTCGACATCCTCCAGAGCCCAGCGCTGAAAGATATGCACAGGCGCGCAGAGCCGCAGCGTCTCCTCCACCGTCCGCTCGGTCGTTGCCGCGTCGCCGAACAGTTCTGCGGGATCGCCTCCGCTGTCGAGGATCGCCCGAACCGAATTGCCGATCTGGTGCACCGTCGCCTCGTGACCGGCATTCAGCAACACGATGGTCGTCGAGACCAGCTCGTCCTCGGTGAGATACTGGCCCTTGTGCTCGGTGTGGATCATGTGGCTGAGCAGGTCGTCGCGCGGGTTTTCGCGGCGCTCGGCGATCACCGTCTTCACATAGGCGGCGAATTCTGCCGCCGACCGGTCGGCGGCGTCCTCGTCGGCGCGGCTGCGCTTGAACATGTACATGCCGACATAGTTGTGGCTCCACTTCAGGAGCTGCGGTCCCATCTCCTCCGGAATGCCGATCATCCGGGCGATCATCGTCACCGGAATGATGTCGGCAAAGCTCGACAGCAGTTCCGTCTCGCCCGCATCCACGAACCGGTCGATCAGCCGGTTGGCGAGCGTCTCGATCTCGCCGCTCATCTTCTCGACATGGCGCGACACGAAGGCACGGTTGACCAGCGTCCGCAACCGCGTGTGTTCGGGGGGCTCGATCTCCAGCAGCGAGTGACGCTCGGCGAGGTCGAAATTGCGGGTATGGGCGGCGGGCTCGGGCAGGCCAAGTTCCTCGCGGCTGGCGATGTGCAGGATCTGTCGTCCGAAACGCCTGTCGCGCAGCAGCGCGTTGACCTGCTCGTAGCCGCAGAAGAACCACTGCTTCTGCTCTTCCCAATAGAAGGTCGGAGCCTGCGCATGCAGCGCTGCATAGGTGGGGTTCGGATCGCCGTAGAAGCGGGGATCGCGGGCATCCAAGGAGACGCGACGGTTTGTGGGATCGATGCGCAGGAAATCGGACATGTCGGTCATGCCCGATGCCTAGACCATCCGCGCGGCGAGCAGAAGCCGATTTCCAGCGTCATTCACCGACCGCAATGCCTTCGCGCCGTGGGTCGGCACTGCCTACAAGACCGTTGGCTGTGATCTCGATTGCCTGCAGCCCTGAATTCATTTCCGTCGGGTTCACCTCGTAGCCAAGCGACTTCAGCGATTCGGCGAATTTTTCGGCCGAGGTGCCGGCCTCGATGTCGTATTTGCCGAAGCGGTTGATCAGGTGCGGCTGGGCGACGATCGCCTCGACCGGCATGCCCCAGTCGATATAGGCGATCAGCGCCTGCGCCACGTAGCCAATGATCTGGCTACCGCCTGGTGAGCCGATGGCGAGCAGCGGCTTGCCGTCCTTCATGACGATGGTCGGCGCCATCGACGAGCGCGGCCGCTTGCCGGGCTCCACGCGGTTGGCGACCGGCAGCGAGCCGTCATGCGTCTTGAAGGAGAAGTCGGTGAGCTCGTTGTTGAGCAGGAAGCCGCCGGTCATCAGCCGCGAACCGAAGCCGTTTTCAATGGTGGTGGTCATCGACACAACGTTGCCCTCGGCATCGACGATGACGAAATGGCTTGTCGACGGCAGCTCGATCGCGGCATCGCGGCCGAACAGCATCGCGTGATCCCAGGTCGGCTCGCCGGCCTTGACCTGATCGGTCGTCAGCGCCTTGTCCCCATCGAGCAGACGCGCGCGCTCGCCGAGATAGTCCTTCTTCATGAGGCCCTTGATCGGCGAGGGGACGAAGTCGGTATCGGCGAGATATCTTTCGCGGTCGGCAAAGGCGAGGCGCTGGGCGTCGCCGATCAGTCGCCAGCTTTCGACGTTCTGCGGGCCGAGCGCCTTCAGATCGAAGTTCTCGACCATGCCAAGCATCTGACCGATGGCAACCGCACCCGACGACGGTGGTCCCATGCCGCAGACGTCGAGCGCCCGGTACGTGGCGCAGACCGGCTCGCGTTCCTTGATCCGGTAGTTGGCAAGGTCGGTCAGCGACAGCACGCCGGGATTGCCGGCCGCCTCGCGCACGGTCCTGACGATGCCTTCGGCGATCGGTCCTGTGTAGAAGGCGTCCGCTCCGCCGGCGGCGATCGTCTTCAGCGTCTGCGCGAAGTCGGGGTTCTTCAGCACGGTGCCGGCCTTCAGCGGCGCGCCGGCCTGGTCGAAGAAATAGCCCTTCGGACCGTCATAGCGTTTCAGCTTGTCACCCTCGGTGGCGACCAGCCCCGCCAGTCGCGGCGAGACGGCAAAGCCCTCTGAAGCGAGCGTCTCGGCTCGTGCAAATAGCGTGGCCCAATCGAGCTTGCCGTAGCGTTTGTGGACAGTATCGAGCAGCCGCACGGTGCCCGGCGTGCCGACGGAACGACCACCTACAACGGCATCCATGAACTTCAGCGGCTGGCCTTTGTCGTCGAGAAACAGCTTGGGCGTTGCCTCCATCGGTGCCGTCTCTCGCCCGTCGAAGGTGGTCAGCCTTTTAGCCGCGGCGTCGTAGTAGACGAGGAACGCGCCGCCGCCGAGGCCGGAGCTCTGCGGTTCGACCAGGCCGAGCACCGTCTGCACGGCAACCATCGCGTCGATGGCATTGCCGCCCTTGGCGAGGATTTCGCGACCGGCTTCCGCCGCCAGTGGATTGGCGGCGGCGACCATGAAGCGCTTCGCCTCGCTGCGCTTGGCGGTGCTCGTCGCTGTCGCCCGCTCGGGTGCGATCGTGTCGGATGCCTGCTGGGCAAGGCATGCAGATGAAGAGAGGAGAAGCCCCGAAATAAGCGCCGCAATGGCCGGGATCGAATGGGTGCGCATGGTCGCCTCCGGATCTGTTGCTGCGCGAGTGTGGCCGATGGGATGGCCAAGGGCAAGGGCTGGAGCCGCCGCTCGGCGGAGGATTGGCTGCCCGCTGGTTCGCACCGCTGCTCGGCCTCTTGGTTCGCTGGGGGGAATCGCCTTACTCGAACCCTCCTGATCCTGCCGTACAGGAACCGGGTTTCAGCTGTCAGGACCGGTGGATTGCAGATTTTCGAGGTGCTTCCTATCTAGGACCGAGAGCGGCCATGCTCAGTTAAGGATATCGGCCTCTGCGTCTTGAAGTGCGGTGCTCCGACACTCTATGTAGGAAGCTGACCGATTGAGACGATTCCTGGCGCGATTCAGCCGTCAGCGCCTGTTGAAACAAAGGAACACCATGAGAAACCCCGTTGATACCGCTATGGCCCTGGTGCCGATGGTCGTCGAGCAGACCAACCGCGGCGAGCGCTCCTACGATATCTACTCGCGCCTGCTGAAAGAGCGGATCATCTTCCTCACCGGTCCGGTGGAAGACCATATGGCCTCGCTCGTCTGCGCCCAGCTTCTGTTCCTCGAAGCCGAGAATCCGAAGAAGGAAATCGCCCTCTACATCAATTCGCCGGGTGGCGTCGTCACTGCCGGCATGGCGATCTACGACACGATGCAGTTCATCAAGCCGGCCGTTTCGACGCTGTGCGTCGGCCAGGCCGCCTCCATGGGTTCGCTGCTGCTCGCCGCCGGCGAGAAGGGCATGCGCTTTGCCATGCCGAACTCGCGCATCATGGTGCACCAGCCGTCGGGCGGTTTCTCGGGTCAGGCCTCGGATATCGAACGCCACGCTCGTGACATATTGAAGATGAAAAAGCGACTGAACGAAGTCTATGTGAAGCACACCGGCCGCACGTACGAGGAGATTGAAAAGACCCTCGACCGTGACCACTTCATGGATTCGGACGAAGCGCTCACCTGGGGTGTGGTCGACAAGATACTGACCTCGCGTCTCGAGCTTGAAGGCGCAACGCCTGACTGACCACGCTTCCGCTTCGCCGGTGTCACCCCGTTGTGACTGAAAACAGGGGTTTCAACTGGCTGCGAACGCGCTAATAGTACCTATTAATGCTGTGTTGAATCATTATGACATAGCGTGCGGTCTGGACGGGGTTTTCGTTGCCACCGGGCCGGGGCCGACAGGTTCCATCCGGTAGAGTACCCCAGGAGCACGGCGGGCAAAGCTTCCTGCGAGGCTTTGCCGGCCGGCGAACGAAGTGTCCGCGCCCGTATGACGGGCGGTGTGCTGGAAGGGAAGTGATATGAGCAAAGTCAGCGGCAGCAACGGCGGCGACTCCAAGAATACGTTGTATTGTTCGTTCTGCGGTAAGAGCCAGCACGAAGTCCGCAAGCTGATTGCCGGACCGACGGTGTTCATCTGCGATGAATGCGTCGAATTGTGCATGGACATCATCCGCGAGGAGAACAAGACCTCGATGGTGAAATCCCGTGACGGCGTACCCACGCCGCAGGACATCATCAAGGTGCTCGATGAATACGTCATCGGCCAGAAGCAGGCGAAGAAGATCCTCTCCGTCGCCGTGCACAACCATTACAAGCGCCTGGCGCACGCCTCCAAGAACGGCGACGTGGAACTGGCGAAGTCGAACATAATGCTTGTCGGTCCGACCGGCTGCGGCAAGACCTATCTCGCCCAGACGCTGGCCCGCATCATCGATGTGCCCTTCACCATGGCTGATGCAACGACGCTTACCGAAGCCGGCTATGTCGGCGAGGACGTCGAGAACATCATCCTCAAGCTCCTGCAGTCGGCCGACTACAATGTCGAGCGGGCGCAGCGCGGCATCGTCTATATCGACGAAGTCGACAAGATCAGCCGCAAGTCTGACAATCCGTCGATTACCCGTGACGTGTCGGGCGAAGGCGTGCAGCAGGCGCTCCTGAAGATCATGGAAGGCACCGTTGCCTCCGTGCCTCCGCAGGGCGGCCGCAAGCATCCGCAGCAGGAATTCCTGCAGGTCGACACGACGAACATCCTGTTCATCTGCGGCGGCGCGTTCGCCGGACTGGACAAGATCATCTCGGCGCGTGGCGAAAAGACCTCGATCGGCTTCGGTGCGACGGTTCGCGCCCAGGACGAGCGCCGGGTCGGCGAAGTGCTGCGCGAACTGGAGCCGGAAGATCTGGTGAAGTTCGGTCTCATCCCGGAATTCATCGGCCGTCTGCCGGTCCTGGCAACGCTCGAAGATCTGGACGAGGATGCACTGATCCAGATCCTGTCGGAGCCGAAGAACGCGCTCGTCAAGCAGTACCAGCGCCTGTTCGAGATGGAAGACGTGGAACTGAACTTCCACGAGGACGCTCTTCGCGAAATCGCCAAGAAGGCGATCACCCGCAAGACCGGCGCCCGCGGCCTCCGTTCGATCATGGAAAAGATCCTGCTCGACACGATGTTCGAACTTCCGACGCTGGAAGGCGTTCGGGAGGTGGTGATCTCCGAGGACGTGGTTCGCGGCACTGCCCGTCCGCTGTATATCTACGCGGATCGCCAGGACGAGAAGGCCAACGTTTCGGCCTGACCGAGCTTTGCCAAGGCCGGGGGCGCGATCGTGCCCTTGGCCCTGTCGGCTTCAGGTGATGGCTGTTGCTCAGGCGCGGCCGTCACATGTCGGCTGGCACAGGCAGCATGGCAGCTGACGGCGGCTGTGCCTCGACTGCCGACCGGTCGGCCGCAACCCTTTCCGGGCGCCGTCTCTCGACCGGCCGAACGGTCTGCAAAATGTCGGCCGAGACAGTCACGCGTAAGCCTCCCGGCGCAAGGTTGAGGCTGCCGCAACGGCGGTGCGTGCGACGCGTAAGGCTTGAAAACATCATTCTGAACCTCCACTTTAGGGAGGAAAGAAAGCGTCCAGCCAACTGACTGGGCCGGTCCCCGGAAACGGGACGAGTGAAAGGAAATGACATGACGAATACAGCGTCTGCGGCACCTGGCGGGGAAGCCTATCCGGTCCTGCCTTTGCGCGACATTGTGGTCTTCCCCCACATGATCGTACCTCTGTTCGTCGGGCGCGAAAAATCCATTCGCGCGCTGGAAGAGGTCATGGGTTCGGACAAGCAGATCATGCTCGTCACCCAGATCAATGCCGGTGACGACGATCCGGCACCGTCCGCCATCCACAAGGTCGGCACGGTTGCCAACGTTCTTCAGCTTCTGAAATTGCCCGATGGCACCGTCAAGGTTCTGGTCGAAGGCCGCGCACGCGCCGAGATCGACACCTATACCGACCGCGAGGAATTCTACGAGGCGCACGCAAAGGTCCTGTCCGAGCCGGAAGAAGAGCCGGTCGAGGTCGAGGCACTGTCGCGCTCGGTGGTTTCGGAGTTCGAGAACTACGTCAAGCTGAACAAGAAGATCTCGCCGGAAGTGGTGGGCGCCGCAAGCCAGATCGAGGATTACTCGAAGCTCGCCGACACGGTCGCCTCGCATCTGTCGATCAAGATCACCGAAAAGCAGGAAATGCTGGAAACGGTTTCCGTCAAGCTGCGTCTGGAAAAGGCGCTCGGCTTCATGGAAGGCGAGATCTCGGTTCTTCAGGTCGAGAAGCGCATCCGCTCGCGCGTCAAGCGCCAGATGGAGAAGACCCAGCGTGAGTACTACCTGAACGAACAGATGAAGGCGATCCAGAAGGAACTCGGCGACGGCGAAGACGGCCGCGACGAGATGGCCGAACTGGAAGAGCGCATCTCCAAGACTAAGCTGACCAAGGAAGCCCGCGAAAAGGCGGATGCGGAACTGAAGAAGCTGAAGCAGATGAGCCCGATGTCGGCGGAAGCCACCGTCGTGCGCAACTATCTCGACTGGCTGCTGACCATTCCGTGGAACAAGAAGTCGAAGATCAAGACCGACCTGAATAATGCCGAGAAGATCCTCGAGCAGGATCACTTCGGCCTCGACAAGGTCAAGGAGCGCATTGTCGAGTATCTGGCCGTTCAGGCGCGTGCCACCAAGATCAAGGGGCCGATCCTCTGCCTCGTCGGTCCTCCGGGCGTCGGCAAGACCTCGCTCGCCCAGTCGATCGCCAAGGCGACCGGCCGCGAATACGTGCGCATGGCGCTCGGCGGCGTGCGTGACGAGGCCGAGATCCGCGGTCACCGCCGCACCTATATCGGCTCGATGCCCGGCAAGGTCATCCAGTCGATGAAGAAGGCGAAGAAGTCCAACCCGCTGTTCCTCCTCGATGAGATCGACAAGCTGGGCCAGGATTATCGCGGCGATCCGTCGTCGGCCCTGCTCGAAGTGCTCGACCCGGCGCAGAACTCGACCTTCATGGATCACTACCTGGAGGTGGAATACGACCTGTCGGACGTGATGTTCATCACCACGGCCAACACGCTCAACATCCCGGCGCCGCTGATGGACCGCATGGAGATCATCCGGATCGCCGGCTACACCGAGGACGAAAAGCGCGAGATCGCCAAGCGGCACCTGCTGCCGAAGGCCATCAAGGAGCATGCGTTGAAGCCGGAGGAATTCTCCGTCAGCGACGATGCGCTGATGGCGGTCATCCAGCAGTACACCCGCGAAGCCGGTGTTCGTAACTTTGAGCGCGAACTGATGAAGCTCGCCCGCAAGGCGGTCACCGAGATCATCAAGGGCAAGGCGAAGTCGATCGAGGTCACGGCTGAGAACATCCACGATTACCTGGGCGTGCCGCGCTTCCGCCATGGCGAAGCCGAGCGCGAGGATCAGGTCGGCGTGGTGACGGGTCTGGCGTGGACGGAAGTCGGTGGCGAACTGCTGACGATCGAAGGCGTGCTGATGCCGGGCAAGGGCCGCATGACGGTCACCGGCAACCTGAAGGAAGTGATGAAGGAATCGATTTCGGCAGCGGCGTCTTACGTCCGCTCCCGCGCCGTCGATTTCGGCATCGAGCCGCCGCGCTTCGACAAGTCGGACATCCACGTCCACGTGCCGGAAGGCGCAACCCCGAAGGACGGACCGTCCGCCGGTGTCGCCATGGCAACCGCCATCGTTTCGATCATGACCGGGATCCCGGTCGACAAGAACGTTGCGATGACGGGCGAGATCACCCTGCGTGGTCGCGTCCTGCCGATCGGCGGCCTGAAGGAAAAGCTGCTTGCAGCGCTTCGCGGTGGCATCAAGAAGGTGCTGATTCCGGAAGAGAACGCCAAGGATCTGGCGGACATCCCGGATAACGTGAAGAACAACATGGAGATCATCCCGGTATCCCGCATGGGCGAGGTGATCAGGCATGCTCTGGTGCGCCAGCCGGAGGCGATCGAATGGGACGGCACGGTGGAAACGCCGGTGATCGCCACCGTCGAAGGCGTCGACGACAACGGTGCTTCGCTCGCCCACTGACCGGGCCAGCCTGTGGAAATGACACGTGAATGAAAAAAAGGCCGGCATTTCGCCGGCCTTTTTTGTGCAAACACCGCGAACCCCCTTGTTTTTCAGGCCATCCCGGAGCTTTTGGGGATTGCGAAGGGGTCGTCGAAGGCAAGAGTCGCCCGACTGATCCGTGTGTGTGAACCCATTGAAAGGGGTGGAAACATGAACAAGAACGAATTGGTATCCGCCGTTGCCGAGAAGGCCGGACTCTCCAAGGCTGATGCTGCATCGGCTGTCGATGCCGTGTTTGAAACCGTCCAGGCTGAACTCAAGAACGGTGGTGACATTCGTCTCGCCGGTTTCGGCAGCTTCTCCGTTTCGCGCCGCGAAGCGTCGAAGGGCCGTAACCCCTCGACCGGCGCTGAAGTCGATATCCCGGCCCGTAATGTCCCGAAGTTCTCGGCCGGCAAGGGCCTGAAGGACGCCGTCAACAGCTAAGCTGTTTTTGCCGCGCCCGCTGCGCGGCGATCATCATAATCGAGCTTCGAGACCCGGTGCCTGGCGCCGGGTCTTTTTTTGTTCCGGCAGCCACGTTCCGGCCGCCTGCTACACGTCGGACGGCGGCAAGGCAGAGGTTGCATCCTCGGAACGAATGGTCTTCTATCCGCCGCCATCAGACGGAGCGCGACAGACCATGCATTACCTCATCACCGGAACCGCAGGCTTCATCGGATTTCATCTTGCCCGCAGGCTTCTGGAGGAGGGTCATCGGGTGACCGGGTTCGACGGGATGACCGCTTACTATAATCTGCGCCTCAAGGAGGCCCGTCACGCGGCGCTCGCGCAGTTTCCAAGCTTCCGCCCGGTGATCGGCATGCTGGAGGATCAGGCGCGGCTGGAGGCGGTGCTGGACGAGGGGACGCCGGACGTGCTTGTTCACCTCGCTGCGCAGGCCGGCGTCCGCTACAGCAACGAAAACCCCAAGGCCTATCTCGATTCCAACCTCGTCGGCACCTGGAACGTCCTGGAGCTTGCCCGGCGCGTGAACGTCGGCCACCTGATGCTCGCCTCCACCTCGTCCGTCTACGGCGCCAATGACAAGATCCCGTTTGCCGAGGCCGACCGTGCCGACGAGCCGCTGACCTTCTATGCTGCGACGAAGAAATCGACCGAGCTGATGGCGCACGCCTATGCGCATCTGCACAAGGTACCGACTACCGCATTCCGCTTCTTCACCGTCTACGGGCCCTGGGGCCGTCCGGACATGGCGCTCTTCAAGTTCGTCAAGGCCATGCTGGAGGGCGACGAGATCGAGATCTACGGCGAAGGCCGGATGAGCCGCGACTTCACCTACATTGACGACCTGGTCTCCGGCATCATCGCCCTGTCGAAGGTGGTGCCGAACGAGACCAACCGGGTGGAGACGGCGGGTGTCACCGACACGCTGTCGCGCCAGGCGCCCTACCGGGTCGTCAATGTCGGCGGCGGCCAGCCCGTCGGCCTGCTGGATTTCGTCGAGACCATCGAGAAGGTGATGGGCCGCCCGGCAGCTAAGAAACTGCTGCCGATGCAGCAGGGTGACGTGCCGCGCACCTATGCCAGCCCCGACCTGCTGGTGGCGCTGACCGGCGGCAAGCCGGAAACCGGGCTGGAGCAGGGGGTCCGGGCGTTCGTCGACTGGTATCTCGACAATCGCGACGCGCTGCAGCTCTGAAGGGGTGCACTTCCGACAGGCCTATCCACATCGCAGGTGGCGTCTGCGAGTCGTCAGCCAGTCGGTGGGTCGTATGTGAAGGGGAAGTGGGGGCGGCCACGTGGTCTCGTGTCAGCAACGTGACGTCAATCTGCCGCCCGACCCCGTTCTAAAGATAACGGCGGTCGCGCCCCCGGCCGCGCTTTTGGCAGACGGGACGGGCAGTGTCCAGCCCGAATGGAACGCGAGAAAGGCGAATCGATCGTACCGAATTCTTCGCTCGGGAGCTTCAACAGCGTCACCACAGCGGCAAGGGTCGGGGGATTCCTGCAGATCTATCCACCTGTGGAAGAGTTGGCCGAGAGGCCAGCCGAGCAGAGGAAGGAAGCGGTACGCAGAACGATTGAACCGTCGAGATGGCTCAGATCACATCAGTCGCCGCCAGACATCGATCAAATCATCAATGAGGAAAAGAATGGTGGGCGATGACGGACTCGAACCGCCGACATCCTCGGTGTAAACGAGGCGCTCTACCAACTGAGCTAATCGCCCGCTCGCTGGCCGGATCAAGTCCGCCGCGTCGGTGGCCGTGATCTATGCGGATCGCGGAAAAGACGCAAGAGTATTTATGGCCAAATGCGATTTTTTTTGAGTGGCAGCACCACCGATCTGGCGCAAATGCCTGTGGCGCACGGGCTTTGCCAGGCGGCCTCGACGTGGAAATCCCCAGCGGCGAAGCGGGCGGGGGAGGCGTGCTCTGTGCAAATTTTCTTCCGTCACGGTTTTGTCTTCGAAGCCGCTTGACACCCATCGGCGAACCCCTTAGAGACCCGCTCATCGACTGGTTATGCCGGTCGGCGGGGCCGGTTTTCGCCCCTTTGAAATGCGCG
>NZ_JBPFDO010000001.1:0-324680 GCF_059415005.1 Rhizobium sp. SAFR-030 | reverse complement strand
GGTGTAGCTCAGTTGGTTAGAGTGCCGGCCTGTCACGCCGGAGGTCGCGGGTTCGAGCCCCGTCACTCGCGCCATTCAAAAAACGAAAATCAAGGAAATGCGCGGGTGTAGCTCAGTTGGTTAGAGTGCCGGCCTGTCACGCCGGAGGTCGCGGGTTCGAGCCCCGTCACTCGCGCCATTCCTCGCTTGGTCATATCCCCAGAGAATCCCCATCCCGCATCTGTCTTCCAGCCATCCGGGCGATCCTCGTCCGGAACATCGATGGCTGCGGGCGGTTGGATCTCCGGACAGCAACGGAGAATCGATCGACCATGGCAGACCGAGACAGTAAATCCACGACCACCGGCGGATCGCTCGACGTGAAGGACGCAGGGCTGGAGCGAATCGGCTCGGACCGAGACCTGAAGCAGGGCGAAGCCGAGGGCAAGGGTCTGGAGCAGCAGCCCGGCGAAGCGCAGACGCCCAGCGACAAACAGGCTCGCTAGTTCCCACGCACAATGCCTTCGAAGGGTCCGGGCGGCGTAGCGTTCGCCGCCGCCGCCCGCGCCGATGCCGGATCGCTACTCGGAGCCTCGCTCGGACGCCTTGATTTCTTCGTCCACCTGCCGCTTCAGCGCCTGCCGCGCGTCCTGCTGGTCCCTGTCGGCTCCCTGGTCTGATCCTCCGCCGGCGCCGAGCTTGCGGCGGACCGCCTCTACCTGCGCGTCGTCTACCGGCATCGTCGTACCGCTGTCGTCCGGCAGGCCTTCTGCCGATTGCCCGATCGAGGCGTCGCGCGAGCGATCGTTGGCGCCGGTGCTGATTTTCTCCTGGCTGGTCATGTGACTTCCTCCTTGTTGCCGCCGCCCAACCGCCAACACAGCCGATTGTGCCAATGCCGCCATCCAGTAGGTGCGTTTCGCGTGAGCTTCCGCTAAAAGATCTGCAGCCGGTCTGTACGCTGGATGTCGTTGCGAGGCCCGCAACGGCTTCTTATCTCCGCTGAGTGCGGGGCGCCGTGCCTGGGCAAGGTTTTCTTGGCGGGGCGCTGACAGGCTTCGCATCGGTCGCGCACCCAGGTCTTCATCACCGGATGCGGTGCGCGTTTCGACGCAGCGGCGGGTTCCAGGGCCGGTCTCTGTGTCTACGTGGCAAGTGTCGCGGTCTGTGTCATTTTGGTGCGGGAGCAGGCTCTGAAAATGTCTTGCGCCCGGGTCACGCCTGCGCTAGTCACGGCTTGTTGCAATGCACGTTCGCTTGCCGCGCATTCGCTTTTGTGCCGCCCGGCACCGCTTGGCAAGCAGGGATCGAATACCATGACAGAACTTCTCAGTTCCTATGTCCCGATCGCGATTTTCATAGGCATTTCCCTCGTGATCGGCTTGGCGCTTCTGATCGCGCCGTTCGCTGTGGCCTACAAGTCGCCGGATCCGGAGAAACTGTCCGCCTATGAGTGCGGCTTCAACGCCTTCGACGATGCGCGTATGAAGTTCGACATTCGCTTTTACCTGGTGTCGATCCTGTTCATCATTTTCGACCTCGAGGTCGCCTTCCTGTTCCCCTGGGCCGTGTCGTTCGGGGAGATCGGCTGGTTCGGCTTCTGGTCCATGATGGTCTTCCTCGGCGTGCTGACCATCGGCTTTATCTATGAATGGAAGAAAGGAGCGCTGGAATGGGAGTAGCAGATCGCACTACGACCCTGGTCGCGCCGCAGTCCAAGGGGATCATCGATCCCGCCACCGGCAAGCCGATCGGCAGCGACGACGCGTTCTTCGGCGAGATCAACAACGAACTCGCCGACAAGGGCTTTCTCGTCACCTCGACCGACGAACTGATCAACTGGGCCCGTACCGGCTCGCTGATGTGGATGACCTTCGGTCTCGCATGCTGCGCCGTCGAGATGATGCAGCTGTCGATGCCGCGTTACGACGTCGAGCGTTTCGGCTTCGCGCCACGCGCCTCGCCGCGCCAGTCCGACGTGATGATCGTCGCCGGCACGCTGACCAACAAGATGGCGCCGGCGCTGCGCAAGGTCTATGACCAGATGCCGGAGCCGCGTTACGTCATCTCCATGGGGTCCTGTGCCAACGGCGGTGGCTATTACCACTATTCCTACTCGGTGGTGCGTGGCTGCGACCGCGTCGTGCCGGTGGACATCTATGTGCCGGGCTGTCCCCCCACGGCAGAAGCACTGCTTTACGGCGTGCTTCTGCTGCAGAAGAAGATCCGTCGCACCGGAACGATCGAGCGCTAAAGGGCAAGGACAGAGTGATGAGTGAAGCCCTGAACGAATTCGCTTCCTACCTGGCCGAAGTGCGGCCGGGTCTGGTCGAATCCGCCACCATCTCCTTCGGCGAACTGACGCTGAAGGTCGAAGCCGACAAGCTGATCCAGCTGCTGACCTTCCTGCGCGACGATGCGGAGGCGGGCTTCATCAACTTCGTCGATATCTGCGGCGTCGACTGGCCGCAGCGCGAGCGTCGCTTCGACGTCGTCTACCACCTCCTGTCGCCGCGCCAGAACATGCGCGTGCGGATCAAGGTCGAGGTCGCCGAAGACGAAGCCGTGCCGTCCGCCTGCGCCGTCTATCCGGGCGCCGACTGGTTCGAGCGCGAAGCCTGGGATCTCTACGGCATCCTGTTCACCGGCCATCCGGATCTGCGCCGCATCCTCACCGACTACGGTTTCGAGGGGCATCCGCTGCGCAAGGATTTCCCGCTGACTGGTTTCGTCGAAGTTCGCTATGACGACAGCGCCAAGCGCGTCGTCTACGAGCCCGTCGAACTTCGCCAGGAATTCCGCAGCTTCGATTTCTTGAGCCCCTGGGAAGGCACCGACTATGTGCTGCCGGGTGACGAGAAGGCCAAGCAGCCGTAAGGCAGTAGGCAGTAGGCAGTAGGCAGTAGCAACAAGGAGCAGTCAGACGACGATCAACTCTTACCGGGACCTGAAGGTGTGGCAACGCGCGATGGATCTTGCGGTGGAGAGTTACGAGCTCTCACGTGACCTTCCTGCGAACGAAACCTACGGGCTTGGTTCGCAGATCAAGCGGGCGGCGGTCTCTGTGCCGGCGAATATTGCGGAAGGTTACGGACGACATTCGACAGGTGCATATGTGCAGCATTTGAAGATAGCTCAAGGCTCTCTGAACGAGTTGGAAACGCATTTGCTCCTGAGCGTACGGCTCGCCCTGATGTTGGAACGACGGGTGGTCAAGTCGATATCGCTAAGCGACGAAGTCGGGAAAATGCTGTGGTCGCTGATCCGCAGTTTGCAGGATGAACGGAATGGTCGCACGAGTGAATAAATGCCCTAATGGCTACTGCCTGATGGCTGTTGCCTCGATGCGCGGAGCGCTAAGATGACAGAACACAACGTCCGCAACTTCAACATCAATTTCGGACCCCAGCATCCGGCCGCGCATGGCGTGCTGCGTCTGGTTCTGGAACTGGACGGCGAAATCGTCGAGCGCGTCGATCCGCATATCGGCCTCCTTCACCGGGGTACCGAAAAGCTGATTGAAGCCAAGACCTATCTTCAGGCGCTGCCCTATTTCGACCGGCTGGATTACGTCGCGCCGATGAACCAGGAGCACGCCTACTGTCTGGCGATCGAAAAGCTGCTCGGCATCGGCGTGCCGATCCGCGGTCAGCTGATCCGCGTCCTCTATTCCGAAATCAGCCGCATCCTGTCGCATCTGCTCAACGTCACGACGCAGGCGATGGACGTCGGCGCGCTGACGCCGCCGCTCTGGGGCTTCGAGGAGCGCGAGAAGCTGATGGTGTTTTATGAGCGCGCCTCGGGCTCGCGCATGCACGCCGCCTATTTCCGTCCCGGCGGCGTCCATCAGGATCTGCCGGTCGAGCTGGTCGAGGATATCGGCAAGTGGTGCGACGCCTTCCCGAAGGCGCTCGACGACATCGATGAGTTGATCACCGACAACCGCATCTTCAAGCAGCGCAATGTCGATATCGGCGTGGTGAAGCTCGAAGACGCCTGGGCCTGGGGCTTCTCCGGCGTCATGGTTCGCGGCTCCGGCGCCAAGTGGGACCTGCGCAAGTCGCAGCCCTACGAGTGCTATGCGGACCTCGATTTCGACATCGCCATCGGCAAGAACGGCGACTGCTACGACCGCTACCTGATCCGTATGATCGAAATGCGCGAATCGGTGAAGATCATGAAGCAGTGCGTCAACCGCCTGCTGTCTGACGCCAAGACCGGCCCGATCTCGTCGGTCGACGGCAAGGTGGTGCCGCCGAAGCGCGGCGAGATGAAGCGGTCGATGGAAGCGCTGATCCACCACTTCAAGCTCTACACCGAAGGCTTCCACGTGCCGGAAGGCGAGGTCTACGCGGCAGTCGAAGCGCCGAAGGGCGAATTCGGCGTCTATCTCGTCGCCGACGGCACCAACAAGCCGTATCGCTGCAAGATCCGCGCTCCGGGCTATGCACATCTGCAGGCGATGGACTTCATCTGCCGCGGCCACCAGCTCGCCGACGTGTCGGCGGTGCTCGGCTCGCTCGACATCGTGTTCGGAGAGGTTGACCGCTGATGCGTCGTCTCGTCCTCAGCGCTGGCCTTGTCGCCGCCGCTCTGCCTGCCGTCGCGCAGTCGCAGACCGGTCCGGTCGACACGGCGTCGCGCGGCGGGGCGGATGCCACCATGGCGGAACTTCTCTCCCGGGAGTATGAAATCAAGTCTGCCGTGCCCAATGGATCGAAGCTGATTGTCTTCATGCAGAAGGGCACGTCGGGCTATGCCTGCGAATTCGTCAATGTCGCGAAGACGCGTTGTGCATCGATCAATTGATAAGGCGTGAGAAAGAATGTCCGTTCGTCGACTAGCCGAAGATCAAGTCCAGCCGGCAGCCTTTGCCTTCTCCACCGACAATGCGGTGTGGGCTGAGGCGACGATCCGCAAATATCCCGAGGGTCGCCAGCAGTCGGCGGTTATCCCGCTGCTGATGCGCGCCCAGGAACAGGACGGCTGGGTTACCCGTGCGGCGATCGAGTTCGTCGCCCAGAAGCTCGACATGCCGTTCATCCGCGTGCTCGAAGTGGCGACCTTCTACACCCAGTTCCAGCTGAAGCCGATCGGCACGCGCGCCCATATCCAGGTCTGCGGCACCACGCCGTGCATGCTGCGCGGCTCGGAAGCGCTGATGGATGTCTGCCGCCGCAAGATCCACCACGATCCGCTGGTCCAGAACGCATCTGGCACGCTGTCCTGGGAAGAAGTCGAATGTCAGGGCGCCTGCGTCAACGCGCCGATGGTGATGATCTTCAAGGATGCCTATGAAGACCTGACGCCGGAGCGTCTGGAAGAAATTATCGACGCGTTCGAGGCAGGCAACGGCGCCGACGTCAGAACCGGCCCGCAGATCGATCGCAACACTTCGGCGCCGGAAGGCGCGCCGGTGACGCTGACCGAAGAGATCAGGCCCGTCCGCACCAACCTCGACGCCCAGCCGGAAGCGCCGGATGCAGCCGTCAGTGTGCCGCCGGCCGATGCGGGCCGTCCCAAGGATACCGCGCCGGAAACCGATGCGTCGCTGAAGACGCCGGCAACCGCTCCGGCCGCCGCCGAGCAGAACGTCAAGGCTGCCGAAGCCCAGCCGCTGTCCGGCACCAAGGCGTCCGATCCGGATCCGAAGACCGTCGGCAGCACTGCCGAAGGCGCACCGGCCGAAGGCAGCGAGATCGCCGGGACGGCAAAGCCGAAGAGAACGCGCAAGAAGACGACGTCCGAAACCGGCGAGTGATCCCGGTCTGGACCGTGCCCGGTCTCGGGCGCCCGATGAATTCGAAGAGCCGGCCCGTTGAGGGCGGCGGACTGGTGGAATAGATCATGTTGAAAGATCAGGATCGCATCTTTACCAACATCTACGGCCTCAAGGACAAGTCGCTGAAGGGCGCGATGAGCCGTGGCCACTGGGATGGCACGAAGCAGATCATCGAGAAGGGTCGTGACTGGATCATCAACGAGATGAAGGCCTCCGGTCTTCGTGGTCGTGGTGGCGCCGGCTTCCCGACCGGTCTCAAGTGGTCGTTCATGCCGAAGGAATCCGACGGCCGTCCGCACTACCTCGTCGTCAATGCCGACGAATCCGAGCCGGGTACCTGCAAGGACCGCGATATCATGCGCCACGATCCGCATACGCTGATCGAGGGCTGCGTCATCGCCGGCTTCGCAATGGGCGCCCACACCGCCTACATCTACGTGCGCGGCGAATACATGCGCGAGCGTGAAGCGCTGCAGGCGGCGATCGACGAGTGCTACGATGCCGGTCTTCTCGGCGGCAACAACAAGTGCGGCTGGGATTTCGACATCTACGTCCACCACGGCGCCGGCGCCTACATCTGCGGCGAAGAGACAGCGCTGCTCGAAAGCCTTGAGGGCAAGAAGGGCCAGCCGCGCCTGAAGCCGCCGTTCCCGGCCAATATGGGTCTCTACGGCTGCCCGACGACCGTCAACAACGTCGAATCGATTGCCGTTGCGCCGACCATCCTGCGCCGCGGCGGCGCCTGGTTCTCGTCGATCGGCCGCGCCAACAATGTCGGCACCAAGCTGTTCATGGTCTCCGGCCACGTCAACAAGCCGTGCACCTTCGAGGAAGCCATGGGCCTGTCGTTCCGCGAGTTGATCGACCGCCACTGCGGTGGTATTCGCGGCGGCTGGGACAATCTCCTGGCAGTCATCCCGGGTGGCGCATCCTGTCCGGTCGTCAAGGGCGAGGACATGGCGGATGCGATCATGGACTTCGACGGCATGCGCGAGGTGAAGTCCTCGTTCGGCACCGGCGGCATGATCGTCATGGACAAGTCGACGGACATCATCAAGGCGATCTGGCGTATCGCGGCCTTCTTCAAGCATGAGAGCTGCGGTCAGTGCACGCCTTGCCGCGAAGGCACCGGCTGGATGATGCGCGTCGTCGAGCGTATGGTGAGGGGCAACGCGCAGAAGCGCGAGATCGACATGCTGTTCCAGGTGACGAAGCAGATCGAAGGGCACACCATCTGCGCTCTGGGCGATGCGGCCGCATGGCCGATCCAGGGCCTGATCCGCAACTTCCGCCCGGAAATCGAAAAGCGCATCGATCAGTACACGGCGAATGCCACCCGCGAAGGCGCGGTGCTGGAGGCAGCGGAGTAAGGCGAATGACCGGCGACGGCGACCAGGGCAAGGATCCGAAAGCGGCTGAAAAGCCATCGCTCGGCTTCACCTTGCCCTTCGCCGACAGTGCGCCGGTCAATCCGATGGAGATGATGGCGGCGGCGACCGCGGCCGGCATGGCCGTGACGGCGCAGTTCGCCAATCTGTTCTTCGGCATGATGCAGGCGGCGATGGAAGCCACTGGCGCCAGGCCGGAAGCCGGTTCGCCGAAGCCGGAAGCGGCCGAGGAGCCCGCGCCGTCCGACGCTCCGGCGTCTCCGGCAGCGCCCGCGCCAAGTGCCGTCGCGAAGGCGAAGCCGGTCAAGGCCAGGTCGGTCGCGGCGAAGCCTGGCAAGCGGCTCGCCGAGCCGAAGACGGCGGCGGTGGCCGAAAAGGCCGGCGAGAAGCGCAAGCCCCGCCGGTCGTCAAAGGCGGCTGACGACCTGAAGAAGATCTCGGGCATCGGCCCGAAGCTGGAAAGCCTGCTGAACGGCATGGACGTCCGGCTCTACCGGGACATCGCGGCCTGGTCGGACAAGGACGTGGAGCATTTCGACCGTGAGCTGGGGCTCGATGGCCGCATTGCGAAAGACAATTGGATCGCGCAGGCAAAGGCACTGCTGCGGTGACGGAATGTGTCGCCAAACCCTCCGCAAGAGGGCAGGGGACTGGAAACAGGACGTAAGTGACGATGGTAAAGCTCAAGGTTGACGGTAAAGAGATCGAGGTTCCGGATCACTTCACGCTGTTGCAGGCGTGTGAGGAAGCCGGCGCCGAAGTGCCGCGCTTCTGTTTCCATGAACGCCTCTCGGTGGCCGGAAACTGCCGCATGTGTCTGATCGAGGTGAAGGGTGGACCGCCGAAGCCGGCTGCCTCCTGCGCCATGGGTGTCCGCGACGTGCGCGGCGGCCCGAATGGTGAGCTGCCGGAAATCTTCACCAACACGCCGATGGTCAAGAAGGCCCGCGAAGGCGTGATGGAATTCCTGCTGATCAACCATCCGCTGGATTGCCCGATCTGCGACCAGGGCGGCGAATGCGACCTGCAGGACCAGGCGATGGCCTTCGGCATGGACGCCTCGCGCTACACCGAGAACAAGCGTGCCGTCGAAGACAAGTATATCGGCCCGCTGGTGAAGACGGTGATGAACCGCTGCATCCACTGCACGCGCTGCGTCCGCTTCACCACGGAAGTCGGCGGCATTTCCGAGCTCGGTCTGATCGGTCGCGGCGAGGATGCCGAGATCACCACCTATCTCGAACACGCCATGACATCCGAGCTGCAGGGCAATGTCATCGACCTCTGCCCCGTCGGTGCGCTCACCTCGCGTCCGTTCGCCTTCACCGCCCGTCCGTGGGAACTCGGTAAGACCGAATCGATCGACGTTATGGATGCCGTCGGCTCGGCGATCCGCGTCGATACCCGTGGCCGCGAAGTCATGCGCATCATGCCGCGCGTCAACGAGCAGGTGAACGAAGAGTGGATCTCCGACAAGACCCGCTTCATCTGGGATGGCCTGAAGAGCCAGCGTCTCGACCGGCCTTACGTGCGCCGTGACGGCCGCCTGCAGCCGGCCACCTGGGCGGAAGCCTTCTCGGCCATCAAGACCGCCGTTGCCTCGACGACCGGCGCCCGCGTCGGCGCCATCGCGGGCGACCTTGCGTCGGTCGAGGAGATGTACGCGCTGAAGGAACTGCTCGGTTCGCTCGGCTCGGAAAACATGGACTGCCGCCAGGACGGTGCCAAGCTCGATCCGTCGCTCGGTCGCGCCAGCTACATCTTCAACCCGACGATCCAGGGTATCGAGGACGCCGACGCGCTGCTGCTCATCGGCGCCAACCCGCGCTTCGAAGCCTCGGTGCTCAACGCCCGCATCCGCAAGCGCTGGCGGCGCGGCAACTTCCCGATCGGCGTGATCGGCGAAGCCGGCGACCTGCGCTACCAGTACAGCTATCTCGGTGCTGGCCCGGAGACGCTGAACGACCTGGTCGGCGGTTCGCATGCCTTCGTCGACACATTGCGCAACGCCAAGAACCCGATGATCATCGTCGGCTCCGGCGCGCTGACCCGCGATGACGGCGATAGCGTCGTTGCCGCAGCCGCCTCGCTGGCGCAGACCGTCGGTGCCATCACCGAGGGCTGGAACGGCTTTGGCGTCCTGCACACAGCCGCATCGCGTGTCGGTGGTCTGGATGTGGGCTTCGTACCGGGTCCGAACGGCGCCAATGCTGCCACCATGCTGCGCTCGATGGACGTGCTGTTCCTGCTCGGCGCCGACGAGATGGAGTTTGCCTCCAAGCACGCACGCTTCACCGTCTACATCGGCAGCCACGGCGATGCCGGGGCGCACCAGGCCGACGTCATCCTGCCAGGCGCCGCCTACACGGAAAAGTCGGGCACCTGGGTCAACCTCGAAGGCCGCGTCCAGATGGGCAACCGTGCCGGTTTCGCACCGGGCGAAGCCCGCGAGGAATGGGCGATCATCCGCGCGCTCTCCGACGTGCTCGGCAAGAAGCTGCCCTATGATTCGCTGTCGCAGCTGCGCCAGAGGCTCTATGCGGCCCATCCGCACTTCAAGGCGCTGGACGAAATCGCTCAAGGCACCGCAGACCAGATTGCAACGCTCTCGAAAAAACCGGTGAGCTTGACCAAGTCCGTGTTTGCGTCGCCGATCAAAGACTTCTATCTGACGAACCCGATCGCACGTGCTTCGGCCGTGATGGCCGAGTGTTCGGCACTGGCCCGCAACAACTTCAAGGCTGCGGCAGAGTAAAGGCTCAGACACATGGACAGCTTCTTCTCGACCTATCTCTGGCCGGCGATCGTCATGATCGGACAGTCCCTGTTGCTGCTCGTCTGCCTGCTGGTCTTCATCGCCTACATCCTGCTCGCCGACCGCAAGATCTGGGCAGCCGTCCAGCTGCGCCGCGGTCCGAACGTCGTCGGTCCCTTCGGCCTGTTCCAGTCGTTCGCCGACCTTTTGAAGTTCGTCTTTAAGGAGCCGATCATCCCGGCCGGCGCCAACAAGGGCGTCTTCCTGCTGGCACCGCTTGTTTCCGTGACCTTGGCGCTCGCCACGTGGGCGGTCATTCCGCTCAACCAGAACTGGGTGATCGCCAACATCAATGTCGGCATCCTCTACGTCTTCGCCATCTCGTCGCTGGAAGTCTACGGCGTCATCATGTCGGGCTGGGCGTCGAACTCGAAATATCCGTTCCTCGGTGCGCTGCGCTCGGCGGCACAGATGGTCTCCTACGAAGTCTCGATCGGTTTCGTCATTGTCACCGTCCTCCTGTGCGTCGGATCGCTGAACCTCACGGACATCGTCAATGCCCAGACGACGGGTATCGGCACGGCCGTCGGCCTGCCGGCCTCGTTCCTCGACTGGCACTGGCTGGTGCTGTTCCCGATGTTCATCATCTTCTTCATTTCGGGTCTGGCCGAAACCAACCGTCCGCCCTTCGACCTTCCGGAAGCCGAATCGGAACTCGTCGCCGGTTATATGGTCGAGTACTCGTCCGCCCCGTACATGATGCTGATGCTTGGCGAATACGCCGCCATCCTGCTCATCTGCTCGCTGACGACGATCCTCTTCCTTGGCGGCTGGCTTCCTCCGGTCGACATCTGGATCCTCAACTGGGTCCCGGGCATCATCTGGTTCATCCTGAAGGCCGGTTTCGTCTTCTTCATGTTCGCCATGGTGAAAGCCTTCGTTCCGCGCTACCGCTATGACCAACTCATGCGTCTCGGCTGGAAGGTGTTCCTGCCGCTGTCGCTCGCCATGGTCATCATCACTGCATTCGTCATCAAGCTGACGGCCGGCGCCTGATCTGGCGCCGCCGCGCGGCTTAACTGGAGAATAACAATGGCAAGTCTGGCACAATCGGTCAGTTCGCTGTTTTTGAAGGAGTTCGTTTCGGCGTTCTTCCTGTCGATGCGCTACTTCTTCAAGCAGAAGGCGACCATCAACTACCCGTTCGAGAAGGGCCCGGTCTCGCCGCGCTTCCGTGGCGAGCATGCGCTGCGCCGCTATCCGAACGGCGAGGAACGCTGCATTGCCTGCAAGTTGTGCGAGGCGATCTGTCCGGCCCAGGCCATCACCATCGAGGCTGGTCCGCGCCGCAATGACGGCACGCGGCGCACGGTGCGTTACGATATCGACATGGTGAAGTGCATCTATTGCGGCTTCTGCCAGGAAGCCTGCCCGGTCGATGCGATCGTCGAGGGACCGAACTTCGAATTCTCCACCGAGACCCGCGAAGAACTGTACTTCGACAAGCAGCGGCTGCTCGACAACGGCGACCGGTGGGAGCGCGAGATCGCGCGCAACATCGCGCAGGACTCGCCGTACCGCTGATGAATGGAACTGCCGGCGCCCGCGCGGGTGCCGGATCTCGGATCAAGTATATGCCTGGCCGGTGAACGACCGCCAGGTTTTGACGGTGAGGGTTCTCGACAAGCCTCGCCGGGGAAGACGAAAAGGCACCACCATGGGTTTGCAGGCTGTTTTCTTCTATTTGTTCGCCTTCGTCGCGGTGGCGTCGGCGTTCATGGTCATCTCGGCCAGGAACCCGGTGCATTCCGTGCTCTTCCTGATCCTGGTGTTCTTCAACGCTGCGGGCCTGTTCCTGCTGACCGGCGCCGAATTCCTGGCGATGATCCTGCTCGTCGTCTACATCGGCGCGGTGGCGGTCCTCTTCCTCTTCGTCGTCATGATGCTCGACATCGACTTCGGCCAGCTGCGCTCCGGCTTCCTCCAATATGCGCCGGTTGGCGCGCTGGTCGGGCTGATCCTTGCGGCTGAACTGATCGTCGTCGTCGGCGGTGCGGTGCTGACGCCGGAAGCTGCCCAGTCGATCACCATGCCGATCCCGTCGCCTGCCGACCGCACCAACACCGCGGCCCTCGGCGACGTGCTCTATACGAACTACGTCTACTTCTTCCAGGTGGCCGGCCTCGTGCTTCTCGTGGCGATGGTCGGCGCGATCGTGCTGACGCTGCGTCACCGGGAGAACATCAAGCGCCAGGATATCTCCAAGCAGGTCGCCCGGACGCCGGCAACGGCCGTCGAAGTGGTCAAGGTCAAGCCGGGCCAGGGTCTCTGAGCGCGCGATCAAGGAACAGCGAAAATGGAAATCGGACTTTCTCACTACCTGACCGTCAGCGCCGTCCTCTTTACGCTCGGCATCTTCGGCATCTTTCTCAACCGGAAGAACGTCATCATCATTCTGATGTCGGTGGAGCTCATCCTGCTCTCGGTCAACCTCAACATGGTGGCGTTCTCGTCCTTCCTGAATGACATCGTCGGCCAGGTCTTCGCGCTGTTCATCCTCACCGTCGCGGCGGCGGAAGCGGCGATCGGTCTGGCAATTCTCGTGGTCTTCTACCGCAACCGCGGCTCCATCGCGGTCGAAGACATCAATATGATGAAGGGCTGATCAGGTCATGATCTACAAGGCTATCGTCTTTCTCCCCCTGATCGGCTTCCTGGTCGCCGGCCTGTTCGGCCGTTCGATCGGCGCCAAGGCATCGGAATACATCACCACCGGTCTGATGATCATCGCCGCCGTGCTGTCCTGGATCGTCTTCTTCAACGTCGCGCTCGCTCACGGCGAGGGACACGAAGTGATCAAGGTGCCGGTGCTGCGCTGGATCCAGTCCGGCGGCCTCGACTTCGAGTGGGCCTTCCGCATCGATACGCTGACGGCGGTGATGTTCGTCGTCGTCAACTCGGTGTCGACGCTCGTCCATCTCTACTCGATCGGCTACATGCACCACGATCCGCATCGGCCGCGCTTCTTCGCCTACCTGTCGCTGTTCACCTTCGCCATGCTGATGCTGGTGACCTCCGACAACCTGGCGCAGATGTTCTTCGGCTGGGAAGGCGTCGGTCTCGCGTCCTACCTGCTGATCGGCTTCTGGTTCAAGAAGCCGTCGGCCTCGGCTGCCGCGATGAAGGCCTTCATCGTCAACCGCGTCGGCGACTTCGGCTTTGTGCTCGGCATCTCCGGCGTCTTCGTGCTGTTCGGCTCGATCAACTTCGAGACCATCTTCGCCACCGCGCCGACCTATCTGCCGGCCGAAGGTGCAGCCGATGCCGGCCAGGCCGTCATCAACCTGTTCGGCATGCAGCTCGACAAGGCGCATGCGCTGACCGGTGTCTGCCTGCTGCTGTTCATGGGTGCCATGGGCAAGTCGGCGCAGTTCCTGCTGCACACCTGGCTTCCGGACGCCATGGAAGGCCCGACCCCGGTCTCGGCGCTCATCCATGCCGCAACCATGGTCACCGCCGGCGTCTTCCTCGTCGCCCGCATGTCGCCGATTTTCGAACTGTCGCCGGATGCGCTGACGGTCGTCACCATCATCGGTGCGATCACCGCCTTCTTCGCCGCGACTGTCGGTCTGGTGCAGAACGACATCAAGCGCGTCATCGCCTATTCGACCTGTTCGCAGCTCGGCTACATGTTCGTGGCGCTCGGCGTCGGTGCCTATGGTGCTGCCGTGTTCCACCTGTTCACCCACGCCTTCTTCAAGGCGCTGCTGTTCTTGGGCGCCGGCTCGGTGATCCACGCCGTCGACGGCGAACAGGACATGCGCTACATGGGCGGCCTCAGGAAGCACATCCCCTACACGTTCTGGGCAATGACCATCGGCACGCTGGCGCTGACCGGCGTCGGCATTCCGGGTACGATGTTCGGTTTTGCCGGCTTCTTCTCCAAGGACGTCATCATCGAATCGGCCTTCGCCTCGCACTCGGCAGTCGGCAGCTTCGCGTTCACGCTGCTGGTCATCGCGGCGCTGTTCACCAGCTTCTACTCCTGGCGCCTGGCGTTCCTCACCTTCTTCGGCAAGCCGCGCGCCTCGTCGGACGTGATGCACCACGTGCATGAATCGCCGCTGGTCATGCTGCTGCCGCTCGCTTTCCTCGCGCTCGGTGCGGTGTTTGCAGGCGTCGTCTTCGAGGGCCACTTCTTCGGCCACGAGTACAACGAGTTCTGGAAGGGTGCTTTGTTCACGCTGCCGGAAAACGAGATCCTGGAGGAGTTCCACCACGTCCCGCTGTGGGTCAAGTGGAGCCCGTTCATCGCCATGGCGCTCGGTTTCGTCACTGCCTGGTACATGTACATCAAGTCGCCCTCGACACCGAAGCGGCT
Organism: Rhizobium sp. SAFR-030; assembly: GCF_059415005.1. Classification (NCBI taxonomy): domain Bacteria; kingdom Pseudomonadati; phylum Pseudomonadota; class Alphaproteobacteria; order Hyphomicrobiales; family Rhizobiaceae; genus Rhizobium; species Rhizobium sp. SAFR-030. The sequence continues at coordinate 310,395 of NZ_JBPFDO010000001.1, read as the reverse complement.
GGCCGATAGCCACCGGGTGCTCTACCAGTTCCTCTTGAACAAGTGGTACTTCGACGAGCTCTACGACTTCCTCTTCGTCCGCTCCGCCAAGGCGCTTGGCCGCTTCCTCTGGAAAAAGGGTGACGTCGCCGTCATCGATGCCTACGGCCCGAACGGCATTGCCGCCCGCGTCGCAGACATTACCCGCGGTGTCGTGCGCCTGCAGTCCGGCTACCTTTATCACTATGCGTTCGCGATGCTGATCGGCATCGCCGCCCTCGTCACCTGGATGATGCTCGGGAGTTCCTTCTGATGACCGATTGGCCCATTCTTTCCACGGTCACCTTCCTGCCGCTGGTCGGTGTTGTGCTCCTCCTGCTGACGCGCGAGGACGGCCCCTTCGGCCGCCGCAACATCCTCAACGTCTCGCTGCTGACGACCGTCTTCACCTTCATCGTCTCGCTGTTCGTCTGGATCGGCTTCGACAATTCGAATCCGGGCTTCCAGATGGTCGAGAAGCACAGCTGGCTCGGCACCGGGATCTCCTATCATCTCGGCGTCGACGGCATCTCGATGCTGTTCGTCATCCTCACCACCTTCCTCATGCCGTTCTGCGTGCTGGCAAGCTGGGAGTCCGTACAGAAGCGCCTGAAGGAATACATGATCGCCTTCCTGCTTCTGGAAGTGGTCATGACCGGCGTCTTCGTGTCGCTCGACATCGTTCTCTTCTACGTGTTCTTCGAGGCGACCCTGATCCCGATGTTCATCATCATCGGCGTCTGGGGCGGCAAGGATCGCGTCTACGCATCCTACAAGTTCTTCCTCTACACGCTGCTCGGCTCGGTTCTGACGATGCTCGCCATCATGGCGATGTACTGGCAGGCCGGCACGACCGACATGGTCGAGCTCTTGAAGTTCGGCTTCCCGGCCGGCATGCAGACATGGCTGTGGCTGGCCTGCTTTGCCGCCTTCGCCGTCAAGATGCCGATGTGGCCAGTGCATACCTGGCTGCCTGATGCCCACGTGCAGGCGCCGACGGCTGGCTCGGTGATCCTGGCCGGCGTCATGCTGAAGCTCGGCGGCTACGGTTTCATCCGCTTCTCGCTCGCCATGTTCCCGCTGGCATCGGATTACTTCGCGCCCTTCGTCTTCACGCTGTCCGTGCTGGCCATCATCTACACCTCGCTGGTGGCAATGATGCAGGAGGACATCAAGAAACTGATCGCCTACTCCTCGGTCGCCCACATGGGTTACGTGACGATGGGCATCTTTGCCGCCAACCAGCAGGGCGTGCAGGGCGCGATCTTCCAGATGCTGTCGCACGGCATCGTCTCCGGCGCGCTGTTCCTCTGCGTCGGCGTCATCTACGATCGCCTGCACACCCGCGAGATCGCCGCCTATGGCGGCCTCGTCAACAACATGCCGAAGTATGCCGTTGCCTTCATGGTCTTCACCATGGCCAATGTCGGCCTGCCGGGCACCTCCGGCTTCGTCGGCGAGTTCCTGACGATCATCGGTATCTTCCGCGTCAACACCTGGGTGGCACTGTTTGCCGCCACCGGCGTCATCCTCTCGGCCTCCTATGCGCTGTGGCTCTACCGCCGCGTTCTCTTCGGTGCGCTGGAGAAGGAAAGCCTCAAGGGTCTGCTCGACCTCACGACCCGCGAGAAGATCATTCTCTACCCGCTGGTGGTGCTGACGATCTTCTTCGGCGTCTATCCGGCTCCGGTCTTCGATGCGACCGCCGCCTCGGTTGACCTGCTGATCAACAACTACTCCGCTGCCCTGCAGGCTGCGCAGAAACTTGCACTCGTAGTGCACTGAACGGGACACGACTGGACATGACTGCTGAAATCCTCCTCGCGAGCCTGCAGATCTCGACGCCCGAGCTGATCCTTGCGATCGGCGCGCTGGCGCTCCTGATGATCGGCGTCTTCTCGGGTGACCGGTCGGCTCCGACGGTCACCGGTCTGGCCGTGGCGATCATGATCGCCGCCGGTCTCTGGCTCGTTCTCGTTCCGACCGCAGGCGAAGCCTGGGGCGGCGCCTTCATCCTCGATCCGTTCTCGCGCTTCATGAAGGTGATTGCGCTGATCGGCTCGATCACCGCTCTGGTGATGACGGTCGGCAATGCCCGCTCCGAGCAGCTCGATCGTTTCGAGTTCCCGGTCCTGCTGGTGCTGGCAACGCTCGGCATGATGCTGCTGATCTCGGCCAACGACCTGATCGCCCTCTACCTCGGCCTCGAGCTGATGTCGCTGGCGCTCTACGTCGTCGCCGCCATCAACCGCGACAGCCTGCGTTCGACCGAAGCCGGCCTGAAATACTTCGTGCTGGGCGCCCTGTCGTCGGGCATGCTGCTCTACGGCATGTCGCTGGTCTACGGCTTCACCGGCAACACCGGCCTCGACAACATTGCAGCCGTGCTGACGGCGGAAACCCGCTCGCTCGGTGTCGTTTTCGGCCTGGTCTTCATCCTCGCCGGTCTGGCGTTCAAGATCTCGGCGGTTCCGTTCCACATGTGGACGCCGGACGTCTACGAAGGCGCGCCGACCCCGGTCACGGCCTTCTTCGCTGCCGGTCCCAAGGTTGCCGCCATGGCGATCTTCGTCCGCGTTGTCACCGAAGCCTTCATGCCGGTGTTCGCTGACTGGCAGCAGGTCGTCGTGTTCATCGCCATCGCCTCGATGCTGCTCGGATCGTTCGCAGCCATCGGCCAGAAGAACATCAAGCGCCTGATGGCCTATTCGTCGATCGGTCACATGGGCTACGCGCTGGTCGGTCTTGCCGCCGGCTCGGAAACCGGTGTCTCCGGTGTCGCGCTCTACATGCTGATCTACATGGTCATGACGCTCGGCACCTTCGCCTGCATCATGTCGATGCGCCGCAAGGACGGCACCTCGGTGGAGAACGTCGAGGATCTCGCCGGTCTCGCATCGACCAAGCCGTTCATGGCGCTTGTGATGACGGCGCTGATGTTCTCGTTGGCCGGCATTCCGCCGCTCGCAGGCTTCTTCGCCAAGTACTTCGTGTTCGTCGCGGCGATCGAAGCCAAGCTCTATGCGCTGGCGATCATCGGTGTGCTGTCCTCCGTCGTCGGCGCCTACTATTACCTGCGCGTCATCAAGCTGATGTGGTTCGACGAAGCCCGCGGCGAGTTCGGCCGCACCTCCGGCGAACTGCGGCTGGTGTTCGGCGCGTCGGGCCTGTTCGTTACGGCCTATGTGCTGTTCGGCGGTCCGCTCGGCACCGCTGCAACGGCAGCGGCGAAGGCCTTCTTCTGATGCGACTGGGGCGAGGGGGGCGCTACTCCCTCGATGCCTTCCGCCACGAGGCGCTGGGCGAGGTGACCTCCACCAACACGGAATGCCTGGCGCGCGTCAGGCAGGGTGACCCGGGCAATCTCTGGGTCACCGGCGACCGCCAGACGGCCGGCCGTGGGCGGCGCGGCCGCGCCTGGACCTCGGAGCCGGGCAACCTCTACGCTTCCCTTCTGTTGATCGATCCGGCTCCGGCCGAGCTTCTGGGCTCGCTGCCTCTCGCGGTGTCGCTTGCCGTTCACGGCGCGATCCGTTCGGTCCTACCGCCGGCTGCCGAGCCGCTGGAGATCAAGTGGCCGAATGACGTGCTGATCGGCCGCAAGAAGACCTGCGGCATCCTGCTGGAATCGGAGGGTTTGCCGGACCTCCGCCGGGCAGTGGTGATCGGCATCGGCATCAACATCCGCCATCGTCCGGACGATGCGCCCTACGGGGTCACCTCGCTCGAGGAGCAGGGCTGCAACATCTCGGCGCATGAATTGTTCTCCCATCTTTACCGGGAGATGGCCGAGATCCTTGATCTTTGGGACGAGGGCCGTGCGGTGGCCGAGATCACCCGCCGCTGGCGCCAGGTCGCCTGCGGGATCGGCCAGCCGATCCGCGTCAATCTACCCGATCGCTCGATCGACGGCCGATTTGCCGGTATCGATGATCGGGGACTTCTGCTACTCGATACCGGACACGGCACGCAAGCGATCGCCGCCGGCGATGTCTTCTATCTTTGAAAGTGAAATGAGTACGTGATGGCCAAACAGGACGAACTGGTATTTCTGCCGCTGGGTGGAGTGGGTGAGATCGGCATGAATCTCGCTCTCTACGGCTATGGCCCGGCTGCAGAGCGCCAGTGGATCATGGTCGATTGCGGCGTGACCTTCCCGGGACCGGATCTGCCGGGCGCCGATCTGGTGCTGCCGGATATCCGCTTTCTCGCCAAGCAGCGGGACCGGTTGAAGGGCATCATCATCACCCATGCCCACGAGGATCACTACGGTGCGCTGAATGACCTGTGGCCGGGTCTGAACGTGCCGGTCTATGCCTCGCCCTTCACCGCCGGCATGCTGGAAGCCAAGCGCGCATACGAAGGCAGCCGGGCACAGATCCCGATCACCATCTTCAAGGCCGGCGACCGCATCAATGTCGGTCCGTTCGAGATCGAGGCAGTCGGCGTCAACCACTCGATCCCCGAGCCGATGTCGCTGGTCATCCGCACGCCGCTCGGCAATGTCGTCCATACCGGTGACTGGAAGATCGATGCCGATCCGTCGCTCGGACCGCTGACCGACGAGCAGCGCTTCCGCGCCGTCGGCGAGGAAGGCGTGCTGGCGATGATGTGCGACAGCACCAACGCCATGCGTGACGGCGTCTCGCCTTCGGAGCAGGAAGTTTCGGAAGGCCTGCGCAAGATCATCAGTCAGGCCGAAGGCCGCGTTGCGGTCACCACCTTCTCGTCGAATGTCGGGCGCATCCGCTCGATTGCCAAGGCGGCGGAAGCTGCCGGTCGCGAAGTCCTGCTGCTCGGCTCGTCGCTGAAGCGCGTCGTCAACGTCGCCCGCGATCTCGGTATCATGGAGGGCGTGCAGCCGTTCATCGCAGAGGACGAATACGGTTACATCCCGCGCGACAAGGTCGTCGTCATCCTCACCGGTAGCCAGGGCGAATCGCGCGCAGCGCTTGCCAAGCTGTCGCGCGACGAGATGCGCCACGTTGCTCTGACCGCCGGCGATACGGTGGTCTTCTCCTCGCGTGCCATTCCCGGCAACGAGAAGGGCATCCTCGAGATCATGAACGGCCTCATCGAGCAGGGCGTCAAGATCGTCACCGATGCGCAGGCTCTGGTGCATGTCTCCGGCCATCCGCGCCGCAACGAACTGCTGCAGATGTATGAGTGGGTGCGTCCCCAGGTGCTGGTTCCGGTGCATGGCGAGGCGGCCCATCTGATGGCGCAGGCCGAGCTTGCCCGCGGCGCTGGCATCAAGACCGTGCCGAAGGTCCGCAACGGCAACATCCTGCGCCTGGCGCCGGGTGACGTCCAGGTCATCGGCGATGCGCCGCACGGTCGCATCTTCAAGGATGGCAGGCTGATCGGCGATCTCGACGAGATGGGCATCTCCGATCGTCGCAAGCTCGCCTTTGTCGGGCATGTGGCGGTCAGCATCCTGCTCGACAGCCGCTATGATTTCCTCGCCGACCCGGACGTCGTGCCGTTCGGCCTGCCGGACTATGACGACGAGGGTGAAGACATGGCCGACACGCTCTATGATGCAGTATTGGGGGCGGTCGAAAGCATTCCGCGCGGTCGTCGCAAGGATCTGGGCGCGCTGCAGGAATCGGTTCGTCGCGCCGTTCGGTCCACGGCCAACGCCACCTGGGGCAAGAAGCCGATCGTCACGGTGTTCGTCAGCAAGGTGTGATGAGGCAGAGTTGAGGACGGATCCGGAGGTTTTGGATCGGTCCTTTTCGCCAATATCCTCTGGCGGCACCGGGCAGCTTTCGTGTCGAGCGAGGAGACAGGCATGCTCGGACGCATCAACCACATTGCCATCGCCGTGCCTGATCTCGGCGCGGCCACCGCCGCCTATCGGGATATTCTCGGCGCGCGCGTCTCGCAGGCGCAGGCACTGCCGGAGCACGGCGTGACTGTCGTCTTCGTCGAACTGCAAAACGCCAAGGTGGAGCTGCTCTCGCCCCTCGGCGATGCTTCTCCCATCGCCGCCTTCCTGGACAAAAACCCGTCCGGCGGCATGCATCACATCTGCTACGAGGTGGAGGATATCCTGGCCGCCCGGGACCAGTTGAAGCATGCCGGCGCGCGCGTGCTGGGCGATGGCGAACCGAAGATCGGCGCGCACGGCAAGCCTGTGCTGTTCCTGCACCCCAAGGACTTCTTCGGCACGCTGATCGAACTTGAGCAAGTCTGACGCCAAGCGTAGTGGGCTTCGGTGGTCGCGAGGGGTCGGCAACGCTGGAGCATCTGCGAGAACTGTGGCTTGACGGCAGGAGAGGCGGCGTCCAAGTGTCGCATATGGTGGCGCGGGCGCGGAAGCAGCGCTAGAGTGGCGCGGTCATCAGGGAGATCTTCCGTTGCAGTTTCTGTCGGGCTTTGCCGTCTACTTCGTCATCTGGTGGATAACGCTGTTTGCCATCCTGCCGATCGGCCTGCGCACGCAGGATGACGAGGAAGAGGTCCTGCTCGGAACGGTAGCGAGCGCTCCCGCGCGGTTCCGCGGCCTGCGCGTCGTCCTGTTGACGACGCTTGCCTCGGCGGCGATCTTCGGCGTCTGGCACGCTGCATCGAGCTGGTACGGCTTCAGCCTCAGCAACCTGCCACGCATCGTCCCTGATTTCGGCCGGACCTGATCACCCCACGGCGACCACGCGGGTGTCTACCTGCGGCGGGAAGATCTTGTGAAGCCCGGAGACACGGCGTGACGCTGAAGACGGCGCGCACAGGCTACCATCGCGGCGCCATTACGCGCCTGGGAAGCCCCGAAAATCTGATTGAGTGACGGGTTTGCGGGGAAGCCCAAAAAAAAACAAGGCATTGAAGCCTTGTTTCAAGTGTCGCGTGATCCTTAACCGTTGCCGGGGCTGCGAGTGAACGCGCCTTAGATCTGATCCTCCCAAGACTTGAACGCGAATGGCAGAAATTTGTTCTTCCTGCCTCTTTTGTGGGCCAAACCTAGCCCAGACTTTGGGCTTTGTCACCCTAAATTTTGGCAGTTTTGCTACACTCCGCAAAAATTTCCCTGAGCGGCCTTCGAAACTGTCATCTGTCATATGGATGGCGCATTTGTGGTGTCCGTCCTCCTGCCGGTCCGCCGGAAGTGATCGGTCGCCCCTTTAGCGACAGGTTCATCGGCTCGCCGCTGCGGGTTCCCATGCGCTTCCGAAACGGCTATGTACCCACGCATATCAGCCATTCGGATGCCGATTCCCAGACCAGGTGACACGGCTCTCAAACACGGAAAACGCGATGCGTCTGTCCCGCTATTTCATGCCGATCCTGAAGGAGAATCCCAAGGAAGCGGAAATCGTCTCCCACCGTCTGATGCTGCGCGCCGGCATGATCCGGCAGCAGAGCCAGGGGATCTATTCCTGGCTGCCGCTCGGCAAGCGCGTGCTCGACAAGGTGAACGCCATCGTCCGTGAGGAGCAGAACCGCGCCGGCGCCGTCGAGCTTCTGATGCCGACCCTGCAGTCGGCCGAGCTGTGGCAGGAAAGCGGTCGCTACGAGGCCTATGGCAAGGAGATGCTGCGCATCAAGGACCGCCAGGAGCGGCCAATGCTGTATGGTCCGACCAACGAGGAGATGATCACCGACATCTTCCGGTCGTCGGTGAAGTCCTACAAGAACCTGCCCCTCAATCTCTACCATATCCAGCTGAAGTTCCGCGACGAGATCCGCCCGCGCTTCGGCACCATGCGCTCGCGGGAATTCCTGATGAAGGATGCCTATTCCTTCGACCTGACGAAGGAAGGCGCCATCCATTCCTACAACAAGATGTTCGTAGCCTACCTGCGCACCTTCGCGCGGCTGGGCGTGCGGGCGATCCCGATGCGCGCCGATACCGGCCCGATCGGCGGCAATCACAGCCACGAATTCATCATCCTCGCCGATACCGGCGAATCGGAAGTGTTTTCGCACAGGAGCTTCATCGAGTTCGACATCCCCGGCGAAGACACGGATTTCGATGACGTTGCCGGCCTGCAGGCGGTCTTCGACAAGTGGACGTCGGTCTACGCCGCCACCTCCGAGATGCACGACGAAGCCGCGTTCGACGCCATTCCGTCGGCCGATCGCCTTTCGGCGCGCGGCATCGAGGTTGGCCACATCTTCTACTTCGGCACCAAATATTCCGAGCCGATGGGCGCCAAGGTGCAGGGACCGGACGGCAAGGAGCACCTTGTCCACATGGGATCCTACGGCATCGGCCCGACACGCCTTGTTCCCGCCATCATCGAAGCCTCGCATGACGAGAACGGAATCATCTGGCCGGCCTCGGTTGCGCCCTTCGATGCGATGGTCATCACCATGAAGGCCGGCGACGAAGCCTGCGACCGCGTTTGCGACAGCCTCTATGCCGGCCTCGTCAAGGCAGGCATGGACGTCCTCTACGACGACACTGACGATCGCGCCGGTACCAAGTTCGCAACCGCCGACCTGATTGGCGTGCCGGTGCAGCTGATCGTCGGTCCGCGCTCGGCAGCGACGGGCGAGGTCGAGGTCAAGGATCGCAAGACCGGCGCCCGCGAGACGATGACCGTCGAAGCGGCATTGAACCGTCTGACCGCCTGACCCGCGAAGACGGTTCGGCGAGGCGTAAGCACAGGAGACGAGATGGCCAAGAGCGTGACGGAAACGGCAGACCAGACACCCGGCACGGTTCCAGCCGCCGGTGCCTTCTCGGCGTTCGAACGCATGGTCGCCTGGCGCTACCTGCGCTCGCGCCGCAAGGAGACCTTCATCTCCGTCATCGCCGGCTTCTCGTTCGTCGGCATCATGCTAGGCGTTGCCACACTCATCATCGTCATGGCGGTGATGAACGGTTTCCGCACGGAGCTGATCTCGCGCATCCTCGGCATCAACGGCCACATGATCGTCCAGCCGGTCGACCAACCGCTGACCGATTACGCACAGCTTGCCCAGAAGTTCTCGGCCGTGCCCGGCGTCACCATGGCGCTGCCGCTGGTCGAGGGCCAGACGCTCGCTTCGGGCAAGCAGGGTGCCGGATCCGGCGCCCTGGTGCGCGGCATCCGCACCGAGGACATCGAGAAGCTGAAGGAAGTCTCCGGCAACATCCGTTCCGGCGATCTGACTGGCTTTGCCACCGGCGACGGCGTGCTGGTCGGCTCCAGGCTTGCCGCCTCGCTCGGCATCGGCGCCGGCGATCAGATCACGCTCGTCTCGCCGGAAGGCGACGTCACGCCGATGGGCGTCACGCCGCGGGTGAAATCCTACCGCGTCTCGGGCGTCTTCGAGATCGGCATGTCGGAATACGACGCGTCGATCATTTACATGCCGCTCGCGGAATCGCAGATCTACTTCAACGCCGATGGCCTTGTGCAGTCGATCGAGCTGTTCCTCTCTGATCCGGATGCCATCGACGAGATGCGGCCGAAGATCGAGGAAGCCGCCGGCCGGCAGATCTTCATCAGTGACTGGCGCCAGCGCAACCAGACCTTCTTCTCCGCCTTGCAGGTGGAGCGCAACGTGATGTTCATGATCCTGACGCTGATCGTGCTCGTCGCAGCACTCAACATCATCTCCGGCCTCATCATGCTGGTGAAGGACAAGGGCAGCGACATCGCCATCCTGCGCACCATGGGCGCTTCGTCGCGCGCCATCATGCGGATATTCTTCATGACGGGGGCGGCGATCGGCATCTTTGGCACCGTCGCCGGCGTTCTGCTCGGCGTCGTCGTCTGCCTCAACATCGAATCCATCCGGCAGTTCTTCTCCTGGGTTTCGGGCACCATCCTGTTTGATCCCGAACTCTACTTCCTCAGCCAGCTGCCGGCCGAGATGAGCGTCGGCGAAACGGTATCGGTGGTGCTCATGGCGCTGACGCTTTCCTTCATTGCGACCATTTTCCCCGCCTGGCGGGCCTCCCGGCTCGATCCGGTGCAGGCGCTGCGTTACGAATAGGATCCCTTGTCGCCAATGCCCCGCAAAACCGTTCTGAAGCTCGCCGGCGTCGATCGCATCTACGGCCAGGGCGATACGACGCTCGCCATCCTGAAGGGTGCCGATTTCGAGCTGCATGCCGGCGAGATCGTCGCACTGGTGGCGCCGTCGGGCACCGGCAAGTCGACGCTCCTGCATCTGGCGGGCCTGCTCGAACACCCGGATGCCGGCGAGATCTTCATCAACGGCGAAAGCTGCGGCAACCTGCCGGATGACCGGCGCACCGCCATCCGCCGCGGCGATATCGGCTTCGTCTACCAGTTCCACCACCTGCTGCCGGAATTCACGGCGCTAGAAAACATCATGATGCCGCAGCTGATCGGCGGCCTGCCGAAGAAGGAAGCGGCTGAGCGTGCCGCCCAGCTCCTCGACTACATGCGCATCGGCCACCGCGCCGAACACCGCCCGGCCGAATTGTCGGGCGGCGAGCAGCAGCGCGTCGCGATCGCCCGTGCGGTGGCCAATGCGCCCCTGGTGCTTCTCGCCGACGAGCCGACGGGCAATCTCGATCCGGAAACCGCTTCTTACGTCTTCGAGGCACTGGAGGCGCTGGTGCGCCAGTCGGGTCTGGCGGCGCTGATCGCCACCCACAACCACGAACTCGCCGGCCGAATGGACCGCCGCGTCACCATCGAAGGCGGCCGCATCGTCGATTTCTGACGGTTTATCCGGCTGCCTGGCACTGCGGAGCGGGTGCGGGTCGTTTCAGCCGGCCCCGTTCTTCATCTTTTTGAACCGGAGCTTACCAGCTGCCGGAAAGGGTGTTGCCGATCAGCGGCACGCTGCGCATTGCACCGGCATCGTCGCTGACCGACAGCGATGCCTGCATCTGCTTCGGAGACTTGCGAAACCACTGACTGGCGATCGAGGCGAGGTCGCCGGTGAGGCCGTGCCTCTGCCAGTCGGCGAACCGCCGTGCCATGGCCTCCGGTTCCGACTGGTAGAAGAAGTCGCCCGACTGGCCGAGTGCGTTGATCGACGGCGCCATCGCCGAGAGCGGCCGCTGGAACATCCGCGCCGCGACAGACACCGTCTTCACGCTCTGCGGGAAAGCCGGCGCCATGAAATCGATCGCAAAGCCGTCGGCCTCCACCCAGCAGTGAAAGTTATCTCCGGCTCCGGTCACGTAACCGTCCTCGCGGTGGTCGGCAAACAGCATCACGGCGCCATCCAGATTGTAGGCGGCAAGCCCGCCCTTGGGCACGGCCTGCAGCTTGAAGTGATGCTTGAGGATGAATGCACCGAAGCTGGCAAAATACATAGACGCAGTGGCCGGATCGGCATTCTGCGCGACGAGCAGGCTGTTGATGACCTTGTAGATCCGGTGATAGTCGCTCTGCTTGATCAACATTGGTGTTCGCCTGCGCTGCTGATGGTTTTCGGCTTTCAGTAGGCAAGGCGGCCGGCGATGTAAACGCCAAGGCTGGCCTCGGTCGCCCGTCGCGTCCGGCGGCAAGGATACTGCGAGCCTTGGGCACACCGGTTGTATGGCATGCCACTCCCACTGGCCTCCAACTCACACTCCGTCATCCTCGGCCTGTCCCCAGGATCCGCAACCGCAGTTCGGGGACAGTCCAACGTCGTCATGGCAAAGATCGGCGGCGTCGAAGATAGTGCGAACCAACAGCAGATCCTCGGAAAAGCTGGAGGATGACGGCCGACGTGCCCGGTCGATTACCGCCCGTTAAGCAAAGTTGTTCCGCCTTCGTTCTTGCTCTTGACGCCGGTACAAAAAGAGAACAAAATGCAAACATTACGGAACAGGAGATTGATCATGACTGACCTCATCCGCGATGTTGCAGCCTTCGCCTCGATCATGACATTCGTCGCCAGCATCGGCATTCTCGTCCTCGCCTTCTGAAGCCTCAACCGCTCCTCCTGATCAGCCGACCCCGGCGGCGGCATGGCGCATCGACGCGACATGGTTTTCGGTTGATCGTCGAAGCTTCAGCTGGACTTCAAGGCGCTGCCGCCGGACAATGCGCCGATTCAGCAAGGCACGGCGGCGACATGGCAGATACGATCGATATGAAGCGGGTGGACACGCAGGCGCAAACGACGCCGCAGTTCGTCCATCTGCGGGTGCACTCGGCCTTTTCGCTCCTCGAGGGCGCCCTGCCGCTGAAGAAGATTCTCGCCAAGGCAACCGCCGACGCACAGCCGGCGATCGCCATTACCGACACGAACAACCTCTTCGTCGCGCTGGAGTTTTCGGAAAAGGCGGTCGGCGAGGGAATACAACCGATCATCGGCTGCCAGATGGCAATCGACATGCAGGACCAGGGCGATGAAAAGCGCGGCGGCAATGGCGGTCTCGCAAAGCTTCCCTCGCTGGTGCTGCTGGCCGCAAACCCGGTCGGCTACGAGCGGCTCGTGGATCTCGTCAGCCGGGCCTATCTCGGCGGCGAGGGCAGCCACATGGCGGTGCACATTGCCTTGTCGTGGCTGGAGGAGGAGGGCGCCGATGGCATCATCGCGCTCACCGGTTTCGCCTCCGGGCCGATCGATCCGCTGTTGAAGGAAGGTCACCGGGCGCAGGCAGAACAGCGGCTGGTGAGGCTGAAGCGGATCTTCGGCGATCGCCTCTATGTCGAGCTGCAGCGCCAGAACGGCTATGACCGCCGCCACGAGCGCAAGCTGATCGAGCTTGCCTATGCACATGATCTGCCAATCGTCGCCACCAACGAGGCCTTCTTCCCGTCGAAGTCCGATTACGACGCCCATGATGCGCTGATGGCGGTCGCCCACAACGCCATCGTTTCCGATGACAGCCGCTTCCGTCTGACGCCCGATCACTACCTGAAGAGCCGCGAGGAGATGGCACGGCTGTTTGCCGACTTGCCGGAGGCGCTCGAAAACACCGTCGAGATCGCCCGGCGCTGCTCCTTCGTCCTGAAGACCCGCAAGCCGATCCTGCCGCGCTTCACTGGTGCAACCGACGACGCGGAAGAGGCGGAACGGGCAGAATCGGCCGAATTGCGGCGGCAGTCGGTCGACGGGCTCGAGGCGCGGCTGGAAGCGCTCGGAATGGCCAGCGGCTATACGGTCGAGGATTATCGCGAGCGGCTGGATTTCGAGCTGTCGGTCATCGAGCGGATGAAGTTCCCGGGCTACTTCCTCATCGTTGCCGACTTCATCAAATGGGCAAAGCAGCACGACATCCCGGTCGGTCCCGGGCGCGGTTCGGGTGCCGGTTCGCTGGTCGCCTATGCGCTGACCATCACCGACGTCGACCCGCTGCGCTTCTCGCTTCTGTTCGAGCGCTTCCTCAACCCGGAACGCGTCTCGATGCCCGACTTCGACATCGACTTCTGCCAGGATCGCCGCGAGGAGGTGATCCGCTACGTGCAGCAGAAATACGGTCGCGAACAGGTGGCACAGATCATCACCTTCGGTTCGCTGCAGGCGCGCGCCGCGCTGCGCGACGTCGGCCGGGTGCTGGAAATGCCCTACGGCCAGGTCGACAAGATCTGCAAGCTGGTGCCCAACAATCCCGCCAACCCGACGCCGCTGTCGAAGGCGATCGAGGAGGAGCCGAAGCTTCAGGAAGAGGCCGACCGGGAGCCGGTCGTCGCGCGGCTTCTCGATATCGCCCAGAAGATCGAGGGCCTTTACCGGCATGCCTCGACGCATGCGGCCGGCATCGTGATCGGCGATCGGCCGCTCTCAAAGCTGGTGCCGATGTACCGCGATCCGCGCTCCGACATGCCCGTCACCCAATTCAACATGAAGTGGGTAGAGCAGGCCGGCCTGGTCAAATTCGACTTCCTCGGACTGAAGACGCTGACGGTGTTGAAGACGGCGGTGGATTTCGTCGCCAAGCGCGGCATCCATGTGGATCTCGCCAAGATTCCGCTCGACGACCAGAAAACCTACGAGATGCTGTCGCGCGGCGAAACGGTCGGCGTCTTCCAGGTGGAAAGTGCGGGCATGCGCAAAGCGCTCATCGGCATGCGGCCCGACTGCATCGAGGACATCATCGCGCTGGTTGCCCTCTATCGCCCGGGCCCGATGGAAAACATCCCCACCTACAACGCCCGCAAGCACGGCGAGGAGGAGATTGAATCCGTCCATCCGACTATCGACTACCTGTTGAAGGAGACGCAGGGCGTCATCGTCTACCAGGAGCAGGTGATGCAGATCGCCCAGGTCCTGTCCGGCTATTCGCTTGGCGAAGCCGATCTTCTGCGCCGCGCCATGGGCAAGAAGATCAAGGCTGAGATGGACCAGCAGAGCGAGCGCTTCATCGATGGCGCCGTGAAGAACGGCGTCTCCAAGCCGCAGGCGAAGAACATTTTCGAACTGCTCGCCAAATTCGCCAATTATGGCTTCAACAAGTCCCACGCGGCCGCCTACGCCATCGTCTCCTACCAGACGGCCTATATGAAGGCGCATTACCCGGTCGAGTTCCTCGCCGCGTCGATGACCTACGATATGGCCAACACCGAAAAGCTGAACGATTTCCGCCAGGATGCCGGGCGGCTCGGGATCAAGGTCGTACCGCCGTCGATCCAGACTTCGTTCCGCATGTTCGAGACGGGCGACAACTGCATCTACTATTCGCTGGCGGCTCTGAAAGGGGTCGGCGAGTCGGCGGTCGAGCACATCGTTGCGGTGCGTGGCGAGCAGCCCTTCGCAAGCCTTGAGGATTTCTGCCTGCGTATCGACCCGAAGCAGGTCAACCGGCGGGTGCTCGAAAGCCTGATCAATGCCGGCGCTTTCGACGGGTTCGGTCGCAACCGGGCGGAACTGATCGGCGGGCTGGACCGCATCATCGGCTATGCGCAGCGCGCCGCCGAAGGCAAGACCAGCGGCCAGAGCGACATGTTCGGCTCCTCGTCGGCCGCCGGACCTGAAAAGCTCATCCTGCCGGCCTTCGATCCGTGGATGGCCTCCGACATGCTGATGCGCGAATACCAGGTGCTCGGCTTCTACCTCTCGGCCCATCCGCTCGACACCTACAAGGACGTGCTCGCCAAGATGCGGGTGCAGAATTTTGCCGAGTTCTCGGCAGCCGTGAAAGCCGGCGCCAATGCCGGGCGTCTTGCCGGCACCGTCACCGGCAAGCAGGAGCGCAAGACGCGCACCGGCAACAAGATGGGCATCGTGATGTTTTCCGATGCCACCGGCCAGTTCGAGGCGGTGCTGTTTTCCGAGGCGCTGAACCAGTACCGCGACCTGCTGGAACCCGGCAAGTCGCTGGTCATCACCGTGCAGGCGGACGAGCGGCCGGAAGGCATCGGCCTGCGCATCCAGACCGTCCAGTCGCTGGAGGAGAAATCGGTGCAGATGCAGAAGGCGCTGCGCGTCTTCGTCCGCGATTCCGGGCCGATGCGCACGGTCGCCAAGCATCTGAACGCCCGCGGTGACGGGCTTGTCTCGTTCGTCGTCATCAAGGATGACGGCCGGCGGGAGATCGAGGTGGAGCTGACGGAGAAGTACCGCATTTCGCCGGAAATCGCCGCCGCCCTACGCGCGGCGCCCGGCGTGCTGGACGTGGAACTGGTCTAGCCAGATCTGGCGCGACGCGGGGGTTCTCGGATCGTGAATTCCGCGTTCCCTCAAACACTTGCGGCGGGCGCCGGAATCAAGATGCCAGACCGCTGACAAAGGACATCAAGCCGCGGCAGCTTACTTGGTGGCGAAGGATTTGCCTTCTCCACCAGCGGCTTGGCGGAGCGATCGGAATCAAATCCTGAGGGGCATGAGCGGCAAGGTGGATGTCAGCCTTTGGCGCCGCCGTGGGTGACGGTGATGAAGTCGGTTCCCTTGCCGGTCTCGCTCTCGGTGCCGGCATCGGTGATCGTCAGCGAGCTGCCGGTGGAGATCATTGCCGAGATCCGCCGACGCAGGTCGTCGGACATCGAGATCCGGTCTAGGACGCCCTTGAGGCTACTCTCGCCTGCAGTCTCACCGGATGTGATGCCGAGGCGCCGGGCGGTTGCGGCCGGCAGAGCGTTGGCAAGCGTCAGCCCCTGCCAGCTGGCCTTGCCGCGGCCGCGATCGATGGCGGTCAGGCTAAAAAAATGCGTGCCGAGCGCGATCTCCGGCCGGGCAATGTCGACAGGCTCGGAGATCAGCGGCGTAAACCCCTGGCGCACCATCAGCTGGCCCTTCGGCGGCGTTGGGCGGTCGGCGCTCGCATAGATCGCCTTGAGGAAGGCGGCGCTCAGAATGCCGCCCCTGGGCGACAGATCCTTCCACCGCTTGAACGCCTCGACGGCGCTGCGGGTCGCCGATCCGGCAACGCCGTCCCGCGTGCCGGCGTCGAAGCCGAGCCCGGTCAGCAGCGCCTGTACGTCGGCAATCGTCTCCCGGTCGGTCCGGCGGGTGATGAGGATGCGCAGCGGTTCCGGCTCGTCGGCGCGCGCCTCGTCGCTGTCGCTCAAGATGTTCAGCGGCGCCCGCGGCATGTTCATCGCCACTTCGATCTGTTCGATGGAGCTGTGCGCGGAGGAGGGGCGAAGCGGCACGTCGGACAGCAGGTCGCCGGCCGGGCGCTGCGCCGGCGGCGAGAACAGGAGCGGATGGTCGATGGCAACGGGTGCGACGGCCGCATCGCTGATGATCACGTGAACGCCGGGGCCGGTCATCTGGTACAGCGATTTTGCGAATGCGGCAGGCAAGCGCACGCAGCCGTGAGAGGCCGGATAGTTCGGCACGCTGTTGGATTCGTGCAGCGCAATGCCCGACCAGGTCAGCCGCTGCATGTAGGGCATCGGCGCATCTGAGTAGATGTTGGACCTGTGGAACTTGCGCTTCTCCAGCACCGAGAAGATGCCGGTCGGAGTCTCGTGGCCTTGCTTGCCGGTCGAAACCTTGGAGGTCGCAACCACCCTGCCGCCGTCATAGACGGAAAGCGACTGGCTGTCCTTCGACACGATGATCTGCAGGCTGCGCGGATCGTCGGCTGCGGCAACCGAAGTCGCGCAGCTTGCGACGAGGGCAGCCAGGATTGCGGCGCGCTTCAACATGGGGACCTCTTACGCAGAACCAAGGTCCGAAGGATACGCCTCGAAATTTAAGGAAGGTTTAGACGCCGGGCGAACGGCTCTCGCACGCTGTGGAAAAGCGGATCACGGTTGCTTGATGCGCCGCCCGGTGCCGAACGTGTAGCCGGTCTCCACGGCGCCGGTGCCGAACTTGTGGCGCAACCGGTCCATCGCGGCTTCCGCCGCCGCCCGTCGGCTCGCCTGGGCATCGACGAGATCCGGCGGATCGGCCCGGGCCATGTCGGTGAGATCGGTGACGCCGATGCCGATCAGCCGGAACCGCGTGCCGTCGGTCTCCCGCTCCAGGAGGCTCAGACCGGTACGAAAGATGCGGTCGGCAAGCAGCGTTGGGTCTTCCAGCCGCCGGTTGCGGGTACGGCTCTTGAAGTCGCTGGTCTTCAGCTTCAGAACGACGGTCTGACCGGCGATCCCCTGTTTCTTCAGCCGCGCGGACACCTTCTCGGAAAGCCTGCGCAGAATCGGCACCAGTTCCTCGTGGCGGGAGATGTCGTCGAAGAAGGTGGTCTCGGCCGAGACGCTCTTTGCCGCATCGTTCAGATGCACCACGCGCTCGTCGATGCCGCGCGACAGGCGGAAGAGGCGCTGTCCCATGCTGCCGTAGCGGCGCATCAGGTCGCCTTCCTCCATTCGCTGCAATTGGCCGATCGTGCGGATGCCATCCGCCTCCAGCGTCGCGGCAAAGGCCTTGCCGACGCCCCAGATAGTGGTAACGGGGCGCGGCGCCAGGAACTCGAGCGCTTCCGCCTCGCCGATTACCGAGAAGCCGCGCGGCTTCTGCAGGTCGGACGCCACCTTGGCGAGAAACTTGCAGTAGGAGAGGCCGACAGAGATGCTGATGCCGATCTCGCTCTCCACCCGACGGGCAAGTCTGGCGAGAATTCGGGCCGGAGGATCCTGATGCAGGCGTTCGGTGCCCGAGAGGTCGAGGAAGGCTTCGTCAATGGACAGTGGCTGGACGAGCGGCGTCAGCTCCTGGAAAAGCGTGCGGATCTGACGCCCGACGGTCACGTATTTTTCCATGTTGGGGCTGATGACGACAGCGTCGGGACAGGCCTCCAGCGCCTTGAACATCGGCATCGCCGAACGCACGCCGCTGATGCGGGCGATGTAGCAGGCTGTCGAGACGACGCCGCGCTTGCCCCCGCCGATGATCACTGGTCTGTCGGCAAGTTCAGGATTGTCACGCTTCTCGACGGAGGCATAGAAGGCGTCGCAGTCGATATGGGCAATGGCAAGGTCGTAGAGCGAGGGATGGTAGACGAGGCGGGGACTGCCGCACTTGGTGCAACGTCGCCGGCCCTCCGCCTGCCCGGTCAGGCAGTCGCGACAGAAGCCCGGATCGGTTGCGAAGGAGCGGGTCATCTCGGGAACAAAGGTTGAACGATCCCGACCATAGGCCGGATGTTTCGGCGCGGCAAGCGCTCCGAACCGATGGCCGGCAGATTGACGGCCGGATCAGGCGGTGTTGGCGAAATGTCGACGCAGGGCCGTCAGGGCCGCTTGCCAGTCCTTCACCTGAACCACGTGCGGAGCGGGTTTCGGCGCATGACGGTGCATTTCGGATGCCGGCATCAGATGCACGAGCAGGCATTCCGGAACGCTGTCGGCGACGGACACGTGGTTGTGCGCCATGTCGTCGATGAAGGCGAGTGGCAGCGGGCGGTTGCCGTGCATCTGGCTGACGACCGGCCCCTTCGCACTTTCGGTCGCCAGCAGCGGGAACGGCAGGCCGAGCCTGTCGAGCAGGCGGCGGCGCATCTCGGTATAGCGCGGCGGCATGGCGGTCAGGAACACCACATCGGCCTCGGCACCGATCTCCGTCAGTGCCGACACGGCGTCGCCGAAGGGTGTCTGCCAGGTCTCCTGGGCGGCAAAGAAGTCGAGGATCAACTGGCTGACGGCAGCGTCGGCCAGCGGCATCTCGTCGGCAGCCGAGACGATGTTGCCGTGCAGCCTGTAGGATCGCGGCACCAGCCGGTGCCCGAGGCTGCCGAGAAACCCCTGGAACGGCGTCAGGAATTCCAGCACCACGTCATCGACGTCACAGACCGCCAGGGGCCGGTCGCTCAGCCGCAAGTGTTCGAGGTCGACGATCTCGCCCATCAGTATTGGCCCGAATCCAGCCCCGGGCCGGAGAAATGCTGCCAGGCGCTGACCACGGCCTCCGGTTTCCAGTCGCTCGCCTCGCAGAAGGCAAGCAACGTCGGCTCGTGGGCCATGACGAAATCGATCATGCCGGCCAGAAAACCGGGATCGTCCATGGCGGCGCGCATCTGCCCCGGCTGGACGCCCGACAGCGTCAGGAATCGGCTGAGCATCTCCGGCTCGTTCGCCAGCCACTGAAGAATGGCGCCGGCCGTCTCTTCGGGCGAGGGGAGGCGCTGCGATTTGCCGGTGTCAGGACGCATGAACGAACAAGTTACCTTTTCTTCAACCAAATGACTTTAGTCTACCGTTTCCAATGATGGAATCGGCCGCCCGCGAGCTTATATCTCGACAAGCTGCTTGTAAGGCTGGATTTAAGGATACGCAAATGCCCAAGCGGGTGATGATTGTCGAAGACAACGAGCTCAACATGAAGCTCTTCCGCGATCTGATCGAAGCTTCGGGCTATACCACCATCCAGACCCGCAATGGCATGGAAGCGCTGGACCTTGCCCGCAAGTATCGCCCCGACCTGATCCTCATGGATATCCAGTTGCCGGAAGTGTCCGGGCTGGAAGTGACGAAGTGGCTGAAAGAGGATGACGAACTGCATGTCATCCCGGTCGTCGCCGTTACCGCGTTTGCCATGAAAGGTGACGAGGAACGCATCCGGCAGGGCGGCTGCGAGGCCTATGTCTCAAAGCCCATCTCGGTGCCCAAGTTTCTCGAAACCATCAAGACCTATCTCGGCGATGCCTGAGGGAGCGTGACGGATGACTGCGCGGATCCTCGTCGTCGATGATATCCCGGCCAATGTGAAGCTGCTCGAAGCGCGTCTTCTGGCGGAGTATTTCGACGTTCTGACGGCCGAAGACGGATTCAAGGCGCTCGAGATCGTCGCCAAGACGCCTGTCGACATCATCCTGCTCGACGTGATGATGCCGGGCATGGACGGTTTCGAAGTCTGCGAACGGCTGAAGGGCAATCCCGCGACCTCGCATATCCCGGTGGTCATGGTGACGGCGCTCGATCAGCCCGCCGATCGGGTTCGCGGCCTGAAGGCCGGTGCCGACGACTTCCTGACCAAGCCGGTCAACGACCTGCAGCTGATCTCCCGCGTCAAGAGCCTGGTGCGCCTGAAGACGCTCAGCGACGAATTGCGCATCCGCGCCGAGACCGCCCTGCAGATTGGCATCGACGACGTGACCAAGCTTGATCATCTGGACGCGCCGGGGCAGGTGCTGCTTGTAGACGGGCGGGCAAGCTCGCAGGAGCGGATCATCAAGGCACTGAAGCCGGTGGCCGAAGTCACCGCGATGTCGGATCCGCAGGCGGCCGTCTTCGAGGCGGCGGAGAACCCGTTCGACCTCGTGATCGTCAACGGCAGTGGCGATGACTACGACCCGCTGCGCCTGTGCTCGCAGCTGCGCATGCTTGAACGGACCCGTTTCCTGCCGCTGCTGCTGGTGACGGAACTCGGCGAAGAGGACGTCATCATTCGGGCGCTGGACCTCGGCGTCAACGACTACATCGTCCGGCCGCTCGATCCGAACGAGCTGGTGGCCCGCACGCTGACCCAGATGAAGCGCAAGCGCTACAACGACCTGCTGCGCACCAGTGTCCGCCAGTCGATCGAACTGGCGGTCACCGACGGCCTGACGGGCCTTCACAACCGGCGCTACCTCGACAACCATCTGAAGACGCTGTTCAACCGGGCGGCCGCCCGTGGCCGTCCGCTGTCCGTCTGCATCACCGATATCGACCGGTTCAAGCTGGTGAACGACACCTACGGTCACGATGTCGGCGACGAGGTGCTGAAGGAGTTCGCCCGCCGCATCCGCTCGACCGTGCGGGGCGCGGATCTCGCCTGCCGATACGGCGGTGAGGAGTTCGTCGTTGTCATGCCTGACACCGATGCGGATGCAGCAGCGGCCATCGCTGAGCGCTTGCGCGGAATGATCGAATCCATCTCCTTCGAGCTTAATGCCGGTACGGTCAATCTGAAGGTTACTGCGTCTCTCGGGCTGGCAACCAACGTAACCGGCATCGAAACGCCGGAGCAGTTGCTCAAGCAGGCAGACCGCGCACTTTATGAGGCCAAAGGCAGCGGCCGTAATCGTGTTGTCGCAGCAGCGGCGTAATATCGACCTGAAGCAAACACTCGGAACCTGTCTACAGCCTTGTATGGAAGGCAGGAAGAAAAGCCTGTCAGCCTGCCGGCACCGCACGAAGTGTTGATAACCGATGCTTGAACTTTGCAGCAACCGTCCCGTTTTTAACCATGTTGCATGAGATTTGCGCAGCCCGTTAAGAATAGGTTGATTTTTCTGCCGATCTACGCGAGTTTACTACAGCGGAATAAGTTCCTCAGGGAACAGTCATACCCCATGATGCTCAGGTCCGCCGCATCTCCTGGGTCGTGGGGTTGGCTGGCCGGCATGCATATCACGCGGTTCCTCGTGCCGCTTTGCATGTCGGCCGGCCCCCGCCATCACCGATCTCCCGACTTTGAAATAATCGAGACAGGACCTTCGAGGCGTCCAGCACCGGCCGGGGAGGGATTGGCCTGTCATGTCCCGTGACCTGGGGCAGACGCAACCTCATCCGATAGCAGGACCGGAAACGCAAAAGGCGCGGGACCTTGCGGTACCGCGCCATTTTGAATGGGATCGACGATCAGAGTTACTTGATCTTCGTTTCCTTGAAGTCGACGTGCTTCTTAGCGATCGGGTCGTACTTGGTCTTCGTCATCTTGTCCGTCATCGTACGGCTGTTCTTCGTCGTGACGTAAAAGAAACCAGTATCGGCCGTCGACAGCAGCTTGATCTTGATGGTCGTAGCTTTCGCCATGGTCTTCCTGCCTCTAATAAAAATCGGGCCGCGGATGCCTGAGCGCAATCCACGGCGAAATCTGGCGCGAAACTACAAATCGCGCCCGGAAAGTCAAGTCCGTTCTCGGCGGAAAAGCCCGCGGAAGAGGGATATCAGCACATAAAGGGCGAAGAAGCCTGCCAATGCCCAGGCAAACCCGTCATTGCCCGAGACATCGATGGATACGCCGATCGCCTGCGGACCGGCAACCGTGCCCACTGCGTAGCAGAAGACGAAGGCGGCATTGGCGGCGGCGAGATCCGAGCCGGTGAGTCGCGATCCGAGATGCGCAAGGCCGACCGTGTACAGGCCGGACACACAGCCACCCCAGACGAGCAGGAGGCCGGCCATGAGCCACCAGTTGCCGATGAGCGACGGCAGCGCGAGTGCTCCCACCAGGCCAGCCAGAGCCATCAGGAACAGCATCGGGCGGCGATCCTTGAGGCGGTCGGATATCATTCCGAACGGGATCTGGAAGACCATGTTGCCGATGCCCATTACCGTCAGCAGCAAAGCCGCATCCGATTCCGTCAGGCCGGAGCGATTGGCATAGATCGGGAACAGCGACAGGCCGCCGGCTTCAACGGCGCCGAATACGAACACCGCGGCCGTGGCGGTCGGCACGAGGAGGACGTAGCGCAGGAAATGCTGCTGCGGCCGGTCGCTCAGCACCGGGCTCTCGTTGCGCGCGATGTAGATGGGGATGAAGGCGACGAGGATTGCCGCAGCCCCGATCAGGAAGGGCAGGATGCCTTCGCTGCCGATCGCCGAAAACAGCAACGGTCCGATCGCGAAGCCGATGGCAAGCACGGTCGCGTAGATCCCAAGCACCAGCCCGCGCCTTCGGGGGGGCGCCGCTTCATTGATCCAGAATTCCGACAGGATGAACAGCGTCGTCACGGCGCCATGGAAGGCGACCCGCAGCGGGAACCACATCCAGAAGTCGGCGGCATAGTAGAAGCCGAGCGCGCTGATGGCGGAGATGACCACCGCCCACAGCATGGTCCTCGCAACGCCGAACTCATGGGCGAGCTTGGTGGTGACGGGAGCCGCCGCCATCGCCGCGATGCCGGCCATCGCCGAGTTGAGGCCGATCAGCGTCGACGAGATGCCGCGCTTCTCCAGGATGATGCTGAGCAGCGGCAGCCCGAGACCGATGGCGATGCCGACGGCACTGATGGCGGAGATTGCAGCCACCAGCGACGGCCAGTGGATTTCTTCCCGGTGGCCGCTATCGCTGCCCGCCGTATTGGCCATCTGCCGTTCCTTAGAAAGTGCATCCATCGTTACAGCCGACTGCGCAAGAATTGACCGTCGCGGTTCGTATAAACCACCAATGGGCTTCCAAACGGCAAAGCACCGTCCAACTCAAGTGAAATTTTCAAGTCACCGGCTACGGCGCTGACAATGGCTGGCATTTTGACGGACTCCAGGTCGTTGATGTCGACCCAGCGGAGCTCGTTCAATTCCTCGCTC
Source organism: Rhizobium sp. SAFR-030 (assembly GCF_059415005.1). Taxonomy (NCBI): domain Bacteria; kingdom Pseudomonadati; phylum Pseudomonadota; class Alphaproteobacteria; order Hyphomicrobiales; family Rhizobiaceae; genus Rhizobium; species Rhizobium sp. SAFR-030. The sequence goes on along the minus strand of NZ_JBPFDO010000001.1, from coordinate 286,906 downwards.
TCCCGCAACAGGCCGGGATCGATGCGAGCTTCGTCGATGAATGTGGCGAAGAACCGGTTGTCGAAGCGCCGAATGGCGCCGGGTGGCGTGACGGCGCGGGCGACATACCTCAGGCTGGAGAGATCCGGCGCCCAGCCGCGCGGCGTCTGACAGCCGTTCAGCCGGCCACCGGTTTCCTCTTCGAGCTCGCGAGCAGCCGCAAGCGCAAGCGCCCTTGCGCCGCCAGACGTCATCCTTGGCGCGCCGCTCAGCATCAGCTTGTCGATGACCTCGGGCCGCAGGTCTTCTTGAAAGGGCAGCGCGTGGTCGCGAGGATCCCGCCGCCCGCCCGGGAAGACGAACAGGTCAGGCATGAAGGCGTGCCCGCTGCCGCGTTTGCCGACGAGGAGGCGTGGGGTGCCAGCCCGACGATCGATCAGGATGATCGATGCCGAGGCGCGTGGCCTCAGCGAGTGCCGCGGACGCTCCGCGTTATCCTGCTCCCCAGCGTTGCCGGCGGCCGCCAGGCCGTCGCCGGGGCTCATTCCAGCGGGCCGCCGCGACCAGGATCGAAACTCTCGTCCTGCTTGCCGAAGCCGTGCATCCGCAGGGCCCATTGCAGGCTGATCACGGCGCCCTTGACCGGCTGCATCGACAGGAGCGCCATGGCGATGGTGATCGGCGTCCAGATCGCCAGATGGACCCACATCGACAGCGGCCAGATCATGTCGGTCATCATGAAGCCGCTGACCGTCACATGGCCGATGACGAAGATGACGAGGTAGGGCGGCAGGTCGTCGGCGCGGTGGTGGTGGATGTCCTCGCCGCAGACGGCGCAGGCATCGACAGGCTTCAGGAAGCCGCGGAAAAGCCGGCCGCTGCCGCAGTTCGGACATTTGCAGCGAAAGCCACGGAGTATCGAGCGGCCAAGCGGTCGCTCGGGCCGACCGGCGTCACCGTAGTGCAGACCGTCCACCGGCTCATGCGCATGATCGCTTGCGGCTGTCATCGTCGAAAATCTCCTACCGCCCGCGGCGGGGCGGTCGCGTACCTGGTTTGTGCGTCGTCCGGCGTTCCCGTCGTCCCGCCTTGTGGAAGGACCGCGTCGCTGGCGACATCTTGCGCCCTTCGCTCAGCATCTCGAAGCGCAGCGCGCCTGCAAGCGGGATGGCCTCGACAAGCTTCACGTCGACCGAGTCACCGATCTGGTAGCCGAGGCTGGTCCGCTCGCCGACCAGCGCCTGACGGCTCTCGTCGTAGTGGAAGTAATCCGTTCCGAGCGTAGATATGGGCACGAAGCCGTCGGCGCCATAGGTGGGCAGCGCGACAAAAAGTCCCGACTTGGTGACCCCTGAAATGCGTCCCTCGAACTGCTGGCCGACCCGCTCTGCCAGATGGTGGGCGATCAACCGGTTGATGGTATCGCGCTCGGCCGCCATCGCACGGCGTTCGAAGGTCGAGATTTCCGCCGCGATATCCTCGAGCTGCGCCTCTTCCTCCGGCGTGATGGCGCCTTCCCCGAGCGCCAGCGAACCGACGAGCGCGCGGTGCACGATCAGGTCGGCATAGCGGCGAATCGGCGAGGTGAAATGCGCGTATTTCATCAGGTTGAGGCCGAAGTGACCAATATTGTCCGGGCTGTAGACGGCCTGGCTCTGAGAGCGCAGCACCATCTCGTTGACCATCACCTGATGTGCCGTGTTCTCAGCCTTGGCGAGGATGCCGTTGAACGAGTTGGCGCGCATTTCGCCGCCCTTGGCCATCGGAATGCCGAGCGACGCCAGAAACTCGCGCAGCGTCTCCTGCTTGGCGAGCGACGGCGCATCATGAATGCGGTAGACCAGCGGCTGCTTCTTCTTCTCCAGCGTCTCGGCAGCGCAGACGTTGGCCTGGATCATCATCTCCTCGATCAGCTTGTGGGCATCGAGCCGCTCGGGAATGACGACGCTGTCGACGGTGCCATCTTCCTTCAGCTTGATCTTGCGCTCCGGCATATCCAGCTCCAGCGGCTGGCGCCGGTCGCGGCCGCGTTTCATCACACCATAGGCATGCCACAGCGGCTTCAGGATAGGTTCGAGCAGCGGCCCGCTCTTGTCGTCGGGCTTGCCGTCGATCGCCGCCTGCGCCTGCTGATACGAGAGCTTCGCGGCACTCTTCATCATCACGCGATGGAAGGTGTGGCTCGCCTTGCGGCCTTCCTTGGAGAACACCATGCGCACGGCAAGCGCCGGACGGTCTTCGCCTTCCCGCAGGGAGCAGAGATCGTTGGAGATCCGCTCGGGCAGCATCGGCACCACGCGGTCCGGGAAATAGACGGAATTGCCGCGCTTCAGCGCTTCGCGGTCGAGCGGCGAGCCGGTGCGCACGTACCAGGAGACGTCGGCGATGGCGACGGTGACGATAACGCCATCGGGATTGTCTGGGCTCGGGTCGAGCTCGGCATAGACGGCGTCGTCATGATCCTTGGCGTCGGCCGGATCGATGGTCACCAGCGGCACATTGCGCCAGTCTTCGCGCTTCGACAGGCTGGCAGGCTTGGCGGCATCCGCCTCATTGAGAACCGCCTGCGGGAAGATGTGCGGAATGCCGTGCGAGTAGATGGCGATCATCGAGATCGCCTTTTCCGTGGCGACGGAGCCGACGACGGTCAGCACCTTGGCGCGGGTCAGGCCAAACCGGTCTCCGCGCAGCACGTCGGCTTCGATCAGGTCGCCGTCCTTGGCATCGCCGAGGTCAGCGGCGGAAATCTGCATTTCCTCGCCGCGGCGATCGATCGGCATCAGCCGTGCACCACCCTCCGGCATCATGCGGATGACGCCCAATGCAGCGTTGCGGTGCTTGTCGATGACCTTGACGACGCGCGCCGTATAGGCGGGGCCGGCGCGATCCTTGCTGGGGAAGATCTTTGCCAGGACGCGGTCGCCGAGACCGGCGGTCGGCGTCTTGCCCTTGCCGCGATCGCCGGAGGACTGGCGGATGAGCACGGCCGGCGCGACCCCTGCGTCCTCCAGCCATTCCGCCGGCCGGGCGATGAGGTCGCCGTCCTTGTCGCGGGTGGTGATGTCGAGCACCGTCATTGGCGGCAGGGCACCGCGTCGCGTCAGCGACTTGCGGCCCTTCTGCAGCAATCCTTCCGCTTCGAGATCCCGCAGCACGTCCTTCAGCTCTACCCGGGCGTCGCCCTTCAGGCCGAACGCCTTCGCGATTTCCCGCTTGGACGCACGATCAGGGTTGTCGGAAATGAACTCGAGAAGGATTTCGCGAGGCGGGACGACGCCATGCACGATCGCCGGACGGTCCGTCTGTGCCGGTTTCCCGGCACGCACCGATAGAGTTGGGCCGCCGGCCTTGATACGCTTGCCTTCCCGCGGTTCTCTCGTCACGTGCCTGTCTTCTTCGCCTTCGGTGCCGCCTTGGCCGTGGGCTTGGCGGCGGTTTTCGTCTTAGCCGCGCTTTTTGTCGCGGCTGCCTTGGTTGCGGTCTTGGCGGCGCCGGTTGCAGCCTTCGCGGGTGCCTTCTTTGCCTTGGTCTTCGCCGCCGGCATCTTGCCCGCCTTCTCGGCGATGAGCGCCAGGGCATCCTCGGCCGTCACCGACTGCGGATCCTTGCCCTTCGGCAGCGTGGCATTGACCTTGCCCCAGTTGACGTAAGGCCCGTACTTGCCTTCGCGCACGACGATCGGACCGCCGTCAGGATGGTCACCGAGTTCCTTCAAGGCAACCGCCGCGTTTCGGCCGCGTCCGGGACCCTTGCTCTGCTTGTCGGCAAGCACCGTCACCGCCCGGTTGAGGCCGATGGAAAAGACGTCCTCGATACTTTCGAGATTGGCATAGGTTCCATCGTGCAGCACGAACGGTCCGTAACGTCCGAGGCCTGCGGAGATCATCTTGCCGCTTTCGGGATGCTTGCCGATGTCGCGCGGCAGACCGATCAGGGCGAGCGCCTTCTCGTGGTCGATATCCTCCGGCTTCCAGCCCTTCGGCAGTGACGAGCGCTTGGCTTCCTTGCCGTCGCCACGCTGGATGTAGGGGCCGAAGCGTCCCGAGCGAAGGGTCAGTTCCTCGCCCGTGTGCGGGTCTGCGCCGAGCGCCTTGGGCTCAGAGAGCGCCGAAGCTTCAGCTTCTGATCCGTCCGACGACAGCTGGCGCGTGAAGTTGCACTCCGGGTAGTTGGAGCAGCCGACGAAGGCGCCGTACTTGCCGAGCTTCAGCGACAGGTTGCCGGTGCCGCAGACCTGGCAGATCCGCGGATCGCTTCCGTCGTCGCGCTTCGGGAAGACCAGCGGTGCCAGCGCCTCGTTCAGTGCATCCAGCACATTGGTGACGCGCAGTTCCTTCGTCTCGTCGATCTGGCCGAAGAAATCCTTCCAGAAATCGCGCAGCACCTGCTTCCAGTCGAGTTCGCCGGCAGAGATCTTGTCGAGCTTTTCCTCAAGGTCGGCCGTGAAGTCATATTCGACATACTTGGTGAAGAAGCTTTCGAGAAACGCCGTCACCAGCCGGCCTTTTGCCTGTGGCGTGAGCTTGCGCTTGTCGATCGTCACATATTCGCGGTCGCTCAGCGTCTTCAGCGTCGCGGCATAGGTGGAGGGACGGCCGATGCCGAGCTCTTCCATCTTCTTGATCAGCGACGCTTCCGAATAGCGCGGCGGCGGTTCGGTGAAATGCTGGCTGGAGTTCACCTTGCTCTTGGCAAGCTTTTCCCGCGCGTTGATCTCCGGCAGGCGACCATCCTCGTCATCCTCCGCGGCCTCGCCTTCTTCCCGCTGGTCTACATAGGCGGCGAGGAAGCCGTCGAAACGGACGACGGAGCCGACGGCGCGCAGACCGGCACGCTCCGTGCCGTTGGATGCCTCGATATCGACCGTTGTGCGTTCCATCTCCGCCGATGCCATCTGGCTGGCGATGCCGCGCTTCCAGATTAGTTCATACAGGCGCAGCTGGTCGCCTTCGAGGAAGCGTCGCACCTGGTCGGGCGAGCGATTGAAGTCGGTCGGACGGATGGCTTCGTGAGCTTCCTGGGCGTTCTTGGCCTTGGTCGAATAGAAGCGCGGCTTCTCCGGGCAGTAGCGGGCGCCGAACTGCTCGCCGATTGCGACGCGGGCAGCATCGATGGCTTCCGGCGCCATCTGCACACCGTCGGTACGCATATAGGTAATGAGACCGACGGTCTCGCCGCCGAGCTCGATGCCTTCATAGAGCTTCTGCGCCACCTGCATGGTGCGCGAGGCGGAGAAGCCGAGATTGGAGGAAGCCGCCTGCTGCAGCGTCGAGGTCGTGAAAGGCGGGCCGGGATTGCGCTTGACCGGCTTGGCCTCGACGGTCTCGACCGTGTAGCTCGCGCCTTCGAGAAGCGCCTTCAGCCGTCCGGCATCCTCGCCGTTCTTCACGCCGCGTGCCTGAAGCCGCTTTCCGTCGGCTGCAACCAGCCGGGCTTCGAACTCGTCGCCGCGCGGCGTCTTCAGAAGCGCCGAGAGGTTCCAGTATTCCTCGGCAACGAAGCGCTCGATCTCGGACTCGCGGTCGCAGACGAGGCGCAGAGCCACCGACTGCACGCGGCCGGCGGAACGGGCACCCGGCAGCTTGCGCCACAGGACCGGCGACAGGTTGAAGCCGACGAGGTAATCCAGCGCCCGGCGGGCGAGATAGGCGTCGACCAGCGGCGTATCGATGTCACGCGGATTGGCCATGGCATCGAGCACGGCCTTCTTGGTGATCGCATTGAAGACGACGCGCTTGACCGGCTTGTCGCCGATGACCTTCTTCTTCTTCAGGAGGTCCAGCACATGCCAGGAGATCGCTTCACCCTCGCGATCCGGGTCGGTTGCCAGGAACAGGCCGTCGGAATTCTTCACCGCATCGGCGATGTCCTTCATCCGCTTGGCCGACGCGGTATCGACCTCCCACGTCATTTCGAAGTCCTGGTCGGGCAGTACCGAGCCGTCCTTGGCAGGCAGGTCCCGGACGTGACCAAAGGAGGCGAGAACCTTGTAGCCAGGGCCAAGATACTTGTTAATGGTCTTGGCCTTGGCCGGAGATTCGACGACGACAACGTTCATATTGGTTCTCTGGGGCGTGCGAGAGGCTTCAGGCTCAGGTGCCTGTGCTCAAAATCTGACCTCTCGACATGGATGGGCTTTCGCTCGCGGTCAAGAGGTAACGCCCATTTTTAGCCAGGCACCACCTGATGCAACCAAAAGCAGTAATCGCGTTAGTTGCAATCTGGGATAAATAGTGCCAGGTTGAGATGACGGCGATGAACTGCGCCTTTAGCGCGAGTTTCAGTTGGGGCGGATGGTGGCAATGGGCACTCAGCGGGGCGAAACCGGATCTGTCGGCGACACGGCGGCAAACATTGCCTACATCCTGCAGATGCTTGGCCAACTGCGCCAGGTCGCGTTTCAGGAGCGCGCCGACATGCTCTGCTACCTGATCGAGATGGCCTATGTGGAGGCCGGCGACCTGCAGGCGGGTCGCCGCAGTCTGTCAATCGATCATCGAGAGCGACACTAGGCCGCCCGGATGCCGGTGCAGCCGACCGGCGAGATCCAGCTCCAGAAGCACAAGATAGACCGTCGAAGCGGGTAGTTCGGTATGCCGGATGACATCGTCGATCTCGACAGGGGTCGGTCCGAGCGCATCGAGGATGCGGGTGCGGGCGCTCTGTTCCGGCGGCAGCATCGAGAAGGGCGGCCGGTCGTCGCCGGGTTCCTCGATCACCGGCGGACCGTGCGCATCGAGCTCCGAGATCGGCGCCAGCGCCTCGATGACGTCGGCGGACCCGGTGGTGACGATCGCGCCCTGCTTCAGCAGTCCGTTCGTGCCATGGCAGCGCGGATCGAGCGGTGAGCCGGGAACGGCGAAGACGAGACGACCGAAATCCGCCGCCATGCGCGCGGTGATCAGCGAGCCGGACCGGTCGGCGGCTTCCACAACGACAACGCCGAGCGAGATCCCGGCGATCAGTCGGTTGCGGCGGGGGAAATCTCTAGCCCGCGGCTCCCAGCCGAGTGGCATCTCGCTGACCGCCAATCCAGATCCATCGGTGATCTGCCGCAGCAAGTCGATGTTCTCGGGCGGGTAGGGCTGGTCGAGCCCGCCGGCCAGCACGGCGATCGTTCCGGTGTCGAGACTGGCGCGGTGGGCTGCCGTGTCGATGCCGCGCGCCAGGCCGGAGGTCACGACATAGCCTGCCTGTCCGCAGTCTCGTGCCATCATCGCTGCGAACTTGGCGCCGCTGATCGACGCATTGCGGGAGCCGACCACGCCGACCGATGGGTGTTGAGAGATGGAGAAGTCGCCTTTCATCGCCAGCAGCGGCGGTGCACCATCGGTCTGGCGGAGCGCAGGCGGGTAGTCGTCCTCACCGATGCCGACGAGCCGGGCGCCGAGCCGGTCAGCCAGACCAAGTTCCCGTTCGGCATCCTCGACGGACGCGACGCGAATGGCGCGGGCAGCACCCCCACGCCGCGACAGTTCCGGAAGAGCTGCTATCGCCGCTTCGGCTGAACCGAAGTGGTTGATGAGGTCGCGAAAGGTCGAGGGTCCGACATTGTCGCTCCGGATCAGGCGGAGCCAGGCGATCCTCTGTTTGTCCGTCAGCGCAATCCCCTTCCGCCGTGCGCCGCCGGAGGACATGCAGCCTTATCCCTTCTGGCCGATCCTGGTTTCCGTGCCGTTGATCAACCGCTCGATGTTCGCTTTGTGCTTCCAGTAGGTGATGACGGTCATCACCGCCATGATGACTGCAATTTTATGGTCGCCTACGATCCACAATGCAACCGGAATTACCAGCGTCGCCACGAGCGCGGATAGGGATGAGTAGCGGCTGAGCTTGGCAATCGACAGCCAGACAAAGGCAAACACGAGCACCATCGCCGGCGCCACGCCAAGCAGGGTGCCGATATAGGTTGCGACGCCCTTGCCGCCCTTGAAGCCGATCCACACCGGAAACAGGTGGCCGATGAATGCGGCAAAGCCGGCAAGGATCGCCGCATCCGGCCCCCAAAGCGCGCCGGCGAGAAGTGCTGCGGCTGTCGCCTTGAAGGCATCGAGCAGCAGCGTCGCCGCCGCCAGTTTCTTGTTGCCGGTGCGAAGGACGTTGGTCGCTCCGATATTGCCCGAGCCGATCGACCGGACGTCGCCCAACCCGGCCGCCCTGGTCAGGATGAGGCCGAACGGAATGGAGCCGAGCAGGTAACCGAGTGCGAGCGCTGCAAGCGCGATGGGAAGCGTGATCTGCCAGTCGAAGAGTTCGCTCATCTCAGTCGTTCCTCAAAGGTTGTGGACGAGACGCCCCGACACATAGGTCGAGACCGCGCGGCCGCTGAAACGGGCATCTTCGAATGGCGTGTTCTTCGAGCGCGAGACGATCGTATCCTCGGAGACAAGCCAGGGTTCATCAAGGTCGATGAGCGTGATGTCGGCATTGGCGCCGGGCGCCAGCGTGCCGGCGTCGAGTCCGAAGATCTGTGCCGGACGGGTCGACATGGCATGGATCAGCCGCATCAGCGGCACGCGGTCGGCGTGGTGCAGGCGAAGGGCGGCGGCCAGCATGGTTTCGAGGCCGATCGCGCCGTCGGCGGCATCCGCGAACGGCAGGCGCTTGGTGTCGACGTCCTGCGGATCATGCGAAGAGACGATGATGTCGATCGTGCCGGCAGCCAGCGCATCCACCATTGCCTGCCGGTCATCCTCGGTGCGCAGCGGCGGCGACAGCTTGAAGAAGCTGCGATATTCGCCGATGTCATTCTCGTTGAGCGACAGGTGATTGATCGAGACGGCGCAGGTTGCCTTGGCGCCGCGCGATCGGGCGAGCCGCACGGCTTCAGCGGATTCCGGTACCGAGATCTTTGCCGCATGATAGTCCGCGCCGGTCAGGCCGGCGATGCGCAGGTCGCGCTCGAGCGGGATCAGTTCGGCTTCGCGCGGCGCGCCCGACAGTCCGAGCCAGCTGGCGAACAGTCCTTCATTCATCACGCCGTTGACGCCGAGATAGGGATCGCGCGCCTCGAGCGACACGACGGCGCCGAATTCGCGGGCATAGGTCATTGCCCGGCGCAGCATCTGGGTGTCGGCAAGGCAATGACGACCATTGGTAAAGGCGACCGCTCCGGCTGCGGCCAGCATGCCGATCTCCGTCATCTCGGTGCCTTCGAGGCCACGCGTCAGGGCCGCGGCCGGGTAGACGTTGACGACTGCCTTGTCGCGCGCCTTGTTGCGGACGTATTCGATGAGCGCGATATCATCCAGAACCGGATTGGTATCCGGCATCATGATGAAGCTGGTCACACCGCCGGCTGCCGCTGCCAGGCTGGCGGATTCGATTGTCTCACGGTGCTCCGCACCGGGCTCCCCGACATAGACGCGGGCATCGACGAGGCCGGGGACGGCCACCAGTCCACGGCAATCCCGGATCGTCGCGCCGTCGGGCGCGCCCTGGTTCTGAGCATCGCGGCCTGCGGCAAGGATGCGGCCGTCTTCGCCAACGACGATGGTGCCGGTTTCGTCAAGGCTACGCGACGGGTCGAGGATGCGGACATTGTTCAAGACGAGCGGCTTGCTCATGCGCCGTATTCCTCTGTTCTCGGACCCTGGTTCTGCGAGACCAGCAGCGTCTCCATCACCGCCATGCGCACGGCGACACCCATTTCCACCTGGCTTTCGATGACGCTCTGCGGTCCGTCGGCAACCTCTGAGGCGATTTCCACGCCGCGGTTCATCGGCCCCGGATGCATGACGAGCGCGTCATCCTTGGCCGCCTTCAGCTTTTCGGCGTCCAGCCCGTAGAAGTGGAAATACTCGCGCACTGATGGGACGAAGGAGCCGGACATGCGCTCGCGCTGCAGGCGCAGCATCATCACGACATCGGCGTCCTTCAGACCTTCTTCCATGGAATGGAAGACTTCGACGCCCATCTGCGCAATGCCGGCGGGCAGCAGGGTCGATGGCGCCACGACCCGCACCCGCGCGCCCATGGCGTTCAGCAGGAGGATGTTGGAGCGGGCGACCCGCGAGTGCAGCACGTCGCCGCAGATGGCGACGATGATGCGCGACAGCTTGCCCTTGGCGCGGCGGATTGTGAGTGCGTCGAGCAGCGCCTGCGTCGGATGCTCGTGCTGTCCGTCGCCGGCATTGACCACGGAGCAGGCGACCTTCTGCGCCAGTAGCGCGGCGGCACCGGCGCTCGAATGCCGAACCACAAGCACGTCCGGGCGCATGGCGTTCAGCGTCATTGCGGTGTCGATGAGCGTTTCGCCCTTCTTGACCGACGAGTTGCCGACCGACATGTTCATGACGTCGGCACCGAGGCGCTTGCCCGCCAGTTCGAAAGAGGATTGGGTTCGGGTGGAGGCTTCGAAAAACAGATTGATCTGGGTCAGACCGCGCAGCGTCGAGGTTTTCTTTTCTCTCTGCCGGCTGATCTTGACCGCCTCGTCGGCCTTGTCGAGAAGGATCGTGATGTCCTGCTCGGTCAGGCCCTTGATCCCGAGGAGATGGCGGTGGGGAAACAAGGCCACGTAGACGTCCTCCGCTGATGTCACGCGGTCTATAAAGACAGGCGGGCCAGGGGGCAAGCGGATGCATCCGTTGAGAAACTGAGATCCCCATGCATTTTCCAGAGATATCGATTAGAAACGCTCCATGAATCAGATCACGCGGACCGATGACACCTTCAACGAGCTGAACCAGCCCAGCCTCTGGTCCGGCATCAATGCCTATCGAACCGATCCTCTGATGGTGGATCTGACCGCCGGCCTTCATCGGTCTGTCCGAGAGGAGTTCGACGCACTGGGCCGCTACGTGACCTCTCCGGAAGCGCAGGAACTGGCGCGGATGGCAAACGAGAGCCCGCCCAAGCTGAAGACCCACGGTCAGCGCGGCGAACGGCTGGATACGGTTGAATTCCATCCTGCCTGGCACGCGCTGATGCGCCGGTCGATGGCCAGCGGCCTCCACTCGTCCATCTGGGAAAATGCGCCCGAATCCCGCAACGCCCAGCACCGTGCCCGGGCGGCACGCTTCTATCTTTCCGCCCAGCTGGAATGCGGCCACCTTTGCCCGCTGACGATGACCAGCGCCTCGGTTGCGGCAATGATGGCTTCACCGCGCGTCCACAAGGAGTGGGTGCCACGGATCCTGTCGCGCAAGTACGACAGCGCCAATCGCCCTGCCTTGCAGAAGAGCGCCATCACCATCGGCATGGGCATGACGGAAAAGCAGGGCGGCACGGATGTGCGGGCGAACCGTTCCACCGCCGAACGGGTAGGAGAGGGCGTCTACCGGCTGTCCGGCCACAAGTGGTTCATGTCCGCACCGATGAGCGACGCCTTCATCATGCTGGCCCAGGCGAACGAGGGGATCGGCTGCTTCCTGGTGCCGCGGCTGCTGGAGGACGGGACCGCCAACGGGCTGCAGTTCCAGCGGCTGAAGGACAAGCTCGGCAACCGCTCGAACGCCTCGGCGGAAGTCGAGTTCGCCGATGCTTTCGGTTACCTGCTGGGCGATGCCGGTGCCGGCGTTCGCACCATTCTCGACATGGTGACGCTGACGCGCCTCGACTGCGCGCTCGCCTCGGCCGGCATCATGCGGGCCTCGCTGGCCGAAGCCGTGCATCATTGCCGCGGCCGCAGCGTGTTCGGCAAGAACCTCATCGACCAGCCGCTGATGACCCGCGTGCTCGCCGACATGGCGCTCGACGTGGCTGCGGCGACGGCGCTGTCCTATCGTCTGGCGGAAGCCTTCGACAAGGCGGGAAGCAATCCCTCTGATGCAGCCTATGCAAGGGTGATGACGCCGGTCATCAAATACTGGGTGTGCAAGATCGCCCCGGCACTGATCTACGAGGCGATGGAGTGCCTGGGTGGCAATGGCTACGTCGAGGAGCGGCCGCTCGCCCGACACTACCGCGAGGCGCCGGTCAACGCCATCTGGGAAGGCTCCGGCAACGTCATGGCGCTAGACGTGCTGCGTGTCCTCAGCCGCGGTCGCGACCTGTTCGATTCGGTGCTTTCGGCACTCGAGCGCGATCTCGGACCGAGCGGCCGCAAGACCACCGACGTACTGCGTGCCGCCATGGCGCTTGCCGAGCGGGACGAGGGGGCGGCAAGGCTTCTGGTCGAGCAGCTGGCGCTCGCTGCGGGCGCTGCCGAGCTCTTCCGGCTGGGTGCTGGCAAGATCGCCGACGCGTTTCTGGAGACACGTCTCGCCGGCGGCTGGCGGACGACCTACGGCATGCTCGATTCGCGCTTCGATGCCGCTTACGTGGTCGATCTCCTCTACCCGGCCGCTACCTGAAACGACTCGAAATGCCGGTGGATCAAGGGTTCTCCACACGCGAACGTGCGCGCGTTAACCATGTCTCCGGCTTTGCGTTGCGCTTTATGCCTCAAGCTCTAGGTTGCTCGTTTACCACCTGTTAACCAACAAAGAGCGTGCCAGTCCGTGGGCGGAAACCGTTTCCTCAGTTATGCATTGCTGCTTGTGTTGCTGGTATTCTTCGCGGTGTTGCCCCTCGATATCGCGTTCCCGGCCACGGTTCTGAGCATGATGGCTCTGGTCCGTTGGAGTGTGCTGCCGGCCGAAGAGACGGCCATGAATGGAGGAGCCGCATGAAGTGGTTTCTGATCCTCTGGGCGGGTCCCGTGCTGCTGCTCGGCAGTTGGTACTGGCTCTCCTACAACGACATCAGCTTCGGCTTTTTCATGCTGACACGGCAGACGCATGATCTCGTCTTCGAGATCTATGGCGGCATCCTTGGGGTCGAACCGGAAATCCTGCCGCCGCTGGTGGCACGCGCCGTCGCCTTCGACAGCCTGATCGTGATGTCGATCGTCGCCTTCCGCAAGCGTCGGCAGATCATCGCCTGGTGGAGCGGCCGCTACGGGGTGTCCGCTCCCGTTGCCAGGGAAGAAAGCCTGTCGAGCGCGCCCTGAAGGATGAAGCTGGCGGCAGCCGAATCGATTCGCTCGGCGCGCTTGGCGCGCGACACGTCCATCTCCAGCAGCGCCCGCTGCGCTGCCACAGTCGAAAGCCGCTCGTCCCAGAAGACGAAGGGAATGTCGGTTCGCTCGGCCATTGTCCGAACAAAGGCACGGGTTGACTGGACGCGGGGGCCGGAGGAGCCGTCCATGTTGATCGGTAGGCCGATGACGAAGGCGGCAACCTTCTCCCTGGCGGCGAAAGCCAGAAGAACCTCGGCATCCTTGGCGAATTTCACCCGCTTGATCACCGGCCGCGGCGAAGCAAAGCGGCGGCCGAGGTCCGACATCGCAAGACCGATCGTCTTGGTGCCGAGATCGAGACCGGCGATCGCCTGGCTGGGCAGAAGCAGGCCGGCCAGTTCCTCGATTGTCGCAACCGCCATTCTCAACAGCCTCCTACCGGCGAAATTCGTCGCCGTTACTTACTTTTATCCGAACGACGCCTATGTGCTTACGCAACTTCAATCTGCCCGGACCGCTTGACGCGGCCTGCCAGAGGAAGCACATCCGCTTGCCATTTCACCTGCTCGGCGCGCGCCTGAGCCATCACATCATCCCTCAACGAAAACAAGGAGATTTTCCGTGAAGATCACTTGGCTTGGCCACTCCGCATTCAGGATCGAGACCGCAGATGCGAAGATCCTCATCGATCCCTTCTTCTCCGGCAATCCGTCGTTTGCCGACCAGGACCGCAAGGCGGTGGCCGACGGCATTACCCACATCTTGCTGACGCACGGCCACGGCGACCATGTTGGCGACACGATCACGCTGGCGCAGGAAACCGGTGCCGTGGTGCTTGCCAATGCCGACCTCGCTGCCTGGCTTGGCTCCAAGGGCGTCAACCGGCTGGAAATGGGCAATACCGGCGGTACGATCAGCTTCGGCAGCTTCACCGCCACCTTCACCCAGGCGCAGCATTCCTCGGCGCAGATCACCGAGGATGGCGTGTCGCACGCGCTCGGCAACGCCAACGGCCTGATGCTGCACTTCGACGGCGAACCTTCGCTGCTGCACATGGGCGACACCGACATCTTTACCGACATGGGCCTGATCAACGAACTGCACCAGCCGGATATCGGCATCGTGCCGATCGGCGACCGGTTCACCATGGGCGGCGCGGTTGCCGCCGTCGCCTGCCAGCGGTTCTTCGATTTCAAGCACGCGATCCCGTGCCACTACGGCTCGTTCCCGGTCGTCGACCAGACGCCGGACAAGTTCGTCAAGGGCATGGAAGGCCTGAAGACCCACGTCGAGGCGCCGAAGGTGGGCACGACGCTGACGTTCTGATCCGCCCCGCTCCAACCTTCTCCGTCGGCAGCAGGAACCATCCACTGCCGGCGGATGTGCTGGGCAATTCCGTTGCAGCGGCCAAACCCGTTGCGAAGGGCGGGCATGGTCAGTATAGCGAGAGAGAATTTCCATTCCGGAGAGAGAGCATGTCCGTCGACCTAGCCACCGTGAAGCGTGTTGCACGCTTGTCCCGCATTGCCGTAACCGAAGAGGAAGCGCAGCGTATGATGGGCGAATTGAACGGTATCCTCGGCTTCGTCGAGCAGCTCTCGGAAGTCGATGTTTCCGGCGTAGAGCCAATGACCTCCGTCACGCCCATGCAGATGCGTAAGCGGCAGGACGTGGTGACCGACGGCGACAAGGCAGACGACATCGTCGCCAACGCGCCGGGTACCGACCAGAACTTCTTCCTCGTGCCGAAGGTCGTCGAGTAAGCGCTGCACGCTTCTCCGACCTGCCACGCCTTTAGACGAGCTCAAAGATCATGACCGAACTGACCAGCCTGACCATTGCCGAAGCCCGCGACAAGCTGAAGTCGCGCGAGATCACCGCCACCGAACTGACGGAAAGCTACCTGTCGGCCATCGACGCCGCCAACGGCGCACTGAACACCTATGTGGCAGTGACCGGTGACCGCGCGCGCGACATGGCCAAGGCCTCCGACGCGCGTCTTGCCGACGGCAAGGCCGGAGCCCTGGAAGGCATCCCGCTCGGCGTCAAGGACCTGTTCGCCACCCGCGACGTGCATACCCAGGCCTGCAGCCACATCCTCGACGGCTTCACCCCGAAGTACGAATCGACGGTTACCCAGAACCTCTGGGACGCTGGCGCCGTGATGCTCGGCAAGCTGAACATGGACGAATTCGCCATGGGCTCGTCCAACGAAAGCTCCTATTACGGACCGGCGGTCAACCCGTGGAAGGCCGAGGGTTCTGACGAGAAGCTCGTACCCGGTGGCTCCTCTGGCGGTTCGGCGGCAGCCGTTGCCGCGCGCCTCTGCGCCGGTGCCACGGCCACCGATACCGGTGGCTCGATCCGCCAGCCGGCCGCCTTCACCGGCACCGTCGGCATCAAGCCGACCTATGGACGCTGCTCGCGCTGGGGCATTGTCGCCTACGCGTCGTCGCTCGATCAGGCAGGCCCGATCGCCCGCGACGTACGCGATGCCGCCATCCTCCTGAAGTCGATGGCAAGCGTCGATGCCAAGGACACAACGTCCGTCGACCTGCCGGTGCCGGATTACGAAGCCTCGCTCGGGCAGTCGCTGAAGGGCATGCGCATCGGCATTCCGAAGGAATACCGCATCGACGGCATGCCGGAAGAAATCGAGACGTTGTGGGCCGATGGCATCGCCTGGCTGAAGGATGCCGGTGCCGAGATCGTCGACATCTCGCTGCCGCATACGAAGTACGCGCTGCCGGCCTACTACATCGTCGCCCCGGCGGAAGCCTCGTCGAACCTTGCCCGCTATGACGGCGTCCGCTACGGACTGCGCGTCGATGGCAAGGACATCGTCGACATGTACGAGAAGACCCGTGCGAACGGCTTCGGCAAGGAAGTCCAGCGGCGCATCATGGTCGGCACCTATGTTCTCTCCGCCGGCTATTACGATGCCTATTATCTGAAGGCGCAGAAGGTTCGCACGCTGATCAAGCGCGACTTCGAGGATGCCTTCCACGCCGGCGTCGATGCGATCCTCGCGCCGATCACGCCATCTTCGGCATTTGCCATCGGCGACAAGGAACTGGCGGCCGATCCGGTCAAGATGTACCTGCAGGACGTCTTCACCATCACCGTCAACATGGCCGGTCTTCCCGGTCTGTCGGTGCCGGCCGGTCTCGACAGCAAGGGTCTGCCGCTCGGCCTCCAACTGATCGGCAAGCCGTTCGAAGAGGAAACGCTGTTCAAGACCGCGCATGTCATCGAACAGGCAGCCGGCAAGTTCACCCCCAAGGCTTGGTGGTAGCAGCCTCATTCACATCTCCGGCGGCCACTGGAAGGCGGTCGCTGGATGTCGTGATCAGGACGGCTGATGCCACACTACTTAGGTCTCAACGTCTTCTGGCGGATATTTCTTCCGCTGATGGACGACTGTCAGGACATCAAGTTCCGTCGCTGAAGCCAATCGGTAGACGATGGTGTAGGAGAGGCCCGGCACAGCGAACTCGCGCGTTTCCTCCACCATCCCCTCCCGTCCGAGAAGTGGAAAGCTCGCAAGCGTTTCCGTGATTTGTCGGATGCGTGAAAGGATCCGGTCTGCGGCTCTTTCGTCGGTCAGCCCAATGTAGCGGTGGATGGATTCCAGGTCTGCTAAAGCCTGTGGCGTGAACTTAACGTTCAAATCCAAACCGCTCCCACACCTCGGATGCAGGAATCATTGTTCCGCGCTCATCCGACTGCCGGAGGGCTCTCAGTATCTTGGCTTTCTTCCACGCTAGATAGTCGCCATCAGCCTGCGAGGCTTCTGCGGGGTCTGCCTTGTCCACCGACTGCATGTTGCTTTCTAGCTTTGACATGGCTGTACTGTAGTGCGTTTCGTATCTCCAGTGAAGTCCCCTCCGCGACGGTCCGGCGTACCGGGTCCCCTGACAAAATCTTGATCCACCGCCTAGCGTCGAAGTTCCACTTGGAAAACCGGCATCCCGGTGGTTCAATCGCACATCCAATTCCGGGGCGCTCATGCCGACCATCCGCAATGCTCGCGAAGGCGAGGCTGACCTGTTGACCGAGATCGGCCTGCGCGCCTGGGCGCAGGCGATGGGGCCGATCGGCGGCAGCGAGGATCTGCGCGTCAACGCCTTGGACGCGTTTTCCTATTTTACCCGTTACTCGTGGGTCACCATCACCGTCATCGAGGAGAATGGCGTCGCCGCCGGCTGGGCTGCCCGCGAGGGTCTCGATGAGACGGTCACCGATTTCTGGATCGACCCCAGCTTCCAGCGGCGTGGATTGGGCACTACGCTGTTGCGGGAAATCGAACGGCAGATCCTCGATCAGGGTCTGGATATTGTCAGGCTGCAGACGCACGCACAGAATTCCGACGCCGTCTCCTTCTTCGAAAAGAACGGCTATGCGATCAACTGGCTGTCGATCTCCTATTCGCCGAAACTCGATCAGGACGTTCAGTCGGTCGGGCTCTCCCGTTGGCTTGTCGCGGTGCCAGGCGGTGACTACGGCCGCGAGTTCTGACCGGCCCGCCGCCGCTGCAAAGCTTGCGTGAGCCGACCATTTGTTCTACCTGACGAACACGTAAACAGACTGCATGAAGAGCCATCCAGATGACCCTAGTCGACGTCCGCACCCCTGATCCGAAACGCTTCATCGCCGGTGCCACCGGTGACTGGGAGGTGATCATCGGCATGGAGGTGCATGCCCAGGTCCTGTCGAAGTCCAAGCTCTTCTCCGGCGCTTCCACCGAATTCGGCAAGCCGCCGAACTCCAATGTATCGCTCGTTGACGCCGCTATGCCCGGAATGCTGCCGGTGATCAACGAGGAGTGCGTCAGACAGGCGGTGCGCACCGGGCTCGGCCTCAAGGCGCAGATCAACAATCGCTCGCTCTTCGACCGCAAGAACTACTTCTATCCCGACTTGCCGCAGGGCTATCAGATCTCGCAGTTCAAGGACCCGATCGTCGGCGAAGGCAAGCTGGTGATCTCGCTCGGCCCCGACCGCCAGGGCAACTTCGAAGACATCGAGATCGGCATCGAACGGCTGCACCTGGAGCAGGACGCCGGCAAGTCGATGCACGACCAGCATCCGACGATGTCCTATGTCGACCTCAACCGCTCCGGCGTGGCGCTGATGGAGATCGTCTCCAAGCCCGACATGCGCTCGTCTGACGAAGCCAAGGCCTACATGACCAAGCTGCGGTCGATCGTCCGCTATCTCGGCACCTGCGATGGCAACATGGATGAAGGCTCGATGCGCGCCGACGTCAACGTCTCCGTGCGCAAGCCCGGCGGCGAGTTCGGCACGCGCTGCGAAATCAAGAACGTCAACTCGATCCGCTTCATCGGCCAGGCCATCGAATACGAAGCCCGTCGGCAGATCGCCATTATCGAGGATGGTGGCGTCATCGACCAGGAAACTCGTCTGTTCGATCCGAACAAGGGAGAGACCCGCTCGATGCGCTCCAAGGAAGATGCGCACGACTACCGGTATTTCCCCGATCCGGACCTGCTGCCGCTTGAATTCGACGACGCGTTCGTCGAGGCGCTGAAGGTCGATCTTCCGGAACTTCCCGACGACAAGAAGGCCCGCTTCGTGCGCGAGCTTGGTCTTTCCGTCTATGACGCGTCGGTGCTGGTTTCTGAAAAGGCGATCGCCGACTATTTCGAGGCCGTCGCTGCCGGCCGCGATGGCAAGATCGCCGCGAACTGGGTCATCAACGACCTGCTGGGCGCCTTGAACAAAGCCGGCAAAGGCATTGAAGAGACTCCCGTTTCACCCGCTCAGCTCGGCGGCATCATCGATCTCATCAAGGCCGAGACAATCTCCGGCAAGATCGCCAAGGATCTGTTCGAGATCGTCTTCACCGAAGGTGGCGATCCCGCTGAGATCGTCGAGACGCGGGGCATGAAGCAGGTGACCGACACCGGCGCCATCGAAAAGGCGGTCGACGAGATCATCGCCGCCAACCCGGATCAGGTCGCCAAGGTTCTGGCCAAGCCTACTCTCGCCGGCTGGTTCGTCGGTCAGGTGATGAAGTCGACGGGCGGCAAGGCAAACCCGCAGGCGGTGCAGGCGCTGGTCAAGGCCAAGCTCGGCATCGAGGATTGATCTTCGCATCCGGCCTTGGCCGGCCGGATGCCGTCCAGCCACTGCGGCAGCGATCTGGAGAAAGTCATGGTGTTTTTCGTGCGTACTGCGGGCGAACAGGATGGCGAAGCCATCCGTACGCTGCTGATCGAAACCTGGCATGCGACCTATGACACCCTCTACGGCGAGACGAAGGTCAACGATCTGATCGCCGCACTGCATACGCCTGATGCCATCAGAGCGAGGATCGGCAAGCGCGATGGGGAATTCCTCGTCGCCGATGACGGCCGCAACCTCGGCGGCGTCGCCTATGCCGACATGTCGTCGCTGATGACCAAGACCGCCGTGCTGCACCAACTTTACGTTCGGCCGTCCTGCCAGGGGCAGGGCGTCGGTCGCGACCTGTTTGCCGAACTGGAGACCTGTTTCCCGGATGCCGAGATCATGCGGCTTGAAGTCGAACCGAAGAACACACGGGCCGTGTCGTTCTACAGCCGGTTGGGTTTCGTCGAGGTCGACCGGACGCAAAATTGCGCCACCACCGACAGCGGTATCGAGGCGGTGATCATGGAAAAGCCGCTGGAGCAGTAGCCGGGAGGATGGCGATGAGCGTCGAGGGATTGGTGATACGGCGGGCAGGCGAGGGCGACCTGCGGCAACTCGTGGCGCTGTTTGCCGAGGATGCCATCGGCTCGCATGGCGATACGACCGATGAAGACGCCTTCGAGGACTATCTGCGTGCCTTTCACGTCATCGACCAGTCGCCGAACGAGCAACTGTTCGTCGCGGAACTGGACGGAGACATCGTCGCCACCTACCAGATGACACTGCTTCGCACGCTGCGAGGCCGGGGAGCCGTCGATGCCCAGGTAGAGGCCGTTCATACAAGATCCGACATGCGTGGCCGTGGCGTCGGCGCACAGTTGATGCAGCATGCAGAGGCCGAAGCCCGCCGCCGCGGCTGCCGTCTGCTGCAGTTGACCTCCAATGCGGCACGCGTCGATGCTCATCGGTTCTATGACCGCGCCGGCTTTGGACGCACGCATCTCGGCTTCAAGATGAAGCTCAAATAGTCATGGGCGGGCCTGCGAGTGCTGGACAAGGCCGGCCCGAGATTGCATAAGCGGGGCAAGGAAACATTCCTTGTCTGTCGCGAGGACGTTGGAAAAAAATGAAGAATCTGCTGCTTCAAATCTTCACCTGGTGGAACGGCCAGACGCTCGGCACCCGCTTCTTCACATGGCGCAAGGGCACGCGCGTCGGTGAGGACGAGTTCGGCAACGTGTATTTCGAAGGCCCGATGAGCTCTTATGGCCTGCCGCGCCGATGGGTGATCTACAAGGGCTACGCGGAAGCCTCCGCCATTCCCGCAGGCTGGCACGGCTGGATGCACCACCGCACCGACGTTCCGCCGTCGAAGGAAACCTATGTCGAGCGCGAGTGGCAGAAGTCGCATCGCCCCAACATGACCGGCACGCCGCAGGCCTATCGTCCGAAGGGTTCGCTGGAGGCGACGGGTGAGCGTCCGCGGGTCACCGGCGACTATGACGCCTGGACCCCCGGCGGCTGATGTCGCCTCCGCGTTGAGGCCACATTTGCGGCCTAACGCGTCTGGTCCCGGCACATGGTCGGGACTGGCTCTTGCTCACGGTGAATTGGCTGATGCGACACTCTTCCCTACGCTCGCTCGTCTACGGGCTCTCGCTCCTTGCGACGGTGGTGCCGTTCGTCGAAGAGGCAGAGGCTGCGCGGCTGGAGAATCCGGTCGCGGAGTTTTCCGGCATCGACAAGATCACCGGCCGCATCACCAAGTTCGACGTCTATGTCAACGAAACCGTCCAGTACGGCGCGCTTCAGGTGACGCCAAAGGTCTGCTTCTCGCGTGACGACACCGAAGCGCAGAAGGTTGACGGCTTCATCGAGGTTGACGAGATCACGCTCGATCGGAAGATCCGCCGCATCTTTACCGGATGGATGTTTGCCGACAGCCCGGGTCTCAACGCTGTCGAGCACCCGATCTATGACGTCTGGCTGACGGGCTGCAAGCAGCAGTCCGACGTTCCCCCGCCGGCATCGGCGGGCAAATAGCCGACCGTTCAGTCTTCGCCTGAAAAGGGCAGGTGTGGCGATTCGATCGCCGCGCGCAGCAGCTTCAGATAATCGTCCTTGGCCACATCCACGGCGCCGAACGTCTTCAGGTGTTCGGTGGTAAACTGCGTGTCGAGCAGCCGGAACGCGCGCGCGTTCAGCCGTTCCACCAGGTGTACGAGGCAGATCTTGGAAGCATTGGTGCGCCTGGAGAACATGCTCTCGCCGAAGAAGGCCGCACCCAGCGACACCCCGTAAAGTCCACCGACGAGTTCGTCGCCTTCGAAGGCCTCGACGCTGTGAGCGTGCCCCATGCGGTGCAGGTCGGTATAGAGCTGGCGGATGGTGGAATTGATCCAGGTACTGGGACGGTCGTCCGCTTCAGCCGCACAGCCGGCCATGACGGCCTCGAAGGCGGTATTGACCCGGATATCGAGAGAGGACTGCTTCATCGCCTTGCGCAAGCTGCGCGAGACGTGGAAGGCGTCGAGGGGCAGGATGCCCCTGACTTCAGGTTCGACCCAGAATATCTCCGGATCGTCGGCCGAATCGGCCATCGGGAACAGCCCTATGGAATAGGCGCGCAGCAGAACATCCGGCGTAATGGCGGGATAGTATCTGCCGCGCCGCCCAGCCATTGCTATCCTTCGACCTTGTCACCGGCCAGATACTTTTCCAGCCAATGGATGTCGTAGTCGCCGTTGGCGATGTCCTGGTTGGAGACCAGATCCTGGAACAGCGGCAGCGTCGTCTTGATGCCGTCGACGACGAACTCGTCGAGGACGCGGCGCAACCGCATCATGCACTCGACGCGGGTGCGTCCATGCACGATCAGCTTGCCGATTAGGCTGTCGTAGTAAGGCGGGATCTTGTAGCCGGCATAGGCGCCCGAATCGACGCGTACGCCAAGGCCACCCGGCGCGTGGAAGTGCGTGATCGTGCCCGGCGAAGGGACGAAGGTCCGCGGATCCTCGGCATTGATCCGGCATTCGATCGCGTGGCCGGAAAAGACGATGTCTTCCTGCTGGACCGACAGGCCGGCACCAGATGCGACTCGGATCTGCTCGTGCACGAGGTCGATGCCGGTGATCGCTTCGGTGATCGGATGCTCCACCTGAAGGCGGGTGTTCATTTCGATGAAATAGAACTCGCCGTTCTCGTAGAGGAACTCGACGGTTCCGGCGCCGCGATACTTCATCTTCTTCATTGCGTCAGCGCAGATCTGGCCGATCTTCATCCGCTGCTCGACGTTGAGGGCAGGGGAGTTTGCCTCTTCCCAGACCTTCTGGTGACGGCGCTGCAGCGAGCAGTCGCGTTCGCCGAGATGGATGGCATTGCCTTCGCCGTCGCCGACGACCTGCACTTCGATGTGCCGCGGCTTGCCGAGGTACTTTTCCATGTAGACGGCGTCGTTGCCGAAGGCTGCGAGTGCCTCGGAACGTGCCGTCGAGACGGCCTCATCGAGGTCTGCTTCGGTCTTCGCCACCTTCATGCCGCGACCGCCGCCGCCGGCCGTCGCCTTGATCAGGACCGGGAAACCGATCTGCCGCGCGATCTCCTGCGCGTTCTCCGGCAGCACTTCACCGTCCGAACCCGGAACGACCGGGATGCCAAGCTCGACCGCCGTCTTCTTGGCGGTGATCTTGTCGCCCATCAGACGGATGTGTTCCGCCGTCGGGCCGATGAAGGTGATGCCGTGCGCATCGAGAATATCGGCGAACTTGGCGTTCTCCGACAGGAAGCCATAACCCGGATGCACAGCATCGGCGCCGGTGATTTCGCAAGCGGCAACGATCTGGTGGATGTTGAGGTAGCTGTCGCGCGAAGGCGGCGGCCCGATGCAGACGCTTTCGTCGGCCAGCCGCACATGCATGGCGTCGGCGTCAGCCGTCGAATGAACGGCAACAGTGGCGATACCGAGCTCCTTGCAGGCGCGCAGCACCCGCAGGGCGATTTCGCCGCGATTGGCGATGAGGATCTTGGAGATCATGGGCAAAGCCTTACTCGATCACAACGAGCGGCTCGCCATACTCAACCGGCTGACCGTCTTCGACGATGATTTCCGTCACCTTGCCGGAGCGCGGTGCCGGGATCTGGTTCATGGTCTTCATCGCTTCGATGATGAGCAGCGTCTGGCCTTCCTTGACCGTGGCGCCGACTTCGATGAAGGGACGCGCGCCCGGAGCCGGCGACAGGTAGGCAGTGCCGACCATCGGTGCGGCAAGCGCGTTGCTGCGGTCCTTCTTGGCTTCAACGGCCGGGGCTGCAGGAGCCGCTGCCGCCGCCGGCGCAGCATACGTCATCGCCTGCGGTGCGGCCTGGACGTATTGCGGAGCCGTGATGGTACGGGAGACGCGGATGCGGACATCGTCCTGTTCGACCTCGATCTCGGTCAGGTCGGTATCATTGAGGATGTTCGCCAGATCGCGGATCAACCCCTTGTCGATACCGGTTTTGTTCTCAGACATGGTCAACCTATCTGTTCTGTTGTTCTTAGCTGGTTATGTCGTGCAGCGCGTGTAGCGCAAGGACGTAGCCCTTGGGACCCAATCCGCAGATCATGCCCTTGGCGGCCGGCGCAATCATCGACTTGTGCCGGAATTCTTCGCGCGCATGAATGTTGGAAATATGGACTTCCACCACGGGCACGGCGATGGCGCGGATCGCGTCGTGCAGGGCGATCGACGTATGGCCATAGGCGCCCGGATTGATAATCACGCCCTTGGCGCGCTCACCGGCCTCCTGCAGCCGGTCGACGAGCACGCCCTCGTGGTTGCTCTGGAAGCATTCGACAGTAAACCCCAGGCTTTCGCCCGTCTCGATGCAGTCGTTCTCGATGTCCTTGAGGGTCTTGCCGCCGTAGATGCCCGGCTCTCGCTTGCCAAGCAGATTGAGGTTAGGCCCGTTGAGGACAAAGATGGTCTTGCTCATGGATTACCCGTCAGAAAAATCAGGGCCACCTATAGACCGGCACAGCCTCAAGGAAAAGCCCCCGGCTGTGAAAGCCGTGCATAACCGGGGGATGTGCAAGAACAGGAGGGCAGTCCGTCAGCAGGTCGCCTTGCCGCAGACGCGCATGTTGGCGATCTTTTCTGCCAGTTGCTGTTTTCCGACTGCGCCGAACAGAGCCTCTTCGCCGACGACGTAGAAGGGCGTACCGGTAACGCCGAGCGCATTGGCGATTTCATAGGTTGCGCGAACCTGCGGCTCGTTGGGGTTCTTCTCCATCGAAGCGCGGATGGCAGCTGCCGAGATCCCCAGGCCGGTGGCGACCTCGATCGCCGTGTCTTCCGTCGCGCGTGTCTGGCCGCCCAGCAGGCCCCGGTGAAACTCCGGGTACTTTTCGGGCGCGATCAGCCTGACCGCATTGGCCACCCGGTGAGCCGCCATCGAATCCGGCCCGAGAATGGGGAATTCCTTCAGCACGAAACGGACGTTCTTGTCGGCCGCCAGAACGGTCTCCATGTCGGACAGCGCGTGCTTGCAGTAGCCGCAGTTGTAGTCAAAGAACTCGACGATGGTGACATCGCCCTTCGGATTGCCGAGCGTGATATCGCTTGCCGACGAGAAGATCGCGTCCTTGTTCGAGGCGATACCGGTCGACGACTGGGCGACGCGCATCTGCTGCTGCTTCTTCTCCAGCGCGTCCTGAACCTCCAGCATGATCTCCGGGTTCTCGATCAGGTATTCCCGCACGAACGCACCGATTTCCTTCTTCTGCTGGTCATCGAGTGCCGCGGCGCTGCCAGCGAAGGGCAGGCAGGAGATGCCGGTCATCAGTACGGCGGCAACGATCTTGGTGACGGGCGTCATGTCTTTCCTCATCGATTGGTTGATGCGGCTCTCGGACCCGGTCCGGGCGCATGCTTCGATAGCTGATTTGGTTTGCACCATAGAGGGTAAATGCGCCGCGCTCAAACTCACGTCTGCGTTTCGGCCCGTCTGTCGCGCCCGGTCGTTTCGTCGCCCGGCGAGCCATTGGACGAAGATGTCGGGGCAAATGAAGACGGCCGCATTTCTGCGGCCGTCGACAGGTAGATCAGATCGAAGGCTTCTCAGAGAAAGCCGCGGCGCTGCCACCAACCGGCTTTCTTCGGCTTGCCGGCATCGGCGGTGTCATCTGCGGCAGGCGCATTCGACTTCACGACTGGCTCCGAGGAGCTGATATTGGAGGCGCGATTGGTCCGCACCTTCTTGTCTTCGGCCGTGTCCTCGGCATCGCCTTCTCGCGCAGATGCTGCGGCTTCCGGCTGCGCCTCAACCTCTGCCGGGATCTCCGGCTCGGCAGCAGCGGCGCTGACCGGTTCGGCAGGCTCTGCAGCAGCCTCTTCCGGCGTTGCGACCGGAGCCTCAGCTTCCGCGGAAGGGGTTGCCTGCGGCTCGATGGCCGGGGTCTCGATCGTCTCGGCAGCCACTTCCTCGGCGTCAACCGTGCTTGCCTTGGCCTTGCGGGTCCGGCGCGGCCTTGCAGGCTTTGCATCCGAAGCGACTTCGGCAGCTTCCGGCGGACGTTCCGCTACGGTCTCGGCAGCAGCCGATTCCGCGGCAACCACCGCATCGGTGCCTTCCGCTTCGTCTGCGGACACGGCTGCGTTGCCATCGCCTTCATCCGAGCCGTTTGCCTCGTCTTCCTGGCGGTTGCGGCGACCGCCGCGCTTGCCGCGACGGCGGCGCTTGCGGCGCTGGCTGTCGTCACCGTCCGCTCCGGCATCCTCGGCACGGGCTTCGTCCGTCTCGCCGGCGTCGTCATCTTCGCCACCGTCGCTGTCGTCCTCGTCGTCCGACAGCTCGGCTGCATCATTCTGCGGCTGGTCGCCGTTGCGTTCGCCACGGTTGCGACGACGGCGGCGACGCTTGCGCTTCTTGCCGTTCTGGTCGTCTTCGCCGCTGCGCGCTTCCTGCGGCGCCGGAGCGCTGCCGGAGATCTCCTCTTCGATCTCTTCCTCGTCGGCCTCGATCACCAGATCGTCGTCATCCTCTTCGACCGGGATGGCGGCGAACTGCATCAGGCTTTCGATCTTGACCGGGTTCTCGACAGGCTCGCCGCGATCGATGGCGAAATGGGCGGAGCCGATCGTCGCGTCCGATTCGATGTAGATCGCCACGCCGAAGCGGTTCTCGTAGTCGACAACGCTGCCGCGCTTCTGGTTGAGCAGGTAGAGAGCGATATCCGGCGTCGTGCGCACGGTGATGTCGTGGGTGGTGTTCTTGAGGAGGTGCTCCTCGATGCCGCGCAGCACATGGAGCGCGACCGACGACTGCGACCGGACGTGGCCGGTGCCGCCGCAATGCGAGCAGATCTGCGTCGTCGACTCAAGAACGCTGGCGCGGATGCGCTGACGCGACATCTCCAGCAGGCCGAAATGCGAGATCCGGCCGACCTGGATGCGGGCGCGGTCGTTCTTCAGGCAATCCTTGAGCTTCTTTTCGACGGCGCGGTTGTTGCGCTTCTCTTCCATGTCGATGAAGTCGATGACGATCAGGCCGGCAAGGTCGCGCAGGCGCAGCTGGCGTGCGACTTCCTCTGCAGCTTCCAGATTGGTCTGGAGTGCGGTGTCCTCGATCGAATGCTCGCGCGTCGAGCGGCCGGAGTTGACGTCGACGGCAACCAGCGCTTCGGTCTGGTTGATGATCAGGTAGCCGCCGGACTTCAGCGTTACCTGCGGCTGCAGCATGCGGTCGAGCTGCGCCTCGATGCCTGACCGTGCGAAGATCGGATGCATGTCGCGGTATGGCTGAACCACCCGTGCGTGGCTCGGCATCAGCATCTTCATGAAGTCTTTCGCTTCACGATAGCCTTCTTCGCCGGACACGATGACTTCGGAAATGTCCTTGTTGTAGAGGTCGCGGATCGAACGCTTGATCAGCGAACCTTCTTCGTAGACCAGGCACGGCGCGATGGAATTCAGCGTCAGCGTGCGGACGTTTTCCCACAGGCGCATCAGGTATTCGAAGTCGCGCTTGATTTCGACGCGCGTGCGGTTGGCACCGGCGGTGCGCAGGATGACGCCCATGCCCTGCGGAACTTCAAGCTCGCGGGCGATTTCCTTCAGACGCTTGCGGTCCGTCGGCTGGGTGATCTTGCGGGAAATGCCACCGCCACGCGCGGTGTTCGGCATCAGCACCGAATAGCGGCCGGCAAGCGACAGATAGGTGGTGAGCGCTGCGCCCTTGTTGCCGCGTTCTTCCTTGGCGACCTGGACCAGCAGGATCTGCCGGCGCTTGATCACTTCCTGGATGCGGTATTGCTTGCGGGGCTTGCGGTAGACGCGATCCGGAACCTCTTCCATGGCGTCTTCGGCGCCGACGGACTCGATTTCTTCCTTCTCGTGATGGTCGTCATCGTCATCATCGTCGTCGCGGCTGCGACGGTCGACGACTTCCTCGGAGATGGAGTCGGTTTCGACCATGGCCGCCATGGTATCCGGCGTGCTGTCGTCGTCGGCATCGGTTGCCTGAACGGCGGGCGTCTCGCCAGCCTGTTCGGCGCCGGCTTCGGAGGCCTCAGCGGCGGCATCGTCGCCAGCCGGCTCTGCAACCTTCTTGCGGGCGCGGCTGCGGCGCGGCTTTGCCTTGGGCTTGTCTTCGGCGACAGCCTCGACCTCGGCGCCAGCAGCCTGTTCAGGCTGATCGGCCGCGGTCTCGTCGGCTGCGACGGTCTCTTCGCTTCCAAGGGCTGCCTCAACCTGGGCCACGACCTTGGCATTCGGACGTTCGACCTTGGGAGGATCGCCGGCCGGCTCCGAATCGAAGTCCGCATGGCGACGCTGGTCTTCGGCTTCCGCCTGCATCAGCGCCTGCCGATCCGCGAGCGGGATCTGGTAGTAGTCGGGGTGGATTTCAGCGAAGGCCAGGAAGCCGTGACGGTTGCCGCCGTAATCGACAAACGCCGCCTGCAGCGAGGGTTCGACGCGGGTCACCTTCGCCAGGTAGATATTGCCGCGTATCTGTTTCTTGTGTTCCGACTCGAAGTCGAATTCTTCAATCCGGTTGCCCCGGACGACTACAACGCGCGTCTCCTCTTCGTGAGACGCGTCGATAAGCATTTTGTCTGCCATTGAATATCTGCTCCTCGGCGCGGGATCGCATACGCCGAGAGGTCTGCCATGAAGACAGGCTTATCGTGGTTCGCGTCCGGTGCGCCGGATAAGAAAGATCCCGTTGGAGTGTTTGATGGCTGCACCGGCCGGACGCCGAAAGGAGCCTTGGGCCCGCTCAGCGTTTCCGTAATATGCAATCCGTGCCGCAACATCAAAGACCAGACGAGAAAGACGATACAATAGACCCTGACAGGGGCCCGATGAATTTGCTCCCGATGAGCGTGGATGGCGAGCCATCCGGTACTGTCCCGGCCACCGCCGGATCGGATAGTGTTTCGAGCCAAGTGTAGAGACGGCGGATGTCTGCGGTCCGCGGCGCCAGAACTGAAACGCTGGCAGCCTATCGACAGACTATCCCGTCGACACTTAAACCCTCATAACCCTTGTATGTTTTATCCATAACAATAGCAAGCGGAAAGCCGGTTCTGCCTTATTGTGGATCAATTTCGCGGCCTTAACCCGCAAAACCCGGCGGGCGGCCGGGCGAGCCATTCGGCACGGCGGCATTTGCTCCCGATTCTGCCAATGGTGTAGAACGAGAATCAGACGTGTCGGCGGCGCGACACAGAACGGATTGCGGGGGCATGCGACAGACGAACGACCGTAGGGTGAGCGGTGACGGGTTCTCGCCGACCGCCAAGTCTAGGCGGCTTGGTTCGGTTCATGCGTGTGGGCCCTCTGGCGCCAGCGTACTCTTCATTGCTGCCTGGCTGGCGATCCTCCTGCTCGGAGCGACCGTGGTGCCTGCCGCGGAGACCCGCGGCGATGCGCTCCTTGCTTTCGGCGCGCGGATCGCCGGCGATGATGCGCGCAGCCGCGTCGTCATCGACTTCGATGGCAAGCCGTCCTTCTCCGTCCACTATCTTGCGGCGCCCGAGCGCATCGTCATCGACCTGCCGTCAACGGCTTTCGGCTTTCCCGCCGACGATCTGGCGCCGCGCGGCCTGTTCCAGGATATTCGTTATGGGGCGATGGACGAGGGCAGCGCGCGGATCGTCTTTACGCCGAACAGACCGGTAAAGCTGGTCAATGCCGAAGTGCAGAAGAACGAGGGACATGGCTTCCGTCTCGTTTTGGATGCCGAGATGTCCACCGCCGAAGCAGTGGCCGAACTCGTGAAGACGCAGAGCTGGACCTCGGCAGAGCCCACGTCCGATCCGACGGCGGGTGTCGGCGCCTCCGCCGCCTCTCCTGATCCGGCAACCGATGCGGTGTTCACCATCGCCGTCGATGCCGGCCACGGAGGGATCGATACGGGGACGGTGGGCGGCAAGTCGGGCACACCGGAAAAGGAGATCACGCTCGCCTTCGCCCGGGATCTTGCCGACCGGTTGAACCGCGAGCCTGGGGTGAGGGCGTTCCTCACCCGCAAGAACGATACCTTCCTGTCGCTCTCCCAACGGGTGACGCTGGCGCGCCAGGGGGCGGCCGACCTGTTCATTTCCCTGCATGCCGACCAGTTGGGGCAGAAGGGCATACGCGGCGCGACCGTCTACACACTGTCGGACACTGCTTCCGACCGCATGGCCGCAGCGCTTGCGGCGCGCGAGAACCTGTCCGACCAGCTGGCCGGCTACGCCATCGAGAACGGTCCACCCGAAATCGCCGACATCCTTCTTGATCTTGCCAGGCGCGAGACGCAGGCGTTCTCGATCTCGCTCGCCCGCCGTCTCGTGAATTCCTTCAATGGGCAGATCGAGCTGATCAACAATCCGCACCGCTCGGCAGGCTTCCAGGTGCTGCGGGCGCCGGATATTCCTTCGATCCTGCTCGAACTCGGCTTCCTCAGCAACGAGGAGGACGAAAAGCTGCTGCTGGAGCCCGGCTGGCGGAGCAAGGTTGCCGACCTCATCGCCAAGGCCGTCACCGCCTATCGCCAGCAGACCGTCGTTGGTGGCGGCTGAGGCGAGCGTGACCTGAAAACGACAGCGGGCGGAGAAAGCCGCTGCGATGCGGCATATACAGGAACTTACCCTGGGTTTGTTGGGTCAGGGGCCCTATTTTACTCACATTCAAGGGTTTACTCGAACGACAGCAGACAGCGGCCGACTCACGGGCCGCGACTGGGCCGGCCGAGCCGCCGGACATGTGCCGGACTTGCACTTGTCGGATCGCCCGTGCAAAAGCCCTAAAAACATGAGATGGTGCGCCTGAGATGCGCCGGACACGACGAAACGGTAGCTTCGAATGATCAGATTGCTTGGATACTTCTTCGGACTGGCCTGCGTTGCCTTCTTCGCAGTTGCCGCCGTCGTCGCTGTTTATCTCGCCAGCGTATCCAGAGACCTGCCGAACTACGAGGTTCTGGCGTCCTACGAGCCTCCGGTCGCGACCCGCGTGCACGCCGGAAACGGTGCGCTGATGGCGGAATATGCGCGCGAAAAGCGGTTGTTCCTGCCGATCCAGGCCATTCCCGACCGCGTCAAGGCAGCGTTCATCGCCGCCGAAGACCAGAACTTCTACACGCATCCTGGCATCGACTTCTGGGGCCTGACGCGTGCCGTCGTCAACAACGTCCAGAACATCGGTTCCGGCCGGCGCCCGGAAGGCGCTTCGACAATCACCCAGCAGGTGGCGAAGAACTTCCTTCTGTCGTCCGACCAGACGATCGACCGCAAGGTCAAGGAAGCGATCCTCTCCTTCCGCATCGAGCAGACCTATTCCAAGGACAAGATCCTCGAGCTCTATCTCAACGAGATCTTCTTCGGCTTCAACGCCTATGGCATTGCCGGCGCGGCACTCACCTATTTCGACAAGTCGGTGACCGAACTGACGATCGCCGAAGCCGCCTTCCTCGGTGGGCTGCCGAAGGGGCCGGCCAACTATAACCCGTTCCGCCATGAAGAGGCGGCCCTTACCCGCCGCAACTATGTCATCACCCGCATGGCCGAAGACGGCTACATCACCGCCAGCGATGCCGAGGAGGCGAAGAAGCAGCCGCTCGGCGTGAATATCCGCCGCGGTGGGTCGTCGCTCTTCGCATCGGAATATTTCTCCGAGGAAGTGCGCCGCCAGATTATCGAGAAATACGGCGACAAGGCGCTCTATGGCGGTGGCCTGTCGGTTCGCACCTCGCTCGATCCCGATCTTCAGGTCATGGCGCGCGCCTCGCTGCAGAAGGGCCTCGAGGAGTATGATCAGCGTCGCGGCTTCCACGGCGCTCTCGGCAAGGTATCGGTCGAAGGCGACTGGGGTCCGGAGCTTGCCAAGTTGCCGACCCTTCGGGACGTGCCGGAGTGGAAGCTCGCGGTCGTCCTGACTGTCTCGGCAAAGAGTGTCGATATCGGGCTGCAGCCTTCAACGGTCGGCGGCAAGGTCGAGGAAACCCGGACGCGCGGCCAGATCTCGGCCGAGGACATGAAGTGGGCCTACCGCGACGCCAAGGGAGAGCGCAAGACCGCAAGGTCGCCGGAAGGCGTGCTCCATCCGGGTGACGTCGTCTACGTCCAGCCGGTCGACGGCAAGGATGGCAGCTACAGCCTGCGCCAGCCGCCGAAGGTGCAGGGCGGCATGGTCGTCATGGACCCGCACACCGGCCGCGTGCTGGCGATGGTCGGCGGCTTCTCCTTTGGTCAGTCGGAATTCAATCGGGCGACCCAGGCGATGCGACAGCCCGGCTCCTCCTTCAAGCCCTTCGTCTATGCGGCAGCACTCGACAACGGCTATACCCCGGCCTCCGTCATTCTTGACGCGCCGATCGAGATGGTGTCGGGCGGCCAGGTCTGGCGGCCGGAAAACTATGGCGGCGATTCTGCCGGACCCTCGACGCTGCGCCTCGGCATTGAAAAGTCGCGCAACCAGATGACCGTCCGCCTGGCGCAGGACATGGGCATGGAGGTTGTCGCGGAATATGCCAACCGCTTCGGCATCTACGACAAGATGCCGCCGCTGCTGGCGATGTCGCTGGGCTCCGGCGAAACCACGGTGCTGCGAATGGTATCGGCCTATTCGGTCATCGCCAATGGTGGCCAGCAGATCAAGCCGACGCTGATCGACCGCATCCAGGACCGCTACGGCAAGACCATCTTCCGTCATGAGGAACGCACCTGCGAAGGCTGCAACTTCAACAGCTGGGCCGGCCAGGACGAGCCGACGCTGGTCGATAACCGCGAGCGGGTTCTCGATCCGATGACCGCCTACCAGATCACCTCGATGATGGAAGGTGTCGTGACCCGCGGCACCGCCGCCGGCAAGATCCCCGTCAAGGACCGTCCGGTGGCCGGCAAGACCGGCACCACCAATGACGAGAAGGATGCCTGGTTCGTCGGCTTCACGCCGGATCTGGTGGCTGGCCTCTATGTCGGCTTCGATACGCCTGCGCCGCTCGGCCGGGCGGGCACCGGCAGCGGTCTTGCGGCGCCGATCTTCGGTGATTTTCTCGCCAAGGCTGCGAAGATGTCGCCGCCGACCAAGTTTCAGGTGCCGGCCGGCATGCAGTTCATCTCGGTCAACCGCAAGACCGGCATGGCCGCCTACGAGGGCGAGCCGGATACCATCGTCGAGGCATTCAAGCCCGGCACCGGCCCGGCCGACACGCTGGCCGTCATCGGCATGGACAGCCAGTTGCCGCCTCAGGAAATCCTCAAGACCTCGCCGCAGACGCAGCAGGCAGTGACCTCCGGCTCCGGTGGCCTCTTCTAGCGATACGATCCGCCCGGCCGGCTGGCGACAGCCTGTCGGGCTTTACATCGCCTGAGCCTGCCACTATGCACGGCGCGATCTTCCCTAAAGGACCGTAATCACACGATGCGCAACGAAACCCTGAATATTATCGATGAAATCAAGCAGGCCATAACCCTGCTGAGGAGGCATCTTTGACTGGGATCAGGCGGTAAGACGACTGGACTGGTTGAACAACAAGGCCGAAGATCCGACCCTTTGGAACGATGCGGCCGAAGCCCAGAAGCTGATGCGCGAGCGCCAGCAACTCGACGATTCCATCAGCGGCGTGAAGGCGCTTGAGCAGCAGCTCAAGGATAACGTCGAGCTGATCGAGCTTGGCGAGGAAGAGGGCGACGACGGCATCGTGCGCGATGCCGAGGACGCCTTGAAGGCGTTGAAGGCGGAGGCCAACCGTCGACAGGTGGAAGCCATGCTGTCCGGCGAAGCCGACGGCAATGACAGCTACGTCGAAGTCCATTCCGGTGCCGGCGGTACCGAGAGCCAGGACTGGGCCAACATGCTGCTGCGCATGTATACCCGCTGGGCGGAACGCGCCGGCTTCAAGGTCGAGCTTCTGGAAGTGCATGACGGCGACGAAGCCGGCATCAAGTCGGCGACGATCCTCGTCAAGGGCCACAATGCCTATGGCTGGCTGAAGACCGAATCCGGCGTGCACCGCCTCGTGCGGATCTCGCCCTACGACAGCAATGCGCGCCGTCACACCTCGTTTTCGTCCATCTGGGTCTACCCGGTGGTCGACGATTCGATCCAGATCGACATCAACGAAAGCGATTGCCGCATCGACACCTACCGGTCGTCCGGCGCCGGCGGACAGCACGTCAACACCACCGACTCGGCCGTGCGTATCACGCATATTCCGAGCGGCATCGCGGTGTCGTGCCAGCAGGAGCGGTCACAGCACAAGAACAAGGCGAAGGCCTGGGAAATGCTGCGCGCCCGTCTTTACGAGGTCGAGCTGAAAAAGCGCGAGGAGGCGGCAAACGCCGAAGCCGCGTCGAAGACCGATATCGGCTGGGGTCACCAGATCCGTTCCTACGTGCTGCAGCCCTACCAGCTGGTGAAGGACCTGCGCACCGGCGTCGAGAGCACGGCGCCTGGCGATGTGCTGGATGGCGAACTGAACGAGTTCATGGAAGCAGCGCTAGCCCATCGCATCAGCGGCGGTGCCGGCGAGGTTGCCGACATCGACTGAGCCTGAGGCTCCATCCAGTGACTGAGCCTGAGGCTCCATGCAGTTCTGAAAGCGGCCCGTCTTCCTCTCGAAGGCGGGCCGCTCTGCTTCGATCAGTAGGAAAACTGTTCGGCAATGATCCGTTCGGACCAGGAGTGATCGGGATCCGACAGGATGCGTGCCGTGCGCACCGTCGATTCGGCGATCCGCACCGACAGCACGCTCTTGACCTCGGTGTTGTCGGCAACCGCGTTGACCGGCCGTTTGTCCGGCTCGAGGATATCCAGTTCGACGCACACCTTGTTGGACAACAGCGCGCCGCGCCAGCGACGCGGTCGGAAGGCGCTCACCGGCGTCATCGCCAGGAGCGGCGCCTCGAGCGGCAGGATCGGCCCATGTGCCGAGAGATTGTAGGCCGTCGATCCGACCGGCGTGGCAATCATCAGGCCGTCGCAGATCAGTTCTTCCAGCCGCACATGCCCGTCGATCGTCACGCGCAGCTTGGCGGCCTGATAAGATTGCCGGAAGAGATAGACCTCGTTGATCGCCAGTGCCACGGAAGATGAGCCATCGGCATTGCGCGTGGTCATCTCCAGCGGATGGAACTGGTTCTCGATGGCATCGGCGATGCGCTCCTGCAGACCGTCGATCGAAAAATCGTTCATCAGGAAGCCGACGGAGCCGCAGTTCATGCCGTAGATGCGTTTGCCGCTGTTGATGGTCTGATGCAGCGTCTGCAGCATGAACCCGTCGCCACCCAGCGCGATGATCACATCCGCATCCTCGATCGCCACATTTCCGTAGATCCGCGCGAGTTCGTCGAGCGCGCTCAGCGCTTCCGGGGCCGGTGAGGCGAGGAAAGAAAGACGCAAGTTGTTCAATGACATCGGCAACCCCTTCGGCTGATGCCTTGGTACAGGAAAAGCCGGTTGCGCGACAAGCCTTGCCGAACCGAACGCCGGCCGGTGCCTCGCCTGGCGATCTGCCGTATCTGACATGACCGACTGCAGTTTTCGCTTTACAGGCGGAGAGAATATGCTAACTCCCGCATCAAGATGCCCTTGTAGCTCAGTTGGTAGAGCACCTGATTTGTAATCAGGGGGTCCCGGGTTCGAACCCTGGCGGGGGCACCATTTTTCCAGCACTCACCGTTCCTTTGTGCCGCGTATGCGGCGTGATGCCTGTTGCTCACATCCATTCGGTCAGCGCCGCGGCAAGCGCGACGTAGCGGATGGTCTTGCCGATGCCGACGAACAGCACGAAGACGGCCAGCGGCTCCCTCATCACGCCGGCGGCAACGGTTACGGCGTCGCCGAAGATAGGCAGCCAGCTGAGCAGCAGCGACCACTTTCCATAGCGGCGGTACCATTCCTGTGCTTTCGCGAGCTTGTCCGGGCGGACAGGAAACCAGCGCTTGTGCTTGAACGATTCGACACCGCGGCCGAGGAACCAGTTGACGACGGCGCCGAGCGTGTTGCCGAGACCCGCGACTGCCACCAGCCCGACAACAGAGTAGTCGCCGCTGAGAATGAGGCCTGCCAGCAGTGCTTCGGACTGCGCGGGGAAGATGGTGGCGGCAATGAAGGCTGCCGTGAACAGAGCAAGGTAAGCTGCCATCGCCGGATGATCCCATGTCGGCCGAACCGCGCAAGGAATGTCGGGCTGCCAGTGTCAGGCGCTCACATTAGCCACGGGCTCCGGTCTCGACAAGATATGTCGGCCTTGTCCGTCGGTTGCTTGGGCGAACAAGACACTGCGGAGCAGGCGAGGCGAGATCGCCGCAGGCTCGCGGCGAACGCGGCCCCTGGACGGCCGCGTTCGCCGATTCGGCAGGATCAGCGCGACGCCGACAGGCGAAGCAGCCGACAGAGGCTGACGAGCGCCGGATCGTAGCTGCCGGAGCCGACGGAGTTGCAGCGACGCAGAACCTCGCGACGCTCACCGGCCGTCATGCCGTTGAAGGCCCGTCGCTGTTCCGGCGTCAGGGAGCCGCCGGTGCTGCCGGAGCCGGTAGAACCCGTGCTGCTCCCATTCACGCCGCCGCCGCTAAAGCCGCCGCCGCTGGTGCCGCCTGAGCCGCTACCTCCTGAACCGCCACCGCCCGGGCCGTTGCCCTGGCTGCTGGTGCCACCGACGCCAACGCCGACACCGACGTCCACTCCGCTGCCGCCTCCGATGCCGGCACCAAGGCCGGCACTGACACCCCGGTCGCCGCCGATCGACGCACCGACACCGGCGCCGATGCCGTTGGCGCCGCCGACGGAGGCGCCGAGCCCGGCATTGACGCCGCTTGCACCGCCGACCGAAGCGCCGAGCCCGGCGCTGACGCCGCTCGAACCGCCCGCGGATGCGCCGGCGCCGGCATTCACCCCGCCGGCGCCGCCAACGGAGACGTCAGCACCGACGCCGAGACCACCCTCACCACCGAGGCCGACGCTGGCGTTGATGCCGTTTTCGCCGCCAAGCCCGGCACTGATGCTCTGGGCGAATGCAGGCTGACCGATGGGCACCATGAGACAGGTACCGACCAGCAATGCTATAGACAGTCTGGGCATGGGATCCTCCATTCGATGCACGTGATGCGCGAATCAGAATGACGAGCCTGCGCCGAGGTTCCTTGCCTGCTGGCCAACATCACCAATATTTGTTAGTAGGGGCTAATAATCGCAGAAGATGTATCAATGTGATACATGCTCCGGCGTTTGGAGTGCGGCCGAAGCTCGTAGCCGTAGACTAGCAGCTGCGGCGACGAGGGCTGGCCGGTCATTGCGCGAACGCCGCCGCAAAAGGTCGCGAGGCGCATCCATGCGGACCGTGCGGACCGAATCTCGTTTCGATGAATGAAAACCTCGCGCCGTGCGTCACCGCGTTTCAGGTACACAGGTTGATGTTGCCGCTGTTGAGGAACCTTACGCTGCTGTAGGCGTTCTGGACGGAATGGCAAAAAGAGGGGGCCATGCCTTACAGAATATTGGTGGTCGAAGACCAGCTGCTGATCGCTCTGCATATTGAAGAAGCTGTGCTCGCCCTCGGCCACGAGGTTGCGGGCATTGCCGCGAATCGTGCCGACGCGCTCGGCTTCGAGAAGCACTGCGATATCGCATTCGTCGACGTCCAGCTTCAGGACGGTCCGACCGGTCCGGATGTCGGCCGCGCACTCGCTGCCAACGGCGTAACGGTGATCTTCATGACCGCAAATCCGGAAGCGCTCGCAAGCGGCGTTCCGGGCACGCTCGGCGTGATCTCGAAGCCACTCTTCGATCTGGAACTGATCAGCGCCATACAATACGCGACCGAACTGCGCGCCGGCCATCCGGCGGTGGCACCCGAACGTTTGCGGCAGTTTCATCCGCATCACGCCTGAGCGGGTGCCAGCGCCCTGGCCTTGAAGGCCGCAGCTTTTAGTCGGCGTTCTTCGCAAGGTGGTGCCGCGCAGCGTAGAGAGCGATCGCTGCGGCGTTGGAGACGTTCAGCGACTTGATAGCGCCCGGCATGTCGAGGCGGGCAAGCGACGTCACCGTCTCACGCGTCTTCTGACGCAGACCCTTGCCTTCCGATCCGAGAACCAGCGCCACCTTGGCGGCATCGAACGTGCCTTCGAGAGGGGCAGGGCCTTCCGAATCCAACCCGATCGTCTGGAAGCCGAGACGGTGAAGCTCACCCAGCGCATCGGCAAGGTTGGTCACCTGGATATAGGGGATGAGCTCGAGCGCGCCTGAGGCCGATTTGGCGAGCACGCCTGATTCTGTCGGGCTATGGCGTTGCGTGGTGATCACCGCGCCGGCTCCGAAGGCGACCGCCGAGCGCATGATGGCGCCGACATTGTGCGGGTCGGTCACCTGGTCGAGAACCAGCAGAAGCGGGCTTTCCTTCAGCCCCTCCAGCCGACGCACGGGCAAGGGCCGGGTTTCCAGCATGACGCCCTGGTGGATGGCATCCGGGCCGAGCACCTTGTCGATGTCCTGCGGTGAAACCATGTCCACCGGGAACTTCAAGGCGCCCGCTTCGCCGATATCCAGCCGCGCAAGCGCGTTCTGTGTCACCGAAAGCTTGATGAGCTTGCGCTGCGGGTTGTCGATGGCAGCCCGCACCGTGTGCAGCCCGTAGAGGAACACCTGCTCCGGGGCCAGCTTCGGCGGTGTCCACTCGCCACCGCTCCTGCGCCGCTTCTCCTGCGGTGTAGGGATGTCACCCCTCTCGCGCTTGGCGTCGCGCACCTGGCGGCGCAGCGTCGCGTAATGCGTATCGCGGGCGGATTTATCGTTCTGGTCGTCCTTGGTCATGCGGCCTTATAGCGGGCGTCGAGCGTCCGGCATAGTCCCGACGCGGGTCGGCGGCGGCTTGCAGGGCGGATTTCACTTTCCTCAATTTTTCGCGGCAAGTCGTGTTGACAGCAGCGGAACTCGCCGTCATATACGCCGCCGTGACTGCAGCGAACGACGCGGTTCACAAGCTTGGTCTTCGGTCCAGACGGAATACTGGAGGGATGCCCGAGTGGTTAAAGGGGACGGACTGTAAATCCGTTGGCTCAGCCTACGTTGGTTCAAATCCAACTCCCTCCACCATTCCGTCACGACCGAACCACGCCCGCGGGTATAGCTCAATGGTAGAGCAGCAGCCTTCCAAGCTGAATACGCGGGTTCGATTCCCGCTACCCGCTCCAACAGATCCCCGGCCGCCCGGCTTTCGCCGCAGCAGCAACACCTTCTTTCACGCCCCCTCTTGTTCCCGCGGCCGCCGTAATTATGTCTTGCGCATCGTTGGGGAAAGCCTTAAACGGCGACACCAAATCCGCTCGCGCGGATCCATCATCTTTTTGATCACAGGAAGCATCAATGGCAAAGAGCAAGTTTGAG
The DNA here is from genome assembly GCF_059415005.1 of Rhizobium sp. SAFR-030. Lineage (NCBI taxonomy): Bacteria > Pseudomonadati > Pseudomonadota > Alphaproteobacteria > Hyphomicrobiales > Rhizobiaceae > Rhizobium > Rhizobium sp. SAFR-030. The sequence goes on along the minus strand of NZ_JBPFDO010000001.1, from coordinate 247,997 downwards.
CGCAACAAGCCTCACGTCAACATCGGCACGATCGGTCACGTTGACCACGGCAAGACGTCGTTGACGGCAGCGATCACGAAGTACTTCGGTGAATTCAAGGCGTATGACCAGATCGACGCTGCACCGGAAGAAAAGGCGCGCGGCATCACGATCTCGACGGCTCACGTCGAATACGAGACGCCTGCCCGTCACTATGCGCACGTCGACTGCCCCGGCCACGCCGACTACGTCAAGAACATGATCACCGGTGCAGCGCAGATGGACGGCGCGATCCTGGTGTGCTCGGCCGCCGACGGCCCGATGCCGCAGACCCGCGAGCACATCCTGCTTGCCCGTCAGGTTGGCGTTCCGGCGATCGTCGTGTTCCTCAACAAGGTCGACCAGGTCGACGACGCCGAACTCCTCGAGCTCGTCGAGCTGGAAGTGCGCGAGCTTCTGTCGTCCTACGACTTCCCGGGCGACGACATTCCGATCGTCAAGGGTTCGGCTCTGGCCGCTCTTGAAGATTCGGACAAGAAGATCGGCGAAGACGCGATCCGCGAGCTGATGGCTCAGGTCGACGCCTACATCCCGACGCCTGAGCGTCCGATCAACCTGCCGTTCCTGATGCCGATCGAAGACGTGTTCTCGATCTCGGGTCGTGGCACGGTCGTGACCGGCCGCGTCGAGCGTGGCATCGTCAAGGTTGGCGAAGAAGTCGAGATCGTCGGCATCCGCGCCACCTCCAAGACGACGGTGACCGGCGTTGAAATGTTCCGCAAGCTGCTCGACCAGGGCCAGGCCGGCGACAACATCGGCGCACTGGTTCGCGGTGTGAACCGTGACGGCGTCGAGCGTGGCCAGATCCTGTGCAAGCCGGGCTCGGTCAAGCCGCACAAGAAGTTCAATGCCGAAGCCTACATCCTGACGAAGGAAGAAGGCGGCCGTCATACGCCGTTCTTCACCAACTACCGTCCGCAGTTCTACTTCCGCACGACGGACGTGACGGGTATCGTCACGCTTCCGGAAGGCACGGAAATGGTCATGCCGGGCGATAACGTCACGGTTGTCGTCGAGCTGATCGTTCCGATCGCCATGGAAGAAAAGCTGCGCTTCGCTATCCGCGAAGGCGGCCGTACCGTCGGCGCCGGCATCGTCGCCTCGATCATCGAGTAATCTGGTTCCCGCAAGGGATCCCGAAGAACGCCCTGCCGGAAACGGCGGGGCGTTTTTTTTTGTGTCAGGCTGGTAAGCCTGATCTGCATGCCGACGACAGGCGCTCATGTGTGGGCAGGGATGTGACGGGAAAGGTTTTGGCGTGGAGACTTCCGTAGCCCGGCGACGGTGGGACGCGACCGCCGCGATCATGCTGATTCTCCCGGCGATTCTTTTTACCGGTATGCCGGTGCATGCCGCATGTCCCGACCGGCCGGCCTGTCGCGGATGCGGTTGCAAGGGCGGCCCCGGTTACCGCGGGCCGGGTGGACGCTGCGTCGGCTTCTCGTCGCTCGACAAGATCTGCGGGCGCCCGCCGGAGACCCGCTGCACCTTCGAGAACGCGCCGGGGACCGGCGCCAACCGCGACTGCGCGACAGGTTCCAGACGGGCGAGGGGAGGAGGTTGATCTCCTCCACAGACAAGTGGGCGCCGACCGAGAGAAAGTGAAGCGAACCGGATAAACCCACTTGCCAATAGGTCATTCGCGTTTTAAAGCAGCGCCATGCTTGCGAAGGGCAACTTTCGAAAGACACCTAGGGGTATAGCTCAGTTGGTAGAGCGGCGGTCTCCAAAACCGCAGGTCGTCGGTTCAAGCCCGGCTGCCCCTGCCAGTCCTCCGCGGCGACGGGAATGGTCTCGTTGATTGGTGGGAGGAAGGACGGCCGAACCCAATTCGGCAAATTGTGCCAAACATTGCTTTTCCTCTTGTGAAAGGGGAATGCGGTGTTTATGTAGGGTGAAAACAGACACGCGGTGCGTGGGGCTGAACTATTTCAGCTTTACGTGCCGTAGTTGCGTGGGCAGATATGGCATCCAAAACCAATCCATTTACGTTTCTGCAGCAGGTGCGCGCTGAGACGTCGAAAGTTACCTGGCCTTCTCGTCGCGAGACGATGATCTCCACGGCTATGGTGCTGGTGATGGTGATTTTCGCTGCGTTGTTCTTCTTTGCCGCGGACCAGCTGATCGGCTGGCTGATCGGCCTCGTGCTGAATTTCAGCATTTGATTTTGTGGAGATGAAGATGGCGGCACGTTGGTACATCGTCCACGCATATTCGAATTTCGAGAAGAAGGTTGCCGAGGACATCGAGCACAAGGCTCGACAGAAGGGCCTCGACCACCTGTTCGAAAAGATCCTTGTGCCGACCGAGAAGGTCGTCGAAGTGCGCCGCGGCCGCAAGGTCGATACCGAGCGCAAGTTCTTCCCGGGTTACGTGCTGGTGCGCGCCAACCTGACGGATGAGGCCTACCACCTCATCAAGAATACGCCGAAGGTCACGGGCTTCCTCGGTTCCGACAACAAGCCGGTTCCGATCCCTGATTTCGAAGCTGATCGCATCCTCGGTCAGGTCCAGGAGGGCGTCGAGCGTCCGAAGTCGTCCATCTCGTTCGAGATCGGCGAGCAGGTTCGGGTCTCGGATGGTCCCTTCGCTTCGTTCAACGGCACCGTTCAGGATGTCGACGAAGAGCGGTCGCGCCTCAAGGTCGAGGTGTCGATCTTCGGCCGCGCGACCCCGGTCGAACTCGAATACGGTCAGGTCGAAAAGGTCTGATCCATCGGTTGCCTCAGGCATCCGATCCCGCGTGGGAGGATGGCGTTCGTTAGCCGCGCGCCCTCTCCGAACCACGCAACCGCAGCCGCCGGATGAAACCGGCAAGACGGGCCGGGTAACCGGTCGCAACGAAAGGCAGAGAAATGGCTAAAAAAGTAGCAGGCCAGCTCAAGCTTCAGGTCAAGGCAGGATCGGCAAACCCGTCCCCGCCGATCGGCCCGGCGCTTGGTCAGCGTGGCATCAACATCATGGAATTCTGCAAGGCGTTCAATGCCGCCACGCAGGAAATGGAAAAGGGTATGCCGATCCCGGTCGTCATCACCTATTACCAGGACAAGTCCTTCACCTTCGCAATGAAGCAGCCGCCGGTTACCTACTGGCTGAAGAAGGAAGCAAAGATCACCTCCGGTTCGAAGACCCCGGGCAAGGGTGCTAAGGTGGGTACCATCACCAAGGCTCAGGTCCGTGCGATCGCCGAAGGTAAGATGAAGGATCTGAACGCCGCCGACGTCGAAGGCGCAATGCTGATGGTCGAGGGCTCTGCCCGCTCCATGGGCCTGGAAGTGGTGGCTTAATCATGGTCAAGATTGCAAAGCGCGTCCAGAAGTCCCGCGAAGGCATCGATCCGACCAAGCTGATTGCTCTCACCGACGCAATCTCGCTCGTCAAGGAACGCGCCACCGCGAAGTTCGACGAAACCGTTGAAATCGCCATGAACCTCGGCGTCGACCCGCGTCACGCCGACCAGATGGTCCGTGGCGTCGTCAATCTGCCGAACGGCACCGGCCGCGACGTTCGCGTCGCCGTCTTCGCACGTGGCGCCAAGGCTGACGAAGCCAAGGCTGCCGGTGCAGACATCGTCGGCGCCGAAGACCTGGTCGAGATCGTCCAGGGCGGCAAGATCGACTTCGACCGTTGCATCGCAACGCCGGACATGATGCCGCTCGTCGGCCGTCTCGGCAAGGTGCTCGGCCCGCGTGGCATGATGCCGAACCCGAAGGTGGGTACGGTCACCATGGACGTTGCCGGTGCGGTCAAGGCATCCAAGGGCGGTGCTGTCGAATTCCGCGTCGAGAAGGCTGGTATCATCCATGCCGGTATCGGCAAGGCTTCGTTCGACGCCAAGGCTCTGGAAGAAAACATCAAGGCATTCGCCGATGCGGTCGTCAAGGCCAAGCCGGCTGGCGCCAAGGGCAACTACGTCAAGCGCGTCGCGCTGTCCTCGACCATGGGTCCGGGCGTGCGCATCGAGCCGTCGACGGTCATCGCCTGATCAGTTTCCGGAGCCTTCGGGTTCCGGTTGAAAAGAATTTCCGGGCCTTCGGGTCCGGAAAGCCGGAGAAATCCGGAATTCCTGTCCGAGATTGTGGGTGGTTAAGTCCTTAATCGCTTTGCCTGCATGAGACGGGTAAGACCAGAATTGTCCAGGGTGCCGCAAGGCGCTGCTGAAGGTTCCGGTTCGAACCTGGTGTGCCTTGTGCCTTAAGCCGTTGCGGCTCAAGTGCGGGGGGACAGGATCCTCGAGCGCCGCTCGGGTATCTTGATGACAAGATCCCTTGGGGCAGAAGGCAACCCGGCAGGGTCCGATTTCGGTCGGTCCTGTCAACTGGAGACAGACAGTGGAAAGAGCGGAAAAACGCGAATTCGTCACGGAGCTGAACGAAGTCTTCAAGGCTTCTGGTTCGGTTGTCGTGGCCCACTATGCTGGCGTCACAGTCGCTCAGATGAACGATTTTCGTTCGAAGATGCGCGCTGCTGGCGGTAGCGTCAAAGTCGCGAAGAACCGCCTGGCCAAAATCGCTCTTCAGGGCACGGAGTCGGAAGGGATGATCGATCTCTTCCAGGGTCAGACGCTTATCGCATATAGCCAAGACCCGATCACGGCTCCCAAGGTCCTCATGGACTTCGCCAAGACCAACGACAAGCTCGTTGTTCTGGGTGGTTCCATGGGCGCAACAACCCTTTCCGCCGATGCAGTCAAGTCGCTCGCGACCCTGCCGTCGCTGGACGAACTGCGTGCAAAGCTGCTGGGCATGATCCAGACGCCGGCCACGCGCATCGCAGGGGTTGTTCAGGCACCGGCAGCTCAGCTGGCCCGCGTGTTTGCAGCCTACGCCAAGAAGGACGAAGCCGCTTAAGGCGGTTTTTCACGCTGTACCGAATTAAACCAGTTCGAACTGAACAAAAGGAATATGACTATGGCTGATCTCGCAAAGATCGTTGACGACCTCTCCTCGCTGACCGTTCTGGAAGCTGCTGAGCTTTCCAAGCTGCTCGAAGAGAAGTGGGGCGTTTCGGCTGCCGCTCCGGTAGCTGTTGCTGCTGCTGGCGGCGCTGGCGCTGCTGCTCCGGCTGAAGAAGAAAAGACCGAGTTCGACGTCATCCTCACGGATGCCGGCGCGAACAAGATCAACGTCATCAAGGAAGTCCGCGCCATCACCGGTCTCGGCCTCAAGGAAGCCAAGGACCTCGTCGAAGGCGCTCCGAAGGCTGTCAAGGAAGCCGTTTCCAAGGGCGAAGCTGCCGACCTCAAGAAGAAGCTTGAAGACGCTGGCGCCAAGGTTGACGTCAAGTAATATCGGAATGCGATGGGGGAGGGCACAAATGCCCTCTCCCGTTGTTCTATTCCTGCGAACTGATTACCCAAAAGCCCTTGAAACGGCTTTTGGGTAATGGGTTCTTCAAGAGGATGGTTTCTCCTTTGGCCCCCCGGCAATCCGGCCGGCGGCTCGAGCGTAGGAACGAGATTGAACCACCCATTGATCGACGGGGGCGACTGGCCAGCGTATCCCGTCCGTTGCAGGCCCGGATGCAATTTTTGAAGGAGCGACGATGGCTCAGACCCTTTCGTTCAACGGTCGCAGGCGCGTACGCAAGTTTTTCGGAAAGATCCCCGAAGTTACCGAGATGCCGAACCTCATCGAGGTTCAGAAGGCATCTTACGATCAGTTCCTGATGGTTGAGGAGCCAGAAGGCGGCCGCCCCGACGAGGGGCTTAACGCCGTTTTCCGGTCCGTGTTCCCGATCACCGACTTCTCCGGCGCTTCGATGCTGGAATTCGTGTCCTACGAATTCGAGCCGCCGAAGTTCGACGTCGAGGAATGCCGTCAGCGCGACCTGACCTATGCGGCACCGCTCAAGGTGACGCTGCGCCTCATCGTGTTCGATATCGACGAGGATACGGGCGCCAAGTCCATCAAGGACATCAAGGAACAGTCCGTCTACATGGGCGACATGCCGCTGATGACCGATAACGGGACGTTCATCGTGAACGGCACCGAACGCGTTATCGTGTCGCAGATGCACCGTTCGCCGGGCGTGTTCTTCGACCACGACAAGGGCAAGAGCCACTCGTCCGGCAAGCTGCTGTTTGCTGCCCGCGTCATTCCCTATCGCGGTTCCTGGCTGGACATCGAGTTCGACGCCAAGGACATCGTCTACGCGCGTATCGACCGTCGCCGCAAGATCCCTGCGACCTCGCTGCTGATGGCGCTCGGCATGGACGGCGAAGAAATCCTGTCGACGTTCTACACCAAGTCGATCTACCAGCGCGACGGCCAGGGCTGGCGTATTCCCTTCCAGCCGGAAACGCTGAAGGGTGCAAAGACGCTGTCCGACATGATCGACGCCGATACCGGCGAAGTGGTCGTCGAATCCGGCAAGAAGCTCACCCCGCGCCTGCTCCGCCAGCTGACCGACAAGGGCCTGAAGGCCCTGCGCGCCAGCGATGAGGATCTGGTCGGCAACTTCGTCGCCGAGGATATCGTCAACCCGGAAACTGGCGAAGTCTACCTGGAAGCCGGCGAAGAACTGGAAATGGCGCTGGACGCCAAGTCCGGCGAACGCAAGGGCAACCTCGTCGAATTGATGAAGCTGGGTTTCGACGAGATCCCGATTCTCGACATCGACCACATCAATGTCGGCGCCTATATCCGCAACACGCTTGTTGCCGATAAGAACGAGAGCCGTCAGGAGGCCCTGTTCGACATCTACCGTGTCATGCGTCCCGGTGAGCCGCCGACCATGGAATCGGCAGAAGCGATGTTCAATTCGCTGTTCTTCGACGCCGAACGCTACGACCTGTCGGCCGTCGGTCGCGTCAAGATGAACATGCGCCTCGACGTCGATGCGCCGGACACCATGCGCGTTCTGCGCAAGGAGGACATCCTGGCCGTCGTCCGGATGCTCGTCGAACTGCGCGACGGCAAGGGCGAGATCGACGATATCGACAACCTCGGAAACCGTCGCGTCCGTTCGGTCGGCGAGCTGATGGAAAATCAGTACCGTCTCGGCCTGCTGCGCATGGAGCGCGCCATCAAGGAGCGCATGTCGTCGATCGAGATCGACACCGTCATGCCGCAGGACCTGATCAACGCCAAGCCGGCAGCCGCCGCGGTGCGTGAATTCTTCGGCTCATCGCAGCTGTCGCAGTTCATGGACCAGGTGAACCCGCTATCGGAAATCACCCACAAGCGCCGTCTTTCGGCACTTGGCCCGGGTGGTCTGACGCGCGAACGCGCCGGCTTCGAAGTCCGCGACGTTCATCCGACGCATTACGGCCGTATCTGCCCGATTGAAACGCCGGAAGGCCCGAACATCGGTCTGATCAACTCGCTTGCCACCTTCGCCCGGGTCAACAAGTACGGCTTTATCGAAAGCCCGTACCGCAAGATCATCGACGGCAAGGTCACCAACGAAGTGCTCTACCTCTCCGCCATGGAAGAGGCGAAGTACTACGTTGCCCAGGCCAACGCCGAGCTGGACGCCGAAGGCCAGTTCACCGAAGAGTTCGTGGTTTGCCGTCATGCCGGCGAAGTCATGCTGTCGCCGCGCGATACCATCAACCTGATGGACGTCTCGCCGAAGCAGCTGGTTTCGGTCGCAGCCGCGCTGATCCCGTTCCTCGAGAACGACGACGCCAACCGCGCTCTCATGGGCTCGAACATGCAGCGTCAGGCCGTGCCTCTGGTACGCGCTGAAGCGCCGTTCGTCGGAACCGGCATGGAGCCGGTGGTTGCCCGTGACTCGGGTGCCGCCATCGCTGCACGCCGCAGCGGCGTTGTCGACCAGGTCGACGCGACGCGTATCGTTCTGCGCGCCACGGAAGATCTCGATGCCGGCAAGTCGGGCGTCGACATCTACCGCCTGCAGAAGTTCCAGCGTTCGAACCAGAACACCTGCGTCAACCAGCGTCCGCTGGTGGCAGTGGGCGATATCATCTCCAAGGGTGACATCATTGCCGACGGTCCTTCGACGGATCTCGGTGACTTGGCGCTCGGCCGCAACGCGCTCGTCGCGTTCATGCCGTGGAACGGCTACAACTACGAAGACTCGATCCTGCTCTCCGAGCGCATCGTGTCGGACGACGTGTTCACCTCCATCCACATCGAAGAATTCGAAGTGATGGCGCGTGACACCAAGCTTGGTCCGGAAGAAATCACCCGCGACATTCCGAACGTTTCGGAAGAAGCGCTGAGGAACCTCGACGAAGCGGGCATCGTCTACATCGGCGCCGAAGTTCAGCCGGGTGACATTCTCGTCGGCAAGATCACCCCGAAGGGCGAAAGCCCGATGACGCCGGAAGAAAAGCTCCTGCGCGCCATCTTCGGTGAAAAGGCTTCGGACGTCCGCGACACGTCGATGCGCATGCCTCCGGGCACGTTCGGCACCGTCGTCGAAGTCCGCGTCTTCAACCGTCACGGCGTCGAAAAGGACGAACGTGCGATGGCGATCGAGCGTGAAGAGATCGAACGCCTGGCCAAGGACCGCGACGACGAACAGGCGATCCTCGATCGGAACGTGTACGGCCGTCTTCTGGACATGCTGCGCGGTCAGGTTTCGGTTGCCGGTCCGAAGGGCTTCAAGAAGGGCGTCGAGCTCGCCAACGCTGTCGTGTCGGAGTATCCGCGCTCCCAGTGGTGGATGTTCGCCGTCGAGGACGAGAAGGTCCAGGGCGAGATCGAAGCTCTGCGTGGCCAGTACGACGAATCCAAGTCGCGCCTTGAACAGCGCTTCATGGACAAGGTCGAAAAGGTTCAGCGCGGCGACGAAATGCCTCCGGGCGTCATGAAGATGGTCAAGGTCTTCGTCGCTGTGAAGCGCAAGATCCAGCCGGGCGACAAGATGGCCGGCCGTCACGGCAACAAGGGCGTCGTGTCGCGCATCGTACCGGTCGAGGACATGCCGTTCCTCGAAGACGGCACGCATGTCGACATCGTTCTGAACCCGCTCGGCGTGCCTTCGCGCATGAACGTCGGACAGATCCTCGAAACCCATCTGGCCTGGGCTTGCGCCGGCATGGGTCGTCGGATCGGCGAGATGCTGGAGGAGTACAAGCGCTCCAGCGACATCGCCGAGCTGAAGCAGGAACTGACCGAGATCTACGCGTCGGAATCGCATAACGAAGTGGCGAGCTTCGACGACGAGTCGCTCGTGCGTCTGGCTGAAGAGGCAAAGCGTGGCGTGTCCATCGCGACGCCGGTCTTCGACGGAGCGCATGAGCCGGACGTTGCGGCGATGCTGACGAAGGCGGGTCTTGATCCGTCGGGTCAGTCGGTTCTGTACGATGGTCGTACCGGTGAAGCCTTCGACCGCAAGGTCACCGTCGGCTATATGTACATGATCAAGCTGAACCACCTTGTCGACGACAAGATCCACGCTCGTTCGATCGGTCCTTACTCGCTCGTCACCCAGCAGCCGCTCGGTGGTAAGGCGCAGTTCGGCGGTCAGCGCTTCGGGGAAATGGAAGTCTGGGCTCTGGAAGCCTACGGCGCCGCCTACACCCTGCAGGAAATGCTGACGGTGAAGTCGGACGACGTGGCCGGTCGTACCAAGGTCTACGAAGCCATTGTCCGCGGCGACGACACCTTCGAGGCCGGCATTCCGGAGAGCTTCAACGTTCTCGTCAAGGAAATGCGCTCGCTGGGTCTGTCGGTCGAGCTGGAGAATTCCAAGCTCGACGCCGTCGACGGTTCGGGACAGCTTCCCGACGCGGCAGAATAAGAAACGAGAGGCGCGCGCCCCACGGCGCGCGCCGTCCCCGCCTGTGGCCTCAGGGTTGCACGGCAGGGGAATTTCGCCGCATTTCGCGGCTAAGACCGTTTTAGGCGGCGGACCAGCCCTCCGGGTCATCGGGCAGGTTACGCACGCAAGCTGAGGGCTCAAGGCCCCACAAGGAGATAGGCATGAACCAAGAGGTCATGAATCTTTTCAACCCGCAGGTCCCTGCGCAACACTTCGACTCGATCCGGATATCGATCGCGTCTCCTGAGAAGATTCTCTCCTGGTCCTACGGCGAAATCAAAAAGCCGGAGACCATCAACTACCGTACGTTCAAGCCGGAACGCGACGGCCTGTTCTGCGCGCGCATCTTTGGCCCGATCAAGGACTACGAGTGCCTGTGCGGCAAGTACAAGCGCATGAAGTACAAGGGCATCATCTGCGAAAAGTGCGGCGTCGAAGTCACGCTGTCGCGCGTTCGCCGCGAGCGCATGGGCCATATCGAGCTCGCCGCTCCGGTTGCCCACATCTGGTTCCTGAAGTCGCTTCCCTCGCGTATCTCGACGCTGCTCGACATGACGCTGAAGGATGTCGAACGCGTTCTCTACTTCGAAAACTACATCGTCACGGAACCGGGCCTCACCGCGCTTAAGGAAAACCAGCTGCTCTCCGAAGAGGAGTACATGCTGGCGATCGACGAGTACGGCGAAGACCAGTTCACCGCGATGATCGGTGCTGAAGCCATCTACGAGATGCTGGCTTCGATGAACCTGGAAAAGCTCGCCGGCGACCTGCGCTCGGATCTGGCCGACACCACGTCGGATCTGAAGCAGAAGAAGCTGATGAAGCGTCTGAAGATCGTCGAGAACTTCATCGAATCCGGCAACAAGCCAGAATGGATGATCATGAAGGTCGTTCCTGTCATCCCGCCGGACCTGCGCCCGCTTGTTCCGCTGGACGGCGGCCGCTTTGCGACGTCCGACCTCAACGACCTCTACCGTCGCGTGATCAACCGTAACAACCGTCTGAAGCGTCTGATCGAACTGCGCGCTCCGGGCATCATCATCCGCAACGAAAAGCGCATGCTGCAGGAATCTGTGGACGCGCTGTTCGACAACGGCCGCCGTGGCCGCGTCATCACCGGCGCCAACAAGCGTCCGCTGAAGTCGCTGTCCGACATGCTGAAGGGCAAGCAGGGCCGCTTCCGTCAGAACCTGCTCGGCAAGCGCGTCGACTATTCCGGTCGTTCGGTCATCGTGACCGGTCCGGAACTGAAGCTGCACCAGTGCGGCCTGCCGAAGAAGATGGCGCTCGAACTGTTCAAGCCGTTCATCTACGCCCGCCTCGACGCCAAGGGTTACTCCTCGACCGTCAAGCAGGCCAAGAAGCTGGTCGAGAAGGAAAAGCCGGAAGTCTGGGATATCCTCGATGAGGTCATCCGCGAACATCCGGTTCTGCTGAACCGCGCACCGACGCTGCACCGCCTGGGCATCCAGGCCTTCGAACCGATCCTGGTCGAAGGCAAGGCCATCCAGCTGCACCCGCTCGTCTGCACGGCTTTCAACGCCGACTTCGACGGCGACCAGATGGCTGTCCACGTCCCGCTTTCGCTGGAAGCCCAGCTTGAAGCCCGCGTGCTGATGATGTCGACGAACAACATCCTGCATCCGGCAAACGGTGCGCCGATCATCGTTCCGTCGCAGGACATGGTTCTCGGCCTGTACTACCTGTCGATCATGAACGAGAACGAGCCGGGCCAGGGCATGGTCTTCTCCGACATGGGCGAACTGCACCATGCGCTGGAGAACAAGGTCGTTACCCTGCATGCCAAGATCCGCGGCCGCTTCAAGACGGTCGACGAGGACGGCAAGCCGGTGTCCAAGATCCATGACACGACGCCCGGCCGGATGATCATCGGCGAGCTTCTGCCGAAGAACTTCAAGGTTCCGTTCGAGACCTGCAACCAGGAAATGACCAAGAAGAACATCTCCAAGATGATCGACACGGTCTACCGTCACTGCGGTCAGAAGGACACGGTGATCTTCTGCGACCGGATCATGCAGCTGGGCTTCACCCACGCCTGCAAGGCCGGCATCTCGTTCGGCAAGGACGACATGATCATCCCGGAAACCAAGGCGAAGATCGTCGGGGACACCGAAACGCTGGTCAAGGAATACGAGCAGCAGTACAACGACGGCCTGATCACTCAGGGCGAGAAGTACAACAAGGTCGTCGACGCCTGGGGCAAGGCAACCGAAAAGGTCGCCGAGGACATGATGGCCCGCATTAAGGCCGTTGAGTTCGACCCGGAGACGGGTCGCCAGAAGCAGATGAATGCCATCTACATGATGTCACACTCCGGTGCGCGTGGTTCTCCGAACCAGATGCGTCAGCTGGGCGGCATGCGCGGCCTGATGGCCAAGCCGTCGGGTGAAATCATCGAGACGCCGATCATCTCGAACTTCAAGGAAGGTCTGACCGTTAACGAGTACTTCAACTCGACCCACGGCGCCCGTAAGGGCCTTGCAGACACCGCTCTGAAGACCGCCAACTCCGGCTACCTGACGCGTCGTCTGGTCGACGTGGCACAGGACTGCATCGTCAACCTCGTCGACTGCGGCACTGAAAAGGGCCTCACGATGACGGCGATCGTCGATGCTGGCCAGGTCGTGGCTTCCATCGGCGCACGCGTTTTGGGCCGTACGGCGCTTGACGATATCGATCATCCGGTCACGGGTGAGCGGATCGTTGATGCCGGCCGGATGATCCTCGAGCCGGACGTCATCGAGATCGAAAAGGCGGGCATCCAGTCCATCCGCATCCGTTCGGCTCTGACCTGCGAAGTTCAGACCGGCGTCTGCTCGGTGTGCTATGGTCGCGACCTTGCACGCGGTACCCCGGTCAACATGGGCGAAGCCGTCGGTGTCATCGCGGCTCAGTCGATCGGTGAGCCGGGTACCCAGCTCACCATGCGTACCTTCCACTTGGGCGGTACCGCAAACGTGGTCGACCAGTCGTTCCTGGAAGCCTCCTACGAGGGCACGATCCAGATCAAGAACCGTAACCTGCTGCGGAACTCCGAAGGCAACCTGATTGCCATGGGCCGCAACCTGGCGGTGACGATCCTGGACGAACGTGGCGTGGAACGGTCCTCGCAGCGTGTTGCCTACGGTTCGAAGGTGTTCGTTGACGACAACGACACGGTCAAGCGTGGCCAGCGTCTGGCAGAGTGGGACCCCTACACCCGCCCGATGCTGACGGAAGTCGCCGGTGTGGTTTCGTTCGAAGACGTGGTCGACTCGATCTCGGTTTCGGAATCCACCGACGAATCCACCGGCATCACCAAGCGTCAGGTCATCGACTGGCGTTCGACGCCGCGCGGTACAGACCTGAAGCCGGCGGTCGTCGTCAAGGACGCCAGCGGCAACATCCTGAAGCTCGCTCGCGGTGGCGATGCGCGTTACATGCTGTCCGTCGACGCCATCCTGTCGGTCGAGCCGGGTCAGAAGGTCAGCCAGGGCGACGTCCTTGCGCGTGTTCCGATGGAAAGCGCCAAGACCAAGGACATCACCGGTGGTCTGCCGCGTGTTGCCGAACTGTTCGAAGCTCGTCGTCCGAAGGACCACGCCATCATCGCTGAGATCGATGGTACGATTCGCCTCGGCCGCGACTACAAGAACAAGCGTCGCGTCATGATCGAACCCGCCGAAGACGGTGTGGAAGCTGTCGAATACCTGATCCCTAAGGGCAAGCCCTTCCACCTTCAGGACGGCGACTACATCGAAAAGGGCGACTACATCCTCGACGGCAATCCTGCGCCGCACGACATCCTGGCGATCAAGGGCGTGGAAGCACTCGCTTCCTACCTGGTCAACGAAATCCAGGAAGTCTACCGACTGCAGGGCGTCGTGATCAACGACAAGCACATCGAGGTGATCGTTCGCCAGATGCTGCAGAAGGTCGAGATCACCGACTCGGGCGACAGCCAGTACATCGTTGGCGACAACGTGGACCGGATCGAGCTCGACGATGCCAACGACCGCCTGGTCGAGGAAGGCAAGAAGCCGGCTTACGGTGATCCGGTTCTGCTCGGCATCACCAAGGCTTCGCTGCAGACGCCGTCGTTCATCTCGGCTGCATCCTTCCAGGAGACCACAAAGGTTCTCACGGAAGCTGCAATCGCCGGCAAGACCGACACGCTGCAGGGCCTGAAGGAAAACGTCATCGTCGGCCGCCTGATCCCGGCCGGTACCGGTGGTACCATGACGCAGATCCGCCGCATCGCCACTTCGCGCGACGAGATGATCCTCGACGAGCGGAAGAAGGGTTCGGGCGCAGGTTCCGCCACGCCGATGCTGCAGGACATGGCTGGCGAGAAAACGCCGGCAGAATAAGACGGAACGGCTGCGCACTGCAGCAGCCGTCACCGCCCTGCGAAAAGCAAAACGCCCGGAGCGATCCGGGCGTTTTCTGTTTCTACTCATGTCTACAGGTTTCGAGCGTCATGGTGCGCCGAGCCGCAGCCTCCGTGGTTTCCGATGTTGCCCTCACGTCCTCAGTGTTGCCCTGCGGCTCCCGAGCGCGGATCTGCATCAGCTACCGTCGAGTCCGGGTGAGAGCGGCGAGGGGAGGCGTGACAGGCAGGAGAGGCGCCGAGCCGCCTCAACCCAGGAGCCGGATTACCCTCAGCCGAAGCGGACGATCGATACTTCGCCCTCAAGTGCGCCCTGGTAAGCGGCTGCATAGGGTTCGTCGACCGGTTCCTCGGTCATGACGCCGATCTGGTCGAGGTCCGCTTCAAGGAAGCCTTCCTCGGAGAGAGCGTTCAGCGCATCACGCACCGCGGTGTCATCATCGGGCGCGCGCAGCAGGATGTGGAGCTCGACGCCTTCGCTGTCCTTGGTCAGGTAGCCTTTGCCGATGATGATGAAGATCATCGGCTGATCCAGGTTGTTGTCGTTGTCGGGGTCGGTGATCATGGCGATGGATTCCGGTTCGAGAAGCAGGGCCGACTCAGGCGGCGACGGTTGGCGGGATATTTAGCGGCTTGCCAGGCAATGCCCAGTGGTTAATGATTGCCTGCAGGAAATTCAAGCATTCGGGTGCCGGTCCCTGTCCCGAAAGGCCCGGAAGACAGGCGCTTCGGGGACTAATTTCGTTTCGGGCCTTGACGCGAGGGGCTCGAAACAGTAAACGCCCGGCATCGGATGCGATGTGAGGCTACTCCGTTCGGAACGTCTAGTTCCTGACTTTGCCTCAAACAAGCTTCCAAAGCGCACGTTGAAGACAAGAATGCTGCACGCATGACGCAGGTGATGCGTCCTCTGCTTTAGGTGGTCCATCCGGAATTCGGGTAGGCCACGTTTTGCGTATGTTGATATGTGTGTCGAGGCCGGAGACGGCGAAACACTGGCCCGAAAGGGTTCTGAGACAAGATTTTACAAGGGATGGGTATATGCCTACCGTAAACCAGCTGATCCGCAAGCCGCGCCAGGCACAGGTAAAGCGCAACAAGGTGCCTGCTCTGCAGGAGAACCCGCAGAAGCGCGGTGTTTGCACCCGCGTCTACACGACGACCCCGAAGAAGCCGAACTCGGCTCTGCGTAAGGTTGCCAAGATTCGCCTGACCAACGGCTTCGAAGTCATCGGTTACATCCCGGGTGAAGGCCACAACCTTCAGGAACACTCCGTCGTGATGATCCGCGGCGGCCGCGTCAAGGACTTGCCGGGTGTGCGTTATCACATCATCCGCGGCGTCCTCGATACCCAGGGTGTCAAGAACCGCAAGCAGCGCCGCTCCAAGTACGGTGCCAAGCGTCCGAAGTAATCCACCAGATCCGGCGCCGCGCGAGGTCCTCCGCGTGATAAGGCGCCTCTACACTTTTTGAAGAGACGGAACGTATGTCCAGACGTCACAAGGCTGAAAAGCGCGAAATCAACCCGGATCCGAAGTTCGGTGACCTGATCGTCACGAAGTTCATGAACGCCATCATGCTGCACGGCAAGAAGTCGGTTGCGGAAAGCATCGTATACGGCGCGTTCGACGCCGTTCAGGGCAAAGCCAAGGGCGAGCCCCTGCCGATCTTCCACCAGGCGCTCGAGAATGTTGCTCCCCACGTCGAAGTGCGTTCGCGCCGCGTCGGTGGTGCGACCTACCAGGTTCCGGTCGATGTCCGCCCAGAGCGCCGCCAGGCACTCGCCATCCGCTGGCTGATCGCCGCTGCGCGCAAGCGCAACGAGACCACCATGGTCGATCGCCTGTCGGGCGAACTGATGGACGCCGCAAACAACCGCGGCAGCGCTGTGAAGAAGCGCGAAGACACACACAAGATGGCAGACGCGAACCGCGCGTTCTCGCATTACCGCTGGTAATCGTCATCCGATCGACTTTCGAAAGGCAGTCCTATGGCTCGCGAATATAAAATCGAAGACTACCGTAATTTCGGTATCATGGCGCACATCGACGCCGGCAAGACGACGACCACCGAGCGTATTCTTTACTACACCGGCAAGTCGCACAAGATCGGCGAAGTCCACGACGGCGCCGCGACCATGGACTGGATGGAGCAGGAGCAGGAACGTGGTATCACCATCACGTCCGCTGCCACCACGACCTACTGGAAGGGTCGCGACGGCACCATGCGTCGCTTCAACATCATCGACACCCCCGGCCACGTCGACTTCACCATTGAAGTCGAGCGTTCGCTGCGCGTTCTCGACGGTGCCATCGCGCTTCTCGACGCCAACGCCGGCGTAGAGCCGCAGACGGAAACCGTCTGGCGCCAGGCTGAGAAGTACAATGTCCCGCGGATGATCTTCTGCAACAAGATGGACAAGACCGGCGCTGACTTCTATCGCTCGGTCGAGATGATCAAGACCCGCCTGGGTGCCATCGCTGTCGTCATGCAGCTGCCGATTGGCGCCGAGACCGAGTTCAAGGGCGTCGTCGACCTGATCGAGATGAATGCCCTGGTCTGGCGCGACGAGTCGCTCGGCGCTGCCTGGGATGTCGTCGAGATCCCGGATGACCTGAAGGAAAAGGCTGCCGAGTATCGCGAAAAGATGATCGAACAGATCGTCGAAGTCGACGAGCAGGCAATGGAAGACTACCTGAACGGCATCATGCCGGACAACGACAAGATCCGCGCCCTGGTTCGCCGCGGCACGATCGACGTCAAGTTCCACCCGATGTTCTGCGGCACTGCCTTCAAGAACAAGGGCGTTCAGCCGCTCCTCGACGCCGTTGTCGAATACCTGCCGTCGCCGCTCGACATTCCGGCGATCAAGGGCATCGACGTCAAGACGGAAGCCGAGATCGAGCGTCACGCTGACGACAGCGAACCGCTGTCGATGCTGGCCTTCAAGATCATGAACGACCCCTTCGTCGGTTCGCTCACCTTCTGCCGCATCTATTCGGGCAAGCTCGAAAAGGGCGCATCCGTCATGAACACGG
The DNA here is from genome assembly GCF_059415005.1 of Rhizobium sp. SAFR-030. Taxonomy (NCBI): domain Bacteria; kingdom Pseudomonadati; phylum Pseudomonadota; class Alphaproteobacteria; order Hyphomicrobiales; family Rhizobiaceae; genus Rhizobium; species Rhizobium sp. SAFR-030. The sequence goes on along the minus strand of NZ_JBPFDO010000001.1, from coordinate 230,794 downwards.
TCAAGGACAAGCGCGAGCGCGTCGGCCGTATGCTGCAGATGCACTCCAACAGCCGTGAAGACATCGAAGAAGCCTTCGCCGGCGACATCGTTGCTCTCGCAGGCCTCAAGGAATCGACGACGGGCGATACGCTCTGCGATCCGCTGAAGCCGGTTATCCTGGAACGCATGGAATTCCCCGAGCCGGTCATCCAGATCGCCATCGAGCCGAAGTCCAAGGGCGACCAGGAAAAGATGGGCCTCGCGCTCAACCGCCTGGCTGCAGAAGATCCGTCGTTCCGCGTCAAGACCGACCAGGAATCCGGCCAGACGATCATTGCCGGCATGGGCGAACTTCACCTCGACATCATCGTCGACCGCATGCGTCGCGAGTTCAAGGTTGAAGCCACCGTCGGTGCTCCGCAGGTTGCCTACCGCGAAACCATCACGCGTCAGCACGAAGAAGACTACACGCACAAGAAGCAGTCCGGTGGTACCGGCCAGTTCGCGCGCGTGAAGATCGTCTTCGAACCGAACCCGGATGGCGAAGAGTTCAAGTTCGAGTCGAAGATCGTCGGTGGTGCTGTTCCGAAGGAATACATCCCGGGCGTTCAGAAGGGCATCGAAAGCGTTCTGTCGTCGGGCCCGCTGGCTGGCTTCCCGATGCTGGGCGTCAAGGCGACCCTCATCGACGGTGCCTTCCACGATGTCGACTCGTCGGTTCTCGCCTTCGAAATCGCCTCGCGTGCCTGCTTCCGTGAAGCAGCCAAGAAGGCTGGCGCACAGCTGCTCGAGCCGATGATGAAGGTGGAAGTCGTCACTCCGGAAGATTACGTCGGCGATGTCATCGGCGACCTGAACTCCCGTCGTGGCCAGATCCAGGGCCAGGAAAGCCGTGGCATCGCCGTGGTGATCAACGCTCACGTCCCGCTGGCGAACATGTTCAAGTACGTCGACAACCTGCGCTCGATGAGCCAGGGCCGCGCGCAGTATTCGATGGTCTTCGATCACTACGCACCGGTTCCGTCGAACGTCGCGCAGGAAATTCAGGCGAAGTACTCCGGTCAGAAGTGACCGGAGCCACTTAAGACAGATGAACTAGGAATTGCTCCGCTTCGTGCGGGAAAGAAGATTGGAGAGCCTGAAATGGCAAAGAGCAAGTTTGAGCGCAACAAGCCTCACGTCAACATCGGCACGATCGGTCACGTTGACCACGGCAAGACGTCGTTGACGGCAGCGATCACGAAGTACTTCGGTGAATTCAAGGCGTATGACCAGATCGACGCTGCACCGGAAGAAAAGGCGCGCGGCATCACGATCTCGACGGCTCACGTCGAATACGAGACGCCTGCCCGTCACTATGCGCACGTCGACTGCCCCGGCCACGCCGACTACGTCAAGAACATGATCACCGGTGCAGCGCAGATGGACGGCGCGATCCTGGTGTGCTCGGCCGCCGACGGCCCGATGCCGCAGACCCGCGAGCACATCCTGCTTGCCCGTCAGGTTGGCGTTCCGGCGATCGTCGTGTTCCTCAACAAGGTCGACCAGGTCGACGACGCCGAACTCCTCGAGCTCGTCGAGCTGGAAGTGCGCGAGCTTCTGTCGTCCTACGACTTCCCGGGCGACGACATTCCGATCGTCAAGGGTTCGGCTCTGGCCGCTCTTGAAGATTCGGACAAGAAGATCGGCGAAGACGCGATCCGCGAGCTGATGGCTCAGGTCGACGCCTACATCCCGACGCCTGAGCGTCCGATCAACCTGCCGTTCCTGATGCCGATCGAAGACGTGTTCTCGATCTCGGGTCGTGGCACGGTCGTGACCGGCCGCGTCGAGCGTGGCATCGTCAAGGTTGGCGAAGAAGTCGAGATCGTCGGCATCCGCGCCACCTCCAAGACGACGGTGACCGGCGTTGAAATGTTCCGCAAGCTGCTCGACCAGGGCCAGGCCGGCGACAACATCGGCGCACTGGTTCGCGGTGTGAACCGTGACGGCGTCGAGCGTGGCCAGATCCTGTGCAAGCCGGGCTCGGTCAAGCCGCACAAGAAGTTCAATGCCGAAGCCTACATCCTGACGAAGGAAGAAGGCGGCCGTCATACGCCGTTCTTCACCAACTACCGTCCGCAGTTCTACTTCCGCACGACGGACGTGACGGGTATCGTCACGCTTCCGGAAGGCACGGAAATGGTCATGCCGGGCGATAACGTCACGGTTGTCGTCGAGCTGATCGTTCCGATCGCCATGGAAGAAAAGCTGCGCTTCGCTATCCGCGAAGGCGGCCGTACCGTCGGCGCCGGCATCGTCGCCTCGATCATCGAGTAATCTGGCATCGGGGAGGGCGGCTTCCGCTGCCCACCCCGACGTGCTCGATGGCACAAGAAATTTCCAGCAGGTGCCGTCTGGCCCTTGCTTATGACACGAAAATGTAGCAAATGGCGCGCGAGCGCGATTTGCTGCCTGCTTCGCTTTTGTGGTGCAGGCTGAACAATCCAAAAGGTGGGCCTCAGGCCCGAAGAATGGATGGGAACGCCGTCAAGGTGTTCCCCTCGATCTTTGAAACCGGTGGTCCGCCTTTAGAGAGAACAACCCCCAATGCCGTGATGTTGGCATCGGGTTAAAGACAACAAGGATAACGTCGAATGAACGGCCAAAATATCCGCATTCGCCTGAAGGCGTTCGATCACCGGATTCTCGATGCTTCTACGCGTGAGATCGTGTCGACGGCGAAGCGCACCGGAGCTAGCGTCCGGGGCCCCGTTCCGCTTCCGACTCGAATCGAGAAGTTTACGGTAAACCGGTCCCCTCACATCGATAAGAAGAGCCGCGAGCAGTTCGAAATGCGCACGCACAAGCGTTTGCTCGACATCGTGGATCCCACCCCGCAGACGGTAGACGCGCTGATGAAGCTCGATCTGGCCGCCGGCGTCGACGTGGAAATCAAGCTCTGAGGCGCCTGTCTCGGGCTGAGTGAGAAGGATTGAACCGATGCGTTCAGGTGTAATTGCACAAAAGGTGGGAATGACCCGCGTCTACAACGACGCCGGCGAGCATGTACCGGTCACGGTACTGCGCGTCGAAAACTGCCAGGTCGTCGCACACCGTACGGAAGAAAAGAACGGCTACACGGCTGTTCAGCTTGGCGCAGGCCAGGCAAAGGTCAAGAATACGAGCAAGGCAATGCGCGGCCACTTCGCCGTCGCTGAAGTCGAGCCGAAGGCGAAGGTCGTGGAGTTCCGCGTCGATGCCGACAACCTCGTTGATGTCGGTTCCGCGCTGACCCCGAGCCACTTTACCGCTGGTCAGCTGGTCGACGTGACCGGTACCAGCATCGGTAAGGGTTTCGCCGGCGCCATGAAGCGCCACAACTTCGGTGGTCTTCGCGCCACGCACGGCGTGTCCGTCTCGCACCGTTCGCACGGTTCGACGGGTTCCAACCAGGACCCGGGTAAGGTCTGGAAGGGCAAGCGCATGGCTGGTCACATGGGCCAGACGCGCGTTACCACCCAGAACCTCGAAGTCGTCTCGACCGACGAAGACCGTGGTCTCATCCTCGTCAAGGGAGCTGTTCCCGGATCGAAGGGTGCCTGGATCATCGTCCGCGACGCCGTCAAGTCGGCCGCGAAGTAAGGGAGCCAAGCACATGGAATTCAACGTCAAGACCCTCGAGGGTAAAGACGCCGGCCAGGTTTCCCTGTCGGACGAGATCTTCGGCCTCGACCCCCGCCAGGACATCCTGGCACGCATGGTTCGTTGGCAGCTTGCCAAGAAGCAGCAGGGCACGCACAAGACCAAGACCCGCGCCGAAGTATCGCGCACGGGTGCCAAGATGTACAAGCAGAAGGGTACGGGCCGCGCTCGTCACCATTCGGCGCGCGCTCCGCAGTTCCGCGGCGGCGGCAAGGCCCACGGCCCGGTCGTTCGCAGCCACGAGCATGATCTTCCCAAGAAGGTTCGCGCTCTTGCCCTGCGTCACGCTTTGTCTGCCAAGCTGAAGGCTGAAGACCTGATCATCGTCGATCAGCTCACCGCTGCTGAAGCAAAGACCAAGGCGCTTGCCGGCACGTTCGCCTCGCTCGGCCTGACCAACGTTCTGGTCATCGGCGGTTCGGAGATCGATGCGAACTTCAAGCTCGCTGCTCAGAACATCCCGAACGTCGACGTTCTGCCGGTTCAGGGCATCAATGTTTACGACATCCTGCGTCGCGGTAAGCTCGTGCTGTCCAAGGCTGCGGTTGAAGCTCTAGAGGAGCGTTTCAAGTGACCGATCTTCGCCACTACGATGTGATCGTATCTCCTTCGATCACCGAAAAGTCGACGCTGGTCTCCGAACAGAACCAGGTCGTCTTCAACGTCGCCAAGGACGCTTCCAAGCCGGAAATCAAGGCTGCCGTGGAAGCTCTCTTCGGCGTCAAGGTCAAGGCCGTCAATACGCTGGTCCGCAAGGGCAAGGTAAAGCGTTTCCGCGGCTTCATCGGCAAGCAGAAGGACGTCAAGAAGGCGATCGTCACGCTTGCCGAAGGTCAGTCCATCGACGTGTCGACGGGCGTCTGAGGTAGGGAACAAGAACAATGGCACTGAAAAGCTACAACCCGACGACCCCGAGCCAGCGTCAGCTGGTCATCGTCGACCGTTCGGGCCTGCACAAGGGCAAGCCGGTCAAGGCGCTGACGCAAGGCCTCTCCAAGAGCGGCGGCCGTAACAACCTCGGTCGCATCACCGCCCGCTTCATCGGTGGTGGTCACAAGCGCACCTACCGTCTGGTCGATTTCAAGCGTCGCAAGTTTGAAGTCGAGGGCACGGTAGAGCGTCTGGAATACGACCCCAACCGTTCCGCCTTCATCGCCCTCATCAGCTATGCTGATGGCGAGCAGGCCTACATCATCGCTCCGCAGCGCCTTGCTGCCGGCGACAAGGTTATCGCCTCCGACAAGGCCGTCGACGTCAAGCCCGGCAACACCATGCCGCTGCAGTACATCCCGGTCGGCTCGATCGTTCACAACGTCGAAATGAAGCCCGGCAAGGGTGGTCAGATCGCACGTTCGGCTGGCACCTATGTGCAGCTGGTCGGTCGTGACGCAGGCATGGCGATCCTTCGCCTGAACTCCGGCGAACAGCGCCTCGTGCACGGCTCCTGCCTTGCTTCGATCGGTGCGGTCTCGAACCCGGATCACGGCAACACCAACGACGGCAAGGCTGGTCGCACCCGCTGGCGCGGCAAGACCCCGCATAACCGCGGTGTCGTCATGAACCCGGTCGACCACCCCCACGGTGGTGGTGAAGGCCGTACATCCGGTGGTCGCCACCCGGTTTCCCCCTGGGGCAAGCCGACCAAGGGCAAGCGGACTCGTTCGAACAAGTCTACGGACAAGTTCATCATGCGCTCGCGCCACCTGAAGAAGAAGTAAGAGAGGTAGTCAGAAATGGCTCGTTCAGTATGGAAAGGCCCGTTCGTTGACGGCTATCTTCTCAAGAAGGCTGAGAAGGTTCGTGAAGGCGGCCGCAGCGAAGTGATCAAGATCTGGAGCCGTCGCTCCACGATCCTGCCGCAGTTCGTCGGTCTCACTTTCGGCGTCTACAACGGCAGCAAGCATGTTCCGGTCAGCGTCAACGAGGACATGGTCGGCCACAAGTTTGGCGAATTCTCTCCGACCCGGACCTACTACGGTCACGGCGCGGACAAGAAGGCTAAGAGGAAGTAATCATGGCGAAGGCAAAGACCGAACGCCGGCTGAAGGACAACGAAGCGCAGGCAGTCGCCCGCACGCTTCGCGTCAGCCCGCAGAAGCTGAACCTGGTTGCCGCCATGATCCGCGGCAAGAAGGTTGAACGCGCCCTGGCAGAACTGGAGTTCTCCCGCAAGCGCATCGCAGGCACGGTGAAGAAGACCCTCGAGTCCGCTATCGCCAACGCCGAGAACAACCACGACCTCGACGTTGACACGCTGATCGTCGCGGAAGCCTATGTCGGCAAGTCCATCACCATGAAGCGTTTCCACGCTCGTGGCCGTGGCCGTGCTTCCCGCATCGAAAAGCCCTTCGCGCACCTCACGATCGTCGTGCGCGAAGTCGAGGAAAAAGGGGAGGCCGCATAATGGGTCAGAAAATCAATCCAATCGGTTTCCGCCTCGGCATTAACCGTACCTGGGACAGCCGTTGGTTCGCCGACAATGCCGAATACGGCCAGCTGCTCCACGAAGACCTGAAGATCCGCGCCTATCTGATGTCCGAGCTGAAGCAGGCCGGCATCGCCAAGGTGGTCATCGAGCGTCCGCACAAGAAGTGCCGCGTCACGATCCACTCGGCTCGCCCGGGTCTGATCATCGGCAAGAAGGGCGCCGACATCGAGAAGCTTCGCAAGAAGATCGCTTCGATGACCTCGTCCGAAACGCACCTCAACATCGTTGAAGTGCGCAAGCCGGAAGTTGATGCCACGCTGGTCGCTCAGTCGATCGCCCAGCAGCTGGAACGCCGCGTTGCGTTCCGTCGTGCCATGAAGCGTGCCGTTCAGTCGGCCATGCGTCTTGGCGCCGAAGGCATCAAGATCACCTGCGCAGGCCGTCTCGGTGGCGCCGAAATCGCTCGTACCGAATGGTACCGCGAAGGTCGGGTTCCGCTTCACACGCTGCGTGCCGACATCGACTACGGTACGGCTGAAGCCGAAACCGCATTCGGTATCTGCGGCATCAAGGTCTGGATCTTCAAGGGTGAAATCCTTGAACACGATCCGATGGCTTCTGAACGCCGCGCTCTCGAAGGTGACGCTCAGGGACCCGCTAGCCGCGGCGACCGCGGCGATCGTGGCGACCGTCGCCGCGAAAACGCTTGATCAGCGCTGGCGAAAGATAAGCTCGGAGAAGTAAGAAAATGTTGCAGCCAAAGCGTACCAAGTACCGCAAGCAGTTCAAGGGCCGCATCAAGGGCGTAGCCAAGGGTGGCTTCGACCTGGCATTCGGTGAATTCGGCCTCAAGGCTCTCGAACCCAACCGCGTCAATGCACGCGAGATCGAAGCGGCCCGCCGCGCGATCACGCGTTACATGAAGCGCGCTGGTCGCGTGTGGATCCGTGTGTTCCCTGACGTTCCGGTCACGGCAAAGCCGACCGAAGTCCGTATGGGTAAGGGCAAGGGTTCCGTTGAATACTGGGCTTGCAAGGTCAAGCCTGGTCGTATGATGTTCGAGATCGACGGCGTGTCCGAGGACATTGCCCGCGAGGCGCTCCGTCTCGGTTCCGCCAAGCTCTCGGTCAAGACGCGCTTCGTTCAGCGCATCGCAGAGTAAGGGGTGAGGCACATGAAAGCCGAAGACGTACGCGGCCTCACGGCCGATCAGCTCAAGGACAAGCTTGCGGAGCTCAAGAAGGAGCAGTTCAACCTGCGCTTCCAGAAGGCCACCGGTCAGCTTGAAAAGTCCTCGCGCATCAACGAAGTCCGCAAGGACATCGCTCGCGTGAAAACCATTGCCCGCCAGAAGGCGGCAGAAGCAAAGGCCTAAGGGAAAAACAATATGCCGAAGCGCATTCTGCAGGGCGTCGTGGTCAGCGACAAGAACGACAAGACGGTAGTGGTTCGGGTTGAGCGTCGTTTCGCTCACCCGCTGCTCCAGAAGACGGTTCGTCGTTCCAAGAAGTACAAGGCCCACGACGAGAACAATCAGTACAAGACCGGTGACTTCGTTTCCATTCAGGAATGCGCACCGATCTCGAAGGATAAGACCTGGACGGTTATCGCCGCCCAGGCTTAATACGCAGGTTATTGCGTTCGGGCCTTGTGTTCGGCGCAGAAATCTGTATGAAGCAGCGCATTGGCGCAGAACGCCCGGTCACGGGCGTTCTTTTGCTTTGCAGCGCAGGGAAGGTCCGATCTCGGAAACCACCTTGGCAAGACCCCACCCGCGCGAACAATGAAAATATGTCCATGAGCCGGAAAAGGGGGCTTTGCGCCCAACCGTTCCGGTCTTTACGAAAAGGCGACCTGACATGATTCAGATGCAAACAAACCTCGACGTTGCCGATAATTCCGGCGCGCGTCGTGTCATGTGCATCAAGGTGCTGGGCGGCTCCAAGCGCAAGTACGCTTCCATCGGCGACATCATCGTCGTTTCGATCAAGGAAGCGATCCCGCGCGGCCGCGTCAAGAAGGGCGACGTTATGAAGGCTGTCGTCGTTCGCACCGCCAAGGACATCCGCCGTCCCGACGGCAGCGTCATCCGCTTCGACAATAACGCAGCGGTCCTCATCGACAATAAGAAAGAGCCGATCGGCACCCGTATCTTCGGACCGGTTCCGCGCGAACTTCGCGCCAAGAACCATATGAAGATCATTTCGCTGGCTCCGGAAGTACTCTAAGGGAGCGGTAGCCATGCAGAAGATTCGCAAGGGCGACAACGTCGTCGTACTCACCGGCAAGGACAAGGGCCGTACCGGTGAAGTCATTCAAGTGATGCCGAAGGAAGATCGCGCCGTTGTTCGCGGTCTCAATATGGTCAAGCGCCACCAGCGCCAGACCCAGAGCCAGGAAGCCGGCATCATCAACAAAGAAGCTTCGATCCACCTGTCGAACATCGCGATCGTCGCGAAAGACGGCAAGGCGACCCGCGTTGGGTTCTCCGTAGTGGATGGCAAGAAGGTCCGTGTGGCCAAGCGTACGGGAGATGTCATCGATGGCTGAGGCAAAGTACGAACCGCGTCTGAAGGCTGAATTCAACGCGCGTATCCGTGCGGCGATGCAGGAGCAGTTCTCCTACGCCAACGAGATGCAGATCCCGAAGATCGACAAGATCGTCATCAACATGGGTGTTGGTGAAGCGACTGCCGATTCGAAGAAGCCCACCGTGGCGGCAGCTGACCTGGCGGCAATCGCTGGCCAGAAGCCGGTCATCACCCACGCTCGCAACTCCATCGCCGGCTTCAAGGTCCGCGAAGGAATGCCGATCGGTGCCAAGGTGACGCTCCGCGGCGCCCGCATGTATGAATTCCTGGATCGCCTGATCAACATCGCGCTTCCGCGCGTTCGCGACTTTCGCGGCCTGAATCCGAAGAGCTTTGACGGCCGTGGCAACTTCGCCATGGGCATCAAGGAGCACATTGTGTTCCCGGAGATCAACTACGACAAGGTTGATCAGATGTGGGGCATGGACATCATCGTTTGCACGACGGCAAACACGGACGACGAAGCACGGGCTCTTCTGAAAGAGTTCAACTTCCCGTTCCGTCAGTAACCGTAACGACGAGCGTAGAGAAGGAACTCGATATGGCGAAGACAAGCGCAGTCGAAAAGAACAAGCGCCGCCGCAAGACGGTTGCCAATCAGGCTGCGAAGCGCGCAGCGCTGAAGGCCACCATCATGAACCAGGAGCTCGCAATCGAAGAGCGTTTTCAGGCTACCCTGAAGCTCGCTTCGATGTCGCGCGACGGTTCCAAGACACGTATCCGTAACCGCTGCGAAGTGACGGGGCGTCCGCGCGCCTTCTATCGCAAGCTCAAGATGTCCCGTATCGCGCTGCGCGAACTGGGCAACCTGGGCAAGGTGCCCGGCATCGTGAAGTCCAGCTGGTAAGGAGACGGTTTCCATGACCATGACTGATCCTCTGGGCGATATGCTCACCCGCATCCGCAACGGCGCTGCCCGCCGCAAGTCGACCGTGTCCACGCCTGCTTCCAAGCTGCGCGTTCGCGTTCTCGACGTGCTGCAGTCGGAAGGCTACATCCGCGGTTACACCCAGGTCGACTACGGCAACGGCAAGTCCGAGATCGAAATCGAACTGAAATACTACGAAGGCGCTTCGGTCATCCGTGAGATCGGCCGCGTGTCCAAGCCGGGCCGCCGGGTCTATGTCTCGGTAAAGTCCATTCCGCAGGTCGCGAACGGCCTCGGCATCACCATCCTTTCGACTCCGAAGGGTGTGATGGCCGATCACCAGGCTCGCGAACAGAACGTTGGTGGCGAGGTTCTTTGCTCGGTCTTCTAAGACCGGGCAAGGATCTCCAGAACGAACAGACAGGATTGAAACATGTCTCGTATCGGTAAAAAGCCCGTTCAGGTCCCTGCAGGAATTACGGCTGCCGTTGACGGCCAGACGGTAACTGCAAAGGGCCCGAAGGGCGAACTCGTCTTCGTCGCCAATGACGAAGTGAAGCTTGCCTTGGAAGACAATGCTGTGTCGGTAACCCCGGCGTCCAACAGCAAGGATGCTCGTTCGAAGTGGGGCATGTCCCGCACGATGATCGAGAACATCTTCAAGGGCGTGAAGGACGGTTTCGAGCGCAAGCTTGAAATCAACGGCGTCGGTTACCGCGCAGCCATGCAGGGCAAGAACCTGCAGCTGTCGCTCGGCTTCAGCCACGACGTTGTCTACGAGCCCCCGCAGGGTATCTCGATTGCCGTGCCGAAGCCGACGGAAATCGTCGTCACCGGCATCAACAAGCAGCAGGTCGGTCAGGTTGCCGCGGAAATCCGCGAATACCGCGGTCCGGAGCCCTACAAGGGCAAAGGCGTCAAGTACGCCGAGGAACGGATCGTCCGCAAGGAAGGCAAGAAGAAGTAAGGGTGACGCGAAATGGCTAGCAGGAAAGAAGCGCTTTCGAAGCGCGCGAGCCGCGTGCGCCGCCAGATCAAGGCGGTTGCCAATGGCCGCCCGCGTCTGTCGGTTCATCGCTCGTCGAAGAACATCTACGCCCAGATCATCGATGATGTGGCCGGCCGCACGCTGGCTGCTGCATCGACGCTCGATACGGGCCTCCGTACGTCTCTGAAGACGGGCGCCGACACTGCAGCTGCTGCTGCCGTCGGCAAGCTCGTTGCCGAGCGCGCCACGGCGGCCGGCGTGAAGGAAGTCGTGTTCGATCGCGGCGCCTTCATCTTCCACGGCCGCATCAAGGCACTCGCCGATGCTGCCCGCGAAGGCGGTCTGAGCTTCTAAGAATTTTCGCCCGGCTGCCTCGATAAGGGGAGGTCGGGCGAAAGGCGGTCACTCCGCCATCATCAGTCGTTCCGCCTGTTTGGCGGTTGGCTCCCAGAAATCGCCCGTTGCACCCGGAAAAGAAAAAGGAAAAGGACAATGGCACAAGATAGAAGAGGTTCGGGCAACGATCGCCAGAACCGCGAAGAGCGCGATAGCGAATTCGTCGACAAGCTGGTCGCGATCAACCGCGTTGCCAAGGTCGTCAAGGGCGGCCGTCGTTTCGGCTTTGCTGCTCTCGTCGTCGTCGGCGACCAGAAGGGTCGCGTAGGCTTCGGTCATGGCAAGGCACGCGAAGTGCCGGAAGCCATCCGCAAGGCAACCGAAGCTGCCAAGCGCGATCTGGTATTCGTACCGCTGCGCGATGGCCGCACGCTTCACCACGACGTCAACGGCCGCCACGGCGCCGGCAAGGTTCTGCTGCGCTCCGCCAAGGCTGGTACCGGCATCATCGCCGGTGGTCCGATGCGCGCCGTCTTCGAAACGCTCGGCGTTCATGACGTCGTTGCCAAGTCGACCGGTTCGTCGAACCCCTACAACATGGTTCGCGCCACGTTCGACGCCCTGAAGCATCAGGTGCACCCGAAGGACATCGCAGCTCAGCGCGGCCTCAAGTACGCCACGCTTCAGGCTCGCCGTGCCGCTTCCGGCAACGCGTCTGAAGAATAAGAGGAGTCTGATCCATGGCCAAGGCTACGCAGAAGACTGAAGCAAAGACGGTTACGATCGAACAGATCGGCAGCCCCATTCGCCGTCCGGCCGTACAGCGCGCAACGCTCGTCGGTCTGGGCCTCAACAAGATGCACCGGGTTAGCACGCTGGAAGATACGCCTTCTGTTCGTGGCATGATCCGGGCTGTCCAGCATCTCGTTCGCGTCGTCGGCGAGAAGTGAGACGGGAGTAGAGATCATGAAACTCAACGAGATCAAAGATAACGAAGGCTCCAGCAAGGACCGCATCCGCGTAGGTCGCGGTATCGGCTCGGGCAAGGGCAAGACCGGTGGTCGCGGCGTCAAGGGTCAGAAGGCCCGTTCCGGCGTGTCGATCAACGGCTTCGAAGGCGGTCAGATGCCAATCTACCGTCGCCTGCCGAAGCGCGGCTTCACCAACATCTTCCGTTCGGAATTTGCTGTTGTGTCGCTCGGCCGCATCCAGACCGCCATCGATGCCAAGAAGCTCGACGGCTCGGTCACCATCGATGCTGCTGCGCTCAAGGCTGCCGGCGTGATTCGTCGCCTGAAGGATGGCGTTCGCATCCTCGCTGACGGTGAACTGACGGCGAAGGTTTCGATCGAAGCTGCCGGCGCCTCCAAGGCCGCCGTCGAGAAGATCGAAAAGGCTGGCGGCTCGATCAAGCTGCCAGAAGTCGCTTCGGCCGAATAATATATCTCTTGAAATCGCCCGGGGTTCTTCACACCGGGCGATTTTGCTCTCATATGTGAGCCTCACGTGCCCGGGCCGCATTGGCGGCGCTCAGCCGGGCCATCGCGGAAAATGGGGTGAGGCATTGGTTGCGCTGCAGCCCTTCCGTCTCCCGGTTTTCTGAACCTGAATATGGACTGCCTTCCGGATGGGGCTCCCTGCATCCCGTCGGAATTGGTCAGGCGGAGAAATGCATGGCTTCTGCAGCTGAACAACTGGCCTCAAATCTCAATTTTTCGACCTTCTCGAAGGCAACTGACCTGAAGAAGCGCCTCTGGTTTACGCTGGCTGCACTTCTGGTCTACCGCCTCGGCACCCACATTCCGCTCCCCGGCCTCAATCCGGAAGCCTATGCGCAGGCCTTCCGCGGCCAGGCCGGCGGCATCCTCGGGCTGTTCAACATGTTCGCCGGCGGCGCTGTCCAGCGCATGGCGATCTTTGCCCTCGGCATCATGCCGTACATTTCCGCCTCGATCATCGTCCAGCTGATGACCTCGGTCGTTCCCTCGCTTGAGAACCTCAAGAAGGAGGGCGAACAGGGCCGCAAGATCATCAACCAGTACACGCGCTACGGCACCGTGCTGCTCGGCACGCTGCAGGCCTACGGCATCGCCGTCGGGCTTGAGAGCGGCAACGGCATCGTCCTTGATCCGGGCTGGTTCTTCCGTATCTCGACGGTCGTCTCTCTGCTTGGCGGCACGATGTTCCTGATGTGGCTCGGTGAGCAGATCACCTCGCGCGGCATCGGCAACGGCATCTCGCTGATCATCTTCGCCGGCATTGCCGCAGGCCTGCCGACAGCTCTCGCCAGCACGCTCGAGCTCGGCCGTACTGGGGCGCTGTCGACGGCATTGATTCTCCTGGTCGTCGTGGTCGCCATCGGCGTCATCGCTCTGATCGTCTTCGTCGAGCGTGCCCAGCGACGCCTGCTGATCCAGTATCCGAAGCGCCAGGTCGGCAACCGGATGTTCCAGGGTGATACCTCGCACCTGCCGCTGAAGCTGAACACCTCTGGCGTCATCCCGGCGATCTTCGCGTCGTCGCTGCTACTCCTGCCGGCGACGGCCGCGGGCTTTGCCGGCAACACCAGCCTGCCGACCTGGGCGACGAGCATCATTGCCGCCCTGCAGCACGGCCAGCCGCTGTTCATGGTGTTCTATGGTGCGCTGATCGCCTTCTTCGCCTTCTTCTACACGGCCATCGTGTTCAATCCGAAGGACACGGCCGACAACCTGAAGAAGCACGGTGGCTTCATCCCGGGTATACGTCCGGGCGACCGTACCGCCGAGTACATTGATTACGTGCTGACGCGGATCACCGTCGTCGGTGCGATCTACCTGGTGTTCGTCTGCATTCTTCCAGAAACACTGATTGCGCGCACGGGTATCCCGTTAGCCCTTGGTGGTACTTCGCTTTTGATCGTTGTCAGTGTAACCCTCGATACGGTAGCACAGATCCAGGGTCACCTCATTGCCCAGCAATACGAGGGTCTGATCAAGAAGTCGAAGTTGCGTGGAGGAAAGAGGGGACGATGAGACTGATTCTTTTGGGGCCGCCGGGCGCGGGTAAGGGGACCCAGGCCCAGCGGATCGTGGAGAAATACGGGATTCCGCAGCTCTCCACCGGTGACATGCTGCGTGCCGCGGTAGCGGCCGAGACGGAAGTCGGGAAACGCGCCAAGGCGGTCATGGATGCCGGCAAGCTGGTATCCGACGATATCGTCATTGCCATCGTCTCCGAGCGAATCGATCAGCCGGACTGCGCCAAGGGCTTCATTCTCGATGGTTTTCCACGCACCCTGGTGCAGGCGGACGCGACAGAATCGATGCTGCATGCCAAGGGTCTCGACCTGTCGGTGGTGATCGAACTGAAGGTCGACGACAAGGAACTGGTGCGCCGGGTTTCCGGCCGCTATTCCTGCGCCCAGTGCGGCAGCGTCTACCACGACACGGACCACAAGCCGGCAAGCGAGGGCGTCTGCGACAAGTGCGGCTCGACCCACTTCAAGCGCCGACCGGACGACAATGCCGAGACCATGATCCAGCGCCTCGAGGTCTACTACAAGGAAACCTCGCCGCTGATCGGCTACTACTACGCCAAGGGCCGGCTTAAGACAGTCGACGGCATGGCCGACATGGATGTGGTGACGAGAGACATCGAGGCGATCCTGGCGTCCCTCTGAGGGATGCTTCGCCTTGTGAATAAGAATCTTGGCGGGAACGGTTGCAATTTTTCGCCGATTCCGTTAAAGACCGCGCCAACTCGCTTCAATTCATTGCGATCGGCGCGGATCTCCCGAAAGGGATCCGTAGCGGTCGCTTTGACTTGTATCGGATGAGATTGACCGGGTGGCCCTTGTTGAAGGCCGCTCTCATGGAAGAAGTACCACTTGCCGGATGGCAACTGGAACCAAGGAGAATAGGCGTGGCACGTATCGCTGGCGTCAACATCCCGACCGCGAAGCGCGTCGTTATCGCGCTGACCTACATTCACGGGATCGGCCCTAAATTCGCTCAGGCAATCGTCGAGAAGGTCGGTATTCCGGCTGATCGTCGCGTTCATCAGCTGACGGACGCTGAAGTCCTGCAGATCCGCGAAACCATCGACCGCGACTATCAGGTCGAGGGTGACCTTCGTCGCGATACCGCGATGAACATCAAGCGTCTGATGGACCTCGGCTGCTACCGTGGCCTGCGTCACCGTCGCGGCCTTCCGGTCCGCGGTCAGCGCACGCACACCAACGCCCGCACCCGCAAGGGTCCGGCGAAGGCGATTGCCGGTAAGAAGAAGTAATTTCCGGTTATCCGGGAAGAGGGGCCGGCGCTTCGTCGCTGGCCTCTTTTTGAGTTTGGGTAAGGCCTCGGTCTTGCCCGGTGGAGCCGCTGGCACTACGGCGGTGACGATATCAACGAAAGGAAAGACATGGCCAAGGAAGCCACTCGCGTCCGCCGTCGCGAACGCAAGAACATCTCGTCGGGCGTTGCCCACGTGAACTCGACGTTCAACAACACCATGATCACCATCACCGACGCGCAGGGCAATGCAATTGCCTGGTCTTCGGCTGGTGCAAAGGGTTTCAAGGGTTCGCGTAAGTCGACCCCGTTCGCCGCTCAGATCGCTGCTGAAGATGCTGCCAAGAAGGCGCAGGAACACGGCATGAAGACGCTCGAAGTCGAAGTCACCGGTCCGGGTTCCGGCCGTGAATCGGCTCTGCGCGCCCTGCAGGCTGCCGGCTTCATGATCACCTCCATCCGTGACGTGACGCCGATCCCGCACAACGGCTGCCGTCCGCGCAAGAAGCGTCGCGTCTGACGCGTCTTCGCAGGCCTTCCGCTGGGAGGCCTCGGTCTGAATTTCGGTGATGCCGCCTTATCTCGCATTCGAGGTATGGCGGCTTTGCCGTAACGCCGAAGAAGAAGTCTCTTTCTTGGCGCTTCTCATGCTCGGTTGCCACGATTGGATAGTGGCAGCGAACGGAAGGTGAAACACATGATCCAGAAGAACTGGCAGGAACTGATCAAGCCGAACAAGGTGGAGTTCACCTCGTCCGGCCGCACGAAGGTGACGCTCGTCGCCGAGCCGCTGGAACGCGGCTTTGGTCTGACGCTCGGCAACGCCCTTCGTCGCGTTCTGTTGTCGTCGCTGCGCGGTGCAGCAGTGACTGCAGTGCAGATCGACGGCGTACTGCACGAATTCTCCTCCATCCCCGGTGTTCGCGAGGATGTGACGGACATCGTGCTGAACATCAAGGAAATCGCCATCAAGATGGATGGCGACGATGCAAAGCGCATGGTCGTGCGCAAGCAGGGCCCGGGCTCGGTAACCGCCGGCGACATCCAGACTGTCGGCGACATCGAGATCCTTAACCCCGACCACATCATCTGCACGCTCGACGAGGGCGCGGAGATCCGCATGGAGTTCACGGTCAACAACGGCAAGGGCTATGTTCCTGCCGATCGTAACCGTGCAGAAGACGCACCGATCGGTCTCATCCCGGTCGACAGCCTCTACTCCCCGGTCAAGAAAGTGTCCTACAAGGTGGAAAACACCCGTGAAGGCCAGGTTCTCGACTACGACAAGCTGACCATGGCCATCGAAACCGATGGCTCGGTTACTGGCGAGGACGCCGTTGCCTTCGCCGCTCGCATCCTTCAGGACCAGCTGTCGGTCTTCGTCAACTTCGACGAACCGCAGAAGGAAGCCGAAGAGGAAGCCGTTACCGAACTCGCGTTCAACCCGGCGCTCCTCAAGAAGGTCGACGAACTGGAACTTTCCGTCCGTTCGGCGAACTGCCTGAAGAACGACAACATCGTCTACATCGGCGACCTGATCCAGAAGACCGAGGCGGAAATGCTCCGTACCCCGAACTTCGGTCGCAAGTCGCTGAACGAGATCAAGGAAGTTCTCGCCTCCATGGGCCTGCATTTGGGCATGGAAGTTCCGGCCTGGCCGCCGGAGAACATCGAAGATCTCGCCAAGCGCTACGAAGACCAGTACTAACCATTTAGACTGCAGGCGGATGCCTGCAAGTAAAGGAGACCAGAGATGCGCCACCAGAAAGCCGGCCGCAAGCTCAACCGCACCGCCAGCCACCGCAAGGCCATGTTTGCCAACATGGCAGCCTCGCTGATCACGCATGAGCAGATCGTAACCACCCTGCCGAAGGCGAAGGAAATTCGCCCGATCGTAGAAAAGCTGGTTACGCTCGGCAAGCGCGGCGACCTGCATGCTCGTCGTCAGGCGATCTCGCAGATCCAGGATCAGGATGCCGTCAAGAAGCTCTTCGACGCCATCGCGACCCGTTACGCAACCCGCAACGGCGGCTACCTTCGCATCATGAAGGCCGGCTACCGCCAGGGCGACAACGCCGCTCTCGCCGTCATCGAGTTCGTCGAGCGTGACGTCAACGCCAAGGGCGCGGCCGACAAGGCCCGCGTTGCTGCTGAAGCAGAAGCTGCCGAAGCCGCTTGAGGCATTTACCCGACGCGAGCCGCTTGAGCGGCTCGCCGAAGGCCGGAACGACAAAAGGCCGGAGGAGAAATCCTCCGGCCTTTCTGCGTTCATGGTCAAAGCTTCGCTTGTCTGGCTGTTCAGTTGGGCCGCGGTTGAGCCACCCGACCGACCCCCTGCATTGCGGCTGCCTTCTTCTGACGTCGGCGCTCCATCAGCTTCGGCCTGATCACCCGGTAGCCGAGCAGCAGCGCGACGATTGCGATGTAGATTGCAGGCTCGAGCGTCAGGCTCTTGCGCGACAGGACGAAGTGCAGAAGCGCCGCCAGTACCAGGGGATAGGCGAGCTTGTGCAACTCGTTCCACCGGCTTCCGAGCCGTCGGATCGACCACCGGTTGGAGGTCAGCGCCATCGGGATCAGGATCAGCAGACCGACCATGCCGAGCATGATGTAGGGCCGCTTGAGGATGTCGCCGGCGATCGAGGAGAGCACCAAACCGCGGTCGAGCGTCAGATAGACCGTGAAATGCGCCAGCACGTAGTAGAAGGCGAGGAGGCCGAGTGCCCGCCGATAGGCGATCAGATTGACCGAGAACAGGTCGCGGATCGGAGTCACCGTCAGGCCGAGACACAGGAAGCGCAGCGCCCAGATGCCCAGGCGATGCTCGAATTCCCGGACGGGATCCGCGCCCAGACCGCCATAGATGCCGAGGTAGAAGGCGTAGAGGCCGGGTAGCAGGCCGATGGCATATAGCGCCCAGATGGAGGCAGGGCGGAACCGGGGTGGTAGCGAGAAGCCGGCCATCTCAGAACGACTTCTTCAGGTCCATGCCCGAATACAGGCTGGCGACCTGGTCGGCGTAGCCGTTGAAGGGAAGCGTATCCAGCCGGCGCCCGCCGAACAGGCCGTCGCCCTCTCCGATGCGACGCTCGGACGCCTGGCTCCAGCGCGGATGGTCGACCTGCGGATTGACGTTGGCGTAGAAGCCGTATTCCTTCGGCGCCGACAGGTTCCAGGTGGACGGCGGCTCCTTCTCGGTGAGGGTGATCTTGACGATCGACTTGATCCCCTTGAAGCCGTATTTCCAGGGCACTACCAGCCGGATCGGCGCGCCGTTCTGGTTCGGCAGCGTTTCGCCATAGAGACCGGTCGCGAGGATGGCGAGCGGATTGCGTGCCTCGTCAAGCCTCAAGCCCTCCACATAGGGCCAATCGAGCGCCTGGAAGAAGCCTCCCTGGCCTGGCATTTCCTCCGGCCGGACGACGGTCTGGAAGGCGACGTATTTCGCCGAGCCCAGCGGCTCCACCCGGTCGAGAAGGGCGGAGATGGGAAAGCCGATCCACGGGATGACCATCGACCAGGCTTCGACGCAGCGCATCCGGTAGATGCGCTCCTCCATGGCGAATTCCTTCATCACCGTCTCGATGTCGATGACCTGCGGCTTGGCCACCAGTCCACCGACCTCGATCGTCCAGGGCCGCGGCTTGAACTCGCCGCTGTTCTGGGCGGGGTCCGCCTTGCCGACGCCGAATTCGTAGAAATTGTTGTAGGTCGTGACGTCCTTCTGTGGCGTCAGCTTGTCGTCGACCTTGTAGGCTGTCGGCTTGCCGACGAGGGGTGCGGCCAAGGCGCTGCCAGCGCCGGAAAGCGCAAGGCCGGCTGCGGCGCCGGCCATGAAGGTCCGCCGGGACAGGTAGACCTGGTGGGGCGTGATCTCGGATGAAGCAATCGACGGCGGACGGTAGGCGGCCATGAACATCTCCTCGGCAGCTCGATGCGGCGTTTCCTCCTCTCATACGTAGAGAAAACCGCGGCGGTTTCACAGGCGGCGAAATCTTCTGGCGACCACTTTTGTGTGAAAGATCAGCGATGCGGTCAATCTGCATGTGACCGAAGCAAAGCAGCTTGTCTCCTTGCACTGCTTCACCGTTGAACTCTCGGCAAGGGTTCACCATCTAGAGCCTGTCAGATTATCGCTCGGGGAGAAGCCGGATGGTCGCCAGAAGCTGGAATGAAACGCAGGGTGCAGCGTTCGCGGATCAGATCGATCCTATCGAGCGGCTTCGGCGTCTGCGCCGTCTTGCAGGGATCGCCCGCGTGATGGATACGGCGATCCGTATTCCGGGCACGGGCATCCGGTTTGGCGCCGACTCGATCATGGGCCTTGTCCCGCTGGTCGGCGATGCAGGCGGCGCGATGGTTGGCCTTTATATCGTCAACGAAGCCCGGCGCCTCGGCATCCCGCCATCCAAGCTTGCGCAGATGGTCGGCAATATCGCGCTCGACGGCGTCGTCGGCAGCGTGCCGATGGTCGGCGACCTCTTCGATGTGTTCTTCAAGTCGCACCGTCGCAACCTGCAGATCATCCTCGACCACTTCGGCGTCCATCCCGACGAGTTGCACCAGCGGCGCTGACGCCTGTGGCCTGGCAACCGAGTAGGGTGGCCAGGCACCGTCGCGCAACCGTACCGCTTTGGCCTCTGCTGATAGTGACAGTTTTCGGCGTTTGGAGTAGGACTGCGGCCAAACCGGACAGTCCCTGTCGCGCCGATATGGAGGCAGTCCCGCTATCATACCGAGGATGACACCATGCCCGCTTACCGTTCCAGAACGACGACCCACGGCCGCAACATGGCGGGTGCCCGCGGTCTCTGGCGTGCGACCGGAATGAAGGACAGCGATTTCGGCAAGCCGATCATCGCCGTCGTCAATTCCTTCACGCAGTTCGTACCCGGCCATGTGCACCTCAAGGATCTCGGCCAGCTGGTGGCCCGCGAGATCGAGGCGGCCGGCGGCGTCGCCAAGGAATTCAACACCATTGCCGTCGACGACGGCATCGCCATGGGTCATGACGGCATGCTCTATTCGCTGCCGTCGCGCGAGATCATCGCCGACTCGGTCGAGTACATGGTCAATGCCCATTGCGCCGATGCCATGGTCTGCATCTCCAACTGCGACAAGATCACGCCCGGCATGCTGAATGCCGCGATGCGTCTCAACATTCCGGCGGTTTTCGTCTCCGGCGGCCCGATGGAAGCCGGCAAGGTCGTCATGCATGGCAAGACGGTGGCCCTCGATCTCGTCGATGCGATGGTGGCGGCGGCCGACGACCGGATTTCCGATGAGGACGTCTCCGTCATCGAGCGGTCCGCCTGTCCCACCTGCGGCTCCTGCTCGGGCATGTTCACCGCCAACTCGATGAACTGCCTCACGGAAGCACTTGGCCTGTCGCTGCCGGGCAACGGCTCGACGCTGGCGACCCATGGGGATCGCAAGCGCCTGTTCGTCGAGGCCGGCCACCTGATCGTCGATCTCGCCCGCCGCTATTACGAGCAGGAAGACGAGGGCGTCCTGCCGCGCTCGATCGCCACCAAGCAAGCCTTCGAGAACGCCATGACGCTCGACATCGCCATGGGCGGCTCGACGAATACGGTGCTGCACATCCTGGCGGCCGCCTATGAGGGCGGCGTCGACTTCACCATGGACGACATCGACCAGCTGTCGCGCCGCGTGCCGTGCCTCTCCAAGGTCGCGCCCGCCAAGCAGGACGTGCACATGGAAGACGTCCACCGCGCCGGCGGCATCATGCGCATCCTCGGCGAACTCGAACGCGGCGGATTGCTCAACACCGAGTGCAAGACCGTGCACGAGGCAACGCTGGGCGACGCCATCAACCGCTGGGACATCACCCGCACCAATTCGGAAAGTGTGCGGACCTTCTTCAAGGCAGCCCCCGGGGGCGTGCCGACGCAGGTCGCCTTTTCGCAGTCGTCCCGCTGGGACGAGCTGGACACCGACAGCGAAAACGGCGTCATCCGCTCGGTCGAGAAGCCGTTCTCAAAGGATGGCGGCCTTGCGGTTCTCTACGGCAACATCGCGCTCGACGGCTGCATCGTGAAGACCGCCGGCGTCGACGAATCGATCCTGAAGTTTTCCGGCCCGGCGCGCGTCTTCGAGAGCCAGGACGCCTCGGTGAAGGCGATCCTCAACAACGAGGTCAAGGCGGGAGATGTCGTGGTTATCCGCTACGAAGGCCCGAAGGGCGGTCCTGGCATGCAGGAAATGCTCTATCCGACGAGCTATCTGAAGTCGAAGGGTCTCGGCAAGGCCTGTGCGCTGGTGACCGACGGCCGCTTCTCCGGCGGCACATCCGGCCTGTCGATCGGCCATGCCTCGCCGGAAGCGGCACAGGGCGGCATGATCGGGCTGGTGCGCGAGGACGATCTGATCGAGATCGACATTCCCAACCGGACGATCCATCTGGCGGTTTCGGACGCGGAACTGGCATCGCGTCGTGCCGAACAGGACAAGCTTGGCTGGAAGCCGGCGGCACCGCGCAAGCGCAACGTGACGACCGCTCTCAAGGCCTATGCAGCCTTCGCCTCCAGCGCCGACAAGGGCGCGGTGCGGATCCTGCCGGAGTAAGGGCGCAAGCTGCATAGCGAGAAATGAAGCAACCCGTCGCTCATCACGGCGGGTTGCCTCGTTTGTGGCGGAGAAATCAGAGCGGCTTGATCAGGCCCTTGTAGGCTTCCTCAAGCTCCTTCATGCGCGTCTCGTAGGCGGTGCGGATGCAGCTCGCATCGGCGTCGCAGGCCTGCCGCGTCTTCAGCCAGGCCAATTGATCCTCACGCAGGACATCGCGGTTGCCCATCGGCATCAGGCCGGCCAGCAGATCGAAGGTGGTCACCATCTTGACGTCCAGGTCGTTCAGCGAAAGATCCTCGCAGATCGCCTTCTCGTCGGCGGCAAGGTCGCTTTTCTTGCAGTCGAAGCTGGCAGCATCAGCCGGTCGGGTGGCAAAGCCGGTAGCCCCGAGGGCCAGGCTTGCGAGAAGGAGGCTGGTGTAAAGGCGCGTGGTCATCATGTCGATCTCCGTGAACCCCGACTACGGGGCTGGAAGCGTTTGGTTCCATGACCGGGCAATGTCGGGGGCGAAGCTAGGATGGTGCCACTGTCTCGAAGGCCCGGCGGCGCGCGGAGGATTGCCGGGGATAGGCGAGGGGTCGCTTGGCAGGCGGGGCGATCGGCCCTATCTGTTCAACGACTGCTGCATGCTGGCGTCGTTGCCCTCCGTCATCCTCGCTGGGATGGCGGCTATCCTTTCCCGCATGCGGCGCTACAAGTTCATGACGTGCAATCAATGAGGAATCACATGCCGAGCATGCCGAAAAGCGCCTCGATCACTCTCCTGGCGTTGACGATGCTGCTGCCGCTCCAGGCCGCCGCGCAGGACAAGGTGCTGCCGGAGAGCCGCACCGAGATGCAGCTGTCGTTTGCGCCGCTGGTCAAGCAGACCGCCGGCGCCGTCGTCAACGTCTATGCCGAGCGCGTCGTGCAGCGTCAGAACCCGTTTGCCGGCGACCCCTTCTTCGAGCAGTTCTTCGGCCAGCGCATGCCGAACCGCTCGGAAAAGCAGTCGTCGCTCGGCTCCGGCGTCATCTTGTCCCACAACGGCCTGGTGGTCACCAACAACCACGTCGTCCAGGGCGCGGACGACATCAAGATCGCCCTGCCGGACGGCCGCGAGTTTCCGTGCGAGGTCCTGCTGAAGGATGAGAGCGTCGACCTCGCCGTCTTGAAGATCAAGGCCAAGGAAGAATTCCCGGTTCTCGGGCTCGCCAACTCCGATGCCGTCGAGGTGGGTGATCTGGTGCTCGCCATCGGCAATCCCTTCGGCGTCGGCCAGACGGTCACCAGCGGCATCGTCTCGGCGCTCGCCCGCAATCAGGTGAGCGATGGCGATGTGGGCTTCTTCATCCAGACCGATGCGTCGATCAATCCGGGCAATTCCGGCGGCGCGCTGATGAACATGAAGGGCGAGCTGATCGGCATCAATACGGCAATCTTTTCGCGCGGCGGCGGCTCTAACGGCATCGGCTTTGCCATTCCCGCCAACCTGGTGAAGGTGTTCCTCGCTGCTGCCGAAGAGGGCAAGCAGTCGTTCGAGCGTCCCTATGTCGGTGCTACCTTCCAGCCGGTGACGTCCGAAGTCGCCGAAGCGCTCGGCCTGAAGACGGCCCGGGGCGCGCTGATCGTCAGCGTCGTCGAGGGCGGGCCGATCGACAAGTCGGGCCTGAAGCCGGGAGAAGTCATCAGCGCGGTGAACGGCATTCCGGTCGAGCATCCCGATGCGCTGTGGTACCGCCTGACCACGGCCGGCCTTGGCCAGACCGTCACGCTGACGGCCCAGCAGAACGGCAGCAGCCGCGAGATCCAGATGACGCTGAGCTCCGCTCCGGAGACGGTGCCGCGTGACGAGCGCCTGATCGACGGCCGCAACCCGTTTGCCGGCGTGCGCGTCGCCAACCTGTCGCCGCGCCTTGCAACCGAGCTGCGGCTGACGACCGACAAGACCGGTGTTGTCGTCACCGAAGTGGTGCGCAACTCGCCAGCGGCACGTCTCGGTTTCCAGGCGGGTGACATCCTGATTTCCGTCAATGGCGATCCCGTTCCCTCGACCAAGGGACTGGAGGCTCTGGTGGAAGAGAACCCCGGCGTCTGGCGCGTCGAGATCGAGCGTGGCGGCAAGCGGATCCGCCAGTTCTTCCGATGAGCGAGGACCTCTTCGCGCCACGGATCCCGGAAGCGGTCACCAATCGGCGGCCGCTTGCCGATCGTCTGCGCCCGACATCCTTGTCCGAGGTCACTGGCCAGCCGCACCTGACCGGAGAGGACGGCGTGCTGCGCCGGATGATCGGTTCAGACTCGCTGGGCTCGATGATCTTCTGGGGACCGCCGGGGACCGGAAAGACGACCGTTGCGCGGCTGCTGTCGGGTGAGGCGGGTCTGGCCTTCGAGCAGATCTCGGCGATCTTCTCCGGTGTGGCGGACCTGAAAAAGGTGTTCGAGACCGCGCGTCTGCGGCGCATGGACGGGAGGCAGACCCTGCTGTTCGTCGACGAGATCCACCGGTTCAACCGCGCCCAGCAGGACAGCTTTCTGCCGGTGATGGAAGACGGCACCGTCATCCTCGTCGGTGCCACGACCGAAAACCCCAGTTTCGAGCTCAATGCCGCTCTCCTGTCGCGCGCCCGCGTCCTGACGTTCCGGTCGCATGACGAGGAAAGCCTCACTGAACTGCTCCAACGTGCCGAACAGGTGGAGGAGAAGCCACTCCCGTTGACCGAGGACGCACGGGCCATGCTGATCCGCATGGCGGATGGAGACGGACGCGCCGTGCTGACGCTTGCCGAGGAGGTTTGGCGTGCGGCCCGCGAGGGGGAGATCTTCGAAGGCGAGGGACTGACGCAGATCGTCCAGCGTCGCGCGCCGGTCTATGACAAGGCGCAGGACGGCCACTACAATCTGATCTCGGCGCTGCATAAATCGGTGCGCGGCTCCGATCCGGATGCTGCACTCTACTATCTGGCGCGGATGTTCGATGCCGGCGAGGATCCGCTTTACCTGGGGCGGCGGCTGGTGCGCATGGCGGTCGAGGATATCGGGCTTGCCGATCCGCAGGCGTTGGTCGTCTGCAACGCCGCCAAGGATGCCTATGACTATCTCGGCTCGCCGGAGGGTGAGCTGGCGCTGGCGCAGGCCTGCGTCTACCTGGCGACCGCGCCGAAATCAAACGCCGTCTACATGGCCTTCAAGGCGGCGACGCGGGCGGCCAAGGAGCATGGTTCGCTGCTGCCGCCGAAACACATCCTCAACGCGCCGACCAAGCTGATGAAGGGCGAGGGGTACGGCGACGGCTACCGCTACGATCACGACGAGCCTGATGCCTTTTCGGGCCAGGACTATTTTCCGGAAAAGCTCGGGCGGCAGACCTTCTACGATCCCCCGGAACGCGGCTTCGAGCGCGATATCAGGAAGCGGCTGGACTGGTGGTCGAAGCTGCGGCGCGAGCGCGGCGGAAGCTGATTAGGACGCCTTCTGCTGCCGGGGTGCCGAAGAAACGCCGGCCGCCGTCACCATCTTGACCGAGGATTCGGCCAGCCCGTGGTGCCCCTCGGCATCGACGAGCAGATGCCAGTGGCCGTTTTCCGGGATGACGATCTTCACCGGCGACTTCTTGGCGACGCCACCGACATACTTGAAGTCCAGCTTCTCGGTGAACCGCTTGAAATTCCCGGCCGTCATCAGCCGCACATTGTTGACGGCCGACAGCGTCACCTCGATCGTGGTTCCGGCGCGCAGTTCCTTGAGGTCGTAATGCGTGAATCGGAAGAGCGGTACCGACATGCGTTGCTCCATGGACAGGATTGGCGACAGGAGACCGTACGGCAACCTTCTTAACGAAATGTGGAACCAAGCGGCAGGTCGCTCGTTATTTAGGCGAAGCGAAGAGGGAAAGAGCTTTCCTTCCTCCCGCGATAAAAGGCGATGTTCCCCTGCAATCGCCGCACAACAAAACGTAAATGATCTCCAGTCAAGCTTGGCCCTCTACCGTCTCCCCTGCGGTAGAGGGCCTCTCCTTTTCTGCGGATCGCACTCTCCCACAGACAAGTCTAGAACGCCGTCGCCTGCCGCGTCCGTCGCCGCCGCAACCGGCGCTGCAGCGGCTGGTCGAGCCCGACGGTCAGCAGCCAGCTGATCAGCACCGTGGCGGTGATGAACGCGACACCTGCGTAAGGAGCGATGGCGGGCTCGGTCATCGACGGCCACACCACCAGTGCCCAGTCGAGAAGCGGCACGTGCAGCACGTAGACCGCATAGGAGGCGGTGCCGAGGAAGCTTACGATCGCCGCGATGCGCGGGCCCGGAACGATGCTGCTCGCCGCATAGAGGAGTGCTGGCCAGACAAGCACCACCACCACCAGATCGAAGGGCGCCTTCATCGGCTTCGGTGTAGGAAAGGCCAGCACCGCCGCCACCACCAGCAGGCAGGCAATTGCCGCGACGGGACGGACCGTCATCGGCGTGCGGCGAAACCGGTAGATCAGCACGCCGACGAAGAACGAGAAGAACACCCGCGCCATGCCCGCATACATTTCGTGCCACCGGAACCCGGCATGCAGCCGGTCGAACTGGATGGCGGCAATCGCCAGGCCAATCAGGCTGATGGCGATGACGACGAGGATCTGCCGCAGCGACGCCCGCGCGCCCTTCCAGGCATAGGCGAGGTTGGCGACCAGCTCGTTGAACAGCGACCAGGCCGGATGCACGAGGAACAGGGCGGCATTGAAGGATATGGTGACCGGCGAGGGGAGGAACAGCAGCCCGGTGACGATGCCGATCGCCAGTTCATGGCCGATCACGTACTGGCCGAAGAACACCGGCCGGCCGATTGCAAGGCTGTAGGCGTAGTAGGCGATGACCAGAGCCAGTGCCAGGGCGTAGAGCGGATAGAGCCGCAGCAGCCTGGCCTTCATGAAGGCGACCGGCGTCATGGCTCCCTCACGCAGGATCTGCCCGTAGGCATGCGCCAGCACGAAGCCGCTCAGCCCGAAGAACAGGTCGACGCCGAGATAGCTCGAGGGTAGCGCATCGCCCAGCAGTTCCTCGGTATGCCGCTGGATGATGAACACGGCGGCGATGCCGCGCAGTCCGTCGAGGAGCACGAAGCGCTGCGGCTTGGATCGGTTGGTCGGGCTCATCGGGGCTTTCGGTGACAGA
Source organism: Rhizobium sp. SAFR-030 (assembly GCF_059415005.1). Classification (NCBI taxonomy): domain Bacteria; kingdom Pseudomonadati; phylum Pseudomonadota; class Alphaproteobacteria; order Hyphomicrobiales; family Rhizobiaceae; genus Rhizobium; species Rhizobium sp. SAFR-030. Next base: position 203,923 of record NZ_JBPFDO010000001.1, on the reverse strand, counting down.
GGCAAGGAGGGGCGCACGGTAGGATCATCAGGCAGGCGAGGTGAGGCGAGGCCGGAACAAGCCCGGCGACAAGAATGGCGCAGCCGCCGCACTTGTCGAGGTGTCTCCGCCAATTCTGCCGCGCTTGTGATCCGGCATCCACACTTCACGCGCTGCTGACGCAGACTTGACGAAACCATCCACCGCCGGCCGGGTTGTTCCCGCTTCGGACGTTGCCCGGGAGCTGCCGGGGACAATCTTGGAGGAACCGATGCAACTCACCCGCCGCACTCTGCTTGCCGCAACCACCGTCACCGCCGCTGCCGCCACTTTCGCCAGCCCGCACATTGCCCGCGCCGCGCTGCCGATCGCCCAGCCCAAGCTGCCGTTTGGCGACGACGCGCTGGCGCCGAGCATTTCCGCCCGCACCGTCGGTCTGCACTACGGCAAGCACCACAAGGCCTATTTCGACAAGCTGAACCAGCTGGCCGCCGGCACCCGGTATGCCGACATGGATCTGGCCGGCATCGTCACGGCGTCGGCCAAGTCCGAGGCGGATGCGAAGATCTTCAACAACGCCGCGCAGCCCTGGAACCACGTCGCCTACTGGGACCAGTTCGTGCCCGGCGGACCGAACCGGCCGGAAGGCGAGCTCGGCGCGATGATCGGCGAAACCTTCGGCGGCTATGACGGCTTCGTCGATCGGGTCGTGTCGGTCTCCGACGAGGTGTTCGGCACCGGCTGGGTGTGGCTGACCCGCAATGACGACAACCAGCTGGCGCTGATCGGCTACGAGGATGGCAACAACCCGGTCGCCGTCGGCCGCCCCGCCTATCTCGGCATCGACATCTGGGAGCATGCCTATTACCTCGACTACGAGAACCGCAAGCCGGAACACATCCGCGCCGTGCTCGACAAGCTGGTCAACTGGCGTGTCGTCGCCGACCGGATGGCCGTCTGACCGCATCGGCATGCACCGAGGTTCATGGTGACCGGCGCACGGCGCCGGTTTTCGCTTGCGTTGCGCGCTATCGCAGATCGTCCGGCTGATACCGGCGATTGCGCCGCGGGCCGATGCGGCCTAGAAGTGCCGGCCATGTATTCCCCTCTCTTGTCGATGTATCAATCCCGCTGCGCCGCCCGTGCGGCAGGGCTTGTTGCCGCCGGCATGCTGGTCGCCGCCTTCTGCCTTCCTGCCCAAGGGCTCGCCGCCGATCCGGAGGCCGGGCGTCGGACCTTCCAGTCCTCCTGCGCTTCCTGTCATGCGGTGGCGAGCGCCAGCAACGGCTTCGGCCCACATCTGAAGGGCGTGTTGGGTCGCCCGGCCGCCAGCCTGCCGGACTATGCCTATTCGCCGGCGTTGGCCGATGCGGGCGAGAAGGGGCTGGTCTGGGACGAGCAGGCGCTGTCCGAATTCCTGTCCAGCCCGTCGAGCAAGGTGCCGGGCACCAAGATGCGCTTCTTCGGCTTCTGGACCCAGTCGAGCATCGACGACGTCATCGCCTACCTCAGGAACAACCCGTGATCTGTCGCGGTCGCGGCCCCTCCACCGTCGATTACAGGCGGCAAGCACTCGAGACAAAACAAGGCAGGCTCTGCCACATTCGGTTAATCGAGTGTTTACGGATTCATGAAAATGAATGGCAGATGGTGCGGGGGTTGCTCGTGCGATGAGGGGTCCGGGCCGGGCCGCATGATCGCTCCCGTGGTGTGGAAGCCGGATGTATCGCCTGCGCATCGCCGCATGCAGGCTGTGTATGGAGTTTGAGACATGACCATGAAGCGCTTTGCCCTGGCGATTGCCACCCTTTCCGCTGCGCCCCTGCTGGCGACTGCTGCCGGCGCAGCAGACCTGACCTCCGCTTACGAGGCCCCCACCTATAACGAGCCGGCTGCCGCCTCGTCCGATTGGAACGGCGCCTATGTCGGCGTGCACGGCGGGCTTGCCTCGCCGAAGTTCAACCCGTTTGCCAGCGGCAAGGGCGTCGCGGCCGGTGCCCATGCCGGCTACAATGCCGATGTCGGCGGCGCCATCCTCGGCGGCGAAGTCGAAGCGTCCTACATGGGCGACACCGAAATCAAGGTGAACGGCGGCGAGCTGAAGGAACGTCACCGCCTGGCCGCCAAGGTCAAGGCCGGCGCACCTCTCGGCCAGACGCTCGTCTACGGCACGGCCGGTCTCGCCATGACCAACTTCCGCGACAATGACGGCGTATCCGGCCCGGATGGCTGGAAGCCCGGCTTCCTGGTCGGCGCCGGCGTCGAGCATAAGCTGACCGGCAACATTTCGGCGCGCGTCGAGTACAACTACACGGCCACCAACGAGGTCCGCAGCTTCTCCAACGGCATCGCCTCGGAAAAGGACCTGCACGACCACTCGGTCAAGGCCGGCCTGAACTACAAGTTCTAGTCGCCGGGCCTCCAGTCCCCGGTCTTAGAGACGAGCCCTCTCCCCGTGAACCGGGGTGGGGGCTTGTTGCGCTTCATGCTGTGCGGCACGTGCCACCGCTCGGTAGTAGGCAGTAGGCAGTAGGCAATAGGCAGTAGGCAGTGGGCAGTGGGCAGTGGGCAGTGGGCACTTCCGCCCTGAGCCGTCATCCTCGGGCCTGTCCCGAGGATCTGCTGCCGATCGCTCTGCCTTCACGCCCACGGATTCGCCCCCCATCGGCGACACCGGCCTTTCCCGTATCTGCGGTCGCGGATCCTCGGGACAGGCCCGAGGATGACGGAGTGTGTGGTGCGGGCTGTGCCAGACGAGCGGGTGACGAGACGCGCAGCCGTTGTCGCAACCCAGCCCGGCAACTCGGGCTACCGGGCACGCATGCGCATCTCTGACGCTATCCAGTGCGTTCGCCAGCATCACGCCATCAGCGGACGCATCACCCAGCCTACCCGCCGGCGCGCATCGGCCGCCTCCTCAAGGGGACGTGGGAGTTCGGAGCAGCTCTCGCTCTCTGACCCGTCATCCTGTGGTCGAAGAACACTGTTCACCGTCGCCCGTGGACTTGGATCCTGCCCCGAGCCGTCATCCTCGGGCCTGTCCCGAGGATCTACTGCCGATCGTTCTTTCTTCGACGCCCACGGAATCGCCCCCACCGGCGACACCGACCTTTCCCGTATCTGCGGTCGCGGATCCTCGGGACAGGCCCGAGGATGACGGAGTGTGTGGTGCGGGCTGTGCCAGACGAGCGGTTGAGGAGACGCGCAGCCGTTGTCGCGACGCAACCCGGCACCTTGGCTTGACGCGCCTGCCCGCGCATCTCTGACGCTATCCAGTGCGTTCGCCAGCATCACGCCATCAGCGGACGCATCACCGCAATGGCCCCGCCTCAAGGGGACGTGGGAGTTCGGAGCAGCTCTCGCTCTCTGACCCGTCATCCTGTGGTCGAAGAACACTGCTCACCGTCGCCCGTGGACTGGCATCCTGCCCTGAGCCGTCATCCTCGGGCCTGTCCCGAGGATCTACTGCCGATCGCTCTGCCTTCGACGCCCACGGATTTCGCTCCCACGGACGACACCGACCTTTCCAGTATCTGCGGTCGCGGATCCTCGGGACAGGCCCGAGGATGACGGAGGTTGTAGTGCGGGCTCTGCCAGACGAGAGGGTGACGAGAAGCGCAGCCGTTGTCGCGACGCAACCCGGCAACTAGGCTTGTCGTGCCCGCACGCACATCTCTGAGGCAGATGGCTACCGGCTATGCAACCGATACGTCCTTCTTTAACGATGGCGAAGGGCAGGATCATCGAGGGGAGGAGACCCATGAGCAGGATCGAGCAAAAGATCGCCGTCGTCACCGGCGGCAGCCAGGGACTGGGCGCCGCCATCGCCCTGCAGTTTGCGCAAGCCGGTGCCGGCGGCATCGTGATCGTCGGGCGTGACCTGGAGAAGGGCCGGGCAGTAGCGGCCCGCATCACCGAGGCGACCGGCGTGCGGGTCGAATGCGTCGCCGCCGATCTCGCCGATATCGAGGCGGTGCGCAGCATCATCCCGGCAGCCGAACGCCTGTTCGGCCGCGTCGATATCCTCGTCAATGCGGCAGGCCTCACCGATCGCGGCAATATCCTCAACACCACGCCCGAGCTGTTCGACCGGATGTTCGCCGTCAACACCCGCGCGCCGTTCTTTCTCATCCAGGATGCGGTGAGGCTGATGATCCGCCATGGCATAGAGGGGCGGATTGTCAATATCGGCTCGATGTCGAGCCTTGCCGGGCAGCCGTTTCTGGCGCCCTATTCGGCCTCCAAGGGGGCGCTTGCCACCGTCACCTGCAATACAGCCTTCGCGCTGATGCGCCACCGCATCCACGTCAACCAGCTGGACATCGGCTGGATGAATTCCGACCACGAGCGCCAGCTGATCCTGTCGGAGACCGGCGATCCCGATTTTATCGATCGCAAGGCTGCGGAAAAACCCTTCGGCCGCATCCTCGATCCGAAAGAGGTGGCGCGCACCGTGCTGTGGATGGCGTCCGACGAAAGCGGCATGATGACCGGCGCCGTCATCCCCTTCGACCAGTCCGTCTATGGTGGCTACGACGACGCGCCGGTGCCGGCGGATAGGCTGGAGGGGTGAGGGTTTCTGGTTGCTCGGTGCCGGTGGCCCGGCAGGGCAAGGGGGGAACTGGCTCAGGCGCCGGCGATCACGCCACGCCCTTGGCGAGCGCTTGCGCCGTGCTTTCAGGATGTCGGGCGATGACCTTCAGATAAGCGCGTGCCGTCTGGTCTGGCACGGAGCGGCCCTGTTCCCAATCGCGCAGCGTACCCAGCGGGATCTGATAGCGGGCGGAAAACTCTTCCTGCGTCAGGCCGAACGCCCGGCGGATGACCTTTACCTGCGGCATGCGAGGCGCTGCCCGCAACTGTTCCTGCGTCATCGGCGGATTGTCGGGATCGGCGAGCGCATTGGCCTCCGCTTCCTCATCGGTCATGGCGTCGACACGCGCCCAATCGGATATCTGAGATTTACGTGTTGGCATCGTCATACTCCCGTCGTTCCGCCCGCGTCGATTTTCGCGCAGAGATGAGACGAATTACCTCGCCGCGCTCGGTGTAGATTACCGTGAGGAAGATCCCGTTGCCAAGGCCAATGATCCTACGCCGAAGCTCTCTGTACTCCATCGAGCGTGCTTCGCTATCGACAGCGAATGGATCGTTGAAAACGTCACAGGCGGCTAGGAAGCTCACCCGGTGTTTGGCGAGATTGCTGGTCGCTTTTGCATCATCCCACTCGAAAGATAGCATGAGCTTATATAGGGTCCCAGTAGTGTTTCCAGCATTCATCGCTAAATCGGCAGCATCCGTTCAGCCTATGACAATTCCTTTCCCGCAATTGATCATACGATTTCCGGTGAAATTCATGCGCTCATTAACTACGAGCTCCCGATCAGTAAATCGCGCGTGACAAGGGGCCGGTATTTCACCACGTAGTCGTACTAATAGAACGTTTTCATCTTCCGGAATGCCCATGCCCGACGAGAGCTCTAATTCGGCAGCACTCATTTTTTCGCGGTCGATGAATTCGATCCTAAGATCAATGCGGTGGATCTTCGATCGGATGATCAACTTTGGCGTCCGGGGAGCTGCTTCAATTTCATCCAGATCACTGCGCGTGATCCAGTCATTTTGCCTCATCACGACGACTGGGTTTAAGCACACATCATAGATATTCAGAGAAAGTGTATCGTAGCCTTCGTCATCCTTTTCGAAGTATATCATATCAATTCCACGGGCCGTCAGCATCGCGCCGCATTGGTAGGCATAATTCCCTCCACAATCAAATATGGTATGGCGCCGTCTCCAATTGACTTTACTCTGAACGTGCGTGCGCCCTGATCTTTTCAGTCCACGCAATTGATTTTTTGTGAATGCGCCGCCATCTGCTTCGTCATGATGACGGGCGCAGAGAGCTATCATACCTTCCGGCGCATGATGATGCCGCTCGGCCCAAGGCGGATCAAAATGGTGATACTCCAGATGCGGGGAACCGCAGACTGGGCATCCAAACCCTACCTCTTTTCGCAACGCTAAACGTATCTGTCTCGGTGGCGTACGTCCGGTGCTGGATGTCACATTCATATAGAATCTCGTTCGCTATATGTTCCACCTTTAAGTCCAGCCCGGGGTTTCCCCCGGGCCGCACGCAATTCGGACCTTCAGCTCTACCTCAGCTGCAGCCACTCGTTGCGCCGCACGTGTCGCACTTCTCACAAGTCCCGTTGCGCACCATCGTAAAATTCTGGCACTCGGAGCACATGTTGCCGGTGTAGCCCTGCATGATCGACTTCATGCGGCGGTCGGCTTCCTTCTTCTTGGCTTCCGTCTTGGCGGCGGCGGCGTCTGCCTCGGCCTTGTCGGAGAAGAGGGCGGTGGCCGCCTGCTGGCCTTCGTCGGCGATCGCCTCGTCGGCAATCTCTTCCGTCAGTTCCTTGGCGCGCTCCTCGTAGTCGCGCTTGAAGGAGACGACTTCCGAAGTCGAGATGGCCAGTGTCGTTTCCAGCTTGCGGGCAGCCGAGCCGGCAAACGAGGTGACGTTGGTCGATGAGCCCCGGGCAGGGGCGGCGGTGGCCGATCCCTTCGGCTCGCCGGATGCCAGACGGTCGGAACCGCCCGAGACGAGCGTCGGCTTGTACCCGCGCGTCCAGCCGGTGGAGACGAGGTTGGTCTTGCCTTCCTCGATGCCCTTGCCGAGTGCGGTCTGCGAGAAGTCCGACGTGTCCACATGCGCCAGATCATGGCGGCTGAGGTAGGAGACGGCGAGCTCGCGGAACACGTAGTCGAGGATCGACGTGGCGTTCTTGATCGCGTCGTTGCCGGTGACGATGCCGGCCGGTTCGAACTTGGTGAAGGTGAAGGCCTCCACATATTCTTCGAGCGGCACGCCGTACTGGAGACCCAGCGAGATGGCGATGGCAAAGTTGTTCATCATCGCCCGGAAGGCGGCACCTTCCTTGTGCATGTCGATGAAGATCTCGCCGATGCGGCCATCGCCGAATTCGCCGGTGCGCAGGTACACCTTGTGGCCGCCGACATTGGCCTTCTGGGTATAGCCCTGGCGGCGGTTCGGCAGCTTTTCACGCTCGCGCGTGACGCGCTCCACCACCCGCTCAATGATCTTTTCGGTAACCGTGACCGCCTGGGCGGCCGCCGGCTGCTGGATCAGGTCCTCCAGCGCATCCTCGTCGTCCTCGTCCTCGATCAGCGAGGCGTTGAGCGGCTGGGAGAGCTTGGAGCCATCGCGGTAGAGCGCATTGGCCTTCAGCGCGAGCTTCCAGGACAGCATGTAGGCGGCGCCGCAATCCTCGACGGTCGCCTCGTTCGGCATGTTGATCGTCTTGGAGATGGCGCCCGAGATGAACGGCTGGGCGGCCGCCATCATGCGGATGTGGCTTTCCACCGACAGGTAGCGCTTGCCGATCTTGCCGCACGGATTTGCGCAATCGAAGACCGCCAGATGCTCGGACTTGAGAAAGGGCGCGCCTTCCAGCGTCATCGCACCGCAGACGTGGATGTTGGCGGCCTCGATGTCCTTCTTCGAGAAGCCGATATGCTCAAGCAGGTTGAAGCTCATGTCGGCGAGTTGCGCGTCGGAAACCTTCAGCGTGTCCTTCAGGAAGTCGATGCCCAAAGTCCACTGGTTGAAGACGAACTTGATGTCGAAGGCGGCCTTGGTGGCGCCGTTGATCGCCTCGATCTTGTCGTCGGTGAAGCCCTTGGCGCGCAGCGAACCGGGGTTGATGCCGGGTGCCTGGTTGATGTTGCCGTGGCCGACGGCATAGGCCTCGATCTCGGCCAGCTGGCTTTCCGAATAGCCCAGCGTGCGCAAGGCTTCCGGAACGGCGCCGTTGATGATCTTGAAGTAGCCGCCGCCGGCGAGCTTCTTGAACTTCACCAGGGCGAAATCGGGCTCGATGCCGGTCGTGTCGCAGTCCATGACGAGACCGATCGTGCCGGTCGGCGCAATCACCGTCGTCTGGGCGTTGCGGTAGCCGTGCTTTTCACCGAGCTCCAGCGCCTTGTCCCAGGCAGCCTTGGCATGGGCGACGAGATCCTGGTCGGGGTTGTCGGCATCGATGAGCGGTACCGGGTTGACCGACAGGCCTTCATAGCCGGTCTGTTCACCGTAGGCGGCGCGGCGATGGTTGCGGATGACGCGCAGCATGTTGTCGCGGTTCGGCGCAAAGCCCGGGAAGGGGCCGAGTTCCGAGGCCATCTCGGCCGACGTGGCGTAGGAGACGCCGGTCATGATCGCCGTCAGCGAGCCGGCGATGGCGCGGCCTTCGGTCGAGTCGTAGGGGATGCCGGACGACATCAGCAGACCGCCGATATTGGCGTAGCCGAGGCCGAGCGTGCGGTATTCGTAGGAGCGCTCGGCGATCTGGCGCGACGGGAACTGCGCCATCATGACGGAGACTTCAAGCACGACGGTCCACAGGCGAACGGCGTGTTCGTAGGCCGCGATGTCGATGTTCTTGGTCGTCGCGTCCTTGAACCGCAGAAGGTTCAGCGAGGCAAGGTTGCAGGCCGTGTCGTCGAGGAACATGTATTCCGAGCACGGGTTGGAGGCGCGGATAGGACCTGCGGCAGGTGACGTGTGCCAGTCGTTCATCGTCGTGTTGAAGTGCAGGCCCGGATCGGCCGACGCCCAGGCGGCGTAGGAGATCTTTTCCCACAGGTCGCGCGCCTTCAGCGTCTTCATCACCTTGCCGTCCTTCCGGGCGGTGAGGTTCCAGTCGCCATCATTCTCGACGGCGCGCAGGAAGTCATCCTTCAGCGAGACGGAGTTGTTGGAGTTCTGGCCGGAGACCGTCAGATAGGCTTCCGAATCCCAGTCCGTGTCATAAGTCTTGAACTCCATGTCCTTGTAGCCCTGGCGGGCGAACTGGATGACGCGCTTGACGTAGTTTTCCGGAACCTGGTCCTTCTTGGCAGCCTTGATCTCACGCTTCAGGGCAGGGTTCTGGTTCGGGTCGTAGCAGGCCTCGTTGTCGGCCTCGCAGTTGACGCAGGCCTTCATGATCGCCTTCAGGTGCTGGGCGACGATCTTCGAACCGGTGACGAGGGCGGCAACCTTCTGCTCTTCCTTCACCTTCCAGTCGATATAGGCTTCAATATCCGGGTGATCGATGTCGACGACGACCATCTTGGCCGCACGGCGCGTGGTGCCGCCCGATTTGATGGCGCCGGCAGCCCGGTCGCCGATCTTCAGGAACGACATGAGGCCGGACGAGCGACCGCCGCCCGACAGCTTTTCGCCTTCGCCGCGCAGATAGGAGAAGTTGGAGCCGGTGCCGGAGCCGTATTTGAACAGGCGCGCTTCACGCACCCAGAGATCCATGATGCCGCCTTCGTTGACCAGATCGTCCTCGACGGACTGGATGAAGCAGGCATGCGGCTGCGGGTGCTCATAGGCCGATTTCGACTTCGTCAGCTTGCCGGTGAAGGGGTCGACGTAGAAGTGGCCCTGGCCGGGGCCATCGATGCCATAGGCCCAGTGCAGGCCGGTGTTGAACCACTGCGGCGAGTTCGGGGCAACGCGCTGGGTGGCCAGCATGTAGGCAAGCTCGTCCTTGAAGGCGGCCGCATCTTCTTCCGAGGTGAAGTACTTGCCCTTCCAGCCCCAGTAGGTCCAGGTTCCGGCGAGACGGTCGAACACCTGGCGGGCGTCGGTCTCCGAGCCGTACTGCTCTTCCTTCGGCAGGTTCTTCATTGCCTCGAGGTCGGCAACCGAACGCCAGAGGAACGACGGCACGTCGTTTTCCTCGACCTTCTTCAGCATCTTCGGGACGCCGGCCTTGCGGAAATACTTCTGCGCCAGAACGTCGGTTGCCACCTGGCTGAACTGCGTCGGCACATCGATATCGGCAAGCCTGAAGACGATCGAACCGTCGGGATTGCGGATCTCGCTCACCGCCTTGCGGAATTCGATCTCCCCATAGGCACCTGTCTCAGGCCTGGTGAAACGACGTTCGATGCGCATTGCCTTATCCCTCGTCAGTTCGGCGCCGCGTTTTCGGGCGCACGTGTCCGTCCGGCCGCTCGCCATCATGGGCAGCCGGTAAAAATTCCATCATCCGTGAATCATCTTGGATGTCTAACTGTATCTTGTGACGGATGGTGCCTGCAAACACTAAATATGGTATTAACAGTTTCTTTGCGCCAGTGCCAATCACAGTTTAAGCGACTTCCGCCAGGCACGCGACCGCGATTGCCGAGGCGGGTGTAAAGCCGCCCAGGCACGTCGTCAGTCCGTCCATTCCGAAAGAGAACCGGCCTCGTATCTCCGGTCCAGTCGCCGCCGCAACATGAAATCCAATCTCGTTCGAATGCGTGATTCCGTCAAGGCATAGATCGCAATCATCTCTTAACCACAAGATATTGTGGGTCTGCCCTGTGGAAAACGGGGACAGGCGAATCACTCAAGGAACTCAATGGCTTGCCGGAAGAGGCTGGTGAGGGAGGACAGAAACCGGGCTCGGCCGAGATGGCGGTGACCGAAGCTACGACCGGTTGTAAAATCCGATACTTCGCCCACTTTTTTAACTTTCGATCCTTAGAAGGTGTGGACGAGCGGCTGGCCTGTCGATCCATGCGGGCCAGCGGTGGCTGCCCGTCGCATGAGATCCCTTTGGTCGGAGTCCGTACCGTGAGCATCAAGAATCTATCCATTTTGAAGAAGGTCAGCCTTGTCGTCGTGCTCATGGGCGCGGCGGCGGCCGCAATTGCCGCGGTCGGTGCACAAGGTCTGTTTTCCCTGGGGTCAGCGCTGAAGGATACCGGCGCCCGCGAGGAGGTGGCTCGCGAAGCCATGGACCTGCGCGTTGACATCATCGCCATCAGCCGCATGACCTATCAGCTGGCATTCGCACCGGAAAAGGCCGCAGATTTTGCCGCCGAAACCGAGAAGCGCGCCAAGGAAATGCTGGAGCGCCTGCCCAAGATCGCCGCCACGGCCGATGCCGAGGAAACCAAGCAGCTGGCCGACATCCGCACCAGCCTCGGGTCATACTTCGACAGCATCCGCGCCATGGTGAAGATCGCCGGAAGTGACGCCGGCAAGGATCCCAAGGTCATGGCCGATGCGCTGTCCAAGGCACTCGACGGCCAGAAGGCGGTCACCGCCGCCGTCAAGGTCTACAGCACCTACTCCGCCAACACGCTGTCCAATTCGCGCGCCTATGCCATCGGCGAATCGCAGTTCACCGTCATGGTGCTCGGCATCACCGCCGCGGTCTGCATCGCAGCCGGCGTCGCCCTCAGCCTGTTGATCGCCCGCCGCGGCATCGCCGGCCCGATCCGCCGCATGACCGGCGTCATGAGCGAGATGGCCAAGGGCCGCACCGATCGTGAAGTCACCGACACCGACCGCCTCGACGAAATCGGCGAGATGGCCCGGGCTCTGGAGATCTTCCGAGCCAATGAAATCCACATGCGCCAGATGGAAGCCCAGGAACAGGCTCTGAACCGTCAGAGCAAGGACCTGCAGGTCTCGATCAGCGGCATCGTCGCCGCCGCCGCCGCCGGCGACTTTAGCCAGCGCATCGAGAAGAGCTACGAAGACCAGGACCTTGAGCGCTTTGCCTCGAGCGTCAACGAACTGGTGGAGAGCGTCGACCGTGGCGTCACCGAAGTCCGCCGCGTGGTTGCGGCGCTCGCCGAGCAGGACCTGACGCAGGACATGCGCGGCCAGTTCCAGGGCGCCTTTGCCGAACTGCAGCAGAACGTCAACGCCACCATGGGCACGCTGCGTGCGACGATGGAAAACGTGCGCGGCGCTGCCGGCACGATCTCCGACAATTCCGGCGAACTGTCGTCGGCCTCAAACCAGCTGGCCCGCCGCACCGAGCAGCAGGCCGCATCGCTGGAAGAGACCGCAGCAGCGCTCGAAGAGATCACCTCGACGGTGCGCATGTCGACCGACCGCGCCAATGAAGCGACGCGGATGGTCACCGAGACCAAGCAGAGCACCGGCCGTTCGGGCGGCATCGTCCGCGACGCCATCGACGCCATGGGCCGCATCGAGCAGTCTTCGCAGAAGATCAGCCAGATCATCTCGGTGATCGACGAGATCGCCTTCCAGACCAACCTGCTGGCGCTGAACGCCGGCGTCGAGGCAGCCCGCGCCGGTGAAGCCGGACGTGGTTTCGCCGTCGTCGCCCAGGAAGTCCGCGAACTTGCCCAGCGCTCGGCCAATGCCGCCAAGGAGATCAAGACGCTCATCCACACCTCTGCGGAAGAGGTGAAGGGTGGCGTGACGCTCGTCCTGTCGACCGGCGAAGCGCTGAAGGAGATCGAGGACCTCGTCAACCGCGTCAACGACCACGTGGCATCGATCGCCCGCGCCGCCGGCGAACAGGCCGCGGCACTCGGCGAGATCAATACCTCGGTCAACCATATGGACCAGATGACGCAGCAGAACGCGGCGATGGTGGAAGAGACGACGGCGGCAAGCCAGGTGCTTGCTTCGGAAAGCCGCCAGCTCACCGAGATCCTTGCCAAGTTCCGCCTCAACGGCTCCGCCGGTGCCCCGCAGGGCTACCGCGCCGCCGCCTGAGCGACCGAACACCGAGCTTTAAAAGGCGCCGGAGCGATCCGGCGCCTTTTTCGTATGCGGTATCCGGAACCGCCTCGATGGTGGACCTTGGCCGGCGGGCGTGCAGAATGCAGCCGTTATGAGAACATCAGGGAGCACGCGATGTCGGGACAGTCAGGCTGGGAAGCGGGAACGTGGTTGAACCCGCCGCAGCAGCACACCATCGAGGACAGCGACCTTGCCGTGGTCACCGACAAGGCCACCGACTTCTGGCGCGAGACGCATTACGGCTTCACCCGCGACAGCGGACACATGCTGGGTTTTGCGACGGGTCCGGATTTCACCGCGCAGCTGCGGATCCGCGCCCGGTTCGACAGCCTCTACGACCAGGCGGGGCTGATGGTACGGCTCGACGAGGCGCGCTGGCTGAAGGCGGGCATCGAGATTTCCGACGGAAGGCCGATGCTGTCGAGCGTGCTGACCCGTCGACCGCTCGGACTGGGCGACCGCTCCTTATGCAGGTGACGCCGGCGACTTCTGGATGCGGCTGACGGTGAAGGACGGCGTTGTCCGGGTACAGGCGTCGCAGGATGGCATCCTCTGGCCACTCGTCCGGCTCGCGCCGTTTCCGCGCGCCGACAGCTACAGCGTCGGGCCGATGTGCTGCACGCCGGAGCGGGCCGGGCTTTCGGTGCGGTTTTCCGACTTCAGCCTCGGCCCGGCGCTCGGCAGGGACCTGCACGACCTGAGCTAGGCGAAATGCGCATCCCTCAGCCGCCGCTGTCGTCCGGCCGTCGATACGGCTGGCACAAAAAAGCCCGCCGGATCAGCGCGATCCGACGGGCCTTTTTTTAAGTCGAAGCGCAGTGCGTCAAGCTTTCGGGCCCTTGGCGATCGGCTCCTGGTAGGTGAAGCCCATATCCCAAGGGAAGTAGATCCAGGTGTCCTGCGAGACCTCGGTGATGAAGGTATCGACGGTCGGCACGCCCTTCGGTTTTGCGTAGACGCAGGCGAAATGGGCGTTCGGCATCAGGCCGCGCACTTGCGACGCGGTCTTGCCGGTGTCGGTGAGATCGTCGACCACCAGGACGCCGCGGCCGCCATCGACCATGAGTTCGGCGGCGATGCCCTTCAGCATGTGCATTTCGCCCTGGTTGACGTAGTCGTGGTAGGAGGCGACGCAGACCGTTTCGATCAGCCGGATGTTGAGCTCGCGCGAGATGATCGCCGCCGGCACCAGACCGCCGCGGGTGATGCAGACGATGGCGCGGAACTCCTCGCCGAGGCCGGCAAGCCGCCAGGCGAGCGCGCGGGCATCGCGGTGGAACTGGTCCCAGGAGACGGGGAAGGCTTTTTCAGGCAGAGACATCGTCAGGGCTCCGGACGGCGCGACAGGGAAAGGCCGCCGCCATTCCGCTGCAGCCCGCTGGGCCGACGCTTTCAGAGTGGCCCGTTGGCCGCTGGTATTAGCGGCAATAGCGAGGGTCTTGCAAGCTGCATGCGGCAGCAGTCGCTCTCTGGTGGCACTTGCCCACAGGCCTTGCCGCCGCATTGGTCGAAAGGCCGCGCCGATGGAAGGCGCGGCAGTTGGTTCTCGCCATGGGCTGAACTCCCATGCAGATGCCGGCCAGGCCGACGAGCGGATCAGCGGGACAGCAGCGTCAAGGCCGTCAGCGACGTCAGGATGCTGCGGGTCACGCCGCCGAAGAGCATCTCCCACCAGCGTGCATTGCCGTAGCCGCCCATCACCAGCAGATCGACGCTGTCGTCCTGCAGACGCTTTTCGATGGCGGCGGCGGTCGAGACCTCCGGGTTCTCCTCGGTGCGCAGCGAGACGTTGACGCCGTGGCGCGACAGCGCCGCCGCAAGATCGGAGCCGGCGAGGTCGGAGGCCTGTCCGGCGGCCGGGCCGTTCGCAGCCGGCGGATCGACGCAGAAGATCTCGACGCTTTCGGCGCGCTGCAGGAAGGGCAGGGCATCGAAGGCGGCCCGCGAAGCTTCGCGCGAGCCGTTCCAGGCGATCAGCACCCGGCGGATCGGCTGCGGCGTGCGCATCACGTGCGGAACGAGGAGCACCGGACGCCCGCTGTCGAAGAGCAGCGTCTCGAGGTCGGCGCGGTTGTCGGCATCGCCGGACGGATCGTTCTGGCAGGCGATGATCAGGTCGCTTGAGCGGACGCATTCCAGCACATGCGACGAACCGTAGCCGGTGGTGGCGACGAAGGTGCGCCATTCATACGAGAGACCCTCGCTTTCGGCGCGGGCGCGAAACACCTCGGCGATCCTGCGGGTTTCGGTATGCGCCACCTGCTGCAGCACCTGGGTTGCGGTCGGATCGGGGATCTCCATCGGCGCGATCAGCGGCACCGTTGCCAGCACCTCGGCGTGCAGGCCGACCACGTGGGAGGAGAATTCGCGCGACAGGGCCGCCGCGAAATCGGTGACGGCGACGGCATTGCGCTCGTCGTCCAGCACGGCAACAATGGTTCGGTAACTCATGGCGGTTTCACTCCTCTGACGCTATCGGCGGGTCTTTGCGTGCCAGCCTTGCACAGGACATGGGACGCGCATTGAGGCGGGTCAAGGAGCGGTCGGCCGCTACCGGTTTCGCTTCAGGTTTCGGGTCCCGGATGCGCTTCGGCGCGGGTCTTGTCCAGCGATGCGATCATCGCCACGATTGCATCGGCTGCCGCATCGAGGGCGCCCACATCGCGCGCCCGCACCACCAGTTCGGTCGAGAACCTCTGGCCGTCATACTTCGGATAGGAGCCGATGCTGGTCTGCGGATGCGCCTTCTGCACCGCCGCCAGCAGCGTGCCGATATCACCTTCGCCGTACGGGCAGGCAAGCGCCCGCGTCAGCATCCGCGTGCCCGTTGCAAGCTCCGGCAGGATGTTGTCGACCATTGCCTGGAAGACCTGCGGCACGCCGGCCATGACATAGACGTTCTCGACGATGAAGCCGGGCGCGGTGGAGACCGGGTTGGCGATGTGACGGGCGCCGCGCGGCATGCGGGCCATCCGCTGGCGGGCTTCGGTGAATTCCATTTCGCGTCGGGCATACATCTCGCCAAGCAGGCGCATGGCCTCAGCGTCGTGCTCGCAGGGCAGGCCGAAGGCCGCGGCGATCGCGTCGGCTGTGATGTCGTCATGCGTCGGGCCGATGCCGCCCGAGGTGAAGACATAGGTGTAGCGGGCGCGCAGCGCATTCACCGCCTCGACGATCGCCGGCTGTTCGTCGGCAACGATGCGCACTTCCTTGAGGTCGATGCCCGATAGCAGCAGCACGTCGGCGAGGTGGCCGATGTTCTTGTCCTTGGTGCGGCCGGACAGAAGTTCGTCGCCGATCGCCAGGATGGCGGCGGTCACGGTCTGAGACGTCATGGGATACCCTCACGGAAATTGATGCTGCTGTTCTAGGTCAAAACGGGCGCTGGAAAAAGAGCGATCGTGGGCACGGCGCTGTTGCCATTTGCTGACCGGCCGAGGCTCCGCGTTCACGAATGTCGAACAGTCCGTCCCGGCACGCCGGGCTGGACGGCTGGCGTGGAAAGGCTAAGTTCGGTTGAAACGCGGGTGCCATCGTGGACCGCGACGGACATGGAGAGAAGACATGGCGAAGGTTCTGGTGCTGTATCATTCCACCTACGGGCATATCGAGACGATGGCCTATGCGGTTGCCGAGGGTGCCAAGTCGGAAGGCGCGGACGTTACCGTGATGCGCGTTCCGGAACTGGTTCCGGACGAGGTGGCCAAGGCATCGCACTACAAGATGGACCAGGCCGCGCCGATCGCCAAGGTCGACGACCTCGTTGAATACGATGCGATCATCGTCGGCGCCGGCACCCGGTTCGGCACCATGGCATCGCAGATGCGCAATTTCTGGGACCAGACCGGCGGCCTGTGGTTCACCGGCAAGCTGACCGGCAAGATCGGCTCGGCCTTCACCTCGACGGCCACCCAGCATGGCGGCCAGGAATCGACCATCCTGTCCTTCATCCCGACCTTCCTCCACCAGGGCATGGTCGTCGTCGGCCTGCCTTACGCCTTCCAGGGCCAGATGGGCACCGAGGAAGTCAAGGGCGGCTCGCCCTACGGCGCGTCGACCATCACCAATGGCGACGGCTCGCGGATGCCTTCGCAGGTTGAGCTGGATGGCGCCCGCTTCCAGGGTGCGCATGTGGCAAAGCTGGCCGCCAAGCTCTCCGCCTGATCGCGGCGACATGGCCATTTAACAGAAAAGGGTGCCGACCGGCCGGTCGGCACCCTTTTCTGCGTTCGGATGAGCGGGAGATGACGGCGCGGAGGGCGTTGGGCTCAGGCCGTCGACGATGACAGCGGCTGGAACAGCTTGAGGCGCGCCGGCGGGTTGCGCGGCCGGCCATCCTTCCAGTCGACGACGAACTGGATGACGTCGGCTGCCGCCTGATGGGTGAGGGGCTTGGCGATCACGCCCAGCGCTCCGGCATCGCGGCCCTCGACGAGCATCGGATTGCCGGTGACGAATAGCACGGTCAGCCCGCGCTCGACCAGGATGCGGGCGATCTGCGGCCCGGTTTCGCCATCGGCCAGCCGCACGTCGACGAAGGCGATGTCGGCGTCGCCCGCATAATTCAGCGCCACGGTCATGTCCGGTGCGATGCCGATGACATCGTGGCCGCTGCGGGTGACGGCTTCTTCGAGGTCCATGGCGATGAGGAGGCTGTCTTCGACGATGAGAAAGCGGTACTTCACTGCGCGATCCTTGCACGTATTCTTGCGTTGGCGGAACATAGGGTTGCGTTCCGACCCGGCAAGAGCGCCAGACGTACGAAGCCGGACGGTCCGGCGCAGGCGCAGAAGCCGCAGCGCTCAGTCGTCGCCGAAGCTGATGAGCGCAGGCCGGTAGCGGCGCGTCGCAAGCCTCAACGACCGGTCCGGCTCGATCACATAGGTTTCGATCACCTGCCGCGATCCGTCGTTGAACTCGTGCTCGACGATGCTGCCGATCGGCGCCTTGGTAAGCTTGGTGCGCGGCTGGCCGCCATAGGTGATGCTGCCGGGAATCGGTTCAAGCGTGCCGGGAGCGGTCGTGCAGCCGGCCAGCATCAGGATGACCGGGGCTGCGAATATGTGTCTGGCTTTCATTGCGGCGTCCTTGGTTTCTCAAGCGATCAACACTACAGCGCGGCTGCGGTTCCAGCGCATCCTCAGGCAAGACCCGGGCGGCAGCGGCAACCCGACACGGGCTCACCGGCGGGTCAAGAAGGCAACGTCCGCGGATCGACGATTCCGGTGAAACATGCACTTGCATTTTCGCCGCAACCGGCGGAAGACAGCCCTAACGCGGACGTGGCGAAACTGGTAGACGCAAGAGACTTAAAATCTCTCGCCTTCGGGTATACGGGTTCGATCCCCGTCGTCCGCACCAGCCGTTTCTATCGCGATTTTCCGCAGTTCGGGTGGGCGAGATCGGTTGCTACTGCTGCTGTCTGCGGCAGGATCCGATGGCCTCACCGGCGCCAGAAGACCGGCGTCAGCAGCACCAGCACTGTCAAGACCTCGAGACGGCCGAGCAGCATCATCAGCGACAGCAGGTAGAGCGCCGGATCGGTGATGGTCGAAAAATTGCCGACCGGGCCGATGATGTGGCCAATGCCGGGGCCGGTGTTGGAGAGCGCCGTGACCACCGCCGAGGTGGCCGTCAGGATGTCATAGCCGATGAGCGTCATGCCGAGCGTGCCGGCGACCCAGAGGAAGATGAACAGGATGACGAACAGGAACACGCCGCGCTGCACCTCGGCATCGACGGTCGCATTGCCATAGCGCACCGGATAGATGGCATTCGGATAGACCAGCCGCTTCAGCCCGGCCATCACCACATTGAACATGATGACGAAGCGGTAGGCCTTGATGCCCCCGGCCGTCGACCCCGAGCAGCCGCCCATGAAGGTGGCAAACAGCGCCAGCGCCACGGCGAACGGTCCCCAGAGCGTATAGTCGTCGCTGGCAAAACCGCCCGTCGACAGGATCGAGGCGATGTTGAAGAACGAATGAACGAGCGCGCTGTCGATCGGAACGCCGTTGCGCAGGTGGTGGTAGATGCCGAGCGCTATGCCGAAGCTGCAGAGATAGCCGAGGAACACCATGATCTGCGGATCGCGGAGCGTGTCGAGCCGGCCGCGGATCGCCAGCAGGATAAGCACGGAGAAGGGCAGGCTGCAGAGGGCGAGGAAGATCGTCCCGATGACCAGGATCGCCTCGTTGTCGAAGAAGGCAAAGGATGCGTCGTGCGTCGAGAAGCCGGCCGTCGCAACCGTCGACATTGCGTGGTTCAGCGCGTCGAAATGGCTCATGCCCGCGATGTCGTAGGCGATCATGCACGACAGCGTCAGCATTAGGTAGACGGCGAGGAAGGCGCGGGTGAAGCTCGCGAGTTTGGCGAAGGGCTTGTCGTTGGTTTCCGACGATTCGAGCTTGAAGATCGACATGCCGCCGACATGCAGCGACGGCAGGATGAACAGCCCGAGTGCGACAATCCCGATGCCGCCCAGCCAGCAGAGCAGCGACCGCCAGACAAGAATGCCAGGCGCCATAGAATCGAGGCCTGGAATGACGGTCGAGCCCGTGGTGGTGATCGCCGAGATCGACTCAAACAGCGACTGGGCGAAGGTGAGATCAAGCGGCGACAGGTACAAGGGCAGGGCGCCGATCAGCGAGAACACCGCCCACAGCAGATTGACGAGGAAGAACCCGAACCGCTTGTTGAACACTGGCGGCGCGCCGCGCGTCGCAAGCGCGGTTGCCAGCGACAGGCCGCCGACAATGGTGCCGGACAGCGCGAACAGGCGCCAGTCTGGGTTGCCGTAGTAGAGATCGACGGCCGCCGGAACGAACATTGCCGCCGCCAGGTACATTCCGCAGAGCGCGGCGATGTAGATCGAAGACCGAAACAGGGTGGCGTTCAAAAGCTGGAGGTCCCGATGTGTTGGCAGCGGCACGACGGGCCGGCTGCGGAAAGAAGCTTTTGTCTCTTCCGACCAGCTATGGCATAGCGGGCCACGCTCCCAAATTCAACGGATGGACGATAATGACGAATGCAGCTGTGGATGATGCAATGCTGGCAATGCGGGAGATCTTTCCCGAGACGCCGCTGCAGCTGAACGAACACCTCAGCCGCCGCTTCGGCGCCGATATCTGGCTGAAGCGGGAGGATCTGTCGCCGGTCCGTTCCTACAAGATCCGCGGTGCCTTCAATTTCCTGCGCAAGGCGATCGCCACGGCCGGCAGCGGACGCGTATTCGTCTGTGCCTCGGCCGGCAACCATGCCCAGGGCTTTGCCTTCGTCTGCCGTCATTTCGAGGTGCAGGGAGTGGTCTTCATGCCGGTGACCACGCCGCAGCAGAAGATCGACAAGACGCGCATGTTCGGCGGAGAGTTCATCACCATTCGTCTCGTCGGCGATATTTTCGACCAGTGCTATGCGGCGGCGCGCACCTATGTGGAGGAGACCGGCGGCATGCTGGTGCCACCCTTCGACCACGCCGACATCATCGAAGGGCAGGCGACGGTGGCAGCCGAGATCGCCGCGCAGCTGCCGGAGGGTGTGACGCCGGACCTGGTGATCATGCCGGTCGGCGGCGGCGGCCTGTCATCCGGCATGACCGGCTATCTTGGCCCGAGGCTCGGCGACGACGCCTTCCTGATGGTCGAGCCGCAGGGCGCGCCAAGCCTCAAGCAGAGCCTGATCGCCGGCCATGCGGTGACGCTCGCCAAGGTCGACAATTTCGTTGACGGTGCCGCGGTGGCGCGCATCGGCGAGCTGAACTTCGCCGCCCTCAGCCGCTTTCCGGAGAGCCAGGTGATGGCGGTGCCGGAGAACGCCATCTGCGTGACGATCACCGAGATGCTGAACATCGAGGGCGTCGTGCTGGAGCCTGCCGGCGCCCTGTCGCTCACCGCACTTGCGTCGCTCGACCCGGAGGCGGTGCGCGGCAAGACGGTGGTCGCCGTGGTATCGGGCGGCAACTTCGATTTCGAGCGGCTGCCCGACGTCAAGGAGCGCGCCATGCGCTTTGCCGGCCTGAAGAAATACTTCATCCTGCGGCTGGCCCAGCGGCCCGGCGCGCTGCGTGACTTCCTCAACCTGCTGGGGGACGAGGACGACATCGCCCGGTTCGAATACCTGAAGAAATCGGCGCGCAATTTCGGCTCCATCCTGATCGGCATCGAGACCGCCAGGCCGGAGAATTTCGCCGCCCTGCTGCAGCGGTTCGAGACAGCCGGGCTCGGCTACGAGGACATCACCGACAACGAGATTCTCGCCAACCTGATCATCTGACGGTGATCGGGTTGCGCCATTGCGGGCGGGGGCGGGCAGGGCGGCACGGCTCCCGTCTTCCGCTTCGCCGGCCGATGTGCTAGGCAAAAAGCATGGCTTCAATCATCTCGAAATTCCTCTCGATGCTCTCCGGCACTGGCGAAAAGCCGACGGCCGGCAGTGCTGCCAAGGTCGATCCGCAGGAGCATGCGGGCTGCACCATCTATGCGGAACCGATCCGCGAGGGCTCGCAGCTGCGGCTTGCCGGACGGATCGAGAAAGATGTCGGCGGGCAGCGGCTGGTGCGCACCTTCGTGCGTGCCGACATGTTCACCTCGATGGACGACGCGGTGGATTGCACCTTCCGCAAAGCGCGCCAGATCATCGACCAGAACGGACAGTCGCTGTTCGGCGACGGGGTCGAAGAACGGCCGGCCTGACGGCCTGAGGCGCAGGTCGATCGGCCGCTCGGGCAGCAAGGAAGTGCTGGGAGTGCGTATGCCTGTACAGGCTGGACGAGGTTGACCCGACGGTGGTGAGCGCACACGCCTGCTTGCGGTGATGGCGTCAGCCCTGAGCGGCCGCACGAGCGCAACGAAAAAGGCCGCGGCGGGTGCCACGGCCTTCGCGTCAGTCATCAAGCGTCTGAGGATCAGGCAGCGATTGCCAGTTCGCGGGTACGGCTTTCGGCAGCGGCCAGCGCCTTGGCGACGGCTTCCGGACCGAAGGCGAGGCCTTCGACATAGATCACTTCCACATCCGTCATGCCCATGAAGCCGAGGACCGTCTTCAGATAAGGCACCGCATGGTCGAGGGAAGCGGCCGGACCGGCCGAGTAGACGCCGGCGGCAGCCAGCACGATGTAAACCTTCTTGCCGGTGACCAGGCCTTCCGGACCTTCGGCCGAGTAGCGGAAGGTCATGCCCGCACGGGCAATGGCGTCGATCCAGCTCTTCAGCGCCGAATAGATGTTGAAGTTGATGAGGCCGGTGCCGATGACGATCTGGTCGGCGGCGAAGAGTTCGGCGACCATCTGGTCGGAGATCGCGGCGGCAGCGGCTTCCTGCGGATCGCGATCGGCGGGAGCCTTGCGGATGGCCGATGTCGTCACCGTGTCGAGATGCGCGATCGGCGAGGTGCCGAGGTCGCGATGCACGATGGTGCCGCCGGTGCTCTGCGACAGGGCCTGCGCCAGATCGCCGGCGATCTTGTTGGAGACCGATTCGGCGCCGCGCGGGCTCGAGGTGACGAGGAGGATGTTGGACATGGGAGCACTTTCCAGATGTTGACGTTCGAGATTGTAACGGGAACCGGTCCGGCAGCTTTCGCCGCGGCCCTGGGGACAAGGCAGGTCGGGGTGGCATGCCTTCTTCGTCACCACACATAGAAATAGACAGCCATCGAGAAAATGCCGATAATGTAGAACCAACCCATCTAGGATCTCGATAGAACTCATGGATGCCAATCCCACTCTCGACCAGCTTCAGGTATTCCTCGCCGTGGCCGAAACCGGCAGCTTCTCGGCCGCCTCACGGCAGCTGAATCGCGCCCAGTCGGTGATCAGCTATACGATCGGCAATCTGGAGGCGCAGCTGGAGATGGCACTGTTCGACCGCAGCGGATCCCGCCAGACGCGGCTGACGGAGGCCGGCAAGGCGCTGCTTGCCGATTCGCGGCGTATCATGGCCGACCTGCAGGTAATGCGGGCACGGGCGAAGGCCCTGAAGCAGGGCCTGGAAGCCGAGGTTTCGCTGGCCATCAGCAACATGGTGCCGATCCACGCCATCGTCGAATCGCTCACCGAGTTCGGCAAGCGCTATCCGTCGGTGGCGCTGCACCTCAACTCCGGGGAACTGGGAATGGTCATGGACATGGTGTCGAGCGGCCGTGCTTCTGTCGGCATCGGCGGTCCGCTGCTGAAGGAAGACGATACCCTGATGGTCGACAGGATCGGTCACTCCTACATGGTGCCGGTGGTTGCCAGCATCCATCCGCTGGCGCAGTTGCGCCGTCCGCTCACCCGCTTCGATGTGCGCGAGGAAGTGCAGCTGGTGGTGACCGATGCTTCGGGTATCACCCGGGGCCGCGATTTCAACGTGCTGTCCTACAAGACCTGGCGCGTCGGCGACATCGCCACAAAGCACCAGCTGATCCGTGGCGGACTTGGCTGGGGCGGGCTGCCGGCGTCGCTGATCCATGAGGATCTGGCGAGCGGCCGGCTGGTGGCGCTGGAGATCGATGCCTACGAAAGCACGCTCTATCCGCTTTACGCCGTCAGGCGGACTGCCAACCCGCCCGGGCCCGCCACGCAGTGGCTGCTCGACAATCTGGCCGCACGGCTGGCCCAGTGCCCGGGGCAGGATCAGATGGCAGCGATGATCCACCGCCAACCGCCCGACGAGGAGCGCCTGGCAGCTGAATAGCCACCCGGTGCCGGGATTTTTGCGTCGCCGCTGAACCAGTTGCCCCGTGGAACGTAATGACGTTCGTGAGTTCAAATCCCGGGCAACCGCGTGCAGACATACCAAATCATTGTCGTGGCCGATGCCGGCTTGGTTCTGGATACAGTGAGGGCGGCGTGGCGTCGTTCAGGCATCAAGCTGAGCGGTCCATTCCGGCCAGAAGAGGTGGATGACGCGGAGCTGATCCGCTCGGGAGGCGTCGTGATCGACGTGTCGCTCGAAGCCTCAGAGCTGTTTGATCTGTCGGAACGCCTGCTGCAGCTCGACGTGCCGTTTCTCTTCGTCGTTGGATCGAACGCCCACTCTTCTGCCAGTGGTCTACCCTACAGGCTCACGGACGGACAGGCCGACATTGCCGCGATTCTGAACGGGCTCACCCAGGAGCATTTCGGAAAGACGACCGCGCAATTGCACTGAGGCGTTTAGCCGACGTTGCGCGTATCCTGGCAAAGGAGTTCCTGGACGTGCTGGTGCTGGATGCGGAACAGCAGTGCGCGCATGTCGCTTTCCGTTTCAATCTCGGCAGGATCGCGCCGGATTGCCTCGCGCGCCCTCATCAGCGTTCTGGCCGTCAGCATGGCAATCTCTTCCGATGACCGGAAATAGCGACCGGCCATGCGCTCTACATCCGGCAATGCTGCCTTCAGCAATTGCAGGGCGCGCGCCGTGTCGGCGGATAGCAGGTCTGGATTGCCGGTGGTCATCATCGTCTCCATCATGCTCGCAAGTTAATGTCCGTGCGCCAGGAGAGTTCCGGTACGCTAAAAGACAGAGAAGTCTCGTCGTCAGGGAACTTTCGTCGTGATTTGCGGTTTGTCCCTGCCAAGCACGCGCCACGGTTGACGAGGCCGCCCCTGAGGGAGCCGCCGACAACCAGGAAGGATGTTCCGTGAATGTTTCCCTGCGTCTGAGCGCCGGAAATCTTCTGCTCGCCCGGCTGCCGGACCGTGAGGCGCAACAACTGGGCCCGGATCTGGAGCGGGTGGAGCTGATAAAAGGCGAGAAGCTCGCTACGCCGGCGTCGGCTGCGACCCACGTCTACTTCCCGACATCCGGCATCGCTTCCGTCATTGCGGTCTCGCCGAAAGGCAAGGTCGCTGAGGCCGGCCTGATTGGCGCCGAAGGGTTTCTTCCCGTGGCCGCTGCGGCGGGACCGGTTGGACGGTTCGGAGATATCACCATTCAGCTCGCGGGCGAAGCATGCCGCATGCCGCTGGACACCTTCTCGCACCATGTCGCCGAATGCCCCGTGCTGCAGCAACTGCTTCTGCGAGCCATTATCGGATTTACGGCGCAGCTGGCGGAGACCGCTCTGGCGAACGCCGTCCACAGCGTCGAGGAGCGGCTCGCGCGCTGGTTGCTTCTGTGTCATGACAGGGTCAAAGGCGACGAGATCGCCCTCACTCACGAGTTCATCGCCCTGATGCTGTCGGTGCGCCGTCCGAGCGTCACCTCGTCTCTGCATCTTCTCGAAGGTCGGGGACTGATCCGCGCCGAACGCGGGCTGATCACCATGCGCAACCGTGCGGCAATGGAGACGTTCGCCATCGACACCTACGGCCGGGCCGATGAAGAATATCACCGGCTGATGGCGCTTCCGCTCGAAGGCGATGTATCAGAGCAGGCAGGCCGTCTGCGCGGCTGAGGCTGGAAGCGCATGCGTCCTACAGTTCGCCGATCAGGCGTCGATATTCCTCTTCCGGCTTGCCGTACACGTCCCCCGCGAACGATTCGAGGCCGGCCCGGTCCCGCACACTGATGCGGCCACGCTCGGCACGGATCAGCTTCTTTCCCTCGAGGATATGCAGCGCCGTCGTGACGCTTGGCCGGCGGACGGCGAGCATCAGCGAAATGAACTCGTGGGTGAGCAGGATCTCGTTGCCATCCACCCGGTCGTGGCACATCAGCAGCCAGCGGGCCAGCCGCTCGTCGATATTGTGCACGGCGTTGGAGAGTGCCGTGAACGAGATCTGAGAGCCGAAGGCGTGGATGAAGCGGGCGAGCAGGTTTGCCAGAACCGGGCAGCCGGCGAGCACAGACGTCAATTCGGCGAAGGAAATCCGGTATCCGGCGCCTTCAACCTGGATCACCACCTCGTGGATGCTGATGTTGCCGCCGACACCGGCAGGCGTCGGGGAAAAGCCCTCGCGGCCGAACATGCCGGCCTCGGCCCGGTGGCCTTCCGGCGATACCGTAACGACGGAGCCGATGCCCGATGTCGGAAAGTAGACGAAATCTATCGGCTGGTCCGGCTTAACGATGACGAAGCCTTTGGGAAGCTCGATGGGCGAGAGCGCTGAACCGACTTTTTCCAGTTCGATAGGTGGTAGCAGGGCAAGCAGTCGGTTGCGGATCTGGCTCAATTCTGTAGCGCCCATAGCTATGGCTGGCGTGAGGCGAGAACTGAGGTCTCGGCCGATCTGCCCCTGTATTTTCAGACAGTTGCCCGTATAGCATCATGTTCTTACAGGTGGCGTTGCGTACGCTGGCAGACGGAACCAGACATGCCCCGGCTTTTGTCTAAACTGACAGGCAACCTTCTCGTACGGGAGAACCGATGCACGTCGATCTGGAAGAAGGAGAGGTTCTCCTTCTGGAGGATCAAGCCTTGATCGCCATCTATGTGGAAGAACTGCTGGAACAGGAGGGTTGCGGTCCGATCGTTACCGTAACCTCCTGCGCCGATGCGTTGGCATGGTTGGTCGATCACCATCCGCGACTGGCCGTCATCGAAACCCGCGTCCAAGATGGCGATTCGACCGAGATCGCCGAGATCCTGACGCAACGGCGCATCCCGTTCATCGTCCACACATCCCGCACGAAAGAGGCAGGAGACACCGGTCCTGACGTTCCGCAGGTGGTACGGCTCTGGCTGTCCAAGCCTTGCCCGCCCGAAGACTTCCTTGACGCTATCCGCGCCTGCAGAACCGCCGTCGCCTGACGCTGCCTGAGGTGGCGTTCCAACGCCGCGCCGCACCTTCATCCATGATCGAAAAGCCGCCGGCACCTGTGAGGTGCCGACGGCTTTGCTGCGTCTAAGAACAGTGATGTGCCTCAGAGCACCAGGCGGAACTTGGCAAATCCCTCGGCGCCATCACCGGCATCCTCGATTTTTGCGCCCTTCACCTGGCCCGCATACTGGCGTCCCTTGGGGCCGCTCTCGAACACGGCTGTGGTGCCGGCCTGTGGCTTGAACGACCAGTTGGCGTCGGCGGTCGGATTGATCGTGCCCTGCTCGATGATGTAGCGCACCACCACGTCGCGATTGGTATCGGGTGCCACGAGGATCACCTTGTCGGCGGCAATCTCGGGGAACTTGCCGCCGCCACCGGCCCGGTAGTTGTTCGTCGCGACGACGAATTTCTGCGCCGGGTCGATCGGCTTGCCGTCGAACGTCAGCTCGACGATGCGGTGCGCGTCCGGATTGATCAGCTTGCCGTCCTTGTCGAAACGCGTCGGCTGCGACAGGTCGATCTGGTAGGTGACGCCGTCGATCACGTCGTAATTGTAGGACGGGAAGCCGCTGTTCAAGAGCGGTGCATCCTTGCTGCCGGCGGGCACCTGGTTGAACATGCCGGCCGACATTTCCAGCCAGTCCTTTACCTGCGCGCCGGTGATCAGCAAGGCCTGAACGGTGTTCGGATAAAGATAGAGGTCGGCGACGTTCTTGATGGCGATATCGCCGGCCGGCACGTCGGTAAAGTAATCGGCGCCACCGCGGCCGCCCGCCTTGAAGGGAGCTGCGGCCGAAAGCACGGGGAAGTCCTTGTATTTGCCGTCCTTCAGCAGGTTCTTCACGTACCAGGTCTGGGCATTGGAGACGATCTGCACCGACGGGTCGTCGGCAACGAGCGCGAAGTACGAGTAGAGCGGCGCGGATGTCTTGCCGACCGGGCGGCGGACATAGGCGAGCGTCGCTTCGTGCTCTTCCTTCACCGCGGCAACGATCTCCGGCTTGTCCTTGACATCGGCGACGACCTTGCGGCTGTCGTCGCGATGGTAGATCGGCCGCGCCTCGGAGGTGAAGTCGACGACCTTCCAGCTCGAACCATCCTTTTCCAGCAGAAGGTCGATGAGGCCCATATGCGAGCCCCAGAAGCCGGCCATGACGGCGGGCTTGCCCATCAGCGTGCCCTGCTTGGCATCGGCGCCGGTGATGCCCTCGAAGTCCTTGGGGCCGGGGAAGACCAGGTGCTGGTGGCCGGTGAAGATCGCATCGATGCCTTCGACGCCGGCGAGGTAGAGCGAAGCGTTCTCCATCCGCTCGCTCTGGCCGTTGCCGTCGATACCGGAATGCGACAGCGCCACGACGATATCGCAGCCTTCTTCCTTCATCGCCGGCACCCAGGCCTTGGCGGCCTCGACGATGTCGCGCGTCTGCGCCTTGCCTTCGAGGTTCTTGGCGTCCCAGACCATGATCTGCGGCGGCACGAATCCGATGAAGCCGACCTTGACCGGGCTGGTGGCGCCGGAGCCATCACGGATCTGCTTTTCGATGATCACGTAGGGCTTGAAGAACAGCTCATCCTTGCGCGCCTCCGATGCCAGCTGGCCCTTGGTGAGGTTGGCGCAGACGATCGGGAATTGCGCCCCGTTGAGGACGTTGAACATGAACTCCAGGCCGTAGTTGAACTCGTGATTGCCGAGCGTGCCGCAATCGTAGCCGAGCGCGTTCATCGCCTTCATCACCGGGTGCAGGTCGCCTGGCTTGATACCCTTTTGATAGGCCATGTAATCGCCCATCGGGTTGCCCTGCAGAAGGTCGCCGTTGTCGATCAGCATCGAGTTTCCGGCCTCGGAGCGCACCTGGTCGATGAAGCTTGCGGTCCGCGTCAGTCCCATCGTGTCGTTGGGTTTGTCCGCATAGTAGTCGTAGGGCATGATGTTCACATGGATGTCCGTCGTCTCCATGATCCGCAGATGCGCCTGATTGGCCTGGGCGCGGGCTGCGAACGGATGCAGCATGACGAGCGCGGAGCCTGCAGCGATACCGCCGAGCAGCGAACGGCGCGTCATCGGGCGCGTCATGGAAGGTGGGGTGAACAGGGTTGACATGGACCTCTCCAACAGTCGGTTGCAGCGGAAGTGTAGGAGCTATGTCGCAGCGACGCATCAGGAAAATGACGAACGACGCCGTCGTCCACCGCCGGTCAGCCAGGTGACGGGGAGGAACGCCGAGGCGCCCCCACGAATAAAGGGGTGGGAATCGGGGTGGGGCGATGCAGCCGGTCAGAAACGACCGCCGGCGCGTCCGTGGTAGAAGCGGAAATACGACGACACCTTTGCCCAGGCATTCGAGCTGCGGTCGAACTGGACACCGATCCGAAGGCCCTGGCACCATTGCACCGTGCCGTCGATCAGCCCCAACTCCTCGCTCTCGATGCGGATGCGGCTTCCGGTAGCTGCATGCAGGGGGCGATCGAGCTGAAGCGCGAGGCCTGCGGCGGAGAGGTCGATCACCCGCCCCTGCGTCTTTTGCAGGCCGTAGCGAACGGTGCCGGTGATGCGCGTGCGCCTGCGTTCGGCGTTGCGGGCCTTGATGCCGGAGAAGGGAAGCATGGCTGGAGCTGATCCTGGTGACGTGCCGGAAGATCATGCACGCAAAGCGTTTCCGAGCCCTTACGCCGTTCGTTCGGAAGCCGCTCGTAGAGCCTGACCAAGACCCATCTTAGATATATCGAAACACACTTGACACGCGCAGCATTCGGCGTAACTTAGATATATCGAAAGACAGTCTCGAAAGGAGCTGAACATGTTCGGAAACGAACACGACGCAAGACACGACGGACAGCATGGCGGTCATGAACATGGCCGCGATCATGGACACCGCGACTGGGCCGGCCTGTTCGCGGCCCGCGGCGGATTTGGCCGCGGCTTCGGACGTTCGGGCCAGGGTGGCCCGGGTGGACCCGGCGGTCACGGTGGCCATGGCGGTGACGATGGGGAGGGACGGATTGGCCGCTTCCTGCTGCAGGGCGATCTCCGGCTGCTGGTTCTGGCGTTGATCGAGAAGGAGCCGCGCCACGGCTACGAGATCATAAGATATATCGAAGATCTCACCTACGGCTTCTACGCGCCAAGCCCCGGCGTCGTCTATCCGACGCTCACCTATCTGGAGGAAGCCGGGTACGTGACCGCGGAAATGGACGGCACCAAGAAGCGCTACTCGATCACCGAGGAGGGGCGCGCCCATCTCGAGGACAATCGCAGCATGGCGGCGACGATCCTCGACCGCCTGTCGCAACTAGCCGAGCGGATCCGCCAGAAGCAGGAGCGCCGCGGCCGCGGTCGTGAAGATGCGCCGCATCTGCCGCGCAGCCTCGAGGCCGCGATGCTGAACCTGCACGAGGTCGTGGCGCGGCGCATCCAGGCCGACGAGCGGCAGGCGGGCGAGCTGGTGAAGCAGCTGCTGCAGTTTGCCGAGGAACTGGAACGCGGTGGCAACAGCCCCGCCTGAAGGCTGGCATTCATTTCGACGGCGGCGGTGGCTTGGTCACCGCCGCCGTTGCCGTTGGAGCTCAGCCGCGTTCGATGCGGCACTGGTAGCAATTGTTGCGCGCCGAGCGGACATGCACATAGGCGATGTCCGGCCGGGCCAGCAGATCCTGCGCACGCGCAGCGATTTGGCCGGTGGGGGTGACAGCACCGGTGCCATAAACGATCCGGTCGTCCGGCCCGTAGCCGCGCACGATGTAATCGGGGCTCTCGAGCATCGGCGGCAGAGCCTCCTCGGCCGCATAGCGCGGGCAGGGGCCGGCGTGCAGGAATATCGGCCCGGTCTCGGCGTAGGGCTGGGGAGACGGGAAGGGGCGGTGGGCGAGAACCAGCATCTCTTCGCCCGCCGCGATGAAGCCGAGGCAGTGGCGGCACGGCATTGCGCCGCCCGGAGACAGCATGCGCTCGCAAGGCTGTCCGTTGGCATCCGGCGCGCCGGCCCGCAGGGCTTCGACGGTCTCTGTTGGCAGGGCCTGGAAGCGGATCGACGTCATGGGCATCTCCTTTGGATGGATCGATGCCCGCATTCTGGAGGATCGGATGGTGCCGCCGCCACCCGATCCTTGCGCACCACCTCAGTCGCGTTTCAGCGCCGCCAGCCGTTCCTCGTCCGACATCGGCTCGACCCAGGTCTCGACGGTCGCCACCGGCGCAAAGCCCATCATCTGGTAGAGGCTGAGCGCCCGCGGATGGTCGAGCGTGTTGGTCGAAACCGTGACCTTCTTCGGGCTCATCTGCCAGGCCGTGTAGAGCGCCTGCAGCAGGAACCACTTGCCGATGCCGAGCCCCAGCGCATGTTCGAACAGGCCGAAATAGGAGAGCTCGACCTCGTCTTCGCTCTTCTGGAACAGCTCGAAAAAGCCGGCCGGCGCGCCGTTGACGTAAAGCACCATGACGCAGTTGCGCTCGTCGGAGAGGATGTCCGACAGATCCTCGTTGCTCAACCGCAGGCGATTGTACCAGTGCCAGCGGCTGCCGACCTGCCGGTAGAGATAGCGGTAGTAGTGGAGCGGGATCGACGGCGCGCGGATGATCGCCGTCTGGATGTTGACCGGGATCGGCACACTGGCGCGCGGCGGCGAGGTCATTTCCAGGAACGTGACGCGGGTGCGGATCGGTTCCGGCGGACCCGCGGGCGTGGCGGCCGTCGGCGGGCCGGTGACGACCGGCGTATCCTCAAGGCTGCCCCACTCCGACCACGAGCCGTCGTAAAGCGTCAGATCGGTCGCGCCGAGAGATTCCAGCGCCAGGCTGACCACCGCTGCCGTGACCCCGGAGCCGCAGCTGGTGGTGACGGGCTTGGTGAGGTCGACGCCCGCTTCGTCCATCAGCGTCTTCAGCGTCGCCAGGTCCTTGAAGTGGCCGTTCTCGGCAAAGATCGTTGCCGGCATGCTGCGCGCGCCCGGCATATGGCCCGAGCGCATGCCCGGCCGCGGCTCGGCCTCGTCGCCGGAAAACCGGCCGGCACCGCGGGCATCGATCACCTGACGCGATCCCTCGGCGACGATGCGGCGCATCTCGGCAAGGCTGGTCACAGACTTGGCACGCAAGCGGGGCGTGAAGGTGGCCGGCTGCGGCTGTGTCTCGCCGGTCTCCAGCGGCCGGTTCTCCGCCTTCCAGCCGTCAAGGCCACCGTCGAGCACATAGACCTTGTCGACGCCCATGGTACGCAGCATCCACCAGACACGCGGTGCCGAGAAGAAGCCCGGCCCGTCATAGACGACAATCGTATCGTTTTCGGAGAGACCGAGCAGGCCGACGCTTTCGGCGAACTGGTCCGGCGTCGGCAGCGAGTGCGGCAGTCCCGTCGCGTGGTCGGCGATCTCGTCCTGGTCGAAGAACACCGCACCCGGCAGATGGCCGGCGACAAATTCTTCGAGCGGCCGGCGCTTGTGGACCGGCAGATACCAGGAGGCATCGACCGGCTTGAAGCCGGGGGTGCCAAGCTGCGCCTCGACCCAGTCTGCCGATACGACGAAACGGCTTTTTCCTGCGTACATTCAAGTCCTCCGATTGAAGCCGGAGAACGGACCATTCACGCAGATTCGGCCGAGGTGCCGAAGCGAATGCGAAAGCGCCTGTTCTCCTTGCCCTTCTTTTCGATCTTGGCGATGTGAATCGCACCGACTTCCTGGGTTTCGGAGACATGTGTGCCGCCGCACGGCTGGCTGTCAACGCTGGAGTTCTCGCCGATGGAGACGAGACTGACCCGACCGAGACCGACCGGCGGCCGGACGTTCTTCGATTTGACGATGTCGGGATTGGCGGCGAGCTCTTCGTCGGTGATCCAGGTGACGAAGACCGGATGGTTTTCATCGACCAGCCGCATCAGCCGCGCTGTCACCTCGTCCTTGTCGATGACGTCGGTCATGTCGAAATCGACGCGCGATTCGTCCTCGCCGACAGCTGCACCGGTGATCGGGTACTGGCAGACGACCGACAGCAGGTGGCAGGCGGTGTGCATGCGCATCAGCCGGTAGCGGCGCGGCCAGTCGACATGCAGGGTCAGCGTCTCACCGACGTCCGGCCGCACCTCGCCGTCCTGCGGCACGTGCAGGATGATGTCCTTGGTCTCGCCATGGCGGGTCTGTCCGAGCATGATCTTCGTGCCGTCGGCCCGCTCCAGGAAGCCTGTATCGCCCGGCTGGCCGCCGGACGTCGCATAGAAGCAGGTCTGGTCGAGCTCGATGGCGCCGTCCTCGTGGACGGCGGTGACCGTGCCCTCCGCCGTGGATAGATAGAAATCGTCGCGGTAGAGGGCTCGGGTCATGCGGGTCTGCTCAGCTGGTCGGCTCGAAAGGGACGGTGATGTCTGTTTTTTCTACCAGCCAGCCGGGGATCGGCAAGTCCTTCGACCGCAGGAAGTCGGGGTTGAACAGTTTTGACTGGTAGCGGTTGCCGTAGTCGCAGAGGATCGTCACGATCGTATGGCCGGGGCCGAGATCGCGGGCCAGCCGGATGGCGCCGGCAATGTTGATGCCCGACGAGCCGCCGAGGCAGAGCCCCTCCTGCTGCACCAGGTCGAACACGATCGGCAGCGCTTCGGCATCCGCAATGCGATAGGCGAAATCCGGCGTGAAGCCTTCGAGATTGGCGGTGATGCGGCCCTGGCCGATGCCCTCGGTGATCGACGAGCCTTCCGACTTGAGCTCGCCATGCGCATAATACTCGTAGAGGGCGGCACCTTCCGGATCGGCGATGCCGATCTTGACGTCGGGATTGCGCTCCTTCAGCCCCATGCCGGTGCCGGCCAGCGTGCCGCCGGACCCGACGGCGCAGATGAAGCCGTCGATCTTGCCGCCGGTTTGCTCCCAGATTTCCGGCGCGGTCGTTTCCAGATGCGCCTGGCGGTTGGCGACGTTGTCGAACTGGTTTGCCCAGATCGCGCCGTTCGGCTCGGTCCTTGCCAGTTGCTCGGCGAGCCTGCCGGACAATTTTACGTAGTTGTTGGGGTTCTTGTAGGGAACCGCGGGGACCTCGACGAGCTCGGCGCCGAGCAGCCGCAGCGCATCCTTCTTTTCCTCGCTCTGGGTTTCCGGAATGACGATGACGGTGCGGTAGCCGAGCGCCTTGGCGACTAGCGTCAGGCCGATGCCGGTATTGCCGGCCGTACCCTCGACGATCACGCCGCCCGGACGCAGCAGGCCGCGCTTTTCCGCATCGCGAATGATGAAGAGCGCGGCACGATCCTTGACCGACTGGCCGGGATTGAGGAACTCGGCCTTGCCGAGGATCTCGCAGCCCGTCAGTTCCGAGGGGCCGTCGAGGCGCACCAACGGCGTGTTGCCGATGATGCTGAGCACGGACGGATGAATGGTCATGGGAAATGCCTTATCTTGCAAACAAAAGCTGCCCTGCTTTTCCATCCTGCCGAGCCAAAGCGCAAGGAATTCCGTTTCCGATGCGGCCGCTGGCCGGCAAAATCTGCACTGTCGGCGTTTTGGCAAAGTGGTGGAATGCAGAGCGGCGCCACTCGGCGACGATGCGCGTACCGGCATTCGACGGCGCTAACTCTGCGGACAGGCAATGGAAACGCAAAAAGGCCGGGATGAACCCGGCCTTCCGCTTGGGAGATGAGGATTAGTTCTGGCAGTCGTTGCGAGCGCCCTCGGTCACACCCTGTGAAACCTGGTTCTCATTGGAACCGCCGCAGTTGGTGCCTTCGGTCGACGGAGCGTCGCTGGTGCCGGCAATGCTGCCGGTCGAACCCTGGTCGATGCTCGAATTGGAATCCATCGAGCCCGAGCCGGTCATGCTCTGGGATGCGCCGTCGGTGCCCTGCGTGGTCGAGGCGCCGCTGCCGACCGAGCTGCCGCCCGTAGCGGTTTGGGCGAGCGCGCCCGTTGCAAGACCAAGCGACAGGACGGATGCGGTGAGCAGTTTCGATAGCATGTGCTTTCTCCTTGTTTTTCTTAAGGATGGGCCTGTTTTTCGTTACCCGGTGACTGAACCGCGACCGCCTGCGTGTTGTTCCGAAAAAAGTTAGATTAGCGCTCGCCGCCGCTCCTCTCCGGCGCCTGCCGAACCTCTTAAGATCAGGAGAGCCGGAGCGGCAACTGCACGCCCTTCGGCACGTAGATTGGCTTGCGGCTGGCGAGTTCGATCCGCTGGAACGTCTTCTTGCGGTCTTCCGCTTCCCGCTCGCGGGCAGCTCTGGATGCCGCCACGGCGGCAAGCGCGTTCTGAACGGCCTGTTCTGCACTGGTCATGAGCATCTCCTCATTCGTTCTCTTTTTGTTCTATTCTGTTTTCACCTGTAGGTCAAGAGTCGCGGGCGCCGTTCAGCTGATGTGGCGATGGTCAAGAGGTCTTGCAAGGTTTTACCCAAGGCGGCGTCACGGGCTGAGCGTCCTTGGTTGCAGCCGTGTAGCGAGCCAGCGATCGGCCGAGCGTCTCTGCGGGAACCAACTGGGGGGCATCCTTGTTCTCGATCCGCAAAAGGAGACAAGCAGATGAAAAAGATCGCACTCGCAGCCGCCGCGCTGATGGCAGCAACTTCCGCCCTGGCGCAGTCGGCAACGGAATCGACAGGCGTGAACTCGGTCCTGGGCGTCGCGCCGAAGACCGAAGATTTTGTCATGAAGGCCTCCGCCAGCGACATGTTCGAGATCGAATCGAGCAAGCTGGCGCTGCAGAAGGGCAATGATGCGACCAAGACATTCGCCCAGCAGATGATCACCGACCACGAGAAGACGACGATGGAGCTGAAGGGCCTCATCGACGGCGGCAAGGTGAAGGGTGCTCCGGTGACGGCGCTGCCTGAGGACCACCGCGAAGAGGTGGACGACCTGGCCAAGCTGAACGGCGCCGAATTCGACGAGGAATACATCGACGACCAGGTGGATGCCCACGAGGATGCCGTCGATCTGTTCAGGCGCTATGCGGCTGAAGGTGAGAACGCTGACTTGAAGGCCTGGGCCGCAAAGACCCTGCCGGCGCTCGAGCACCACTACAAGATGGCGCAGGATCTCGACAAGAGCTGACCCCGCACACGGCCTGCCCGCCTTGCAATAGTGCCGGCAGGTACTTCGACAAACCCGTCGATCAGCCGATCGGCGGGTTTTTTTGCGTCGCCCGCGTCTCCGCAAAGCTGTCGGAAGGCTGAGCTTTATCGGGTCTGGATGATGGAGAAGAATGAAAAATGCCCGCTTTCGGATCTCTCGACGAAAGCGGGCATTTCTTCTAAATTGGCTCCCCGGGCCGGATTCGAACCGGCGACCTGTCGATTAACAGTCGAATGCTCTACCGCTGAGCTACCAGGGATCACCGCTTGCCGCGGCGGTGAGCGGGGTAATACTCATGCTGGTTCGATTTGCCAAGCGCTTTTTTCGAAAAAATCGTGGTGCGCTTGCTTTATCCCCATGCGCTCCCCATCTCGCTGCAACACCGAAAATAGCGCAAGGACGTTCGATACGTGGAGAGCAAGGCAGGACAGCGCAGATTTGGCATCGACCCAAGGACCGGCCGCCTGCATGTCGGGTCATGGCACGTGCCGATGCCGCGCTCGCGGGTCGGGCGGATCGGGATCGGCTCGGCGCTGATTGCCGGCGGCGTGCTGGGTTTCCTGCCGATCCTCGGCTTCTGGATGGTGCCGCTCGGCCTGGTGGTCCTGTCGCAGGATCTGGCCGTGGTACGCCGCAAGCGGCGCCAGTTGGCGGTCTGGTGGATGCGCCGGAAGGCCGATCGCCAGCGGCGCTGACGATCGACCGAACAGCAACTATCGGGCGTGCTCAGCTCAAGAAGGTTGCCAGTCCCTGGCCGGCGGAAAACGCCATCAGCGCCAGCACCGCGAAATAGATGACGGTGATCACCAGGAACAGGTAGCCGCCCACCACCATCAGCCCGTCGCGCTGGATCATGCCTGTTGCCAGCAGCAGGATGGCGATTGCCGGCAGCGTATTGGAAAACGGCACCAGCCCCAGCGGAAACAGCAGCAGCACGCCGCCTGCGGTGATGCCGAGCGCATTGATGCGGTTGACCGCCGAGCCGCGGGTCATCGCCGGCCAGCGCGGCTTCAGGAAGCCATCGATGCGCGACACGATGCGCAGACCCTTTTCCAGAGCTGGTACGAGCTTGCCCGTGTCCAGCCGCCGGTCGAGGATGCGCTTCGGCAACCAGGGAAGGCGGTTGAGGAAGACGGCGATGCCGATCAGGATGATCGCTGCGCCGAACACGGTGCTGACGCCGGGGATCGAGACCGGGATGAGGAAGGGCAGCGAGGCGAGCGCGCAGATCAGCAGGAGACCCTGCTCGCCGACCGATTGCATCAATTCGCGCAGGCTGACGGTCGCGCCGTCAATGCCGTCGATCAGGCTTCGCAGGGTGTCGCTGAGAGGGCGCGACGTATCTTGAAACTCATCCGGTTGCAGCAAGCTCTCGTCTCCGTGCCGTGTGCGTTGGCGCGAAGCAATAGCAGCCTTTGGCCGGAGCTTGAAGTGTGCGTCAGTGCGGTCTGATCAACCAGTCGACTGCGCCGCAGGCAAGCACTGCCGCAAGCACGGCCAGTACATACGGATTGATGGCGGTGAAAAAGCTGAGATAATGCATGACGGTTCTCCTCCAACCGTTGAACACGCTCTCCCCGCGCTCCTCCGCAGCGAGAACATTCAGCAATTTATCACGGTTTCGTCATGAATGCCACTGCGGGTTGACGCCGAGGCTTGGATGGAAGCGGGAGAAGAAATACGAAGAAAAATTCTGTCGCGCAGAAGTACTTGTGCGCATAGCCCTCGCATGTTGTTATCGCTTTCCATGCTCAGGGAGGTCAAGATGAAGGCCGAATTCCTCGTTATGAGTATAATGCTGGCGCTGAGTATCGGCGGAGCCTTGCTGTTCGAGATGTGGAAGGTTTCCCTCTGTCAGTCCGGCGGCCATTCCATCATGCATGCATCACCGAATAGCTTTTCGGCGAAGAGCCACAGATAAAATTAGAGGCAGTCTCTGAGGATGTAGAGAGAATTTTCGGCTGCTGCAGAGCAGGGATGCCAGCTTAGATGCCTCCCACCCGTCCTCGGCATCGATTTACTTCCCGCTTGACCAGCGTTTGTGTTGCGCAGATCTTCACTCGGATAACGGGTGGAGGGGATATGAGTACCATTGATGAAAGTTTGCGCTCGATCGCGGAGCGCGTCCGAACACATTCCAGTACGATGGCGACCGAGGAGGCGGTGAAGACGGCGGTGGTGCTGCCTTTCCTGCGTGCCCTGGGCTACGATGTCTTCGATCCGACGGAAGTCGTGCCGGAGTTTACCGCAGATGCCGTCGGCAAGAAGGGCGAGAAGGTCGACTACGCCATCAAGATAGACAACGAGATCAGGATCCTGATCGAGTGCAAGCCGATTTCAGTTGCCCTGGACAAGAAGCATCTGGACCAGCTCTACCGTTATTTCAGCGTGACCAACGCGAAGTTCGCCATCCTGACCAATGGTCGAACGTTCAATTTCTACACGGACCTCGAAGCGACCAACAAGCTCGATACGCGGCCGTTCTTCGTCTTCGACGTGACCGACTTCAACCCAGGCATTCTGTCCGAGTTGCGGAAGTTCGAGAAGGCGAGTTTCGACGTCGTGGCGATTCTCGCGACCGCCGAGCGGCTGAAGTACACGTCGGGGGTCAAGCAGATCATCTCGAGGCTGATGGAAGAACCGTCCGAGGATCTGGTGCGCATCGTCTCGGCCGGTGTCTATGATGGCCGTATGACATCACCGGTGCGAGAGATGTTCACCGGGATCGTCCGTGCGGCTTTTCGAGAGGTCATCATGGACACGGTCAAGAGCCGTCTCTCCAACGCGCTGGCTGATACCGAGGCGGTCATCGAAAAAATCGACCTGCCCGCGGCCGACGAGCCCGAGGTGGTGACCACGGAAGAGGAGCGCGAGGGCTACATGATCGTCAAGGCGATCGTGCGCGATACGATCAGTCCAAAGCGGGTGGTGATGCGCGACCAGCGAAGCTACTGCGGCATCTTGGTCGACAACAACAATCGAAAAACCGCTGGCGCGGCTGTGGTTCAATCGGTCGGTCAAGTATATCGGCCTGTTCGACGGTGACACCGAGGAGCGGCTGATCGTCGACAGCCTCGACAAGATCTACGAATACAGTGACCGCCTGCGGGCGACAGCCAAGAAATATCTCGATTCCTAGGCTGACTAAGCGCGAAAAAAAGGCCCGCCGATTGAACCGGCGGGCCTTCCGTCACATCTGCGCCGTTGCCGTTACTGGCAGTCGGAAACCACCAGCTTGCAGTTCGGGCATTCGTCGAGCGCGGCCTTCTGGGCTGCCTTCTCGGTCGCGCCGATGCCGATCGCATAGTTTACCTTGTCGCCGACGTAAGCGCCGCACTGTTCGAAGGTCAGCATCACCTTGCAGGCCTCATTACCGGCCGACTTGCATTCGCGCACGGCGTTGGCCGATGCTTCCTTCTTGGTGGTGCCGTAGCCGACGGCATAGCCGGCTTCATCGGCCGACATGCCCTGTTCGTCGTTGACGGCAATGGCGCCGGTTGCAAAGGCGGATGTCGAGAAGGCGCAGGTAAGCATCGCTGCGGCGAACGCAGCGCGAAGGGTAGATGTCATGTGAAAAGGTCCCCAAGCCCCAAAAATGGCGGCGCGAGCGACACTATAGAAGGCTTTTGATATTACAAGCGTCGCACTTGGTTAACCTTGGAATTATTTTCGGGCCAAGGTTAGCTCCCAGCTTTGCAGTTGATAGTGCAGGGGTGAGCGCTCGGTTGCTGCCCCGGCCCGATGACTTTGCGGTCTGGGTTCGCCGGACTTTGCTCGTCAGGCATGCGCGACCCACCGGCTTGGCAGTGAAGGTCCGCAGGAACCCTTGCCGACCCGCTCAGTTCTGCCAGCACGGATTGCGGAGGTATTATATTATGCCGAACTACAAGCTTCAGATTTCCGACGGATATTCCGGCGAAACGGCGATCGATGCGCCGAATTCGCACGAGGCGCTGAATTCGGCTCTCAATGCGATGGCGCAGTTTGCCTGCCGCAATTTCCCGCCCCCCGAAAACGTCAGCATCACGGTGACCGAAGCCGATGGCGCGCCTGTCGCCACCCTCAACCTCGCCTTCTCGATCGAATACGCCGAGCGGGTGCGCGAGAGCCTGTCCTAGCCGAGTTCTAGGAACCGGGCCGGGTGAGCCGACCCCTGTTCGATCGACCGCGTGCTGGGATACGGAGGGAGATCAGCGTGGAGGACCGTGCGTATTCGGGCAATCAGTCTTCCGGATAGTTGATCCGCTGACGGTTCACCAGTTTCAGCGAGCGGTCCGGCTGAATGATGTATCGCTCGCTCCACTCCTGGCCGAACTGGTCCCGAAAACGGTTGCCGACGGCGCTGCCGATTGGCGCCTTGGCCAGACGGCTGGCTGGCTGGCCGCCATAGGTAATGCTGCCGGGGACCGGCTCCAGTTCGCTCGTCGTGCATCCGGTGATGAAGATCGCGATGGCCGGTAGAAGAATGCGCAGCATGAAAAACTCCCTGAGCTTGCGGGGGCCGAACCATAAGTGGTGGCGGAGGTTCCATGGGCGCCGTGGCGTCAACGGGGTGGGCGATGGCGCCGGGTGGTGGTATCGCACACACGAACTGCGTTCGGGCGCTTCGCGCTCAATCGGATCAAGATTATGAGAGAGAAGGATGGAGGCCTCGCCCGGAATCGAACCGGGGTGCAAGGATTTGCAGTCCTCTGCGTAACCACTCCGCCACGAGGCCATCCGGGTAGTAAGTGCGTGTGGTGACGGGCGTTTAGAACGAATCTTGAAAGCGCGCAAGAGGCGAGATCGGCTGCGGCGACAAATTCACAGGCGGCGCGTTGAGCGAGCGGGGCAGGCGCCAAGTCATGCTCGAGAGTTAAGCGCATTGACGAGTGGCGGCGCCGCAGCGCCTCTCTGTCTTCGCGAGACACCCGGAGCACCGAGACCGCAAAATGCCTCAAGTGCCGAGATTGCGC
The DNA here is from genome assembly GCF_059415005.1 of Rhizobium sp. SAFR-030. Classification (NCBI taxonomy): domain Bacteria; kingdom Pseudomonadati; phylum Pseudomonadota; class Alphaproteobacteria; order Hyphomicrobiales; family Rhizobiaceae; genus Rhizobium; species Rhizobium sp. SAFR-030. The sequence goes on along the minus strand of NZ_JBPFDO010000001.1, from coordinate 163,701 downwards.
CGCGGCGAACACGCCTAAGATGCCCGGTACGAAAAAGGCCGCCCCGCGGGACGGCCTTCGAAGGAACGTATAAGGAGCCTCGGCTCAGGCGGCGCCAGCGGGATCACCGATCGGCAGCAGTGCCGGGTTGAGCGTCGGATCGTTGGGGTTCTTCGTATCGCCCGGATCCTGTGCCGGGGTCAGCGGTGGTTTTTCCTGCGTGCGGTCCGGCACGCCGGGGGCAGGGGTCGGGCCGCGCGGCGTATCCACGGGGTTGTCGGGCAGGTTCGTCGGCATGGTGGCCTCCCTTCGGTTTCGTGTGGTCTCCCAGAGGCAACCCATCGGCTCGGGCTTTGTTCCGTTATTTGACGTCCCCGGCAGGCCGGAATTGCCGAGCCGCTGCGCGAACCGTCTTGAAAGGTGCAAGCGGCCCCAGTAAGACGAGGGCCAGATAGATGCACAGACGCTTTGACGAGGCGAACCACAATGATCGATTTCGAAGCAGCACGGGTAAAGATGGTCGAGCACCAGGTGCGGACCACGGATGTGACCTCCCATTCGGTGCTGCGGGCCTTCTTTTCCGTGCCGCGTGAAGCCTTCGTACCCGAGAAGCAGAAGATCCTCGCCTATGTCGACAACGACATTCAGCTGGCGCCGGGCCGCTTCCTGATGCAGGCCTCGCCGCTGGCAAAGCTGCTGCAGCTTGCCGCCATCACCAAGAACGACGTGGTGCTGGAGATCGGCTGCGGCACCGGCTACGCGACAGCGCTGCTGTCGCAGCTTGCCAGCGCCGTGGTGGCTCTCGAAAGCGATGCCGAGCTAGCAGCCGAGGCCTCCAAGACGCTCGCCGATCTCGGCTGCGACAATGTCGCGGTGGTGAGCGGCGACCTCGAAGCCGGTTATCCCGGCGAGGCGCCCTACGACCTGATCTTCATCAACGGTGCCGTCGAAGACGTGCCGGAGGCCCTGTTTGCGCAGCTGCGCGACGGCGGACGGCTGATGACGGTGGTCGGCTACGGCAATGCCTCCACGGCGCGCGTCTACCTGAAGGAGCACGGCGTCGTGTCGGAAAGCGTCTACTTCAACACCAGCGTCAAGCCGCTTCCCGGCTTCCGCAAGGCCAAGCAATTCGTATTCTGAGAACGCACTGGGCGGCCACGAGCCGCCCTTTTCGCGACCGCTCGTGCGGCTCCATGCGGTGACTTGATGCGGCAGTTCCGCCGCGCCGGCGCCGGGGTCACCGTTCCCTCTCTCCGATAAACCTGTGTATGCGCTGCAGCACGCCACCCCCGGCGATTGTGAGGCGGGCGCCGGATCGCGTAGACTGGTCACCGATTCGTCCGTTCGTGCCGCGGCACCGGACGGCCTTAAGGCAGATCGGGGATGAAGATGGCCCAGCCGAGCGTAGCGCGTGAACCCTCCATGGAAGAGATCCTGGCCTCCATCCGCCGGATCATCGAAAGCAATGACCCGATCGGCGAGGGCGAGCTTCACGGACGTCCGCAGCAGGCGGTGTTCGACGAGGAGGACGACGATTTCGAGGTGACCGACACGCTCGACCCGCCCTTCCTGTCGCAGATACCTGCAAACGACCCGGGTCGTCCCTTCGCTGGCGAAGCCATGAACCTGCGTCCCTCGATCGATCCTCCGACGCGTGCGCCGCTCGAGCCGGCAGCCCCGGCACGTTACACTCCGCCGGCCGAGCCTGTGGCTGCTGCTGCGGCGCCGCAGGAGCGGACGCTTTCGCTCGCCGATGTCGCCGCACGCGTGCGCGCCGCCGCCGGCCGTGTTCCAGAGCCGGTGGCGCAGCGCCCGGTGCCGGCCGACATGGCATCCGCGGATGTGGCTCCGACGAACCTCGCGCCGTCGCGGCAGATTCCGCGCGACCTGCCGCCGCAGCCCTCCGTATCGCCGCTCGTGCAGCCTGCCGCGCAGACCGGTTTCGAACCTGCGATCGCCACGCCGCCGGCGGCCGTGGTGATGGCCTCCGACCTGCCGCGCGAACGCTTCGAGGCGCGCTCAGCGGATCTGAAGCCGCGCGACATGCCCTCATACGAGGCGGAACAGTTCGCGCCCGAGCCTGCCGCTCCGAAGGCGGTGACTGCCGCTGCCGAGCCGATGGCCGCCGAGCCTATGCGCGACGCAGAGCCCGCCGCAGACATGCTGCCGCCGGTCACCGCAATGTCGCTTCCGGCAAAGATCGAGGAGGCGGCGCTGCTGCTGTCGGCCGAGGCCGGCGAACAGGTCGCCCGCTCGTTCAAGGAGCTGGCCGATGTCTTCAACGGCATCGAGCGGCAGTCGCTGGAGGACATGGCCCGCGACATGCTGCAGCCGATGCTGCGCGAGTGGCTGGACGACAACCTGCCGACGCTCGTGGAGCGCCTGGTGCGCGAAGAGATCGAGCGCGTGGCGCGCGGTCCGAACCGCTGAAGCTGCCGGAGGCAGGCATAGTGGGGCCGCTCTTCGGGGCGGCCTTTTTTATTGACTCGCTAGGGTCACTCCTGTTTACACCCAAGCAACGAGAACTCGAGAAACTGGTCGGAAAATGCTCGAAAAAACCTACGATTCCGCCGCCGTCGAACCGAAGATCGCAACCGCCTGGGACGAGGCCGACGCCTTTCGCGCCGGTGCAAATGCCCGGCCCGATGCCGAGACCTTCACCATCGTCATCCCGCCGCCGAACGTTACCGGTTCGCTGCACATGGGCCATGCGCTGAACAACACGCTGCAGGACGTCATGGTGCGCTTCGAGCGGATGCGCGGCAAGGACGTGCTGTGGCAGCCGGGCATGGACCATGCGGGCATCGCCACGCAGATGGTCGTCGAGCGCAAGCTCGCCGAGACCCAGCAGCCCGGCCGTCGGGCGCTCGGGCGCGAGGCGTTCATCGACAAGGTCTGGGAGTGGAAGGACGAGTCCGGCGGGTTGATCTTCAACCAGCTGAAGCGGCTCGGCGCCTCGTGCGATTGGTCGCGCGAACGCTTCACCATGGACGAGGGCCTGTCGAAGGCCGTCCTCGAAGTGTTCGTCACGCTCTACAAGCAGGGCCTGATCTATCGTGGGAAGCGGCTGGTCAACTGGGACCCCAAGTTCGAGACGGCGATCTCCGACATCGAGGTGGAGAACCGCGAAGTCGACGGCCACATGTGGCACTTCAAGTACCCGCTGGCCGGCGGCGAGACCTACACCTATGTCGAGAAGGATGAGGACGGCAACGTCACCTTCCAGGAACAGCGCAATTACATCGCCATCGCCACGACGCGGCCCGAGACGATGCTCGGCGACGGCGCGGTTGCCGTCAACCCGAAGGACGAGCGCTACCAGGCCATCGTCGGCAAGCTCTGCGAGATCCCCGTCGGGCCGAAGGAGCACCGCCGGCTGATCCCGATCATCGCCGACGAGTACCCGGATCCGGCCTTCGGCTCCGGCGCCGTGAAGATCACCGGCGCCCATGATTTCAACGACTACCAGGTGGCCAAGCGCAACAACATTCCGCTGTACCGGCTGATGGACGGCACCGCGCATCTGCGCGACGACGGCGAGCCCTATGCCGTCTGTGCGGCCCAGGCACTTGCCGTCGCCCGCGGCGGCGAGGTTCCCTCGGAATCCGAGGTGGACGACATCAACCTGGTTCCGGATGAATATCGCGGCCTTGACCGGCTGGAAGCCCGCAAGCGGATCGTCGATGCGATCAACGCCGAAGGTCTGAGCGTTACCGTCAAGGACGCAGAGGGCAATGACGTCCCCTACGTTGAGAACAAGAAGATCATGCAGCCGTTCGGCGACCGGTCGAACGTCGTCATCGAGCCGATGCTCACCGACCAGTGGTTCGTCGACGCCCAGACGCTGGCCGAGCCGGCGATCGCCTCGGTGCGCGACGGCCGCACGAAGTTCGTGCCGAAGAACTGGGACAAGACCTATTTCGAGTGGATGGAGAACATCCAGCCCTGGTGCATATCCCGCCAGCTTTGGTGGGGTCACCAGATCCCAGCCTGGTATGGCCCGGACGGCCAGTGCTTCGTCGAAAAGACCGAGGAAGACGCGCTCAACGCGGCGATCCAGCATTATCTGGCGCATGAAGGTCCGTGGAAGGCCTGGGTGCAGGAAAAGCTCGAAAACTTTGCGCCCGGCGAGATCCTCACGCGCGACGAAGACGTCCTCGACACCTGGTTCTCCTCGGCGCTCTGGCCGTTCTCGACGCTCGGCTGGCCGGACCAGACGCCGGAGCTTGCCCGCTACTACCCGACCAACGTCCTGGTCACCGGCTTCGACATCATCTTCTTCTGGGTCGCCCGGATGATGATGATGGGTTTGCATTTCATGAAGGACGAGAACGGCAACCCGGTGGAGCCTTTCAACACCGTCTACGTGCACGCGCTGGTTCGCGACAAGAACGGCCAGAAGATGTCGAAGTCGAAGGGCAACGTCATCGACCCGCTGGAGCTGATCGACGAATACGGCGCCGACGCGCTGCGCTTCACGCTGGCGATCATGGCGGCCCAGGGACGCGACGTGAAGCTCGACCCGGCACGCATTGCCGGCTACCGCAACTTCGGCACCAAGCTTTGGAATGCGACGCGCTTTGCCGAGATGAACGGCGTCAAGCGCGATCCGCATTTCGTGCCGCAGGCCGCGACGCTGACCATCAATCGCTGGATCCTCACCGAGCTGACGGCGACGATCCGCGAGGTGACGACCGCCATCGAGACGCAGCGGTTCAACGATGCGGCGAGCAGCCTCTACCGTTTCGTCTGGAACCAGGTCTGCGACTGGTATCTCGAATTTCTGAAGCCGGTGTTTGCCGGCGAAGACGAGGCGGCCAAGGCCGAGGCCCAGGGCTGCGTCGCTTACGTGCTGGAAGAGACCTACAAGCTGCTCCACCCGTTCATGCCGTTCATGACGGAAGAGTTGTGGGCGCACACGGCAGCGCGTGATGGTCTGCTGTGCCATGCCGATTGGCCGCAGCCGGGCTTCGAGGATGACGGTGCGGCAGCCGAGATCAACTGGCTGGTCGATCTGGTGACGGGCCTGCGCTCCGCCCGCTCCGAGATGAACGTGCCGCCGTCGGCGGTGGCGCCGCTGATCGTCGTCGGTGCAACCGCGCTGACGCAAGGACGCCTGCAGCGCCACGAGCCGGCGATCAAGCGGCTGGCGCGCGTCTCGACCATCGAGCTTGCCGATGCCGCTCCGCGCGGTGCAGCCCAGGTGGTGATCGGCGAGGCGACAGCCTGCCTGCCGCTCGGCAGCCTTATCGACGTGGCAGCCGAACGGGCGCGAATCGAAAAGGCGCTGGGCAAGGTGGATGCCGACACCGAGCGGACCGAGAAGAAGCTCGGCAACGAGCGGTTCGTCGCCAATGCGGATCCGGAAGTGGTCGCGGCCGAACGCGAACGGCTGGCCGAGCTTCAGGTGCAGCGCGCAAGCCTTCAGACGGCGCTGCAGCGGATCAACGAAGCCGGTTGAATCACCTGCAATAAACGGACAAGAAAACGGCCCGCGGGATCCATTCCGCGGGCCGTTTTGCGTCCGGCCGCAAACGGTTCCCGGAGGCAGCAGATCGTGGCGAGAAATGCGCCTATGTGGCGAATGTGCAACGGACCGCGAACTTTGAGTACGTTTTTCTAATGCGCGCACCAGGGCGCAAGCTTGACGCAAAAAACACCAGCCATTCTGCGTCGGCGCGCGAGAAGCTGAAGAACTTACGTAACTTTGAGACCTGCATGCTGCGCTGCACCGTTGCTAGCCGACGTTGTTTTTCAGGCGCGCGTCACTAGGCTGGCCAGGGTCACTTACCTTGGGAGTGGGAGAGATATGGTAAGATACACAATTACGAGCGGCCTTCTGGCCGCGGTCGCGGTCGGCGCGCTTCACACCACGGCGATGGCCGGCGGCCTTGAGCGCGGCGGCTACAACATCGATCTGCTGTTCGATCCGGCCACTGTGGCCGGGGAGGCGTCGGCAACATTCGTTGCTCCGCAGCGCGAGCTGAAGAACGCCCGCGACATCAACCCGGCGAATGGTCTGGGATCGGATGGCCGCAACGGCGGAACGACGACGGCAAACGATTCCGAGAACTACTGGGTGCCGCGCGTCGGCATCAAGGCCGGTCTTGGCGACAGCGTCGACTGCATGGCCGACTACTCGCAGCCATGGGGAGCACACACGAAGCCCGGCGCCAACTGGCGCGGCGCCAATGAGAACATCGAGACCAAGGTCGAGAGCGACAATTACGCTGTCACCTGTTCCTACCGCTTCGACGCGGGTCCGGGTCAGTTGCGTATCATCGGCGGCGGCTTCTACCAGGAAGTCGAAGGTTTCAAGGAGCGTCTGGTCGTTCCTCCGACCCCACTTGGGAACGGCGTTGGGCGCCTGGATCTTGAGGACAGCGGCTGGGGCTGGCGCGCCGGCCTTGCCTACGAGATACCGGAATATGCCTTCCGCGCGAGCCTTGTCTACAACAGTGAAGTCAAGCTCGACGACATCACCGGCACGCTCAATCTCACGCAGGTTCCCAGAGCGCTCACACCTGTCGGCGGACGCGTCTACAACGTGTTCGGATCGCAGAGCATGCCCGACAGTGTGGAGCTGAAGTTCCAGACTGGGGTCGCTCCTGGCTGGCTGGTCTTTGGTTCGGCCAAGTGGGTCGACTGGAGCCAGTTGTCGACGATCCCCTTCTGCGTCGCCGGCACCACGTCGAGCTGCACGACCGCGAGCCAGATCACCTCACTCGATCTCGGTTACCGCGACGGCTGGACAGTCACCGGCGGCGTCGGACACAAGTTCGATGAACAATGGAGCGGTGCACTGGCTCTGACCTGGGACCGCGGCACCAGCCAGGGCTTCGGCACGCAGACCGACACCTGGTCGGCGGCAGCGTCGGTCGCCTACACGCCGACGCAGAATGTCGAGTTCCGCCTCACGGGCGTTCTCGGCGTGCTGACCGGCGGCTCGTCCGGCCCGGTGACGCTGAACGGCGTCCAGTATGGCGCAGACTCGCGCTACGACTTTGATGACGATCTGGTCGCCGCCATCTCCACCTCGGTCCGCGTGAAGTTCTGATCTCATCCGCGCAATGCAACCGAAGGCCCGGATCCGTCCGGGCCTTTTTTTTCGTGCGCCTCCGGCCTAGCTGGCGCCCGCGATTTTGTGACGATTCGGCAACAGTTTCTTCAGACCATGCGACGTAGTCTCGGTGCCGGCCAATCGGTCTACTTCCCGCCACAAACGGGGCGCAGCGAATGTGTCAATTGAAGTAAGCGGACCTGCGGGGGCGGGGGCGTGTTGGGTGAATATGGGCGAATTCTTCAGTGAAATGCCGTGGATGCGGGGACATTCGACTTTCGTCGATGCCCGTCGCGCGTCGCGACCGCACATTGCAGAGCGGGACCGTAGTCTTGCCGGAAACACGTTCTATCGTGAGGCTGCGATCGGTCGCCGATCGTCGCAGTTCCGCCCAGCCGGTTGTCTGGCAAGCGCGATCGAATGTGTGTTCGGAGTACGTACATGACCTCTTATCAAGGCTCTGGCGAGCTGGCCCTACGGGCCGCGGCGACAGCGACCGTAGCGAACACCCGTCCCGCATCAAGCACCGGCATGGTTAAGGAAGTCTAAACATGCCTCGCCTCAACATGCTCACTGTCGGGCTCCTGACACTCGGCTTCCTGCCCGGGATGCTGGTCGCGCAATCAGGCTATTGTTTTGACATCACTGCGGGCGTGACGAAGGAATCCGGTCCGTTCGACCTCTTCAAGTTCGGCTTCAAGGCCTACAAGAACGGTCAGAAGAAGGACGCGGTCGAAGCCTATCGCTACGCTGCGGAAAAGGGTCATACCGGTTCGCGCTGGGCGCTTGCCAACATGTACGCCTATGGCGACGGCGTGGCGAAGAACGATTTCGAAGCGTTCAAAATCTACAGCGAGATTGCCAACCAGGGCGTCGAGCCGGGTTCGGAAGACACCGGCTTCTTCGTCAACGCGCTGCTGGCGCTCGCCGACTACTACCGCAACGGGATCGCCAATACCCCGGTCAAGGCCGATCTGGGCCAGGCCCGGCAGATCTACTTCCAGGTCGCATCGACATTCGGCGTGTCGGAGGCGCAGTTCCAGCTGGCCCGCATGATGCTGATGGGCGAGGGAGGCTCTGCCAATGTGCAGCAGGCGAAGAAATGGCTGAACCAGGCCCGCAAGGCCGGCCACGCCGGTGCCATGGCGGTGTTCGGCGACGTGCTGTTCCAGGAGGGGCAAACCGTCCGCGGTCTTGCCTTCCTGACGGCAGCGCTGGACCGCTGCAACAAGAAGGACTGCCCGTGGATGGAAGAGCTGCAGGAGGACGCCTTCTCGCTGTCCAACGAGCAGGATCGCCGCAGCGCCGTGGCGCTGGCGCAGCAGTTCGGCCAGGGCGACGACGCCGACTGAACGACGTTTCCTGTCGGATCAAAGCTTGCTTGACTGAGGCTAGAGCCGGCTGGCGAAGTCGAAGGTGCCGACCACCGGCACGTGATCCGACGGCTTTTCCCAGGCCCGCACCTGTTTTGCGATCGACGTTGCAACCAGGCGATCGGCCGCTTCCGGCGACAGCATCAGATGATCGATGCGGATGCCGTTGTTCTTCTGCCAGGCGCCGGCCTGATAATCCCAGAACGTATAGAGTTTCGTCTGGTCGCTCGTGGCGCGGACGGCATCGGTGAAGCCGAGGTTCTCCAGCCGGCGGAAGGCGGCGCGCGTCTGCGGCAGGAACAGCGCGTCGTTCACCCAGGCGGCGGGATCGAAACAGTCGTGCGGCTCGGGAATGACGTTGTAGTCGCCGGCCAGCACCAGCGGCTCCTCCAGCAGCAGGCGTGCCTGTGCGTGGCGGGCGAGCCGATCCATCCAGGCGAGTTTATAAGGGTATTTGACCGGGTCGTCGGAAGGGTTGCCGTTCGGCAGGTAGATGGACGCGACGCGCAGCACGCCGGATGGGATCGAAAACACGGCCTCGATGTAGCGCGACTGCTCGTCCGTATCGTCGCCCGGAAGGCCGCGCAGGACATCCTCGGGCTTCAGCTTCGAGAGGATGGCGACGCCGTTGAAGCCCTTCTGGCCATGCGTCTCGACATTATAACCGAGCGCCTCGATCTCCAGCCGCGGAAAGCCTTCGTCAACCGACTTGATCTCCTGCAGGCAGACGATGTCCGGGCTGAAATCGCTCAGCCACTGCCGCAGGCTGTCGATGCGTGCCTTGACGCCGTTGATGTTCCAGGTGGCGATCTTCATGACTTCCGGTCCTTGCGCTGTCCGCCTCTTTTAGCCGATGGGGCAGGCATTGAAAGCGGCAACTGCCGTCATCCACGCAAGTTGAAGCGATGCTCCGGACGCGGGTCGGGGCGGGTCAGTCAGGCCGAGGAAGCCGTCAGATGGAGAAGCTGGTGCCGCAACCGCAGCTGGCGACAGCGTTGGGGTTCTTGATCTGGAACGACTGGCCGAGCAGGTTGTCGACGAAGTCGATCTCCGAGCCTGCCATGTAGACGAGCGACAGGCTGTCGATCAGCACCTTGGCCTCACCCTTGGCGATCACCACGTCGTCGGCATCCGCATCGTCGACGAGGTCGAACTTGTAGGAAAAGCCGGAACAGCCGCCGCCTTCGACGGAGACGCGCAGAGCCTGCTTGCCGGTATCGGCGCTGACGATTTCGGCGATCCGCCGGGCAGCTGCATCGGAGAGGGTTACATTGATATCAGTCATCGCTTTTGCCTTCCTGCCGGGTTCAAGGCCCGGAGATTGCGCAACCGGCTATGCGCCGTGTTGCTCTATAGGTATGAAGGCTTAAATCAAGCGTCAATGGTGCTTCGCTGCGCACCTGACCTTCCATGCGTCGAAAACGGAATAGAGCATGTCGATCGATACTCGCAGTCTTGGCTTCGGCTCCGGCGAAAAGTCCGTCTATGCGGCCGACGCCTGGGCATCGCGCGGCAGGCTGGTGCCCGAGCCATCGTCGCTGACCCGCTCCGAGTTCCAGCGCGACCGCGACCGCATCGTCCACACGACGGCCTTCCGGCGTCTGAAGCACAAGACGCAGGTGTTCATCGGCGTCGACGGCGACCACTACCGCACCCGGCTGACCCATACGATCGAGGTGGCGCAGATCGCCCGAGCCCTGGCCCGGGCGCTGAAGGTCGACGAGGATCTTGCAGAGGGTGTCGCGCTCGTCCACGATTTCGGCCATACGCCGTTTGGCCATACCGGCGAGGACGCGCTGCATGAATGCCTGGGGGCCTATGGCGGCTTCGACCACAACGCCCAGTCGCTGCGCATTGTTACCAAGCTCGAGCGCCGTTACGCCGAGTTCGACGGCATCAACCTGACCTGGGAGAGCCTGGAAGGTCTGGTCAAGCACAACGGACCGCTGATGGATAAGAACGGCATCGGCACCCACGGTCCAGTGCCGCAGCCGATCCTCGACTACTGCGAGATCAACGACTTGGAACTGTCGAGCTATGCAAGTCTTGAGGCGCAGGTCGCGGCGATCGCCGACGACATCGCCTACAACACGCACGACATCGACGACGGGCTGCGCTCCGGATACCTTACCTTCGATATGCTGGAGGACATTCCCTTTCTCGCCTCGATGATGGCCGAGGTGCGCCTCAGATATCCGCATCTGGAGCCCGCGCGCTTCGCCAACGAGATCATGCGCCGTCAGATCACCCACATGGTGGAGGACGTCATCGGCGTGGCGCAGGAGCGGCTGTCGACGCTGCGGCCGCAGAGCGCCAACGATATCCGCGGCCATGACTGCGTCATCGCGACTTTCTCGCCGGAGATGCAGGAGACCGACCGGGCGATCAAGAAGCTGCTGTTCTCGCGTATCTATCGGCACCCCGACATCATGCATATCCGGGCCGGAGCGGCGCAGATCGTCACCGACCTGTTCGGCGCCTACATGGCCGATCCGTCGCAGATGCAGAGCCACTACTGGGTGAGCCACATGGCCGGCCTTAGCGAGGCGGCGAAGGCCCGCCACGTCGGCGATTACCTGGCCGGCATGACCGACACCTATGCGGTGAAGGCGCACCGGCGAATGTTTGACCATACCCCGGATTTGGGCTAGGCACCCCACCAACCGAACCTTGACTGACGGACGCACGCGCCGTCGTTTGCCCGGATGCACCACATGAACCTCTTTGCCGATTTCGAAGTCCGGATCAAAGCCGCTCTCGAAACACTTGATATCGTGAAGGAAAAGCGTGACAGCGTCGATTTCGGCCGGTTGACGATCGAGCCGCCGCGCGATCCGTCGCACGGCGACGTGGCAACCAATGCCGCGATGGTGCTGGCAAAGCCGCTCGGCACGAATCCGCGGGCGCTGGCCGATATCATCGCCGCTCGGCTTGAGGAAGACGACGACATCGTCGAGGTCACCGTCGCCGGTCCCGGCTTCATCAACATCCGCCTGTCGGTTGCCTACTGGCAGCGGCTGCTGGCCACCGTGATTCGCGAGGGCACGGCCTATGGCCGCTCGGGCGTCGGGCAGGGCAGGAAGGTCAATGTCGAGTTCGTCTCGGCCAACCCGACCGGCCCGATGCATGTCGGCCATTGCCGCGGTGCGGTCGTCGGCGATGCACTGGCGAACCTCATGGGCTTTGCCGGCTATGAGGTGACCAAGGAATACTACATCAACGATGCCGGCAGCCAGATCGACGTGCTGGCGCGTTCGGTGTTTCTGCGCTACCGCGAGGCGCTCGGCGAAAACATCGGCGAGATCCCGGCCGGCCTCTACCCGGGCGACTATCTCGTGCCGGTCGGCCAGGCGCTGGCCAAGGAATTCGGCACGCGGCTGCACAACAAGCCGGTGGACGAGTGGATGCCGCTGGTCAAGGAACGCGCCATCGACGCCATGATGGCGATGATCCGCGAGGATCTCGAGGCATTGAACGTCCACCACGACGTGTTCTTCTCGGAGCGCACGCTGCATGCCGATGGCGCTGCCCGTATCCGCCAGGCCATCAACGACCTGACATTCAAGGGACACGTCTACCGCGGCACGCTTCCGCCGCCGAAGGGCCAGCTGCCCGAGGATTGGGAAGACCGCGAGCAGACGCTGTTCCGTTCGACCGATGTCGGCGATGACATCGACCGGCCGCTGATCAAGTCCGACGGAAGCTACACCTACTTCGCCGCCGACGTCGCCTACTTCAAGGACAAGTTCGACCGCGGCTATGACGAGATGATCTACGTGCTCGGGGCCGATCATGGCGGTTACGTCAAGCGGCTGGAAGCGGTGGCGCGCGCTGTGTCCGGAGGCGCTGCGAAGCTGACGGTGCTGCTCTGCCAGCTGGTCAAGCTCTACCGCAACGGCGAGCCCGTGAAGATGTCGAAGCGCTCGGGCGACTTCGTCACGCTGCGCGACGTGGTGGAAGAGGTCGGCCGCGATTCGGTCCGCTTCATGATGCTGTACCGGAAGAGCTCGGAGCCGCTGGACTTCGACTTCGCCAAGGTGACGGAGCAGTCGAAGGACAATCCGGTCTTCTACGTGCAGTACGCGCATGCCCGCTGCATGTCGGTTTTCCGGCAGGCGAAGGAGGCGTTTCCGGACCTCGACATCGAATCACTCGACCTGGCGGCGGCGGCCGGCGACATCATCGACCCCACCGAAATCCAGCTGGTGGCGAAGCTTGCCGAGTATCCGCGCCTGATCGAGGCCGCGGCACTGTCTCAGGAGCCACACCGGCTTGCTTTTTACCTCTATGATCTGGCAAGCTCCTTCCATGCGCACTGGAATAAGGGCAAAGACAACCCTGACTTACGGTTTGTTAAGGATAACGACCGAAAATCCAGTATCGCCAGGCTTGGGCTGGTGCGCGCCGTCGCGTCTGTTTTGAAATCCGGATTGGCCATAACTGGCACAGCAGCTCCGGACGAGATGCGGTAAAAGCGCCACCATTTACCCATAATGCGCTGGCAATGACTGTGTTAGCGTAGGTAAGTGGACGAGGGTATGGCAGACAACAGCGTTGCACTTGGCCGCAACAGCGGACCGGATTTCTTCGCCGACGACGATCCGTTGGCGGAACTGGCACGCATTGCGGGCTTCGAGGAGCGGCCGGGGAACCGGCCGTATGACGCCGCACCTGCGCGGCGAGAGCCGGCCTTCAATCTGGAAGATGAACTGCTGCACGAGCTGGAGCACTTCGATTCGCCGCACCTCGATCCGGTTGCCGACATTCCCGTTGCTCCGCTGTTGCCCGTCGCTCCGCCGGCGCCTGTTGCTGCCCGTGCTGCACCTGTCGCGCCGCCTGTGGAACGTGATCCCTTTGCCGACGACGAGCCGGCCGCTCCCCGCTCGGAACCGCTGTTCACGGCACGCCCGGCAACGCCGGTGACGCAGGCTGCCGTCCAGCCCGACTATAGCGATCTGTCGAGCCTGTCGGCTGACCGCCAGCCGATGCCGGTTGCTGTCGCTGCACCGCGCGGTGGCTTCGACGTGGACCTGATCTCCGAACTCGAAGGCTCGATTGCCGCTCCCGCCGTCGCGCCGGCACCCAAGTCGGGTCGTCCTCCGGCGCGCGCCTACGAGCCCGGCTTCCGGATGCCGATCGCCAACTTCAACCTCGCCCAGACGCGGGTCGAGCCCGGCATGACCGCATCCGCGGCGTCTGCCGCCCCGTCGATCATGCCCGAATCACCGGCGCTTGCAGCCCAGCTCGCTTCGTCCGTCCAGTCGCTCGGCCCGATGGTGGAGCCGGTTCCGGCCGCCATCCAGGCGCCGCCGCTGTCGGCGGATACGTGGGAGAACGATTTCGATCTCGGTGCGGCGATGGAAGCCGAGCTGAGTGTCGATCAGCCGGCGCCGGTCGTGCAGCCTATCAATGAGCGTCGCGAACCGGTGGCGCCCATGGTGCCCGTTGCCGCGAGATCTGAAGAAGCCGCTCCGGACCAGGCCACCTTCTCGGCACAGCCGGAGCCCGCCTACGACGTCGACCACTACAGCGTATCGCAGAAGCCGGCGACGATGTCGGCGCCTGTTATCGGCAATCGGTCCGACGTCATGACTGCGCCAATGCCTGTCGCAGCACCGGTCGCAGCGCCAGTCGCAGCAATGGCTCCGCAGCCTGTCGCCGCCGATCTGGCGGATGACGAATTCGAGCTTGCCCTGGACGATCTGGAACTCGATTTCTCCGACTTGATGGTAGACGAGCCGATGGTCGCCTCTCCGGTGGTCCATCCGGCACCCCGCGCGGTCGAGCCGTCTTACGTGACCGAGCCCGTGACTGCTCCTTCGGTCGCGGTCGAAGAGCCGGCCCCGGTCGCCGCCTCGGTCAGCCCGTCGGTTCCGCCGTTCCTCGCCACCGCGCGGTCTGCCGCGCCAGTCGCCGTCGCACCGGCTCCGGTCGCTGCTGCTGCAATAGCCGAGCACCAGGTGGTTCCCGATCCTTTCGCTCTGGACAGCGATGCCTTCGACCCGGCGCTGCTGGCGGAAGCCGAGGATATGCCGGAAGCGGTTGCCGATCTCAACGTTCCGGAAATCCCGGTGCACGAGCCCGAGCAGCCGGTCGCGCCGCAGCACGACTACGACCTCGACCTCGACGCGGAACTCGCGAGCTTCCTCGAGACGGCACTTCCAGCCGCCACGGCTGCCTCGGCACCGACGACGCAGCCGGCGCGCGCCACGGCACAGCCGGCGGTGACGGAAACCAAGTCGTTCAATGATGGTCTGGACGAGTTCGAACGGGCGCTGGAGGAAGATTTCCGACGTAGCCTGTCGACGCCGCTGATGCGCAAGACGCTCGACGAGCAGGTCGAGACCGACGACGCTTACGCCGCGCCGCGCCGCTCGTTGGGCTCCTGGATGATGCCGCTGTCGGTCGCCGGCTTCGTTGGTATTGCCGGCCTGTCCTTCTACGCCTGGTATGCGAGCGAGGGCGGTCGCCTTGGTGGCGACGGTGCTCCGGTGGTCATCGCTGCCGATACCGATCCGATCAAGGTCGTGCCGGAAAACCCGGGTGGCAAGACTGTACCCAACCAGGACAAGGCGGTCTACGACCGTGTCGCCAGCGGATCGCTGGGCGATCCGAAGCAGGCGGCGCTGATTTCTTCCGATGAACAGCCGGTCGACGTCGTGCAGAAGACGCTGGTGCCGGAAAGCTTCTCGCTGGAAGGCGAAGACGAAGCAGGCGAGGGCGTGACGCAGGTGGCGGACACGCAGGATCCACGCCTGATGCCGGACCAGGTGGAAGCATCCGGAAAGCCGGGCGAGCATGATCAGCTCGCCGTCATGCCGCGCCGCGTCAAGACGATGATCGTCCGTCCGGATGGCACGCTTGTCGAGCAGGTAACCGAGGTTCCGGCTGCAACCGCCGCGACGGCCGCCGTGCGTGCCGAAAAGATACCGGCGGCTCCGACACTCGCCGAGCCGATGCAGACCGCAAGCACTTCGCAGATTGCCACCGTCAGCGATCATCCGGCCACCCAGCTGTCGGATGTCAACGTGGCGAAGACGACGGCGCTGACCGGCGCCGCAGCGCCTGCAGTGACCGCCGGCACGACGACGCCGAAGGGCACGCCCGTGCCAAGCGCCCGGCCGGCCGAACAGCCGGTCCGTGTGGTTGCCGCCGTCAGCGAACAGGGCAATGTCCAGAACGGCACGCGTCCGACGGCGCAGGCGCCGCTTGCCCCGGCAGCAGCAGCTCCGGCAGCCGTGCAGACGGCATCGCTCCAGCCGCAGAAGCCTGCCGCAAGCAGCGCGGCCGGTGGCTACTTCATTCAGATCGCCTCGCTTCCCTCGGAAGCCGATGCGCAGAAGTCGTACCGCAACCTGTCGTCGAAGTTCTCCGGCGTCATCGGTGGACGCGGCGTCGATATCGCCAGGGCCGACGTTGCCGGCAAGGGCACCTTCTACCGCGTCCGCATCCCGGCCGGATCCAAGGACGAGGCCGCGGCGATGTGCGAGAAGTACCGCTCGGCCGGTGGCACCTGCCTGATCGCCCGCTGAGGATTGACGACGCTTTTCGAATGGAACGGGGCCTTTGTGCCCCGTTTTTCGTATCGGCCGCAGCGCCTGCTGCAGCCCTACAGAATGCAGGGGGAATTTCTTCAACATGACCCGGACCAAGGCAATGATCCTCGGCTGCGCAGGCCAGGCGCTGACCACTGACGAAGTGGCTCTTTATCGCGACGAACAGCCATGGGGCTTCATCCTGTTTGCCCGCAATCTCGGTGAGCCGCAGCAGATCCGCGATCTCGTCGCTTCGATGCGCGACACCGTCGGCCGGCCGGATGCGCCGGTGCTCATCGACCAGGAAGGCGGCAGGGTTCAACGTATCCGGCCGCCGATTGTGGAAAAGTATCCGGCTGCCGCCGAACTCGGCGCACTGTTCGTGGCCGACCCGGAGCAGGGGTTGCGCGCCGCCTGGCTGATGTCGCGGTTGCATGCGTTCGATCTGACGCGGCTCGGCATCAACGTCGATTGCCTGCCGGTGCTTGACGTGCTGGTGGAGGGTGCGACGCCGGCGATCGGCAACCGCGCCTATGGCAGCGATCCGCGGCTGGTGACGGCGATGGGACGGGCGGCAGCTGCTGGCCTTAAGGCGGGCGGCATGCTGCCGGTGATGAAGCACATGCCGGGCCACGGCCGGGCGACGGTCGATTCGCATCACGACCTGCCGGTCGTCACTGCTTCCGTCGAAGAACTGGATGCTCATGACTTCGCGCCGTTCCGCGCCATGAAGGACGAGGTGATGGCAATGAGCGCCCATATCGTCTTCACCGCCATCGACGCGGAGCGGCCGGCCACCACCTCCAGGACGGTCATCGACGAGATCATCCGCGGAAGGATCGGCTTCGACGGGTTGCTGCTGTCCGACGACAGCTCGATGAACGCTCTGAAGGGCACGCTTGGTGAACGCGCCGCCGATATTGTCGCCGGAGGTTGCGATATTGTCTTGCATTGCAACGGCGTGATGGAGGAAATGAAGCAGGTTGTCGCTGAGGTGCCCGTCCTCGACGGGGAGCGGCTGCGGCGCGTGAAAGCGGTCGAAGCGGCATTCCCCGCACCGGACGACACTTCGGAAGAGGCGGCACGCAGCGAATTCTGGTCCTTGCTGGGCTCCGTCTGAGACGGCGCGCCGAGGGTGATCGCGGACAGGGGCAGGGCATGGCCGTTGATACATCCAAACCTGCCATTCCGATGGACAGGCTCTGGCAGGATAGCGAAGCGCGCGGCGTCACCGAGCCGGCGCTGGTCATCGACGTCGGCGGTTTCGAAGGCCCGCTCGACCTGCTGCTGCATCTTGCCCGCACCCAGAAGGTAGACCTGGCCCGCATTTCGGTACTGGCGCTTGCCGAGCAGTACCTGCAGTTCGTCGATAGCGCCCGGCGCGTGCGCATCGAACTTGCCGCCGATTACCTGGTGATGGCGGCGTGGCTTGCCTACCTCAAGTCCAAGCTGCTGATACCCCAGCAGGTGCGTCAGGAGGACGGACCATCCGGCGAGGAGCTGGCGGCAACGCTTGCCTTCCGGTTGAAGCGGCTGGAAGCGATGCGCGAGGCGGCGACCCGGCTCGTCAACCGCAACCGGCTCGGTCGCGACGTTTTTGCCCGCGGCGCGCCGGAACATATTCCGGAACGCAGCGGCGCGCCGTTCGAGGCGAACCTCTACGATCTGCTCAACGCCTATGCCAACCTGCGCCAGCGCCAGGCGGTCACGCATGTGACGATCGAGCGCCGCAAGGTCTGGTCGCTCGTCGAGGCGCGCCAGATGCTGACCGCGATGCTTGGCGAGATCGGCGACTGGACCGCGCTGCAGCATTACCTGCTCGATTATCTGCCGCCCGCCGAACGGGTAACGGCGACCGCCAGCGCCTTTGCGGCCTCCCTCGAACTCGTGCGCGAAGGCCGGCTCGAAATGCGCCAGGACGGCGTCTTCCAGCCGCTCTATATGCGTCGCTCCGAGGGCCGCCCGACCGGCCCGAGGGACGAGCAATGACGGCGGCAGACATCTCCGGAGACGACACCCGGGGCGATCGGGACGAGGTGAACGGAGCTGAGTCGATGGCGACCGTTCTCGAACTGGAAGCCGAACGGACCGCCGAGGCGCTGGTATTTGCCGCCGCCGAACCGGTGTCGGAGGCCTATCTCGCCGAACGCCTGCCGCGCGGCACGGATGTGCGCCGGCTGATGTCGAAGCTCGTCGATCTTTACGCAGGCCGCGGCGTCAATCTCGTCCGGGTGGAGGACCGCTG
This sequence comes from Rhizobium sp. SAFR-030, assembly GCF_059415005.1. Lineage (NCBI taxonomy): Bacteria > Pseudomonadati > Pseudomonadota > Alphaproteobacteria > Hyphomicrobiales > Rhizobiaceae > Rhizobium > Rhizobium sp. SAFR-030. The sequence goes on along the minus strand of NZ_JBPFDO010000001.1, from coordinate 145,509 downwards.
GGCCTTCCGGACCGCCGCCGACCTATCCTTCGTCATTCGCCACGATGATAGCGAGCAGCGCAAGCTGTCGCGGGCGGCGCTGGAAGTGCTTTCGATCATCGCCTATCACCAGCCGGTGACGCGCGCCGAGATCGAGGAGATCCGCGGCGTCCAGACCTCGCGCGGAACGCTCGACGTGCTGATGGAGGCGGGCTGGGTCCGCTTCCGGGGACGTCGCCGGACGCCCGGCCGTCCGGTGACGCTCGGAACGACGCCGCGCTTCCTTGATCACTTCGGCCTGGAGGAGCTGCGCGACCTGCCGGGTCTTGAGGAGCTCAAGGGGGCAGGGCTGCTGTCCGGCCGCATTCCGTCCGATTTTCGCATTCCGATTCCGCTGATGGCCGACGAACTGTCGGAAGACGAAGATCCGATCACCCAGCTGGATCTCGAGGAACTCGGCCTGCTGACGCCGGGTGGCGGCGACGAATAGGCGTCTTCTTGTCGCATGCGGCGAGGACAATCGAAGTTCAATCCAGTCGAAAATCCCGGAGGCAAGCCGCAGACCCATGCGGTGCCGCGAATGTCTCGTGGATGTTACTGTCATCGGCGGGACGAACGACATTTTGCTGTTTGAAAAAGTCCGCAAACGGCTTACATCGGACGCAACGCGAAATCATGGAGTGGAGTCATGGGTTCTTTTAGTGTGTGGCACTGGCTGATCGTTCTGGTCATCGTGCTCATCTTCTTCGGACGCGGCAAGATCCCCGAGCTCATGGGCGACATGGCAAAGGGCATCAAGAGCTTCAAGCGGGGCATGGCCGACGACGACAATCCGGACAGCACCACGACGACGACGACGGCGACGGGCAAGACCGTCGATCACAAGCCGGAAGAGACGAAGTAAGCATCCGGTGCCGCGCCCTCGCGGCGCGTCCCCTCAGGAGCGTAGCGTATGTTGGATATCGGCTGGACCGAACTCTTAGTCATCGCGATCGTATTGATCGTCGTCGTCGGGCCGAAGGATCTGCCGCCGATGCTTCGGGCATTCGGCAAGATGACCACCAATCTGCGGAAGATGGCGGGCGACTTCCGGACGCAGTTCGACCAGGCGCTGCGCGAGGCGGACATGGATGACGTTCGCCAGACGATCTCGGATGCGCAGCGGTTCAATCCGGCCAATGCGCTGCGCGAGGCGATCAATCCGCTGCGCGACATGGGCAACGAGATCCGTAACGACCTGCAGAAGGCGACGGCCATGCCGCCCCTGAGCGAGATCGGCAACAAGCCTCAGCAGGGCGATCCGCTGGCCGAGCCGGTATCGGACGCGTCTGCCGTGTCGGCCACCGATCCGGTTTCGCCCACGCCGCTTGCCACACCGGCACCCGGCGCACCGGCAGCAACTTCACCGGCGGCTGGCGCGACTGCTGCGCCTCCAGGCCCTGTCGCGCAGGCTGGCGATCCGGCGGCGCTGCCGAAGAAACCGGCTCGTGCGCCGCGCAAGGCAGCGGTCGTGACGCTCGCGGCGACCGAACTTCCGGCGGCTGCGCCTGCGGCACGCCGTAGCCGTACCGCCAAGGCGCTCGACGCGGCGGCAGCAGCCGAACCGCCGGCGAGCAAGAAGCCGGTCGCGCGCGCCCGCAAGAAGCCCGTAACCCCCATGGATGATGCATGACCGGCAATATCGAAGACAAGCCACAGCCGCTCATCGAGCATCTGATGGAACTGCGCACGCGGCTGATCTGGTCGCTTGCCTCCTTCTTCCTGGCCTTCCTGGTCTGCTTCTTCTTTGCCAAGCAGCTCTTCAACGTGCTGGTCGTGCCCTACAAGTGGGCGGTCCTGTGGGCGGGCCTCGATATCAGCAAGTCCGAGCTGATCTATACCGCGCCGCAGGAATTCTTCTTCACGCAGGTGAAGGTGGCCATGTTCGGTGCGCTGGTCATCGCCTTTCCGATCATCGCCTCGCAGCTCTACAAGTTCGTTGCGCCGGGGCTCTACAAGAACGAGCGGGCGGCCTTCCTGCCGTTCCTGATCGCCTCGCCGATCCTCTTCCTTTTGGGCGCGGCGCTCGTCTATTTCTTCTTTACGCCCATGGTCATGTGGTTTTTCCTCGCCATGCAGCAGGCGCCCGTCGATGGCGAAGTCGCCATCTCGCTGATGCCGAAGGTGTCGGAATACCTGTCGCTGATCATGACGCTGGTGATGTCCTTCGGCCTGGTGTTCCAGCTGCCGGTGGTCACCACGCTGCTGGCCCGCGTAGGGCTGCTGACCAGCACCTGGTTGCGCGAAAAGCGCAAGTTCGCAATCGTCATCGCCTTCGTGGTGGCAGCCGTGCTGACCCCTCCCGATCCGATGTCGCAGATCGGTCTTGCACTGCCGACCATCCTTCTCTACGAAATTTCCATCTATGCCGCTCGACTCGTTGAGCGCAAACGCGCCAGCGAGACATTGGCCGAGGCGGAGCCGTCGTCATCCGTGGCGAAGTCCGAAGAGGCGTAGCATCCGTTCATCAGAGACGGATGCCTCGGCCGGCACAACTCTTCGACGGCCGGGCAGAGCCCTACGGCCACAACCGCAGGCGACCTGGAACGACGATGCTCGATATCAAGTGGATACGTGACAACCCCGCTCTCCTCGACGAGGCGCTGCGCAAGCGCGGCGCCGAGCCGCAGGCCGACGCCATCATCGCGCTGGATGAGACGCGCCGTTCCGTCATCCAGAAGCTCCAGGACATGCAGTCGCGTCGTAATGCCGCCTCCAAGGAGATCGGCGCTGCGATGGCGCAGAAGAACACTGAGCTTGCCGAGCGGCTTAAGGCGGAAGTGTCGGATCTCAAGGAAACGATGCCGGCCGTGGAGCAGGACGAGCGCGCCGCGATCGCAGCGCTTGACGACGTTCTGTCGCAGCTTCCCAACATTCCCTTCGACGACGTGCCGGTTGGCAGGGACGAGCACGACAACGTCGTCGCCCGGGTGATCGGCCAGAAGCCGGGCTGGAACCATGCGGCCAAGGAGCACTTCGACATCGGCGAAGCGCTCGGCATGATGGACTTCGACCGGGCGTCCAAGCTGTCCGGTAGCCGTTTCACAGTCCTGACCAGCCAGCTCGCCCGGCTCGAGCGGGCGCTCGGCCAGTTCATGATCGACCTCCACACGCGCGAGCACGGCTACACCGAAGTCTCGTCGCCGCTGATGGTGCGCGACGAGGCGATGTTCGGCACGGGCCAGCTGCCCAAGTTTGCCGAAGACCTGTTTCGCACGACGGACGGCCGCTGGCTGATCCCGACGGCGGAGGTGACGCTGACGAACCTCGTCTCGGGCGAAATCCTCGACCAGGAAAAGCTGCCGCTGCGGTTTACCGCCCTGACCCCCTCCTTCCGGTCCGAGGCCGGATCGGCGGGCCGTGATACGCGCGGCATGCTGCGCCAGCACCAGTTCTGGAAATGCGAACTCGTGTCGATCACCGATGCCGAAAGCGCGGTGGCCGAGCATGAGCGGATGACTGCCTGCGCCGAAGAAGTGCTGAAGCGGCTGGGCCTGCATTTCCGCACCATGGCGCTGTGCACCGGCGACATGGGCTTCAGTGCCCGCAAGACCTACGATCTGGAAGTCTGGCTGCCGGGGCAGAATGCCTACCGCGAAATCTCGTCGTGCTCCGTCTGCGGCGATTTCCAGGCGCGCCGGATGAACGCCCGCTACCGGGTGAAGGACGAGAAGACGCCGCGCTTCGTCCATACGCTGAACGGATCCGGCACGGCCGTTGGCCGCTGCCTGATCGCTGTCCTCGAAAACTACCTGAACGAGGACGGCTCGGTCACCATTCCGGACGTCCTGCTGCCCTACATGGGCGGCCTGACGAAAATCGAGAAAGGCGCCTGACGACACGATGCGGATCCTGCTGACCAACGATGACGGCATTCATGCGGACGGATTGGCAGCGCTTGAGCGCATCGCCCTGACGCTCACCGACGATGTCTGGATCGTGGCGCCGGAGACCGACCAGAGCGGCCTTGCCCATTCGCTGACGCTGTCGGAGCCGCTACGGCTGCGCCAGATCGGCGAGCGGCGGTTCGCACTGCGCGGCACGCCGACCGATTGCGTCATCATGGGCATCCGTCACGTCCTCGACGGCAAGCCGGACCTCATCCTTTCGGGCGTCAATGCCGGCTCCAACATCGCCGACGACGTGACCTATTCCGGGACGGTGGCGGCGGCGATCGAGGGCACGATCCAGGGCGTCCGGTCGCTGGCGCTCAGCCAGGCGGTCCGCATGGAGGACGGCGTGCGTACGCTTCCCTGGGGGGTCGCCGAGACCCATGCACCGGCGCTGATCCAGAAGCTGATGACGCAGGACCTGCCGGCCGGCACCTTCTTGAACGTCAACTTCCCTGCCTGTGCCCCGGACGCGGTAGCCGGCCTGTCGGTGACGGCGCAGGGCCGCACCGATTTCGCCCTCGTCGTCGACGAGCGCCAGGACGGTCGCGGCAATCCATACTTCTGGCTGCGCTTCGGCACCCGTACGGGACAGTTCGACGAAGGCAGCGATATTCATGCGGTGCGCGCCGACAGGATCTCGGTGACGCCGTTGAAGCTAGATCTGACCGATCATTCGGTCCGCGACCGGCTGGCCGCTGCCCTGGGAGACCTTGCTTGAAATCAGGCATGATCGAGAGGGAGGGATTTGCGGCACTCGTGCTTCGGCTTCGCGCCGAGGGCATCACCGACCTCGATCTGCTGACCGCCTGCGAGCAGACGCCGCGCTCGCAGTTCGTGCCGCCGCAATTCACGGCCGAAGCCTATTCCAGCCGCAGCATTCCGATCGATTGCGGTTCATTCATGGAGGGCGCCGATCTTGCCGTCCGCATCCTGTCGCGGCTGCAGGTGAAGCCCGGCCACAGGGTGCTCGAAATCGGCACGGGCAGCGGCTTCATGACCGCCGTCATGGCGCGCACCGCCGAGCGGGTTCTGTCGCTCGACCGCTACCGGACGCTGGTTACGGCAGCGCAGGCGCGCATGGAGGCGCTGGCGTTGCGCAACGTCATCATCCGCCAGGCGGACGGCAGCAATGGTCTGCCGGGCGAGGGGACCTTCGATCGCATCCTGGTGACCGCTGCGTTTCCGGTAATGCCGCGTTTCTATGCCGATCAACTGGTGCATGGTGGCTCAATGGTGGCGCCGCTGATGATCGACGAGGAACATTGCATGATGGTGCGGCTGACCAAGACCGGCAGCCGCTTCGAGCGCGAGGACCTGTTTCAGGCACCCTACCTGCCGCTCGTCACCCACATCGCGGCGCATCTTTGATCTCGGTAATCAGCCGCGTCTCCGGCCCGATTCATGGTTAGCAATTTCTCAAAAAAATGATCGACCTGTCGGCACCTTAACCCGTCGGTAAGACTAACGCGCTTTAATCACTCTCAATGTGGTTGCGTCTTGTAGGTCGGGTCATGCGTGTGAAAAAAACGTCGAATGTAAGAAAGTCAGCCGTGCGCATCGCCGTGGCGGCTCTGCTGGCAAGTGCCGCGACGGGGTGCAGCTCCGACGCGACCCGGTTCGCAGGTGTCTTCGACCGCGATAACCTGACCACGGCCTCCATTCCGCAACGGCAGGGCGGTGCCGCCTACGGCCAGGCGCCAATGCCGACCGAGGACGTCGGTAACGGCGGCCAGCCGAGCTACGGCGCAGGCCGCAGCCCCGTCGCGCAATCCTATCCTTCGGCCAACTCCGGCAGCTACCCGTCTGCATCGGCTTCGCCGGCCCGCTCGGCTGCCGCTCCCGTCGCCGTCCAGCGCTCGACGCTGTCGGCACCTGGCTCCTCTTCGCTGCCGCCGGTGAGCGAACCGCAGAACCGCCAGCAGGCGATGGCCCAGCCGCTGCCGCCGCGCACCGCCGAGACCGCACCCGTTCGCCGTCCGCCGGCCGTCGATGGCGACAACGTCACCACCGGCTCGACACGCCCGGCCGGCTGGTCGGCTGCCAACGCACCCAAGGTCACGCTTCGTCCCGGTGAAACCGCCGCCACGCTCTCGCGTCGCTACGGCGTGCCGGAAAAGGAAATCCTGCGTGCCAACGGCGGTGCTCTGACCGCCGGCCAGATCGTCGTCATCCCGACCTTCGGCGGCGGCAATGCCGCCAAGATGGCCGCCGGCTCGATCGATCTCCCGAAGGACAGCAATCCGCCGATGCCGGCGCGTGAAAACGGCGACAAGGTTGCGGTGCTTCCCTCGGCCACGGCGCGCGACAAGGCGCAGGCCGAAGGTGCCAAGCTCACGCCGCCCACCGGTGGCAGCGCCGTACCGCCGTCCCCCGGCAGCTATACGGTGAAGGCCGGGGACACGCTGAGCAAGATCGCCCAGGCGACCCGGACGCCGATCGACCGCCTGAAAGCTGACAACGGCCTCAACGACGGCAATCTGCGGATCGGCCAGACGCTGAAGGTTTCCGGCGAGGCTGGCGACCAGATGAAGACGGCGTCGATCGTCCGTCCGGCAGTTGAAAAGCCGGCCGCTCCGATCAAGGCTGAGCCGGTTGTCGCCAAGCCCGATGCCCCGGCACAGGCGGTCGAAGCGCCGAGCGCCCAGTCGGCAAGCCTGACGGACGTCGAGAAGAAGTCGGATGTCAGCGCCGCCGCACCGACGGCGACCGGCATCTCCAAGTATCGCTGGCCGGTAACCGGTGCGGTGACAGCATCCTACGGCCAGAACGTCGACGGCAACCGCAACGACGGCATCAACATCTCGGTGCCCGAGGGTACCCCGATCAAGTCTGCCGAGAATGGCGTCGTCATCTATGCCGGCAACGGCCTGAAGCAGCTCGGCAACACGGTGCTGGTGCGCCACGACGACGGCAAGGTCACCGTCTACGGGCACGCCTCGAACATCTCGGTGTCGCGCGGCCAGAAGGTTCAGCGCGGCCAGACGATCGCAACTTCGGGGATGAGCGGCGACGCCAAGCGTCCGCAGGTGCACTTCGAAGTCCGCAAGGACGCGACGCCGGTCAACCCGATCACCTTCCTCGAATAGGAAGACAAGCAGTTCCGTTCCTCGATCTGTATTGCGTACGAGGAATGCGAAAAAGCCCGGCATCGCGCCGGGCTTTTTTGTGTTCGGCGAATGCCGAGACTATCAAACCCGCTCGAGCGGCTTTCGCAGGCGCCCGGCGAGATCCTGGATGTACTGCCAGGCGACGCGGCCGGAGCGTCCACCGCGGGTGGTCGCCCATTCCAGCGCCTGATGATGCAGCGTCTCGCGATCGAGGCCGAGGTCAAAGTGCTGCGCATAGCCGTCGATCATCGACAGGTAGTCGTCCTGGCTGCACTTGTGGAAACCGAGCCACAACCCGAATCGGTCCGACAGCGACACCTTTTCCTCCACGGCCTCCGACGGGTTGATTGCCGTCGACTGCTCGTTCTCCATCATGTTGCGCGGCAGCAGGTGCCGGCGGTTGGAGGTTGCGTAGAACAGCACATTGTCCGGACGGCCCTCGATACCACCGTCGAGCGCCGCCTTCAGCGACTTGTATGCCGTGTCGTCGTGATCGAAGGAAAGGTCGTCGCAGAAGACGATGACCCGGAGGCCCGACGACTTGAGAATATCGAGGAGCGCCGGCAGCGAGGCGATGTCCTCGCGGTGCACTTCCACCAGTTTAAGCGGAGTCTGCGTGGCGGCCTGGACATCGGCATGCACCGCCTTGACCAGTGACGACTTGCCCATGCCGCGGGCTCCCCAGAGGAGCACGTTGTTGGCGGCGTAGCCGTCGGCGAAGCGCAGCGTGTTCTCGTGGAGGATGTCGCGAACGTGATCGACGCCGCGAATGAGGCCAAGAGCGACGCGGTTCGGGCGAGCCACCGGCTGGAGGTACTGATTGACCGGCACCCAGACGAAACAGTCGGCTGCGGACCAGTCATTTTTGGCCGGAGGAGGGCCCGCCAGCCGCTCCAGCGCATCCGCCAGCCGGCGTACTTCGCTCAGCAAGAGCTCGCTCATATCGGTGGACATCCTCACCTCCGGATTGCCTTGCCACAAGCGTGGCGGATTTCGCTGCGGGTAGCATGGCCTTTTGCCTATCGAAAGGGTAAGAGGCCTTAAATCGGTACTCTCCGGCTGCCGCTACAGTTGCATCCGCCGTGTTCGCAACTATATCTCGGCGGCCTCTGCGGAGCGTACCTCCGTTCTTGCTTATCTCTGGGAGTTATCCATGTTCGTTACAGAAGCATTTGCCCAAGCCACGGGTGCTGCACCGGCTTCGTCCGCATTCGGATCGGGACTGGAAATGCTTTTCCTCTTCGCGCCGCTGATGGTGGTCTGGTACTTCTTCCTCATCCGCCCGCAGCGCGCTCAGCTGAAGAAGCGGCAGGAGACGCTCACCAACATCCGTCGTGGCGATCAGGTCGTTCTCGGCGGCGGCATCTCCGGCAAGGTCACCAAGGTCATCGACGATAACGAACTGGAAGTCGAAATCGCCGACGGCGTGAAGGTCCGCGTGCTGCGCAGCTACGTGGCCGAAGTTCGCGTCAAGGGCGAGCCGGTCAAGACCGAAAACGCCTGACACCTGCGACGCCGGCCGGTCGGGCCGGCGCCATCCACCGGATCATTACCGGATCATTGAGAGCGCCATGCTGTATTTTTCTCGCTGGAAGACCCTGCTGATCTGGTGCGTGATCGCCATCAGCACACTCGTTGCGGCCCCCAATTTCTTCAGCAACGACCAGCTGGCAAAACTGCCCGCCTGGTTTCCGGCAAAGAAGGTGACGCTCGGCCTCGACCTGCAGGGCGGGTCGCACATCATGCTCAAGATCGAGCCGGCCGATATCGTCAAGGAACGGCTGGAAACGATCGTTGGTGACGTGCGCAATGTGCTGCGGCAGGCGAATTTCCGCTACACCGGCCTGACCGGAACGGGCCAGCAGATCCAGGTGCGAATCACCGACGTCGCCCAGCTTGCAGCGGCGCGCACGGCCTTGCAGCCGCTGCTGCAGCCGGTCTCTTCCGGCACCTTTGGCGGCACGATCGAGGAGGTCACGCTCGAGGACGCCGGCGAGGGCCTACTGCGCCTCGACCTGACGGATGCCGGCATCGCCTACCGCCTCTCCGGTGCGGTCAACCAGTCGATCGAGGTCGTGCGCCGTCGCGTCGACGAACTCGGCACGACCGAGCCGCTTATCCAGCGCCAGGGCGACGACCGCATCATCGTCCAGGTTCCCGGCCTCCAGGATCCGCAGCGACTGAAGGGCCTGCTGAACCAGACCGCCAAGCTCTCCTTTCATATGGTCGATACCAGCGTGCCGGTGCAGGAAGCCGTCAACGGCCGGCCGCCGGCCGCCTCCGAGGTCCTGTACTCGACCGACGATCCGCCGGTGCCCTATCTGGTGGAGCGCCAGGCGCTGGTCTCCGGCGAAAACCTCGTCGATGCGCAGGCAAGCTTCAACCAGCAGAACAACGAACCGGTCGTCACCTTCCGCTTCGACGCACGCGGCGCGCAGCGCTTTGCGCAGGCGACGCAGCAGAACGTCGGCCGCCCCTTCGCCATCGTCCTCGACGACCAGGTGATCTCGGCGCCGGTCATCCGCGAGCCGATCATCGGCGGCTCGGGCCAGATCTCCGGCAACTTCTCCGTTGAAGGCGCCAACGATCTTGCCGTCCTGCTGCGTGCAGGCGCACTGCCTGCGACCCTGACGGTGGTCGAGGAACGGACGGTCGGACCAGGCCTCGGCGCCGACTCGATCCGCGCCGGCGTCGTCGCCAGCGTCATCGGCGCAATTGCGGTGGCCGGCTTCATGTTCGCCTTCTACGGCTTCTTCGGCCTGCTCGCCAACATCGCGCTCGCCGCCAACATCATCATGATCCTCGCTGTGCTCAGCCTCATCGGCTCGACGCTGACACTGCCCGGTATCGCCGGCATCGTACTGACCATGGGCATGGCGGTGGATTCCAACGTCCTCATCTACGAGCGTATCCGCGAAGAGGTGAAGAGCGGGCGATCGCTGCTGCCGGCCATCGACAGCGGCTTCAAGCGCGCCTTCGGCACCATCGTCGATGCCAACCTGACGACGCTGATCGCAGCCGTCGTGCTCTTCTATCTCGGCTCAGGCCCGGTCCGCGGCTTTGCCGTGACACTGGCCGTCGGCATCGTCACGACCGTGTTCACGGCGTTCACCTTCACCAGCTGGATGTTTGCGATGTGGGTGCGGCGCGCCCGGCCGAAGCAGCTGCCCAAGGGCATCCGCACCGGCATCTTCGACGGACGCGGCCTGCCGTTCATGTCCATCCGCAAATACACCTTCGCGCTCGCGGCAGCCCTGTCGATCGCATCGGTCATCGGTTTCACCGGCGTCGGCATGAACTTCGGGATCGACTTCCGCGGCGGTTCGATCATCGAGCTGAAAGCGCGTCAGGGCGATGCCGATATCGGCGACATCCGCGCCCGGCTCGATCAGCTGAACCTCGGTGAAGTGCAGGCGCAAGGATTTGGCTCGACGCAGGACGTTCTCGTGCGCGTACAGGCCCAGGACGGCGGCGAGAATGCCGAGCAGTCGGCGCTGCAGCGCATCCGCAACGACCTGGAGCAGGACTACGAATTCCGCCGTGTCGAGGTCGTCGGACCGGCCGTGTCGAGTGAGCTGTCCTTCACCGCGACGCTTGGTGTCGGCGTGGCGCTGCTGTTCATCCTCATCTACATCTGGGTCCGCTTCGAGTGGCAGTTCGCCGTCGGCGCCATCATCGCCACGATGCACGACGTGATCCTCACCATGGGCCTGTTCGTGCTGACCGGCATCGAGTTCAACCTGACGAGCATCGCGGCCATCCTCACCATTGTCGGCTATTCGCTGAACGATACCGTCGTCGTCTATGACCGGATGCGCGAGAACCTGCGGCGCTACAAGAAGATGCCGCTGTCGGAGCTGATCGACATCTCGATCAACCAGACACTGTCGCGCACGGTGCTCACCAGCCTGACGACCATGATCGCGCTCTCGGCCCTGTACATCTTCGGTGGCGAGGTCATTCGCTCCTTCACCTTCGCCATGCTATTCGGCGTTGCCGTCGGCACCTTCTCGTCGATCTATATCGCTGCACCTGTGCTGATCGCCTTCCGCCTGCGCAGTGATGCGTTCGGTACCAATGAAGGCGCCGTCAGCCCCGGCACCAGCATCGCCGGCAGCAAGCGGAGAACCTGACATGCCGCGCGTGCCGGATATCCGCGACGCCCACTTTCCGGGCCGCGCACCGATCGATACCTATGGCAATGGCGGCTTCCGCTTTGCCGACATGTCGCATCGCGGATCGCTGCTCTGCCTGCCGTCCGGCATCTACGGCTGGAGCATGGAGGAGGGCGCGCCGCTCGATATCGAGGCCTTTGAGCGGGTGATTGCGGAGGCCGCTGATTTCGAATTCCTGCTCGTCGGCACCGGCCACACCATCCGTCCCCTGCCGGCTGCGCTGAAGGCTGCCTTCCGCGCACGGGGAATATCTGCCGATCCCATGGGAACCGGAGCCGCCATCCGCACGTACAACATCATGCTCGGCGAGCAGCGGCCGGTGGCCGCCGCTCTGATCGCCGTCTGACGTAAGCGGCAAGCGGAGGAATAGGCTTTGACGGCAACAGCCGCCGATCATTGGGAGATCTGCCTGTCGACGCTGCGCGACACGGATCGCGACCGCTACCTTGCCTGCCTCCTGTCGCCGGCGGCCAAGCGCGGCCCGCTGGCTGCCCTCTACGCCTTCAATGCCGAAATTGCCCGGGTGCGCGACGTCGTGCAGCAGCCGCTGGCCGGCGAGATCCGCCTTCAGTGGTGGCGGGATCTGCTGGAGGGCCAGGAGCAGGGCGAGAGCGCCGCCAATCCGGTCGCCGCTGCCTTGCTGGAGACGATTGCCGCCTACGAGTTGCCGCGCCGGACGCTGATCGACATGATCGATGCGCGCATCTTCGACCTCTACGACGATCCGCTGCCGGATCGAAACGCCCTGGAGGGCTATGCGGGCGAAACCGCTTCGGCGCTCATCCAGCTTGCCGGCCTGGTGCTCGACGCGCCGTCGGCGATGAAGGCGTCGGATATCGCCGGTCACGCAGGCGTCGCTCAGGCCATCGCCGGCCTGCTGCTGCTGATGCCGTCGCATCGCCGCCGCGGGCAGCTCTACGTACCGCTCGACATCCTGTCGGCGACGGGCCTCGATCGGGATAGGTTTTTGTCTGGAGAGGCGGACGAGCAGGCAGGCCATGCCATTGCAGCGCTGGCCGGCCTCGGCCTCGATCATCTCGCTCAGGCGCGAAAGGCCGGGACAATCCCGCCGGCCATTCTCGCCGCCTTCCTGCCCGCATCGCTGGCGGAACCCGTCCTGCGGCGTGCGGCAAGCCTCGGCAGCCGTTTCTTCGACGCACCGCTACAGCCGCCGCAGTGGCGGCGGCAGATGCGCATGGTGCGCACGCTCGCCCTCAAGCGACTCTGATCCCACGCGCCACCAAGGTCAAACTCGCACAAGCCTCGCGCACTAATCTCCACGATGCGCTGGCATTGGCTGTGAAGGGGATCAAAAGTGAGCCTGGTGACCTGGTCGATCATTTCTCTGGTGGTCATCCTCATCGCCTATTACGCGACGCGGATGGCGAAGGATCGCGAGGAGGGCAGCCGCCACGATGCGGGGCTGGCGATCATCGAGTTCGGCCGGGCTTTCCCCAACGAGGCGATCCGCAATCTTCATGAGACCGTGGATGGCAACGCCATCTTCGTTCGGCTGCACGACAACAAGGCGGGCGTGATGCGCAATTACGGCCACCACTATGCCTGCCATCTGATCGAGCCGGGACGTGCCCGCGTCACACCGCTGTTCAACGGCCGCGGCTTTGCCGTGGAATTCCTCGACTCGCCGACGCAGAACGGCGAGTTCGTGTTTGCCAGTGCGGCCATTGCGGCGGAAGTGTCGCTCTGGCTGCTCGGAAACTATGTCGCCGCCGGCCTTGCCGGATCAGGCGACGCCGACGCCAAGCGCGACGGCTCCACCATCTGACGAACCGGCCGGGCTCTCGTCCGACGGTTCGGCCGAAACAATGGCCGCCGGAGGAACCGGCTTGCCGAGCCAGCCGGCGCAATCCTCGAGCGCCCGTCGCGCCATCAGCTGCCGCTTCATGATCGTCTTGTCCTTGCCGCGGAAGCGTTTGACGCCTTCCGGCCTGACGATGGATCCGGGTGCCAGCTCGGGGAACAGGCCGAAATTGACGTTCATCGGCTGGAACGAACGCTTGCCGGGCTCGTCGTCGGAGACAAGGTGGCCGCCGGTGATGTGGTTGAGGAGGGCTCCGAGCGCGGTCGTGGCCGGCGGCAGCGAGGGTGTCTCGCCGCGTGCCTCGGCTGCGGCAAATCGGCCGGCCAGCAGGCCGATCGCGGAACTTTCCACGTAGCCTTCGCAGCCGGTGATCTGGCCGGCAAACCGCAGAGCCGGACGGCTCTTCAGTCGCAGCGTATGATCGAGCAGCGTCGGCGAATGGATGTAGGTGTTGCGGTGCAGGCCGCCGAGGCGGGCAAATTCGGCATTTTGCAGCCCGGGGATCATCCGGAAGATCTCCGCCTGGGCGCCGTATTTCAGCTTCGTCTGAAAGCCGACCATGTTGTAGAGCGTGCCGAGCGCGTTATCCTGGCGCAGCTGCACCACGGCATAGGCCTTGACGGTCGGATTGTGCGAATTGGTCAGCCCCATCGGCTTCATCGGGCCATGGCGCAGCGTCTCGCGGCCGCGTTCCGCCATCACCTCGATCGGCAGGCAGCCGTCGAAATAGGGTGTGCCTTCCCATTCCTTGAAGCCGACCGTGTCTCCGGCGATGAGCGCATCGACGAAGGCATCGTACTGATCCTTGTCCATCGGGCAGTTGATGTAGTCCTTGCCGTTGCCGCCCGGCCCGACCTTGTCGTAGCGCGACTGGTACCAGCAGATGTCCATGTCGATCGTGTCGCGATGGACGATCGGCGCGATGGCGTCGAAGAAGGCGAGGGCATCCTCGCCGGTCTGCGCCTGGATCGATTGCGCCAGGGCGGCGGACGTCAGCGGTCCGGTGGCAACGACCGTCAGGCCCCATGTCTCAGGCGGCAGGCCCTTGACCTCTTCGCGGACCACCGTGATCAGCGGATGGCCGGCGATCGCTTCGGTGACGGCTTCGGCAAACCCGTCGCGGTCGACGGCCAGCGCTCCGCCGGCGGGGACCTGGTGGCGATCGGCGCAGGCCATGATCAGCGAGCCGGCGAGCCGCATCTCGGCATGGATGACGCCGACCGCATTGGCGGTCGCATCGTCCGAGCGGAAGGAGTTGGAGCAGACCAGTTCGGCCAGGCTATCGGTCTTGTGGGCATCGGTGCCGCGCACGCCGCGCATCTCGTGGAGGATGACGGGCACGCCGGCCTCGGCCAGCTGCCAGGCGGCTTCGGAGCCCGCAAGGCCGCCACCGACGACGTGCACGGGTGTAAGGGAAGAGGTGTTTTGCATGGGCCGCTGCATATCACGAGGCAGGCGGCACGCCAAACGGAAAGCAGCCGTGCCGCCGGCAAGCCGGCCGGCGGCACGGCATGAAATGCGAAGGCTTCAGGCTTTCGGCTGCATCTCTTCTGCCAGCGCGTCGTCCAGTGCCTGCGCCCGCTTGGCGGCGTCGCGCTGCATCAGCCGCGCGGCATAGGCCTCGAATGCCGGGCGGCGCTCCAGCGTGCCGAACATCATTCCCCACGCCACCTGCGATCCGACATAGACGTCGGCTGCGGTGAACCGTTCGCCTGCGACATAGGCGCGCTCGGACAGCAGCCCGTCCAGCGCCTCGACCACGGTCTCGTAGGAACCGTAGCCGATCATCCGCCGCTTCTCCTCGGGGATCTCGATGCCGAGGCTGCGATTGCTGACGCAGGCTTCCAGCGGTCCGGCCGCGAAGAACAGCCAGCGAAGATAGGCGCCACGCTCACCCGCCGTCGGCGCAAGACCAGCCTGCGGAAACGTGTCGGCGAGATAGGCGCAGATCGCCGCGCATTCGGTAACGACGGTATCGCCGTGTATCAGGGCCGGAACCTTGCCCATCGGGTTGATGGCGCGGTAGGCGGCATCCTTCATCGCATCGCCGTAGGCGAGAGGATGGACCGTGTAGGGCTGGCCGATCTCCTCCAGCATCCAGCGGGCAATGCGGCCGCGCGACATCGGGTGGGTATAGAGCGTCAGTTCCACGGAAGTCTCCCTCATCGTTCGCTTTATGTTCGTTCTCTACGACCGTCCGCCGCACCTGACAAGCGTCGACGATCGGCGTCAACAAAAAGCCCGGCGCGAGCGGCCGGGCTTCATGTCTGTCAACAGTGTCCCTGGGCTCAGGCGCCCATGGCTCTCTGCAGGTTCTCGTCGATCTTGTCGAGGAAGGCGGTGGTCGACAGCCACGGCTGGTCGGGGCCGATCAGCAGCGCCAGGTCCTTGGTCATATAGCCACTTTCGACGGTGTCGACGCAGACCTTTTCGAGCGTCGAGGCAAACCGTGCGAGCTCTGCATTGTCGTCGAGCTTGGCGCGGTGCGCCAGACCACGTGTCCAGGCGAAGATCGAGGCGATCGAGTTCGTCGAGGTTTCCTGGCCCTTCTGGTGCTGGCGGTAGTGACGCGTCACGGTACCGTGTGCGGCTTCCGCTTCGACCGTCTTGCCGTCCGGGGTCAGCAGGACCGAGGTCATCAGGCCGAGCGAGCCAAAACCTTGTGCGACCGTGTCGGACTGAACGTCGCCGTCGTAGTTCTTGCAGGCCCAGACGTAGCCACCCGACCACTTCAGCGCCGAGGCGACCATGTCGTCGATCAGGCGGTGTTCGTAGGTGATGCCGGCATCCTTGAACTGGTCCTTGAACTCGGCTTCGTAGACTTCCTCGAAGATGTCCTTGAAGCGACCGTCATAGGCCTTGAGGATGGTGTTCTTGGTCGACAGGTAGACCGGCCACTTGCGCATCAGGCCGTACATCATCGAGGCGCGGGCGAATTCGCGGATCGAGTCGTCAAGGTTGTACATGGCCATGGCGACGCCGGCGCCG
The DNA here is from genome assembly GCF_059415005.1 of Rhizobium sp. SAFR-030. Lineage (NCBI taxonomy): Bacteria > Pseudomonadati > Pseudomonadota > Alphaproteobacteria > Hyphomicrobiales > Rhizobiaceae > Rhizobium > Rhizobium sp. SAFR-030. The sequence continues at coordinate 129,506 of NZ_JBPFDO010000001.1, read as the reverse complement.
GGAGCGTCGAACACTTCCCGCTCGATGACGGTGCCGTCTTCACCGACGAACTTGATGGTCAGCTTGCCCTTGCCGGGAAACTTGAAGTCGGTGGCGCGGTACTGGTCGCCGAAGGCGTGGCGGCCGACGACGATCGGCTGCGTCCAGCCCGGAACCAGGCGCGGAACGTTCTTGCAGATGATCGGCTCGCGGAAGATGACGCCGCCGAGGATGTTGCGGATCGTGCCGTTCGGGCTCTTCCACATCTGCTTGAGGTTGAATTCCTTCACGCGGGCTTCGTCCGGCGTGATCGTCGCGCACTTGATACCGACGCCGTACTTCTTGATCGCGTTGGCGGCGTCGATGGTCACCTGGTCATTGGTGGCGTCGCGGTTCTCGACCGAGAGGTCAAAGTAATCGATGTCGAGGTCGAGATATGGATGGATCAGCTTGTCTTTGATGAGCTGCCAAATGATGCGCGTCATTTCATCGCCGTCGAGATCGGCGACGGGATTGGCGACCTTGATCTTGTTCATATATCTGCCTCTTAGAGATGCGGGACCAGCGGGGTCCCGGTGGGTGGACTTAAGTCCCGAGCGCTATAGCACCGCCGGAACGGAACGCAAAGCGCAGAGACCAGATTTGCCTTTGCCAAACCGGGGCCGCAGGATAATCTCGCGCATCACTTCAACCAGGGATTCTCACAGCATCATGCGCGTCCTTCCGCTTGCGCTCTTCATCTCCATGGCCGCCTTCCAGGCGCCCGCCGCCGATGTCACGGCGCCCGTGCGCGAGGTGATGGACATCACCAAGACCAACTGGGGCACGGTGGACGCCGACTGGAAATACATCTTCGATCCGGCACCGCTGTCGAAGCTTTTCAGCAAGCGGTTCCAGGCCGCCTACAAGGAGGCCGCGAAGCATCCGGCCTATGATACGGAAAACAACGAGCCGGGCGATCCCTTCGGCTACGACGTGGTGACGAACTCGCAGGACGGCTGCCCGTTCGAAAACCTCGAAATTGGCGCCGGTCCCCTCAAGGACGGTCTGACCGATGTCAAGGCGAGCTTCAAGATGTGGACCTGCATCGACGAGGCGGAGATCAAGAACTCGGTTTCCGAGGTGCATTTCGACGTCATCACCGAAGACGGCACGCCGGTGATCGACGACATCCATCGGGCGGCCGATGGCGAGCGCGATTCGGTGCTGGCCGAGATGCAGTCGCTGGCCAAGGGCCAAGGGCAATAGACCGAAAACCCTGTTCGGCCATCTGCCGGAGATGGCTGTCTGCCGCCGCTGGAGGTGAGGGGCTGCCGACGGCGCTTTGATTTTTCGCCGCGACTGTGCGAGGGAAGCGCCGATTTCGGATGTGGGATTGAACATGGCAGGCACCAACAGCGAGCGGACACTTGTGGCGGAAGGCCCGGCGATCATTCTCGTCGAACCGCAGCTCGGCGAGAATATCGGCATGGTGGCGCGCGCCATGGCCAATTTTGGCCTGGCGGAACTGCGGCTGGTCAATCCGCGCGACGGCTGGCCGAGCGAGAAGGCGCAGGCCGCCGCCGCCAAGGCCGATCACGTGATCGAGGCGACGACGGTGTTTTCGTCGCTCGAAGAGGCGGTCGCCGACCTCAACTTCGTCTTCGCCACCACCGCCCGAAACCGCGACGGCTTCAAGGAAGTGCGCGCTCCGGTGACGGCGGCGGCCATGCTGCGCCAGCGTTTCGTTAGCGGCGAGGGGACCGGTATTCTCTTCGGGCGCGAACGCTGGGGGTTGACCAACGAGGAGGTCGCGCTTGCCGACGAGATCGTTACCTTCCCGGTCAACCCTGCCTTTGCCTCGCTGAACATCGCCCAGGCCGTGCTGTTGATGTCCTATGAATGGATGAAGAGCGGCATGGAGGACGGCGCGACGACGCCGTTCCAGAAGGTCGAGCAGAAGCCGGCGAGCAAGCAGCAGCTGATCGGCTTCTTCGATCAGATCGAGGATGCGCTGGGCGCGCGCAACTACTTCCATCCGCCCAACAAGGTGCCGCGGATGATCGACAACCTGCGCTCGGTGTTGTCGCGGCCGGGCTTTACGGAGCCGGAGATCAGCGTGCTGCGCGGCGTGATCTCGTCGCTCGACCGGTTCCAGAGACGCTGGCCCGAGGGCAAGGCACCGGCCGGGTGGACGGCCGGCGGGCCGAACGCGGAGGCCGACGACCGCAATGACGACGGCAAGTGAACTGAAGCCGGTCCTGGTCTTCGATTCCGGCATCGGCGGGCTGACGGTGCTGCGCGAAGTGCGCGTGCTGATGCCGGAGCGCCGCTTCGTCTACATCGCCGACGACGCGGCCTTCCCCTATGGAAGCTGGGAGGAGGAGGCGCTGAAAGCGCGGATCCTGTCGCTGTTCGATGAACTGCTGCAGGCACACCGTCCAGAAGTCTGCGTCATCGCCTGCAATACCGCGTTCACGCTGGCAGGCGCAGCACTGCGCGAAAAGTTCCCGCAGATGACCTTCGTCGGCACGGTGCCGGCGATCAAGCCTGCCGCCGAGCGCACCCGCTCGGGCCTCGTTTCGGTGCTGGCCACCCCCGGCACCGTCAAGCGCGCCTATACGCGCGACCTCATCCAGTCGTTTGCCAGCCAGTGCCACGTGCGCCTCGTCGGTTCAGAAAACCTGGCGCGCATGGCGGAAGCCTATATCCGCGGAGAAGCTCTTTCAGACGACAGCGTGCGGGACGAGATCCTGCCGTGTTTTGTCGAGAAGGACGGATCGAAGACGGATATCGTCGTGCTCGCCTGCACGCATTACCCGTTCATGGCCAACCTGTTCCGCCGGCTGGCTCCCTGGCCGGTCGACTGGCTCGATCCGGCTGAAGCCATCGCCCGACAGGCGCGGCGGCTGGTACCGGCAGCCGACGATACCGATCATCCGGACGCGCCGGACGTTGCGCTCCTTACATCCGGCGCTCCCGACTTCCCGACCCGCCGCCTGATGCAGGGATTCGGCCTGTCGATCCGCTGACGCAATGGGTGGAGTTGCGTCCTGTTGCTTTTCAGCAACGGATTGGCGCGTTTGTCTGCAATCTTCAATTGCGCTCTTGTCGAGCAGCAAGGCCTGTGTCACCTTGTCGCTATCCGCAACACACAATTGAAAGGAGACGCACCATGACCGATTTTACCATGCTTATGCACGTCTCCGGCGGACAGCTCGTGATGGCCATGCCATCTTATTCGGTTGATACCCGACGAGTAACCTCGCTCGCCTGAGCGGCTTCTTGTGCACTGATTTCCTCAGTTTAGCACATTCTCCTGAACCATGACGTGATCAGCCAACGCCACGACTCCGTCGTGATCCGCCTTGCGCCTGCACCACGTCTTTTCAAACATCGAAAGGACCTGGCTGCCTGGCGGCACCGGGGCAGAATAGCTATGTCCAATATGCAAGTCATGGTTGCCGACGTCGTCGACGACCTCTTCCGGAAGTTCGGGTTCTGGCGGGTCGCGCGGGCACTCCTCGTCGCCGCATTCAGGCGCCGCAGTCACGTGAACGACACGCGTCATCTGTCGGATCGCATGCTGCGCGATATCGGCATCCATGTCGAAGACGAGACGCTGAAGCCCCAGTCGTTCTCGCTCTGGAGCATCCGGTTTCCCAACCTCTGACGATCAGGCGGCCGATCACTCGGCCGCCTGAGACGCTTCGTTCGGCGCAGAGGCCCTCGGCCAGATGATTTCCGGGAGGCATCGGGCGGTACCTTCAGCCCCTCTGGCCGAATATCTCGGCTGCTTGTCGCGCACCGGGACCGAGGTTTCTGAAGCTTTTGGCAAGGCCAACGATCGAGAGACTGGCTGCGCGACCTGATCTTCCCCTCCATTACCGACGGATGTTGCCGGAACCCTCTTTGACCAACCCTCTTGCCAAGCGGCGCGAACGGTGGATTGCTGCAGCCTCTGCAGGGAGGAATGATACTTATGTCGATCGAACACTGGCTGGCCTTTGTCGCCGCCTCGGCGGTGCTGCTGGCGATCCCCGGGCCGACCATCCTGCTGGTCATTTCCTACGCGCTTTCGCACGGTCGTCGGGCAGCCACCGCAACGGTTGCCGGCGTGGCGCTGGGCGATTTCACCGCCATGACGGCGTCTATGCTCGGCCTCGGCGCGCTTCTCGCCACATCCTCCATGCTGTTCACGGGGTTGAAGTGGGCAGGCGCCGCCTACCTGATCTATCTCGGCATCAGGCTCTGGCGAACACCGGTCGGCGAACCGACGGCGGAGGCGACCGACGTCCCCGCAGCGCGTCCGGTGCGGATCTTTCTGCACACCTATGTGGTGACGGCGCTCAACCCGAAGAGCATCATCTTCTTTGTCGCCTTCCTGCCGCAGTTCCTCGATCTGGCCCAACCGCTGTTCTTCCAGATGGCGATCTTCCAGACGACGTTTCTCGGGCTCGCCATCATCAATGCCGGCCTCTACGGCCTGCTGGCGTCCGCGGCGCGCGAGACTATCGTCAAGCCAAAGGTGCAGCGGATCGTCAACCGCACCGGCGGAACACTGATGATCGGCGCCGGGCTCCTGACCCTCGGCTTCCGCCGCGCCGCTGCCTGAGCCGTCGTTGAGAGAATTGCCTGTTGATGAGGGCGCCTTTGGCCGAGCCGACTCGGCGGATATTTGCTACAGGGTTGCCGATGGGCGACGTGTAACGATCGACCAGATGATGTGGCGGCAGTCGAGGTAGTGCAGTGCAGGTAGGCATCGATATGGGAACTGTGACCGGCGGGCAGCCGGCCAAGCTCGATATCGAGGAGCTGCTGGCGACCCGTCTTCTGGTGCAGGGCAATTCCGGCTCCGGCAAGTCTCATCTTCTGCGTCGTCTGCTGGAGCAGTCGGCGCCGTGGGTACAGCAGGTCGTCATCGATCCGGAAGGCGATTTCGTCACGCTTGCCGATAAGTACGGCCACGTGGTGGTCGATGGCGAGCGCACCGAGGCGGAACTTGCCGGCATCGCCAACCGCATCCGCAAGAACCGCGTCTCCTGCGTGCTGACGCTGGAAGGTCTCGACCTCGAGGACCAGATGCGTGCCGCCGCCGCCTTTCTCAACGGCCTGTTCGATGCCGACCGCGAATACTGGTATCCGGTGCTGGTCGTCGTCGACGAGGCGCAGATGTTTGCACCGTCGGTCGGTGGTGACATTTCCGAGGATGCGCGCAAGATGTCGCTCGGCGCCATGACCAACCTGATGTGCCGTGGTCGAAAGCGCGGTCTTGCCGGGGTCATCGCCACCCAGCGCCTGGCAAAGCTTGCCAAGAATGTCGCCGCCGAAGCCTCGAACTTCCTGATGGGCCGCACCTTTCTCGATATCGACATGGCGCGCGCCGCCGATCTGCTCGGCATGGATCGCCGCCAGGCGGAAATGTTCCGCGATCTGAAGCGCGGCAATTTCGTCGCACTCGGTCCGGCCCTGTCGCGCCGGCCGCTGCCGATCGTCATCGGCAACGTCGAAACCTCGGCGCGCTCCTCCTCGCCGAAGCTCATGCCGCTGCCGGATGCGCCGCAGGATGTGGAAGAGCTGATCTTCACGCCCGATCCGGAAGAATTCACCCGTCCGATCGTCCGACGCGCGCCGCCGGCGCCGCGCCCGACGACGGATATCCTGGCGGAGCTGTCTCGCTCGACGCCGGCCGCCGCACCGATGGCGGCCGACCCTAGCCGACCGGTGCAGCCCGAGCTATCGGCAGAGCAGCGCGAAGAGCGGCTGAACGCGGTGCTCGCGGAAATCATCGACGATCCGCAGGCCGCCTACCGCACCGATTCGGTGCTCTACCAGGATTTCCTGGTGCGCGTCCGCATGCGCCGTCTGCCGGGCCCGCCGATGCCGATGGGCGAATTCCGCCGACGGGTTGCGATTTCGCGCGCCGGCGTCGACGAGGAAACCGCCGCGACCCCCGGCTGGCAGACGGCGCTGGAGCTTTCGGCGCGGGTGTCCGACGACCTGCAGGGCGTGTTCCTGATGCTCGCCAAGGCAGCTCTGATCGGCGAGCCTTGCCCCTCCGACATGCGCATCGCCAAGGCCTACGGCACCCATTCGGCGCGTCGCGCCCGCCGGCTTCTCGGCTATTTCGAAGAGCAGGGCCTGGTCGTCGTGCATTCGGACTTCTCCGGCAAGCGGATCGTCGCCTTCCCCGATCTCGACGTGCAGACGGCACCGGGGCTTCCCGATGCGCAGGACGACGAGCCGGTGAAGCTCGACCGGTTGGCGGCCGAGTAGGGTCACCTTCCGGCATGGACCTTGGTGACCTTATCTATCTAGGCAATCTCGACATTTTTGATGTCTGACAGCGCGTGTGCGTTCGGGCGCCGCCCATCTCGTTTTACATCGCCACCTGCCAGGGTTTTGCGATATCGCGCGGAGACCGAGAGCCGTTGGTCTGGAACACCGGCTCTCGTATTCTGGCGTTGATCAGGCGCGTTCTTCCCAGACCTTCACCAGTTCGACGATGGCCCGGACCGACGTCTCCATGTCCTGCACGCTCACCCATTCGAGCGGCGAGTGATAGGCGTGGCCGCCGGTGAAGATGTTGGGGCAGGGAAGCCCCATGAACGACAGCCGCGAGCCGTCGGTGCCGCCGCGGATGCTGGTGATCTTTGGCTCGAGGCCGACGCGGCGGGTGGCTTCGATAAGGTTATCCATGATCTCCGGATGCCGGTCGAGGACGATCCGCATGTTGCGGTACTGCTCCTTGACCGTGAAGCTGTAGGTGGAGCCCGGATAGGCGTTCATCACGTCCTCGGCGATGGCCTTCAGCAGGTCTTCCTTCTCGGACAGTCCGGCATCCTCGAAATCGCGGATGATGAAGCCGATCTTGGCCCCTTCCATCGTGCCGCTGATGCCGACCGGGTGGATGAAGCCCTGGCGGCCTTCGGTGGTCTCCGGTGCCTGGTCCTGCGGCAGCCGGGCGACGATGGCGCTGGCAATCTTGATGGCATTTTCCATCCGGCCCTTGGCGGTGCCGGGATGCATGGCGACGCCGGAAATCTCGATCGTCACGCCGTCCGCCGAGAACGTCTCGTTTTCGATCTCGCCGATGGTCGAGCCGTCGAGCGTATAGCCGAATGTCGCGCCGAGCTTTTTGAGGTCCACCTTGTCGGCGCCGCGGCCGATCTCCTCGTCGGTGGTGAAGAGGATTTTTACCGCGCCGTGCTTCACCTGCGGATTGGCGAGAAGAAACTGCGCAGCGGTCATGATCTCCGCCACGCCCGCCTTATCGTCGGCGCCGAGCAGCGTCGTGCCGTCTGTGGTGACGATATCGTGGCCGATCTGCGCCTGCAGTTCCGGATGTTCCGCGACGCGGATCACCTGGCTGGTGTCGCCGACGAGACGAATGTCGCCGCCCTGGTAGTTCTTGACGATCTGCGGCTTGACGCCGGTGCCGGAAAAATCCGGTGCCGTGTCCATATGGCTGCAGAGGCAGATCACCGGCACGGTCTTGGCCGTGTTGGCCGGGATCGTCGCGTAGACATTGCCGTGTTCGTCGAGATGCGCGTCCGCAAGACCCAGCGATTTCAGTTCCTGCTCGAGGATCCGGCCGAGGTTCTTCTGCTTTTCCGTCGACGGCTGGCTGGTGGAGGTGGCCTCCGACTGGGTGTCGATGACGACGTAGCGGAGAAAGCGGTCGAGAACGGTATCGGTGGGAAGAGACATGCGCAGGCATCCGATTCTGCTGATGGAAAGCAAAATCATAGCCTGCCGCCGACCGGTCGTGAACGCCAAACCGGTGCGCGCAACGAGAAACCTCGCCGGATGTCCGGCGCGGCTGAAGGGGCCGATGTCAGGCGCGCGGCTTGCCGTCGAGTTCCGCCGGCGTGTTGCGGGTCGCCCAGAGCGATCCGACGATGCCGGCGGCCAGGATGGCGAGCGTCACGCCGAGCGAAACCAGCGGCGGGATCTTGGCGAGCCCCAGCATGTCGGCGAGGAAGATCTTCGAGCCGATGAAGATCAGGACGACCGACAGCGCGTACTTGAGATAGGCGAAGCGGTGGATAAGCGCCGCCAGCGCAAAATAGAGGGCACGCAGGCCGAGAATGGCAAAGATGTTCGAGGTGTAGACGATGAACGGGTCGGTGGTGATGGCGAAAATCGCCGGGATCGAGTCCACCGCAAAGACGAGGTCGGCGAACTCGATGAGGATCAGCGCCAGCATCAGTGGCGTCAGGTAGGTCTTCAGCTTGCCGGTGGCGGGATCGGCCTGACGAACGAAGAACCTTTCGCCGTGCAGGCGTTCGGTCACCGGCAGGCGCTTGCGCAGCACCTTGAGGATCGGGTTGTTTTCCACATCATAGGGCTCGCTGCTGGAGAAAAGCATCTTGATGCCGGTGATGATGAGGAAGGCGGCAAACAGGTAGAGCACCCAGCCATAGTTCTCGACGACGGCTGCCCCGACCGCGATCATGATGCCGCGCAGCACGATCACGCCGAGGATGCCGTAGAGCAGCACCCGGTGCTGGTACTGGCGGGGAATGGAGAAATAGCCGAAGATCATCGCGATGACGAAGATGTTGTCCATCGCGAGGCTCTTCTCGATGACGAAGCCGGTCAGGTATTTAATGCCGGCCTCTTGACCGAACTGGCTCCACACGAAGGCGGAGAACAGCACGCCGAGCGACATGTAGAAGCCAGACATCAACAGGCTCTCCCGGATGCCGATCTCCTTGCTGTTCTTGTGAAGAACACCGAGGTCGAGCGCCAGAAGAGCCACGACGATTGCGATAAAGGTAAGCCACATCCACAGGGCAGCGCCCTGGACATCAAACCAGAGGAAATCCATGACATAATCCATGCCGGATCCAGTTGGCTGATGAAGCACCGACATCACGGGTCGATCCGGCAATACACGTCAGAGGGGCCCGGTGCTGGCGATCGAGATGGGAAAGACCCGCAAGCCGTTCAAGAGCGTCGTGCCTGAAAAATGCACCCGGCAGGGGGTGATGCCGGTATTGGCCGGCAAGCCACGAAGAGGCCGCCTGTTCGGCCGGCCGATGTTGACAAGCCGGACCGTTCCCCCTAAAGACCCCCAATCGCCGGGCGGCAACGCCTAGCGTTTCAACGACATGTCCCGTGGTTGTCTCCGGACGCTCCGTGAGAAACCTGTCAGAAGCTCCTCAAGCGGGCGCTTCTTAGGAGGGCGTGTTTCCTTAAGCCGGTTTGGCAACAGACCGGCGTAAACCTGTGAAAGGAAATGCGATGAGCAAGCGCGCTGCATCCAAGTACAAAATCGATCGCCGCATGGGCGAAAACATCTGGGGTCGTCCGAAGTCCCCGGTCAACCGCCGCGAATACGGCCCGGGCCAGCACGGCCAGCGCCGCAAGGGCAAGCTTTCCGACTTCGGCGTGCAGCTGCGCGCCAAGCAGAAGCTGAAGGGCTACTACGGCGATATCCGCGAGAAGCAGTTCCGCGCCACCTACGACGAAGCTAACCGCCGCAAGGGCGACACCGGTGAAAACCTGATCGGCCTGCTCGAATCGCGCCTGGACGCCATCGTCTACCGCGCCAAGTTCGTGCCGACCGTCTGGGCTGCCCGTCAGTTCGTCAACCACGGCCACGTCACGGTCAACGGCGTCAAGGTCAACATCGGCTCGTACCGCTGCAAGGCTGGCGACGTGATCGAAGTTCGCCAGAAGTCCAAGCAGATGGTGACGGTTCTCGAATCGGTCTCGCTGGCTGAACGCGACGTTCCGGACTACATCGACGTCGACCACAACAAGATGGTCGCCACCTACGTTCGCGTTCCCACCCTGTCGGACGTTCCGTACGCCGTCATCATGGAACCGAACCTCGTCGTCGAATTCTATTCGCGCTAATATTCGGATCTGGCCCCGGCAACGGGGCCACATCCTGCAGCAATGCTGGAAGAGCCGCCCGGTCAACGCCGAGGCGGCTTTTTCATGGCCGCAGCCCACGGCTTTCGACAGGATGGCAAAGCCGGGGCAGGCGAAGCCGGAGGCCTGGACCTCCGGCTTCTGTGAGATCAGATGTTGGCGGCCTTGCGGGCTTCCGGTGCCGCCTCAGTCTCCGCAGGTGTCAGCCCCGGCGTCTTGTCGAGCGGCTGCGACGTGGCGACCGGCGCCTCCTTCGGCCCTTCGCCCATCCGGTTCCAGGCATCCAGTCCGGCGATCTTGTACGCTTCTGCGAGCGTCGGGTAGTTGAAGGTGTTCTCGACGAAATACTCGACGGTGCCTTTGAGGTTCAGGACCGCCTGGCCAATATGCACAAGTTCGGTTGCCCCTTCGCCAACAATGTGGACGCCGAGCAGCCGGCGCGTCTTCAAGGAGAAGATCATCTTCAGGAGGCCGGTGTCGAGCCCCATGATGTGGCCGCGCGAGGTCTCGCGGAAATGCGCAATGCCTGTCTCGTAGGGAATGCTGCGCTGGATGACCTCTTCTTCGGTGAGGCCGCAGGTGGAAATCTCCGGGACGGCGTAGATGCCGTAGGGGAAGAATTGCGGCGGTTCGCTGGCCGGCACGCCGACCGCGTGTCTTGCCGCGATCCGTCCCTGCTCCATCGATGTCGATGCAAGGCTCGGAAAGCCGATCACGTCGCCGGCCGCATAGATGTGCGGCACGGCGGTCTGGAACGTCTCGGGATCGACCTTCAGCCGACCGCGGCTGTCTGCCTCCAGTCCTGCTGCGGCAAGGTTCAGCGTGTCCGTCGCGCCGACGCGGCCGGCGGCAAACAGCACCATCTCGGCCTGAAGGATCCGGCCGCTCTTCAGCGTCACGCGGCATTTGCCAGCCTGTGCGTCGCGCTCGACCGTCTCGACCGTCTGGCCGAAGATCAGCTTCATGTTCCGGTCACGCAACTGGTAGGCAAAATCCTCGACGATCTCCTTGTCGATGAAGTCGAGCATCGTTTCGCGCGGCTCGACCACGGTGACCTGTGTGTCCAGAGCGCTGAAGATCGTCGCATACTCGATGCCGATGACGCCGGCACCGACGACGACGAGCGAGCGCGGCACTTCCTTCATCTCCAGGAGTTCGTCGCTGTCGATGACGTAGCGGCCGTCGAAGGGGATGTGCGCCGGCCGGTAGGGCCGGGTTCCGACGGCCAGCAGCACCGACGCGGCTGTCACCCGCAGCGTCTCGCCGTCCGACTTGGCGATCTCCAGCATGTTCGCATCAATGAACGTGGCGCGGCCGCGTACCTGCTGCACCCGGTTGCGGGCGAACTGGTGCTCCAGCACTTCGACCTCGTGGTCAAGCGTGATCAGCAGGCGCCGGCGCAGGTCATCGGCGCTGATTTCCTGCTTCACCCGGTAGGAGCGGCCGTAGAAGCCGCGTTCGCGCCAGCCCGTGAGGTTGAGCGCCGTCTCGCGCAGCGTCTTCGACGGGATGGTGCCGGTGTGAACCGAGACTCCGCCGACGCGGCGACCCTGCTCGACGACGAGAACCTTCTTCTCGAGCTTGGCCGCCTGGATGGCTGCGCGACGTCCGGCCGGGCCGCTGCCGATGGCGATGAGATCGTAAGTGTACATGAAGGTGCCTCGTCTGGGATGCGCTTCTATTGCAGCGCAACAACTGCTGTTGGTCAATCGTAACCATCAATCCTGACCAATTTCTCCACGCCGCCCGGAGTTCCCTAGAAACTTCTGCATTCAAGTCTGTGTGCAGATGCACAAAAGATTTGCACCGGTCAAAATGCCTAGATTTATGGCTTGACAGAGATCTATTGTGACAGGAGGATGAACCAATATCGAATTGGTTCAGCAAATGGTCCAGCCGCAGACACCGCCCGACAATGCCAATTATGCACTCGAGAAGCTGCGCGATCTGCTGCGCCGCGGCACGACCGGCGCCGACGGCAAGCTGCCAACCGAGCGGGCACTGTCCGAGATGCTCGGCATCGGTCGCCGGGCGGTGCGCCAGGCGCTCGAAGTGCTCGAGGCGGAAGGTGAAGTCTGGCGGCGTCAGGGGTCTGGAACGTTCCTTGGCCAGAACCCCGGCGCCCTCTCCAACGATGTCGGTGCCATCGTCGCCGGGACGGATTTCATGGAAATCATGGAGGTCCGCCTGCGCATCGAGCCGCAGCTGGCACAGCTCGCGGCGCTGCGCGCCAAGCCTGCCGAAGTAACGCGCATGCACGAGCTGGCACAGAAGATCACCAAGAGCGACGACGCCGATGCGCGCGAACTCTGGGACGGCGCGCTTCACCGGCAGATCGCCCAGAGCGCCCGCAACCAGCTGTTCCTCACCGTCTTCGACGTCATCAACCACGTCCGGCAGAACGAGGCCTGGCAGAAGATCCGCGAACGGGCGCGCTCCAACAACGGCGTGACGATTGCCTATGCGCAGCACGAGGACATCATCGATGCGATTGCCAAGCGCGATCCGGCGCGGGCCGGCGAGGCGATGCGCCAGCACCTGCTGATGCTGCAGGAACGGCTGATCCGCGAAACCTCGCTGGATCACGATCTGCCGCCGTCGGCCGGCGATGAGGCCCTCGCCTCATGAGAATTCGCCGGGCCGACAGGCCCGGCAGAACGGGAAGCCGGAGGTCACAAGCCGGCACCAGGAATGCAATCGACCTATGGATCAGAGGAGAATGACCATGTCTCGTTTCCTACGCCTCACCACGGCGCTCGCTTTCGGCGCCCTGTCGGCGCTTCCCGCCGCCGCTTCCGAACTGAAGATCGGCCTCAACGACGATGCCGACGTACTGGACCCGGCCCAGTCGCGCACCTTCGTCGGCCGCATCGTCTATACGGCGATGTGCGACAAGCTGGTCGACATCGATCAGAACATGAAGATCGTCCCGCAGCTTGCCACCGAGTGGGCCTGGTCCGAAGAGGGCAAGGTGCTGACCATGAAGATCCGTGACGGCGTCAAGTTCCATGACGGCGAACCGCTCGACGCGGCAGCCGTCGTCGCCACCATCGAACGCAACATGACCCTGCCGGAATCGCGCCGCAAGAGCGAGCTGGCATCGGTGGCCAAGGTAGAGGCGTCCGGTCCCCTGGAGGTCAAGTTCACCCTGAAGACCGCCGACGTGACGCTGCTTGCCCAGCTGTCGGACCGCGCCGGGATGATCGTCGCGCCGAAGGCTGCCAAGGAGCTCGGCGCCAACTTCGGCTCCAAGCCGGTCTGCGCCGGTCCTTTCAAGTTCGTCGAGCGCATCCAGCAGGACCGCATCGTGCTCGAAAAGTTCGCTGACTACTGGGACAAGGACAAGATCCTCGTCGACAAGATCACCTACCTGCCGATCCCCGATACGACGGTCAAGCTCGCCAACCTGCGCTCCGGCGACCTCGATATTGCCGAGCGCATCTCGGCCTCCGACGCTGTGTCGGTGAAGAACGACCCGAACCTCACCTATGCCGACATCATCGGCCCGGGCTACATGGCAATGTATGCGAATGTCGGCAACGGCGCGCGTGCCGACAATCCGCTCGGCAAGGACAAGCGCCTGCGCCAGGCCTTTTCGCTGGCGATCGACCGCGAAGCGATCGGCCAGATCGTCTTCGAAGGCACCTCGATGGCCGGCAACCAGCCGTTCCCGCCGTCGAGCCCTTGGTTCAACAAGAACCTGCCGGTGCCGGCGCGTGACATCGAAAAGGCCAAGCAGCTGATGAAGGAAGCGGGTTACGAATCCCTCGACATCGAGCTGCAGCACGCCAACAACACGACGCAGACGCAGATGATGCAGGTCATCCAGTCGATGGTTGCCGAAGCCGGCTTCAACGTCACGCTGAAGGCCACCGAGTTCGCCACGCTGCTGTCGGAACAGACGGCCGGCAACTATCAGCTGAGCCGTTCCGACTGGTCCGGCCGCATCGATCCGGACGGCAATCTCCACCAGTTCGTCACCTGCAAGGGCGGCATCAACGACGTGAAGTACTGCAACCCGGAAGTCGACAAGCTCCTCAACGAAGCCCGCACCTCGCCGGACGATTCGGTGCGCAAGGAGAAGTATGACGCGGCAACCGCGATCCTCAACGAGGACATGCCGATCATCTATCTCGGCCACCAGCCCTACGCCTACGCCATCTCCAAGAAGGTCGAGGGTTTTGCACCGTCGCCGGACGGCATGATGCGCCTGCTGGGCGTGAGCAAGAAGTAAGCTCGAACAAGACTGCCGCGCGGGGACAAAATTCCCGCGCGGCCACCTGAAATCCAAGAGGGCGATGTCATGCCTGTCTATATCGGCAAGCGGCTGCTGGTCGCGATCCCGACGCTGTTGATCATCTCGATCTTCGTGTTCTCGCTGCAGAAACTCCTGCCCGGCGATCCGGTGCTGGCCATGGCCGGCGAAGAGCGCGATCCGGCAACGATCGAGTTCCTGCGCGAAAAATACCACCTCAACGATCCGGTGATCGTCCAGTACTTCTCCTGGGTCGGAGGCATCCTGGTCGGCGATTTCGGCATTTCGCTGCGCACCAACCAGCCGGTGCTGGAGCTGATCGGCCAGAAGCTGCCGGTAACCATCCAGCTCGCCGTGATGTCGATGATCCTCGCCTTGGTGATCGGCATTCCGACCGGCATCCTGGCCGCCGTCTACAAGAACCGGGCGCTGGATTACATCGCAAACCTGGTGGCGCTGTCGGGGCTTTCGGTTCCCAATTTCTGGCTCGGGATCATGCTGATCCTGCTGGTTTCGGTCAATCTCGGCTGGCTGCCGGCCTCCGGCTACGAATCGATCTTCGTCGATCCGGTACGCTCGATCAAAACCATGATCATGCCCGCCTTCGTCCTGTCGACGGCGCTCGCCGGACAGCTGATGCGGCACACCCGCTCGGCAATGCTCGGCGTCCTCAGCTCCGATTATATCCGCACTGCCCGGGCCAAAGGCCTGTCGCCGCGCGAGATCATCCTCAGCCACACCTTCCGCAACGCGCTGCTGCCGATCGTCACCCTGTCGGCGCTGCTGTTTGGCGAACTGCTGGCGGGCGCCGTGCTGACCGAGCAGATCTTCACCATTCCCGGCTTCGGCAAGCTGACCGTCGATGCCGTGTTTACCCGCGATTACGCCGTGGTGCAGGGCATCGTCATGTGCACCGCCATCGGCTTCATTCTCATGAACCTGATCGCCGACGTGCTCTACGTTCTCCTCAACCCGCGCCTGAGGGCAACCCTATGACGGTCATCGAACAGACGGCTCCCATTCCCCAGCCGCGCGAGAAGAGCCGCGCCTGGCGCAAGATGCGGGCAAACCGCGGCTCGATGGTCGGCATGGTCATCATCCTGTTCTTTGCCATCCTGGCATTGGCGGCACCGATCCTGCCGATCCCCGATCCGGTCGCCACCAGCTGGGGCGCGATCCGCAAGGCACCGTCGGCCGCCCACTGGCTCGGCACCGACGATCTCGGCCGCGACATCCTCTCGCGGATGATATGGGGCGCGCGTGCCTCGCTGATGGCAGGCGTCATCTCGGTTGCCATCGCCGTGGTCATCGGCGTGCCCTTCGGCATCCTGTCCGGCTATTTCGGCGGCTGGACCGACCAGATCATCCAGCGGGTGACCGAGGCGCTGCTCGCCATGCCGTTCCTCATCACCGCCATCGCGCTTGCCGCTTTCCTCGGCCCGAGCCTCACCAATGCGATGATCGCCATCGGGCTTTCCGCCATGCCGATCTTCGTGCGGCTGACCCGCGGCCAGGTGCTGGCGGTGAAGACCGAGGATTATGTCGAGGGCGCCCGTTCCGTCGGTCTCGGCCATGTCGACATCATGACCCGCTACATCCTCCCCAACGTCTTTGCGCCGATCATCGTCCAGGCGACGCTGACCGTCGCCACTGCCATCATCGCCGAGGCGAGCCTGTCCTTCCTCGGTCTCGGCCAGCAGGCACCGGCACCGAGCTGGGGCTCGATGCTCAACATCGCAAAGAACTTCCTTAGCCAGGCGCCGTGGATGGCCATGTGGCCCGGCATCGCGATCTTCCTGGTGGTGATCGGCTTCAATCTTCTCGGCGACGGCCTGCGCGATGCGCTCGACCCGCGCGAACACTAATCTTGAAAAGGCATGACGCATGACTGATTTCACCACACGGCCGGAAATCCTCGGCACCTTCGGCGTGGTCACCTCGACCCACTGGATCGCCTCGGCCGTCGGCATGAGCATCCTGGAGAAGGGCGGCAACGCCTTCGACGCCGCTGTCGCAACGGGCTTCGTCCTGCAGATCGTCGAGCCGCATCTGTGCGGCCCGGGCGGTGACATGCCGGCGATCATCTACTCGAAGAAGACCGACAAGGTGGAGGTGATCTGCGCCCAGGGGCCGGCACCGGCCGGCGCCACCATCGAGCATTACACCGCCGAGGGCCTGAAGCTCATCCCCGGCGACGGCCTTCTTTCGACGGTCATTCCCGGCGCCTTCGACGGCTGGATGCTGATGCTGCGCGATTATGGCACGATGAGCGTCCGCGAAGTTCTGGAGCCGGCTATCTATTACGCCGAGCACGGCCATCCGGTGCTGCCGCGGGTCTCCGCCACCATCGCCGGGCTTGCCGATTTCTTCGCCAAGGAATGGCCGACCTCGCATGAGACCTGGCTGCCGGGTGGATCGGCGCCCGAGCCGCATTCCAACTTCAAGAACCCGGTGCTCGCCGAGACCTGGAAGCGGATCATCGCCGAGTCGGAGGCAAAGTCCGGTCGCGAGGAACAGGTTGAGGCCGCCCGCGACGCCTTCTACCGCGGCTTCGTCGCCGAGGCGATCGACACCTACCTGAAGACCGCCGAAGTGATGGATGCCAGCGGCATTCGCCACAAGGGCGTGCTGACCGCTGACGACATGGCCGGCTGGAGCGCCACCATTGAGGCGCCGCAGACCTTCGACTACCACGACTGGAGGGTTGCCAAGACACCGGCCTGGGGGCAGGGACCGGTGCTGCTGCAGTCGCTGGCGCTGCTGAAGGGCTTTGACGTCGGAGCGATGGATCCGTCCGGACCGGACTTCGTCCACCATGTGGTGGAGGCGATGAAGCTCGCCTATGCCGACCGCGAGGTCTATTACGGCGATCCGGAATTTGGCCAGATCCCGACCCAGTCGCTGCTGGCGGACAGCTACAATGACGAGCGGCGCAAGCTGATCGGCGCGGAAGCGTCGCTGGAGCTGCGTCCCGGCACTGTGCCCGGCTACGAGCGCCAGCGCGACGCGACGATGGCGATGCTCGCCGAGTTCTCCGGCAAAGGCGCCGTCTACGAACCGACCATGTCGCACCTGACCGAGAAGAAGGGCGACACCGTCCATATCGACGTCATCGACCGTTGGGGCAACATGGTCTCGACGACGCCGTCAGGCGGCTGGCTGCAGTCCTCGCCGATCGTGCCGGGCCTTGGCTTTGCGCTGAATTCGCGGGCCCAGATGTTCTGGCTGAAGGACGGCCTGCCGACGTCGCTGGCGCCCGGAAAACGTCCGCGCACGACGCTGACGCCGTCGCTCGCCCTGCATCAGGGTCGGCCGACGCTCGCCTTTGGCACGCCGGGTGGCGACCAGCAGGATCAATGGCAGCTGCCGTTCTTCCTGCGCTACGTCCACCACGGCAAGAACCTCCAGGCCTCGATCGATGCGCCGCTGTTCCACACGACGCATTTTCCGGGCTCCTTTTATCCGCGCACCTCGCAGCCCGGCCACATCATGGTCGAAGCCGGCTTCGGTGAGGCGACGATCGGCGAACTGCGCCGCCGCGGACACCAGGTGACGGTGGCCGACAACTGGACTGTGGGACGGCTGACGGCGGCCCGCCGCGATGCCGACGGACTGCTGCGGGCGGCCGCAACGCCGCGCCTGATGCAGGCCTATGCGGTGGGACGCTGAGCCATGACCTGGTCGATCGTCGCCCGTGACCCAGAGACCGGCCATCTCGGCATCGCCGTCGCCAGCCGCTTCTTCGCGGTCGGCTCCGCCGTGCCTTATATGCGCGGCGGCATCGGTGCCGTGGCGACGCAGGCCTTCGTCAGCCCGCTCTACGGGACCGAGGGACTGGCGATGCTCGGAGAAGGCCGCAGCCCGCGGGAGATCATCGATCACCTGACCGGCCGCGACGACGGCGCGCAGCAGCGGCAGCTTCACCTGATCGATGCCGCCGGTCGCAATGCCGCCTTCACCGGCGCAAAGTGTATCGACTGGGCGGGGCATATCGTCGAGGACAATGTGTCCGTGGCCGGCAACATGCTGGCCGGGCCACAGGTGCTCGACCGGACACTGGAGACCTACCGGCAGCATGCGTCGCTGCCGTTTGCCGACCGACTCCTGTCGGCCATGGATGCCGGCGAGGCGGCCGGCGGCGACAAGCGCGGCCGGCAGTCGGCAGCGCTCGTCATCTACCGCGACCAGGATCACGCCTGGCTGAATATCCGCGCCGACGATCATACCGACCCGCTGGCCGAACTGCGCCGCCTCTATGCCGTGGCGCAGGAGCGCTACCTGCACGTGGCCGAGACCATGCCGACCCGCGAGAATCCGCACGGCATGATCGACCGAACCGAAATCGACAGAAAGATCGCCGGGCTTGAGGCCCAGCGGGCAGCCGAAGGCCGCCAGTCGGCATCTTTCGCCACGCCATGGACACCCACATGACAGTAGATATGACACCGCCGCCCATCCTGTCCGTCCGCAACCTGACGACATCCTTCCGCACCGACAGCGGCTGGAAGTCGGTGGTCCGCGACGTTTCCTTCGACGTGGCGGCCGGCGAGACGCTGGCGATCGTCGGCGAGAGCGGCTCAGGCAAGAGCGTCACTTCGCTGTCGATCATGCAACTGCTGGCCAAGAACGTCAGCCGCATCGAGGGCGAGGTGTTCCTCAACGGTCGCGACCTCCTGGCGCTGTCCGAAAAGGAGATGCGGGCGGTGCGCGGCAACGAGGTCTCGATGATCTTCCAGGAGCCGATGACCAGCCTCAATCCGATCTTCACCATCGGCCGGCAGATTTCTGAGGTGCTGACGCGGCACAAGGGCATGAACCAGGCGCAAGCCCGGGCAGAAACCATCCGCATGCTGGAAAAGGTGCGCATCCCGAACGCCGGCACGCGCTTCGACGAATACCCGCACCAGTTCTCCGGCGGCATGCGCCAGCGTGTAATGATCGCCATGGCGCTCGCCTCGCGCCCGAAGCTGCTGATCGCCGATGAGCCGACCACGGCACTCGACGTGACGATCCAGGGCCAGATCCTCGACCTCATCAAGACGCTGCAGGAGGAGGAGGGCATGTCGGTCCTCTTCATCACCCACGACATGGGCGTCGTCGCCGAGATCGCCGACCGTACGGTGGTGATGTTCCGTGGCGATGCGGTGGAGACGGGTCCGACAGAAGAAATCTTCCACCACGGTCGGCATCCCTATACGCGGGCGCTGCTGTCGGCCGTGCCGAAACTCGGCTCTATGGAAGGCCAGGCTCAGCCGCTGCGCTTCCCCGTCGTCGACACGGTGACCGGCGTCACCACCGAACCGCAGCCAACAGTGACACGTCCTGGTCACCGCCAGCCGATCCTCGAGGTCAGGAACCTGGTCACCCGCTTCCCGGTGCGCTCCGGCCTGTTCTCGCGGCAGACTGGTGCCATTCATGCGGTGGAGAACGTTTCCTTCGATTTGCGCCAGGGCGAGACCCTGTCACTGGTCGGCGAAAGCGGCTGCGGCAAGTCGACCACCGGTCGCTCCATCATGCGGCTCATCGAGCCGACGGCCGGCGACATCCAGCTCGACGGCTACAAGGTCAACGGGCTCGGGACGCTGGAACTGCAGCGGATGCGCAAGAGCATCCAGATGATCTTCCAGGATCCCTTCTCCAGCCTCAATCCGCGCATGTCCGTCGGCCAGGCCATCTCCGAGCCATTCCTCAAGCACCGTCTCGGAAACAAGGCGGAAGCCACTGAAAAGACCGCTTATCTGTTAAAGCGTGTCGGCCTTTCTCCGGATCTGATGCGGCGTTTCCCTCACGAATTTTCCGGCGGCCAGCGCCAGCGCATCGCGATTGCCCGGGCGCTGTCGCTCGATCCCAAGGTCATTGTCGCCGACGAGAGCGTCTCGGCGCTCGACGTGTCGATCAAGGCGCAGGTCTGCAATCTGCTGCTCGATCTGCAGGAGAGCCTCGATCTGGCCTTCCTGTTCATCAGCCACGATATGGCCGTCGTCGAGCGGGTCAGCCACCGGGTCGCCGTCATGTATTTGGGGGAAATCGTCGAGATCGGACCGCGCGCCGCCGTCTTCGGCAACCCGCAGCATCCCTATACGAAGAAGCTGATGGCAGCGGTGCCGGTGCCGGATCCGGCGCGTCGCGGCATTCGTCGCGGCATCTCGGACGACGAGCTGAAGAGCCCGGTGCGGCCGGTCGGCTACGAGCCTCCGGTCCGCCAGTACCGCGAAGTGTCTGCGGGTCACATGGTGCAGGTCGCCTAGCAGTGCCAGATGGCGGTCAGATCAGCCTGAGGCCCTTCAGGCTGGCATGGCCGTCCTTGCCAATGATGATGTGATCGTGGACGGTGATTCCGAGAGGCTTTGCCGTATCGACGATGGTTCGCGTCATGTCGATATCGGCGCGCGACGGCGTCGGATCGCCGCTCGGATGGTTGTGGACGAGAATGAGCGCAGTCGCAGAAAGCTCCAGTGCCCGGCGCACCACCTCGCGGGGGTAGACCGGCGTGTGATCGACGGTGCCGCGGCCTTGCACCTCGTCGGCGATCAGCGCATTGCGCTTGTCGAGGAACAGGATGCGGAACTGCTCGCGCGCCTCGAAGGCCATCGCCGCGTGACAATAGTCGATCACTGCCGACCATGAGGCCAGCACCTGCTTGCCGCGCAGCTCGCTCTTCAGCACGCGCGGCCCGACGCTGGCGATCAGCTTCAGATCCAGTGCGACGGTGTCGCCCACCCCGCTCACCTCCTGCAGCAGAGCCGCGGGCGCCCCGAACACGCCGGCAAGATTGCCGAAGCGCTCGATCAGCGCCTTGGCGATCGGCTTGGTGTCGCGGCGCGGGATCAGCCGGAAGAGGATGAGTTCCAGGATTTCGTAATCGGCAAGCGCCGTGTCGCCATGCTCGCGGTAGCGGGCCCGCAGTCGCTCGCGGTGGCCATGATAGTGGGCGGCCTTGTCGTCGCTCTTGCCAAGCGACAGGTCCCTCTTGGCAGGCGTGGCCTTCGCCGGCTGCTCGGAGAAATAGCCCCGCTCGTCCGGAAACAGCTCCATCCGGTCCTCCGGCTCGTCATCAGCGTCTGGCGTCGTGGACGGAGGAACCGGAGGAGATGACATCGATCACCCGTTGAGAGGAGGAAGGCCGGGGCGGTCGAGGCCGCCCGGAGACAGCGTGAATATTTCGCAGCCGGTCGCCGTCACGCCAACGGCATGCTCGTACTGGGCTGACAGCGATCTGTCGCGGGTGACCGCCGTCCAGCCGTCGGCGAGTACCTTTACGTGCGGCTTGCCGAGATTGATCATCGGCTCGATGGTGAAGATCATCCCTTCGCGCAATTCCGGACCTTCGTCGGCACGGCCGTAGTGCAGGATGTTCGGGCTGTCGTGGAACAGTCGGCCGACGCCGTGCCCGCAGAAATCGCGCACGACCGAGCAGCGCTCGGCTTCCGCGTAAGCCTGGATGGCCTCGCCAATGGCACCGGTGCGGGCGCCGGGCCGGACGGCTGCAATTCCGCGCAGCAGGCATTCGTAGGTGACTTCCATCAGCCGCTCGGCGGCTCGTTTGACCTGGCCGACCGGATACATGCGGCTGGAATCGCCGTGCCAGCCGTCGAGCAGGTAGGTGACGTCGATGTTGACGATGTCGCCTTCGCGCAGCGGCTTGTCATCCGGCATGCCGTGGCAGACGACATGGTTGATGGAGGTGCAGACGGAGTACTTGTAGCCGCGGTAGTTGAGGGTAGCGGGAAGTGCCCCGTGGTCCATGCCGAACTCGAACACGAAGCGATCGATCGCACTCGTCAGAACGCCCGGCTGGACGATCGCCGCAAGCTCGTCGAGGCAGCGGGAGGTGAGCTGGCAGGCAGCGCGCATGCCGGCAAAATCCTCCTGGGTGTAGAGCCGGATGGCTCCCGTGTTCTTTTTTGGCGCAGTCGCAGCCTCGATATAGGTCACCATGATATCACACTTCTGTCTTGTCTCTCGTCGGTTTTAACCAGCGGGTCCGCGTTCGTCTATCGGGATCGGCCGGCTCGCCGAAATTCCCTCCGGCGTCACGCGGCAGGCGATGGCATAGGCCTCGACGCCCCGGCTGCGCGCCCGCTCGAAAGCCCGGCCGTAGGCGGGATCCAGTTCGGTACAGATCGACAGACGGTCGCAGTCGTCGCGCTGCACCACGTAGAGCATCGCCGCACGGAAACCGACCTCCACCATGTCGCCCAACTCCTCGAGGTGCTTGGCGCCGCGCGTGGTGACGGAATCGGGAAACTCAGCAAGCCTGGGCGTGCGGGTGAAATGCACGTTCTTGACCTCTATATAGGCAGGCGGCCGGGCCGGATCGAGAAGCAGCATGTCGATCCGCGAATTGCGTCCGTAGCGCTGCTCGCGCTTCAGGTCGGCATAGCCCACAAGCTCGCTCACCATCCCCATCCTCAGCGCCTCCTCGGCCACCCGGTTGGGCATCCCGGTGTTGATCCCGACGAGCGTGCCGTCGGCCTCGACCATCTCGAACATGTGGCGGTATTTGCGTGTCGGACTGTCGTGCTGCGACAGCCAGATCCGCGACCCCGGCGTCGTCAGCCCGCGCATCGAACCGGTGTTGGGACAGGAGCCGGTAATCGCCGTCCCGTCGTCGAGGATGGCGTCGAACAGGAAGCGCTTGTAGCGGCTGACGAGCCGCGCCGGCACCAAGGGCGGATCAAACTGCATGGCTGTCTTTGCGTCCGATCAGCTGCGGACCATGACATAGGTCCCGGGCGCATCGCAGAGCGGCGTCAGGGCCGTGCCGCCGGGTTGGCGCGCCGCCACCCGCTTGTCGCTCTGTCTTTCCATCCAGGCCTGCCAGTGCGGCCACCAGGAGCCGGGCGTTTCCGTCGCCGCAGCCAGCCAGTCATCGAACGAACCGGCGATCTTGTCGCTGGTCCAGTACTGGTACTTGTTCTTCTCCGGCGGATTGACGACGCCGGCAATGTGCCCGGAACCGCTGAGCACGAAGGTTGGGTCGCTGCCGAAATGCTGGCTGCCGAGAAACACCGACCGCGCCGGCGCGATATGGTCCTCGCGCGTCGCCAGGCTGTAGATCGGGATCGCCACGTCCTTCAGCGACACCGTCTTGCCGAACAGCTGCATCTCGTCCTGAGACAGCTTGTTCTGAAGGTAGCAGTTGCGCAGGTAGAAAGCGTGGTTCGCCGCCGTCATCCGGGTGGAATCGGAGTTCCAGTACAGAAGGTCGAAGGCCATCGGCTCCTGTCCCTTCAGATAGTTGGTCACCACGTAGGGCCAGATGAGCTCGGACGCGCGGAGCATGTTGAAGGCGCTCGCCATCTTCGAGCCGGCGAGATAGCCGGTGAGGCTCATCTGCCGCTCGATCGCGGCGATCTGCTCCTCGTCGACGAACACCTTGAGATCGCCCGCGTGGACGAAATCCACCTGCGTGGTGAAGAAGGTGGCGGCGCGGATGCGTCGGTTGCGGCTCTTGGCGTGGTAGGCGAGGGCGGCGGCAAGCAGCGTGCCGCCGACGCAGTAGCCGATGGCATTGACCTGCTTTTCGCCGGTCGCCGTCTCGATCGTCTGCAGCGCGAAATCGATGCCGTCGCGCACATATTCTTCCCAGGCCATCGTCGCATGGCTTTCGTCCGGATTGACCCAGGACACGACGAATACGGTGTGGCCCTGGTCGACGCACCACTTGATGAAGCTCTTCTGCGGCCCAAGGTCGAGGATGTAGTATTTGTTGATCCATGGCGGGACGATCAGCAGCGGCCGCTTGAAGACCGTCTCTGTCGACGGCTGGTACTGGATGATCTCGCAGAGCGGGTTGCGCGCCACCACCTTGCCGGGGGTCACGGCGATGTTGGTGCCGAGCTGGAAGTTCCGGGCATCCGTCTGCCGCAGCCGCAGTTCGCCGCCGCCGGCCGCGACATCTTCGGCCAGCTTCTGCATGCCGGCGACGAGGTTGGCGCCGTTGGTGGCCACCATCTGCCGGTAGACCTCCGGATTGGTCAGCGCGAAATTGGCCGGCGACAGCGCTGCCGTCAGCTGCTTCACATAGAAGGCCGCCTTGTGACGCGTATGCTCGTCGAGCCCGGCGGACCGCTCTACCAGCTTTTCGGCCCAGGTGGCGGTGACCAGGTAGACCTGCCGCATCAGCGCGAAGAACGGGTTGCTGCGCCAGTCCTCGTCGGCGAATCGCTTGTCCTTCGGCAGGCTGTCCGGCTCGCCCACCACCTGCTCACCCGATAGCCGGCTGAGCGTGTTCATCCAGATGCCCATGTAGGAGGACATCAGCAGCGATTGCGCCTCGAGCGTTCGCTGCGGCTCGGTCATCCAGTACTCGATGACCTTGGAGAGGGTCTTGACCATGTCGGTGAGTGGATCGACCACGTCGACGACTTCGCCGCGCTCGCGCGGGCCCAGCCATTCCGTCGCCGCCTTGCCGAGGTTTTCCGCCGCCCGCGCGATGTTCATCGCCAGCGTCTGCGGGTCCTTGACGAGATAGGCTTCGAAATCCGCCGGATCGAATCCGGTGAACTCGTCACCGGCACGGCTCGACTGGTCCTTGCCGCCCATGTAGGTTCCGCTCCCGGTTGCCGGAGACGCTCCGGTCCATGCTTGTTTTGGTTTTTACATTGTGCCCGAAAACGAATACAAGTTCCAGCGATAGCCGCCCGGAGGGGCGCATTCGGTAGCAGGGGTAGGTTGTGAAAATGGTTGATCGGACGTCCCGTTCGGTGCGTGGGCTCGTGGTTGTCGGCATCCTTGCGGCCGCCTCCCAGCTTGGCGCCTGCTCGAGCTCCACGTTCGCGCTCGATGACGGGATCCCCAACACGGCCCCGCCTGCGATCGTCGTCGGTTCGCGCGCGGCACCCCGGCCTATGGCTCTGACCAAGCAGAACAGCGGCACCTATCCGACATTCGGCAAGCCGATGACCGCCGCCAACACGCAGATCGAGGATGCCGAGGCGACCACCAGCGAGGCGCAGCTCTCCGCGCTTGCATCGGCGCGCGCCTCGGGTGCGGTG
Organism: Rhizobium sp. SAFR-030; assembly: GCF_059415005.1. NCBI lineage: Bacteria > Pseudomonadati > Pseudomonadota > Alphaproteobacteria > Hyphomicrobiales > Rhizobiaceae > Rhizobium > Rhizobium sp. SAFR-030. The sequence continues at coordinate 104,408 of NZ_JBPFDO010000001.1, read as the reverse complement.
ACCGAAGCCGAGTACGAGCGTCGTGTTGCCGAACTGCGGCGCCTGGCCGCCGAGCACGCTGCCGACGCCGAGAAGCAGATCGCCAATTAAGGCTTGCGTCAAAGCAGATTTGGCCGCAAATCAACTGCCGTGCCGCGCTCTGCGAGATGGGTCCGCGGCCTTGCGTTCAATGCCCTGAAGAGGTTCGCGATGGAAGAGTTCCATAAGGTCCGCAGACTGCCGCCCTACGTTTTCGAACAGGTCAACCGTTTGAAGGCAAGCGCGCGAGCCGGCGGCGCGGACATCATCGACCTCGGCATGGGCAATCCCGATCTTCCGACGCCGAAGGCCATCGTCGACAAGCTGTGCGAAGTGGTCCAGGATCCGCGCACCCATCGCTATTCCTCATCGAAGGGCATTCCCGGGCTTCGTCGCGCGCAGGCGGCCTACTACGCACGGCGCTTTGGCGTGAAGCTCAATCCGGAAACACAGATTGTCGCGACGCTCGGTTCCAAGGAGGGCTTTGCCAACATGGCGCAGGCGATCACTGCGCCGGGCGACGTGATCCTGTGCCCCAACCCGACCTATCCCATCCACGCCTTCGGCTTCCTGATGGCCGGTGGCGTGATCCGCTCCATGCAGGTCGAGCCGGACGACAGCTTCTTTGCGCCGCTCGAGCGCGCCGTGAAGCATTCGATCCCGAAGCCGCTGGCGCTGATCATAAACTATCCGTCCAACCCGACCGCGCATGTCGCTTCGCTGGATTTCTACACGCAGGTCGTGGAATTCGCCAAGAAGCACGAGATCATCGTGCTGTCGGACCTTGCCTATTCGGAGATCTACTTCGACGACAACAATCCGCCGCCGTCGGTGCTGCAGGTTCCCGGCGCCATGGATGTTGCGGTCGAATTCACCTCGATGTCGAAGACCTTCTCCATGCCCGGCTGGCGCATCGGCTTTGCGGTCGGCAACGAGCGGCTGATCGCTGCCCTGACGCGGGTCAAATCCTATCTCGACTACGGTGCCTTCACGCCGATCCAGGTGGCCGCGACCCATGCGCTGAATGGCGACGGGTCGGATATTGCCGAGGTCCGCAACGTCTACAAGCGGCGCCGCGACGTGATGGTCGACAGCTTCGCCAAGGCCGGCTTCGACGTGCCGCCGCCGGCCGCGACAATGTTCGCCTGGGCAAAGGTCCCGGAAAAGTTCCGTCATCTCTGTTCGCTGGAATTCTCCAAGCTGCTGGTCGAGAAGGCCGACGTGGCCGTGGCGCCCGGCATCGGCTTCGGTGAGATGGGTGACGACTACGTGCGGCTGGCACTGGTGGAGAACGAGCACCGCATCCGCCAGGCGGCGCGTAACATCAAGAAGTTCCTGTCGACGGCGGACGAGACGATGCACAACGTCATCTCGCTGAACGCCCACCGCTGAACCTTCCAGCTTTCGTGTCCACCTTCGATGGGCGGCCCCTGGTGCCGCCCGCATCATCTCGATCAGGATAGTATCTATGGCAGACGCCCTCAAAATCGGTCTTGCGGGTCTGGGAACCGTTGGCGCGTCGCTGGCGCGCATTCTGCAGATGCGGGCAAGCGAACTGGCAATCACCTGCGGCCGGCCGATCGAGATCACCGCCGTCAGCGCCCGCGACCGGACACGCGACCGCGGCTTTGACCTGTCGACGGCGGAATGGTTCGAGACGCCGGAAGCCATGGCCGAGCGCGGCGACATCGACGTGCTTGTCGAGCTGATCGGTGGTGCCGAGGGTGCGGCCGACCGCTCAGTGCGGGCAGCGCTTGCCCGCGGCCTGCACGTTGTCACCGCCAACAAGGCGCTGCTTGCCCGCCACGGGGTGGAATTTGCCCAGCTTGCCGAACAGAAGGGCGTCCTCCTCAACTTCGAGGCGGCCGTTGCCGGTGGCATTCCGGTGATCAAGGCGCTGCGGGAATCGCTGACCGGCAACACGGTCAGCCGCATCTACGGCATCATGAACGGCACCTGCAATTACATCCTGACGCGCATGGAGAAGGAGGGGCTGACCTTCGAGGCCTGCCTGAAGGAGGCCCAGCGGCTGGGCTATGCGGAAGCCGATCCGACCTTCGACATCGAGGGCAACGATACGGCGCACAAGCTGGCGATCCTGACGACGCTCGCCTTCGGCACTCAGATTGCCGCCGACGAAATCTATCTCGAGGGCATATCCAACATCTCGATCGAGGACATCCATGCCGCTGCCGATCTCGGCTACCGGATCAAGCTGCTCGGCGTCGCGCAGCGCACCGACAGCGGCATCGAGCAGCGCGTCCATCCGACCATGGTGCCGCATGACTCGGTCATCGCCCAGGTCGATGGCGTCACCAACGCCGTGGCAATCGAGTCCGACATCCTCGGCGAACTGCTGATGGTCGGCCCGGGTGCCGGCGGCAATGCCACGGCATCCGCCGTGCTCGGCGATATCGCCGACATCGCCAAGAGCCGTCCCGGCGAGCAGCGGGTGCCGGTACTCGGCACGCCGGCAGCGTCGCTGTCGCCGTACCGCAAGGCGCAGATCCAGAGCCATGAGGGCGGCTATTTCATCCGCCTGACCGTGCTCGACCGCGCTGGCGTGTTTGCCAATGTCGCGACCCAGATGGCGCAGAACGGCATCTCATTGGAATCCATCGTCCAGCGGGCAAATGGAGCCGCGGCGAGCGAGGCAAAGACCATCATCCTTGTCACCCATGCGACGACAGAGGATTCGATCCGCAAGGCCGTCTCCGGCATCAAGGGCGAGAACTATCTTGCCAGCGAGCCCCAGGTGATCCGCATCGAGCGCCCCAAGGCCTTCTGAGCCTCCAGCCCTCACTCCGGCGCTTGCCCGCCGACCGTACGCTCCAGGGCTCGCGCATCGTCGCGGCCCTGGACGGGCGGACGCCCGAGACGCTTCCATCGGCTTGCGAAAGCCTCTAGAAGCGGTGCATGCCGTCCGCCATCAGACAAGAGCCCCATGACAGAACCGGTTGACCCCGTCTCCCGCGCCTTTCTCGGCGTCGAGAACTCCACCAGTGGCCAGCGGTGGGTGTCGAGGCTCGACCAGGCGGCACAGAACCGAGCGCTGGCGATGACGCAGGTGCACGGCCTGCCGGAGCTGATCTCGCGGGTGCTCGCAGGGCGCGGCGTTGCCGTCGACGATGCGCCGGCCTTCCTGGACCCGACCATCCGTTCGCTGATGCCGGATCCGCACACCTTGATCGATTGCGACAAGGCCGCAGCCCGGCTCGCGGAGGCGGTCGGCAAGCGGCAGCGGGTGGCGATCTTCGGCGATTACGACGTCGACGGCGCGGCATCCTCTGCGCTGATGTCCCGCTTTCTCACCCATTTCGAGGTGCAGTCGGAGATCTATATTCCCGACCGCATCTTCGAGGGCTATGGCCCCAACCCAAATGCCATCCGCCAGCTGATTGCCGGCGGCGCGCAACTGATCGTCACCGTAGACTGCGGATCGACGAGTCACGAGGCGCTGCAGGCTGCGGCGGTGGAAAACTGCGACGTTGTGGTCATCGACCACCACCAGATGGGGCACGAGCTGCCGCCATCGGTGGCGCTCGTCAACCCGAACCGTCAGGACGATCTGTCGGGGCAGGGGCATCTGTGTGCCGCCGGCGTCGTGTTCATGGTGCTGGTGGCAACCGCCAGGCTGCTGCGCGAGCAGGGCGACGCGCGGGCGCGCACGCTCGATCTTCTCGGCTGGCTGGACCTTGTGGCGCTGGCCACCGTCTGCGACGTGGTGCCGCTGAAGGGTCTCAACCGGGCCTATGTGGTCAAGGGCCTGATGACCGCCCGGCACATGGGCAATGCCGGGCTTGCCGCGCTGTTCCGCAAGGCCGGGCTTGGCGGCCCGGTGACGCCGTATCATCTGGGATTTCTGGTCGGCCCACGCATCAATGCCGGCGGCCGAATCGGTGATGCGGCGCTTGGCAGCCGGCTTCTGACGCTCGACGATCCGACCGAAGCGGACGTCATCGCCGAGCGGCTGGACGAGCTCAACCGCGAACGGCAGGCAATGGAGGCGGCGATGCTCGCCGAAGCCGAGGCCGAGGTCATCGCTGAATACGGCGATGGCGAGAACGCGTCGGTGATTGTCACCGCCCGCGACAACTGGCATCCCGGCATCGTCGGCCTACTGGCGGCGCGGCTGAAGGAAAAGTTCAAGCGACCGGCCTTTGCCATCGCCTTCGATGCGTCGGGCCGCGGCACCGGCTCCGGCCGCTCGATCCCCGGCTTCGATCTCGGCCGCATGGTCCGTGCCGGCGTCGAGGAGGGGCTGCTGGTCAAGGGCGGCGGCCATGCGATGGCGGCAGGCCTGACGGTCGAGCGCGCCAATCTCGGCCGGCTGCGCGCCAGCTTCGAAGCCCTCGCCGAAACCGTCGTGCCCGGTCTTGTCGGCAACCACGTGCTGAAGATCGACGGTGCTCTGTCGGCATCCGGTGCAACAATTGCCCTCATCGACCTTCTGGAACAGGCAGGGCCGTATGGGTCGGGCCACAGTCAGCCGATCTTCGCAGTGCCGTCGCACCGGATTGTCGATTCGCGGCTGATCGGGACCGCGCATGTGAAGGCGACGCTGCAATCGATGGATGGCACGCGGCTCGACGCGATCGCCTTCCGCGCCGCCGATACGCCGCTCGGCCAGATGCTGCTGTCGTCGCGCGGCAGCCAGGTGCACGTCGCGGGCTGCCTGAGCGCCGATCACTGGCAGGGCAGCCGCCGCGTTCAGCTGCGGATCCTCGACGCGGCGCGGGCGCTGTAAGCCGCTGCCGGTGCGGAATCGGAGGGTATTAGAAGTACGGATACGCTGCAGGCCAAGGCCCGTGGCGGACTGCTTCGGTCAGAGCAATCCGCGGTCGCGCGATCATAGAGAACGGAAAGGGTGGCACGCCCTAGGGGAGTCGAACCCCTCTTCCCAGAATGAAAATCTGGTGTCCTAACCGATAGACGAAGGGCGCGTGCCGTGGCGCCCTTATAGGGGCGCAAATGCGGTCCCGCAAGCACCTAAATGACGATTGGGTGACGTCCCAGCGAGATTTTTCAAGCGCCGTTTCGGCAGCAACGCGCCGACGCTCGGAGACGCTCTTCTGCGCTTCCGTAGCGGGGAAAGTGTCGATGTTCTGGAGAAGAAGTGGCACGCCCTAGGGGAGTCGAACCCCTCTTCCCAGAATGAAAATCTGGTGTCCTAACCGATAGACGAAGGGCGCGTGCGCTTCGTGGTGGCGCCCTTATACGGGCAGAATTTTCCGTTGCAAGAAGAAAAAACGCAAATCGCCCCGTAGCAGGTTCCAGCGCTCAGCCGAGACGGTGGAAAACTTCGACGCTGGCGCCGCCATGCTGCCGAGCAGACCGGATCGATTCCGCCGATCTGCCGCAACGAGATGTTTCCGGCGCCAGCCGTTGGTGTGGTTCAGGCGCGGTTGTCGGTCGGCTTCATGCGCGCGACCAACAGCGCCGTCAACACCGCGAGGATGCCGATCGCGGCGGCGACGTAGCCGATGTTCTCGATGCCCAGATGCTCGATGACCGCACCGCCGATGATCGCGCCAAGCCCGATGCCGGCATTCGCCATCGAGACGTTGAGCGTTCCAGCCAGCGCCTGGGCATGCGAGGCGGCCTTCATCACCCGCACCTGGCAGATCGGATAGAGGGCGGTGTTGGCGATGCCCCAGGCGGCCAGCGCGACGATCAGCAGCGCGTGCGACCCGGAAAATGGCGTGGTGGCCGCCATGCCGAGCGACAGGACAAGTGTCGCGACACCGGTTGCCGCCAGCGGACCGCGTCCGACGAAATGACCGCCCAGCCAGTTGCCGCCAAGGCCGAGGACGCCGAAGCCCATCAGCCACCAGCCGACCTGCGAGGTCGGGATGCCGGCGACCTTTTCGAGCGTATCGGCAAGGTAGGTGTAGGCGGTGAACATTGCGGTGAAGACAAGGACCGACAGCACGATATTGCCGAGGAAGAATCGATCTTTCAGAATGCCGGCCTGGGCTGCTGCGCCGACATTCTGCGGGCGGGCGATGGCTGGCATGACGACGGCGAGCAGGCCGGCCATCAACAGCGAGATGAAGGCGAGCACCCAGAACGTCCCGCGCCAGCCGACCGCATCGGCGGCAAGCGTGCCAAGCGGAATGCCGAAGACCATGGCCGCGGCGATGCCCATGTAGACCTGCGAGATCGCCTTGCCGGCGCGCTCCGGTCCGACAAGATCGCCGGCGGTTTCGCTGGCCGTGCCCCAGAACACCGGAAGTGCCAGCGCCGGAAGGAAGCGGCCGAGGCCAAGCACCCAGATGTTTGGCGCAGCCGCCGCAGCCACGTTGGAGATGGCAAACAGCACGAGGATCGCAACGAACAGCCGCTTGCGCTCGAGGTGTGAGAGGATCGCGGTCAGAAACGGGCCCGCCAGCATCACGGTGAAGGCAAACAGCGTGACCAACTGGCCGGCGAGCGACACGGGAATGTCGAGGTCGCGGGCAAGACCCGGAAGCAGGCCGACGATGATGAATTCGGTGGTGACGATCACGAAGGCGCAGATCGCCAGCAGCAGGACGGGAAGGCTGTTGCCGCTCGTTCGAGCGCTTCGGGCTTGGGCGGACGTGGTCATCGACATGGCAGGCTCCTGAAAGGCAGTCTGCTGCATACTGATGACTGGCATTCTCGTCTCGCGGCATTATTTCACCACTTGAGTGACTAAAATTCCAGAATGAGGCGCCTCACATGTATCCGTCCGAACGCCTGAAGGGCATCGATACCTTCGTCCAGGCCGCCGATACCGGCAGTTTCACGGCGGCGGCCGAGCGGCTGAACCTCAGCAATTCGGCAGTCAGCAAGAGCGTTGCGCGCCTGGAGGCCCGGCTCGGCCGCCGGCTGTTCGAGCGTACGACCCGGCGGTTGACGCTGACCGATGCCGGCGCTGCCTTCTATGCCATCTGCGTGCGGGTGCTGGCCGAACTGGGGGAGGCCGAGGCGGTGCTGGCCGCTCACGAGAACGAGCCCGTTGGACGGTTGAAGATCAACGTGCCCGTCGCCTACGGCCATATGCAGGTGATGCCGCTGATCCTGCAGCTGGCCGAGCGCTACCCGCAGCTGATGCCGGATATCCGCTTTACCGACCGCTTTGTCGATCTGGTGGAGGATAATGTCGATCTCGCCGTGCGGATCAGTGCCACCGAGACCTGGCCGGAGGCGCTGGGGCGGCGTTATCTCGGGGCCGAGCGGCTGATCTTTTGCGCGGCACCTCAGTTCATCGAGCGTCAAGGCCGGCCTTCCAGCATCGATGAACTGCATCGCTACGACAGCGTTCTTTACGGCCGGGCGGACGGAACGACGCTGCCCTGGCGGCTGCCAAGGGAGGGCGGTACCATCGAGCGCAAGCCGATGGACGGGCGGATAGTCGTCGGCAGCGCCGAAGCGCAGGTGGCGGCGGTGAAGGCCGGCTTCGGCATTGCGCAGCTCGCGACCTGGCTGATCGAGGCGGAACTGCGAAGCGGAGCGCTTGTCGATGTGCTGCCGCAGAGCGCCGTGGACGGGCTGCCGCTGCATCTCGTCTGGCCGCTCAGCCGCCAGCTCGTGCCGAAGGTCGACGCGCTGATCACGCTGCTGGCCGAGCGCCTGCGGATCGCATGAAGGCGCGGTCGGGGCCGACCACTCAAAATCAAATGAAATGAAGAAGGAGAAGTGGCACGCCCTAGGGGAGTCGAACCCCTCTTCCCAGAATGAAAATCTGGTGTCCTAACCGATAGACGAAGGGCGCGTGCGCTTCGTGGTGGCGCCCTTATAGGGGCGTGTTCCTCGGCTGGCAAGCGCCTTTTTCAAAGATCTGCAAGATTTTTGACGGGAGAATGGGCGAAGGTCGAAGGGAACTTTCCAGTGGCAGCGCAGCTGCTTACGCGGCTCGTCTCCACCAGTTTCTCATTACCAGAGCCCGTCTTCCGGCTTGCCCGCCGGATTGGCGGCGGATGGTGCCGCGGCGGGCGGCGCCTCGGCCGTCTGCCGCGCACTGAACATGCTGCCGCTCATCGGGTTGATGTTGCGCACCGGCGCATAGGCCGGCACGCCATTGGCTTCCGCCACCTGCGCGTTGGCGAGCGCGAAGATGCTGTTCTGGTTGGCCTGCACGCCGGTCGGCTGATGGATCGCTTCGCCGAGATCTGCCGGTCCGGGTGCCGCTCCGGCTGCGGCGGCGGCAGGATTGGCCGAGGCGACCGTCGCCGCCTGCTGGCCGAGACTGCGTGCGGGATGCCTGCTTGGTGCCGGTGCCGCTCCGCCGGCACTCGATGCGACCATCGGATCGACGTAGCCGGGCGCCTTCTGCGGCTTGCCGGCCGCAGCTATCACCGCCTTCGCGCTGTCCGGCTTCTGCGGCTTCACGTCTTGCGCCAAAGCGGTGTCGACGCTTGCTGCTTCGTTCGCCTCAGGACCCTTTGCGCTTCTGGCAAGCAGGCTGCTGCAGCCGCTCAGCGACAGCGCGGCGAGGGCTGCTGTAAGCAGCAGCAGCGACGGACGGTAAAGACGGGTTTGGCGAGAGGTGGCCGGCATGGCAATATCCGCTGTGGATCGACAGGATGACCCACATTAGCCGGCGAAGCCTGCGTCAGGCTTGGCGGTGCACGCCTCGCCTGACTGCGGTTGTGCGGGAGGGCCTGACGTGGCCGCTCCCTTTTCTGCCGGTTACCAGCTGCCGGTGTTTTGCATCGACTGCCAGGGTTCTGCCGGTGCAAGAGCCGGGCCCTTCTGCAGGATCTCGATGGAGATGCCGTCCGGCGACTTGACGAAGGCCATGTTGCCGTCGCGTGGCGGACGGTTAATGGTCACGCCCTTGTCCATCAGCTGCTGGCAGAACGCGTAGATGTCGTCGACCTCATAGGCGAGGTGACCGAAATTGCGGCCGCCGGAATAATCCTCGGTGTCCCAGTTGTAGGTCAATTCGAGCAGCGGCGCCTTGATCGAGTGGCCGGCATCGGCGTCGTCCGGGGCGGCGAGAAAGATCAGCGTGAAGCGGCCCTTTTCGTTTTCCGTGCGGCGAACTTCGGTCAGCCCGAAGATCCGCGTGTAGAAATCGAGGGAAGCATCGAGGTCCTTGATTCGGACCATGGTGTGCAGGTAGCGCATGGGTCGCAATCCTCCTAAAGCGTGCGTGCATGGGTGTCGTCCAAGCCCGTGGGATATGCGGCAGACAACAGCCTCAGGCAAGCAGCATGGACTACAAAGAAGGAGATAAAGCGTGGGCGGGGGCTTGCGCTGGACGAACCGCGCGATGTTAACATATCCTCTAAGAATCAGTTAACCGTGCCATCGTAACGCGTAATCCAGGGGCTGGCAGAATGACGGACAAAATGTCATCGAAGGGCATCGCGGGTTTCGAGGAGCTCGCTGGAGAGCCGGTCGAACTGATCGAGATCACCGGCATCGTCAAATGGTTCGATGTCGCTAAGGGCTTCGGCTTCATCGTGCCGGACAACGGCATGCAGGACGTGTTGCTGCACGTCACCTGCCTTCGCCGCGACGGATACCAGACCATCCTGGAAGGCACGCGCATCGTCGCGCTGATCCAGCGCCGTGACCGCGGCTACCAGGCATTCCGTATCCTGTCGATGGACCAGTCGACAGCCATCCACCCTTCTCAGATGCCGCCGGTGCGCACGCACGTCCAGGTGACGCCGACGAGCGGCCTGGAGCGTGCTCTGGTCAAGTGGTTCAATCGCACCAAGGGCTTCGGCTTCCTGACGCGCGGCGAGGGCACCGAGGACATCTTCATTCACATGGAAACGCTGCGCCGGTTCGGCCTCACCGAGCTGCGGCCGGGCCAAGTCGTGCTCGTCCGCTTCGGGCCGGGCGACAAGGGATTGATGGCAGCCGAAATTCATCCGGATGGGCCGGCGGTCCTGCCGCGGGCGCACTGATGCGCGGCGCGTTGAACAACCTGTTGCACGGCGTTCGCCTGATCTGCGCCGTCATTGCGCTTCTGGCGTTCGGCATGTCGGTGGCCGCCGCACAGGTGCGGTTCGACAAGCAGCCCTTGACTATCGAGACCGGCGCCGGTGCCCGCCACCAGTTGACCGTCGAGCTTGCCGTCGATCCGCAGCAGCGCGAGCAGGGCCTGATGTACCGCAAGCAGATGCCGACCGACCACGGCATGCTGTTTGATTTCGACGAGGCACGGCCGGTCTCGATGTGGATGCGCAATACGCTCATTCCGCTCGACATGCTGTTCCTCGATGATAAGGGCGTCGTCACCCATCTTCATGAGGGTGCGGTTCCGCTGTCGGAAGCGATCATTTCCTCTGGTGGGCCCGTCCGATACGTGCTGGAACTGAACGGCGGGGCGATAAAGACGCTTGGAATCAAGCCCGGCGATCGGGTCGTCAGCCGGCAGATCGGCAGTGCCGGGTAGACCGGCCTTAACTGTCTGTCGATCTTTGGATTTTAGAGTTGCGGGAGGCAGGGGAAGCGTGTATCCCGCTTCTCGTCGTCGGCACGGAGTGTAGCGCAGCCTGGTAGCGCATCTGGTTTGGGACCAGAGGGTCGGGAGTTCGAATCTCTCCACTCCGACCATCGACGGCTTCAGGTTTTCGACCGTCCGTCGATTGCCGAACCGCCGTTCGACAGGACGGCGATGCAACCCGGCGGACGATCAGCCGTTACCGGCAACGGACCGCGAGCCTTCATCGAAAAAGGCGCGCTGTCGGAATGGTGCAGGATCGACACGGCAGAAGCCGGATGAGCCTGCGAGTGTAAATGACGCCTGCAAGACGATGCAGAAGGAGCGTTAGAGCAATGACCGCCAAGATCTATCGTCCCGCAAAATCCGCAATGCAGTCCGGCAAGGCGAAGACGCATCTCTGGGTGCTGGAATTCGACCAGGAAGAGCCGCGCCGGATCGACCCGATCCTCGGCTACACCTCTTCCTCCGACATGCAGCAGCAGGTACGCCTGAACTTCGAGACGCTGGAGCAGGCGCAAGCCTATGCCGAGCGCGAAGGCATCGAATACCGGGTGATCATGCCGAAGGAAGCCGCCCGCCAGGTCGTTTCCTACTCGGACAATTTCAAGTACAGCCGCCTGCAGCCCTGGACCCACTGACTGCAATTTCTCTTCGGACGCCACCAGCCTCGCGCTGGGGCGGATACCGGCATCCGGCCCCTTAGCTCAGCTGGATAGAGCACCTGCCTTCTAAGCAGGTTGTCGCAGGTTCGATTCCTGCAGGGGTCGCCAGCCACCAGCTGACTTAATGACATGGTGGTGCGATGGGCGGTATGGAGGTGCAACTCTGTTCCGTCCGACATGCGTACGTGCTGCCTCTCGCTGCTTGAGCGATCGCATGCGCCATAAGCCCTGTGACCACGGGCGCCGCTCCACCCCTATCACCAGCCACTGCCGCTCGTGTCACCATCGCTCCGCAAATGCTGGTCCAAGAAAGAAAAAAGCCCGGCTTGGTGCCGGGCTTTCCAGATGCAGTGGTGGCGAAATCCTCAGTCGGCGTGGATATCGCGGTCCTTGGTTTCCGGCAGGAACAGGATGCCGATCACCAGCGTGATGCCGGCAAACACGATCGGATACCAGAGGCCGTAGTAGATATCGCCCTTGGCAGCGCTCATCGCGAAGGCCGTTGCGGGCAGCAAGCCGCCGAACCAGCCGTTGCCGATGTGGTAGGGCAGCGACATGCCGGTGTAGCGGATGCGGGTCGGGAACATCTCGACGAGCAGTGCCGCGATCGGCCCGTAGACCATCGTCACGTAGATGACGAGAACGGTGAGGATGGCGATGATGGCCACCCAGTTGACCGCATTGGGGTCGGCGACCATGGTGAAGTTGCCGCTGCCCGGGACCGAGTAGACGGCCATTTCCGTGACGCCGGCGGCTTCTTCGGCCGTCAGCAGCTTCTGGGTGACGAGGTCGGCTCCGGAGACGGACTGCTTTTCGCCGGCGCGGATGGTGGCCGGGTTGAGCTGCAGTTCCGGATTGGCGGCAGCGAACGCGTCGAGCTTGGCGTCCGGCACCTTGGTCACGCCGCGCACCAGCGGGTAGCCGCCGGCCTGCAGCGCAAGGTTTACCTGCTTTTCGAAGTTGATCCCCATCGCCCGTGCATTGGCTCCGGCGCTGAGCGCGTCGTAGCTGGCGACGGTTGCCGTGCCGATCTTGACCGAAGCAGGCGCTCCTGCCGGGCCATCGACGATGTCATAGGGAACCGAGTTGCGGGTGAGGAACGAGGTGGCGATGTCGCACGAGGTGGTGAACTTCGCCGTGCCGGTAGGGTTGAACTGGAACCGGCAATCGCCCGGAGCGGCCGTCACCGTAGCCCGAACATTTTCCTGTGCCGTGGCCAGTGCCGGGTTGCCGTACTTGGTCAGTCCGGCGAACAGCGGGAAATAGGTGACCATTGCCAGGAACAGGCCGGCCATGATGATCGGCTTGCGGCCGATCTTGTCCGACAGCCAGCCGAAGAAGACGAAGAAGCCGGTGCCGAGCAGCAGCGAGCAGGCGACCATGATGTTCGCCGACTGGCCATCGACCTTCAGAATGTTCTGGAGGAAGAACAGCGCGTAGAACTGGCCGGAATACCAGACGACGGCCTGGCCGACGACGGCGCCGAACAGCGCGAGCAGGGCGATCTTGGCGTTGCGCCACTGGCCGAAGGCCTCGGTCAGCGGAGCTTTCGAACCCTTGCCCTCTTCCTTCATCTTCTTGAAGGCCGGCGATTCGTTCATCTTCAGGCGGATCCAGACGGAAACGCCGAGCAGGATGACCGAGAGCAGGAACGGCACGCGCCAGCCCCAGGCGGCGAAGGCTTCACGTCCGAGAAGCATCTGGACGCCAAGGATGACCACCAGCGACAGGAACAGGCCGAGCGTTGCGGTCGTCTGGATCCACGAGGTGAAGAAGCCGCGCCGTCCGTGCGGTGCATGTTCGGCTACGTAAGTCGCTGCGCCGCCGTATTCACCGCCGAGCGCCAGGCCCTGGAGCATGCGCAATGCGATGAGCAGGATGGGCGCGAGAATGCCGATGGTGCCGGAGCCGGGCAGGACGCCGACCAGGAAGGTCGACAGACCCATGATCAGGATCGTCACCAGGAAGGTGTATTTGCGGCCGACGAGATCGCCCAGCCGACCGAAGACGAGGGCGCCGAAAGGACGCACCAGGAAGCCCGCGGCGAAAGCCAGCAACGCAAAGATGTTTCTGGTGGTCTCCGGATACTGGCTGAAGAACGCCGCGCCGATATAGATGGCCAGCGAACCGTACAGATAGAAATCGTACCATTCGAAAACGGTGCCGAGGGACGAGGCGAAGATGACCTTCTTCTCCTCTTTCGTCATTGGGCCTTGCCGCGTCGCGGCCGGCATCGTGATGTTTGCCATGAAATCTCCTCCCAACGCATTCGGACCGCGGGAACCGCCGACATCCGAAGAAATGCGCAGTTGAAAAATATCACGTTTGCAGCCGGAGCAGAGGGCTACTTTGGTCTACTGCCGACACGCGGCCGCGGGCTTGTGCCAGGAGCTGAAGTTGCCTGCCGGCGATCTGCGGGGGGAGAGACCATGGCGCCGGGCTTCCTCCCGCCTGCCGCGAACAGTGCCGGTCGGCTGACAGGTGCAAATATCCCAAAGAAACTTCAGGAACATTCCAAGCATCTCCCTGTTTGACAGAGGCAGACATCGAGAACGATGCGACACGGAGGAAATAGAATGATTAAGATTATCCTGGCGAGCACCTTTGCCCTTGGTCTTTCGACGGCAGCCATTGCTCAGTCGAGCTCGGGCGGCGGAAGCGGCGCCGGCGGCACCAGCGGTGGCGCAAGCACCGGCTCCAGCGGATCGAGCAGTGGCTCGGCAACCGGCGGCGCAGGTGCCGGCACGGGTTCCAGCGGCACCAGCGATTCGACCGGTTCCGGCAATGCGGCCGGTGGCGGTTCCAACTGCGGCCCGTCAACCTCGAACACCACCCAGTCGGCCAATACGGGCAATGCTCCCGCTGGCACCGAGACCAAGGTCGGTCAGGCTCCGACCTGCTGATTTCGAAGCGGGGAGAGGCGCGCAGCGTCTCTCCCTTACTGTCGACGTTTCAGTCGACCGATTGAGACGGACTTACAAGCCATCACCGAGCGAGGCGGCCAAGTCGATGCCGCCGGTGGATCCTGCCAAGATCCGCTTCCTCGCAGAGCTTCCGGCTCTTGAACTCTTCGACATCGATTCCTATTTCACTGTCATCACCCGTATAGATGACCTCCTGCCGCGGCCATGCCCGGCGTTCGAGGCTGTCCGGGTTTCAAAGAGGGCGCTCCCCGCAAGGGTCGAGCGCCCTTTTTGTTTGATCGGGAAGGCCGGCCTGCGTCGCGGCCACACGCGGCCCGCAGCAGCTGGACTGTCACCAGCCGCCGGTCTGCCGCCAGTAGGCGAGGAAGGCGAGGACGGCCACCGCTGTCAGGACGCGCGACGTGAGGCGCATGAGACGCTGCGGCGTCTGCGACGGCAGGCTCTGCGCCCGCTCGGTTGAAGTGTCGAAAGGTCCGGATGCCATTGATTGCTACGGCGTGAATGGACGTTTTTCAGCGTTCGCGGACAATGGGTGCACGTTCGCCCCTCCGCTTTCCCCCGATCCTCCACCATCCGTCATGGATGCGGTCGGATCCGTCTCGTTCACAACTCACCGTCTCCCTTGGTTGTCGTCACTGTGTCGTAAGTGCGCATAAGCGCAAGCACAAATGGCGCGCAGCGGGGCGGCGACAAGCATTTGAGGGGCGAACGGGACCATGTGTTGCACAGATGCGACGGGTTCATGGTTAACGCCGGATAGCGTGGCCTCTGATCCGTCCGATCGTCTGCAAGGCTACCCTGCTGCCAGTTTTCGGCTTATTGTGATACATGCTCACGTCGCTGCCGGTGATTTGCCGGCTGGCGGAGGTATGAATTTGAAGCCTTGCGGCACCGCTTGGGAGGAAGCGGTGTCCGGATGAGGGAATGGCATGACAAGACTTTCTTCGGCTGCGATGGCCTGCGGCTGGTTGGCTGCTGCGGCGCTCGGTGCGTCGATGCTGGTCGCGCCTGCATGTGCAGACGACGGGCTGCTGATCTGGACCCCGACGAAAAATTCCGACACCGCCTATAATGCCCGGCTTGGGACCCGCGTTCCCGGCTGGACGAACGCCTCGGCAGGCGTCGATGTCGGTGTGGCATCGGCGGTCAAAGGCGGACGAGTCGATACGCCGGTGAAGGTATGGGGGCGGGTGACCGCCAGTCAACTGCAGATGCCGGCCTATCAGTTGCGCCGGGACATCGATGTGCGGATGAACGCGCTGACCGGCGGTGCTGCCGCCGAGGTCAGCACCTCGAACAAGCGCATTGTCAGCGGCTCACTGGATCTCGAATTGCGGCGCACTGTTGGTCTCACCTATGACGGCATCGCGCAGCAGTGGAGCGGCCTCAACGTCAATCAGGCGGTCCGTCTCTCCACACCGGCCTACGGCACGGCGCTGGTGGTGAAGGCCGGCGCCATCGATGATTTCAAGCGGCTGGGCGCCGGCATGGCGCTTGAGCAGTCGCTGACCAAATCCATCTCGATTACCGGCAGCCTGGAGCGCGCCGTCGGATCGGACCTGTTGGCCGGCATCAATGCCCGCTACTCGCTGACCTGGTAGGCACCTGCGGTAAGGCAAGGCGGCCTGCCGCACGAAGAAAGGGCGCCCTGGAGCGCCCTTTGTCATATCCGTTGTCTGCTTCAGACGATCGCCGTCAGTGGAGGATCTGGCTGAGGAACAGCTTGGTCCGTTCGTGCTGCGGATTGTCGAAGAACTCCGCCGGCGAGTTCTGTTCGACGATCTGCCCCTGGTCCATGAAGATGACCCGGTTCGCCACCTGCCGCGCAAAGCCCATTTCATGGGTCACGCACAGCATGGTCATGCCGTCTTCGGCAAGGCTGACCATGGTATCGAGCACTTCCTTGACCATTTCCGGATCGAGTGCCGAGGTCGGTTCGTCGAACAGCATGATCTGCGGCTTCATGCACAGCGAGCGGGCGATCGCCACGCGCTGCTGCTGGCCGCCGGAAAGCTGGCCCGGATATTTGTGCGCCTGCTCGGGGATCTTCACCCGCGTCAGGTAGTGCATCGCCACTTCCTCGGCTTCCTTCTTCGGCATCTTGCGAACCCAGATCGGTGCCAGCGTGCAGTTTTCCAGGATCGTCAGGTGCGGGAAGAGGTTGAAGTGCTGAAACACCATGCCGACTTCGCGGCGCACTTCGTCGATCTTCTTGAGGTCGTTGGTCAGTTCCTTGTCGTCGACGATGATGGTGCCCGACTGGTGTTCCTCGAGGCGGTTGATGCAGCGGATCATCGTGGATTTGCCCGAACCCGAAGGGCCGGCGATGACGATGCGCTCGCCGCGCATGACCTTGAGGTTGATGTCGCGCAGCACGTGGAAATCGCCGTACCACTTGTTCATGCCGATGATCTCGATGGCGACGTCGGTCGCCGATACGGCCATCTTCTTTGCCTGGGCTTCTGCCATGAGCTTTCCCCTTAGTGTTTATGTCCGGTGTCGAGGTGCCGTTCCATGAACAGCGAGTAGCGCGACATGCCGAAGCAGAAAATCCAGAATACGAAACCGGCGAACACGTAACCGGTGACCGGTGTCACCGGCGTCGCCCAGTTCGCGTCCGACTGGTTGAGGTTGACGATGCCGAGAAGATCGAACATGCCGATGATGGAGACCAGCGAGGTATCCTTGAACAGCCCGATGAAGGTGTTGACGATACCCGGGATGACCAGCTTCAGGGCCTGCGGCAGGACGATCAGCCGGGTCTTCTGCCAGTAGTTGAGGCCGAGCGAGTCCGCACCTTCGTATTGTCCCTTGGGGATCGCCTGCAGGCCGCCGCGGATGACTTCCGCCATGTAGGCCGACGAGAACAGCGACACGCCGACCAGCGCCCGCAGGAACTTGTCGAAGGTCCAGCCGTCGGGCAGGAACAGCGGCAGCATGATGCTGGCGAAGAACAGCACGGTGATCAGCGGAATGCCGCGGATCACCTCGATGAAGGTGACGCAGAGCGTCTTGATCACCGGCAGATGCGAGCGTCGTCCGAGCGCCAGCAGGATGCCGAAGGGCAGGGATACCGTGATCCCGAAGAACGACAGGATGAGCGTCACCATCAGCCCGCCCCAGAGCTGCGTCTCGACCACCCGCAGGCCGAAATAGCCGCCGATCAGCAGGAAGAACGCGACGAAGGGCAGGATGATGAACAGCAGCAGCGCGTTCAGCTTCTTGTAGGGAGCCTTCGGGATGAGCATCGGAATGAGCATGACGACGAACATCGCCATGACGAGCATCGGCCGCCAACGTTCGTCTGCCGGATAGCGTCCGAACATGAACTGCTCGAACTTGGCCGAGACGAAGGCCCAGCAGGCACCGGACTGTCCGTCCGGCAGCACGCCGCCCTGGGTAACCGTGGCGCAGGCCGTCCGGTCGGTGCCGGTCCAGGCGGCGTCGATGAACAGCCACTGGACGATCGGCGGGATGATATAGGCAAGGAAGGCGATCCCCAGCAGCGTGAGGATGGCGTCCTTCGGCGTGGCGAAGAGCTTGGTGCGCAGCCAGTGCGTCAGGCCCGTCTGGCTTGACGGAGCGGCGGACGCTGCGACCATCTCCTTGCGGACGAAAGTCAGATCACGTGTCGACATGTTCATCGCTCCACCAGCGCCATTTTCGCGTTGAACCAGTTCATGACCAGCGCGGTCGTGATGGACAGGGAAAGGTAGATCACCAGCCAGATGGCGACGACCTCGACGGCCTGTCCGGTCTGGTTGAGCATGGTGCCGCCGACCGAGACGATGTCGGCGTAACCGACGGCAACCGCCAGAGACGAGTTCTTCGTCAGGTTGAGGTACTGGCTCGTCAGCGGCGGAATGATGATCCGCATCGCCTGCGGGATGATGATCAGCCGCGTCGTGGTGCTGGGGCGAAGGCCGAGTGCGCTTGCCGCCTCGGTCTGGCCGCCGGCGACGGCCTTGATGCCGCCGCGGACGATTTCGGCAATGAACGACGCCGTATAGAAGGACAGCGCCAGATAGAGAGACAGGAATTCAGGCGCGACGACAGAACCGCCCGACAGATTGAAGCGGCCGGCAATCGGGTAGTCGAAGGTCAGCGGCGAGCCGAGCGCCAGGAAGGTCGCGAGCGGCAGTCCGATGATCAGCAGCGTGCCGGTGATGCCGGTGCGGAACGGCTGGCCGGTGCGGGCCTGGCGCGCCTTCGCCCAGCGATAGATGATAACCGTGATGACGATGCTGACCAGCAGCGCCAGCGGCATCAGCCAGGTTCCTTCGCCCCAGATCGCCTTGGGGAAGAACAGGCCACGATTGTTGAGATAGGAGCCAAACGGCAGGTCGAGCGAATCGCGGGCCTGCGGCAGGATCGTGATGACGCCCTTGTACCAGAAGAAGATGACCAGCAGCGGCGGCAGGTTGCGGAAGATTTCCACGTAGACCTGCGCCAGCTTGGAGATCAGCCAGTTGCTGGAAAGACGCGCGATGCCGACGATGAAGCCGATGATCGAGGCTGTGATGATGCCGGCGATGGCGACCTGCAGCGTGTTGAGGATGCCGACGATCAGCGCCCGGCCATAGGTCGAATCGCTGCTGTAGGCGATCAGCGACTGGCCGACATCGAAGCCGGCGCGGCCCTTGAGGAAGCCGAAGCCCGACGAGATGTTGGATCTCTGGAGGTTGTGGATCGTGTTCGACACGATGATCCACACGAACAGCGCCAGGATGGCGACCGTGAGGACCTGATAGAAAATTCCCCGTACT
This sequence comes from Rhizobium sp. SAFR-030, assembly GCF_059415005.1. Lineage (NCBI taxonomy): Bacteria > Pseudomonadati > Pseudomonadota > Alphaproteobacteria > Hyphomicrobiales > Rhizobiaceae > Rhizobium > Rhizobium sp. SAFR-030. Next base: position 85,609 of record NZ_JBPFDO010000001.1, on the reverse strand, counting down.
TTCGGATCATAGAGGAGTGACGTCGTGCCGCCACTTCCGGACCGCTGCGCGCGGAGCCCCTTGCCTGCCATAGGCACATTTCCCTTTTATATGCTCTTTGCGAGCTTATTTTAGTGCGAAGGGAGGCCGAGCCATGCTCCGCCTCCCTCTTTAGTGCTTCAAGAGTGACGCGGATCAGCGAACCGGCGGAGCGTACTGCAGGCCGCCCTTGGTCCAAAGCGCGTTCTGGCCACGCTCGATCTTGAGCGGCGAGCTGGCGCCGACGTTACGCTCGAAGGATTCGCCGTAATTGCCGACATTCTTGATGATGTTGTAGGCCCACTCGTTGGTCACGCCTAGGTCGGTACCGATCTTGGTGCCTTCTTCGGAGCCGAGCAGACGCTTGATGTCCGGGTTCGGGCTGTTCTTCTGCTCGTCGACGTTCTTCGACGTGATGCCGAGCTCTTCGGCGTTGACCATGGCGTAGTGAACCCAGGTCACCACGTCGAACCACTGGTCGTCGCCCTGGCGCACGGCCGGGCCAAGCGGCTCCTTGGAGATGACTTCCGGCAGAACGACGTTCTCGTCCGGAACCTTCATCTTCAGACGGATGGCGTAGAGGCCGGACTGGTCGGTCGTGTAGACGTCGCAACGACCCGAATCGTAGGCCGAAGTTGCGTCGGCTTCCTTTTCGAAGACCACCGGGTTGTACTGGAGGTTGTTCGACTTGAAGTAGTCGGCGAGGTTGAGTTCGGTCGTCGTGCCCTGCTGGACGCAGACTGCGGCGCCGGAAAGCTCGAGAGCCGACTTCACGTTGAGGCTCTTCTTCACGATGAAGCCCTGGCCGTCATAGTAGTTGACGGTGCGGAAGTTGAAGCCGAGCGAGGTGTCGCGGCTGATCGTCCAGGTCGTGTTGCGCGTCAGGACGTCGACTTCGCCCGACTGCAGGGCCGGGAAACGGTCCTTCGACGAAAGCGCGACGTACTTGGCCTTCGACGCGTCGCCGAAGACGGCCGATGCGATGGCGCGGCAGTAATCAACGTCGATGCCCGACCATTCGCCCTTGTCGTCAGGGTTCGAGAAGCCCGGAATGCCGGCGCTGACGCCGCAGGTGACGAAACCCTTCGACTTTACGTCCTGCAGTGTCGCAGCGGAAGCGACGGAAGCCGCTCCCATGACCGCTGCGCCAATTGCGGCCGACAGAATTGCCTTTTTCATTTTTCCCAACCTTTGTCTGTTGCTTTTTATTCGACCCGTAGTCCCGCCGCTCAACCCCGCATGGGGGCTGGGCAGGACCGCTCGCTTGAGGCCTCCCGATACGAGCTGGGCCTATCACAGTCGGAAATTTGGGCAGGGGTCAAGTCTTGCACTAAAATTTCGCGCCTTAGATCCGACAAATTGCCGTGCGCTGTTGATATATTGGGCGTAACGCGGTTTTTTGGGCAGTCGCTGCTGAAAGTCTCGACAGTACCTGATGTCACGCGCTCGGACCTGTGGACAGAGTGGCTTTCTGACAGGGTCTTTAAGGGGTTGACCGGCGCCGGGCGCCGCTTCAGAAATCGGGCTTCGTTACATTTGGAAGCCGCACCCCATGAAAGACAAATCGTCCCTGTTGGCCGCCGCTGGCGACAATACCCGTCTCGCCCATCTCGGTCACGATCCGTCGAGCTTTCACGGCTTCGTCAACCCGCCGGTCGTGCACGCCTCTACCGTTCTGTTTCCCAACAGCCAGGCGATGGTCGACCGCAGCCAGAAATACACCTACGGGACGCGCGGCACGCCGACCACCGATGCGCTGTGTGAGGCTTTGGACGCGCTTGAGGGTTCCGCCGGAACGATCCTCGTGCCATCGGGACTGGCCGCCATCACCATCCCCTTTCTCGCCTACCTGTCATCCGGCGATCACGCGCTGATCGTCGATTCGGTCTACACGCCGTGCCGCCATTTCTGCGACACGATGCTAACCCGCATGGGCGTCGAGGTGGAGTATTACGATCCGCTGATCGGCGCCGGGATCGAGACGCTGATCCGCCCGAACACGCGCCTCGTGCACACCGAGGCACCTGGATCCAACACCTTCGAAATGCAGGACATTCGCGCCATCGCCGAGGCCGCGCACCGGCATGATTGCGTCGTCACCATGGACAATACCTGGGCGACGCCGCTGTATTTCCGGCCGCTCGATTTCGGCGTCGACGTCTCGATCCACGCGACGACCAAATATCCGTCCGGGCATTCCGACATCATCATGGGATCGGTCTCTGCCAACGAAAAGCACTGGCCGCGCCTGCACGACGCGCAGATCACGCTCGGCACCTGCGGATCCCCGGACGACAGCTACCAGATCCTGCGCGGGCTGCGGACGATGGGCGTGCGGCTGGCACATCACCAGGCAAGCGCGCTGGAGCTGGCGCGCTGGCTGGAGACCCGGCCGGAGGTGGCACGCGTGCTGCACCCGGCGCTCGAAAGCTTTCCGGGCCACGACATCTGGAAACGCGACTTCAGGGGTGCGACCGGCGTCTTCTCGATCGTTCTCAAGGCAGACCACGCGGACCATTTCAAACCGAAGGCGCATGCCTTCCTCGATGCGCTGTCGATCTTCGGGCTCGGTTATTCCTGGGGCGGCTACGAGAGCCTCGCCGTCCACGTCAACCTCAGCGACCGGCGCATCGCCAAGGCGCCGTCGGAAGGCCCGGTGATCCGTCTGCAGATCGGCCTCGAGGATGTCGCGGATCTGCGCCGGGATATCGAGGCCGGATTTGCCGCAGCGGCATCCGTCTGATCGACCGGGAACGATCCCCGGCGTTCAGACGCCGGGGTCGTAGCCGTAGAGCCAGTCGAGATCCGCTGCCAGCGCCGCCGCCGGGCGAAGCGACAGGACCACGTCGCGCCCCAGCCTCAGCGGCCCCTTCAGGTGATAGGCGAAGCGGTTGAAGCTGCCGCGGGCGCGGACCTTGGCGACGCGCGGTTTGCGGATCATCTCGTAGTCGACGAGTGCCTGTCCAATATCGCCATCTGCGGCGATGCGGGCGGCAAGCTCCCAGGCGTCCTCGATCGCCATAGCCGCACCTTGCGCCGCGAACGGCATCATCGCATGCGCGGCATCGCCGATGAGCACCGCGTCGCGACGGTTCTGCCAAGCGCCGTCGCCTACCTCGTAGAGCGGCCAGAACCGCGCATCGGAAGCTCCTGCGAGCATCTCGACCACCTTCGGATGCCAGTGGCGGAACGTGTCGAGCGGCAGATGCGTCGGCCCGGCGATCGCCTGAGCATCCCAGGTATGCCCGGGGCTCGAACCCGCAGCAATGGCGACGACATTGTAGCCGCCGGTCTCGGCCAGCGGATAGCAGACGATGTGCGCCGACGGCCCGAGCAGGGCCGTAACGGCAGTCGGTGACAGGAATATCGGGGAGTGGCTGGAGGCAAGAGTGAACCGCCAGGCGATGTTGCCGGAAAATCGTGTCCGGGGTGCCGCCGGGATGCCGTTGCGGGTGGCCGACCACACGCCGTCTGCACCGACGATGACATCCGGTCTGGTGCCAATCAGCGCATCCAGGATGCCGGCAGATGGCATCTCCAGGCGTTGCCCGAGATGCAGGGTGCAGAGCGGCGAGGATGTGACCGCATCAAGCAGTGCCGCCTGCAGGCTCGACCGATGCAGCACGCCATAGGGAGCGCCCCATCGCTCGCGGGCAAACCGGCCGGCGGGCACAGAGGCGAGGGGCCGCAGGGAGGTGCCGGACGCAAGCGCGATCTGCTCCGGCTCGTTCCAGATCCGTTCGAGCGCCGGAAGAACGTCGAGTCGGCCAAGGATGCGGGCGGCGTTTGGCGAGATCTGTAGCCCTGCGCCGGCCTCCACGAGTTGCGGCGCCTGCTCGATCACATGGCAGCGGATGCCGCGGCGCGACAGGGCGAGTGCGGCGGTGAGCCCCGCCATGCCGGCGCCGATGATCGCCGCGTTTCCGACGCGCATATCGGCGGCCGCGTCAGGCTGCCTTGACTTGGAAGGTGCAGCCCGGCGGATTGGTCTCGTTGGCCTTGAGGGCCGGATTGTAGCGATAGAGGGTCGAGCAGTAGGAGCAGACCTTCTCGTTGTCGTCGCCCATGTCGATGTAGATGTGCGGGTGATCGAACGGCACGTTGGCGCCGGTGCACATGAATTCCTTGACGCCGACCTCGATGAACCGGTGTCCGTCGTCGTTCTGGAAATGGGGAATGCCGTGACCGGCCATGATCGTCTCCGATGCTATTGTTTTGCGCCGGACATTACAGAGGCGCTCAGTGAAAGTGTAGGGGGAAGACGATGGAGAAGGGCGAAATTTGCAGCGGTGACGGTTCAAGCTTCAGCGCGCTTGGCTTATGGTCCGCCGGCAAAAGGAAGACGTCCCGATGAATCTCAACGCCCCAGAATTTTCTGCCTTCACTCACCAGGGCTTGTCGCTTGCCTATTTCGACGACGGCAATCCGGCCGGCGATCCGGTCCTGCTGATCCACGGCTTTGCCTCCACCGCCAGCGTCAACTGGGTCTACCCAGGTTGGCTGAAGACGCTCGGTGAAGCCGGCTACCGGGTGATCGGTCTCGACAACCGCGGTCATGGAGCAAGCGACAAGCCGCGCGATCCCGAAGCCTATCGTCCCTGGGTGATGGCCGAGGATGCCATGGCACTGCTCGATCATCTGCAGATCCCCTCGGCGCATCTGATGGGCTATTCGATGGGCGCGCGAATCTCCACCTTCGCGACGCTTGCACATCCGGACAGGGTCCGCTCGATGGTACTCGGCGGCCTCGGCATCGGCATGACCGATGGCGTCGGCGACTGGGATCCGATCGCCGACGCGCTTCTGGCGCAGGACGCCGACGCAATCACCCATGCGCGTGGAAAAATGTTCCGCACCTTTGCCGACCAGACGAAGAGCGACCGCGAGGCACTGGCGGCCTGCATCCGCGGCTCCCGCGATCTTGTCGCGCGTGCCGACATGGCGCGCATCGAGGCGCCGACGCTGGTGGCCGTCGGCACCAAGGACGACATCGCCGGATCCCCTCAGGAACTCGCAGCCCTGATGCCGAATGCCCGGGCGCTAGATATCCCCAACCGCGATCACATGCTGGCCGTTGGCGACCGGGTGTTCAAGACGGCCGTGCTGTCGTTCTACGAGGAACTCGGCTGACGAAAATGCGCAAGGTGAACGCCCATTCCCGCCCAATACGCGCGGGAACGGGCATTCGCCATCATTGGCGTTGTGCGCAAGATTGTTCTATATAATGAACTCTCCCGAAAACGAGGGTACCGCCATGGTGGCACGCACTGACATTCGGCCGACGGAAGCGCTGGCTTCGATCGATCCCATCTGGGACACGCTGCACGAGGAGGCAAAGCTCGGCGCCGAGCGCGACCCGTTGCTAGCTGCCTTCCTCTATTCGACGGTGCTCAACCACCGCTCGCTCGAGGATTGCGTGATCCACCGGATCTGCGAACGCCTCGACCATCCCGACATGCAGGCCGTGCTGCTGCGCCAGACATTCGAGGAGATGCTCGAGGACTGGCCGGAGTGGAGTTCGATCCTGCGCGTCGATATCCAGGCGTACTATGATCGCGACCCGGCCTGCATGCGGTTCATCGAGCCGGTGCTCTATTTCAAGGGCTTCCACGCCATCCAGACGCATCGGCTGGCGCACTGGCTGCTGAAGCGCGATCGCCGCGACTTCGCCATGTATCTGCAGAGCCGCTCCTCGAGCGTCTTCCAGACCGACATCAATCCCGCTGCGCGCATCGGCAAGGGTGTCTTCCTCGATCACGCCACCGGCTTTGTCGTTGGCGAGACGGCGGTGATCGGCGACAACGTCTCCATCCTCCACGACGTGACGCTCGGCGGTACCGGCAAGGAGGGCGCCGAGCGTCACCCGAAGATCGGCAATGGCGTGCTGATCGGCGCTGGCGCCAAGATCCTCGGCAATATCGAGATCGGCCACTGTTCGCGCGTCGCGGCGGGCTCGGTGGTGCTGAAGGCGGTCCCCCCGAACACCACGGTTGCCGGCGTGCCGGCGAAGGTGGTTGGCGGTGCCGGCTGTTCGGAGCCCTCGCGACTGATGGACCAGATGCTGCGGTCCGAGGATTGAATCGGCGCGTCCGGGCGCTATCTGGGGCGGACAGACGGTTGGGCGGACTGGCGGGCGAGACGGGCGGGGAAGACGGTTCGCCGTTCTTTACTTTCGCGCTTGTCCCGTGCCAAAAGCCCCCGCAACGCGAACGCTGACGGAGAGACACCAGTGAAAGCCGAAGAAATCAAGAAGCTCGACGCCTATTTCAAGCGGGTCTTCAACCCGACGATGAGCGTCAAGGCACGGCCCCGCAAGGACGATTCCGCCGAAGTCTATGCCGGCGACGAATTTCTCGGTGTCGTCTATGTCGACGATGAGGACAACGAGCTTTCCTACAACTTCTCGATGGCGATCCTCGACGTCGATCTCTGATCCGAACCGAGACCTGGATCACTTGGAAGGCGGGTTCCTCTGGAGCCCGCCTTTTCTGTTGCTCGCATGCCGCAGCGCCGCAACCGGCCGCATGACCGCAGTTTCGCCATCGCCGAGGGTGACAGTCGGCGGCTCTAGCGCGCCGGCGGATCCCTGATTCGCGGGGCCGCTGGCGTCCGACGCTTTTCCCGCCTGGAACCAGCCCCGCATGCAATAGTGATTGCGCGTCTCTGCAAGGGGCTTAAAATCACGCGATGACGAACTAAATAAGGGCATCTGATGTTCGGCTTGAACAGGACCCCCAACGGACCGGCCGGACAACTGGGGAATGAAGAAAGATGATCGCACTGCCGATCTTTATGCAAAACGAAAAGGACGCCAACGGAGACAACGCTAATCGCGGCACGTCGGTGATTACCCGCACGCAGCCGAAGACGAAGAAGCCTAGTCTCTACCGCGTCCTGATACTGAATGACGACTACACCCCAATGGACTTCGTCATTCACATTCTGGAGCGTTTCTTTCAGAAGGACCGCGAAGCGGCCACTCGCATCATGCTGCACGTTCACAATCATGGCGTCGGCGAATGTGGGGTCTTTACGTATGAGGTCGCTGAGACCAAGGTGAGTCAGGTCATGGATTTCGCCCGTCAGCACCAACATCCGCTGCAATGTGTCATGGAAAAGAAGTGAGGAACCGACGTGCCAACATTTTCGCCTAGTCTCGAAAAGGCGCTGCATCAGGCACTGACCTTCGCCAACGAGCGGCACCACGAATATGCGACGCTGGAACACCTGCTGCTCGCTCTTCTTGATGATGCCGACGCCGCGGCCGTCATGGGTGCCTGCAACGTCAATCTTGATGTCCTGCGCAAGACCGTGTCGGACTACATCGACAACGAACTTGCCAACCTCGTCACCGGTTACGACGAGGATTCCAAGCCGACATCCGGCTTCCAACGCGTCATCCAGCGCGCCGTCATCCACGTCCAGTCGTCCGGCCGCGAGGAAGTGACCGGTGCCAACGTGCTTGTCGCGATCTTTGCAGAGCGCGAAAGCCATGCGGCATTCTTCCTGCAGGAGCAGGAGATGACCCGCTACGATGCGGTCAACTACATCAGCCACGGTATCGGCAAGCGTCCGGGCGCGTCCCAGGTCCGCTCGCCGCGTGGTGCAGAGGAAGGCGAGGCGGAAGCCAAGCCCGGCCGCGACCAGGACGAGGGTTCGGCCAAGAAGCCGCAGGATGCCCTGAAGGCCTACTGCGTCAATCTCAACGAGAAGGCCAAGACCGGCAAGATCGATCCGCTGATCGGTCGTCACTCGGAGGTCAACCGGACCATCCAGGTGCTGTGCCGCCGCTCCAAGAACAATCCGCTCTATGTCGGTGATCCGGGCGTCGGCAAAACGGCGATCGCCGAAGGTCTCGCCAAGCGTATCGTCGAAGGCAAGGTGCCGGAAGCACTCGCCGATGCGACGATCTTCTCGCTCGACATGGGCACGCTGCTCGCCGGCACCCGCTACCGCGGTGATTTCGAGGAGCGCCTGAAGCAGGTCGTCAAGGAACTCGAGGAGTATCCGGGCGCCGTTCTGTTCATCGACGAGATCCACACGGTGATCGGTGCCGGTGCCACCTCCGGCGGCGCCATGGATGCCTCGAACCTGTTGAAGCCGGCCCTGTCTTCGGGCGCCATCCGCTGCATCGGTTCGACCACCTACAAGGAATACCGGCAGTTCTTCGAGAAGGACCGGGCACTCGTCCGGCGCTTCCAGAAGATCGACGTCAACGAGCCGTCCATCGACGACGCCATCGAGATCATGAAGGGCCTGAAGCCCTATTTCGAGGAATACCACAAGCTGCGCTACACCAACGACGCCATCAAGTCGGCGGTGGAGCTGTCGGCCCGCTACATCTCCGACCGCAAGCTGCCGGACAAGGCGATCGACGTGATCGACGAGACCGGTGCGGCGCAGATGCTGCTGCCGGCGTCGAAGCGCCGCAAGCTGATCACCGAGAAGGAGATCGAGGCAACCATCGCCACGATGGCACGGATCCCGGCCAAGACCGTCTCCAAGGACGACGAGGCTGTTCTCGCCAACCTGGAGAAGGAGCTGCGCTCGGTCGTCTATGGCCAGGATACCGCGATCGAAGCTCTTTCGACGGCGATCAAGCTTGCCCGTGCGGGTCTGCGCGAGCCCAACAAGCCGATCGGCTCCTACGTCTTCTCCGGCCCGACCGGCGTTGGCAAGACGGAAGTCGCCAAGCAGCTGGCGACCTCGCTCGGTGTCGAGCTGCTGCGCTTCGACATGTCGGAATACATGGAGCGGCACACGGTTTCGCGCCTGCTCGGTGCACCTCCCGGCTATGTCGGCTTCGACCAGGGCGGCCTTCTGACCGACAGCGTCGACCAGCATCCGCATTCGGTGGTGCTGCTCGACGAGATCGAGAAGGCGCATCCGGACATCTACAACATCCTGTTGCAGGTGATGGACCACGGCTCTCTGACGGATCACAACGGCAAGAAGATCGACTTCCGCAACGTCATTCTGATCATGACCACCAATGCGGGCGCATCGGAAATGGCCAAGGCCGCCATCGGCTTCGGCTCCTCGAAACGCACCGGCGAAGACGAGGAGGCGCTCAACCGCCTGTTCACGCCGGAATTCCGCAACCGTCTCGATGCGACCATCCCGTTCGCACCGCTGCCGACGGCCGTCATTCATCAGGTCGTCCAGAAGTTCGTCATGCAGCTGGAAACCCAGCTCTCCGAGCGCAACGTCACCTTCGACCTGCACGAGGATGCGATCGCCTGGCTGGCCGAGAAGGGCTATGACGAACGCATGGGCGCACGGCCCCTGTCGCGCGTCATCCAGGAGCACATCAAGAAGCCGCTCGCCAACGAGATCCTGTTCGGCAAGCTGCGCAAGGGTGGCGTCGTCCGCGTTACCGTCGGCAGGAAGGACGACGGCAAGGATGGGCTGATGCTCGAATGCCTGTCGGAAACCGCGCCGGTGAAGCCGAAGCCGGAAGCCGAGGTCGAGGCTGCCGAAGAGGACAAGCCGGCAACCAAGGCAAAGGCGAAGGTCGCCAAGCCGAAGGCGAAGCCCGCCGGCGGCAAGGACAAGGTCGCCAAGGCCAAGGCCGACGATGAAGACGTGCTGACCGAGGAGCCGGTCAAGCCGCGCAAGGGGCAGACCGTTCCGCGGGTGCCGAAGAAGAAGTAAGGCTTTCCAGCCCAGATGACGTCGTGCCGGGGATCTTCCCCGGCATCTTTTTGTTCAGCCGTCCGATCGAGGCGGCACATCCCGGACTGAACAATGCCTGCTGCCGCACCAGACGCGCGTTCCAGCCTCTCCTGGGTTCTTTCGGGCATGCGCGGCATCTTCACCCTGCCGGCACTGATCCTCATGACATCCTTTGTCGGCTTCAGTGCCTTTGCACTCGAATCCGGCATCACCCGCGACCAGGCGGTGTTCATGACGCTTGCCGTGTGGGCGCTGCCGGCAAAGATGATCCTGATCGGCACGATGGCGGGCGGCGCGCCGCTTGCCGCATCGTTTCTGGCCGTCACTCTCTCGTCGATCCGCATGATGCCGATGGTCGCCTCGATCATGCCGGACATGAAGAACGACAGGAGCCCGACCTGGCTGTTGATCTTCCTGTCGCATTTCGTCGCCATCACCTCCTGGGTGTTTGCCATACAGCATCTGAACGACGTGCCGCGCGACAAGCGGACGGCCTATTTCGGCGGCTTCGCCATCACCCTGACACTGGTGAATGCGCTGATCGTCGCCGTCTGCTACGGCATCGTCGCGCAGTTTCCGCCGCTGGTGGCGGGCGCCCTGTTTATGCTGACGCCGGTGTATTTCTTCGCCTCGATCTGGGCCTCGGCCCGACATACCGTGGTCAAGCTGGCTTTCGTCGTCGGCGTGGTGATGGGGCCGGCGATGGCGCTGATCGAGCCGGAATTCGACATCCTCTATGCCGGCATCGGCGGAGGGACGGCAGCCTATTTGATCGACCGGTTCTTTCTGCGCGCCCGTCGGAATGCCAAGCCCGCACCGGCATCCGCCGTGGAGGATACGCTTTGAGCGACGCCTGGTGGTGGACCTACCTCGTCATCGTCGTCGCCGGCTGGCTGGCGACCGATCTCTGGCGCTGGCTGGGGGTGATCGTCGGCAACCGGCTGGATGAGGATTCCGAGGCGTTGCACTGGGTGAGGGCGGTTGCAACCGCCCTGGTCATGGCGGTGACGGCAAAGCTCGTCGTCTTCCCGACCGGCACGCTTGCCGGCTCGCCGCTCTGGCTGCGGCTGGCGGCGCTGGGGATCGGTTTCCTGGCATTTCTGCTGACCGGCCAGAAGGTCGCGGTTGCCGTCGCGACCTCGATGCTGCTGCTTGTCGGCGGCCTTTACGTGCTCGGCTTCTGACCCCGGACGCTCCGGCTTGTCAAAGCTGTCCGGACGCCATCAGGAGGCGAGGGCGGCACGCAGCTTTTCGGCATTGGCGGCAAGGACGCCCTGATCCTCCATCGTGCCGGAATGCGGCTTCAGCGGCTCGCCTTCGCGCCGCGGGATCACGTGGAAGTGCAGGTGGAAAACGGTCTGTCCGGCGGCCGGTTCGTTGAACTGGGCGACCACAACGCCATCAGCCTCGAAGGCTTGCTTGGCAGCCACCGCCAGCTTCTGCACCACCGGCATCATGTTCAGGAGGACGGCGGGATCGGCATCCAGCAGGTTGCGCGACCCGGTCTTCGGGATCACCAGGAGATGGCCCGGCGCCTGCGGCATGACATCCATGAATGCGAGCGTATGCTCATCTTCGTAAACCTTGTGGGAGGGGATCTCGCCCTTCAGGATTTTGACGAAGATGTTGTTCTCGTCATAGGCTTGCGTCGTCATCGGTCGCTCTCCCGTTGAACTGTTAGTCGTCCTGTTGCCGTTCTCCCTTGCGGAAGGGGCTGTGCTCGGTCAAGTAGTCGCTCGCATGATCCACCTCGCGGCGCTCCCGGCGCAGGTAGTCGGCGATCGCCTTTCGCAGCCCCGGATGGGCGATGTAGTGGGCCGAATGGGTGGTGACGGGAAGATAGCCGCGGGCAAGCTTGTGCTCCCCTTGGGCGCCCGCCTCGACACGCTTCAGCCCCTTCGCCAGGGCAAAATCGATGGCCTGATGGTAGCAGACCTCGAAATGCAGGAAGGGATGATCCTCGATGCAGCCCCAGTGCCGGCCGAACAGGGCTTCCTCGCCGATGAAATTGATGGCGCCGGCGATGTAGCGCCCGTCGCGCTTGGCCATCACCAGCAGGATGTCGTCGGCCATCCGCTCGCCGATCAGCGAATAGAACTGCCGGGTGAGGTAGGGTCGGCCCCATTTGCGGCTGCCGGTATCCATATAGAAGGTGAAGAACTGGTCCCAGATGTCTTCGGTGAGGTCGCTGCCGGTCAGCCAGTCGATGGTGATCCCGTTTTCCAGCGCCGCGCGGCGCTCCTTGCGCAGGTTCTTGCGCTTCGACGACGACAGCTGCGCCAGGAACGCCTCGTGGTTCTCGTAGCCTTCGTTGATGAAGTGGAACTGCTGGTCGGTGCGGTGCAGGAAGTCGGCCTCCTCGAAGGCCGGCAGTTCTTCCTCGCGCAGGAACGTCACATGCGCCGACGAGATGCCGAGCTGCCGGGTGACTTCCGCAAGACCCGCAGCGAGCGTCAGCCGCAGGCCCTCCGATCGCGGTCCGTCGAGCGTTAGAAGCCGCGGGCCGCTTGCCGGTGTAAAGGGGATGGCGCATTGCAGCTTCGGATAATAGCTGCCGCCGGCTCGCTCGAAGGCGTCGGCCCAGCCGTGGTCGAAGACGTATTCGCCCTGGCTGTGGTTCTTCAGGTAGCCGGGAACGGCACCGAGAAGGGACCCCTCCTGATCCTGCAGCAGGAGATGATGGCCGAGCCATCCGGTCTTTTCCGTTGCCGAACCCGATTCCTCGATCGACGACAGGAAGGCATGCGATAGGAAGGGATTGTAGGCAACCTCTCCTCCGCGCCGCGTTCCCGACAGCTGCGACCACACATCTGGATCGACTGCCGAGAAGCTTTTTTCGACGCGGAGGATGAGATTGTCTGTCATGCGGCGGGAGTTGGGCTTTCTCTCGGGTCGAAACCCTCGAAGGTCATCTGGTCTGCATGATTATAGGTATGGGTGCGGGCGTTTTCATCCCTCACCGTCCAGGTAATCATCGGCACGCCGCGTGACCGCTGGCCTTCGCTGAAGCTGTTGGGCAGATCGCTCCACTTGTAGGAGATGAAGTCGAGGCCGAGCTGCATGGCCTCGTCGTGCTCGAAGAACTTCTCGGGCGTTGCTCCCTCTGCCGTCAGGCCGACGGGATAGGGGCACTCGGCAGCCTTCAGCGAGCGCAGCAGGTGGAAGTCGAAGCTCATCAGCGCCACCTTGCCCTGATAACCCTCCAGCACGTCGAGCACGCTCTCGACAAAGCCGTCATCCTGCTCGGCATCGATGCCCTTGAGCTCGATCACCAGCGGCACACGACCTTTCACCAGCGAAAGCATCTGCTTCAGCGTCGGGATACGGTCGGTGGTGCCGCCGACGGAGAGGGCGCCGAGTTCGTTCGCCATGCGTTCGCGCACGTCGCCGACGATGCCGCAGAGCCGCTGCAGGTCATGGTCGTGAAAGACCATCGGCACGCTGTCGGCCGACAGCTGCACGTCGCATTCGATCGCGAAGCCGGCCTCCACCGCCCGAGAAAACGCCGAAAGCGTGTTTTCCCAGACCGCGTGGTTCAGGTCGTGATAGCCGCGGTGGGCGACGGGGACGTCGCGGATCCAGTCAGCCTTGCTGCTCACGCCTCGACCTCCAGGATGGCATCGACCTCGACGGCGGCGTTGAACGGCAGGGCGGCCATGCCGACGGCGGCGCGCGCATGCTTGCCGGGCTCGCCCAGCACGTTGGCCACCAGGTTGGAGGCACCATTCATCACCAGGTGCTGCTCGACGAAGCCGGGCGCCGATGCGATGAAGCCGTTGAGCTTCAGCACCCGGCGGATCTTGCCGAGATCGCCGCCGAGCGCCGCTTTTGCCTGCGCCAGGATGTTGATGGCGCAGAGTTCCGCAGCCCGCTGGGCGGTTGCCACGTCGACGTCGGATCCGACGAGGCCGGTGACGGCGACCTTGCCGGCTTCCATCGGCAACTGTCCGGAAATGTAGAGCGTGTTGCCGCTCAGCGTGTAGGGCAGGTAGTTCGCTGCCGGGGCCGCCGCGACCGGCAATTCAATCCCCAGTTCCTTCAGGCGGTCTTCGATCGCTTGCGACATTTCATCCTCCGGCTTGCATTGTAAAAAAGACTCGTTTCCGTCAGAGATGACGTTAAGCCTTACTCGACGGCGTTCATATAACATCGTGCTTCGAGTTCCATAGGAGATTGTGGATGTTGCGAACGAGCTTCGGAGCCGTCCTGCTTGCCGGTACCTTCCTGGCGTTTCAAGGCCCTGCCTCGGCCGGGGTCGAGGCGGCGCGTGCCCTCATTCCCCACCGGGCCGTCTACGAACTGAAGCTGAAGGACGTGTCCGACCGCTCAGGCATCGAAGGCATGTTCGGCCGGATGGTCTACGAGTTCACCGGCTCGCCCTGCGCCGGCTTCACCACAAGCTTCCGCTTCGTCACCAAGATCGATACCGGCGAAGAGATGCGGGTGACCGACCAGCAGACGACGACCTTCGAGAATCCCGGCGCCCGGCAGTTCCGTTTCGACACGAAATCCTTCACCGACGAGAAGCTCGACAAGCAGGTGGCCGGCGAGGCGAACAACGCCGAGAACGGCATCAAGGTTGATCTGGCCAAGCCCGACCATCGGCAGGTAGACCTGACGCCGGCGCAGTTTCCCACCGAGCACATGCTGCAGGTGATCGACAATGCCCGGGCCGGAAAGCGGTTCTTCGAGGCGCGGATCTTCGACGGGTCGGAGAATGGCGACCAGAGCCTGCTGGCCAGCACCGTCATCGGTGCGCCGCAGACGCCGAGGCAGGACGATCCAGACGCCAAGAGCGCCGGCGACTTTGCCGGCAAGCAGTACTGGCCGGTCACCATCGCCTACTACAACGAAGAGGCGAAGGCGGATGCGGTGCCCGTCTACCGCATGTCGTTCAAGCTCTACGACAACGGCATCACCCGCGACCTGACGATGGACTACGGTGACTTCGTGCTGTCAGGCACGCTCGCCAAGCTGGAAGTCTTCGACAAGGCGCCGGAGACCTGCCGCTGAGACTGGCCGGATCGGTCACGCCCTCGGCTGCCGAACCCGAACCCGGCGCACCGTTGGCGGCTATTTTGCCCGAAACGCTTGCATTTGCGCCGCAAGACGGTTATGCGCAGCACCATTCCACACGCGAGGCTTGGGATTGATCGGGAGAAATCCGGTCCGTTCCGCCGGTGGTCGCTTTCGAAGCGGCTGTTCGCCTCGCGGGGGTTAAACCGGAAACTAGGAGAAAAAGGCATGGCATTGCCTGATTTCAGCATGCGTCAGCTTCTTGAAGCTGGCGTTCACTTCGGCCACCAGACTCACCGCTGGAACCCGAAGATGAAGCCGTACATCTTCGGCGATCGTAACAACATTCACATCATCGATCTGGCTCAGTCCGTACCGATGCTGTCGCGCGCCCTTCAGGTGATTTCCGACACGGTAGCCCGTGGCGGTCGCGTCCTGTTCGTCGGCACCAAGCGTCAGGCCTCCGAACTGATCGCCGATTCGGCGAAGCGTTCGGCCCAGTACTACGTCAACTCCCGCTGGCTCGGCGGCATGATGACCAACTGGAAGACCATCTCGAACTCGATCCAGCGCCTGCGCAAGCTCGACGAGATCCTGGCTTCGGAAGCTTCGGGCTTCACTAAGAAGGAGCGTCTGAACCTTGAGCGCGAACGCGAGAAGCTGGACAAGGCTCTCGGCGGTATCCGCGACATGGGCGGCACTCCGGACCTGATGTTCATCATCGACACGAACAAGGAAAAGATCGCCATCGATGAAGCCAAGCGCCTGGGCATCCCGGTCGTCGCCATCATCGACTCGAACTGCGATCCGGACCTGATCGATTACCCGATCCCCGGCAACGACGACGCTTCGCGCGCCATCGCTCTCTATTGCGACCTGGTTGCCCGTGCAGCCATCGACGGCATCGCCCGTCAGCAGGGCGCGTCCGGTCGTGACCTCGGCGCTGCCGCCGAAGCTCCGGTCGAGCCGGCTCTGGCCGACGAAGCTGGCGCCGAAGCTCAGGCTTAAGGCTCCGCAAGGCGGGCGGATCGCCGCCCGCATCGAAGACGGATGGGGGAGGTCGCCTGTGTTGGCGATCTCCGCATCCAAGGCGTCCGGCGCCGGCGGAACCCATGTTCTGCCCAAGTGGCGAGAGCCGCGCCGATGGCCATTCATTACGCTGTCATACATCTGGGTACATTCGTGCCCCAAACGGGCGCCGGCCCTCGTACTCCGGCAGGCGCACCCCTGATTGGACAAGAGGCAAACATGAGCGAAATCACAGCCGCAATGGTGAAGGAACTGCGCGAAAAGACCGGCGCAGGCATGATGGATTGCAAGAAGGCGCTCGCCGAAACGAATGGCGACATGGAAGCTGCGGTCGACTGGCTGCGCGCCAAGGGCATCGCCAAGGCCGACAAGAAGTCGGGCCGCACCGCCGCTGAAGGCCTGATCGGCATCGCTTCGGCCGGCACCAGCGCCGTCGCCGTCGAGCTGAACTCGGAAACCGACTTCGTCGCCCGCAACGATGCCTTCCAGGCCCTCGTCCGCGGCATCGCGTCGGTCGCGCTTTCGACCGACGGTTCCGTCGAAGCCACCAGCGCCGCCACCTATCCGGCAACGGGCAAGACGGTTGCCGACACCATCAAGGATGCGATCGCCACCATCGGCGAGAACATGACCCTGCGTCGCGCCGCCAAGCTTTCGGTCGAAGAAGGCGTCGTCGCCACCTACATCCACAATGCTGCAGCCGACGGCCTCGGCAAGCTCGGCGTTCTCGTCGCGCTGAAGTCGACCGGCAACAAGGATGCGCTGACCGCCATCGGCCGTCAGGTCGCCATGCACGTCGCAGCGACCAACCCGCTGGCCGTCCGTCCTGAAGAAGTCGACGCTTCGGTCGCCGAACGCGAACGCAATGTCTTCATCGAACAGGCGCGCGAATCCGGCAAGCCGGAAGCCATCATCGAGAAGATGGTCGAAGGCCGCATGCGCAAGTTCTACGAGGAAGTCGCACTTCTGTCGCAGGCCTTCGTCATCAACCCGGACCTGACCGTCGCTGCTGCCATCAAGGAAGCTGAGAAGGACGTCGGCGCGCCGATCGAAGTGACCGGCATGGTTCGCCTGCTGCTCGGCGAAGGCGTCGAGAAGGAAGAAAGCGATTTCGCCGCCGAAGTGGCAGCAGTCGCCAAGCACTGATCGCGATCAGTCAAAACCTGTGAATGCCGGGGGCATCGCGTGACAATGCGATGCCCTTCGTGTATCCGGCACTCGGTGCGATCCTCGAAGGAGTTTCCATGTCCCCCACACACCCTCTCTACAAACGCGTGCTGCTCAAGGTCTCCGGCGAGGCCCTGATGGGGAGCCAGGGCTTTGGCATCGACGTCGCTGTGGCCGACCGGATTGCTGCCGATATCGCCGAAGCGGTGCAGATGGGCGTCGAGGTCGGGCTTGTCGTCGGTGGCGGCAACATCTTCCGCGGCGTGGCCGTTGCCTCCAAGGGTGGCGACCGGGTGACCGGCGATCACATGGGCATGCTGGCAACCGTGATCAACGCGCTGGCGCTGGCGACCTCGCTGCGCAAGTTGGACATCGAGACGGTCGTTCTGTCAGCCATCGCAATGCCGGAAATCTGTGAGAGCTTCTCCCAGCGCCGCACGCTGCACCACATGGCGCAGGGCCGCGTGGTAATTTTCGCCGGCGGTACCGGGAACCCGTTCTTCACGACCGACTCGGCCGCTGCACTGCGCGCCGCCGAAATCGGCGCAGAGGCGATCTTCAAGGGAACGCAGGTCGACGGCATCTACTCGGCCGACCCGAAGAAGGATCCGACCGCGACGCGCTTCGAAACGCTGACCCATGGCGAAGTACTCGGCAAGGGGCTTGCCGTGATGGACGTTGCCGCGGTTGCCGTGGCGCGCGAGAATTCCATTCCGATTATCGTCTTCTCGATCCACGAGAAGGGCGGTTTCGGCCAGATCTTGACCGGCGGTGGTCGCAAGACCATCGTCAACGACAACTGATGACGGGCGCCGGTCGTTTGACTGGCGCAGCCTTTGCAGAACGGAGCGGAAGATGAGTGGACCCGTTGACCTTAACGACATCAAGCGGCGCATGGACGGCGCGATTTCGGCCTTCAAGAGCGACATAGCTTCGCTGCGCACCGGCCGCGCCTCTGCCAACATTCTCGACCCGGTGGTGGTCGAAGCCTACGGATCGCGCGTGCCGCTGAACCAGGTCGCCAACATCACGGTGCCCGAGCCGCGCATGCTCGGCGTGTCCATCTGGGACAAGTCGATGGTCAATGCGGTCGATCGTGCCATCCGCGAATCGAACCTCGGCCTCAACCCGATCGTCGACGGCCAGAACCTGCGCATCCCGCTGCCCGAGCTCAACGAAGAGCGCCGCAAGTCGCTCGTCAAGGTCGCGCACGACTACGCCGAGAAGAGCAAGGTCGCCATCCGCCACGTTCGCCGTGACGGCATGGAAGCGCTGAAGAAGGCTGAAAAGGATGGCGATCTCGGTCAGGACGACAGCCGCGCGCAGTCGGAAAGAGTGCAGAAGATGACCGACGACACAATTTCCGAGATCGACCGCTTGCTTGCGGAAAAGGAAAAGGAAATCATGCAGGTCTAGGGCCGGCCCCGCCTGACATCGTGTTTGAAAAGCCGGCGAAACGAGTGGACAGTCCATGATCAGCGGTGAAATGCCACCTGTGCCGAAGCATGTTGCGATCATCATGGATGGCAACGGACGCTGGGCAAGCGAGCGCGGCCTGCCGCGCTCCGTCGGCCACAGCAAGGGCGTCGAAGCCGTTCGCCGGACGGTCAAGGCTGCCGGCGACGCCGGCGTCGACTTCCTGACGCTGTTCGCATTTTCGTCGGAAAACTGGTCGCGGCCGCAGAGCGAGGTATCCGACCTGATGGGCCTGCTGCGCCGCTTCGTGCGTCGGGATCTGGCCGAGCTGCACAAGTCGAACGTCCGCATCAAGATCATCGGCGACCGGACCGACCTGCGCGGCGACATTCTTCCGCTGCTGCTGGAGGCGGAGGAAACGACCCGCAACAATACCGGACTGACGCTGGTCATCGCCTTCAACTACGGTTCGCGCGACGAGATCGCCCGGGCGGCGTTCCGCCTGGCGCGCGAGGTCGAGGCCGGACGCCTGAAGGCCGATGCGATCACGCCGGAGCTGATCGGCGCCCATCTCGATACGGCAGGCATCCCCGACCCGGACCTCATCATCCGCACGAGCGGCGAGGAACGCCTGTCGAACTTCCTCCTGTGGCAGGCCGCCTATGCCGAATTCGTCTTCCTGCCGCAGTACTGGCCCGATTTCGGCGCCGATGCCTTCAACGAGGCGCTGCGGATCTTCGCCTCGCGTGACCGGCGGTTCGGTGGGCTCTCCGCCAAGACTGCGGCGGTGGCCGGCTGATGTCCTCAGAGCTGCGAAAACGGATCCTCTCCGCCATCGTCCTGGCGATCGTGGCTCTTGCGGCCACCTGGGCCGGCGGCTTCCCGTTCCGCCTGCTGTCGGCGCTCATCGCCGTGCTCGTCTACTATGAATGGTCGCGCATGACGCGGCTTGCCGACGTCGACTTCCGCGGCAATGCTCTCGGCTGGCTCGCCATTGTCGCCATCGCCCTCAACCTGGCGTTCGGCGATGAGGGCCTAGGCGTTCCGCTGGTCGGCGGCTTCACCCTCACCGCACTCGTCTGGCTCGCCGTTCGGCGCAGCACCGGCTGGCTCCCGGGCGGCATCCTCTATTCCGGCCTCAGCGGCGTTTCGCTCGCGGCGATCAGGGCAGCAGATCAGCCGGGCCTGCTGGCAATGCTGTTCGTCTTCGCCGTCGTCTGGGCGACCGACATCCTTGCATATTTTGTCGGACGCGCGCTGCGCGGCCCGAAGCTTGCCCCGCGAATCTCTCCCGGTAAAACCTGGTCCGGCGCGATCGGTGGAACCGTGTCGGGCATTGTCGCCGGAAGCGCGGTATCGTTTGCCTTCTTCCCGTCGCTGTCGCTGCGCACCGTCATCATTGCCTTCCTGCTGTCGGTCTCCAGCCAAATCGGCGACCTTTTCGAGAGCTTCATCAAGCGCCGTTTCGGCGCCAAGGATTCGAGCCACCTCATCCCCGGACACGGTGGCGTGATGGACCGGGTCGACGGCCTCGTTTTCGCCGGGTTCACGGCTTTCCTACTTGCAATCATGCATGCGGCATGGTCGGAAGAAGCCGGAACTTCGGTTGCCGCCTTCCTTTTCGGGTTGTGAGCGGCCACCCTTCTCGGAGCATTGGACTGAAATGGCGGTACTCGCTTTCCTGACGGGCTACATCATTCCTTTCGTGCTCGTGCTGTCGCTCCTCGTTTTCGTCCACGAAATGGGCCATTACCTGGTCGGTCGCTGGAGCGGCGTGCGGGTTACTGCGTTTTCGGTGGGGTTCGGGCCTGAAATCGTCGGTTTCACCGATCGCCACGGCACGCGCTGGAAGCTGTCGGCCATTCCGCTTGGCGGCTATGTGCGATTCTTCGGTGACGAAGACGCGTCGAGCAAGCCGGATGCCGAAGGGCTTTCGCATCTGACCGAGGCCGAACGGGCGCAGACGCTTGCCGGTGCCAAGCTGTGGAAGCGCGCAGCCACCGTCGCTGCCGGTCCGATCGCCAACTTCATTCTCGCCATCGTCATCTTCGCGGTGCTGTTCACCGTCTACGGCAAGATGGTGGCCGACCCGGTCGTCGCAGAAGTGCGGGCTGACAGTGCGGCGGCCGAGGCCGGCGTTCTGCCAGGCGACCGGCTGGTGGCGCTGGACGGCGCGGCTGTCCGCACCTTCGACGATGTCCGCCGCTACGTGAGCATCCGTCCGGAAACCGCGATCACCGTGACCGTCGAGCGCGACGGCCAGAAGCTCGACCTGCCGATGGTCCCGAAGCGCACCGAGACCACCGACCAGTTCGGCAACAAGGTCGAGCTCGGCCTGATCGGCGTCGTCACCAACGAAGAGCGCGGTCATTTCCGTCTCGTCACCTATTCGCCGCTGCAGGCAGTGGGCGAGGGCGTCAAGGAAACCGGCCACATCATCACCGGCACGTTCCGCTATATCGGCAATCTCGTCACCGGCCGCATGAAGCCGGACCAGCTTGGCGGACCGGTGCGCGTTGCCCAGGCATCCGGCCAGATGGCGAGCCTCGGCTTTGCTGCCGTGATCCAACTTGCAGCCGTCCTGTCGGTCTCCATCGGCCTGTTGAACCTGATGCCGGTGCCCGTCCTCGATGGTGGGCACCTGGTCTTCTACGCCATCGAGGCGGTCCGGGGAAAACCCTTGGGCGCCGGTGCGCAGGAGATTGCTTTTAGGGTCGGACTGGCTATGGTCCTCAGCCTGATGGTCTTCGCGACGTGGAACGACATCAGTAACCTGATCGGCTGATATGAAATGGAAACCAACTATTTACCTTGTTTTGAAGTCGTCGTGGCCATTGGGTCACGGTTTCAAAGGAAGTAAATAGAAATTAACGGCCTACCTTGCTTGTAGGGCAAAAGCAGGTAAAACGACACACGTGGCCGGAGTCGGGTGCCACCCGCCGAGGGACAACGGGAAAAGGTAAGAATTGAAATGAAAGCTGGTTCAAAGTTTTTGAACGCAGTGTCGGCGTTTGCGCTGTCTGCTGGGGTTGTCGCGTCGGGCGCAGGTGTTGTCGTACTTGGTTCGCCATTGTCCGCCGAAGCTGCAGTCATCCAGCGCGTCGATGTGCGGGGCGCTCAGCGGGCAGGCGAGGAAGCCGTTCGCTCCAACCTGACCATTCGCCCGGGTACCAGTTTCTCGAACTCTGACATCGATGAATCGGTTAAGCGGCTCTACGCGACCGGCTACTTCACCGATGTGAAGATCTCCGTTTCCGGCAGCACGTTGGTCGTCAACGTCAATGAGAACCTGCTGGTGAACCAGGTCGTGTTCAACGGCAACCGCAAGATCAAGGACGACAAGCTCACGACCGTCGTCCAGACTCAGCCGCTCGGCCCCTACAGCGATGCTCTCATCAGCGCCGACATCCAGCGCCTCAAGGAAGCCTACGCCCAGATCGGCCGCAACGACGTGGAGATCACCACGCAGACCGCACCGGTCGGCCAGGGTCGCGTCAACGTTGCGTTCGTCGTCAACGAGGGCGACCGCACCAAGATTTCCGACATCAACTTCGTCGGCAACCAGGCCTACAGCAACAGCCGTCTGCGCGACGTGCTGGTGACCAAGGAATCCGGTCCGCTGTCGTTCCTGACCCGCAAGGACGTCTATACGCAGGACAAGCAGCGCGCCGACGAGGAAGCGCTTCGCCAGTTCTACTACAACCACGGCTATCCGGACTTCCGCATCGTGTCGTCCGACGCAGCGCTGGACGAGTCGAAGAACGAATACACGATCACCTTCACCGTCGACGAAGGCCCGCGCTACCGGTTCGGCGACGTCAATGTCGAATCGACGGTTCCCGGCATCAACGGTCAGGATCTGACGGGTCTGGTGCAGACGACGTCGGGTGACGTCTACAATGCCCGCGACGTGCAGAAGTCGATGGAAGCGATCTCCAAGAAGGTGGCCGAAGCGGGCTATCCCTTCGCCCGGGTTACCCCGCGCGGCGACCGCAACTTCCAGAACAGCACGGTTGGCGTATCCTACCTGATCGACCAGGGCGAGCGTGCCTATGTCGAGCGTATCGACATCCGCGGCAACACCCGCACCCGTGACTACGTCATTCGCCGCGAGTTCGATCTCAGCGAAGGCGATGCCTTCAACCAGCAGATGGTCACCCGCGCCAAGCGCCGCCTGGAAGCGCTCGGCTACTTCAGCAAGGTCAATGTCGGCACGCAGCCTGGCTCTTCGCCGGATCGCGTCGTCATCGTCGTCGATGTCGAAGACCAGTCGACGGGCTCCTTCGGTGTCGGCATCGGCTACGCCGGTGACGACGGCGTCGTGCTCGAAGCGTCGGTCGAAGAAAAGAACTTCCTCGGTCGCGGCCAGTACATCCGCGTCGCCGCAGGTGGCGGTCAGGACGATGCCCGGACCTACTCGCTGAACTTCACCGAGCCGTACTTCCTGGGCTACCGCCTGGCAGCCGGCTTCGACGTGTTCAAGAGCCAGACGTCGAACAACGACTACTACACCTACAACGAACAGGGCTTCACCCTGCGCGTCACGGCGCCGATCACCGAAGAGCTGGCGACGACGTTCCGCTACACCTACAAGCAGATCGAGTACGAAGGCGACGGCAACTGGACGACCAACCTGTCGCAGCCGTATCAGGAACTGGTGAACGGCGGCAAATACGAGCAGTCGATCATCGGCCAGACGCTGACCTACAACACGGTCGACAGCATGACCCTGCCGCGCGAGGGCATCTATGCCACCGCAACGCATGAATTTGCAGGCGTCGGCGGCGATTCCGAGTACTACAAGATCTACGGCCGCGCCCGCTACTTCCACCTGCTGTCGGACGAACTCGACATCATCGGTCAGCTGGCCGTTGGCGCGGGTCATGTGGTGAAGACCGGCGATGACCTGAACGTCTTCGACCAGTTCACCCTGGGCGGCCGTCAGGTTCGTGGCTTCGAAAGCGACGGTATCGGTCCGCGCATGCCGAACGGCGATACGATCGGCGGCACGACCTACTTCACGGCCTCCGCTGAAGTCAGCGTTCCGATGCCGGCCGTTCCGGAAGACTTCGGTCTGCGTGCAGCCGTGTTCGCCGATGCCGGTACGCTTTATGGCAACGAAGTGGCCAATGCCACCGGTGTGCTGGGTACCAACAGTTCGTGGCGTGCATCCGTCGGCGCCGGCATCACCTGGGCTTCGCCCTTCGGTGCTCTGCGGTTCGACTATGCAATGCCGGTCGCCAAGGAAGACTTCGACCAGGAGCAGCGCTTCCGGTTCAGCATGGCGAACCAGTTCTGACATCTGCCGCCCAGAACTGCGGACCGAAACTGTTCTGGAGCTTTGGCTGATGGACAACAACGACTTCTTCCCACCGCACGCCGGTGTGGGGCTGCGTGAACTCGCAGCCCTGATCGGTGCGGAACTCGCCGACGAGGCGCATGCGGACCGGATCATCCGGTCCGTTTCGCCGGTTGCGCGGGCAGGCGAGGGCGACCTCTGCTACATCCTCTCGCGCAAGCACAAGGATGAACTCGAGACCTGCAAGGCCTCGGCCATCCTCGTGGATGCCGCCCTGCGGCCGATGATCCCCGATCATATTCCCGTCCTGCTGACCTCGAAGCCGAGCACGGCTTTCGCGATGGCCGGCGCTTTCCTGTATCCGAAGGCGGCCCGCATTCCGCCGATCGTATCGGACAGCGGCATCTCACCCGCCGCCTATATCGATCCTTCCGCACGCCTTGAGCCGGACGTCACGGTAGAGCCGATGGCTGTCATCGGCGCCGGCGCTGAAATCGGCTCCGGCTCGTATATCGGTGCAGGTTCGGTGATCGGCGCAGGCGTTCGGATCGGCCGCGACTGCTCGGTTGCCGCCGGCGCCTCGGTCGTCGCAGCATTGATCGGCAACAATGTCATCATTCACAACGGCGTGCGGATCGGCCAGGACGGCTTCGGCTTCGCGCCGGGACCGCGCGGCATGCTGAAGATCGTCCAGATCGGCCGCGTGATCATCCAGGACAATGTCGAGATCGGTGCCAACAGCACCGTCGACCGCGGCGCGATGGACGATACGGTGATCGGCGAGGGCACCAAGATCGACAATCTTGTGCAGGTTGCCCACAACGTGCGCATTGGTCGGCATTGCGCGATCGCGAGCGGTGCTGGTATAGCGGGCTCCTCAACGATCGGAGACGGCGTCCAGATCGGTGGAGCGGTCGGCGTTAATGGTCACATCACCATTGGCGACGGTGTGCAGATTGCCGCCATGAGCGGCGTGATCGCATCCCTGCCGCCCGGCGGACGGTACGGCGGCATCCCGGCCCGGCCGATGCCGGACTTCATGCGCGACGTTGCCGAGATGATGGCGCGCTCGGACGAGCGCGCGAAGAAAAGAGGAGAACGCAATGATTGATCAGGAGAAGACGGCGCTCGATTCCGTCGACATTCTGGAGATCATGAAGCTCTTGCCTCATCGGTATCCGTTTCTTCTGGTCGACAAGATCGTCGACATCAACGGCGACGAAAGTGCGGTCGGCATCAAGAACGTGACGGCCAACGAGCCGCATTTCGTCGGCCATTTTCCCGAGCGACCGATCATGCCCGGCGTTCTGTTGATCGAAGCCATGGCCCAGACGGCTGGCGCGATCTGCGCTCGCAAGCAGGGCGAGGGCGGCAAGCTCGTCTATTTCATGACTATCGACAACGCCCGTTTCCGCCGGCCCGTGGTGCCGGGGGATCGCGTCGAGATCCATGTCGTCAAGCAGAAGCAGCGCGGCAATATCTGGAAGTTCCATTGCGATGCCAAGGTTGACGGATCGCTTGTTGCGGAAGCCGATATCGGCGCCATGATCCGCCCGAAGGATGACGAATGAGCAGTATCGCCTCCAGCGCCCGGATCCATCCGCTGGCCGTTGTTGAGGAAGGCGCGGTGATCGGCGAGAACGTCGTCGTCGGCCCTTTCAGCCATATCGGTGCCCGCGTCGTCCTGAAGGATGATGTGCAGGTCATCTCCAATGCAGTCGTCGACGGCCTGACCGAGATCGGGCGCGGTAGCAAGATCTTTCCGATGGCGGTGATCGGCGGCGTATCGCAGAGCCTGCACGAGGCTGGCGCGGAATCGCGGCTTGTCGTCGGTGAAAACTGCACGATGCGCGAAGGCGTGACGATGAACACCGGTACGGTCGGCGGCGGCGGGATCACCAGCGTCGGCGACAACTGCCTGTTTCTCGCCAATTCCCACGTGGCGCACGATTGCCGGCTCGGCAGCGGCATCATCCTGTCGAACAACGTGATGCTCGCCGGCCATGTTCATGTGGGCGACCGCGCCATCCTCAGCGGCGGCTGCGCCGTGCACCAGTTCAGCCGCATCGGCCGCCAGGCGTTCATCGGTGGCCTCTCGGCGGTCAACTACGACGTCATTCCCTATGGCATGCTGAACGGCAACCCGGGCGTGCTCGGCGGCCTGAACGTCGTCGGCATGAGCCGCGCCGGCATCGACCGGTCGGTGATCCATCAGGTCCGCCGCGCCTTCAAGCAGATCTTCGACGGCGAGGGTTCGGTCCGCACCCGCGCCGCAGAGGTTCGCGAGGAGTATCTGGATTGCCCGGAGGCTCTGGAGATCATCGATTTCATCGGCGCCGAAAGCGACCGTGCGATCTCCTCGCCGTATCGCGGCAAGGCCTGATCCGATGGGCGCCGCTCCGGCAGCGAACCCGGAGGGGCGCCTGGCCATCGTCGCCGGCAACGGCTTCCTGCCGCTCTATGTGGCGGAGGCGGCGCGCAGCGCCGGCGATGATCCCGTGGTCATCCTCCTGAAGAACGAGGCGGATCGGGATTTCTCCGGTTTCGATCATGTCGTTGCGGGCGTCGGTGATTTTGCCGGTATCGAGAAAATCATTCGCGAACGCGGCGTTCGCCGCATCGTCATGTCGGGCGGCGTCAAGCGCCGGCCGGAATGGCGCGACATCCATCCCACCTGGCGGGCGCTGTCGAAAATGCCCGCCGTTGTGCGCACGCTGCTGGCCGGCGGCGACGACACCGTGTTGCAGATGGTCATCAAGCTGTTCGAGGGCATGGGCTGCCGGGTCGTTGGCGTGCACGAGATCGCCCCTGATCTTCTGGCGCAGACCGGCGTCCTGACGAAACAATCCCCCAATGCCGACGACCGCCGCGACATCGAGATCGCAGCGCACGCCGCGCGTCTTCTCGGCGGGCTGGACGTCGGCCAGGGAGCCGTCTGCGTCGGCGGCCGGATCGTCGCGCTGGAGGGCGCGGAGGGGACCGACCAGATGCTGGAGCGGGTGGCCGATCTTCGGCGCACAGGCAGGATTTCCGCCCGGCGCCGCGGCGTGCTCGTCAAGCTCTGCAAGCCACAGCAGGATGTGCGGGCCGATCTGCCGACGGTTGGACCCTCGACGGTGCGCCTGGCGATCGCCGCCGGTCTCGCCGGCGTCGCGGTCGAGGCCGGGCGGGCACTGGTGATCGACCGGCCGGCGATGCTGGCACTGGCGGACGAGGCGGAACTGTTCGTCTGCGGTCTTGATGCCGGGCTGCCGCGGGAGGGGCTCGCATGAGCGCGCGGCCGCTGAAGATCGCGGTCGTTGCCGGCGAGGTCTCCGGCGATCTTCTGGGTGGTGATCTGGTCGCGCATCTGAAGCGCGCCCATGACGGCCCGGTTGAACTGATCGGCGTCGGCGGCGAGAGCCTGCAGGCGCAGGGTCTTCAGTCGCTCTTCGATTTCTCGGAATTGTCGATCATGGGCGTGACGCAGGTGCTGAAGCGCCTGCCGCTGCTGCTGCGGCGGATCCGCCAGACGGCAGACGCCATTATCGCCGCGCGTCCTGACATTCTGCTCATCATTGACAGCCCGGATTTCACCCACCGTGTGGCCAAACGTGTGCGCGCCAAGCTGCCGGACCTGCCGGTCGTCGACTATGTCTGCCCGAGCGTCTGGGCCTGGAAGGAATACCGGGCGAAGGCGATGCTTGGCTATGTCGACCATGTGCTGGCGCTGCTGCCCTTCGAGCCTGAGGCGATGCGCCGTCTCGGCGGCCCGAAGACCGATTTCGTCGGCCACCGCTTGACCGTCGATCCGGCTGTCGTGACGGTGAGGGCGCGCCGCGCGGCCCGGCCGCTGGCGGAAGGCGACAAGACCATTCTGTTGCTGCCCGGCTCGCGGTCGACCGAAATTCGCGCGCTGATGCCGGAGCTGAAGGCGACGGTAGATCTGCTGTCGGAGCGAAATCCCGGCATGCGCTTTCTGCTGCCGACGGTTCCGCGCCAGGCTGACCTGGTTCGCGACCTGCTGCGGGACTGGCCCGTACAGCCGGAATTTTCGAGCGACGTTGCCGGCAAATGGCGCGCCTTTGCCGAAGCCGACGCAGCGATCGCCGCGTCCGGCACCGTGACGCTGGAACTCGCGCTCTGCGGCGTACCGGCAGTGTCGATCTACAAGGCGGACTGGCTGATCCGGCTGATGGCCAAACGCATCAAGGTGTGGTCCGGCGCGCTGCCGAACCTGATCGCCGACCAGCCGGTGGTTCCCGAACATATCAACGAGCTGGTGCGGGCAGGCTATCTCTGCCGCTGGGCCGAATGCCTGTCGAGCGAAACGCCGCAGCGCCGCGCGATGCTGGAAGGCTTCGACTTCGTCTGGCAGAGGCTGTCGACCTCCGTGCCGCCCGGCGAGGCCGGAGCCGGCCTGGTGCTGCAACTGCTTTCCGACAGGCAGCGTCTCTAGATCATTCCACTGACGTTAGACGGACCCTGTGCAGCGATTCGCCGGCGCGATCGGCCGGCATGGGCGAGCTAAGCGCGATTTCTGCGCTTGGCTCACTTACAAGGTGCGGCACAGAGGTCTCGAAACAGCAAAAAGCCCGGAGCATGGCTCCGGGCTTTTTTGTATTCCGCTGTCGAGCCGAGTGATCAGCGCTTGGCGACCGGCACGTAATCGCGCTGCGCGGCGCCGGTGTAGAGCTGGCGCGG
Source organism: Rhizobium sp. SAFR-030 (assembly GCF_059415005.1). Taxonomy (NCBI): domain Bacteria; kingdom Pseudomonadati; phylum Pseudomonadota; class Alphaproteobacteria; order Hyphomicrobiales; family Rhizobiaceae; genus Rhizobium; species Rhizobium sp. SAFR-030. The sequence continues at coordinate 57,306 of NZ_JBPFDO010000001.1, read as the reverse complement.
ACGACCGATGCGCTGCTGCGGATCCTCGATCATTTCCGCCCACTGGGCGATCCAGCCGACGGTACGGGCCAGCGCGAACAGCACGGTGAACATGGTCGTCGGGAAGCCCATCGCCTTCAGGGTGATGCCCGAATAGAAGTCGATGTTCGGGTAGAGCTTCTTCTCGATGAAGTAGTCGTCCGTGAGGGCGATCTTCTCGAGCTCCATGGCAACCTGCAGCAGCGGGTCGTCATTGTGGCCGAGTTCGGCCAGAACCTCATGCGTAGTCTTCTGCATGATCTTGGCGCGCGGATCGTAGTTCTTGTAGACGCGGTGGCCAAAGCCCATCAGGCGGAACGGATCGTTCTTGTCCTTGGCGCGGGCGATGTATTCCGGGATCTTGTCGACCGTGCCGATTTCCATCAGCATGTTGAGCGCCGCTTCGTTGGCGCCGCCGTGTGCGGGACCCCAGAGGCAGGCGATGCCGGCCGCGATGCAGGCGAACGGGTTGGCACCCGAAGAGCCGGCGAGACGTACGGTCGAGGTGGAGGCGTTCTGCTCGTGATCGGCGTGCAGGATGAAGATGCGGTCCATGGCACGCGCCAGAACCGGGTTCACCTTGTACTCTTCGCACGGCACGGCAAAGCACATGCGCAGGAAGTTCGACGCGTAGTCGAGATCATTCTGCGGATACACGAACGGCTGGCCGATATGGTACTTGTAGGCCATCGCCGCGATCGTCGGCATCTTGGCGATCATCCGCAGCGAGGCAACCATGCGCTGGTGCGGATCCGTGATATCGGTCGAGTCGTGGTAGAAGGCCGAAAGAGCGCCGACCGTGCCGACCATGACGGCCATCGGGTGGGCGTCGCGGCGGAAGCCGGTGAAGAAGCGGCTCATCTGTTCGTGCACCATCGTGTGATGGGTCACGCGGTGGTCGAAATCCTTCTTCTGCGCAGCCGTCGGCAGTTCGCCGTACAACAGCAGATAGCAGGTTTCCAGGAAGTCACCCTGCTCGGCCAGCTGCTCGATCGGATATCCGCGATGCAGCAGGATACCTTCGTCGCCATCGATGAAGGTGATCTTGGATTCGCAGGAGGCCGTCGAGGTGAAGCCGGGGTCGTAGGTGAAGGCGCCGGTCTGCTTGTAGAGCGACGCGATGTCGATCACGTCCGGCCCGATCGTCCCGCTTTTTACGGGAAGATCGACCTTCTTATCTCCCAATCCAAGATGTGCGCTTGTGTCCGTCATGCTGATCCTCCGATGGGCGGAATGGCGCAAAATGCGCCAGAAGAATGAAGCGTCTCAAAGTAGCTATATGATCTGATGCGCGCTGCCAAGCACTGGTGAAGGCTAATTGTGCGGCGCGAAAGAGGGGCGGGCAAGGGCACTTTCGGCATCATCTGGAGCGTCTTGCGGGGGTTGCTGGACTTTAATCGATCCAAACGCCCGCCGTGGTCCGCGTGATGACAAAAGCGTCATTGACCACCCCTGATAATCGGGTGCAGATTGTCGATCGGTTAAGAGGGCGGCGGTGAATTCAAGCAAATTCTCCGGGGGGCTCGATTGTCGCAGCATGACGCGCAGATCGCAGATGAGCGACACCTGCCGGCGATGCCACGGGCGCCGCCGGACGCATCTCCTGTTCCGACGGTGCCTGAAAACCACGGGCCGGCCGCCGAGTTCCAGACCTCGGTAAAATCCTGGCCGAACACCCACCTTCGGCTTGCCTCTGGGCGGCAGGCGGTGCTTCGCCTGGGAGCGCTCGGTGCCGAAGAAATCGCCCATGGGCGGCTGTTTCTCGCCGTTCCGCTGCTGCTGGGGCTCGGCATTCTCCTCTGGTTCGGACTGCCCCTGGAACCGCCGGCATTTGTCGGCTGGCTCGCAGTCCCCTTGCTCCTCCTGGCGCCAGTCGCCGCTGCCCGCGGCCTGCAGGGGACGGCACGCGGTGTGGCGGCGCTCGCCTTTATCATCGCCGGCATGGGGCTTGCGGCGCTGGAGACCTGGCGGCAGACGACACAGGTGCTCGACAGCGCGGTGACGACCAGGATCGAAGGCATCGTCGAGCGACGCGAGGCGGCCGGCGATGGAAGCTGGCGCTATGTGGTGCGGCTGACTGCCACCCGAGATCCGCAACTCGTTCGCCCGCCGGACCGGGTGGCGGTGCTGGCAAGGGGGCAGGAGGCGAGCATCGCGCCGGGGATGGTGCTGACCGGTCGGGCACGGCTCTCGCCTCCGTCGGGTCCGGCACTGCCCGGGCTGACGGATTTCGGCTTTGCCGCTTTCTTCGACGGGATCGGCGCGGTGGGCTATTTTTACGGCAAGCCGCAGGCCGGCGGGCCGGCGGCGGACCTGAGTCTTGCCGAGCGGGCGCAGATGTCGCTCTACTCGCTGCGCGGCATGGTCGGCGACCGGATCCGCAGCTTCGTACCCGGAGATGCGGGCGCCTTCGCCGCAGCCATCGTCACCGATGAACGCCGGGCGATCTCCAGCGAAGCGGTGACCGCGCTCAGGATGGCCGGCCTTGCCCATATCGTTGCCATCTCCGGCCTCAACATGGCGCTTGCCGCCGGCATCTGCTTTGTCGGCCTGCGTATCCTCCTCAGCCTCTCGCCGCCGCTGGCGCAGGCTCTGCCGACGAAGAAGATTGCCGCCGGTGGCGCGCTGCTGCTGGTCACGCTCTACTACGTCATCTCCGGCTTCGGCGTTTCCGCCGAGCGCGCCTACCTGATGATGGCGATCATGCTGACTGCCGTGTTCTTCGACCGCCCGTCGATCAGCCTCCACAACATCGCCCTGGCGGCGCTGGTGATCATGATCCTGTCGCCCTCCGCCGTCCTCGGCCCGAGCTTCCAGATGTCGTTTGCCGCAACCGCGGCGCTCGTCGCCGGTTACGCAGGCTGGACGGCGCGGCGGGCACGGCAGGACCATGACACGCGACCGCTGGCCACGGGTTTGACTGCACGCGGCCTCACAAGCCTCTGGACGATGGTGAGCGGGACCTTCATCACCTCACTGATCGGCGGCCTGTCGACGGCGATCTTTTCGGTCAGCCACTTTCACCAGCTGACGGGATACGGGCTCGTCGCCAATCTGGCGGCGATGCCGGTGGTCTCGCTGGTCGTCATGCCCGCCGGCCTGCTCGGCATGCTGGCGATGCCTCTCGGTCTCGACAAGCCGTTCTTCGCCCTCATGGGCCTGGGCTCGGGCATGGTCATCGCCATTGCCACCGAGGTCGCCTCCTGGGGCGGAAACATGGTGGTTGGCCGCACGCCGCCGTGGTTCCTGCCGCTGACGACTGTCGGCCTGCTGCTGCTGGTGCTCCTGCGGACGCGCCTGGCGCTGCTCGGCCTCGTTCCTCTCGGCGCAGGTCTGCTGCTGGTCGGCATGGTCGAGCCATCGAAGAAGAACCCCGACCTGCTGATTTCAGAGGATGGCGCACTGGTGGCGGCGATAGACGGAACTAGCGCCAGCCTCAACCGGCCGCGCCCGCCAGCCTTCCTCTACCGGCAGTGGGAAAGCGCCCTGCAACTGGGCGAGATGAACAGCCCCGAGCGCCGAGACGCGCCTCCCGAGCCGGCGGCAAACCCCGTGCCGGCAGCGAAACAGCAGCCAGCGGGGCACCCTGTGCCCGCGGCAAACACCGAGCCGACGCCTGAGACGACGAAGAGCAACCCGACAGCCAGCCCCGACGCAACTGCGACGACCAACTAGATAGCCAAACCTGCCGCCGCCGCGAGGCCGCAACCGCTGACCCGCGAAGGACTGGCGTCCGCCCGGGCACTGATGCAGGACACATTCGCCGGCGCGCCTCCCGACCGGTTCGTCTGCCTCGGCCAGAAAATCTGTCTGCTGCGAAGCGCATCAGGCAATCGCATCGCCTGGGTCGATGACGCGCGCTATGCCGGGCCTGCCTGCGATACGGCGGACCTCGTCATCGCACCGCGCGCCCGTTTCGACACGTGCCGCTCGAACGCGCTGATGCTGAACGGCGCCAGCCTCAGACGAACAGGCGCCGTCGAGATCGATTTCGCCGCCAGCCGCGATCCGGAAAGCTGGCACCTGCACGCGGCGATGACCGGCATCCGGCGCCCGTGGACGCAGCATCGCGCCTACGACTGGCGCACGCGCAGCATGGACGAGCAGCTACCCGAGCGGTTGGCGCGGATGATCAGTGATAGCGGCGGATGAGGCCGACGAGCTTGCCCTGAACCTTGACGCGGTCTGCGGAAAAGATACGCGTCTCGTAAGCCGGGTTTGCAGCCTCCAGCGCGATGGAGGCACCCTTGCGGCGAAAACGCTTCAGCGTCGCTTCTTCGTCGTCGACCAGCGCCACGACGATATCGCCCGGGCTTGCCGTGCTGCCGTTGCGGATGACGACGGTATCGCCGTCGAGGATGCCGGCCTCGATCATCGAATCGCCCTTGACCTCGAGCGCGTAATGCTCGCCCGGCCCAAGCATCTCCATCGGCACGCTGATTTCGTGCGTGTTGTTCTGGATCGCCGAAATCGGCACGCCGGCAGCGATCCGTCCCATCACAGGGACGGAGGCGGAGGTCGCATCATTGGCGGGGATGGCGACGGGGCGGGCGGCCGAGGGTGCTTGCGTCTTGCCGAGACTTCCCTCGATGACGCTCGGCGAAAAGCCGCGGCGCGGCTGCGGTGCTGCGGAATAGGCTTCCGGCAGCTTGATCACTTCCAGCGCGCGAGCCCGGTTCGGCAGCCGGCGGATGAAACCGCGCTCTTCCAGCGCCGTGATCAGCCGGTGGATGCCCGACTTGGATGCCAGCTCGAGCGCGTCCTTCATCTCGTCGAAAGACGGCGGCACGCCTGATTCTTTCATCCGTTCGTGAATGAACAGAAGCAGTTCCTGCTGTTTGCGCGTGAGCATGGCGGCGACCCCCTGAAGGAAACAAATCCAGAACGAACACTATCTGTTCCACATGTGTTCCGCAAGTGCCTAAGATCCGGTGAACGCAGGCTCATCACGGATTTTCTGCTTCGACTTCGCCCTGATGCGCGGTAAAACGGACGGCAATCGAGGCTGGAGGCATGGAAGATGGACAGTGACAGGCCGCGCGCGATCGATCATCTGGTCTTGCCCATCGAATCGCTGCAGACCTCGCGGGAGCGGCTCGAGGCGCTCGGCTTCACCGTCGCCCGGCAGGCGGATCATCCCTTCGGCACATCGAATGCCTGCGTATTCCTGGCGGACGGCACCTATCTCGAGCCGCTCGTCATCCGCGACGCTTCTCTGGTCGGCGAGAGCGTGCGAGGCGGCAATGTCTTCACCGGACGCGACGCGCGGTTTCGCGGCGGCCGGCTGGAGGGCCTCTCGGCGATCGTCGTGTCGAGCACTGATGCTGCCGCCGATCACGAGCGCTTCCTGCGGGCGGGCATTTCAGCCGGCGACATGCTCGGTTTCTCGCGGCAGGCGTTGACCGCGGAAGGGGCACCCGTCACGGCAAGCTTCCAGCTGACCTTTGCCGATCTGGGAAGCGACCTGTTCTTCCTGTTCAGCTGCCAAAGGATCAACCCGTTGCCGGCCGATCGCTCGGTGCTGGAGCGGCACGAGAACGGTGTGGTGGCGTTGCGCGAGGTGTTGCTGCACGGTGCCGCACCCGATGATCTGGTCAAGCGCATCGAGACGGTGACGCACGCGGCTGGCTTCAGCGAAGCGGACGAGACGGCCTTCACGCTTGCCAATGCGCGCATTCGCCTCGTCGCCGGAGCGGAAACCGCGAGTGGAGCCGATAGGGCGGTGAAGGCGGCGGCGGTCGTCTTCCATGTCGCCGATCTGACGGTGACAGAGCTGTTGCTGGCTGATAATCACCTCCCATATGTGAGGACGCCGCACCGTATCACCGTGGCGCCGGCGCCCGGTCAGGGCGTTTCGTTCGTTTTCGAGGAGTAGATCATGGGCGTGAGCGCCAATGCAGAGGTTGCTGTCGGCGAGGGCTCGTCCCGCGTCATGTTTTCCAACAGTGGCCGGCTGTCGCTGATCTGCGGACCGTGCCAGATGGAAAGCCGCGACCATGCCTTCATGATGGCTGGCCGGATCAAGGAAATCTGCGATCGGCTCGATATTGGCCTTGTCTACAAGTCGTCCTTCGACAAGGCGAACCGCACGTCGCTGAACGGTCCGCGTGGCATCGGCATCGATGCGGCGATGGAGATCTTTGCCGACCTGAAGGCCGAATTCGGCTTTCCGGTGCTCACCGACATCCACACGGAAGAGCAGTGCGCCATCGTCTCGCAGACGGTCGATATCCTGCAGATCCCGGCGTTCCTCTGCCGCCAGACGGACCTTTTGGTGGCGGCGGCGAAGACAGGCCGGGTCATCAACGTCAAGAAGGGCCAGTTCCTGGCTCCTTGGGACATGAAGAACGTGCTCGCCAAGTTCACCGAAAGCGGCAATCCGAACGTGCTGCTCTGCGAACGCGGCGCGTCCTTCGGCTACAACACGCTGGTCTCCGACATGCGCTCGCTGCCGATCATGGCGTCGCTTGGCGCGCCGGTCATTTTCGATGCCACCCATTCGGTGCAGCAGCCGGGCGGGCAGGGCGGCTCCAGTGGCGGCCAGCGCGAGTTCGTCGAGACGCTTGCCCGTGCGGCGGTGGCCGTCGGCATCGCCGGCGTCTTCATCGAAACCCATGAAGATCCGGACAATGCGCCGTCCGACGGGCCCAACATGGTGCGCATCGAGAACCTCGAGCGCCTTCTCGAAACGCTGCTCGCCTTCGACGCCGTCGCCAAGCGCTGAGGCGGCGCTGTTCCGAGTTTGCCTGTCTCACATCGGGTGAGATGGGCGGTCTACGCAAGGTGGACGACGTCTTCTGTTGAACGGACGGACCTCCTCCCGCCCGCTTCTTTCAGTGGGCAAGAGATTGGGTGTGGGTGACGATAAAGATGTCTCTCAGGATCGATTTCCGGGTTCGGGGGAGATTGCCAGACGGGCGCGACACGGTCCGTCGGCCCGGCAGCGATGGTCGCAACTGCCGCCGCGACTGCCATTGTAATTTTAGAATCATCCAGTAAGACAGGCCATCTCCAATACCCACCTTGAAGCATGGAGGCTTTCATGACTGCCATCACAGACATCATCGCGCGCGAGATCCTGGACAGCCGCGGTAACCCGACCGTCGAGGTCGACGTCCATCTCGAAGACGGCAGCATGGGTCGGGCAGCGGTACCTTCCGGGGCATCCACCGGCGCCCACGAGGCGGTCGAACTGCGCGACGGCGGCCCGCGCTATCACGGAAAGGGTGTCGAGAAGGCAGTCGAGGCGGTCAACGGCGAGATCTTCGACGCACTCGGCGGCCATGATGCCGAAAACCAGATCCTCATCGACAACCTGATGTGCGATCTCGACGGCACGCCAAACAAGTCGCGGCTTGGCGCCAATGCAATCCTCGGCGTCTCGCTCGCCGTTGCCAAGGCCGCCGCCGAAGCCACCGGCCTGCCGCTCTTCCGCTATGTCGGCGGCCCGAACGCCCGCCTCCTGCCGGTGCCGATGATGAACATCATCAATGGCGGCGCGCATGCCGACAACCCGATCGACTTCCAGGAATTCATGATCATGCCGGTCGGCGCCGAAGACCTTCGCGACGCCGTGCGCATGGGTTCGGAAGTCTTCCATGTGCTGAAGAAGGAACTGGCGGCCGGTGGCCACAACACCAATGTCGGCGACGAAGGCGGCTTTGCGCCGGGCCTGAAGAGCGCACCGGAAGCCCTCGATTTCATCATGAAGTCCATCGAGAAGGCCGGCTACCGCCCGGGCGACGACATCCACCTGGCGCTCGACTGCGCCTCGACGGAATTCTTCAAGGATGGCAAATACGCCATGGAAGGCGAAGGCCGCACGCTGGAGCCGGAAGCCATGGCCGACTACCTGGCCGAACTGGCTGCCAGGTACCCGATCATCTCGATCGAGGACGGCATGGCCGAGGACGACTGGGACGGCTGGAAATACCTCACCGACAAGATCGGCAAGAAGGTGCAGCTGGTCGGCGACGATCTCTTCGTCACCAACTCCGCGCGCCTGCGCGACGGCATCAAGATGGGCGTCGCCAACTCCATCCTCGTCAAGGTCAACCAGATCGGCTCGCTGACGGAAACCCTGGACGCGGTCGAGACGGCGCACAAGGCGGCCTACACCGCCGTCATGTCGCACCGTTCGGGCGAGACCGAGGATTCGATCATCGCCGATCTCGCGGTCGCCACCAATTGCGGGCAGATCAAGACCGGCTCGCTGTCGCGCTCCGACCGCATGGCCAAGTACAACCAGCTGATCCGCATCGAAGAGATGCTCGGCCCGCAGGCAGCCTTTGCCGGTCGCTCCATCCTGCGCGCCTGAGTCGTCCTCGGCCGCGTTGATGATACCGCGAGGCGGGACCCTGCTGGGTTCCGCCTTTCGTCGTTGAAGGGCCCAGCGCGTTCGTCGGCCGGGGCAACGATTGATTAAGCAAGTTCTGCGAGTTTGACGTTACGTAATGCGTTGCAGGACTGCCATCGAATGTGGACCAAACACCATAAACAGAGAAAGCTCGGCCGCCTGGTCCTGCCGGCGATCACCATCGCCTTCCTCGGCTACTTCGGCTACCACTCGGTGCATGGCGAACTCGGGCTCATCGCCACCGAAAAATTTGAACGCGTGCGTCTTGAACGGTCAGCCGATCTTGCCAAATTGGTCGAAAGGCGCGAAGCGCTGGAGCGACAGGTTCAGTTGCTGAGTGACGGTTCGCTGGAGAAGGACATGCTGGACGAAACGGCGCGCTACCAGTTGAACGTGTCACGGGCCGACGAGATCGTCATCTTCAACAGCTACTTCTGAATTAACCGGAAGTCAGTTAAACGGCCATTTTCCCAGCTATTTCATAGCCTTGTATATCATGTGAGCCATGCATTTATGGCATTGCTGGGGCGCGCTTTCTTGCTTATTGTGCGCGCAACCAATCAAACAAGTACGCAGGGAGGTTATGAATGGCGCCGAAACTGTTCGCGTCCGCAGTCGGTCGCAAGGCCGCAGCGAAGCCTGCAAAGTCTTCCAACGGTGGTCCCATCGCCGAATTCGAAAAGGCCGACGAGCTCAAGGCCTACCGCGAGATGCTTCTCATCCGCCGCTTCGAGGAAAAGGCCGGCCAGCTTTACGGCATGGGCTTCATCGGCGGCTTCTGTCACCTCTACATCGGTCAGGAAGCTGTCGTCGTCGGCATGCAGATGGCCCAGAAGGAAGGCGATCAGGTCATCACGGCCTATCGTGACCACGGCCACATGCTCGCTTGCGGCATGACGGCGCGTGGCGTCATGGCCGAGCTTACCGGACGTCGCGGCGGCTATTCGCGCGGCAAGGGCGGCTCGATGCACATGTTCTCCAAGGAAAAGAACTTCTACGGCGGCCACGGCATCGTCGGCGCCCAGGTGTCGCTCGGCACTGGTCTGGCCTTCGCCAACAAGTATCGCGGCAACGACAGCGTCTCGGTCGCCTATTTCGGTGACGGCGCGGCCAACCAGGGCCAGGTCTACGAGAGCTTCAACATGGCGGCGCTGTGGAAGCTGCCGATCATCTATATCGTCGAGAACAACCGCTATGCGATGGGCACGTCGACTGCCCGCGCCACGGCGCAGTCGAACTACTCGCTGCGCGGCTCCGGCTTCGGTATTCCCGGCATCCAGGTCGACGGCATGGACGTGCGCGCCGTCAAGGCGGCCGGTGACGAGGCGCTCGAGCATTGCCGTTCCGGCAAGGGCCCGATCATCCTCGAAATGCTGACCTACCGGTATCGCGGCCACTCGATGTCGGACCCGGCCAAGTACCGGACGAAGGAAGAAGTGCAGAAGATGCGCTCCGAGCAGGATCCGATCGAACAGGTCCGCCTGCGTCTTCTCGAACGCGACTGGGCCAGCGAAGACGAGCTGAAGGCGATCGACAAGGAAATCCGCGACATCGTGTCCGACAGCGCCGATTTCGCCCAGGCCGATCCGGAGCCGGATGTATCCGAGCTCTACACCGACATTCTGCTGTGATCGCGGGGAGGGAACTATAATGCCAATCGATATCCTGATGCCCGCGCTTTCTCCGACGATGGAGGAAGGCACGCTGTCCAAGTGGCTTAAGAACGAGGGTGACAAGGTCACCTCCGGCGACGTCATCGCCGAGATCGAGACCGACAAGGCGACTATGGAAGTGGAAGCCGTCGATGAAGGCGTGATCGGCAAGCTGCTGGTCGCGGCCGGCACCGAGAACGTCAAGGTAAACACCAAGATCGCCGTGCTGCTCGCCGAAGGCGAAACCGTCGACGACATCGGCAGCGAGAAGCCGGCGGCAACGCCCAAGGCCGATGCCGATACGCCGGCCGCGACGGAAGATGCCGCTGGCGGCAAGGCCCGTGAAGCCGCTGAAGAACCTTCGGCGACGAAGGATGCTGCCAAGGTTCCGGCGCAGCCGAAGATCGATATCGCTGCCGATCCGGATATCCCGGCTGGCACCGAGATGGTCTCGACCACCGTGCGCGAAGCATTGCGCGATGCGATGGCCGAAGAGATGCGCCGCGACGAGAACGTCTTCGTCATGGGCGAGGAAGTTGCCGAGTACCAGGGCGCCTACAAGATCACGCAAGGTTTGCTGCAGGAATTCGGTGCCAAGCGCGTCGTCGACACGCCGATCACCGAGCACGGCTTTGCCGGCGTCGGCGTCGGTGCGGCGATGGCCGGGCTGAAGCCGATCGTCGAGTTCATGACCTTCAACTTCGCCATGCAGGCGATCGACCAGATCATCAACTCCGCCGCCAAGACGCTCTACATGTCGGGTGGCCAGATGGGCGCTCCGATCGTCTTCCGTGGCCCGAACGGTGCAGCCGCCCGCGTCGGCGCCCAGCACAGCCAGGATTTCTCCGCCTGGTACAGCCAGATCCCGGGGCTCAAGGTCGTCATGCCGTATACGGCAGCAGACGCCAAGGGCCTGCTGAAGGCAGCCATACGCGATCCGAACCCGGTCGTCTTCCTCGAAAACGAGATCCTTTACGGTCAGCATTTCGACGTACCGAAGATGGACGATTTCGTCCTGCCGATCGGCAAGGCGCGCATCCACAAGACCGGCAAGGACGTCACCATCGTCTCCTGGGGCATCGGCATGACCTATGCGGTCAAGGCGATCGCCGAACTGGAGAAGGACGGCATCGACGTCGAACTGATCGATCTGCGCACGCTGCGTCCGATGGATCTTCCGACCGTCATCGAATCGGTCAAGAAGACCGGCCGTCTCGTGACCGTCGAGGAAGGTTACCCGCAGAACTCGGTCGGTACCGAAATCGCCACCCGCGTCATGCAGCAGGCGTTCGACTATCTCGATGCGCCGGTCCTGACGATCGCCGGCAAGGACGTTCCGATGCCGTACGCGGCAAACCTTGAGAAGCTCGCTCTGCCGAATGTCGGCGAAGTGGTCCAGGCGGTGAAGACCGTCTGCTACAAGTAAGGGAAGGGCCGATGCCGAAATCGTCCGTGAAGCAGATCCTGCCGGTTTCAGGTTCGTGGTTCAGAGTTCTCGGAACCAAGGATAGCCCGGTTCTGGAAAGGGTCGTGTTCTGGGCCCTGCTCAAGACCGAGGACACCGAAGTCATCGTCGGTGTTCCGCGCGAGGAGATCGGCGTGATCGGTGCCGTGGACGGCTGGCTGGAAGACGTTGCCGGGTACATCGAAGTGCCAATCGAGCAAGTCGCCCGGCTGATGGAAAATCCGGAAGAACTTGCGCAGTTCGAACTTGTGTGGGCGGAGGATTAATATGCCAATCAACATCACCATGCCCGCCCTGTCGCCGACCATGGAAGAGGGCAACCTCGCCAAGTGGCTCGTCAAGGAAGGCGATAAGGTCAAGTCCGGCGACGTGATCGCCGAAATCGAAACCGACAAGGCGACGATGGAAGTCGAGGCCGTTGACGAGGGCACGGTCGCCAAGATCGTGGTCCCGGCCGGCACCGAGGCGGTCAAGGTCAACGCCCTGATCGCCATCCTCGCCGAAGAAGGCGAAGACGTTGCTGCTGCTGCGGCAGGCGGTGATTCTGCACCGGTGCCGAAGGCTGAGGCTGCGAAGACGGATGCCGTCTCCGAGGCACCGAAGGCTGATGCGCCGAAGGCCGAGGCTGAACCGGCGCAAGCCGGCGCACCGATCGCCGATGCTGCACCGGCACCGTCGACACCTGCGCCGAAGGCCGAAGACGGCAGCCGTCTCTTCTCGTCGCCGCTCGCCCGTCGGTTGGCCAAGGAAGCCGGGCTCGACCTGTCGCAGGTCTCAGGCTCCGGTCCGAAGGGCCGCATCGTCAAGTCGGACATCGAAAAAGCAGTTGCCGGCGGATCCGCCAAGCCGGCCCAGGCGCCTGCCGCCGGCGGATCTGCGGCACCGGCACCGGCACCCGCCATGGCCAAGGGCGCTTCCGATGAGAGCGTGCTCAAGCTGTTCGCCGAAGGCTCGTATGAGCTTCTGCCACATGACGGGATGCGCAAGACCATCGCGTCGCGCCTCACCGAGTCGAGCCAGACAGTCCCGTCCTATTTCGTCTCGATGGATTGCGAGATCGACGCGCTGCTCAAGCTGCGTGCCGAGATCAACAAGTCGTCGCCGATGAAGAAGACCGACAAGGGCGAGGTTCCGGCCTTCAAGCTGTCGGTCAACGACTTCATCATCAAGGCGATGGCATTGGCGCTGCGTGACGTTCCGATGGCGAACGCCTCCTGGACCTCGACCGCGCGCGTCATGCACAAGCATTCCGACGTCGGTGTCGCGGTATCCATTCCGGACGGGCTGATCACGCCGATCATCCGCAAGGCCGAGACCAAGACGCTGTCGGTCATCTCCAACGAGGTGAAGGACCTGGCCCGCCGCGCGCGCGACAAGAAGCTGAAGCCGGAAGAATACCAGGGCGGCACGACGTCGGTGTCGAACCTCGGCATGTTCGGGGTCTCCAACTTCACGTCGATCGTCAACCTGCCGCAGGCCTCGATCGTGTCGATCGGTGCCGGTGTCGAGAAGCCGGTCGTCAAGAACGGCGAGATCAAGATCGCGACGATCATGACGGTTACCTTCGCCTTCGATCACCGCGTCATCGACGGGGCGCTCGGTGCGGAACTGGCGTCTGCCTTCCAGCGGCACATCCAGAACCCGATGGGCATGCTGGTGTGAAAAAGGAGGACGCTCTTGAGGTGTCAGAAGTAGTGAATTGGCTGTTGTTGAATTACAGCAGCAGCCAATTTTCATTGACGAACCTCAAGCTCAATAAGCTGGTCTACTTTCTGCACGGAGTTTCACTGGCTCGCGAAGAAGCGCCACTGATAAGGAATAGACTTGAATGTTGGAAAAACGGCCCCGTAGTGTCCTCGTTGTATCATCGATTGAAGAATTTCGGGGATAGAGACGTCACGCAACTGATGTCCTTTCAAAATTACGAGACTGGCGAATTCGAACCTGTTTCTTCAGCTAGAGCTGAATTGCGGATATCGCCCGTTCTAATGAAGGCGAGCCAGTTTTTTGTAGCGAAATCATCATCTTGGTTGGTTTCAGAAACTCACAGAAAGGATGGCCCTTGGTTCCGGAAGTATCGGGGTGAGGAAAAGGAAGCTTCGGATTTGGTGCTCTCTGACATCGAGATAGCGGAACATTTTGCCAACATTTATGGGGGGAAGCGGCTCAACTGACTTGTTTCGCCGATATTGGTCGCTTTATTGATTAGTAGCGGCTGATTCGAACGAGGTGCTTTCTATGAGCGTCAAGACCTTTGAAGCATTGGATATAATGCGATTTGCTACTCCCAACGTCTTTGACATAGACGTGATGCAAACTGCCTCAAATCCTGAGTTCTTGGCGTATCTGGGAGGTCGAGGTTGGGGCTCATACAGGCCCGTTTGGACGCGGATGCCAAGAATTTGGCGAGCGCCGTTATCAGATGAGGAAATTACAAGCTGGTGGAAAACCGCGTGGTTAATCGACGGTATGAAGTCACTTCGTGATCAATATAAGGCGGAGGGGCGTTGGTATCCGGTTTCGCAAGATCCGAGAACAGTTGGTGGCCTGCGGGTAAAGACGAGTATTCGGGGCATCTTGTTTACTAAGGATTTCGGCGCTGAATTGCATGTCATTAATCCGCGCAAGTCTCAACGCGTTGATGTTAGGCACCTTGGTTTTCTAGCTCGCGCCGCTTACGAGGAGCTAGGGGTTGATGATCCAAATTCTCCGACAGTTGCGGTTCTCGATATGGGTAGCAAGAAGCGAAATAAGCTAAGAGATATGACGATGTATCGCGGAGATGTAATTGAAATGATGGACGCAAATCATTTTTTACATGCAGTGAATTCGTTCATGGATGCGCTGAAGATCGCTAGTTCAGTTACGTACGGGGATTTGAGGCGCGTAAGTGCTTCGGATTTCCGGGTCATTGGGTGAGTTGAGTATGCGTTCCGTTCTGGCTTACGGCGACAGCCTGACCTGGGGATACGATCCGTCGTCTCTCTCCAGGCACGCCTACGAGGATCGCTGGCCGAACGTGCTGCAGGTGGCACTCGGGCCGTCGGTCAACGTCATCGCCGAGGGTCTGAACGGCCGTACGACCGCCTACGACGATCATCTCGCCGACTGCGAGCGCAATGGCGCCAAGCTGCTGCCGAGTATCCTGGAGACGCATGCGCCTCTGGATCTTGTCATCCTGATGCTCGGCACCAACGACCTGAAGCGCGGACCGGCAGGATCGGCCTTCGCGGCGGTGCGCGGCATGAAGCGGCTGGTCAACATCGTCCGCTATCATGTCTGGTCGAGCGATTTTGATGCGCCGGACATTCTTCTCGTGGCGCCGCCGAAGGTCTGCGAGACGGCGAATGCACCGTTCGCTGCAATGTTTCGTGATGCGCTCGAGGAATCGGCGATGCTCGCCAGCCTCTACCGCGATCTGGCCGACGAGACCGGATGTGGCTTCTTCGACGCCGGCTCGGTGGCTGAGACGACGCCGCTCGACGGCATCCATCTGGATGCCGAGAATACCCGCTCCGTGGGGCGCGGGTTGGAGCCGATCGTGCGCATGATGCTGGGGCTGTGACGCAGCTTCGGCAGGTTTGATCAGGGTCAAGGAGCAAGGGCAGAGATTGATTGTAGCATGGCCGTCTCATCCACATATGGAGGACGGACCATGTCGAACACGCCGCACCACCTCGCCGAAGAATTTCCGGAACACCTGGTGCAGATGCGCCATCTCCGGACGATCGACGGGCACTTCCACCGCATTGCGGCGGAATACGAGGATGTCAATCATCGCATCCATCTGGCCGAGGCGGGTATCGAGCCCTCCGACGATGTGGTGATGTCGACAATGCGCAAGCGCCGTCTGGCGTTGAAGGACGAAATATACGGGATGTTGATGCGGGCAGAGCCGCAGACCGAGCAGAGCGAGGTCTGACGCCAGCCAAAGCTTCCACTCCCTCGACTGAAGAAGAAGACGGCTCCGGCCGTTTCGCAAGGTTCTCAAGGAGTGCAAGCGCCAATGGCTCAATCCTACGACGTCATCATCATCGGTTCTGGCCCCGGCGGCTATGTCACGGCCATCCGCGCGGCGCAGCTCGGCCTGAAGACGGCCATCGTCGAGCGCGAACACCTGGGCGGCATCTGCCTCAACTGGGGCTGCATCCCGACCAAGGCTCTTTTGCGGTCCGCCGAAGTGCTGGACAATGCCAATCACGCTAAAGCCTACGGCCTGACGCTGAACGGCACCATGACGGCCGACGTCAAGGATGTCGTGGCTCGTTCGCGCGGCGTCTCGGCACGCCTCAATGGCGGCGTCGGCTTCCTGATGAAGAAGAACAAGATCGACGTTATCTGGGGCGAGGCGAAGCTCACCAAGCCCTCTTCCGGTTCGCAGATGGCCGAGATTGTCGTCGGCAAGATGACCAAACCGGTCGTCCAGCCGCAGAACCCGGTGCCGAAGGGCGTGCTGGGCGAGGGCACCTACACCGCCAAGCACATCATCGTTGCGACCGGCGCCCGTCCGCGGGCACTGCCGGGAATCGAGCCGGATGGCAAGCTGATCTGGACCTATTTCGAGGCCATGAAGCCGGACGTCATGCCGAAGTCCATGGTGGTCATGGGTTCGGGCGCGATCGGCATCGAGTTTGCCTCCTTCTACCGCTCGATGGGCGTCGACGTGACGGTCGTCGAGCTGATGGCCAACATCATGCCGGTCGAGGATGTGGAAATTTCCACCTTCGCCCGCAAGCAGCTTGAAAAGCGCGGCCTGAAGATCATCACCGAAGCGAAGGTGACGAAGGTCGAGAAGGGCGCGGACTCGATCACCGCGCATATCGAGACCAAGGACGGCAAGATCCAGCAGATCACCGCCGACCGGCTGATTTCGGCTGTCGGCGTCCAGGGCAACATCGAGAACCTCGGGCTCGAGACGCTGGGCGTCAAGACCGACCGCGGCTGCATCGTCATCGACGGCTACGGCAAAACCAATGTCGACGGCCTCTATGCGATCGGCGACGTTGCCGGGCCGCCGATGCTCGCCCACAAGGCCGAGCATGAAGGCGTCATCTGCATCGAGAAGATCGCCGGTGTGCCGGGCGTCCATCCGATGGAGAAGAGCCGCATTCCTGGCTGCACCTACTGCAATCCGCAGGTCGCATCGGTCGGTCTGACGGAAGCCAAGGCCAAGGAAGCCGGCCGCGAAATCCGCGTCGGCCGCTACTCGTTCGCCGCCAACGGCAAGGCGATCGCGCTTGGCGAGGACCAGGGCATGGTGAAGACGATCTTCGACAAGAAGACCGGCGAACTGCTGGGCGCCCACATGGTCGGCGCCGAGGTGACGGAGCTGATCCAGGGTTTCGTCGTGGCAATGAACCTCGAGACGACGGAAGAGGAGCTGATGCACACGATCTTCCCGCATCCGACGCTCTCCGAGATGATGAAGGAAAGCGTGCTGGACGCCTATGGACGCGTGCTGAACGCCTGAGACAGCAGGCGAATTCTTGGCCGCGATGCGCGCGCGCTCAATGCTGAAGGTCAGGGGCCTGGCGAGAGACACTCGCCTGGCCCCTGCGGAATGGACGGCATATTGCGATTGGCTGGCGGCCCGCCCATATTTCGGCCACAGCGCGAACGGGAGTGACGGATGGGTGTGGGTTGGTTTGCGGCGATTATCATCGGCGGTCTGGCGGGTTGGCTCGCCGGGAAGCTGATGGATATGCGCTTCGGCCTGTTGATGAACATCGTGATCGGCATCGTCGGCGCGGTGCTTGCCAACGCCATCTTTGCCCGCGCCGGCATCTATGTCGCCAGCGGTTGGCTGGGTTACCTGGTGACGGGTTTCATCGGCTCGTGCATTTTGTTATTCGTCGCCAAACTCGTCAGGCGCTGACAGCGTTTCGCGCGAGCGGTTGAAAGCAGGTTCTAATGGTCACTATTCTCGATCGGATCACGCCGGACGATGCCAAGCGCGTCCGCCACCCGGAAAAGGCCCATCGCCCCGATACCGAGGTGATGCGCAAGCCGGAATGGATCCGCGTCCGCGCGCCGACCTCGAAGGGCTACCACGAAACCCGCGAACTCGTGCGCAGCCATAAGCTGGTGACGGTATGCGAAGAGGCCGGCTGCCCGAACATCGGCGAGTGCTGGGACAAGAAGCACGCGACCTTCATGATCATGGGTGAGATCTGCACCCGTGCCTGCGCCTTCTGCAATGTCGCGACCGGCAAGCCCAACGCGCTCGACATGGACGAGCCGGAGAATGTCGCCAAGGCCGTCCGGCAGATGGGCCTCAGCCACGTCGTCATCACCTCCGTCGACCGCGACGATCTGGAAGACGGCGGCGCCGAGCATTTCGAGAAGGTGATCTGGGCGATCCGCGCCGCGTCGCCGCTCACCACCATCGAGATCCTGACACCGGACTTCCTGAAGAAGCCGGGTGCGCTGGAGCGCGTCGTTGCCGCCAAGCCCGACGTCTTCAACCACAACATGGAAACCGTGCCCGGCAACTATCTGACCGTCCGCCCGGGTGCACGCTACTTCCATTCGGTGCGGCTCTTGCAGCGGGTGAAGGAACTGGATCCGACGATGTTCACCAAGTCTGGCATCATGGTCGGGCTCGGCGAGGAGCGCAACGAAGTGCTGCAGCTGATGGACGACCTGCGCACCGCCGAAGTGGATTTCCTTACCATCGGCCAGTACCTGCAGCCGACCAAGAAGCACCACGCCGTGATGAGCTTCGTGACGCCCGAGGAATTCAAGTCCTACGAGACGGTCGCCTACACCAAGGGCTTCCTGATGGTGTCGTCGAGCCCGCTCACCCGCTCGTCGCACCATGCCGGCGACGATTTCGCCCGGCTGAAGGCGGCGCGCGAGCGCAAGCTTCTGATTGCTGCCGAGTAATCCGTGGCAGGCGCCCGGCCTTCCGGGCGCCTCGACATCCCGGCTGACGACGAACGCCGATCTCCGGCTGCACCGGCCGGAGCACCAAACGCAGCGGACCTGATCCGCAGATCCTTGCTCAACCCGTGGATCCGAGCGACCAAGTGTCACTTGCCAACTGACCCGCGCGCCATTAGCTCAAGACCATGCCAAAGTTCGAAAATCATCGCCCCGTCCGGCATTCGCCAGAAAACATGTTCGCGCTGGTCGCCGACATCGAGAAGTATCCGCAGTTCCTGCCGCTCTGCGATGCGCTGAGCATCCGCTCGCGCAAGGAACGGGACGGCAAGACGCTGCTGCTCGCCGACATGACGGTCGGCTACAAGGCGATCCGCGAGACGTTCACGACGCAGGTGCTGCTCAACCCTGCGGAACTGACGATCGACGTCAAATACATCGAGGGGCCGTTCAAGTATCTCGACAACCGCTGGCATTTCACGCCTTCGCCTGAAGGCTGTGTCGTCGACTTCTTCATCGACTACGAGTTCAAGAGCCGTATTCTCGGGGCGGTGATGGGATCGATGTTCGATCGCGCCTTCCGCATGTTCGCCGAGGCGTTCGAGCAGCGGGCCGACAAGATCTACGCCTGAGCGATTTCCATCAGCATGGAGAGTGCCGTCTCGACGGTCGAAAGGCGGATGCCCTGGCGTCCGAGGTCGCCGTAGCGCATCTCCTTGTGGATCAGCCTTCCATCCTTGCAGGCGGCTGCCAGGTGCACGAGGCCGACGGGCTTCTCCACCGATCCGCCACCGGGTCCGGCGATACCGGTGACGGCAATCGACACATGAGCGCGCGAGCGCATCAGCGCGCCCTTGGCCATCTGCAGAGCCGTCTCGCGGGAGACGGCGCCGAACGTGTCGAGCGTTTCGGCCTGAACCCCCAGCAGATCCATCTTCGCAGCGTTGCTATAGGTGACAAAGCCGCGGTCGACCACCGCCGAGGAGCCGGACACTTCGGTCAAGGCTCCGGCAATCAGGCCGCCGGTGCACGATTCCGCCGTCGACGCCATCCAGCCGCGCGCGCCGTAGAGGCCGACCACCGCCTGCGCCTGTGCGTCGATCGCCGGCGGGAACAGGCTCACGTTTCGAGCCTCCCGTAGATGACCGTTGCCGTGGCGATGGCGGCGATGCCTTCCTTGCGGCCGATGAACCCGATCTTCTCGTTGGTCGTCGCCTTGACCGAGCATCTGTCGAGCGAGATGCCGAGCACTTCGGCGAGATTGGCGCGCATTGCGGCGCGGTGCGGGGAAACCTTGGGCGCCTCGGCAATCAGCGAGATATCGGCATTGGTGATGATGCCGCCGCGACGGCGGACAATCTCCGCCGCATGGGCGAGGAAGATGCGCGATGCCGCACCCCGCCATTGCGGATCCGTCGGCGGAAAATGGTCGCCGATATCGCCTTCGCCGCAGGTGGCGAGCAGCGCGTCGGTCAGCGCGTGCAGGGCCACGTCCGCATCGGAATGGCCGCTGAGCGTCTGGTCGTGAGGAATGAACACGCCGCAGAGCGTCACGCCGTTGCCCGGAACCAGTTGGTGCACGTCGTATCCGTTGCCGGTGCGCACGTCCGGAAGGGCGGGGTGACGGGATAGCTTCTCATCGGCCATGGCGATATCTCTCTGCAGCGTAAGCTTGGTGTTGTCGACGGAGCCTTCCACCAGCATGACCGTCATGCCACACCATTCGGCGATGGCGGCGTCGTCGGTGAAGTCGTCGCGTCGTAGCGCGGCCGCCTTCCCGTGGGCGGCGCGAATGGCTGACAGCGAAAAGCTCTGCGGCGTCTGTGCCGCGTAGAGCCCGGCGCGCGGCACGGTCTCGTGCACCACGCCGTCGGCGCCAATGCGCTTCAGCGTGTCGGTGACGGGGAGCGCCGGCAGCACCGCCTCGTGACCGTCTTCGAATGCGGCGGCGATCCGGTCCATCAGCGCGTGGTCGAGGAACGGCCGCGCCGCGTCGTGGATCATCACATGCGTCGCATCGGTCGCCGACAGTACCTTCAACCCGGCGAACACCGATTGCTGGCGGGTCGCGCCGCCGGGTGTCGTGCTGATTCTCGCCGCTCCGTCCAAGCCGCGCACCGCGCTCGCAAACAGCGCCTCATCGTCGGGATGCAGGACGACCACCACCGGTCCGCTCCGCTGCCAGGAAAGGCAGGTCCTGACCGCGTGGCGGATGACCGCTTCGCCGCCGATGCTGCGATATTGCTTCGGACCTTCCTCCGGCGAGCCGGCGCGTTCCCCGCGTCCTGCCGCGACGACGACGATGCCGATTGTCATGTCTGTCACTGTTCGACCTGCTTCCCGAGATTCATTGGCGGAGGGAATTGACAGCGGAGAACTATAGACTCAAATGCCGCTTTTCCAGCACGACGCCTAGAAATAACGCACATCGGGATTAGGCCTTGGCAAATGCCCAAAGTGTGAATAAAAATCGTGCATATGTCTTTTCTGCCCGAAAGATCATCATTTGAAAGCCATAGATCTCGCCTCGCCACTGTCCATCGGGCGCATCACCATCGCCAACCGGATTGTGCTGGCGCCGATGTCCGGCGTCACCGACCTGCCGTTCCGGCAGATTGCCTGGCGTCACGGTGCCGGCCTGGTGGTGACGGAAATGGTGGCGAGCCGCGAGCTTGCCCACAACAAGGGCGAGAGTTGGGAACGGCTGAAGGGCGCCGGCATCGACCCGCACATGGTGCAGCTTGCTGGCCGCGAAGCCCACTGGATGGCCGAGGCCGCGCGCATCTCGGAAGCCAACGGTGCCGACATCATCGACATCAACATGGGCTGTCCGGCAAAGAAGGTGACGGGCGGCTATTCCGGCTCAGCCTTGATGCGCGATCCGGATCATGCGCTGTCGCTGATCGAGGCCGTCGTCGGCGCGGTCTCGGTGCCGGTGACCGTGAAGATGCGTCTCGGCTGGGACGAGAATTCCCTGAATGCGCCGCAGATCGCCAAGCGCGCCGAAGATGCCGGCGTTCAGCTGGTGACCGTCCATGGGCGCACCCGCATGCAGTTCTATGAGGGACGCGCCGACTGGGATGCCATTCGCCGGGTGCGCGACGTCCTCTCCATCCCGCTGATCGCCAATGGCGATGTCGAGACGGTCGAGGACGCGCACGAAATCCTCTCACGCTCCGGCGCCGACGCGGTGATGCTTGGCCGTGGCGCCCAGGGCCGTCCATGGCATCCGGGCGTTCTGGCCGGCCACGCCGCGCCAAGCCCCGCCGAAAGCGCCGAGATCGCCTGCGCCCACTATGAACACATGCTGGACTTCTACGGCCTTGAGGCCGGGCTGCGGCATGCGCGCAAGCATGTCGGCTGGTATCTCGACCGGCACGCGCCGCAGGCTGCCGCTGCGTCCAAGGCGAAGCTGATGACCGAGAGCAATCCGCATGTGGTGCTGCGCGTCCTCGCCGAGCAGCTTTCAGACAATTCCGGCGAAGCCTGCAAGGAGGCCGCATGAACGCGAAATCGCCAGACACGGGCAGCGGCAACGCGCTTGCCATGGCCGTGCTGAACTCGGTCCAGAACCCGGTCATCCTCGTCGATGTCGACGGGCGGATCGCCTTCGCCAATTGGGAAGCGGAAGCCTTCTTCGGCGCCAGCGCGCCGCATCTGGCAAAGAACAAGATCTCCACCTTCATTCCATTCGGCAGCCCGCTTCTGGCGCTGATCGACCAGGTGCGCGAGCGCAAGGCGCCGGTGAACGAGTACCGGGTCGACCTGTCCTCGCCGCGGCTCGGCCAGGAAAAGCTCGTCGACCTCTATGTGGCGCCCGTCGTCAGTGAACCGGGCTCGGTCGTCGTCGTCTTCCAGGAGCGCTCGATGGCCGACAAGATCGACCGGCAGCTGACGCACCGCGCCGCGGCCCGCTCGGTCACCGGTCTCGCCTCCATGCTGGCGCACGAGATCAAGAACCCGCTGTCGGGCATCCGCGGCGCAGCCCAGCTGCTCGAGACCTCGGTTCCGGACGAGGACCGTCCCCTGACGCGGCTGATCTGCGACGAGACCGACCGCATCGTTTCGCTCGTCGACCGAATGGAAGTGTTTTCCGACGAGCGCCCGGTGGACCGGATCGCGCTCAACATCCATTCGGTGCTCGATCACGTGAAGGCGGTGGCCAAGGCCGGGTTTGCCCGCGACATCAAGATCCACGAAAACTACGATCCGTCGCTGCCGCCGGTCTATGCCAATCGCGACCAGCTGGTGCAGGTGTTCCTCAACCTCATCAAGAACGCCGCCGAGGCGGTGGCCGGGCAGCCGGACGGCGAGATCATGCTGACCACCGCCTATCGCCCCGGGATCAGGCTTTCGGTGGCCGGCACGCGCGAAAAAATCTCGCTGCCGCTGGAATTCTGCGTCATCGACAACGGACCCGGCGTGCCGACCGATCTTCTGCCGCATCTGTTCGATCCGTTCATCACCACCAAGACGAACGGCTCCGGCCTCGGACTTGCCCTCGTCGCCAAGATCATCGGCGGCCACGGCGGCATTGTCGAGTGCGACAGCCAGGCGCGCCGCACCATCTTTCGCGTATTGATGCCCATGCACAAGGACGACGGTTTCCACGATGAGATCCGTTCCTTGACCACGACAGGAAGCTCGAAATGACCGCTACCATTCTTGTAGCCGATGACGATGCGGCCATCCGCACGGTGCTGAACCAGGCACTGACTCGCGCCGGCTATGATGTCCGCATCACCTCGAATGCCGCCACCCTGTGGCGCTGGATCTCGGCAGGCGAGGGAGATCTCGTCGTGACTGACGTCGTGATGCCCGACGAGAATGCCTTCGACCTCCTGCCGCGCATCAAGAAGGCCCGGCCGGAGCTTCCGGTGCTGGTGATGAGCGCCCAGAATACCTTCATGACGGCGATCAAGGCCTCGGAGAAGGGCGCCTACGACTACCTGCCGAAGCCGTTCGACCTCACTGAACTGATCGCCATCATCGGCAGGGCGCTCGCCGAGCCGAAGCGCAAGCCGGCGAAACTCGACGACGATATGCAGGACGGCATGCCGCTCGTTGGCCGTTCGGCGGCGATGCAGGAAATCTACCGGGTACTGGCCCGCCTGATGCAGACGGACCTGACGCTGATGATCACCGGCGAATCGGGCACCGGCAAGGAACTGGTGGCGCGCGCGCTGCATGATTACGGCAAGCGTCGGAACGGTCCGTTCGTCGCCATCAACATGGCCGCAATCCCGCGCGACCTGATCGAATCGGAGCTTTTCGGCCACGAGAAGGGAGCTTTCACCGGCGCCCAGAACCGCTCGACCGGCCGCTTCGAGCAGGCCGAGGGCGGCACGCTGTTCCTGGACGAGATCGGCGACATGCCGATGGATGCCCAGACGCGCCTGCTGCGCGTTCTGCAGCAGGGCGAGTACACGACGGTCGGCGGTCGCACGCCCATCCGCACCGATGTGCGCATCGTTGCGGCGACCAACAAGGATCTCAAGCAGCTGATCAACCAGGGCCTCTTCCGCGAGGACCTCTATTACCGGTTGAACGTCGTGCCGTTGCGCCTGCCGCCGCTGCGCGATCGCGCCGAGGACATCGCCGATCTGGTGCGTCACTTCATGCAGCTCGGCGAAAAGGAAGGCCTCGACGCCAAGCGGTTTGACAACGAAGCGCTGGACATCATGAAGGGCTACGCCTGGCCGGGAAACGTCCGGGAGCTCGAAAACCTCGTGCGGCGGCTGATGGCGCTCTATCCGCAGGATGTCATCACCCGCGAGATCATGGAATCTGAACTGCGCTCCGACGTTCCCGACAGCCCGATCGACAAGATGGGTGCCCGTCAGGGCAATCTCACCATCGCCCAGGCGGTGGAAGAGAACATGCGCAGCTATTTCGCCGGCTTCGGCGATGGGCTGCCGCCGCCCGGCCTCTACGACCGGGTCCTGACCGAGATGGAGTATCCGCTGATTCTGGCCGCCCTCACGGCCACCCGCGGCAATCAGATCAAGGCAGCGGACCTCCTCGGCCTCAACCGCAACACGCTGCGCAAGAAGATCCGCGAGCTCGGTGTCTCGGTCTATCGCAGCTCGCGCAGCTCCTGATCCGGCACCGCTTGACTCCATCTCGTCATTCGTTGCATTTTCGCCACAAAGCGTTGCTCAATAGCAACGCAGACGCCGAAGGGCGGGGTTGTGCGTCGTTCGGTGCGGAATGTTCCGCGTGTGCAGCGACCCGGCCGGCCGGTTCTCTTTGATTTCAGGATCGCCGCGACAGCGGGGACGGGAGTGGTTACGCATGACCGATGGCTTGCCAACGACCGTCAGCGATGAGCTGGCGATGTCGGTGCAGGATCGACGAGCGTCCTTCGCGCTGCCCGGCCTGCTGCTGGCTGGCGGTGCGCTCCTGTGCGCCATCCTGACGCTCTTCGTGCTGCTCGGCCTGACACCGATTGCGCCGACCAGCAATGTCGTCATCGCATCGGCCGTACTCAACGCGCTCTTCATTCTCGGCCTGATCTACCTGATCGCCCGTGAAGTCGGCCGGCTGATCCGTGCCCGCCGCCGCGGCCGTGCGGCAGCCCGCCTGCATGTGCGGATCGTCGTCCTGTTCTCCATCGTCGCCATCACGCCGGCGGTTCTGGTGGCGATCTTTGCCAGCATCACCCTCAATGTCGGCCTCGACCGGTGGTTTTCGCTGCGCACCCAGTCGATCGTCCAATCGTCGCTGGATGTCGCGCGCGCCTACATGCTGGAAAATGCCAGCTACCTGCAGGGCCAGACCGTGTCGATGGCAAACGACCTCGAGCGCAACCGGCCGATGTTCTATCTCGACCGCACCGGCTTCGTCGACCTGATGACGCGCCAGGCACGCGGCCGCGGCATGCTCGGCGCCTTTCTGGTGCGCGAGGACGGCGCTGCCATCGCCCAGGCCGATATCAAGACCGAAAAGCCGTTGCCCGCCGTGCCCGCCGATGCGCTCGCGACCTCGGCCGCCGGCCAGCCGACGCTCATCCCGCCTGGCGTCACCAATCTCGTCGGCGCCATCATCAAGCTCGAGGCGTTGCCGGGCTCGTTCCTCTATACGATCCGCGCCGTCGATCCGAAGGTGATGTCGGCGATGCGGCTGATGGAAGACAACCGCGCCGAATACCAGGCGATGGAGGCGGGGCGCATGAGCCTGCAGCTCGCCTTCGCGGTGCTCTATCTCGGCTTTGCGCTGATCGTCCTCCTGGCAGCGATCTGGACGGCGATCGCTGTCGCTGACCGGATCGTGCGGCCGATCCGGCTGCTGATCTCGGCGGCAGACAACGTCGCGACCGGCAATCTCAACGTCGTGGTGCCCGTGCGCTCGGCCGACGGCGACGTCGGCAACCTGTCGCGGACCTTCAACAAGATGATCTCGCAGATCCGCAGCCAGCGCGACGAGATCCTGGTCGCCAAGGACGAGGTCGACGACCGTCGGCGGTTCATCGAGGCGGTGCTCTCGGGCGTTACGGCCGCCGTCATCGGCGTCGAGGACGACCATCGCATCTCGATCGTCAATCCGTCCGCCGAAGAGTTTTTGGGGCTGACCGAGGACGAACTGATCGGCCAGCAGCTTGTCGATGTGGCACCGGAGATTGACCAGGTGCTGAAGGAGGCGACGGGCAGGGCGCGCAACGACTTTCGCAAGGAAGTGAACCTCATGCGCCGCGGCAAGGAGCGGACGCTGAGCGTCCAGGTGACGCGCGAGGAGAGCCGCAGCACGGCGGAATCCTACGTCATCACCCTAGACGACATCACCGACCTGGTGATCGCCCAGCGGTCGACTGCCTGGGCCGACGTTGCCCGCCGCATTGCCCACGAAATCAAGAACCCCCTGACGCCGATCCAGCTGTCGGCCGAGCGGCTGAAGCGCCGTTACGGCAAGCAGATTGACGAGAGCGACCGCGCCGTCTTCGACCAGTGCACCGATACCATCGTCCGCCAGGTCGGCGATATCGGCCGCATGGTCGACGAGTTCTCGTCGTTCGCGCGCATGCCGAAGCCGACGAAGGAGCGCTCCGATCTGCGCGACATCCTGCGCGATGCGCTGTTCCTGCGCGAGATGGGCGAGAGCCACGTGGAATTCCTGCGCGAGCTTGGCGACAAGCCGCTGGAAGGCCTGTTCGACGCGCGCATGCTCGGCCAGGCGTTCGGCAACCTCATAAAGAACGCCGTCGAGGCGATCGAAGCAGTGCCGAGCGACGTCGAGCGCGACGGTCGCAAGGTGCTGGTACGCGCCACCTTCGACGAAGTCCGGGACATTTTCCAGATCGACGTCATCGACAACGGCAACGGACTGCCGGTGGAAAACCGTCACCGGATCCTGGAACCGTACATGACGATGCGCGACAAGGGCACCGGCCTTGGTCTGGCGATCGTCAAGAAGATCATCGAGGAACACGGTGGGCAGCTCGAACTGCACGATGCGCCCGCCGATTTCGATCATGGCAGAGGCGCCATGATCCGGGTGCTGCTGCCGCATGCGCATGTGGCGTCGGCGTCCGAAACTGCAAACAAGGAAGTGGCATATGGCGTCTGATATTCTGGTCGTGGATGACGAGGCCGATATCCGGGATATCGTGTCTGGCATCTTGTCGGACGAGGGCCACGAAACCCGTGTGGCCCACGATAGCGACAGCGCGCTTGCAGCCATTTCGGATCGCGTCCCGCGGCTGGTGTTTCTCGACATCTGGATGCAGGGCAGCAAGCTTGACGGTCTGGCTTTGCTTGACGAGGTGAAGGTCCGCCATCCGGACCTGCCGGTGGTGATGATCTCGGGCCACGGCAATGTCGAGACGGCGGTGTCCGCCATCAAGCGTGGTGCCTTCGATTTCATCGAGAAGCCGTTCAAGGCGGATCGCCTGATCCTGATTGCCGAGCGGGCTCTCGAAAATTCCAAGCTGAAGCGCGAAGTGACGGAACTGAAGCGCCGCACGGGCGATGCCGCCGAACTGGTCGGCACGTCTGTGGCGATCTCGCAGCTTCGCCAGACGATCGACAAGGTGGCGCCCACCAACAGCCGCATCATGATCCTCGGGCCGTCGGGCTCCGGCAAGGAACTCGTGGCGCGGATGATCCACAAGAAGTCGTCGCGCGCCGGCGGCCCGTTCGTGGCGCTGAACGCCGCGACCATCACGCCGGACCGCATGGAAGTGGCGCTGTTCGGCACCGAGGGCGTGCCGGGACAGGCGCGCAAGATCGGTGCGCTCGAAGAGGCCCATCGCGGTATCCTCTATCTCGACGAAGTCGGCGAAATGCCGCGCGAAACGCAGAACAAGATCCTGCGCGTGCTGGTCGACCAGCAGTTCGAGCGGGTCGGCGGCTCCAAGCGCGTCAAGGTCGATGTCCGCATCATCTCGTCGACGGCCTATCATCTGGAAAGCCTCATCGCCGAGGGCAGTTTTCGCGAAGACCTCTATCACCGGCTGGCCGTCGTGCCGGTCAAGGTGCCGGCGCTTGCCGAGCGGCGCGAGGACGTACCGTTTCTCGTCGATATGTTCATGCGCCAGATCTCCGAGCAGGCGGGTATCCGCCCGCGCCGCATCGGCGAGGATGCGATGGCGGTTCTCCAGGCCCATGACTGGCCGGGCAATATCCGTCAACTGCGCAACAACATCGAGCGGCTGATGATTCTCGCCCGCACCGATGGCCCCGACACGCCGATTTCAGCCGACATGCTGCCGACCGATCTCGGCGACATGCTGCCCAAGGTGTCGTCCAAGGGCGATCACCACATCATGACGCTGCCGCTGCGCGAGGCGCGCGAAATGTTCGAGCGCGACTATCTGGTGGCGCAGATCAACCGTTTTGGCGGCAACATCTCGCGCACGGCGGAATTCGTGGGCATGGAGCGCTCGGCGCTGCACCGGAAGCTGAAGTCGCTGGGCGTCTGATCGCCGGTCAAAGGCGACTGATGCAGAACTGGCACCCGGTCCGGCACTGAAAGGCAGACGATGAAGGTGATAATTTGCGGGGCGGGGCAGGTCGGTTACGGCATTGCCGAGCGCCTGTCGCAGGAAAAGAATGAGGTCTCGGTCATCGACACCTCGGCGGCGCTGATCAACGGCATCACCGAGACGCTCGACGTGCGCGGCTACGTCGGTCACGGCGCGCATCCGGACGTGCTGGACAAGGCCGGTGCCGAACACGCCGACATGATCATCGCCGTGACGCTCTACGACGAGGTGAACATTGTCGCCTGCGAAGTGGCGCATGCACTGTTCAGCGTGCCCACGAAGATCGCCCGCATCCGCGCCCAGAGCTACCTGATGCCCGAATATGCCGACCTGTTCAGCAGCAAGAACATGTCGATCGACGTGACCATCTCGCCGGAGATCGAGGTCGGCAAGATGATCCTCCGGCGGATCTCCTTTCCCGGCGCCACAGATGTCGTGCGGTTTGCCGAAGACAACATCGCCATGGTCGCCATTGAATGCATGGAAGACTGCCCGGTGATCAGCACGCCGCTCGAGCAGTTGAGCCAGCTGTTTCCGGATCTGGTGGCGACGGTGGTCGGCATCTACCGCGACGGTCGGCTGATGGTGCCGCGTTCCGGCGATCAGCTGCAGCCGGGCGACCTTGCCTATGTCATCTGCCGGCGCGATCACACCCGCCGCACGCTCGGCCTGTTCGGCCACGAGGAGCAGGAGGCGGCCCGCATCGTTATCGCCGGAGCCGGCAATATCGGCTACTACGTCGCCCGCCGCATCGAGGAGATGCAGCCGAAGGTGCATGTGAAGCTGATCGAGACAGACCGCGAGCGCGCCGTGGCGGTCGCCGAAAAACTGCGGCATGCGGTGGTGCTGCACGGCTCGGCACTCGATCAGGCGATCCTGCAGCAGGCGGATATCCAGGATGCCGACCTGATGGTGGCGCTGACCAACAGCGACCAGGTCAACATCCTCGGCGGAGTCATGGCCAAGGCGCATGGCTGCAAGTCGAGCCTGGTGCTGGTGAACTCGTCGTCGCTCGGCGATGTGTCGAGTTCGCTGAACATCGATTCGCTGATCAACCCGCGCGCGGTGACCATTTCGCGGGTTCTCCAGCATGTCCGCAAGGGGCGTATCCGTTCGGTCTATGCGGTGCAGAATGGCGCCGCGGAGATCATCGAGGCCGAGGCGCTCGAAACCTCGCCGCTCGTCGGGCGGTCGTTCCGTGAGCTCGACCTGCCGGCCGGCATCCGCATCGGCGCGATCTACCGCAACGGCGAAGTGCTGCGTCCCGACGGCTCGACGAAGATCAAGGCCCGCGACCGGGTGGTGCTGCTGGCGACCTCCCGCTCAGTGCGCGACGTCGAGCAGCTGTTCCGGGTCTCCATCCAGTATTTCTGAGCGTCCTGCCGATCTGCCAGTCCAGTGGGTAGTCGACGCGCGACATGCTGCCTTCGGGACGCACGCGTACCGCTCGGTTCGTCTGCCCCCGCATCTCGCCTGCGACGGGCTCTGTCAGCCTTGGCACCGGCCGCCTGCGTGACGCGTCGCACCCGTTTATTCGGCGTTGCGGAACACACGGTGATTTGATAACCAACTGTGTGGACGGCGGGGGCAGGAGAGGGTTTTGCCGCGGTCTTTTCCGAACGACATCAATATCCCGGCGCATCTGCCGGCAAGAAAGAAAGAAGCGGCGCTATGGCGGAACGTTCTCAGAATCTTCAGGACCTGTTTCTCAACACGGTCCGGAAGCAGAAAATCTCATTGACTATCTTCCTCATCAACGGCGTCAAGCTGACCGGCGTTGTCACCTCGTTCGACAACTTCTGCGTCCTGCTGCGCCGGGACGGCCACTCGCAGCTTGTCTACAAGCACGCGATCTCGACCATCATGCCCGGCCAGCCGATGCAGATGTTCGAAAGCGAGGAAAGCGCGGCCTGACAGGCCGATCGTCCTGCCGGTGGGTGCCCGTTGAATTTTTCGACCTTCGGTCCCATTTGAGGATTGGACACGGGTGCGGGGCCGACGACGATGTCGATCGGGCCCTGCAACCGCCAGCACTGCCGGCGGTTATGCCCACGCCAATTCCGCACCCCACCGAAGCGGCCGGCACTGCCGGACACGCACTGCATGACGAAGGACGACGGCAATAGCCACACGCGATACATCCAACGAATCCCTCGTGCCGGAACTCGAGAAGCACCGCGACGACATGCGCGCGCTGGTGCTCGTTCCGGTGCTGAAACAATCACGAGCCCAGCATCACGCACAGTCGGAAGCGGCCCTGGCATCGCCGCGCCGGTCCGATGAAGCGCGTCTGGAAGAGGCGATCGGTCTGGCGCGCGCCATCGACCTCACCATCGTCAAGGGGTTGATCGTCACGGTCGCCCAGCCGCGCCCGGCGACCCTGATCGGCACCGGCAAGATCGAAGAGATCAAGCAGCAGCTCGACGAGGAAAATGCCGGCCTGGTCATCGTCGACCACCCGCTGACGCCGGTTCAGCAGCGCAACCTGGAGAAGGAGTGGAACGCCAAGGTCGTCGACCGCACCGGCCTGATCCTGGAAATCTTCGGCCGCCGCGCCTCCACCAAGGAAGGCACGCTGCAGGTCGATCTGGCGCACCTCAACTACCAGAAGGGCCGTCTGGTCCGCAGCTGGACCCACCTTGAACGCCAGCGCGGTGGCGCCGGCTTCATGGGCGGCCCCGGCGAAACGCAGATCGAGGCCGACCGCCGTCAGCTGCAGGATCGCATCATCAAGCTCGAGAAGGAACTGGAGCAGGTGGTGCGCACGCGCCAGCTGCACCGGGCCAAGCGCCGCAAGGTGCCGCATCCAATCGTGGCGCTGGTCGGCTATACCAATGCCGGCAAGTCGACGCTGTTCAATCGCATCACCGGTGCCGGGGTCCTGGCCGAAGACATGCTGTTTGCCACGCTCGACCCGACGCTCAGGCGGATGAAGCTGCCGCAGGGCCGCACGGTTATCATGTCCGACACTGTCGGCTTCATCTCCGACCTGCCGACGCATCTGGTCGCAGCCTTCCGGGCGACGCTCGAAGAGGTTCTGGAAGCCGACCTCGTGCTGCACGTGCGCGACATGTCGGATCCGGACAATGCCGCCCAGTCGGCGGACGTGCTGCGCATTCTCGACGATCTCGGCATCGACGAGAAGGAACGCGACGAGCGCATCATCGAGGTCTGGAACAAGATGGACAGGCTTGAGCCGGAAGCTCACGATGCCGTTGTCGAACGGGCAGCCGGTCGGCAGAACGTCATGGCGGTCTCGGCGATCACCGGCGAGGGTGTCGACGCGCTGATGGACGAGATCTCCCGGCGCCTGTCGGGTGTGCTGACGGAGGCGACGATTGTTATTCCGCCGCAGAAGCTGTCGCTGGTCTCGTGGATCTACGAGAACGCCGTCATTGACGGTCGCGAAGACCGCGAGGATGGTTCCGTCGCCTTCGACCTTCGGCTCTCCGAGCAGCAGGCAAACGCGCTGGAGCAGAAGCTCGGGATCCTGCCGCTTCCCGAGAAAGAGGAGTGGGAGCGCTAGACGCTCCCGTCCCCTCGGGTCCGACCGCGATCCCGGTTGATCGCGTAGATCAACAGCCGCGTCGAACGGCGATCGCCGATCTCCCACACTTCGTCCGGCTCGACGCCCGGCACGGCAAAACTGTTCGACACGAGCAGGCTGCCGGGTTTCATCTCCTGGCGCGCCTTCTCCCACAACGCCGCCATCGGCTCCGGTGACAGGAAGGCATAAACGACATCCTCTTGCGAAAGCTCTGTCTTCCACAGGTCCTGCCGCAGGATCCGGCCCCGGCCCGAGAGCTTCGACATCAAAGCCGAGACAGCCCACACGAGCGGCGCCGTCTCGACGCCGCTGGCGCTGCGCCCGTTGCCGTCGACCGCCCGCACCACGCCGCCCAGTCCCGAGCCGATGTCGAGAAACCGCCGGCCGCCTTTCTCCTCCATCAGCGCAATCAGCGCCTCCGCCGTCTTGCGGTTGCTGAGGTAGAGCGGCACGCGTTCCTTGGCGGTATTCGAAAACAGCAGGGCGAGAACGAGGAATGCGAGACCGAAGGGCCAGGCTGGCAGGCCGGGCACGGAGAGCGTCAGACAGACCGCGACGGGGAACAGGACGGCAATCCACCGCCACCACACTGGCAGTCGTGCGTATCGGCTGATGAGCAGTGCCACGGCGATCTGGACCGCCAGCGCCAGGCCCAGAAGGACCGGTGGTGGCAGGATGCCCGCACCGGCTCGGGCAACGGTCAACGCTGCGACAGCAGCAACAATCTGGGCTAGCGCCGCCGCGGAAAGCGGAGACCTGCCTATGCGTCTGACGGGCGGCATGCTGCGTGCGAAGGCCTGTATCGGGTCGTCCGGCGAACAGGACGAAGTCTCTGTGAAGGGTGACTGCTTCACCATCCCGAATCGTCAGGCGGTTCCGACCCGACCTTCTAATATATCGACTTACTGACGTTCAAGTGCCTTCGCGGCTTGCCACAGCGCTTCCATGCGCTCCAGACCTGCCTCCGCCAGTTTCCCGCCTTCTTGTTCAAGAGATTTTTCTATGTGCCGAAAGCGCCTGCGGAATTTCGCATTGGTGCCGCGCAGCGCCTGCTCCGGATCTGCATCGACATGGCGACCGATGTTGACGAGCGCGAAGATCAGGTCGCCAAGCTCGTCACTGATCTTGTCGGACTTGCCGCTGCGCAGGGCCTCGCGCAGTTCGCCGATTTCCTCCTCGATCTTGTCGAGGATGGGTTCCGCTTCCGACCAGTCGAATCCGACTTTGGCGGCCCGTTGCTGCAACTTCAACGCCTCCGTCAACGCCGGCTGACTGCGGGCGACAGAGCCGAGATGGCCGTGCCCGCCGGTCTCGACGATCCCGCGGCGCTCCCGGCGCTCGGCCCGCTCACGCTTCTCCGTAGCCTTGATCTCGTCCCACTGCAGCTTGACGGCCTGCGGCGTCGCGACATCGGAGCGCGCAAACACGTGCGGATGGCGGCGGATCATCTTGGTCATCACGGCCTCGACGACATCGCCGAAAGAGAACTCGCCGAGTTCGGACGCCATCTGCGCGTGGAAGACCACCTGGAAGAGGAGGTCGCCAAGCTCGTCCTTGAGGTCGTCCATGTCGTTGCGCTCGATCGCATCGGCAACTTCGTAGGCCTCCTCGACCGTATAGGGCTTGATCGTCTCGAAGGTCTGCTCGACGTCCCAGGGACACCCTGTCTGGCGGTCTCTCAGCGCCGCCATGAGGTCGAGAAGGCGCATGACGTCCTTGGATGGCTGCATGGAATATGTCCTTGAGGTGTCTCTGACAATCAGTTGAGCGGGATGGCGTTGTCGCCCTTGCCGGCCTGGTAGGTGTCGGAAAGCTGGTCGTAGCGCTGGCGGATGCCGGCGATGCGATCGGCGAGCGGCTGCCGCACCCGGTTGTCTTCGAGATGCACGAGATCGGCGATCGCATGAGACTGCCAGAAGGCATTGCTGCGCCGGTAGCCGCCCGGTTCAAGCCCAAAAACTTCCTTGAGGATCTTCAGGTCGTGCGGAATGGAGAACGCGTCGCGCGAATCTTCATGGCTGAAGAAGTAGTAGAAATTATCAAAGCCGGCCCAGGTGATCGCCGACATGCACATGGTGCAGGGTTCGTGCGTCGACAGAAAGATCAGATCGCGCGTGTCGGGCTTTTCGCCCAACTCGTAGAATCGCTTCAGCGTGTGGACTTCCCCGTGCCAGAGCGGGTTCTCCAGCTCGTTGTTGGTCTCGGCAATTACCAGCGACAGATCCGATTTGCGCAGGATCGCCGCGCCAAACAGCTTGTTGCCGGCCGCAACCCCACGCTCGGTGAGCGGCAGGATGTCGTGCTCGATCACGTCCAGCAGACGGGTGGCAAGCGATGGCTGCGGGGAAATCGGCCGGGGCATGGGTTACCTCTGGGATTGGCTGGGGCAAGCATAATCGCAGGACCGTGCGGTTGAAACGGTTTTTCCCGCCCGGGGCGTGGATGCGTGTGGAGAACCGTGGCTGATGGTGCGAGCGGCGCATTTTTTTCCGCATACGGGCTCTGCCGGAACAGAAATACGCACGCCCCCTCCTGAGGAGATTTGCGTTCCTTCAATCCGGTGGATGTCTCTGGCATACTCGCGATCCTGAGATGGGTGGACCTTGAGCGGGCCGCACCCGAACCGAACGGGATCCGACGACATGACCGACAAGGTGCTGACCGCAAACCGCCTGACCGACGGCATCGCCGTCTGGCTGGACGCTAGCGGACGATGGACCGAACGCCTGCAGGACGCGCTGGTGGCACGCCATCCGGAAGCTGAAGCTTCGCTGGAGACGATCGGAAAGCGCGACTTCTCCGATAATCTTGTCGTCGACGTCAATGTCATCGAAGTCGAGGAGGTGGCCGGCGTGATCCGTCCGCTCCGCCTGCGGGAGCGTATTCGCGCCGCCGGTCCGACGATGGATTATGCAGACGGCTACGCCGCTGCCGATCCCGCCTTTATTGCAGCCTGAGGAATTCCATGTACCGCTACGATGAATTCGACCACGCCTTTGTCACAAGTCGCGTGGAGCAGTTTCGTGATCAGGTGGAACGTCGCCTGTCGGGCGAACTGGCGGAGGATGCCTTCAAGCCGCTGCGCCTGATGAACGGCGTCTATCTGCAGCTGCATGCCTACATGCTGCGCGTCGCCATTCCCTACGGGACGCTGAACGGCCGGCAGATGCGCATGCTGGCGCATATCGCCCGCAAGTACGACCGTGGCTACGGGCACTTCACCACGCGCCAGAACATCCAGTACAACTGGCCGAAACTGTCGGACACGCCCGATATTCTGGCAGAGCTGGCGACCGTCGAGATGCACGCGTTGCAGACCTCCGGCAACTGTATCCGCAACGTCACCGCCGACCATTTCGCCGGTGCCGCAGCCGATGAAGTCGCCGATCCGCGGCCCTACGCAGAAATCCTGCGCCAGTGGTCGTCGGTCCATCCGGAATTCTCGTATCTGCCGCGCAAGTTCAAGATCGCCGTCACCGGCGCCGAGCGCGATCGCGCCGCCATCCAGGTTCACGATATCGGCCTCCACCTGAAGAAGAACGAAGCCGGCGAGATCGGCTTTGCCGTCTATGTCGGCGGTGGCCAGGGCCGCACGCCGATGGTGGCGAAGAAGATCCGCGACTTCCTGCCGGAGCAGGACCTGCTCTCGTACACGACGGCCATCATGCGCGTGTACAACCTGCACGGCCGGCGCGACAACAAGTACAAGGCGCGCATCAAGATCCTCGTTCACGAGACGGGTGCCGAGGAACTGGCGCGCCAGGTGGAAGAGGAATTCGCCCATCTGCAGGGCACCGAGCTGAAGCTGCCGGACGCCGACATCCAGGCGATCACCTCCTACTTCGCTCCCCCCGCCATGCAGGATCGCCCGGAAGGCTGGGCGCAGCTTGCCGGCTGGAAGAAGGCCGATGCCGAGTTTGCCCGCTGGGTGGATCAGAACGTCCAGCCGCACCAGCATCCGGACTACGGCATGGTGACGATCTCGCTGAAGCCGATCGGCGGCATTCCGGGCGACGCCTCGGACGTGCAGATGGATGCGATCGCCGACATCGCCGAGGAATACGCCTTCGACGAGATCCGCATCAGCCACGAGCAGAACGTCATCCTGCCGCATGTGGCGCTGGCCGATCTGGAGCCTGTCTACCGGGCGCTGGTGGCGCAGGGACTGGCGACAGCCAATGCCGGCCTGATCACCGATATCATTGCCTGTCCCGGCTTGGACTACTGCGCGCTGGCGAACGCCCGCTCCATCCCCGTGGCCCAGGAACTCTCGACCCGTTTCGGCTCGCCGGAACGGCAGGCGGATATCGGCGAACTGAAGATCAAGATCTCCGGCTGCATCAACGCCTGCGGCCACCATCATGTGGGCCATATCGGTCTCCTCGGCGTTGAGAAGAAGGGCGCCGAGCTCTACCAGATCACGCTGGGTGGTTCGGGCGACGAGCACACCTCGATCGGCGAGATCGTCGGGCGCGGCTTTGAGCCTGAGAAGGTGACCGACGCCGTCGAGAAGATCGTCGACACCTATCTCGGCCTGCGCCAGTCGAAGGAGGAGACCTTCCTTGCGGCCTACCGCCGGGTCGGACCTCAGCCGTTCAAGGACGCGCTCTACGGCCAAGCGGCGGAAGCGGCATAAGGATGACCACGAACATGACGCGCATCTGGAACGAGAACGGCTTCGTCGAGAACGACCCGTGGATCGTCGAGACCGACGATGTGAAGGCGATCGGCGATGAGCGCCCGCTGCTCTCCGTCGATCAGCTGATCGAGCAGGCCGACGCCAGCAACGAGGTCGGCTTCGGCGTCGTGGTGCGGCCTGCCGACGATGTGCGGCGGCTGGAGCCCTATCTCTACCGCCTGGAACTCGTCGCGGTCGAGTTCCCCGCCTTCAGCGACGGCCGTGGTTTCAGCCATGCCTCGCTGCTGCGCGAGCGGCTGGGTTACAAGAACGAACTTCGCGCCATCGGCGATGTGCTGATCGACCATGTGCCGCTGATGCTGCGCTGCGGCTTCGACAGCTTTGCCGTCAGCAACCCGACTGCCCTGAAGCGTCTGTCGGAGAACCGCCTGCCGGGGATCAACGAGCATTACCAGCCGACGGCGCGGACTGCACAAGCCGGCGAGGCCTATAGCTGGCGGCGGCGATCCGCCTGAGGCGGGCCGGTCCGTAGAACTCCTGCCGACACTCTCCACCGCCCGTTTATCTTGAGCGGATCAACCTTATTTTCTGCGAAGCGTGCGGCATATCAACGCCGATGCCTTCAAAACCTGGCTTTGATGGTATATCTCGCCTGCGCAGACCGAAGTGAAGAAGAAAACGAGACGACCGGTATGAACGTTTCCGCAAAGACCGAAGAATTCGCCCCCAAGGCTCCGGCCGCCATCCCGGATGGCGTCTATGCCGAGACCGTTCTGGCGGTCGAGCACTACACGGATCATCTGTTCCGGTTCCGCATGACCCGGCCGGCCGGCTTCCGCTTCCGCTCCGGCGAGTTCGCCATGATCGGCCTGATGGTTGGCGAAAAGCCGGTCTACCGCGCCTATTCGATCGCCAGCCCCGCCTGGGACGAGGAACTGGAGTTCTTCTCGATCAAGGTGGCCGACGGTCCGCTCACCTCGCACCTGCAGAAGATCCAGCCCGGCGATACGGTGCTGATGCGCAAAAAGCCGACGGGGACGCTGGTTCTCGACGCTCTGACGCCGGCAAAGCGCCTCTACATGTTCTCGACCGGCACCGGCATTGCGCCGTTTGCCAGCCTGATCCGCGACCCGGAAACCTACGAGAAGTTCGAGGAGGTCATCCTCACGCACACGTGCCGCGAGGTCGCCGAGCTGAAATACGGCTTCGACCTGATGGAAGAGATCCGCAACCACGAATTTTTGGCCGAACTCGTCGGTGACAAGCTGAAGCACTACCCGACCGTCACCCGCGAGGCCTATCCGTTCCAGGGGCGCATCACCGACCTGATGGAGAGCGGCAAGCTCTACACCGATCTCGGTCTGCCGCCGCTCGATCCCGCTGTCGACCGCGGCATGATCTGCGGCTCGACCGCGATGCTGAAGGATACCAAGGAACTGCTGGAGCGCGCCGGTCTGACCGAGGGCGCCAACAACAAGCCGGCTGAATTCGTCATCGAGCGCGCCTTCGTCGGCTGACCACCGACCTGTCACTTCGACTGGAGATCGATGAGGCCGCCTTCTATTCGGCGGCTTGCGATGCACGATCGAGGTAGGTCACCCAGTTGCGGCCCGCGGCCTTCGACCTGTAGAGCGCCGCATCGGCACGCGACAGGGCCTGCTGGAACGCTTCTCCCTCCGCATGTTCGGTCAAGCCGAAGCTTGCCGTCACGGGATGGTCGGTGGCGATGTCGGGAAAGCTTGCCGGGATCTCCGCATGCAGGGCCTCGATTCGACGCCGGGCCTCCGACAGCGGAACGTCCGGCAGCAGCAGCACGAACTCTTCTCCCCCTATCCGCGCCACCGGGCCAAGCGTCCCGAAGCGCTCCTCCAGCAGCCTTGCGAAGCGCTGCAGCACCGCGTCTCCCACCGCATGTCCGAGCCGGTCGTTGATCGCCTTGAACCGGTCGAGATCGGCGAGCGCCACGATCGTCGGATGGCGGCTGCCGGACCTGCGGTGCAGTTCGCCGATCCGCTCCTCCAGCCCGCGCCGGTTGAGGAGGCCGGTCAGCGGGTCGCGGATCGCCTGCTCGCGCAGGTCGCGGGCAAGGTCGGCCGATACCATCAGCAGGGTCATGACGCCGGTGCCGATCATGCCGGTCGGCGTGCCGATCGACAGCACCATGACGAAAAAGGATTCGCCGGCGGTACCGCCGCTTTTGGCAAGCCAGGCGGCCAATCCGACGCTTGCGGCATAGAGGCCGTAGATGGCGAGCAGCGCCTGAACCAGAAGCACCCGAAGACCGCGATTGCCAAGCGTTGCGATGATCACCGCGATCATGGCGGCATCGGCCAGGCCGGTGATGATCCGCAGCGATGTCCGCCAGCCGTCGACGTCGAGGATCCAGAAGCCCAGTAGCAGCAACGTCGAGACAAGCCAGAGCAGGGTAACCAGCCAGTGGCTGCGCTGCGCCCGGCTGCGGAAGCCTGCCGCAAGCAGCGTGAAGCTGGCGACCGACGTGTGGCAGGCAAGCATCGCGAAGAACGGCACGGCGGCCGGCCACACCAGCGGCGTCCCGATCCGCATGCCGTGGCCGACGGCGGCTGCGATGAACGACAATGCCCACAGCATGGCGTAACGCTTGAGCCCGAACGCCTGCCACGCGGCGAGCAGGGCAATCCCGAAGAGCAGGCAGATGAAGACGATGCTGAAGGAGGAAACGGTGGCTGCGGTCATGGACTGTGATGATATCGGCGACGTGTGGAACAGAAATTCGAAAAAGCCTTGTAGGGCCGCAATCGTATCCGCGCGAGAGGAAATGTTCGGTCGCGGACATTGCATTCGCCGACATCACCCAAACGTGTCTTGCGCGGACGCACTTCGCTCGGGGGCCGGTCCTGCCTGGCGGCCGGAGGTCATCTTGAGGCGCATGTGCTGCTCTGCTCAGAGACAGGCCTATCCGTCAGTCCGTGCCGGCCGCCTTCGACCGGTTTCCCCGCTGTTTGGCTGACGATGGCGAAGCGGCGGCTTCAGCGCGTAGCAACCGCTGCATCTC
This sequence comes from Rhizobium sp. SAFR-030, assembly GCF_059415005.1. Lineage (NCBI taxonomy): Bacteria > Pseudomonadati > Pseudomonadota > Alphaproteobacteria > Hyphomicrobiales > Rhizobiaceae > Rhizobium > Rhizobium sp. SAFR-030. Next base: position 17,734 of record NZ_JBPFDO010000001.1, on the reverse strand, counting down.
TACCAGCCGCCCGTTCCAGAAGCCTTCGTAGAAGCTCAGCCAGGCATGCGCATCGGCGAGCGGCTCTGGCTCCAGCCGACAGACATGCGTGCGACCGCGAACCTCGCGGCGGACGAGCCCGGCACCCTCCAGCACCTTGATATGCTTGGAAGCGGCGGCCAGCGACATGTCGAAAGGCTCGGCCAGTTCGCTGACCGTGCGCGGTCCGCACGACAGCGACAGCAGCATGCGCCGCCGCGTCGAATCGCCAAGCGCGTGAAAGACCGCGCTGATCTCATGGGTTTCGAGCTCAACCATGTGGTTGAACGTGCGCCCGCGGGCAATGAGTGTCAACCAATTGGTTGAGCGTGCGCGTAACAGACCGTTCAGAGACCTCGGCTGCGCTTATGCCTGGTTTCGAGAGGCGCGCTTGCGGGAGCCAACGGGGCGCCTATGCTTCGAGGGCGGGGCGGTAGCCGTCCGATTCGCAGGATTGGAAGCAAGCCCGCAGCTTACACGAGCCTTCACCAGCCAAGGAGAACTCCGCTGTCCCCCTTTCACGGTCTTTCCGCCTTTCCCCTGACCCCGGCCAGCAGCGATGGCGACATTGATGTGGGACGGTTCGGAGCGATGATTTCGCGGATCGCCGCCGCCGGCGTCGGTTCAATCGGCGTGCTGGGCAGCACCGGCGGTTATGCCTACCTGACGCGCAAGGCCCGGATGCGTGCGGTGGAGGTCGCCGTCCATCATGCCGGTCATGCGGTCCCGGTCATTGCCGGTGTCGGGGCACTGCGCACCGAGTGGGCGGTGGATCTGGCGCGCGATGCGGCGAAAGCCGGTGCCGACGGCCTGCTGCTGGCGCCGATGTCCTACCTGCCGCTGACCGAAGAAGAGGTGTTTGCCGAGTTTCTCGCGGTGGCCGAGGCGACCGACCTGCCGCTCTGCATCTACAACAACCCGACGACGACCCGCTTCGCCTTCAGCGATCACCTGATCGCCCGGCTGGCGGAGGTGGAAACGATCGTCTCCGTGAAGATGCCGCTGCCGGCCAATCTCGACCTCTCCGGCGAACTGCAGCGCCTGCGCGGCCTCGTGCCGGCCGATTTCTCGATCGGCTATAGCGGTGACTGGGGCGCTGCCGACAGCCTTCTGGCCGGTGGCGATGCCTGGTTCAGCGTCGTTGCGGGACTGCTGCCGGAGTCGGCACTGCGGCTGACGCGGGCGGCGATGTCCGGGAGCGTCGAAGAGGCACGCAGGCTCGACGCTGCCTTTCAGCCACTCTGGACGCTGTTCAGGACGTTCGGCAGTTTTCGCGTGATGTACATGATCGGCGACATTCTGGGCCTTGAGCCTGGCAACCCGCCGCTGCCGATCCTGCCGCTGCCGGCCGCGCAACGGCCGCAGGTCGAAGCGGCAGTTGCGACTGTGCTCGACCTCTGACGGAACGAGAACCGGCGAGGGGCCGGCAAAAAAATTCCCGGCCACCGGCCGGGAATGATTGTTGCGATGGTCCTGGGCTAGGCCTGCGCTTACTCGGCAGCTTCCGCGTAGGCTTCCATCGGCGGGCAGGTGCAGATGAGGTTGCGGTCGCCGAACACATTGTCGATGCGGTTGACCGGCGACCAGTACTTGTCGACGCGAAGCGAACCGGGCGGGAAGCAGGCCTGTTCGCGGGAGTAGGGACGGTTCCACTCGCCGACGAGGTCTTCCACCGTGTGCGGGGCGTGCTTGAGCGGGTTGTTGTCCCGGTCCATCTTGCCCTCCTCGATCAGCCTTGCCTCGGCGCGGATGGCCAGCATCGCATCGCAGAACCGGTCGATCTCGGCCTTGGTTTCCGATTCTGTCGGCTCGATCATCAGCGTGCCGGCAACCGGCCAGCTCATCGTCGGGGCATGGAAGCCGCAGTCGATCAGCCGCTTGGCGACATCGTCGACCGTGACGCCGGCAGAGGCTGCGAGCGGCCGCGTGTCGATGATGCACTCATGCGCCACGCGACCTGCCGCCGACTTGTAGAGCACGTCATAGGCGCCGGTGAGCCGGGCGGCAATGTAGTTGGCATTGAGGATCGCCACCTTGGTCGCCTGCGTCAGACCTTCGCCGCCCATCATCAGGCAGTAGGACCAGGAGATCGGCAGGATCGATGGCGAGCCGAAGGGAGCTGCCGACACCGCGCCCTCGCGTCCGTCCTCTTCCGGATGCCCCGGCAGATAGGGCGCCAGATGCGACTTCACGCCGATCGGGCCCATGCCGGGACCACCGCCGCCATGCGGAATGCAGAAGGTCTTGTGCAGGTTGAGGTGGCTGACGTCGGAGCCGATGTCGCCGGGCCGCGACAGGCCGACCATGGCATTCATGTTGGCGCCGTCCAGATAGACCTGGCCACCGTGCTCATGGGTGATCTCGCAGATCTCGCTCACCGTCTCCTCGAACACGCCATGCGTCGACGGGTAGGTGATCATGCAGGCCGCGAGGTTTGCGGAATGCTGTTCGGCCTTGGCGCGGAAATCGTCGAGATCGACGTCGCCGTTTTCGCGCGCCTTCACCGGAACCACCTTCATGCCGACCATCTGCGCCGAGGCGGGATTGGTGCCGTGCGCGGAGGTCGGGATCAGGCAGACGTCGCGATGCGCGTTGCCCTGGGCGATGTGGTAGTTGCGGATGGTCAGGAGGCCCGCATATTCGCCCTGCGCGCCGGAGTTCGGCTGCATCGACACGGCGTCGTAGCCGGTGATCTGGCAGAGCTTCGCCGACAGGTCGTCGATCATCTCCTTGTAGCCGAGCGCCTGTTCGGGCGGGCAGAAGGGATGCATGTCGGAAAATTCCGGCCAGGTGATCGGCAGCATTTCCGCAGTCGCGTTGAGCTTCATGGTGCACGAGCCGAGCGGGATCATCGCCCGGTCGAGCGCCAGATCCCGGTCCGAAAGCCGGCGGATGTAGCGGGTCATCTCGCTTTCGGCACGGTTCATGTGGAAGATCGGATGCGTCATGTAGGGCGAGGTGCGCAGCAGATCCGCCGGCAGCCGGTAGTCGGCATCGAAGTCAGAAACGGCAAAGCTGCCGCCGAAGGCGCGCCAGACGGCCTCCAGCGTCACCGGCCGGGTACGCTCGTCGAGCGACATGCCGATCTTCGTCGTGCCGACCTTGCGCAGGTTGACGCCTTCGGCCACGGCGGCGCGCAGGATCAGGCCCTGCATGTGACCCACCTCAACCGTGATGGTGTCGAAGAAGCTGCCCTGGTCGATGGTGTAGCCGAGCTTCTCGAGGCCCTTGGCCATCAGCACGGCCTTCTTGTGCACCTGCTGGGCTATCGCCTTCAGGCCTTCCGGACCGTGAAACACGCCGTACATGGAGGCCATGACGGCGAGAAGCACCTGGGCGGTGCAGATGTTCGACGTCGCCTTTTCGCGGCGGATATGCTGCTCGCGGGTCTGCAGGCTGAGGCGGTAGGCGCGGTTGCCGCGCGCATCGACCGAGACGCCGACCAGGCGGCCTGGCATGGAGCGCTTGTGGGCGTCCTTGACCGACATGAACGCCGCGTGCGGACCGCCGTATCCCATCGGCACGCCGAACCGCTGCGAGGAGCCGATGGCGATGTCGGCGCCCATTTCTCCGGGCGACTTCAGGAGCGTCAGCGCCAGGAGGTCGGCGGCGACGGCGGCCACGGCACCGGTCTGGTGCAGGCGGGCAATCAGGCCGGTGAAGTCATGCGCGTGGCCGTGGGTGCCCGGATACTGGAAGATCGCGCCGAACACGTCGACCGGATCAAGATCCGTCATCGGGTCGCCGATGATGACCTGCCAGCCGAGCGGCGCGGCGCGGGTCTCGATCAGCGCGATCGTCTGCGGATGGCAGGCGGCATCGACGAAGAAGGCATTGGCCTTGGATTTCGCCTGTCGCTGGCAGAGCGCCATGGCTTCGGCCGCAGCGGTCGCCTCGTCGAGCAGCGAGGCGTTGGCGACGTCGAGGCCTGTCAGGTCGCAGATCATTGTCTGGAAGTTCAAAAGCGCTTCCAGGCGGCCCTGGCTGATTTCCGGCTGGTAGGGCGTATAGGCCGTGTACCAGGCGGGGTTTTCGAGAATGTTGCGCTGGATGACCGGCGGCGTGATGGTGCCGTAATAGCCCTGGCCGATCAGCGAGGTGAGCGGCTGGTTCTTGTTGGCGGTCTCGCGCAGGCGGTCGAGCGCCTCGCGTTCGGTGAGCGCCGCACCCCATGCCAGCGGCTCGCGCTGGCGGATGGTCGACGGCACGGTCGCATCGATCAGCGCATCGAGCGAGCGATAGCCGACCACCTTCAGCATCTCCGTCATTTCCGACGGCGAGGGGCCGATATGCCGGCGATTGGCAAAATCGTACGGCTGGTAATCGGTGAAATGGAAGTCGCGGGTATCTGACATCAGGCGATCAGCTCCTTGTAGGCAGCCTCGTCCAGAAGCGCGTCGGCATCGGCAACATTCGACAGCTTCAGCTTGAAGAACCAGCCCTTGCCCTGCGGGTCGGAGCTGACCAGCGACGGGTCGGCGGTGATCGCATCGTTGATCTCGACGATCTCGCCGGCCAGCGGACAATAGACGTCGGATGCCGCCTTGACGCTTTCAACGGTCGCGGCTTCGCCGTTCTTGTCGAAGCTGGCGCCAATCTCGGGAAGCTCGACGAACACCAGGTCGCCGAGCTGGTCGGCAGCGTGCTGGGTGATGCCGACGGTGGCGACGTCGCCGTCGAGCTTCAGCCATTCGTGTTCAGCGGTGAATTTCAGCATGGAAAGATCCTCTCTGGAAGGGACTTGTCGTTATCGGACGTGGGACGCGGAAGCGCACTGCGCCCGTTGATTGCGTTAGCGCTTGTAGGTCGGCGTGATGAAGGGCAGGGCGGAGACCACCACCGGCAGATACTTGCCGCGCACTTCGGCGAAGACCGTGGTACCCGCGGCTGCAAGCGCGCTCGGCACGTAGCCCATGGCGACCGGTCCCTCGACAGAGGGGCCGAAGGTGCCGGACGTGACTTCGCCGATCGGCTCCTGACCTTGCGCATCGGCGAACAGCTTCGCATGAGAGCGCACCGGAGCCTTGCCCTCCGGCTTCAGCCCCACCCGGCGACGCGCGGTCCCGTTTGCGAGTTCCTCAAGGACGCGGGTGGCGCCCGGAAAGCCGCCGGCGCGGTCGCCGCCGGTGCGGCGCACCTTCTGGATCGCCCATTCAAGCGAGGCCTCGATCGGCGATGTCGTCGTGTCGATGTCGTTGCCGTAGAGGCAGAGGCCGGCTTCCAGCCGCAGCGAATCGCGGGCGCCAAGCCCGATCGCCTCGCAGTCCTCATGCGCCAGCAGGGCGCGCGCCAGTTCCTCGGCCTTGTCGGCGGGAACGGAGATCTCGAAGCCGTCCTCGCCCGAATAGCCGGAGCGCGAGACGATGCAGGCAGCGCCGGCGAGTGAAACGTCGCGCACGTCCATGAACTTCATTGCCGTGACGTCGGGGTTCAAGGCGGCAAGCACCGCTTCGGCCGCCGGCCCCTGGAGGGCGATCAGCGCCCGGTCGTCGAGCAGGTCGACGGAGCAATCCGAGAGATGCGCCTTCATGTGGGCGAGGTCTGCGTCCTTGCAGGAAGCGTTGACGACGACCAGCAGGTGATCGCCGCGATTGGTGATCATCAGGTCGTCGAGGATGCCACCATTGGCATCGGTGAAGAAGCCGTAGCGCTGCCGGCCCGGCTTCAGGCCGAGGATATCGACCGGCACCAGGGTTTCGAGCGCCCGGGCGGCATCCTCATAGCTGCCGGAGGAGGCGCGGATGATCACCTGCCCCATATGGGAGACGTCGAACAGCCCGGCCTTAGCGCGGGTCTGCAGGTGTTCCTTCATCACGCCGCCCGGATATTGCACCGGCATGTCATAGCCGGCAAATGGCACCATGCGGGCACCGAGCGACAGATGAAGGGCGTGAAGCGGAGTGTGAAGCAGAGGGCCGGTATCGGTCAAATAAGCCTCCAGGGCATGTGCGGGCGATGCCGCATGGGCTCAGTATCTGGCGCTCTGGCGCGCCGTTCGTGAGCCCCCTCTGTCCTTCGCGCCTGAGATTGTTATCCCTTCGGCGAGCCCCCGCAGCAAGATAAGGGCTTCTCTCCAGAGTTCCTAGAATCCCGCTGGTCCTTTTGCCTGAGAGTTTCCGGGGCGGTTGCTCCTTCGGCGCCGCATCGAAGCGGTTTCTCCCAGCGGGGTTGCGCTCATTATGGGCGAGACCCCCTGCTTGGCAAGAGGCAAGTTCCGGTAATTCTGTGGGAGGAGACGCACGCCTTGAGAAACGGCCGGTCCTGCCGCGACAACAGGGCTTTTGCGGTCGCATCCGAATTGCGCTATGCGGGAGCTGAAGGAGAGCGTGAATGGTCGCAAGACACCAGGCATGGGTGAACGTGCTGCGCATCGTCTGCGCCACGGTTTTCCTGTCGCTTGGCCTGGCTCATCACGTACCGGCGCGCCCCACCATGGTGCTGGGCGACGAGTATCGCCTGCCGGACGGCTCGTTCGCCGAACGCTGTGGCGAACACGCGGACCAGCCGGCGCACGCCTTGCCGACCTTTTGCGAATTCTGCCTGCTGTCGGCCTCACTGCTCCTGCCGCCACCCGACGATGATCGCTGGCGTCCGAGGGATCGCAGCGTACTGGCCAACCCGCTTTTTCACGTCGACATCAGGCTGAGCTGGCTGTCGATCCCGATGCCGCGTTCTCGGGCCCCGCCATCCGCCGCTTGAACGGGCTCGAAGACCTTTCGACAAATTGACGCGGCTGGAGACCAGGGTCTCGCCGCATGGGGATTTCAGACATGAACACAATGACTACGCGCTCCCGGCTTGGCGCCTGCCTTGCCACCCTTTCGCTCGCAACGATCGGCGTCGCCACGGAGGCGCAGGCGCATGTGAGCTTCGTCACCGCAACGGCAAAGCCCGACGCGACGGTTGTGCTGCAATTGCAGGTGCCGCATGGCTGTGACGGCAAGCCAACCAACGAACTGCGGATCAAGCTGCCGGACGGCTTCTACGCAGCTAAGCCGCAGCCCAAAGCCGGCTGGACGCTGGAGATCATCCAGGGCGATTACGTCGAGCCCTTCGACGATCACGGCACGCCGATGACCTCCGGCGCGCGCGAGATCCGCTGGAAGGGCGGCGACCTGCCGGACGACAACTACGACACCTTTGTCATCCAGGGGCGGATTGCCGGCGTCGCGAGCGGCAGCAGCCTCGCCTTTCCGACCACGCAGCTCTGCGGCTCGCAGACCGAGGCCTGGGATCAGGTGGAGGCATCCGGCACCGATCCGCATACGATGAAGAACCCGGCGCCGATGGTCAACGTCGTGGCGGAAGGTGCCCAGCCCTCCGCAGAGCACCACGATCACGCCGGAATGCATGCGGGCATGGACATGGGCGCAATGGAAACAGCCGGGGCGGAGACGGCCGCGGCCAGTGAGCCCAAGGTGGGTGCCGCTGCGACTGCGACACAAGCCTCGCTGACGGTGTCCGACGCCTATCTCAAGGCCATGCTCCCCGGACAGCCGGTCGGCGGCGGCTACCTGACGATCGCCAATGCCGGATCCTCGGACGACCGCCTTCTGTCGGTCACCTCGGGGCGTGCCGGGGTGGTGGAGATGCACGAGATGGCGATGAACGGCGACGTGATGACGATGCGCAAGCTCGACAAGGGGATCGTCGTTCCGGCCGGCCAGACGGTCGAACTGAAGCCCGGCGGCCTGCATCTGATGTTCATGCAGGTGGGGCAGCCGTTCAAGATGGGCGAGACGGTACCGGTGACCTTGAGCTTCGAGAGGGCGGGACGGATCGAGCTGGCATTGCCGGTCGAATCGGCCGCGCCCGGCGCGCGCAGGAAGAAGTGACGACAGAGGTCGGCCAGGGAGAAGCGCTGCGGGATCGGAGCAGGATCCCGAGCGCTCAAATTTCCTTGTAGGCGTTCTCGGCGTGCCGCAGGCTGGTGTGCCGCTGCTGCTGGCCGCCCAGTCCGCCGGCCGTCAGGTCGAGCGCCAGCGTCACGGCGGGGATCAGGCCCGCTGCCGCATCGCTTTCCGTGCCGGCCCTGCGCGTCTCGTTTCGCTCGGCTTCGACCCGAGCGTCCTTGACACGGTCGACGGTTGCCACGCGGCGGGCGGGTTTGGCGGCATCCATGGCGTAGGCGGCGGTGGTCGCCGAAACAGAAACTACTTGTGTCATGCCGCGCTCCATCGCCTTAAACGGTCGAGGCTAGGCGAGGGGCATTCGGCTTCTGTTAAGGAATTTGGTGGCTTTTAAGCGATCGCGTCCTTTTTCCTCCGACGGAGCGATGTCATGGTGAATGTTCTGCTCGTGGCTGCCGGCGGCGCTTTCGGCTCCGTCTGCCGCTATCTCACCGGGCTGCTGATGACGCGTCTGCTGGGACCGGCTTTTCCGTGGGGAACGCTGACCGTCAATCTCGTCGGTTCGCTGGCCATCGGTTTCCTGACCGAACTCGTCGCCACCCGGCTGAACGCGTCGGTCGAGATGCGCCTGCTGATTGTTGTCGGTGTGCTCGGCGGCTTCACCACCTTCTCGTCCTTCTCGCTGGACACGGTTGCCCTCGTCGAACGGGGCCAGATGCCGGCGGCGGTGGGCTACGTGATTGCAAGTGTTGGCCTGTCGCTCGTCGCCACCTTTGCCGGGCTCGCCATCGGCCGCGCCGTTCTCTGAGGCGACACCGCCGATTTCGGCTTTCCCTTCGCCGTCGAAATCATCTAAAGGCTGGGGAAAAGGGCTGAGGCCCGTTCACAACGAAAGAATTGAGATGGCAGGCATCGAACATATCAGCGTCGAGGCGGACGAAGCTGGCATGCGCCTCGACCGCTGGTTCAAGGTGCATTATCCAGGCCTCGGCTTTGGTCCGCTGCAGAAGCTGCTGCGCTCCGGCCAGGTGCGCGTCGATGGCGGGCGGGTGAAATCCGATGCACGGGTGCAGCCGGGGCAGGTGGTGCGCGTGCCGCCGCTGGATGTCGACGCCAAGAAGACCGGTCCGATCGTCGGCAAGGAACTGAAGCATTCGAGCGACTTCCAGTTGCTGTCGCGCATGGTGCTGCACGAGGACGACAAGGTGATCGTGCTGAACAAGCCGGCCGGCCTTGCCGTCCAGGGCGGTTCGGGCGTCGCCCGTCACATCGACCAGATGCTCGACGCGTTCATCAGCCCGAAAGGCGAACGGCCGCGGCTCGTTCACCGGCTCGACCGGGACACGTCCGGCGTCCTGGTGATCGCCAGAACCCGCGGCGCGGCGCAGAAGCTGACCGCAGCATTTCGTGAGCGCGACACCAAGAAGACCTATTGGGCGCTCGTCCGCGGCGTTCCGCGCAAGCACGAGGACAAGCTGTCCAGCTGGCTGGTCAAGGAACAGACGCCCGATGGCGACCGGATGCGGATCGCCAGGCACGGCGAGGACGGCGCCGATCACGCGATCTCCTATTACCGGGTGATCGATACGGCGGCCCAGAGCCTCTCCTGGCTGGAGATGGAGCCCTATACCGGCCGCACGCATCAGCTGCGCGTCCACGCCCTGTCGATCGGTCATCCGATTATCGGCGATCCGAAATATTTCATCGACGCGCCCAACTGGGATTTTCCCGGCGGCATCCAGAAGCGGCTGCATCTGCACGCCCGCCACATCGACATCCCGCATCCGACCGGCGGCCGGTTGCGGGTGACGGCGCCGCTTCCGCCGCACATGGTGCAGAGCTGGAACCTGCTCGGCTTCGACCAGACGGACGGCAAGCAGGAGGACTGACATGAAACTGGTCCTCTTCGATTTCGACGGCACGCTGATCGACAGCGCCGAACTCATCCACGAGACCATGCGGCGAACCTTCCGCCACTACGGCAAGACGGAGCCGACGCTCGACGACACCAAGTCGATCATCGGGTTGACGCTCGACATCGCCATATCGCGGCTGGACGGCAAGCCGCATGTGGATGACGAGGCCGGCGAGATGATGGCCTATTACAAGTCGCTGTTTTCGACGGTGCGCACCGACCTCGACTTTCGCGAGCCGCTGTTTCCCGGCATCCGCGAGGTCCTCGATGATCTTTTCGGCCGCCCTGACATGCTCGTCGGCGGCGTTACTGGAAAGTCCCGCCGAGGGCTGAACTTCGCGCTCGACACGCATGGTTTCGGACCGCATTTCATCGTTTCGCGGACGGCCGACGACTGTCCCTCGAAACCGCATCCGGCGATGGTCAACGAGTGCTGCGACGCCACCGGCATCGCGCCGGCCGATACCCTTGTCATCGGCGATGCCATTTACGATATGCAGATGGCCAAGGCAGCCGGGGCAACCGCCATCGGCGTCTCCTGGGGCTATGCCTCCGTCGCGGGCTTGCTGGCTGCCGGCGCCGACCACATCATCGACCATCCGCGTGAGCTTTTGAGCCACCTCGGCTGAGGAAATTCCCAATGAGAGAGTTGTTCGACCCGCCCCAGGAGCTGAGCCATCCGGATCCGACCCGCCGGGCGCAGATCCAGATGCACAAGCCGCTGCCGAAGCGTTTCTACACGGATGTCGGCGTGGCTGCGGGCACCGACGGCTATGCCATCCAGCTAGACGGTCGACCGGTAAAGACCCCCGCCAAGCAGGCGCTGCAAGTGCCGACCGATGCTCTGGCACAGCTCATTCGCGACGAGTGGGCGGCCCAGGGCGAATTCATCGATCCGGCGACCATGCCGATCACCCGTCTCGTCAACACCGCAATCGACGGCATCGCCAATGATCGCCAGGCGGTGTTCGACGACATCCTAAAATTCTCCGGCAGCGATATGCTCTGCTACCGTGCCGACAGCCCGACCGAACTGGTTGAGCGGCAGGCCCAAGCCTGGGATCCGATCCTCAACTGGGCTGCCGAGGAGCTCGGTGCCCGGTTCATCCTCGTCGAGGGTGTCATGCCGCAGGATCAGCCGCGCGAGGCGATCGATGCTCTGGCGGAGGCACTTCGCCGCTACGACACGCCGATCGAACTTGCAGCACTGCACACGGTGACGACGTTGAGCGGCTCGGCGCTGCTCGCCATCGCCTTCGCCGAAGGCTTCATCGATGCCGACGAAACCTGGCGGCTCGCCCATCTCGATGAGGACTGGACGAACGAGCACTGGGGCATCGATGCGGATGCGGCCGCACGTCGCGACAAGCGGCTGGTCGAACTGCAAGCGGCGGTCGCTGCCTTTCAATCCGTTCGGATCACTGCTTAACCGGATTCTAACCCTGTTTTCGGATCATCCGGGAGAATTGTTCCCGGTGGTCCATGCACGCGTCTTCGGCCCGATTAGTCCTTGTCTGCCTCGCCTGGCTGATGCTGAGCAGCTTCCGGCTGCACACGGCGGAGGGTGGCGGCGATCCGCTGCTCTATGATGTGCGCGGAGCCTTCGTGACCGGACCTCCGGCGATCTCCCGCATCCTGGTGGGCGAAACCGACCGGCTGGTTGACCGGTCGATCCGCGCAACGGTCCGTAAGACGGCACTGCCGCGCGCCATCCTCACCATCCGCATCGTCGAGACCGGCCATCTGCCGCTGGTGGTCGGCGGACGCTTTCGCGCGAAAGTGACGGTCGAAGCAACCGCCGTCGGCAATGGTGAGAAGATCGCCGCCGGCGGTTTCACCATCTCCACCTTCGCGCTCGACGGACGGCACGCGCAGGCACGGCTTGCCGAACGGATCGCCCAGCGGGTTGCCAGCGAATTCCGGCTTCAGGAGGCTGGCCCGGCGACGCTGGCGACGGCGCTCTTCCCGTAAGAGATAAAGCCCTCGGCGGGCGTGCCGTACCTGCATGGGCATCGTGTGCCTAAGAAAACCTGCGTAAAAGTGACGCGGCGCGGCGCGATCAACCCGTTGTGATGAGCCGCGAGTTTACGTGACTCCCTATTGTTGCGGTGCAGCGATAACCGTCGGGCGTGGAACATCACACAGGAGAGGTCATGTCGTTGTCTGCACGTCTCAATGCCTATCAGCCGCAGGCGCTTGCCGTCCTGCGGATCATTACCGCGCTGCTGTTCATCGAACACGGCACAATGAAGCTGTTCGCCTTCCCGGCGGCGCAGATGGAAGGTCCGCTGCCGCCGCTGCTGCTGATCGCAGCACTCATGGAAGTCATCGGCGGCCTGCTGATCGCCGTCGGGCTCTTCACTCGCCCGGTGGCCTTCCTGCTCAGCGGCCAGATGGCGGTCGCCTACTTCATGGCGCATGCGTCGAAGGGCTTCTACCCGAGCCTCAACGGCGGCGAGCTGTCGATCCTCTACTGCTTCATCTTCCTCTACCTGGTCTTTTCCGGTCCGGGCGCCTGGTCGGTGGACAATCGCAGCAAGGCCTGATCAGCCGAGCATGCGTGCTTGAAAGCTCCCGTGCCTGCCGGCATGGGAGCTTTTTTCATGGCGCGGCGATCCAGTCAGCCAGCCGGCCGGCGACCTTCTGGTTCATCAGGTACCCATAGAGGTCGTGCGGATTGGACGTCTGTCGGCCATTCTTGACGTCCTGGTAGACCCAGCAGTTGTAGATCTTGGTGTCGGTGATGCTCGATGGAGCGCCGGGCTTCGGCATCGTCCGGTAGATCGGCGCGATCCGCTCGATATGCGCGACGTAATCGTCCTGCGCGTAGAAATTGGCCCAGGTGCCGATCTGGCCTGTGGGATATTTGTCATCCTCTGAATAGCGGCCGTCGAGCAGATTGCGCCGCACGCCCGTCTCCCCCAGCGGATTGCCGATCGTCAGCCACAGCGCGACGCGGTTGCCGCGGTTGCGCAGGGCCGCATACTCGCTCATGTGCGCGTATTTCCAAAGGATGTCGTAGGCCACCATGCAGCCCATGCTGTGGGTGAGCAGGCAGATGTCGTCACCGTCCGATAAGGCCGCCTCGAGCGTTTCGCTGAGCCGCGCCCTGATCTCGGAGCCGATACTGTGCGAGGTGAGGTAGGCGCCGAGATCCGCGGTCGCCTGGTTGATAAGCCAGGTGTTGAGCAGTCCGCCGGTCAGCAGAGCGCCGAACAGGCTCACGGCGTCCGCTGCCTCGTCGAGCAGCTTCCAGTCGTCCGATTGCTGCAGCACCTTCTTGTAGGTTGCGGCATCGAAGCGTGGATAGGCGTGCTCGGTCAGGGCGAAGGCATCCTCCAGCGGAGCGGACGGGAAGCAGGCGGCGTTGCCGAAGGCCGGATCCTTCGCGGTCAGCTTCTTCCGCGTGCCCGCGTCGGCTTTCGACAGGATGCGGTTGTTGATGTCGCCGTAATAGGCAAACGACACCTTGATGCGGCCATCGGAGAGCGCCGGCGCCTGATCTTGCCGTCCCGCCCGCCTCAGGCCGCTGGCGAGCGCCTGATGGCTGAGGGCGATCAGCGCCTCGCGCGATGGCTTGATAGACCGCCCATGGACCAGGATCAGATGTTTGCGTGCCATCGCGCGTCCCCCAACCGCCACTCGCCACCTTCGGGTAAGATGATACGCGCATGGCGGGCAGTGTCCAGAGATCTCGCCTCAGCTCGTCAGCTTCAGCCCGGCGATGCCGGCGAGGATGAGGCCGATGCAGGCGATGCGGGCAAGGCTTGCCGGATCGCCGAACAGGGCGATGCCCAGCGCCACGGTGCCGACCGTGCCGATCCCCGTCCAGATCGCGTAGGCGGTGCCGACCGGCAGGTCGCGGATCGCAAGCCCCAGCAGTCCGATGCTGGCGATCATGCAGGTGATCGTGAGCACCGACGGCACGAGCCGTGTGAAACCGACGGTATATTTGAGGCCGACTGCCCAGCCGCACTCGAGGATGCCGGCGAGGAAAAGATAGAACCAGGGCATGAAGTCGCTCCTTGATCATAAGAAGCGAGGCCGTCCCCGCGGGTTCATGGCACCGGGTTCGGCCGGTGCACGCGGTCGTCCGAGTGGGCTTGATGTGGGACATCGGCTGCCGGCTTCAAGGCCGGCAACCGCCGAAATTCGATTGTTGTCGATCGGGCTAGAGCAGTCTCTCCGCATGCCAGCGCAGATGATCGTCCATGAAGGTCGAGATGAAATAGTAGGAGTGATCGTAGCGCTCGTGCATCCGCAGGGTCAGTCCGATGCCGGTCCCGTCGATCGCCTCCTCGAACAGCCAGGGCCGCAGCCCGCTGTCGAGAAAGCTGTCGGCCTTGCCCTGGTCGATGAGGAACTCCGGGAAGCGTGCCCCGTCCCGCACCAGGGCGCAGGCGTCGTATGGGCGCCAGGATGCCTGGTCGGAGCCGAGATATTTTTCGAGCGCCGGCGCAGACCAGTCGGCGGTCGAGGGCTCGACGATCGGCGCAAACGCCGAGCAGCTCTTGAAGCGGTCGGGGTTCTTCAGCGCGATCGTCATCGCCCCGTGGCCGCCCATCGAGTGGCCGAAGATCCCCTGACGCTCCAGGTCGACCCGGAACTGTTCGGCGACCAGCGCCGGCAGTTCCTCGGTGATGTAGCTGTACATCTGATAGTGTTCCGCCCACGGCGCCTGCGTCGCGTCGAGATAGAAGCCGGCGCCCTTGCCCATCTGCCAGTTGGTCACCTCGTCTGCCACGTCGTTGCCGCGCGGGCTGGTATCCGGGCAGACGATGATCAGGCCGAGCTCGGCTGCCAGCCGACGGTACTCGCCCTTTTCCATGACATTGGCGTGGGTGCAGGTGAGGCCGGAGAGGAACCACAGGACCGGTCGCGGCTCGGCGATCGCCTGCGGCGGCACGAAGACGGCAAAGGTCATCTCGCAGCGGCAGGCTTCAGACATGTGCTGAAAGACGCCTTGCATGCCGCCGAAGGCGGTGTTCTGTGACAGGACTTTCATGGATAGACCTCCTTTGCAGGCGTTGCGGGTTGGGCGTCAGCCGGCCAGCGCCACGGCGGCGTTGACGGCCGCGGCGACGAGAACCGTGTTGAAGAAGAAGGCAAGCACCGCATGGGCGAGGTTGATGCGCCGCATCTCGGTGGTTGTGATCGTCACGTCCGAAGTCTGGGCCGTCATGCCGATGACCAGCGAAAAATACAGGAAATCATAGGCGGCCGGTTCCGGCGTCTCGGGAAACTGCAGGCCGCCCTGCAGCTGAAGCGTGCCGTCGGCCCCCTCGCGGCGGCGCCAGTAGTGATGGGCGTAGTGCATGGCGAACATCGTGTGGATGGTCAGCCAGCCGCCGATCACCGACAGGAAGGCAAGCGTCACCTCGAAGAGGCTCGGATCATGCGCCCGGTTGAGGGCGTTGAACAGGGCCGCGACCGCAGCGGCAACGGCCAGCACGGTGACGATGAGGATGGCGTAGGCGGGCGCATCGTCGCGCTCGCGGCTGGTCTTCAGCCGGGTGACGCTGAGACGCGGAATGCGGGTGGCAATCATCGCCAGGTAGACGACGAAGAACAGGATCGCGGAGACTTCGACCGAAACCCGCGGCGCCAGGTAAAGCAGCACGCCGAGGCTGACGATCCCTGTCAGCCCGGCCGCATAGAACGGGCTCTGCCGGCGGTGGTGCCACGCAAGCGAGGTGTCGCTCATCCGCGTTCCGCCGACTGTTGCGCGCCGATCGCCTTGGCACGCCGGCACAGCCGGTCGAAGGTCGACAGGAAGGCCGAACGGTCGCGCGGCGCAAAGGGCGCGTTGTAGCCCTTGCTCTCGCCGGTCTCGCGCAGGTGCTGGCCAAGATCGCGCATGGCGCTGGCCATGCCGATATTCGTTTCGTCGAACTGCCGGCCGGTCGGTCCGGTGACCATCGCGCCGGCCGCCACACAGCGCACGGCAAGCGGCACGTCGGCCGTCACCACCACGTCGCCGGAACCGGCCCGCTCGGCGATCCAGTCGTCCGCCGCATCGAAGGCGCCGGACACGATGACGTTCTTCACCATCGGATCGCGCGACGGCCTGAGGCCGGAATTGGCGACGAACGTCACTTCGAGGCTGTGGCGTTCGGCGACCTTCAGCACCTCGGGCTTCACCGGGCAGGCGTCGGCATCGACATAGATCAACTCAGGCTCTCCTCGCAGTCGGGAAAGGCAGATTGCACGCACCCGCCATCAGTTGGTCCAGCCGATCGCATGGACGTCGCCGTCGAACGCAAGTCCCGCCGACGTTTCGACGAATTCGAGCGAGGCCGGCAGGTAGGGCCGAAGACGGTCCACCGGCGGCAGCGCCTGCTCGAAGGTCGGCAGGGCGATGCTTCGCTTCACCAGCAGAAGGTAGATCCGCCCGTCGTCGGTCGTCAGTTGCACGTCGCGGCAGTCGAAGCCGGCCGCAGCGAGGTGATAGAGGATGAGCCCGCTGCTCCAGATCGACAGGTCGCCGGTCACCAGCGGGTACCGGAGCGCCGGCACCGCAAGCGCCAGCGTTCCACCTTCTGCCAGCAAGACATTCAGCTGACGCAGGAAGGCCTGCGGATCCGGATGGCGTTGTAGGAGATCGATGGCGATCAGGCAGTCGAAATCGCCGTCTGCAGCACCGGGCTGCGGCACGTCCCGCCGCAGCGTGACGTTCGGTGACAGGTGCGCGGTGGCCTCCGAGCCGACCACCGCGGTGACCTGCTCGACCCTTGGCGACAGGAGCGCCAGCCGCGCCAGATCCTCGCTGCCGAGATCCAGCACCGACCGGACGCGCTGGCTATTGAGCAGTCGCGTCAGCAGCGGGCCTGCGTCCAGTTGTGGATAGGCATTGGCGGGCGGCTCGATGCGGCGGCCACCGTTTGCCTGGCGGGCAGCGATGTCGAGCCGCGACTTCAGCATCCGGTTTTCCCGCTGCAGCGGCTTCAGCACCTGGTGCATCATGGTCTTCAGCCGCTCGACCTGAACGGCATAGGAACTGGAGTCTGTGGCGTCGAGAACGGCGTGCGGATCCTCATCCTTGCGCCGTCGCGTCGGGAAGGCAACCACCGGAGGATTGCCGGCTGGGCTGCCGATCGCCGGCTCCGGCAGCACCTGCGTCGGATCGACGGAGGATCCGTGCCGGGCGGGCGCTGCACCATGTTCGCGGCCGGAAAACACGAACGAGAAGTCGCAGTCGACATGCTGTGCGTCGGGCCCGTCGATGCTGATCGCGGCATGCACGCCATCGACCGAGGCCACCCGTGCCTGGCAGCCGGATGTCTGCGTGTCACCGGTCAGCTGCGTCATGCCGCCGGCAACCTCGATCAACGGCGGCTGGAAGACGATCAGGTAGCGTCCGGCGGATTTGCGGGCAACGTGGAAGCCCTGGCCGCGCAAAACGCTGCCGTCCGCCTTCACCGAGCCAGATACGATACGCTCCGACATGCCTGCTCCTGCTGTTCGCCCACCTGCGGACGGTAACCGTCCGCTGGCAGAAAGACGCCCGGATCTGTTGTTCTGGGCGTCCTTTCGAGATCGTCGAAGGGCAATACGATGCCGGTCAGTATAGCACAACCGAGCGAATGCTCTCGCCCGAATGCATGAGCTCGAAGCCCTTGTTGATGTCTTCGAGCGGCATGGTGTGGGTGATCATCGGGTCGATCTCGATCTTGCCGTCCATGTACCAGTCGACGATCTTCGGCACGTCGGTGCGGCCGCGCGCGCCGCCGAAGGCGGTGCCCATCCAGGTGCGGCCGGTGACCAGCTGGAACGGTCGCGTCGAGATCTCCTGGCCGGCACCGGCAACGCCGATCACCACCGACTTGCCCCAGCCGCGATGCGAGGCCTCGAGCGCCTGGCGCATGACCCTGGTATTGCCGGTGCAGTCGAAGGTGTAGTCGGCGCCGCCGATCTGGTCGGCACCGCGCTTGGTCATGTTGACGAGGTAGGG